>CAVZUX010000024.1:0-65807 GCA_963778435.1 uncultured Actinomycetota bacterium
CTACCGGTATAAATGAGAAAGTGCCTTTTACCTGGGAGGATAGGGCTTGTCTAGGGTCCCATCCGGTTCGAGTCGAAGGCACTTTTTCGGGTGAGGAATAGTGCACGCGCCGACGGCGTCGTGGTGTCGGCGGACGGCCGGGCCTGGTCTCACAGGCCGGGGCCGTCTTGCTGTGCGAGGCGATGCGGGTGACCGGCCTGGCCCGCGGCCTGTCAGCCGGGTTGGCCTGGTGGCGGGCGCCGCGGGCGGTCCGCGACCCGGGAAGGTCATCGCGGACCTGCGGCTACGGCCGGCCGAACGATGGCCCTGGGGCGAACCGGTTGCGAAGTTCAGTGAAGCGCGCCGTCCCACTTGGCCTCCGCGGCCCAGTCATCAGTATTGGCGGGCACGTCGCGGGCCGGGGCGGCGAGCATGGGCTCGATCAGCGGCAGTCGGCCGGGCACTGCGGCCATGCGTCCCTGCGCGGCGAAGGCCGCGCCCGCCGGGACGGCGCGGCAGCGGCAGGGGGTTCCCGCGAGATGGTACTACCCGCCCGGGTCAGCTGTGACCCCAGCGATACCTGTCACCGGGCGGTCGGGTGACCAGGGTTCCTGATGCTGATTCCCCAGCGGTAGTTGTCACTGACTCCCCGGTTTTGTTGTCATCAGGATGCGCTCCCAGCAGGGTTGTCACCGGGGTGCCGCAAGCTGGGACACGCGGGCCGGGGGCTGGCGGTGGCCGGTGAGCTCACGCGCTGTTGCGTGCCCAGTTCGCGCCGGGCTTCCGCTCTTCGGGGTCAGCGGGCGCCGCCGGGCTCGCGGAACTGCGGGCGCGGCAGGAGGCCAGCCGCCGGAAAGTGCTGGCAAGTGGCATCGGGAACGATCCACATCCGCGCATGCATGGAATCTGATTTTCAGATATCATGGCGGTATGAGGACCATGTCCGCCACCGAGGCGTCCAGGCACTTCTCGGACCTGCTGGACGCGGTCGAGCGCGGCGAGAGGGTGACCATCCTCCGGGGAAGTCACCCGATAGCCGAGATCGGCCCGGTCCACCGCCGCACCGGCGCTGACCTGCGCACCGCGCTGGAAGGCACTCCGCCGCCTGATGAGGGGTTCGCCAGGGAAATCTCGGCGGCTCTGGCCATGGTGACCTCGGAGGTGCCCGATCCATGGGCCGACGCCTGATCCTGGACACGAACATCCTCATCGCCTACGAACGCGGAACCATCGACCGCTCGGGGCTAGACGATGACGAGCTAGCGGTCGCTTCGGTCACCATCGCCGAATACCGCACCGGGATCGAACTGGCGGATACCCCAGAACGTGCGGCTGCCCGAGCGCGGGCGCTAGCCACGATCACTCGGTCATCGCCGTGCTCGACTACACCCAGGTCACCGCCGCGCACCACGCGCGGCTGCTCGCCCACGTCCGCAGGTCGGGCAGCCCGCGCGGCGCGCACGACCTGATCATCGCCGCGCACGCCGCCGAGACCGGCCGCCTCGTGCTGACCCGGGACGCAAAGCCCGGTTCACCGATCTGCCCGGCGTCACCGTGCTCGACGCCTAATCAAGCTCGCCAGCGGCAGACTCGCCGACCACCAGTACCGGCGTGGCAGTGATGTGGATCACGGGAACTTGGGAGACGGTACCGACCAGTTGACGGCATGGAAGATCCTTCAGATCCATCACGGGACTTGCGGGCGCGAGTCCGGGCCGGGGACGCGGACGCGTTCGGCGCGATCTTCGACGCGTGCGCCAAGTCGGTGTATAACCACGCGTTCCGGCTGACGGGCGACGGTCAGCGGCTGAAGACGTGATGTCGGTGACGTTCCTTGAAGCGTGGCGGACGCGGGACCGGGTAGCGGCTGACGGCGGGTCGCTGCAGCCGTGGCTGCTGGGCATCGCGACCAACCTAGCGCGGGTCACCACCGGGCGGCGCGGCGACAGCGGGCAGCGATCGCGCGGATAAACGTCCCCTCGACATTCCGGACTTTGCGGACCACGTGAGCGGGCGTCTCGACGATGCCGCGCGCATCGCGGCGCTGCACCGCTGCCTGCCGCGCCTGCACGTCGCCGAGCTGGAGGTGCTAGCGCTGTGCGCGTGGTGTGCGCTCAGCTACGCGGAGGCGGCCGAGGCGCTGGACATCCCGGTCGGCACGGTGCGGTCCCGGCTGTCCCGGGCCCGCTCCAAGCTGCTGCGGCTCACCGAAAAGGAGCTCCAGAAGAATTCCGGGAACTCCCTGCCACGGGCGGCCAGACAAGAGGCGGGAACGCGGTCGCGTTCCCGCCCGATACGGAGGCACGGCGATGAGCGACGAGCACGTTGAACTGGCTGAACTCCGGGCGCGGTTCGGTGTTCCGGCCGACCGCGACCTGCCTCCCGGACGGCACACCATGCACCGGGAGAACCTCATGAACCAGATAACCACCGAACCCCGCACCCGCACGCCGGCCGCGCGCCGGCACCGGGGCCGCGGGCTCGCGGCGGTCGCGGCGGTGGCAGCCGCCGCAGCGGCAGCGGCGGTCACGATGTTCCCGAACGGCCCGTTCCGGTCTCACCCGGCCGTGTCAGCCCCCGCCCCGCAGGTCAGCGTGGTGCCGGGCGGCGCCCCGACCGCCACTGTGGTCCTCGACAAGATGGCGGTAGCGGCGCGTCCTCTCCCGCGATCACAGTCGGTCCGGATCAGTGGTTTTACATCAAAGAGGAGTCCGAGTACGCCAACGAGGTCACCTCGCCGTGGACCATGCAGCCGATGACGGTCCGTCAGACGTGGTACGGGCAGGAGCCGGGCCAGCCGAGCATGTATCGGCAGGACGGCCAGGACACGCCAATGGCAGCGGCGCAGCCGGCCGACGGCGGCGCGAACCCAGCGACGGAAGTAGGGGTTAACCACCCGACCTACGCGTGGGTGCGGTCGCTGCCGACCAACCCGGGCAGGCTGCTGCAGGTCGTGTACGCCGGGTCCGCCATCGGGGGCGAAAGCAAGAGCTACTCAGCGTTCCAGGCGATCGGCGGGCTGCTCACCAGCGCAGTCCTGCCATCCGCGACGGAAGCGGCGCTCTACCGGGCTACCGCGCTGATCCCGGGCGTGGTGTTCGTACCTGACGCGATCGACGCCGCTGGCCGACACGGCTTCGGGATCGCCCTGACAGATCAGTGGGGCGAGCGTCACGAGTGGATCTTCTCCAAGACCACGTACCAGTACCTCGGTGAGCGCGACTATCAGGTCCGGGCAACCGCAGGCGCGAAGGCGGGCACCCTCGTCGGCCTGTCCGCCGTGCTCGCGCGCGGAGCGGCCGACAGCCTCGGCGGCGCGCCGACCCTGATCCCGTAACCACTCTGTCCCGTCCCGGGAGAGTTGCCAGCCGGCGACCCGTGGCTCTTGCCGAGGCGGTGCGGCAGCGGATGGGGTGTGGCATTTCTTGGCTAGATGGGCTTCCGCTTCCCGGCCGGCCGTCGGTGCATGGTGGCGGGCCGACGGGTGAACTGGCGTCGCCCGGGGCCTATGCCGGGCTGTAGAAGTCCGCGACGGCCCGGAATGACTGCTTGGGTTCCCAGGGCAGGCCAAGGTAGGCGCCGGCGGCTGCGGGGCCGGGCAGGGTCTTGACAAGGCTGTAGCTGGCTATGTCGAAGTCGTGAAGCGGGTCGGGCTGGTGGACGAGGGTGGGTGAGGCCTGGCCCCCCTCGTCCTGGCCGAGCCCCGATGGGGAACCCAGCTACGACAAGACTTTGCCCAGGTCCGATACCAGGCACGGGCCCAGCCCACCCGCTTCGCGGCCGCGTTCGCCAGAGCCGCTGGCGCCTACGGCGCCGGCCTCGCAGCCGCCATCGACCGCGCAAACGCGCAGGCAGCTAATGTCGGCTCACCGAGACCCGCGCCGCCACCTGGCAGCCGTTCCAGCAGACATCAGAACGGGCGCAACGGGGTGCCCACGCCCGCGAAGCATTCGCCGTCCGTCAAGAGCAAGCAAGCCGGATGACCGGCTCTGTCCGCACTTGCTTGCAAGACCGGCAGCACCGTTACCTGGTCACCCGTCGCCGAGGGCTGCCAGGGCCAGCCGGTCGCCGATCTCACCTGCAAGGCGGTCGAGCTGCGGGCCACCGCCGTCGGCCGCGTCCTTCTTGGCGTTGAACAGCCGGACCCACAGCCCGGCCGCCCAAGCGTCCCGAACCTCCTGACCGGCCCACTGCCGCCCGGCCGCCTGCCGGGCTCCTGGAGCTGGTGCCCGAATTCCGGCAGTACGACGTGGTGCGCGCAGGCATCCTGTCATCCTGGCGCTCATCGTTCGCCATCACGTCCACGGCGGCGTGGAGGGCGCCCGTGCGGGATACCGGATTGTCCAGGCCGAGCTTGCCGAGCACGCTCCGCCGCACGCGCTGGACGCTGCCCTTAAGGCCCACCGGACAGAAGGCCGCCGCCCGGCGGCCATCGAGCGCGCCGTTGATCTCGTGGAACGCTGCGCGGCGGGCCGTACGGATATATGCGATTGGCGATCGGGTGAACCAGCCGGGTCGAGTGGACGTTTCATCGGTGTGAGGGTCGGACACATTGGGATGGCTGGGATGGCAGATCTGCGGATCGACGATGTCACCACCGCGGATGCCGTCGTCGGCCTGCGGGCTGCGGCGAACAGGCTCTCGCCTGTGATCCGTGCCGTCCGGGCGCTGGACACCCAGGTCGCGGGGGCGAACGAGCTCGCGGACGAGCTGGACCAGGCCGACCAGTTTCTCGGGGCGGCTCTGGACAGCTTGGGCAGGGAGCTGACCTGGTTCGCGACCTGGATCGACGGTGCCGCCGCCGGACTCGCCAGCACCGACCGGGCGCTTGCGTCGGAGGCACCTTAGTGTTCGGCGCGAACGACGGCTATGCCCGCCCCATGCCCGCGCTGGGCTTCGATCCGGCCCCCGGCGACGTCGGGTCAACCCTCGCTCTCGCCCGCCGCTATGCCGAGACAGCGGCCGAAATCACGGCGGCCCGGAACCAGGTCACCGGCATTGACCTCACACGCTGGGAAGGCAAGGCCGCCGCGGTCGCACGCGCCAGGCAGACTGCCCTCGTCCAGGCGCTAGCGCAGGCCGCTGGCACGGCGGCCAAGCTCAGCGAGGCGGCCGTCCGCTGGTCTGCCCGCCTGAGCGGCTGCCAGGCCGAAGCCGACGCCCTGGAACGCCAGGCCGCCGCCGAGCTGGCCAACCAGCAGTACCTGGGCCGCAGAGCTCCCCAGGTCCCCCAGCTGACCAGCGACCTGGCCGAATCCGCGACCGCCCTGGCCGCCATCCGCGTGCAGGCGGAGCAGCTCCACCGGGAGTACCTGGCCGCTGCCGCCGGCATCCTGACCCAGTTCGACCTCAAGGCCTGGTGGGAGAGCACGGAGCCTTACCGGACGGGGCTTGAGGCGGCCCTTTCGCCGCTGGACATCCTGACCGCCGACCGGTGGATCTCTGTCCTCGCGGAGATCGCGAGGCACCCCGCGAGGCTCCTGGAACCGGTAGACGAGAACCTGGCGGAGGCCGCCCGGCTGATGGCTGAAGGTGCGTCCGTCGGCGAGACCCGGTCGGCGTTCGCGAAGACCGCCGCCGCGATCGAGCGGGCGGGCGCCGAGCGCGACGCGATGGCGGCGTTCGAGCCGTCGAGCGTGCAACTGGCAGAGCGGGCGGCCCCCGGGATCGAGTGGGCTGGGCGGGCGCTCGGCGGCCTCGGCCTCTTGGCCGACGCCGGGACCCTGATCACCCCGCAGGACGGCGGCGCGGCCGGCTGGGCGGACCGCGGCGCGGCCGTCGTCAACGGCGGGTTCCTGACGGCGGACCTGCTCGGCGCCGAAGTGGTCATGGACGTGATCCCGGGCGTGGGGGAGGTCGCCATCGCCGCGACCGGCGCCTACCTGGCCGGGGATTTCCTGTACCACCACCGGGCGCAGTTGCGCGACGTCGGGGACGCGGCGGCCACATAATCGTCAAGGCGGCCGATGACACCGGGCAGGCAGTCGTGCGGGTCGCCGACGATGCCGGGCATGCCGCGAGCGCCGCTTGGGACTCGACCGTAGGGAGCTTGTTCTAGATGCCGATCTCCTTCGACACCGCCGCCGCCGAGCGCAGCGATGAAGCCCGCGCGCTGTTCGCCGAGCTGGCCAGCGGGACCGATGAGCCGGTGGTCCTCACCACGCTGTCCGGGGTAGACCTGTGCGTCCTGGGGGGAACGTCCTGGGAAGCCCTCGCAAGGTCGTGGAACCATCTCAGGGCCGAGGACCGCAGCAAGATCACCGAAGACCGCGCCAATCAGATGCTCGAACGCGGGCTCCTCATCGAGCAGTCCCCAGGCCAGGGCTACGACCCGCTCGCCTGCTACGCGGTCAGCCCGAAACTGGGAGTCGCCCTGGCGGCCCGTTTCCGTCCCGCCTTCATCGTCACGTCCTCAGTCTCGCCGAAGCAGGCTCCGCTAACACTGTTCGCGGTGGGCGACGCGGCCGTCCCGGTCCGCGGCATTGTCATGGAAGTCCCGTCATTCACTGCCGGACAGGGTAAGGAAACCTTGGCGCTGGAGCCGCTGAGCTGGCAGTTCAACCACCTGCTCGTCACCCCGGACTTCGCGGCGGAGTACCTGTCCGAGTCGATGATCAGGAACGCCCCGGCGAACGCCTTCCACAAGAAGACAGCACGAACGGTGTCCCTGTTCCGCCCCGGCACGGGATCCAACCCGACGGCGGAGCTATCGATCCTCGGCGACGGAACGACGGCGCGCGTGAAAGGACCGGGCATAAACGGCGAATTCGACGCGGCGGCCCTGAAGACGATCGCGCTACGGCTGTTCGGGCAGGCAGGACCTTCGGCCTAGACACGATGACGAGGAAGACGAAGACCCCGCCTGACTCGAGTCCCGTCACTCCCCGGCGCCACCGTGGCATTCTCAAAAGCCACCGAGGATCAGGACGACGTTTTGCGTGGCTCACGCCCGAGAAGGTAGTCGAAGGCCATCGGGCCGCCGGGTCAATTGTCCGCGGGGGACTGCAATGCTGTGCGTCAGCGTCTTCGCGCCACTTGTCGTGCCCGCCCATCTCGGCCGTCGCGGATCCGCAGCGCGCAGCGCGTTTGGGATCGGGACGCCACAACACAGCAACAGCCGCCACAGGACTACATGTGATCGGCGTCACATCCCGCTTCTAGCCAAGTTTCTAACCACGCAGTTAGAAAAAAATTGGGTGACCCGCTAAAACTGCAGGTCACCCGCCTTGCAACATGGGGTGAGTGACGGGACTTGAACCCGCGGCATCCAGGACCACAACCTGGCGCTCTACCAGCTGAGCTACACCCACCATGGACCTTCAGCAGAAGGCCAACACGAGTATAGCGGTCTCCCGCAGTGCCTACGAACGGGTTACGCGGTAGCCGGTTTGGAGTTCTCGATACCGGCCGGCGATCTCCCGCGCATGCGCCGAGTCGGGCCCTGGCTGGGGCACGAACACGGCCTCGCGGTAGTACCGCAGCTCCTGCACTGACTCGGTGATGTCGGCCAGCGCCCGGTGCCCGCCGTGCTTGCTCGGCGAGGCGAAGTAGGCGCGCGGGTACCAGCGCCGCGCCAGCTCCTTGACCGAGGAAACGTCGATCATCCGGTAGTGCAGCCAGGCGTCGAGCTCTGGCATGTCGCGGGCGATGAACCAGCGGTCGGTGGCGATCGAGTTGCCGCACAGCGGCGCCTTGCGCGGCTCACGCACGTGGTGCTTGACGTAGGCGAGCACGGCATCCGCGGCCTCGCCGAGCGCCATGCCGCCGGACAGGTCGTTGAGCAGGCCCGACTTGGTGTGCATCTCGCGCACCACGTCGCTCATCTGGTCAACGCGCCTCGGCCGGCGGCTTGATGACCAGATCGATCCCGCCGTCGAGAAGGTTGAGTTCCGCGTCGGTCACCACGCACGCGATCTCGATCAGCGCGTCTCGCTCGATGTCGAGCCCGGTCATTTCGCAGTCGATCCACACCAGCCGGTCGTTCACCCAACCAAGATTAAAGGCAAAAACCATCATCCCGAACGGTCCCGTGTTTTACCGTCCCCCGGCGCCCCACCTCCGGCCCGGCTGCCATGACTTCCCCCGGGCGCCCCGCCTCCCGCCCGGCTACCACGCCATCCCCGGGCGCCCCGCCTCCGGGCCTGGCTACCACGGCCTTCCCCGGCGCCCCGCCTCCTGCCTGGCTACCCCGGCCTCCTCGCGACATCCGGCGCAACCGTCCCGCTAACGCTGTGATGCCTCCGACGTAACAGCCTTGCTTCTCCGAACCCGCCAGCTTCCTATCGATTCTGACCACTTTTTTCGCCTTCCTATCAGTTCTGACCATTTTCATGCCCGTTTTACGATGATTTGTCCAGCAAAAACTGATAGAAAGGTGGATCGCGTGGTCAGACTGACCCGAAAATAGGGCGCCGGGTGGGGCAGGGTACGACCAGAGTTCGCGTTACGCGGTAGCGAGGAAGCGGGCGTGGGCGCGTCCGCCTAGTCCGACCAGCAAAATTCAGACGGGAATCGGGAGCGCGGCCGCGGCGAGCGATGCCGACAGGTCCCTGGCGCTGCGCATCGATAGCCCGTGGTGCGACGCGTTGCCGGTGAGCTGGTGGATGTCGATCGCGCCGGGGCCAGCGTGGTCGCACCCGGGGACCTGCGACGCACCGAAGTGGCCACCGCGCGCCCAGGCCGCGCAGCTGCCGATCCCGCCGCCAGACCTACCAATGGCCTTGCCGTCGTCGGGCCAGGCGGCGGGCCGGCCGTCCGGCCAGCGGCGCGCGACGCCCCAGGAGTCGAGCCAGCTGGTAATCGCGTCGACGCCGACGAGGGGGCCGTCGGTGAACGGCTCGGAGGCGAGGGCGAGCACGCCGATCTGCACGCAGACCCGGCCCTCGGCGTTCACGTTCTCCGGCCGGCGCCGTACCTGGTTTGGCACCCAGTCGAGCCGGTCCGGCGCGCCGAGCGCGCGGCCGGCCCGCAGCACCGAGATAAGCTGCGCCATCTCTCCGGTTGCCGGGTCCCAGATCAGGTGGCAGGGGCGGTGCTCGCCGACCAGTCGCTGTGCGGCCGACTGCACGGAGACGGCGCCGACCGGGCTGCCTAGGGTGAGCCAGACCGCGCGCGGGGCACCGCCGCCGAGGGGGCCTCCGTCCGCTTCCGCCCGGATGCGCTTAGCCTCCGGCATCCATGCGTGTGCCACGGCGCCGCTCCCCTCCCAAGTACCAAGTAAGGGTCTAGACCATCCGGTCGATAGACCTCTTACCCCTACTTACGCCCGCAGGTGGGATTAGTCCAGAGGGGTCCGGCGAATCCGGTGCGGTAGCCGGGAAGTCGGGAGGAAGCGACAAGCGTTGCCGGTCGCTTACCGTCCGTCGCGAACGGCGTTATCGCCCCGGCGTTACCAGTTACCGCCGCGATATGGAACGTGCGTTGAAGTACGCGGTGGAGTCCGGCCGCCAGAGCATGGCGATCGCGCCCACGCCCGCCGCCCATGCGCCGATGGTGAAGACGATGTAGATGACGTCCGCGGCGGTGATGACCATTCCGCCGTGCAGGGAGTCGACAGTCTCGTAGAGTTGCCAGGTAGAGATGGCGAACAGCACCGATGACACGATGCGCGCCCACTTCTGCCCTGCGCGGTTGAACCGGGCCATCAGCACCCAGAGCAGGATGTAGACGGCGTAGGAGACGATCAGGATGACGATGCCGGTGGCTAGCTCCGAGGACGTGGGTGGCTTCCCGTTGATGTCGATCGAGTTCTTGTCCACGATCGTGGCGATGACCTCGAAGATGGCGAACACGCCGGTGACGGCGGCGCCGGCCAGCATGAACCTGACCGCCTTGCGCATCGTGACGGGGAGACCCGGGTCGTCCGGAGAGCCGCCAGACAGCTTCGTCTCAATGCTGGCGAAGGCGGTGCCGCCTCCGGTGTATGACTTGAACATGGGCTGCCCTAACGTAAACGCGCTGACGATCGAAGCATAGTGCGCAGCTGCGCGAAGTTTCGCGCTGGCCGGCCACGGACAGCTACTGGCCCGTCGATTGCCGATGCCCAATTCTGTCCTGGCTTCCTTAGTATTGCCGGAAACTCGTGCAGCGGCACTGAGCGCGGTATCATTCCAGCGTCATGGCCACATGCATGACCACATGCATGACCACATGCAAGTGCGTACAGCTCGTGCAGACGATGCGTGCATCTGTGGCCCGGCGAAGGACGTGCTGGTGAACGGGGATAGCCGGCCCGTTGGAACGCCTGAGAGGGGACTGCGTTGACAGCAAGTGCGCCTGGGGGTGCCGCTCCGGCCGGCGGCCCGACGGTGCTCCGCATGCTGCTCGGCGCCCAGCTCCGCAGGCTCCGTGAGGCGGCGGGCATCACCCGCGACGACGCTGGCTACCATATCCGCGCCTCCGGGTCCAAGATCAGCCGGCTGGAGCTCGGCCGGGTCTCGTTCAAGGAACGCGACGTGACCGACCTGCTCGAGCTCTACGGCGTCTCCGAACAGGCCGAGCGCCACAAGCTCATCCAGCTCACCCACGAAGCGAACGCGACCCCGTGGTACCAGAAGTTCCAGGACGTGGTGCCCGACTGGTTCCACGTCTTCGTGGGGCTTGAGGAGGCCGCGCAGCTCATCCGGGTGTACGAGGTCCAGTTCGTGCCCGGCCTGCTGCAGACCCAGGATTACGCGCGGGCGGTCATCCAGCAGGGTTCCCCCGGCCTGGACCCGGACGAAGTAGAGCGGCGCGTGCAGCTCCGGGCGGGCCGGCAGCAGTTGCTCAGCCGGGATAACCCGCCGAGGTTCTGGGCGATCGTCGACGAGGCCGCGCTCCGCCGCCCGATGGGCGGCCGTGACGTGCACGTGGCGCAGATCGAGCGGCTGATGGACGTGATCGGCGAGCCGAACATCACGCTGCAGGTCATGCCGTTCAAATATGGCGGGCACGCGGCCGAGGGCGGCCCGTTCATGATCATGCGGTTCCCCGAGACGGACCTTCCCGACATCGTCTACATGGAGTACCTGACGGGCGCGCACTACATCGACAAGGAAGAGGAAGTCGAGCGGTACGCTGCGGTGATGGAACGACTCTCGGTGGCGGGCACGTCACCCGACCGGACCAGGGAGATCCTGGCAGGGATGCTGAAGGAGATCTGAGAGGCCATGGCCGACGGGGTCTACAACGGAATGCCCGCAGGTGACCTGCCCGACCTGACGTGGCGGCTTGCGGGCGAGGCGGACGCCGGCGTGGAGATGGCCAGGCTGCCCGACGGACAGATCGCGGTGCGCAACCCCACGGACCCGAACGGCCCGGCGCTGATCTACACCCGTGCCGAGATCGAGGCGCTCATCGGTGGCGCACAGGACGGCGATTTCGACGCGCTCCTCGCCTGACGCAGTATCTCCCCCGGGGGACGACGCTGTACCTTCCCCGGGGGAAGACCCCCCGGTGCCTCCCCGCTTGGGGGACTCCCGCCCCCCAAGCCCCCCGGGGGACCAGCCCGCAGAAAACGCGAGCCGGCCCCAAGTGGCGGTGGCGGGCGAGGGTGAAGGCCCAGAGGGCGAAGGTCAAGGCCGGGAAAATCAAAGTCGGTTTGCCCGAACGATCGCGTGGCTTCGTCTCACTCGTCCCGATGACTCCCCAGAGCTGACCCGCCGGGACCGCGTGCTGCTCCGCTGGGAGATCATTGCCGTCTTCGCGGTGTCGCTCGGTGCCAGCGGCCTGTACGCGTTCATCTCGCTCATCGGGTCGCTGACCGCGCGGGTGTCACTTCACGCGCAGTCGGTGACGCTGAACGGATCGCAGGCCCCCGGTCGTCCCCTGCTCGACCTGTTCTTGCAGCTGGACTCCCTGGCCAGCGGCGTGGCGCCGGTGCTGCTTGCGCTCTACCTGCTGGCTCGCGCGGGCGACGGGCTGGCCGCGATCGGGTTGGACCGCACCCAGCCGCTGCGCGACTTCCTGCGCGGGGCGGCGCTCGCCGCCTGCATCGGCTTCAGCGGCCTGGGTCTGTACTTCATCGCCTACAAGTCGGGCATCGCGGTGAACGTCGTGGCCGAGGGCCTGCCCGCCGTCTGGTGGCGGTTCCCGGTGCTGATCCTGTCCGCGCTACAGAACGGCCTGCTCGAAGAGGTTCTGGTCACCGGCTACCTGCTGACCAGGCTGCGCAAGCTCGGCGTGAACCCGGTTGCGGCGGTGGCGATCAGCGCGACGCTGCGCGGCTCGTACCACCTGTACCAGGGGTTCGGCGGGTTCATCGGCAACGCCATCATGGGCGTGATCTTCGGAGTGCTGTTCCTGCGCTGGCGTCGGGCGACCCCGATGATCATCGCGCACAGCCTGATCGACGCGGTGGCCTTCATCGGCTACGCGCTGCTCGTCGGCCACGTGTCCTGGTTGCCCTAAAATCGGTTCACACCCGTCACATTCTGAAGAAAGAGCTAGCTCAGAAAGAGTTCAGTGGCCACCGATTCAGCTGTCAGTGCTTCCGAGGGGACGGGGGCGCGCTCGTCGGCGTCGGCCGCGCCCGGGAGTGAGGGCGCCAGGCGGGCGCTCGCCGCGCTGCAGGCGTTCTCGCCGCATCGACACACGCTCACTGCTCGGGAGCTGTCCGAGATCACGTCGATCCCGCTGCCTAGCATGTACCGCTATATCGCGCTATTGCGTGATACGGGGCTGCTGCTCGGCGATGACCGAGGCACCTACCGTCTCTCCCCGAGGGTGGTCTCGATGGCTAGGGCCGCCGAGGCCGCCGAGCCGCCCACAGAGACGTTAAGTTCCTCACGGTGGCATTCATAGAGGTCTTTGCACGTTACAGAGCCCGTATTGTGCCGTTATCCTGCCCGCATGCCGGATTTCCAGAGCTCACCCGAACTGTCCCCGGGGATTCCGGGCACGAGCATCGATCCAGCCTCATCCACGGTGGCCGATCTGGGCCAGGCGATGGCCGAGGGGAGGCTCAGCGCCGTCGCGCTGACCCAGCACTACCTGGACCGCATCGCGGACCTGAACCCCGTGCTTAACGCGGTAATCAGGGTTCTACCCGACGTCCGGGAGCAGGCGGCCGCAAGCGATGCCGCGCGGCGGGAGGGCCTGCCGCGCGGTGCGCTCGAGGGCATCCCGATCCTCGTCAAGGACAATGTTCAGGTCGCGGGGGCGCCGACCACGGCCGGCTCGCCCGCGCTGCTCCCGGTGCGGTCGCCGGACGCGTTCGTCATCTCCCGACTGCGAGCGGCCGGCGCGATCATTCTGGCGAAGGCGAACCTGTCGGAGTGGGCGAACTTCCGGTCCACCAGGTCGAGCAGCGGCTGGTCGACCGTCGGCGGGCAGACCGCGAATCCCTACGCGCTCGACCGGAACCCGTCCGGGTCAAGTTCAGGGTCGGCGGTGGGCGTCTCCGCCGGGCTCGCGCCGTTGGCGGTCGGCACCGAGACGGACGGCTCGATCGTCTCCCCGTCAAGCGCCTGCGGTGTGGTGGGGATCAAGCCGACCGCCGGCCTGGTGAGCAGGACCGGCATCGTGCCGCTCTCCACGGTGCAGGACACCGCGGGCCCGATAGCCGCTTCCGTCACTGACGCCGCGATCCTGCTCTCCGCCATGGCCGCCGCTGACCCCGCCGACCTCTCCGTCCTCGGAATAGCGGACGACGATCATCCAGAGCGGTCCGCCGGCGGGGAAACCGACTACACCGCTTTTCTCGACCCGGCGGCGCTTGAGGGAGCGCGGATCGGTATCTGGCGGGCCGCCTCCGCGGGCGCCGACGCCATCACGGCGGCGCTGCTCGACCTGGCGGTGGACCAGTTGCGGGCGCTCGGCGCCGTGGTCATCGACCCGGTGGACCTGCCCGGCATCGACAAGGTCACCGAGCCGGAGTTCGACGCGCTGAACTACGAGTTCAAGCACGGGATCAACGCCTACCTCAAGTACCTCGCCGAGTTCGTGGACGGCACCGGTCAGACAGTGCCAGGCACGCTGGCGGAGCTGATCGAGTACAACGAGCAGAACGCGGCGCAGGTACTGGCCCGGTTCGGCCAGGAGATCTTCCTCGCGGCGGAGGCGACCAACGGCGACCTAGCCGACCCCGTGTACCTGGAGCTGCGCCGCGCCGCGAACCGGCTGGCCGTCGGCGCGGTCGAGGCGCCCACGGTCGAGCACAGGCTTGACGCGATCTTCTCGCTGACCGCCAACCCGGCCTGGCTGACCGACTACATCCTCGGTGACCACAACGTCTTCGGCACCTCCCGCCCGGGCGCGGTGACCGGCTGGCCGACGATCACCGTCCCGTTCGGCTACGTCGCGGGCCTTCCGGTGGGCGTCTCGTTCCTAAGCCCGCACTGGACCGAGCCCCGCTTGCTGGCCCTCGCCTACGCCTTCGAGCAGGCCACCCAATCCCGCCGCGCCCCAAGCCTCCTCCCCACCATCACCACCCACCGCTAACGTCGTCGCTGCGTGACCCCACATCCAACGGGCAGGCTCGCATCCAGCGAGGGAAAGAACAGGCAGCGCCCTGCCGCGCCCAAGTCCGAAGGTCTTAGCCCTGATCGTGACTTAACGTAGTCACTTCGTGCGCTACTCTCGCTAGGTGACCACTGCACGAGCAGAGCAGAAGCTGCCTCCCGCGGAGGCGAGCGCTGACGACGTCCGTGTCGCGCCAATGGGTTCGGAGATCTCACTGGCGAGTGCTCGGACTATTGTCCGCGCTCTTAGGGCTGATGATGAATCTGCGTTCGTTGCCTTGGCGGCGGAGAGCTTCCTGTTTCATCAAAAGTGGATCAAGCTACCGACTAAATCCGATGAATTCAAGCGATACTTGTCGAGATTCGATGACGAAAATTCGTTCTTCTTTGTCATCTGCGACGCAGATTCGGATTCAATTGTTGGCTTTGTAAGCTTGACTGGCATCGAGCGCGAACCCTACTATCGAGGTCGCCTAGGTTATGGCGTGTTTGAGAAATATGCCAGGATGGGTTACATTTCTGCCGGGCTTGCCTATGTCATTAACCTCGCGTTCGGAAGTCTCGAACTCCATCGTCTTGAGGCAGACATTCAGCCCGAGAACGGTCCCTCAAAGCGGCTAGTCGAGAAAATGGGCTTCACCTGTGAAGGGATCTCGCCAAGGTTCATTCGCATCAACGACAAATGGATTGATCATGAACGTTGGGCACTGACGCTTTAGCGCTTCGCTCCAACCGGGCGGCACCCCACCAGTTCGCCCACCGATGAGCCTGGCTAGACCCTCCAGACCGCCGACGACTCCCTTATCGAAGACCGACTACAACTAGCTCTGGATCGGTGTAGTGGACTTCGTGGATAGCGAGCACCGCCATGGCGTTGATGACGTCAAGCGAGGCAATGCCCGGGTGCGGGCCGGTATGGTCGGGGCCATGCCAACGGTCTGGAAGATATCGCCCGCCGTCCATGCCGCGCTCGCGGCCGGACGGCCCGTGGTGGCGCTTGAGTCGACGATCATCTCCCACGGACTGCCGAGGCCGGGCAACCTCGCCGCCGCCCGGTCGTTCGAGGCGATGCTGACCAAGGCCGGGGTGACCCCGGCCACGATCGCCGTGATCGATGGGGTCCCGAAGGTGGGCCTCGACGATGCGGACCTCGAGCGGATCGCCCAGGACGAGTCGGTGATCAAGGTCAGCAGCCGCGACCTCGCGCTCGCCATGGCGACGAGGCGAACGGCCGGCACAACGGTCGCCGCCACCTCGCTGCTGGCCAACAGGGCCGGAATCCGGGTGTTCGCCACCGGCGGCTTGGGCGGTGTGCACCGGGGCTTCGCTGAATCGCTCGACGAGTCGGCCGACCTGACCGTGCTGGCACGGACGCCGATCACCATCGTGTCGGCCGGCGTGAAGTCCATCCTTGACATCCCGGCGACCCTGGAGCGCCTGGAAACCCAGGGCGTTACCGTCGTCGGCTACCGCACCAACCGTTTTCCCGCGTTCTATCTCACCGACTCCGGCGAGGAACTGGACTGGCGGCTCGACCACGCGGCGAAGATCGCCGAGGTGATGGCGGCCAGGGACCAGTTGGGCGACACCGCCGCCCTGCTGATCGCCAACCCCCTGCCGCTGGACAAACAACTCGACCCCGCACTGCACGACCAGGTGCTGGCCGAGGCGCTGGCCGCCGCCGACCAGGCGAACGTCCGCGGCAAGGCGGTCACCCCGTTCCTCCTCGCCTACATGCAGCGCGCCACCGCGGGCAAGAGCGTCGAAGTCAACCTGGACGTCGCCCGCGGCAACATCACCCTGGCCGCCGACATCGCGACCGCCTGGTCCGCCCGGAAAACCGCCTGGGAGTGATAACCACGGATGCACGACCGCCCCCGCTCCGCCTCCGCCCTCCGCGCCCTCCGCCCCCGCCCTCTCCCTCCGCCTCCGCCCTCTCCCTCCGCCTCCGCCCTCTCCCTCAAATAAATCCATGGCGTTTCAGCTGCTATAGCAGCGGTTTCGCCATGGATTTCGAAGAGATGATCTTCGCCGCCGGGCGCAACGCGATAACTGTTGACCGGAACCCGAATGCCATGGCATGAAAGGCTATAAAGGTAGCCCGAGGGCGAGCCACCGGGGAATCCCGGCGGACGGAAGAGGGGCGCCCCGCGAGCTGAGGGGCGCGCCGGTGCCTGGAGTGAGGAGCGAGGCGCTTTTGCCGAGCGAGGGAAGGCATCGGTTCAAGCGCCCGGAAGCGAGCGGAGGAAGCACAGCCGTGACTGAGACGACACCGGAACCAGTGCTCGACGCGCCGATCACCAACGTAACCGTCTTCACCGATGGCGCGCGCGTGGTCCGCGCCGGCGTGACTCCGCTGGCGGCGGGGCCGCGGTCCCTCGTGGTCGGGAAGCTCCCCGCGAGCGCGGACCCCGCGAGCGTGCGGGTTGCCGCCCGCGGCCGCGAGCTCAGCCTGCTCAACGTCGAGGTGCACCGCCGGGTGAGCGCCGAGCCGCTGCGCGAGCAGACCGCGCGGCTGCGGGCCGAGGTCGAGCGTTGGCGCGATGCGGTGCAAGGCATCGACGACGAGGACGCGGCCGAGCAGGCAGGGCTCGGGTTCCTCACGCACCTGTCCGAGGCCGCGGCCACCTCGCTCGCCCGGGCAGTAAGTTCCGGCCGGGCCGGGTACGACGAGCTGTCGGGGATGGCCGGCCATCTCTCCGCATCCACGGCGAACACGCTCGCCCGGCGGCGCGAGATCGCGGCGCGCAAGCGCGCCGCGCAGCGGGAGCTCGCGGCGGCGGAGGCGCGCCTGCAGGCGGCCGAGAAGGGCGGCGGCAAGCAGGTCGAGTTCGTCGAGGTCACGCTCGACCTGGAGGCGCGCGCGGCCACCGAGGCCGAGATCGACCTCACCTATCACGTGTCGGGCGCGTCCTGGCGCCCGCTGTACGACCTGGTGCTCGACGGCGAGCGGCTAAACGTGTCCTACCTCGCCGAGATCACCCAGCAGACCGGTGAGGACTGGCCCGAGGTCGCGCTCGTGTTGTCGACGACCCGCCAGGGCCAGAGCCGGACGCTGCCCGAGCTCAGTCCCTGGTACATCGGCCGCCCGCAGGCCCGACGCGCTCCAGCCGGCGCCCTGCTCGCGGCGGGGAGGAGCATGGCCCCCGAGTCTGCTCCGGGTCCGCCCCCGCCCGACGAGCCGGGCGTCGTGGCCTTTGCCGGGGTGGCAGGACCGGCGGGGCGGGGGCGCAAGGCCGCAAAGGCGAGAATGCTCCCGGCCGAGCAGGCCGAAAGCGAGTCGGGGGCCGGGTTCACCTACACGGTGGCCCGCCCCCTAGCGGTGCCCGGCGACGGCGGCCCGCACAAGACCATGGTCGCCCAATTCGAGGCGGACGCGGTCCTCGACTATCTGACCGTCCCCGTGCTCGCCCCCGAGGCCTACCTGCGTGCCACCGTCACCAACGGGGCCCTGCTCCTGCTCCCCGGCCGGGCGCGGATCTTCCACGGCGCGCAGTTCGTGGGCGAGACGCACCTGGACATGGTCGCTCCCGGCGAGGAGTTCGAGGTCCAGCTCGGCGTGGACGACCAGATCAAAGTCGAGCGGAAGCTGCGCCGCCGCACCACGAGCAAGGCCCTACTCGGCGGCACCAGGACCATCGACATCGCCTACGAGATCACGGTGGACAACCACCGTGAGCGCACGGCAACGGTGAGCGTCCACGACCACATCCCGGTCTCCACCGACGGTGACATCAAGGTCCGCGCCCGCGAGACCACCCCGCCTCCCGCCGAGACCGACGACCTGGGCGAGTTCACCTGGAACCTGGACCTAGCCCCGCGCGAGTCGGCGACCATCAAGCACCGCTTCACCGTCGAGCACCCCGCCCAGGCCGCCGTCACCGGCCTGTAAATACCGACTAAATACCGACGCCTCGGCCGCGGCTCCTAGCAGGCTAGGAGCCGCGAACCAGGGGCCTCGCGGCTCGAATACCGGACAAGGAAATTTCATCTAACCGGCGAAAACACGGTAACCTTGTCCTGACAGGGGGAGAGGCGGGAGTGGCCGAGTAATGAACGATCAGACGGCGCGGACCATGCCGATTGTCGTGGTGCTGCCGGTCGAGATCGACGTCACTAACTCCGAACAGGTCCACGATCAGATACTCGCGGCGCTGGAACCCGGTGTCGACTTGGTGATCGCGGACATGACGTCCACGTCCTTCTGTGACTCCTCGGGGGTGCACGCGCTGGTGTTCGCCCATGAGGCGGCGGTTGCGCGCGGCATCCAGCTCCGGCTAGCCGTGTCGCCGGACGGTTCGGTGCGCCGCGTGCTCCAGCTGATAGGCGTCGGCCGTATTCTGTCGATTCATTCGAGCCTCTCCGAGGCGATCGACGCGGGTTAACCGATTCTGCGCAGGACTATCATCGCGACGTCGTCCTCGCTCGGGCCGAACACGGCCATCACCTGATTGGCGAAGGCCTCGACGTCAGCGTCGGCAGCCTGCAGCCCGGCTCCGCGCAGCTTCTCCAGGTTGGCGTCGAGCATGATCTTGCGATCCTCGACCAGTCCGTCGGTGTATAGCAGGACGGTGCCGCCCACGGGCAACAGGGCCGTCTCCGTATGCGGCTCATGGCGCGTCAGGCCAAGCATGAGCCCGCCCTCGCCGACGAAGACCCCGCTTGTGCCGCCAACCAGCAGCAGCGGCATGTGCCCGCAGTTCACGATGGACAGCTCGCCGGTCGCCGCGTCCAGCTGCACCAGGCACAAGGTGGCGATGATGCCCGGGTGGTAGCGGCGCAGGACGTCGTTGACCAGGCCGGTGATCGCCAGCGGGGGATGCCCTTCGCTGACGAAGGCGCGCAGCGCATGCCTGAGCTCCCCCATCACCGTCGCGGCGTGCAGCGAGTGGCCCTGCACATCGCCGATGGCGACGAGCACCCCATCTCGCCAGGGCAGCGCCTCGTAGAAGTCGCCGCCCACCTCAGCCTGATCGCTCGCGGGCAGATAGCGGAACGCCATCGACAGACCGGGTATCGCGGGCAGCGTCGCAGGCAGGAAACTCCGTTGCAGGGTGAGAGCCACCAGGTGCTCTTCGGCGAATGAGCGCAAGGCCTCGAGACCCAGGGCAACCAACTGAGTCAGCTGGCTGAGGATCTGCATATCCTCGTCGCCGGAAATGCCCTCGCGGTCGACTACCATGGCCGCCGCAGGCTTGCCCGGCTTGATCCTCGCGGCGGCCACGCAGACGTCCACCCGCAGCGTGCTGTCTGGCACTATGCGCAGCCAGTCGTCCCGGCTGACGTTCGCGATCCCGCTGACCTGGCTCGGACCGAGCACGGATTCGGCGACACGGCTTGCCAGCCCCGGCGCTCCGCCGCGCCGTACCGTCCCCGGGCTTCCCGGTGTGGCCGCCACCCGGCGGTCCTGGCCGTCGGGCATCTCCAGGATCAGGATTGCTGGAACGGAGAAGATCCGCGCCGCGCCGGCCGCCGACGCTGCCGCAAGCCCGTCAAAGGTCTCGGCGGCGTTGATGTCCAGGGTGGCGCTGGCCAGCGCGGCCAGCCTGGATGCGGTCCGCTCCGCGCGCTGCCGGGCACGGTAGTAGCGCAGAGCGGCCGTCACCGTGGCGAGCAGTTCCGCCGGTTCGGTGGGTTCAATCAGGTAGGCGTCGGCCCCCTGGGTAAGGCCATGGGCGCGGTCGGCGACCTCGACGGCGGTGGCGGACACCTGAATCACCGGGATCGCAGCCGTCCGCGGGTCGCCCTTGATCAGCCGGCAGACCTCGAAGCCGCTGATGTCGGGCAGGTTCACGTCGAGCAGGACCAGTTCGATCCCGTCGAGCTTGCGGAGCGCGTCCTGCCCGGTGACGGCCTCCGTCACGGTATGACCCGCCCGCCTTAGCCAGGTCCCGAGGAGATAGCGCTTGGCCTCATCGTCGTCGACGAGGAGCAGCACGCCAGCGGCCTCGGTCATCGCGCGGCCCCGCTGACATTCCGGATGGCGAAGGCCAGCCGTTCCCTGGTGAGCTCTCCCTTGTGCAGCAGCGCGGAGGCGCGCGCCGGCGTCGCCACTTCGAGGCCGGTGATAACGATCGCCGGCAGGTCGGCCGGAAGCTGCTCGAGCAGCGCGCTCCCGTCCACACCGGGCATGATCAGGTCGGTGAGCACCAGGTCGACGCCGCCGGCGGCCACGTGAGCGAGTGCCTGGGTGCCGTCCTCCGCCTCGATGAGACGTTCGGCGATGCCGGAGAGCATCGACTTCAGCACCTGACGGAAGCCCGCGTCGTCATCGGCCACCACGATCGTGCCGACGGACGGCATCCCGTGCGGAAGGCGCAGCACGGCGGTGGTTCCGCCGCCCGTTTCGCTGCTCAGCGTCAGCTCGCCTCCCAGCAGCCCGGCTAGCCGACGGGCGTAGGGCAGCCCTAGCCCCGTACCGCCCCGCCTGATACCGGGCACCTGATAGAACTCCTCGAACACGCGCTCTAGTTGATCGACGGGGATGCCGGTACCGGTGTCAGAGACCCTGATCTCGATCCCGTCGGCGCCGGTACGCACGGTCAGCCGCACCTCGCCCTTGTCGGTGTACTTGATGGCGTTCGACAGCAGGTTACGCAAAATAGCGGTCAGCGCCATCTCGTCGGTCAGCACCGTGGCGGGTGCGCCGACGGCGGACACCACCACGTTCACTGGCTTGCTTGCGGCTATCGGCCGGGTGAGCCCGCGCAGCGTGGCGAGCAGCGCGGGCAGGTTGACTTCCGCCGGGTCGATGACGAGCTGCCCCGATTCCGCCTTGGCGACGTCGAGGAGGTCATTGACCAGCGCGAGCAGCGTGCCCGTGGCGTTCCTGATCAGCTCCACCTGGTACAGCTGCTCAGCGTCCAGCCCGCCCACCGGGTCGGTGAGCAGCCGGGTCAGCCCGGTGATCGAGTTCAGCGGTGTCCGCAGCTCGTGGCTGACGTTGGCCCAGAACCTGTCCTTGGACGCCGACGCCGCGCGCAGCTGATCGGACTTCTCGTCCAGTTCCCGGTACAGCGCGACAACGCCCCGATTGGTCTGCTCGAGCTCATCGGAAAGTTCGCTGTAGAGGGCCATCACACCGCGGTTAGTGTCCTGCAGCTCGGCATTGAGCAGTAGAAGCTGCTCCTTCTGCCCCTTGACGTCCTCAAGCGCCGCGATGAGATCGTCGTTGTTGCGTCGCAGTTCTTCAAGCGTGGACCCAGGAAGCATGGCTGCCAGCTGCTCCCTTGCTGCACGTGTGTCTGACTGGGCAATCGGCGGGCGGCGTTTCTCCATCCGGACAACCCGCTCGTCAGCTACGACAGTATCCATCAGGCGAGCCGCGGCGGCGACTCCGTCCTCGGGCAGTTCGCCATCCACTATGACGGTCAGCACTAGGTGAGTCGCGTCCGCCCCGAACGCGATGACGGCAGTCTGCCCGGCGGTGACCGCGCTTCGGCACACCTCGCTGAGCGCGGTGGCGACCCGCACCTGATCCTGGCGTTCAAGTGCGAGCCCGGCGGCCAGTTCACGGCCCAGCCGACGGGCCGCGAAGACCCCGGGCAGGTCCCGGACGGTAAGGCTGGCGAACTCCTCGGTCATGGCCGCAGTACCAGCACGCTCGCGTCGTCACGGCGCGTCCCTGCCTCGGCCAGCAGCGCTGCGGCGGCCACCAGCGGGTCCCTGGTGTTGAGGCCGGGCAGCGCCTCGGGACCCCACTTGCTGCTCAGTCCATCGGAATGCAGGATGATCGCCGCGCCCGGCGGTGCGTCGTATTCGAACTGACGAATCGCGCGGGCCTGGTGCCCGGCGATCCCCGGTACAGAGAGCATGCTCTTGCGGGCGGCGTCGGCCAGGATCACGGCCGCGACGTTGCCAAGGCCGCAGAACGTGACCGTTCGGCCGGTCACCTGGACTACCGCGAGGGCGCCGCCGCGGGTATGGCTCATCCGGCTGTGCGCGCGCGCGACCGCGGCGGCCGGCTCGACCGCCGGGCCATCGAGCACCGCGTTTACCGCCTCGTGAGCGGCGATCGCGGCGAGCGGGCCATGACCGAGGCCGTCACACAGGACGCCGGTCAGCGTCTCGTCCGACTCCACCACGGCGAAGAAGTCGCCGCACTCGGTTTCACCGCCGATCGGCCGGACCAGTCCGGCGCAGGAGTCCGTATCCGAGCGGGGCTCCGGCCAGAACCTGGCCACGAGCACGGTGCCGTGGCCGGGAACCGAGTACAGATCACAGAAGTCGGCCAGCCGGCGGATCGTGCCAAGCCCGATGCCAAGCGTGCCCCTCGTTGAATGGCCGTCTCGCATTGCCGCGCCTGTGTCGTGCAGACCAGGTCCGGCATCGATGGCCACCATCTCGATCCCAGGCGTGTCGCCGACCCGCGTGATGCGCAGCAGCATTGACCCCTGGCGGGCGTGCTTATGCAGGTTGGACGCCGCCTCCGTCACCGCGAGCATCAACTGGTCGCCGCGAGCGGCGGGAAACTCAAGCCGGCCGGCCAGGGCGGCGGCGGCGGCCCGGCAGCCGGCGGCGGCACTGGGATCCTCGACCCGGAGCCAGCGCTGATCCCCCGGCGCCTGGGCGATCAGCGACCGTTTCAACGCGACCACTTGACGACTACGACGGTGGTCCCGGCACCGAGTTCTGATTTCAGCTCGAACTCATCGACCAGCCGCCGCGAGCCGGACAGGCCGAGTCCCAGGCCAGTCCCCGAGGTCCAGCCGTCCGTCAGCGCCAGGTTGACGTCGGCGATGCCAGGTCCCTCATCGGCGAAGTGCAGCTTGACCCCGGTCCGCCCGGCGGCCGACTTGACCACTTCCACCCTGGCAACGCCGCCGCCGCCGTGTATCAAGGTGTTGCGCGCGAGCTCGCTCGCGGCCGTCACCAGCTTGGTCTGATCCACCAGTGAAAGACCGCTGGCCGCCGCCGCGTTCCTTACGTGCTGGCGAATGCGCACCACGTCGTCCCCCGAGCCGATGGGCAGCTCGTCCATCAGGATCGTCCGTTCAGTATCGCCAGGCCCTTCTCGGCGTTCAGAGCGGTGCGGACCCCCTTCATCGACAGGCCGAGCTCGGTAAGCGTGATCGCCACCGCCGGGCGCATGCCGACGATGACCGTCTCGGCGTCGAACAGCCGTGATATCGATCCGATCATGGCCAGCATCCGGCCGATGAAGGAATCGACGATCTCCACGGCGGTGATGTCGATGATCACCCCGCGCGCGCCGGTGCCAGCGAGTTCGGCCGCCAGGTCTTCCTGCAGGCGCATGACGCTCTCGTCTTGCAGGTCGATCTGGATGGAGACGAACAGCGTCTGCCCGATCTTCAGGATCGGCACCTGGTCCATAAGGCCGGGCACGACTTTCAGGCCGGCCTGGCGCAGCGCGAGAGCGAGCGCGTCGGCGAGTGTGGCCTTGGTGGCTATATCGCCGAACTCGATGCCGAGCGACACGATTGTCTGCGCGACCTGCGGCCGGATGCCGGAGATGGTGCACTCCGCCCCGAGCAGCCGCGCCGCGCTCACGGTCTTGAGCAGATGCTGCGCCACCTCGGTGTCCACCGTGGGGACGCCGGTAATGTCGATCACGGCATGGTCGGCGCCGGTCGCCACCAGGGTCTCGAGCAGCTTCTCCATGACCAGCTGAGTCCGCGCCGAGTCGAGCGTGCCGACAAGCGGCACCGCGATGATGCCGTCCCACAGCCGCACGACCGGGGTGGACAGCTCCATCATGGACGTAGCCTGGTCGCTGATGATCTGCTCTCTGGTGGCCGAGTACGTTTCGAACGTGCGCAGGCCCAGGTCGTCGACCACTCGCGAGAACGCGAGAAAGTCGGGTACAAGCTCCGCGGATTCCGCGAGCAGTTCGTAGACGGCCTCCTTCAGTGAGAACACCGACAGCGCCGTCTCGCTGGGCGTGAAGCCATCCCTGGCTCGGCTGCGGGACAGTTCGTCAAGCACCGCCCGCAGTTCGCCCGCGGCGTCCTCGTCCGTTCCCGACAACGTCCTGATGATCAGCGAGTAGAGATCTTCAAGCTCGCGGCGTACCTCCTGCGGCGAAGTCCGGCCGCGCAGTCCCGCCGCGACCATTTCACTCCAGCTGCCGACGACCTTGTCATGGTTGTCACGTAGAAACGCCGCCATGCGCTGCTGAGAACCGCCAACATCCATGGTTGTGCATCCTAAGCATGAGTAAAGCTCTGGTAAAGATACCGGCCGCCATAAGGCTACATCGGGCGCCGCCGTCGCCCCGTTCGGTTCTGGCGAATCGCGCGCCCCGCGGACGGCCGGCGGCAGCGATATGTGCAGCCGTATGGTCGTGCCGCTTGAGTCGGAGTGCAGTTCCACCTTGTCGCAGATCTGGTGGACGAGCCAGAGGCCGTGGCCTCCGCTTGCGTCGGCGGCCGGCGGTTGGCGGCCTACCCCCGTCGGATCGGTGATCACGCCGCTGTCGCGGATCTCGCAGATGATCTCCCCGGCATCGCGCCAGATCTCCATGGTCCCCTGCGATCGGGCGTGTCGGACCGTGTTGGCGGCGACCTCGCTGACAGCGATCACGAAATCGATGACGCGATCCTCTGCCAGGCCCGCCGACCTGGCCTGCGTTTCCGCTAGGACGCGGACCTCCGACAGATTAGTGGTGTAGACGAAGGTCATGGCATCAGCGGATCGATAGCGGGAACATGGGGCCTTCCCTGCGGAAGACCGAGCCGTGCCTGTAGCGGGTGCAGGCGAGCAGGGCCATGGGGACTGGTGTTGTACGGACAGAAGGTAGCCGCAGCGGCTAGCGTACGTGCTTCCCTGTGCGCTCGTAAGGAAACCCAACCCCAGTCAGACAAAGAAATTCAAAACCATTTGCCCGAACGGACCGGTGAAGTAGTAGACCCCGAACAGCAGCGGGACCACGATGATCGTCAGCGGGCCGACCGTGAGCACGGCTGCCGTCGGTCATTAGTTAGGCCGCATCCTCCCCGGATCGCTCGCGCGAATTATCCCCATTGAACAGCGCCCGGGCCAGATCGCGCCAAGGATGCCCACGGCTTTGTTCAACAGCTTCATCATCGCTTCCATCGCCTGATGAGCAGCCACGCCAGGACGCTCGCGACCGCCGTGCCTATCGCCGCGCGCTGCGCTACCCCCTCCGCTCCCTTAACATCCCCCGCAGGAAAGACGCCGGTAGCGTAGTCTTTCCCGTCCCATTCGGGTCAGTTCTGACCGTGTGATCCATCTTTCTATCACTTTTGACTAGACAAATAGGTGCAAAGCGGTCATGGAAATGGTCAGAACTGATAGGAAGGCAAAAAAAAGTGGTCAGAAGTGATAGGGAGCTGGCGGGTTCTGAGAAAGCCGGGCTGTTACGTCTGAGGCACATGACGTTAGTGTGATGGTTGCGCCGGATGGGGTGAGGGGGCGGGCGGCTGCGCCGGATGGGGTGAGGGGGCGGGCGGCTGCGCCGGATGGGGGTGAGGGGGCGGGCGGCTGCGCCGGATGGGGTGAGGGGGCGGGCGGCTGCGCCGGATGGGGTGAGGAGGCGGTGGTAGCCGGGCCGGTCTGGCTGGCGGAGGGACCCCCGCCAGCCAAAACAGGCGCCGTTACCATCACGAGATTTGGGCTCTTGCGCGAATTCTGTGACGATCACAAATTAGCGCAAAAGCCGCTTTCGTGGTCATGTCAGCCAAGCTGATGCATTCTCCGTTATCTGATATCTCGTATCTGATACAAGTATCTGGTGCGCGCAGCCCGCATGCATCGTGAGCACCTTTACAAACAGAAATCAGCATCCGGGAGCAACCACGTACCGTTCAGACGAATGGTTTGGAATTTCCTAGCCGACGAGCGTCTTGACGGCGGCGGTTAGCTCGGCGACGGCCCTTTTCGCGTCGGCGAAGTACATGCTGGTCTTCGGGTTGGCGTAGAGCTCGTTGTCGATGCCCGCGTAGCCGGTGCCCATCGAGCGCTTGACGACGATGATCGACTTGGCCTGGTCGACGTCGAGGATGGGCATGCCGGAGATCGCGCTGCCGGGGCGGCGGGCGGCCGGGTTGGTGACGTCGTTCGCGCCGATGACGAGCGCGACGTCCGCGCGGGCGAACTCGGGGTTGATCTCGTCCATCTCCTTCAGCTGCGGGTAGGGCACGTTGGCCTCGGCCAGCAGCACGTTCATGTGGCCGGGCATTCGGCCGGCGACCGGGTGAATCGCGTAGGACACCTCGATGCCGTGGCTCTCGAGCACCGAGGCGAGCTCGGCGACGCCGTGCTGGGCCTGCGCGGCGGCCAGTCCGTAGCCGGGGACGATGATGACCTTCGACGCGTAGGCGAGCTGGATGGCCGCGTCGTCGGCGGCGATCGAGCGGATCTGCGCGTCACCGGCCACCGCCGAGGCGACAAGGGCGTCGCCGGTGCCGAAGCCGCCGACGATGATGTTGGCCAGCGACCGGTTCATCGCATCGGCCATCAGCTTGGTGAGGATGCCGCCGGACGCGCCCACCAGGGCCCCGGCCACGATCAGGGCCCAGTTCCCGATGACGAACCCGGCCATCGCGACGGCGGTGCCGGTGAACGCGTTCAGCAGCGAGATCACCACCGGCATGTCGGCGCCGCCGATCGGCAGCACCATCAGCACGCCGAAACCGAGCGCGGCGAGCACCACGATGAGCAGGGCCGGCAGCGACGCCGTGGTGAGCATGAACACCGCCGCGCCGATCGCGATCAGCGCGAGCGCGGCGTTGAGCACCCGGCCGCCCTTGAAGATCACCGGCTGGCCGGTGACGACCCCCTGCAGCTTGCCCGCCGCGATCAGCGAGCCGGTGAACGTGACCGAGCCGATGAGCACGTCGAGCACGGTGAAGACCGTCGTGGTGCCGAGCACGCCGCCGGGCGCTGACTCATCGTGGATGTAGCCGTAGACGGCGACGAGCGCGGCGGCCCCGCCGCCGACCGCGTTGAACATGGAGACCAGCTGCGGCATCGCGGTCATCTGCACGGTCCTGGCGGCGTGCAGGCCGGCCACCGAGCCGAGCAGCGCCCCGACGATGATCACCGTCCAGCCGACCCCGGTGACGGTCCCGTCGTGGATCAGCAAGACGACCGTGATGATCACCGCGATGACCATGCCGGCGGTGGAGACCTGGTTGCCCCGGCGTGCGGTCGCCGGCGAGTTCATCAGGTGCAGGCCGACGACGAAGCAGGCGGCCGCGAGGACGTAGACGAGCTGGATGTTGGTGGTGAAGCTGTCCATGGTTGCGTTCCCTACGCCCGGTGGTTCGGCTCGAACGGGGCCGGGACCTGTTGCTGCCCGGGTATCTGGGATTGGGCGGCACCGGTTGCCGCGCCGCCGGCGGTCGCGGGCGCCGCCGGGGCTGCCTTGCGACGGAACATCTTGAGCATCCGGCCGGTCACCGCGTAGCCGCCGACGACGTTCGCGGCGGCGAAGAAGGCGGCCACGAACGCGAGCACGTACCCGACCACGGTGTGCGCGCTGACGCCGATCAGCATCGCGCCGACCAGCACGATCCCGTGGATCGAGTTGGCCGCCGACATCAGCGGCGTGTGCAGGGTGGCGGGCACCTTGCCGATGACCTCGATGCCGATGAGCAGCGCGAGGACGAAAATGGTCAGGTCAGTGACTAGGGCGGTCGACATTGCTGGCTCCCTCGTGTTGGAGGTTGTCCTGCAGCAGCTTCGCCACGGCGGGATGGACCACCTCGCCGTCGCGCGTGATGACGACCCCGGCCTGGATCTCGTCGGTCGTGTCGATGTGCAGCGCGCCGTCGGCGGTCATGTGCAGCAGCAGCGCGCTGATGTTGCGGGAAAAAGCATTAGAAGCGGCAGTAGGAACGGTCGCGGGGAGGTTCGTCGCCCCGATGATCGTGACGCCATTCGGGGTGACCACGGTCTCGGCCTGGCTCTGAGCCCGCGACATTTCCGCCCAGGGAGCTGGCGCCCATGTCCACGATCACCGAGCCGGCCGCCATCGCCGCGATCGCCTCCTCGGTGACCAGCAGCGGCGGTCGCCGTCCGGGGACCTGCGCGGTCGTGATCACCACGTCGTGCCGACCGATGTGCGCGGCGAGCTCGGCCTGCTGCTCGGCGCGCTCCTCGGCGGTGAGCTCGCGGGCGTAGCCGCCGTCGCCGGCCGCGTTGACGGCCGAGGTCAGCTCGAGGAACGTCGCGCCGAGGGACTCGACCTCGCCCTTGGACGCGGGCCGCACGTCGTAGCCGCTGACCTGGGCGCCCAGCCGCCGGGCGGTGCCGATCGCCTGCAGGCCGGCCACGCCGGTGCCGAGCACGAGCAGCCGGGCCGGCCGCGCGGTGCCTGCCGCGGTGATCAGCAGCGGGAAGAACCGGCCGTACGTCTCCGCGGCCACCAGAACGGCCTTGTAACCGGCCACGTTGGCCTGGGAGCTCAGCGCGTCCATGCCCTGGGCGCGCGACAGCGTTCGCGGCAGCCCGTCGAGGGAGACCGCCGTGACGCCCTTCTCCGCGAGCTGGCGGGCGAGCTGGGGGGAGACGAGCGGCGAGAGCATCCCGAACACGGCCTGCCCGGCCCGCAGTCGCGCCAGCGCGGCCTCGTCCGGGCGGGTCACCGTGAGGATGACATCCGCCGTCGCGAACAGGTCGGCGGTCTTCGCGATGGCCGCCCCGGCCGCTATGTAGGCACTGTCGGGGAACCAGGCGGCGTCTCCGGCGCCCTCCTCCACCAGCACCTCGAGGCCGGCTGCGGTGAGCCGCGGCACGGTCTCGGGTACCAGGGCGACGCGGCGTTCTCCCGGCGCGTCCTCCTTCGCGACAGCAACCTTCATGGGCGTGAACCCGTCATGTCAGCACCCCTACTCGTCTCCTTGCACGGCCGTTCCATCTATTCGAGGCTAAGCCGCGTCATTCCGAAGCGGTAGGACCAGTGGCCCCTGATCGGAAGACTTTTACCCGATACGCGAAGTTTGTAAGTTTTTGCACGTGGTCTAGACCGTGCTTTCCCGCTCCCTCCCCGGGCCCCCCGGCCGGGCGGGAGCGCCCTTTGGCTCGCCGGTTCCCGCCTGTCCCCGCTGGTTAACGGCTGCCGGCCGCCTCGGCGCGGAGCAGTTCGCTGATCTTCTCCCCGGCCGCCACTACCGCCGCCGCGTGCAGCCGGCCAGGCGACCGGGTAAGCCGCTCGATCGGCCCGGACACCGAGACGGCGGCGAGCACCCTCCCGCCCCCGGCCGCGCCGCCCCCGCCCCCGGCCGCGCCGCGCACCGGGGCCGAGATCGAGGCCACGCCCGCCTCCCGCTCGGCGGCGCTCGCGGCCCAGCCCCGGCGGCGGACGCCGGCCAGCGTGGTGGCGTTGAACCTGGCGCCGCGCAGCCCCCGATGCATCCGCTCGCCCTCCTCCCAGGCGAGCAGGACCTGGGCGGCCGAGCCCGCGGTCATCGGCAGCGCCGCGCCGACGGGGACGGTGTCCCTGAGGCCGCTTGCCCGCTCTGCGGCGGCGACGCAGACCCGGACGTCGCCGCCGCCTGCGCCCCCGAGGCCCCCGCCGCCCCCTCCCGCCTCCGGCGAGGCGGTAGAGCTGAGCGCTCTCCCCGGTCGCGTCCCTGAGCTGGAACAGGATCGGCTGGGCGACGGCGAGCAGCCGGTCCTCGCCGGCCGCGGAGGCGAGCTCGGCGACCCGGGGGCCGAGGATGAACCTGCCCTGCACGTCCCTGGCCAGCAGCCGGTGGTGCTCGAGGGCGACCGCTATGCGGTGCGCGGTGGGACGCGCGAGCCCGGTCGCGGCGACCAGCTGGGCGAGGGTGGCCGGGCCGCTCTCGACGGCGGCCAAGACGAATACGGCTTTGTCCAGCACGCCCACGCCGCTGCTGTTGTCTCCCGGGGGGCGGCTTCCCTGCATGGGGGTAGGATTGTTCATGTACTGATACTGCCGTCTCAAATTGTGAGATGCAAATTGAGACGGCCCACGACATCGCATGTCCGCAGTACGCCCATATCAGCTACCAAAGGAGATGGACCGCATGAGCAGCGCACCTCGCACGCTCGCGGAGAAGATCTGGGACGCCCACGTGGTGCGCAGCTCCCAGGGCGAGCCGGATCTGCTCTTCATCGACCTGCACCTCGTCCACGAGGTCACCAGCCCGCAGGCCTTCGACGGGCTGCGCGCCGCCGGGCGGAAGGTTCGCAGGCCTGATCTGACCCTCGCCACCGAGGACCACAACGTGCCGACGACCGGGATAACCGGCCCCGGCGTCCCGCTCTTCGGCCCGGACAGCCCCATTACCGACCCGGTCTCCCGCACGCAGGTCGAGGCGCTGCGCAAGAACACCGCCGAGTTCGGCATCGAGCTGTACCCGATGGGCGACGCCGGCCAGGGCATCGTGCACGTGATCGGCCCGCAGCTCGGGTTCTCCCAGCCGGGCATGACGATCGTCTGCGGCGACTCGCACACCTCCACGCACGGCGCGTTCGGCGCGCTGGCGTTCGGCATCGGCACCAGCGAGGTCGAGCACGTGCTCGCCACCCAGGCGCTGCCGCAGATCAAGCCGAAGACGATGGCGATCAACGTCGTGGGCGCGCTGCCCGAGGGCGTGACCGCCAAGGACCTGATCCTGGCGATCATCGGGCAGATCGGCACCGGCGGCGGCCAGGGGTACATCGTCGAGTACCGCGGCGAGGCGATCCGGGCGCTGTCCATGGAGGGCCGCCTGACCGTGTGCAACATGTCCATCGAGGCGGGCGCGCGGGCCGGCCTGATCGCGCCGGACGAGGTCACGTTCGAGTACCTGAAGGGCCGCAAGCACGCCCCGCAGGGCGCGGACTGGGACACCGCGGTGGAGTACTGGCAGAGCCTGAGCACCGACGATGGCGCCGTTTTCGATCACGAGGTCACGATCGACGCGACCACGCTCACCCCGTACGTCACCTGGGGCACCAACCCGGGCCAGGCGCTGCCGCTCGGCGCGACCGTGCCTGCCCCGTCGGAGACCAAGGACCCGAGCGCCACCGAGCGCGCTCTCACCTACATGGGCCTGACCGCCGGCACGCCGCTGACGGAGATCGCGGTCGACACCGTGTTCGTCGGCTCCTGCACCAACGGCCGGATCGAGGACCTGCGCGCCGCCGCCGAGGTCATCGCGGGCAGGCGGGTCGCCGACGGCGTCCGCATGCTGGTCGTCCCCGGCTCGATGCAGGTCCGCGCGCAGGCCGAGGCCGAGGGGCTCAACGAGATCTTCACCACGGCGGGCGCCGAGTGGCGCAGCGCCGGCTGCTCGATGTGCCTGGGCATGAACCCGGACACGCTCAAGCCGGGTGAGCGCTCCGCCTCGACCTCGAACAGGAACTTCGAAGGCCGTCAGGGCAAGGGCGGGCGCACCCACCTGGTGTCCCCTGCCGTTGCCGCCGCCACCGCCGTAACGGGCCGGCTCTCCGCCCCGGCTGACCTGTAGGAGAAGGACATGGAACCATTCGTCACGCACACCGGCCGCGCGCTGCCGCTGCGCCGCAGCAACGTGGACACCGACCAGATCATCCCGGCCGTGTACCTCAAGCGGGTGACCCGAGACGGGTTCGGCGACGGGCTCTTCGCCGCCTGGCGGGAGGACCCGTCGTTCGTGCTCAACCAGCCCCGCTACGAGGGGGCGACCATCCTGGTGGCCGGGCCCGACTTCGGCACCGGCTCGTCGCGTGAGCACGCGGTCTGGGCGCTGCTCGACTACGGCTTCCGCGCGGTGATCGCGCCGAGGTTCGGCGACATCTTCCGCAACAACTCCACCAAGGCGGGGCTGCTCCCCGTCGTGCTGCCGGAGAAGGTCGTCTCGCTCATCCAGGACGCCGCCGAGGGGGAGCCGCCCGCCGAGGTCACGGTGGACCTGGACAAGCGCGAAGTCCGCGTCGTCGGCGGCGGCCTCGCCGAGCCGCTGGCGGAGCCGTTCCAGATCGACGACTACACCCGCTGGCGGCTGATGGAGGGCCTTGACGACATCGGCCTGACGCTGCGGCACGCCGACGAGATCGCCGCGTTCGAGGCCACCCGGCCGTCCTTCCTCCCAGCGACGCTGTAGGCGCGGTTCGCCGCATTATGGGCGATTTGCTGGATCGCGATTCCCTGAACTGGGCCGACACGCCGACCAATATTCGCGAAGGTTATTGTGTAGCGAGGCCCGATCGCCTACTTTCGGGCAGGTCAGGGGTCGCGATCCGGCGTGCAGCCCTCAAGCGCGGCCTCCCGTGGGGGAACGCAGGAGTGAATAATGAACAAGCGTGATCTGATCGACGCGCTCTCGGGTCGCCTGGGGGACAAGAAGTCCGCGACCGAGGCGCTGAACGCAGTCCTCGAGACCATTCAGTCGGCCGTGGCAAGCGGCGACAAGGTCGCGATTACCGGCTTCGGGGTCTTCGAGAAGAGCGAGCGTCCAGCCCGCACGGCGCGTAACCCCGCAACGGGTGCCGAGATCCACGTGGCCGCGACCTCGGTGCCGAAGTTCCGGCCCGGGGCGGACTTCAAGGCCCTGGTCAACGGCGAGAAGCCGGACGCGCCGAAGCCGGCCGCCAAGGCGACCACCGCCAGGAAGAAGTAAACCAGGCAGCAGCGCGCGCACCGCGCGCGCAGCATCGACGGGTGGCGGCACGGGGGAGGTTTCCCCGTTGCCGCCACCCGTCGTTGTCGCGACCGCGTAGAACCGCCGCTACCGCGGTCCGTCCGGCTTGGCCAGCGCGGTGGCGATGATCCGGTCGATCAGCGCGGGCACCGGCAGCCCGCTGGCGGCCCACATCATCGGGAAGCCGGACATGGGCGTCATCCCCGGCATCGTGTTGATCTCGTTGACCAGGACGTCCCCGTCCGAGCGTGTAGAAGCAGTCGACGCGGGCGAGCCCCTCGCACGAGATGGCGTCGAACGCGGCGCACGACAGCGCCCGCACCTGTTCCAGGGCCGGCCCGGGGATCGGCGCGGGGATCTCCATCCGCGGTGTTCGCCGCCAGGTACTTGGCCTCGAAGTCGTACCAGGTCGAGTCCGGGTCCACCATGACCTGCCCGGGCACGCTCGCCTCGGTCGGCCCCCCGTTGATGCCCTCGAGCACGGCGCACTCGACCTCGACCCCGTCGATCGCCGTCTCGACGAGCACCTTGCGGTCGTACCGCCGCGCCTCCTCGATCGCCGCCTCGAGCTCGTCGGCGTCGGCGGCCCGCGACGTCCCGATCGATGACCCGCCGCGCGCGGGCTTGACGAACACCGGCCAGCCGAGCTCGCCGATCTCGTCGAGTACGCTCTTGCGCTCTGCCTCCGAGGCGGCGGGCCCCCAGTCGCGGTCGCGCACCACCACGTACGGCCCGATGGGCAGTCCGCGCGCCGCGAACAGCAGCTTCATGTACTCCTTGTCCATGCCGGCGGCGCTGGCGAACACCCCGGCGCCCGCGTACTTGACGCCGGCCATCTCCAGCAGCCCCTGGATCGTCCCGTCCTCGCCGAAGGTCCCGTGCAGCAGCGGCAGCACCACGTCGACCTCGCCCAGGTCGGCCGGGACGGCCGCGGGCGCGTTGAACACGAGCGCCCCGCCGCCGGGCCCGGCTTGCGGCGTGACCGACACGCCCGGCGTGGCGACGGCCTCGACCGACGGCAGCTCGCCGCGCGGTCAGCGCCAGCCGGGAGACATCGCCCGAGGTCAGCACCCAGCGCCCGTCGCGCGCGATGCCGATCGGCACGACCTCGTACTTGCCGGAGTCGATGGCGCCGAGGACGAGCCCGGCACTGGCGCACGACACCGCGTGCTCCGCGCTCCGCCCCCCGAACACGACGGCGACCCGTATCTTGCGCTGCGTACCCATGCACCACCTCCGCTGCTCAAGCCAACCCGAAGATGGTAGTCCCTGGCCAGCGTGAAAATGGTTGCCCCGCCGTTACATCCGATCCGCGCCGCGGCTAACCGAGGCGCCGGCGTCGTCAGCTGCCGAGCGCCTCCAGGGCCACGTAAGCGTCGCTGATCAGGTCCTCGGCGTCTTCAAGGCCGATGGAGAAGCGGACCGCGCCCGGGTCGATGCCGGCCGCGCCGAGGGCGCGGTCGTCGAGCTGGCGGTGGGTGGTCGACGCGACGTGCGAGACGACCGTGTGCGTGCCGCCGAGCGAGGTGGCCGCGGCGGCCAGCCGCAGCTTGGAGGCGAACGCGAGCCCGGCCTCCCGGCCGCCGTAGGGGGTGACGGTGACGATCGCGCCGAACCTGCACGCCCTCGGGGCCCGCGTCGAACGTCCGCCTGGCGAGCTCGTGCCCCGGGTGGGTGGGCAGCCCCGGGTAGTCGACGTAGGCGACGGCAGGGTGCTTGGCCAGCGTGGCGGCGAACACCGAGGCGGTGGCGCACTGGCGGCGCACCCGGACCGGCAGCGTCTCCAGGCCGCGGCGGAGCAGGAACGCGTCGTCGGGGGAGAGCGAGCCGCCGGTGTCGATCCGCGTCGCGCGGATCTGGCTGATCAGCTCGAGCGGCCCGGTGACGACGCCGCCGGTGACGTCGGAGTGGCCGCCGATGTACTTGGTCGCCGAGTGCAGCACCAGGTCGGCGCCGTGCTCGAGCGGCCGGCAGATCACCGGCGGGGCGAGGGTCGAGTCGATGACGAGCAGCGCGCCGCGGTCGTGCGCGATCTCGGCGAGGTGCCGGATGTCGGCGACCGCGGTCGTCGGGTTGGCGATGGTCTCGGCGTAGACGATCCGCGTGGCGGGCCGCATCGCGGCCCGGACGGCGTCGAGGTCGGTGATGTCCACGAAGTCCGTCTCGACCCCGAACCTGGTCAGCACGTTCCGCAGCAGGCTGTACGTGCCGCCGTAGAGCGCGGTGGACGCCACCACGTGCGCGCCCGCCCGGGCGAACGCCAAGAACACGCCGGAGATGGCCGCCATCCCCGACGCGAACGCCTGGGCGGCGGGCCAGCGCGGCAGGTTGGCGCCCTCCAGGGCCGCGACCGCGCGCGCGAACGCGTCCACCGTCGGGTTGTCGATCCTGCTGTAGCTGTATCCCGGCACCTGGTCGCCGAGGACGGCCGCGTACTCCTGCGCGGAGGAGAACGCGAACGCCGCGGTCCGGTAGATCGGCGTGCCGAGCGGCCGCTGCGCGGTCTCAGGCGGCGGCGGCAGGTGGACCGCCCTGGTGTTCTCCCCAAGCTGCCTGCGGGCTATCTCCACGAACAAGGCTCCATCGACGTGAGTGGTCCCCGGTACCCAGCTACCGTAACGGAATCGTCGCGGTTTAGGCGCCGTACCATTCCGGTTTGGCCGAACGAGACGCTAGCACCGTCGCCGCGTCGCCGACCGGCAGCCCGCCGGTGATCACCGCGGCGACCACCTCGGTGATCGGCATCTCCACCCCGTGCTTGCGGGCCAGCTCGAGTACCGGACGCGTAGGAGGTCACGCCCTCGGCGGTCTGCGTGGTCGCCTCGCGGGCCTGCGCGGAGTTCATGCCCTGCCCGAGGTACTGGCCGAACGTGCGGTTCCTCGACAGCGGCGAGCTGCAGGTCGCCACCAGGTCGCCCATCCCGGCCAGCCCCGCGAACGTGCGCGGGTCGGCGCCCATCGCCTCGCCAAGCCGGGCCATCTCGGCGAGCCCCCGGGTGATCAGCGTCGCCTTGGTGTTGTCGCCGAGGCCGAGCGCGACCGCGATGCCGACCGCGAGCGCGATGATGTTCTTCACCGCGCCGCCGAGCTCGCACCCGATCACGTCGGTGTTCCAGTACGGCCGGAAGTACCCGGTGTGGCAGGCCCGCTGCAGCAGCCGCGCGCCGGACTCGTCGGTGCAGGCCACGACGGACGCGGCGAACTGGCGCTCGGCGATCTCCCGGGCCAGGTTCGGGCCCGGAGACGACCGCGACCCGGTGCGAGGGGACGTCGAGCGTCTCCTTGATCACCTCGCTCATCCGCTTGCACGTGCCGAGCTCGATCCCCTTCATCAGCGAGACGAGCAGCGTCTGCGGGCGGGATGAGCGGCGCCAGGCCACCAGGCAGGAGCGCAGCGTCTGCGCGGGCACCGCGAGCACCACCAGGTCCGCGCCGTCGAGCGCCGCCGCCGGGTCGGTGGTCGCGGTCAGCGACGTCGGCAGCGTGATCCCCGGCAGGTACCTGGGGTTCTCGTGGGTCGCGGTGATCGCCGACGCGGTCGCGTCGCTGCGCGCCCAGAGCGTCACCGGCGTGCCCGCGTCGCAGAGCACCTGCGCGAACGTGGTTCCCCACGACCCCGCGCCGAGGACCGCCGCCTTCACCGCCCGGTCCCCTCCGGCTCGCGCTTCGCCCGGCGCAACGCGGGCTGAGCCTGCGGGGTAGAACCACGGCCCGTTCGATAGATGCCTTGGGTCATATCGAAGGCGACCGCGGGCGGCTCCTCCTCCCGCAGCTCAGCGACGAGCGCCGTCACCTCGCCCATGATCGCGTCGGTGGCCGCGCGCAGCGCCTTCGCCGAGGTGTACTTGCCCGCCCACTGCCGACAGGTCGACCGGCTTGCCGGCTACCGTACGCACGGTCTTGCGTGGGAAGAGCCGCGGCTTCTTGCTGCCGTAAGGGAGGACGTCTTGGGTGCCCCAGTGCGCGACGGGGATGACGGGTGCGCCGGTGGCCAGGGCCAGCCGGGCGACGCCGGTCTTCGCCACCATCGGCCACAGGTCGGGGTCGCGGGTGGCGGTCCCCTCCGGGTAGAAGATCACCGCGGCGCCCTCCGCGAGTGCCTTCTCGGCCTGCTTGAGCACGAGCCCGGCGTCCGCGCGGCCGCGGTGCACGGGAGCTGGCCCGCCTTGTAGAGGAACGGGCCGATGCCCTTGACCTTGAACGCCGCGGCCTTGATCAGGAACGTCGGGTACCGTCCGTTCGCCTGGAAGAACAGCGCGTCCGTCCCCCAGTCCACGTAGGACAGGTGGTTGGGCGCGAGGATGACGCCGCCCTTCTTGGGAATGTTCTCCCTGCCCGACCACTTGTTCCTGATCAGCAGTGTAAGCAGCGGTCGCAGCACGATGACGGAGATCAGCCGCCACGTGGGCGAGTAGGACTTGCTCATCGGGGAGGCCTTCCCATGGTCGGGGTTCCGCACGTCACGCTCCGAGGTCTGCCGGTGGTCGGCCCGATGACGGACTATGCCCGTTTTAGCTGGACAGTTCTGCTGCCTGTCAAGGTACTAGCCCGCGCCAAGTCCCGGCTCGCCGTCCTGGCCGGCGACCGGCGTCAGGAGCTCGCGCTCGCCATGGCGTGCGACACGGTTTCCGCCGTCGTCGCCTGCCCGGACGTGGCGCGGGTGATCGTCGTCACGTCCGACCCGGTGGCCGGGCCGAGGCTGGCCGCACTCGGCGCTCACATCATTCCCGAGGCGATCGGTAACCGAAGTGAGCTGTGGCGTGAGCTCTCGGCGGAGGGCGCAGACGGCAGCCAGCACGCGCTCAACGCGGCGCTGCTGCAGGGCGCGGCGGTGGCGGCGCGGAGGTGGCCAGGGACCGGGCTCGCGGCGCTGACCGCGGACCTGCCGGCGCTGCGCCCCGCCGAGCTGGCCACGGCGCTGTTCGCGGCGGGTCACGGGATCCCGGACGCGGGGTTCGTGCCGGGGCGGCGTTCGTGCCGGACGCCGCCGGGGTGGGCACCACGCTGTACGCGGTGGCGCCGGGCGGGGAGTTCCGGCCGATGTTCGGCGGGGCGTCGCGGGCGCGGCACGCCGCCGCCGGGGCCGCCGAGCTCACGCTCGACGGCATCGCCGGGCTGCGCCAGGACGTGGACACGCCCGACGACCTGCGGGCGGCGGTAGCCTCGGGGTAGGCCCGCGGACCGCCGAGGTCGCGGCCGAGCTCGGCGCCGACGTGTAGGCCGCGACCCCGGCGTTTTTAGATCCGTACCACCGGGCAGGTCAGGGTCCGGGTGATCCCCTCGACAGCCTGGATCTGAGCAGCGACTAGCTTGCCGAGCTCGTCCACGTTCTCGGCGGCTGCGCGCACGATGACGTCATAGGGACCGGTGACATCCTCCGCCTGCGTGACTCCGGCGATCTCCGCGATCTGCCGTGCCACGTCGGCGGCTCTGCCGACCTCGGTCTGGACGAGGATGTATGCCTGCACCATAGCGTCCTCCTGCGGGCGGCCTGCGGTTGCCACCCTGAACTGCCAAAGGTACCGCAATGGTCTGGACCTGTTTCAGCCTGGTAGGCGAATTTCGTCCCTAATGCGCCATCCGGGTCGCGAAACGGTTGGCTAGGCTGGCGACCGTTACCGTGGGGCGGCCAGGGATGATGGTCAAGAGGAAGGCGGCGGCAGCATCGCTGAGCAGGGAGGTCCGTCGCGGACCTGGGCGAATGGGGGGTCATCGCGGCGATCGCAGGCCGGATGCCCGCCGGGTCGCTGACCTCGGTCGGAATCGGCGATGACGCGGCGGTGGTCGGCGCGCCGTCGGGAAGCGTGGTTGCGGCGGTTGACCTGCTGCTCGAGGGGCGGCACTTCCGACGGGACTGGTCAACCGCCTACGACATCGGGGTGAAGGCGGCCGCGCGCAGCCTGGCCGACATCGCGGCGATGGGCGCGGTGAACACCGCGCTGCTCGTGGCGCTGGCCGCGCCGGGCACGCTGCCCGCGCGCTGGCCGGTCGACCTGGCCGATGGGCTCGCCGCCGAGGCCAGCCGGGCAGGCGCCGGCATCGTCGGCGGCGACACCGCCCGCGCGGATTCCGTGGTGCTGTCGGTGACCGCGCTCGGCGACCTGGCGGGGCGGCAGCCGGTGCTCCGCTCCGGCGCCAGGCCCGGTGACATGATCGCCCTAGCGGGGCCACTCGGCCGTTCCGCCGCCGGGTTGGCGCTGCTGGCGGCCGGTGTTACCGCGGACGCGACGTCGTCTGAAGCGCTGGCCGGGCTTGTGGCCGCCCACCTGCGCCCGTCGCCGCCCTACCAGGCCGGGCCCGAGGCGGCGCTGCTCGGCGCGACCGCGATGATCGACGTGAGCGACGGCCTCGTCGCCGACCTCGGCCATGTCGCCGCCGCGAGCGGCGTCGCGCTCGACATCGACAGTTCTTCCCTGGTCACCGGCGGACCGCTCGGCGAGGCCGCGGCGGCGCTCGGGGGAAAATCAACTGCTTCATTTGGAACGGACCGTGGTTTCCCCACTCCCCCCATTGCCCTGGAGTGGGTGCTGACCGGCGGCGAGGATCACTCGCTGGTCGCCACGTTTCCCGCCTCGGCCGTCCTGCCGTCACGGTGGCGCGTGATCGGGCGCGTCCGCGCCGGCGCCGGCGTCACCGTAGACGGAGCACCGCATGCCGGGGCGGGCGGCTGGCAGCACTTCCGCTGACCAGCGCCTTAACGGATTTACTGGCGATCGCCGGGAGTCGGCTGTTCGAAAGCACCGAAATCTTAAGAAAAATCCGATTATGGGGCGCGCCGCCAGCCGGCTGCCTGATTGCCGTTCTTTCCCGCTATTGCCGTCTTAGCGTCCTTAGCCCCACTATGACCTCCGCGCGTTACTGTCTTGAGGGTGAGCGAAGCGACCGGGATCGGGAAAACCGCCGACGTCCCGCGACTGGTTCCGCTCCGGCGCAACAAGGGCTTCCGCATGCTGTGGGTCGGCCAGCTGCTGTCCGATGCCGGCAGCCAGATCGGCCTGCTCGCCTACCCGCTGCTCATCCTCGCGCTGACCCACTCGGCCGTGCTCGCCGGGGTGGTGGGGACGGCACGGGCGGTCACCCTGCTGTGCCTCCAACTGCCCGCCGGGGCGCTGGCGGACCGGTTCGACCGGCGGCTGACGATGATCATCTGCGACAGCATGCGCGCCGTCCTGATGGCTGCGCTCGGCATCCTGATCGCGGCGCATCTCGCGTCCTGGCCGGTCGTCTTGATCGTGAGCCTGATCGAAGGGGGCGCAGGCGCGTTCTTCGACCCGGCGGCTATCGCCGCGCTGCCGGGGATCGTGCCGGACGGGCAGCTTGAGGGGGCGTGGGCCGCCACCGAGGGCCGGACGTACGGTGCCAGCCTGGTCGGCCCGGCGCTCGGCGGGGTGCTGTTCGGGCTGGGGCGGGCGGTCCCGTTCCTGGCCGACGCGGTCTCCTACGGGGTCTCGTTCGGCACGGTGAGCCGGATCCGCGGGCGGTTCCGGCCGAAGCAGGCGGCCGAGCGCAAGGCGCTGTGGCGCGAGGTGGCCGACGGCCTTGAGCTCGTCTGGCAGGTGCCCATCCTGCGCGCGGTCATGATCACGGCCCCCCTGGTGAACTTCGCCTTCACCGGCGTGATCTTCACCATCACCCTCGCGCTGCGCCAGCACGGCACCTCAACCGCGGTGATCGGCCTGGTGCAGGCGGCCATCGCGGTCGGCGGGCTGCTCGGCGCCATCGTGGCGCCGCGGCTGCAGGGGCGCCTGCGCCTGGGGACCGCGGTCACCGTGATCACGCTAACCGGGGCACTGCTGTTCTGCGCTGCGGCCCTGCTTATCCCTTCACCGCTGGTGGCGGTGCCGGCCGCCATGAACCTGCTGCTCGCGCCGACGGTGAACGCCGCGCTGTTCGCCGTGATGCTCCGCAGCACACCGGAGGAAATGCGCGGCCGGGTCTCCAACAGCGTGGTCATGGTGGCCACCGCCCTGGCGGCGCTGGCACCGCTGACCGCCGGCCTGCTCGTACAGCACGTATCCGGCGCTTGGGCGATAGGCGCCTTCGCCGCGACGATGGCCGTAGCGGCCGTGCTCAGCCTGATCCTGCCGGGTTTGCGGCAGATAGAGTCCCCGGCGTCCGCCCCGGGCTGATCCCGCCCCGTCACGGGCCTGGTCTCAGCGCATGTGGGCGTGTCCCCTTCTATAGCCACCATGTGACGTTCTCGGCGCACTGGCCGACATCGGCGTCGGCCGCTGTCACCTGGTCGGCGCCTCCTTCGGCGCCGGCGTGGCGGTTGAGACCCGCGCTGACCAGGCCGTCGGCGGTGGCCTCGCTCCTGCTCGCGGCGCCGGCCGGATCGCTGTTCACGGAAGTCACGCCGGATCTGCGGACGTTCTTCGACGCGGAGCGCGCCGCCCTGGATCGCGGCGACTTCGACGCGGCGGTCGAGGCGAACCTGTCGTGGTGGGTCGAGGGGCCGCGCCGCTCCGCTGGCCAGGTTGATCCGGCGGTCCGTGTGCTGGTGGCGCGCATGCAGCGGCGAGCATTCGAGGTGACCGCGGACTGGGACGACGTCGAGGAGAAGGAGCTGGAGCCGCCCGCCCTGGACCGGCTGGGCGAAATCGCGGTTCCGGTTCTCGTCCTCGTCGGCGGGCTCGACCTGGACGCAGCGCAGTCCGCCGCGGCGCGCGTCGCCGCCGAGACGCCCGGCGCCCGGCGCATCGACTGGCCGGACGTCGGTCATCTCCTGGCGCTAGAGCGCCCCGCCGATTTCCTCGACCTGCTCCGAGAGTGGATAGCTGAGTAAACGTAAGGTCCCGGAAACGCAACAAGCCGACGCGTCGCTGTGACGCGTCGGCTTGGAACGATGTATATGACCGCTAAGACGTGGTCTGGCGGCGGACCTTGCCCGCCTTGATGCAGGAGGTGCAAACATTCAAACGCTTGGGCGTACCGGAAACGATAGCCCGAACGGTCTGGATGTTCGGGTTCCAACGGCGGCGGGTACGAACGTGCGAGTGCGACACGTTGTTGCCGAAGCCCGGCCCCTTACCGCAAACGTCGCAGACGGAAGCCACGGCTGCCTCCACAAATAGGATGGTTAGAGTCTGACGGCGCCTCACCCGGCGGCGACATGCACACCGACGCGGAACTGAGGCAACCTGCGAAGCATACCCGAAGGAATCGCCGCCCGCGAACCCTGTGGCGAGGGCGGCGCAAAGCCTGACGCCCCGAGGGCTGCCAGGGGTTGCCCGAATGTCGGTGCCTGCTTCTATGCTCCAACTGTGACCACGCTGCGCGATTCACTGGTCAAACCGCTTGGCAAGAGGACAAGCGACACATTCGAGAAGGTCCTCGGCCTGCGGACGGCTGGTGACCTGCTCCGGCACTACCCGCGCCGGTACTACACCAGGGGCGAGCTGACCCCGCTCGACTCGCTGCACGAAGGCGATCACGTTACCGTGCTCGCGATGGTGGACCTGGTCAGCCGTTTCGGACCGCCAACCGACCATAGGTACGGCACCCAACCGAGGAAATGGGGCCACGAGCGCCTCGAGGTCATCGTCACCGACGGGCCTGGCAAGCTTCAGCTCGTCTTCTTCGGCAACCCGGCACGTCACGCGCATCAGCTTCGGCAGGGCTCGATCGGCCTGTTCGCCGGGACCGTGTCCAGCTTCCGCGGCCGCCGCCAGCTTGTCCACCCCGAGTACGAGATACTCCCAGGCACCAGCACCAACCCGCTGATGACGGCCGAGATCGCCGACGAGTTCGCCAACGAGCTGATCGCGGTCTACCCGGCCACAGCGAAGCTCAGCTCGTGGCGGATCTCCAAGGCGATGGACGTGGTCCTCGACTCGGTGGAAACCGGCGAAGACCCCATCCCGGCGCAGGTGCGCGAGAAGCACGCCCTGTGGCCGAGGGAGCTCGCCATCAGGGCGATCCACCGACCGGAGGACCGGGCCGAGCTAGGGCACGCGCGGCACCGGCTCAAGTGGGACGAGGCGTTCACCATGCAGGCCGCGCTGGCACAGCGGCGGCTGGCCGCCGCCGCGATGCCCTCGGTGCCGAGACCGGCCATCGCCGACGGCCTCGCCGCCGAGTTCGACCGGCGGCTGCCGTTCACGCTCACCGAAGGGCAGCGGTCGGTGGGCGAGGACATAGCCCACGACCTGGCCTGCGCCTACCCGATGAACCGGCTGCTCCAGGGCGAGGTCGGCTCGGGCAAGACCGTCGTCGCGGTCCGGGCCATGCTCCAGGTGGTGGACGCGGGCGGGCAAGCGGCGCTGCTCGCACCCACCGAGGTGCTCGCGCAGCAGCACTACCGGTCGATCACCGCGCTGCTCGGCTCGCTGGCCGAGGCCGGGCAGCTCGGCGGCGGCGAGCGGGCGACCCGGGTGGCGCTGCTCACCGGCTCTTCCGGGGTTCGGGCACGCCGCTCCGCGCTGACCGACGTCTTCACCGGTGACGCCGGCATCCTGATCGGCACCCATGCCCTGCTCGAGGACCGGGTGCGCTTCGCCGACCTGGGCCTGGTGGTCATCGACGAGCAGCACCGGTTCGGCGTCGAGCAGCGTGACGCCCTCCGCGACAAGACGCTCGGCTCCCGGCCGCATGTGCTGGTGATGACCGCGACGCCGATCCCGAGGACGGTGGCGATGACGGTCTTCGGTGACCTAGAGGTCTCCACGCTGGCGGAGCTCCCGGCGGGCCGTTCGCCGATCGCCACGCACGTCGTGCCCGCCCTCGAGCGGCCGCGCTTCCTCGACCGGGCGTGGCAGCGGGTCCGCGAAGAGGTCGCGGCCGGACGGCAGGCGTACGTGGTCTGCCCCAGGATCAGCAGCGAGCAGTCGGGGGAGTCCGACGACCGCGCCGAGGACGCGGACGGCCTCTTCAGCGCCGACGCCGACGCCGATACTAAGGCCGAGGGCGGGGGAGGCGGTGGCGAGGACGACGCCCGCCGTGAGCCGCTCGCCGTGCTCGACGTGGCCCCTGCGCTGGTCGGCGGCCCGCTCGCCGGGCTGCGCGTCGGCGTCATGCACGGGAAGCTCTCGCCCGACGAGAAGGACCGGGTGATGACCGCGCTCGCCGCAGGCGAGATCGACGTGCTCGTCTCGACCACGGTGATCGAGGTGGGCGTGGACGTGCCGAACGCCACCACCATGGTGATCATGGACGCCGAGCGGTTCGGCGTCTCGCAGCTGCACCAGCTCCGCGGCAGGGTCGGCCGAGGCGAGCACGCGGGACTGTGCCTGCTGGTGACCGAGACGCCCGCCGACAGCAAGGCCAGGGAGCGGCTTAACGCGGTGGCCGAGACCGGGGACGGGTTCCGGCTCTCCCGCCTTGACCTGGAGCAGCGGCGCGAAGGCGACGTGCTCGGCTCGGCGCAGGCGGGCCGTCGCAGCACTCTGAAGCTGCTCCGGCTGCTTGCCGACGAGGATCTGATCGCCGCCGCCCGGGAGGAGGCGACGGCCCTGGTCGTGGCCGACCCGCAGCTCACCGCGCATCCGGCGCTGAAGGAGGCGATCGATGACTTCCTCGGCGATCGTCGCGCCGAATTCCTCGACAAGGCGTGACGGCCACCATATGACCCCCGGTCGGCGACACTAAAACCATGACACGCGTCATCGCTGGGGAGGCCGGGGGACGCCGGCTCGCAGTTCCGCCGGGCACCACCACCCGGCCGACGAGCGATCGCGGGCGGGAGGGCCTGTTCGCCTCGCTCCTGTCCGAGCTCGGCACCTTCGACGGCAGGCGCGTCCTTGACCTCTACGCGGGGTCGGGCGCGATAGGGCTTGAGGCCCTGTCCAGGGGCGCGGAGCGGGTGCTGCTGGTCGAATCCGACCGGCGCGCGGCGGCGGTGATCAAGGCGAACGTCGCCGCGGTGGGCATGCCGGGCGCGACCGTGGCAGTCGACCGGGTGGAGCGCCTGCTCTCCCGGCCGCCTGTCGGCGCGAGCGCAGCCGCCAGCGCGAGCGCAGGCCCCAGCGCGAGCGCCGAGGCCGGCCGTTACGACGTGGTTCTCGCCGATCCGCCGTACGCGCTGGCCGAGGCGGCGCTAACCCGGGTGCTGACGCTCCTCGAAGGCGGCTGGCTGGCCGACGGCGCACTCGTGGTGATCGAGCGGGCAACCCGGTCCGGTCCCCTTGATTGGCCCCCTGGGTATCTGCCTAGTAAGTCGCGAAGGTACGGTGAGGCGACCTTCTGGTATGGCTGGCATGGCAGCGAGGCGGGATCGGGAAAGACGGGCACCGCGTCGCGGTCGGAGGCTTGATACGCCGCGCAACGGCGCATGAGGAGTGATACCGCGTGCAGCGAGTGGTATGCCCCGGTTCGTTCGACCCGGTAACGAACGGGCACCTGGACATCATCAGCCGGGCGGCGGGCCTGTATGACGAGGTGTTCGTCGCCGTGCTCATCAACATCACGAAGCAGTCCCTGTTTACCGTGGACGAGCGGGTCGACATGCTCCGCGAGGTCACCAAGGGCTACGGGAACGTCCGAGTCGAGCGGTTCCACGGCTTGCTCGTCGATTTCTGCGCGGCGAACGGGATCACGGCGGTGGTCAAGGGGCTGCGCGCGGTCAGCGACTTCGAGTACGAGATGCAGATGGCGCAGATGAACTACCGCCTCGCCAAGGTCGAGACGCTGTTCATGACGACCAACCCGCTGTACTCCTTCCTGAGCTCAAGCCTGATCAAAGACGTCGCCAGGTATGGCGGCGACGTCAGCGGCCTGGTCCCCGAGCCGGTCCTCGGCCTGCTCCGCGCTCGCCTGGCCGAGGGGTAGCGGGCGAGCAGGGCCGGGCTCGGCTGGAGCTTGCCGAGCAGTGGCCCGGAGGAGGTACGCTGACAGGTCGGTCCACCATTTACCTAGACGATAAACTGTGATGCCCAAAGGAAACGGAAAACCGGCCGTGCACGGTGACGGCTTCAGGTTTGACACACGCGTGCTCGGCAGGGGTCCTGGCGAGTTCAGGGACGAGAAGCGGACGGCGACTGCGCCCGAAGGTCTCGGCTCTGGGCTAGTCTTGGTCCCGGCTGGCGCGACCACGGCTCTTGATCTGCGGTTCGAGGCGGTTTCCGAGGGGGTGCTCGTCACCGGCTCGGCGGTTGCCCCGCTGACAGGCGAGTGCGCGCGTTGCCTGGATCCGCTGACCACCAATGTGGAGGTCAGCTTCCAGGAGCTTTACCGGTACCTGCCGGACCCGGGTGAGGGCGAAGACGACGGCGAGGAGCGCTTCCTCGACGGCGACTTCCTTGACCTGGCGCCTGCGTTCCGTGACGCGGTGGTGCTCGCGCTGCCGTTGTCGCCCCTGTGCAGCGAAGACTGCCTTGGGCTGTGCGCGGAGTGTGGCGCCAAACTGGCTGATGTCGGGCCCGACCACGGGCACGGCGAGCGAATGGACCCCCGCTGGGGTGCGCTCGCAAGCCTTGATTTGGATCACGATCACGATGACCGAGTAGAAGACTGACAGGAGAGCTGAAGTGGCTGTTCCCAAGCGGAAGATGTCGCGCAGCAACACCCGCTCCCGCCGTGCGCAGTGGAAGGCCACCGCGCCGACGCTGGTCGAGTGCCCGCAGTGCCACAGCCCGAAGCTGCCGCACGCGGCCTGCCCGACGTGCGGGACCTACCGGCGCCGGCAGGTCCTTAACCCGGCCTGAGCCAGCGCGACAGGGAGCGCCGATGAGCGGACGACGTAACGACGGGGACGGGGCCGAAGCGGCAGACCCTGCGGTGCTTAGTCATGCCCTCGGCGTCCCCATCACCGCCGAGACTCTCGAGCGCTCGCTGACCCACCGGTCGTACGCGTACGAGAATGGCGGCCTGCCGACCAACGAGCGGCTCGAGTTCCTCGGCGACTCGGTGCTCAGCCTGGTAGTGACGGACACGCTGTTCAACGGCCATCCCGATCTGCCTGAGGGGCAACTGGCGAAGCTGCGCGCCGCCGTTGTCCAGATGAGCACGCTCGCCGAGGTCGCGGCCCGTGAGCTCAACCTGGGCTCCTTTGTCCGGCTCGGCCGGGGCGAGGAGGGGACCGGCGGCAGGGACAAGCCGTCGATCCTCGCCGACACGCTCGAGGCGGTCATCGGCGCGACCTACATCGACTGCGGGCTTGACGAGGCGAGCGGTCTCGTGCACCGGCTCTTCGACCCGGTCATCAAGCGCTCGGCGCTGCTCGGCGCCGGGCTCGACTGGAAGACGTCGCTGCAGGAGCTGACCGCGGACCGGGGTCTTGGCGTGCCCGATTACCAGGTCAAGGACAGCGGCCCCGATCACCAGAAGATGTTCCGCGCGGTGGTCAAGGTGGGCGCGCGGGAGCTTGGCGCGGGCGAGGGCCGGTCCAAGAAAGCCGCCGAGCAGCTCGCCGCCGAGGCCGCGTACCGCTCGATCACGGCCGAGACCGCGGAAAAAACCGATGATCAAAATCAGGACCATCTGGAACGGGCCGTGGTTATTTCCGAACCGTCCACTGGGTCGGTCACTGTCGCACTACAAGGTTCCGTCCCGCCTCAGCCCGGCTCAGCCGACGCTGTCGATGCCTGAGCTACCCGAAGTCGAGACCGTCCGGGCCGGCCTTGAACGGCACGTGGTCGGCCGGAGGATCGCCAGGGCGCAGGTGCTCAACCCGCGCGCCGTCCGCCGGGACCCAGCCGGACCCGACGGCTTCGCCGCCGCGATGGCCAACCGCACCCTCATCCGTGCCGAACGTCGCGGAAAGTACCTCTGGTTCGCCCTCGATGACGACGAGGCGCTCCTCGCCCACCTGGGGATGAGCGGCCAGCTGCTCGTGGGGGAGCCCGACCGCCCGCTCTCGCCGCACGTGCGCGCCCGGTTCACGTTCGCCGACGGCGGCCCCGACCTGCGCTTCACCGACCAGCGCACCTTCGGCCACCTCATGTTGTGCCCGCTGTGCCCCCCGCGGGGGGACAGTCTTCCCGCATGGGGGGCTCCCGTCCCCCATCCCCCCTGGCCCCCTGCACCCCCCGGCATGGGAGGGCTGCGCCCCCCCATATCCCCCCCACGGGAGGACGCGCAAAACCCGCGCGCCCCCCACGCTGTGGTGGCCGTTAAACCATGGCGTCTCATGCCCGAGCCGATCGTGCACATTGCCCCCGACCCGCTTGAGGCCGCCTTCGACCCGGACGCGTTCGCTGCGAGGTTGGGGCGTCGAAAGACGGGGATCAAACGCGCCCTCCTCGACCAGTCGCTGATCAGCGGGATCGGCAACATCTACGCCGACGAGGCGCTGTGGCGGGCCCGGCTGCACTGGGCCAGGCCGACCGAGACCCTTCGCCGTGGCGAGGTCTCCAGGCTGCTCGCGGCGGTCCACGAGGTGCTGACGGAGGCGCTCAAGGCGGGCGGGACGTCGTTCGACGCGCTCTACGTGAACGTCAACGGGGAGAGCGGCTACTTCGACCGGTCGCTGAACGCCTACGGCCGCGAGGGCGAGCCCTGCGGCCGGTGCGGCGCCCCGATCCGCCGGGACACGTTCATGAACCGCTCGGCGTATAGTTGCCCGCGTTGCCAGCCTCAACCTCGCAATGCTCACTGGTAGGGGTCGGCAGGCTACAACTCCCTAGATATGGGGGTTTGTACGTTTCGACGATTGTTCAGCGGGCAGTTTCCTGGTAAGATAAGGCACATAACGGGTGACAGGCTGTTCTTGGCTTGACCGCAATAGGTCAGGGTGAGACCCTGTATCTGTTGCCCGTACGCATGGGCGTGCGGATCACAAGTGCCCACTCTGGTCACTCAGTGTGGAGGACCTTTCACCATGTCTAAGGCTCTATTTGGCCACGTCGGCGGTCCCGACCCGCGTATGGTCTCAGAAATGCGTCGTCTCCAGCAGCGCGTTCGCGATCTGGAAGCCGAGCTTGCCCGGCTTCAGGACGAGAACGACGCGCTTGCCTCGGGGCTCGGCCACGATGAGGACATGCTCGTTCTGGACCGCGAGCCCGCGCTCACCTGACGATCTCAGGCAGCGCTGCTCAGCCCGCTACGCGCGGGTCCGGTTTAGCTACAACCAAAAAACAACGAATCAGGGACGTTTCGGCGTCCCTGTTCGTTGAGGTTCGCTCACTTGGGCGTCCCTGTTCGTTGAGCTTCGGCGTCCCTGTGTTCGTTAAGGTTCGCCCAACTTCCCGTATCTCCGTATCTTCTGGGGGCAAGTTCCTCGCATGGGGTTGACCTCTCGGATGGGGGGCTGACCCTCGCATGGTGGGCTGGCCCCTCGCATGGGGCTGCCCCCTGGCATGGGGGGCTGACCCGTCGCATAGGGGGCTCCCGCCCCCCATTCCCCCCGGCGCCCCCCATTCCCCCCGGCGCCGAACCCCCGATGCGCCCTCGCCGCAAATCGGTGGTTTTCGCTGGTCAAGCTCCAATTTCGCTTGGCTAAGCTACCTCGGCCCAACGGTCCCGCCGCAGCGTTCCTGGCTAGAACAAAGATCGTGTTCCCTTGGGGGCACCCTGTGACCGGAACGGCACACAATCATTCCCATGGGCGATATGTCTAAAGGTGAAGTTTAGACATAAGGGGCCAAGCGACGCACCTATAAGGCCGGGTCCTGCGGCGCACATGCGGTGACCCAATGGCGCGCCCCATCCGCCGAGAGCAGCCTAAATCTGGCGGCGTTGGCCCAGCGGCCGTAAGGCGAAATGTGGTGAGAAACACGTTCCCGTGATTGGGCGTGTGTGGCATGTGCTCTTTTTTGGGTTAACGAGCATTGATTGGTCCCTGTTGTTCAAGGGTTTCACCCGTTGCCGTGCCGTTTCCGGCGGTCGGCTGCCCGAAAACGGTAGTGTGCTAGAGCGGGCCGTTCGGCAGGGTAATTGCGGGGGAGGAGAGGGTACGTGTATCTGAAGTCCCTCACCCTGCGCGGCTTCAAGTCGTTCGCCTCGGCCACCACGCTCCGCCTCGAGCCGGGGATCACCTGCGTCGTCGGCCCGAACGGCTCGGGCAAGTCCAACGTCGTCGACGCCCTCTCCTGGGTGATGGGCGAGCAGGGAGCCAAGAGCCTGCGCGGCGGCAAGATGGAAGACGTCATCTTCGCCGGCACCACCTCTCGGGCGCCCCTCGGCCGCGCCGAGGTGAGTCTCACCATCGACAACAGCGACGGCGCCCTGCCGATCGACTACGCCGAGGTGACGATCAGCCGGCTGATGTTCCGCTCCGGCCAGAGCGAGTACTCGATCAACGGCGACTCCTGCCGGCTCCTCGACGTTCAGGACCTGCTCTCCGACAGCGGCCTCGGCCGTGAGATGCACGTCATCGTCGGCCAGGGCCAGCTCGACCAGATCCTGCACGCGGGCCCCGAGGCCAGGCGGGCGATCATCGAGGAGGCGGCCGGCGTACTCAAGCACCGCAAGCGCAAGGAGAAAGCGCTGCGCAAGCTCGAGGCGATGCAGGCCAACCTGACTCGGCTCGTCGACCTGACCGCCGAGCTGAACCGCCGCCTGAAGCCCCTCGGCAGGCAGGCCGAGGTCGCCCGCAAGGCCGCGACCATCCAGGCCGACCTGCGCGACGCGCGACTGCGGCTGCTCGCCGACGACTACCTCGGACTCCGGGCCAAGATGGAGCGCGAGGCCGCCGACGAGGCCGCGATCCGGACCCGCCGGGCCTCGCTCGAGGCCAGCCTGGCGCAAGCCCGCCAGCAGGAGGCCGAGCTCGACACCGCCGTGTCCGCGCAGGCCGCGGGGCTTGCCAGGGCGCAGCAGACCTGGTTCGAGCTCTCCTCGCTGACCGAGCGGCTGCGCTCCGTCGCGGGCCTCGCCAACGAGCGCGCCCGGCTGCTCGCCGCCGACTCCGAGCCGGAACGGCCAGGCCGCGACCCCGACGAGCTCGACCGGCAGGCCGCCGAGCTGCGCGCGGAGGAGGCGGGGCTGGCCGACCGACTGGCCGACGGGCGGGAGGCCCTCGCCGAGGCGGTGGCGGAGCGCACCGCCGTCGAGGGCGCGCTCGCCGCCGCCGAGCGCAGGCTCGCCGACGCGGCCCGCGCCGCCGCGGGGCGCGCCGAGCGGCTGGCCCGGCTGCGCGGCATGTCCGACGCAGCGCAGAGCCGCAGCGCCGCCACCGGCGAGGAGATCGACCGGCTGATCGCCGCCGCCGAGCAGGCCCGCGCCCGCGCCGAGCGCGCCCAGCTTGAGTACAGCGCGGTCCAGGATGTGGCCGACGACGGCGACTCCGACCGATCCGGGCTGGCCGCTGAGCTGGAGCGGGCGACGAAGGAGCACAACCATCATTCGGAACGGACCGTTGCTTCGCGTAAGGCCGAGCGTGCAGCTAACAGCGAGGTAGCCGCACTCCGGGCCCGCGTCGAAGCCCTCAGCGAGACGCTGCGCCGAGGCGTGGACGCCACCGCCGCGGTCCTCGCCGACCCAGACCGCTTCCGGGGCGTCCTTGGCTCGTTCGCGGCCCAGCTAACAGTCGCCGACGGCTACCAGAAGGCCATCGCCGCCGCGCTTGGGGCCGCCGCCGAAGCCCTCACCGTCAACGGCCTAGACGCCGCCGTCGAGGTCCTCACCGACATCCGCACCGCCAACGCCGGCACCGTCGGCCTGGTGATCGCTTCCCCGCCTGCGCCCGCTAATTACGAGAGCCTCGCTAACACCTCGGATCAGCGCAGCTCCGCCAGCCCCAACTTCCCCGACCGTCACTCAGGCCCCACCCCTCCCGCCGGAACCGCCGGTCCCCATAGCTCCGCCAGGCCCAACTTCCCCGACCGTCGCTCGCGCCCCATCCTCCCCGCTGGCGCTCGGTGGGCGGTTGACCTGGTGACGGCTCCTGCGGAGCTGACGGTCGCGGTACGGGAACTGCTTGCCGACGTGGTGGTGGTGGCGGACCTGACGGAATCAGCCGGGTTCGTTCGGGATAATCCTGATTTTCGCTGTGTGACCGCCGACGGCGACCTGATCGGGGCGCACTGGGCGCACGGCGGATCCGCGGGCGCGCAGTCGCTGCTCGACGTGCGCGCGGCGGCCGACGAGGCCGCCGCGAAGCTGGCGGCGGCCGAGCTGGCCAGCGAGGCGGCGGCGGAGATCCTCGCGGAGACGACCGAGGGGCAGGACGAGGCCCGGCAGGTGCTTGAGGAGATCCGAGGCCGGCTGCGCGCCGCCGACGCGGCGACCGCGGAGATCTCCGGGCGCCTCGGGCGGCTCGCCGGGGCGGCGCGGGCGGCCGCCGACGAGGCCAAGCGGCTCGACGCCGCCGTGGGCGCGGCGCAGCGCAGCGCGGAGAAGGACCTGGCCAAGCTCGCCCAGCTGAAGACCGACCTCGCCGAGGCGGAAGCCGCCGAGGACCGGGCGCGCGACCCGGAAGTTGAGAACCAGCAGGCCGACGCCGAGCGCGCGGAGCTGACCCAGCGGGCCGGCGCGTCGCGCGAGGCCGAGATGGAGGCGCGCCTTGAGGTGCGCACCGTCGAGGAGCGGCTCCGCGCGATCACCGGGCGGGCCGACTCCCTCGCCGCGTCCGCAACGGCCGAGCGGGCCGCCAGGGAGCGGGCCGCCATCCGGCGCCGGCAGCGTGCCGCGCAGGCGGCGGTCGCCCGCGCCGTCGCCGCCGGGTCGGCCACGGCCGTGTCCGCCGCCGAGTCGTCGTTGGCCGAGGCCAACGAGCGCCGCGCCGCCGCCGAAGCCGCGACCGCAGCGAGCAGCGAGACCCTGAAGACCATCCGCGCCCAGGCCGCAGCGGTGTCAGCCGAGCTCGACGGGGTGGTGAACACCGCGCACGGCACCGAGATCTCTCGCAATGAGCACCGGCTCCGCCTCGAGCAACTGGCGTCGCATGCCGCCGACGAGTACGGGGTGGAACCCGACGCCCTGGTCGCCGAGTACGGCCCCGACGTCCTGATCCTGGTCCCCGCCACCTCCCCCCTCGCCGCCGCTGCCCGCAAGCGCGGCACCGCCGTCCGCGTCCCCGCTGAAGTTCCCGCCGCGTCCCCGGCTTCCGACCCGTCTGGCTCTCCCGCCGCGTCCCCGGCTTCCGACCCGTCTGGCTCTCCCGCCGCGTCCTCGGCTTCCCCGCTTCGAACGCAGCTTCCGCCCTGTCTCCGACTCCCACCTCCACCCCTGAGTCTCCGACTACACCTCCGCCCCTGAGTCTCCGACTAACACCCCGCCCCGAGATATCCGACATAAGCGACATGTCCGGAACTTCGAACGGTGGGAGCGTGCCAGCGGCCGGCGCGCCCGAGTCGCTCGCGGATGCCCTCCGGGCGGTGCGCACCGAGGTGGAAGAGGCTCTGACGCCAACCCCGACGCGCACGCCTCGTGCCACTGAGGGCGAGCCGGAGCCGGAGACCGTCGCAGTGCCGTACGTTCGGGCGGAGCAGGAGGGCCGGGCGGCGGAGGCTGACCGGCAGCTCACCCGGCTCGGCAAGGTCAACCCGCTTGCGCTGGAGGAGTACGAGGCGCTGCAGGAGCGGCACCAGTTCCTCGCCACTCAGCTTGAAGACCTGCGCAAGACCCGCCGCGACCTGCTTACCGTGGTGAAGGAGGTGGACGACCGGGTGCAGGAGGTGTTCGCCTCCGCCTACGCCGACACCGCGCGTGAGTTCGAGGGGCTGTTCTCCCGGCTCTTCCCCGGCGGCTCGGGCGGCTGATGCTGACCGAGCCGGACGACATGCTGACCACGGGCATCGAGATCGAGGCGCGCCCGCCGGGCAAGAAGGTGAAGCGGCTCTCCCTGCTCTCGGGCGGCGAGCGGTCGCTGACAGCGATCGCCTACCTCTTCGCGATCTTCAAGGCGCGGCCGTCGCCGTTCTACGTGCTTGACGAGGTCGAGGCGGCGCTTGACGACAGCAACCTGCAGCGGCTGCTCGGCGTCTTCGACCGAGTTGCAGGAGAGCTCGCAGCTGATCGTCATCACCCACCAGCGGCGCACGATGGAGGCGGCCGACGCCCTCTACGGCGTCTCGATGCGCGGCGACGGCGTCTCCATGGTGATCAGCCAGCGCGTCCGCGAATCCGAGCCCGCCTGAACCGCGTCACCCATCCGCCGTCCGTAACTCGCGTTTAGGCCCAGGCAGCCGGGGAGTCTGCCAATCTGAGGCCGACTAGCCTGTCGCGCGAGTACCGGGTCTTGACGCGGGCATGCTGTAGCGTGCTCAGGGGCGTTCAACGCGGGCCGACGGTGCGCGGGCCGCGTCGGGGACAAGCCGTTCTGGGAGACAGTGGGCTTAAATGATTGCGTACATCATCCTCATCGTGGTGGTCGCCGTGCTGCTACGTCGGCGTGGGCGGCACGATGTTCCTGCGGCCGCGCGGCATGCACGGGGTCCGTCGCAGCCGGAACGGCGCGCTCGACATGACCGGCTCGAGGCCTGCGGTCAAAGACGCCGACACTGACAGTGAGACCGGCGGCGGGACGGCCACCGCCACGGCCACCGCTCCGCCGGAGCAGCGCCCGGCCGAGCCGCCGGCGCCCGCCCGCCCCACCGTGGAGAAGCCGCCGCCCTCGGCCGGCCGGATGGTGCGGCTGCGGGCGCGGCTGGCCCGGTCGCAGAGCGGCTTCGGTACCGCGCTGCTGAGCCTGCTCTCGCGGGACCGGCTCGACGACGACACCTGGGACGAGATCGAGGAAGTCCTGATCACCGCCGACGTCGGGGTCACGCCCGCCCGGCAGATCGTGTCCGACCTGCGGACGAAGGTCAAGGTCGAGGGCACCCGGACCCCGGATGACGTCCGGGAGATGCTCCGCGAAGAGCTGCTCGGCCAGGTGGAGACCACCGCCAGCCGGGCGCTGCGGACCCAGCGGCACGAGGGCAGCCCGGCGGTCATGCTGGTGGTCGGCGTCAACGGCACGGGGAAGACGACCACCTGCGGCAAGCTCGCCCGGGCGCTGGTCGGCGACGGGGAGACGGTGGTGCTCGGCGCGGCCGACACCTTCCGCGCCGCGGCGGCCGATCAGCTGCAGACCTGGGGCGAGCGGGTCGGCGCCGAGGTGGTCCGCTCCGACAAGGACCGGGCGGACCCGGCGAGCGTGGCCTTCGACGCGGTGTCGCACCGGCATCGAGCAGGAGGCGGACGTGGTGCTCATCGACACCGCCGGCCGCCTGCACACCAAGAACGACCTGATGGACGAGCTTGGCAAGGTCAAGCGGGTGGTGGAGAAGCGCACCGCCGTGGACGAGGTGCTGCTCGTGCTCGACGCCACCACCGGCCAGAACGGGCTCCGCCAGGCCCGGGTGTTCGCCGAGGTGGTGGACGTGACCGGGATCGTCCTCACCAAGCTCGACGGGACCGCCAAGGGCGGCATCGTGATCGCCGTGCAGCGCGAGCTCGGCGTCCCGGTGAAGCTCGTCGGCCTCGGCGAGGGCCCTGACGACCTGGCGCCGTTCGACCCGGCCGCGTTCGTCGACGCGATCCTCGGCGGCTGACGCCCGATCGAGGTCGCTACGCCAGCCCGCTCACACCGCGCTGACCTGCAGTTGTGCGCTGGTATGAAACGGCAACGTAATAGTGAGGCCCTCGGTTTCACGCTTCTGACACATTCGGACTGGACGCAGGAAACGCGCGTAAGGCATTCTCGGAAGTGGTGAACGAGAGGGTGGTCACATGAAGCTCATTACGGCTGTCATCAAGCCCTTCAAACTCGACGATGTCAAAGCAGCGTTGCAGGCATTCGGCGTGCACGGCATGACAGTCAGTGAAGCGAGCGGATACGGCAGACAACGCGGGCACACCGAGGTGTACCGGGGTGCCGAGTACCAGGTAGACCTCGTGCCCAAGGTCAGAGTCGAAGTCATCTGCGACGACGAGGACGTCGACGATCTCGTCGGCGTCATCCTCAAGGCAGCCCAGACCGGCCGGATCGGCGACGGCAAGGTGTGGGTCAGTGCCGGTTGAGACGGTCGTCCGGGTGCGCACGGGGGAGCGCGGGCCGGACGCCATCTGATCGGGTAACATCGGCCGGCGCTGGCGTAACACAACACAACACGGGGGACCGGTACCACGAGCGCGCCGTGCTGCGGCCGCGCACCTGATCATTCGGGGGACCTGGTGAGCGTGATGACTTCTTTTGCGGCTGATCGCAGCCGAAGGACAACCGAAACCGATCGCTGGCTCGCCGGGATGCTGGGGGCCGAGCCCGGCGTGGCCCTCGTGGCGGTCGGCGGCTACGGCCGCAAGGAACTGCTGCCCGGCAGCGATCTCGACGTGCTGCATGCTGCATGACGGCAGAGACGGCATCGCGCGGATCGCCGACCGGATCTGGTACCCGGTCTGGGATTCCGGCGCGCGGCTCGACCACGCCGTGCGGACCGTGCCGCAGGCGAGGCGGGTGGCCCGCAACGACCTCAAGGTCGCGCTCGGGCTGCTGAACGCCAGGCACGTCGCCGGCGACCCGGACCTGACCACCCGGCTGCGCGAGGGCGCGCTCGAGGACTGGCGGTCCAACGCCAGGACCAGGCTCGCCGAGCTCAAGGCGCTGCACGAGGAGCGGACCAGGCTCCACGGCGAGCTTGCCTTCCTCCTCGAGCCCGACCTGAAGGAGATCGCGCGGCGGGCAGCGGGACGTGCACGCCATCCAGGCGATCGCCGCGGCCTGGGTCGCCCCCGCCCCCGGCCCCAAGGTGCGGGCCGCCTACGAGCAGGTCCTGGATGCGCGCCACGTGCTGCACGAGGTCACGGGCAGACGCCTCGACCGGCTCGTGCTCGAAGAGCAGGACGAGGTGGCCCGCACGCTCGGCCTGCTCGACGGCGACGCGCTGCTGCGGCAGCTCGCGGGCGCGGGCCGCACCGTCGCCTACGCCGTCGATCACGCCTTCCGCCAGGCGGACCGGGCCGGGGGCCGCCGCGCCCTCGGCGTGCGGATGCGACGGGGCAAGCTGGATCGCCGTCCGCTCGCGGACGGCGTGGTCGAGCAGGAAGGCGAGGTGGTCCTGGCCCGCGCCGCCGTGCCCGGCAGACCGACCCGGTGCTCGTCCTGCGGGCCGCCGCCGCGGCGGCCCAGGTCGGCCTGCCGCTCGCGCCGCGCGCCCTGGCCAGGCTGGCCGAGTGCCCGCCGATGCCGATCCCCTGGCCGGCCGACGCCCGCAACGCGCTGCTTGCCCTGCTCGGGGCAGGGGCCGAGCGCGATCGCGGTCTGGGAGGCGCTCGACCAGGAGGGGCTGCTGGCCGCGCTGATCCCGGACTGGGAACGGGTGCGGAACCGGCCGCAGCGCAACCCGCTGCACCGTTTCACGGTCGACCGGCACCTGGTGGAGTGCGCCGCGAACGCCGCCGCGCTGACCCGTGACGTCTCCCGCCCCGACCTGCTGCTGCTGGCCGCGCTGCTGCACGACATCGGCAAGGGCTGGCCCGGTGACCACAGCGTCTCCGGCGAGGTCGTGGCGCGCGACGTGTGCAAGCGGGTCGGGCTCGAACGAGGCCGACGTCGAGCTGGTCGCCGAGGCGGTCCGCCACCATCTGCTGCTCCCGGGCGTGGCCACCCGCAGGGACCTGGACGACCCGATGACCGTGCAGCAGGTGGCGGCGACGGTCCGCAGCAGGACGCTGCTGGAGCTGCTGCACGCGCTCTCCGTCGCCGACGGGCTGGCCACCGGCCCGGCCGCGTGGAACGACTGGAAGGCCGGGCTCGTGGCCGACCTGGTGCGCCGGGTCAGCGCGGTGCTCGACGGCGACCCGATGCCCGCCCCGGTCCCGCTGCGCGAGGACCAGCTGGCGCTGGTCGCCGACGGCGGCCCCGCCGCGATCGTCGACGGCCACGAGGTCACCGTGGTCGCGCTTGACCGGCCGGGCCTGCTCTGGCGGGCGGCCGGGGTGCTGGCCTCGCACCGGCTCACGGTCCGCGGCGCCAACGCGACCGCGGTGGGCGACACCGCCGTGACGGTATTCAACGTGGTGCCGGAGTACGGTGACCCGCCGGACTCCACACTCGTCTCCGCGGACCTGCGGCGGATGCTCGAGGGCCGGCTCGACGTCGAGGACCGGCTCGAGCGCCGCGCCCGCGCCGTCCGGTCGCACGGCCCGAGCGCGCCGCCGCCCAAGGTCACGCTGGTCGACAACGCCTCGACCAGCGCCACCGTGGTCGAGGTCCGCGCGCACGACGAGCCGGGCCTGCTCTGGCGGATCGGCCGCGCGCTCGGCGAGTGCGGGCTGAACGTCCACGCCGCCCGCATCGAGACGCTGGGAGCGGAGGCGGTCGACGTCTTCTACGTCACCGACGCCACCGGCGGCCTGCGTGACCGACCCCGATCTGCGCAAGCGCACGGTCCAGATGGTGCTCTCCGCGCTCAGCCCCGGCTGAGATCAGGTCAGAACCCAAACCGTCATAGTGAACGGTCCCGGCTTCCCCTTTTCCCACCGTCAGCCGCCCTCCCGTGGCGCAACTCCTCGGAAGAAGCTCGACCAGAAGACCCGCTCGCGCGGACTCATACGTTAGCCCCTAATCACCGGTAGCCTTGAAGGGTGTTTGAGACGCTCTCCGATCGGCTAACCCAGGTCTTCTCCTCGCTGCGCGGCAAGGGGCGGCTGTCGCCCGCCGATATTGACGCCACCGCCCGCGAGATTCGCATCGCCCTTCTCGAGGCGGACGTCGCGCTGCCCGTGGTGCGCCAGTTCATCGCGCGGGTGAAGGAACGGGCCGTCGGGCGTGGAGGTATCGCAGGCGCTGAACCCCGCCCAGCAGGTCATCAAGATCGTGCACGAGGAGCTCGTCACGATCCTGGGCGGCGAGACGCGTCGGCTGCGGTTCGCCAAGAACCCGCCGACCGTGATCATGCTGGCCGGCCTGCAGGGCTCCGGTAAGACCACGCTCGCGGGCAAGCTCGCGCTCTGGCTCAAGGAGCAGGGCAACGCGCCCATGCTCGTCGCCGCTGACCTGCAGCGGCCGAACGCGGTGACGCAGCTCCAGGTCATCGGCGAGCGGGCCGGCGTCCCGGTGTTCGCCCCGAGCCGGGCAACGGCGTCGGCGACCCGGTCGCGGTCGCCCGTGCCTCGATCGAGGAGGCCCGCCGGTCGCTGCATAACATCGTGATCGTCGACACCGCCGGCCGTCTCGGCATCGACACGGAGCTGATGGCGCAGGCCGCCGCGATCAGGGACGCGACCGACCCGGACGAGGTGCTGTTCGTCGTCGACGCGATGATCGGCCAGGACGCGGTGGCGACCGCGCAGGCGTTCCTCGACGGGGTCGGCTACGACGGCGTGGTGCTGACCAAGCTCGACGGCGACGCCCGAGGCGGCGCGGCGCTGTCGATCGCCGCGCTGACGGGCAAGCCGGTGATGTTCGCCTCCACCGGTGAGAAGCTCTCCGACTTCGACGTCTTCCACCCGGACCGGATGGCAACCCGGATCCTGGACATGGGCGATGTGCTCTCCCTGATCGAGCGGGCGGAGAAGGCGTTCGACGCCGAGCAGACCGCCTCGATCGCGGAGCGGATGATGTCCGGCGAGGGGTTCACCCTCGAGGACTTCGTCGAGCAGCTGAACATGCTGCGCAAGCTCGGCCCGCTCAAGAACATCCTCGGCATGATGCCCGGCGCGTCGAAGAACAAGGAGCTCCTCGACCAGGTCAACGACAAGGACCTGGACCGGGCCGAGGCCATCGTCCGCTCGATGACCCCGGAGGAGCGGCGTACCCCGAAGGTCATCAACGGCTCGCGCCGACTGCGCATCGCCAACGGATCCGGTGTCACCGTGGGCGAGGTCTCCCAGCTGGTCACGAACTTCTTCGAGGGCCAGAAGCAGATGAAGATGCTGATGGGCGGCGGGATGCCAGGCATGCCGGCGATCCCGGGCATGGCGGGCGCCGCCCGACGCTCGGCCAAGGCCGCCAGGGCGAAGAACGCGAAGGGCAAGCGCCGTAGCGGCGACCCCCGCAAGGCGGCGATCGGGCCGGCGGGCGGTTCAGGTAACGGGGCGAGCGCGCCGTGCCCGCCGGCCGCTGCCGCGCCGCAGGAAACGCCGCAGTCGATGGAGGAGCTAGCCGAGATGCTGCGCGAGGCCCAGGCGGGCGGCGGCCCGGCCGGCTTCGGCGGCGAGGGCGGTTTCCCCGGCTTCGGCGGCCGCGGCCCGGCTGGCCTGCCCCCGATGCCGGGTTCGGGCTCGAACGTCATCCCGGCCGCTTTCGGCAAGCGCAACAAGAAGAAGAAGTAACGGCGTTCACGTGCTGCGGGGCTACCAAGGCCGCGCCGAGACCTTTTCCCGCCTATCATCGGTTACATGCAGCTACGCCACATCACTCTGCGTAGACCACTTCTATTGGCGGGCATCGCGGGTTGCGCCGTAGCGGCGATTGTCGTGGCGACCGCAGCCGTCGAAGCTGGCGGCGCCGGGAATGCGGCCAGCTTCTCTAACGTTTCGTGCGCGGCGTCGGGGGCGACCAACAGTCGGGTGTTCCCGCTGTCGGGCGCCAATTCGGTGGGCGCCGCCGACGACACGAACGCCATCCAGAGTGCGATAGATAACGCTGCGGCTGCGGGCGGCGGCACTGTTCCCATCCCCGCGGGCACCTACCTCATCGACGGACACGTGGTGCTGAAGAGCAACGTGAAGCTGATCGGCGTTGGTCCGTCGACGGTCCTCAAGGCGGGGCCTAGCTTCCTGACCACCATGGGACCGAATGGCGGATACCCGCTGATCACCACCGACGGGGCGCGGAACGTAACGATAGAGGACCTGACCGCCGATGAGAGCGGAAACACCCTCGACGCTGAGGCATACCCGGTGGGGCGCGCCGTGGCTTACCTTATCGACGTGCGCGATTCCGAGAATGCGGTCGTGATCGGCGTCCGGACGAGGAATCCGTTTAGCTACTCCATCGCGGTCGTCGGCAGTAGCGGCTTCTGCGTCAGCCGGTGCAACACGCAGGTCGCCACGAGCGGTCTCTACAACCAGCTCGACGGCATCCATGTGCTCGACTCCAATGACGGCCAAGTGATCGGCAACTACGTCGACCAGCGAATCGGCACGGACGGCGACGACGGTCTTGTCGCCCACACGATCTCGGCACCGGTCTATGACGTCCTGTATGCGGACAACACGGTGCGGGGCGGCAACGGCGGCGACGGTATGCAACTGGCGATTGGCACGTACCCGATCTATAACGTGACAATCCGTGACAACGACTTCTGGGGCTCGCCGTACGGCATACGTACCGGATACTGGTCGACCAACTTTGCCGGCGCAGTGCGCAACATCAACATTACCGGGAACTACATTCACGACCTCGTGCCAGGTTACGCCTTCCCGGATGGCGGTAACGCGATCGATATTGGCGGCTTCGGGGCGATCGGCCCGGTTGAGGACATCGTCGTCACCGGGAACGACGTATGCCGTGCAGGAATGATCATCGTGGTGCCTGGAATTGGCAACGTCGCGGGCCAGAACCATTTCTGCTCAGTATCGCCTTCTTCGTGAAATTATCGCCTAAATGTGCGGTTCTTGGATTATCGCGTCAAGCCTTCCAGGAAATTACATATCGCCCCTCCGTGCGGATTGCCGGACATCATGGCACAATTTGGATCGCCGAATTCCGGTTTCGCGAAAGTAAAATCAACGTTTTAACGCCACACTTCCTTGATCGGGCGAAGGACGTGGCATACTGTTTATGCGCGGGGATCTGGGGCGTCATCAAATAGCAGGTCAATGCTGTCCAGTCTTCTCCCCTGCCTTATCATAGTCCGTATAGGTTAATCACCTAGGAGTGATGACGGTTGCCTACTGTGGCCACGAACCAGTTGTCGTCGGCGAGGATAGATGAATATGAATACGGCCAGCTCTTCGGAGAGTTGCCCAGTTCGGAATTCCCAGTAGCCCTGCGCCGCAATCAATGTCATCTCGAAGTGCTGATACCGGCCAGGAATGAGGCCGGACGGCTGCCTCGGACACTGGAGCGCACCATCGAGTATCTGGATGCCCAGAAGTACTCGGCTGCCGTCGTCGTGATCGATAACGGCAGCTTCGACCACACCGCAGACATCGCGACGGCGCAGTGGTCCGGCCGGGTGCCCGTCTACGTCACCGGATGCGTGCGCCCGGGGAAGGGGGCGGCGGTCCGCCATGGGATTCTCGGCTCGCAGGCCGACGTCGTCGGATATATGGACGCCGACCTCGCCACGCCGATCGAGACCCTGGATGTCGTTCTGCCACTGCTTGAGCGGTACCAGGCCGTCGTAGGCTCCCGATACGTCCGCGGCGCGACATTTGTCAAGCGACAGTCGCTGCTTCGGTCGGCTGGCGGGATGGTGTTCCATGGGCTGGCGCATCGGGTTCTGCCGGGGATCGCCGACACGCAATGCGGGTTCAAGTTCTTCTCCGGTGAGTTCGCGCGTAAGATCGCGCCTCGGCTGACCGTGGATGGGTTCGCGTTCGATGTCGAGATGCTCCGGGCTGTCCACGACCTTGGCGGTCTTATTAAAGAAGTGCCGGTCGCCTGGACCGACTCTCGTGCGTCCTCGTTGAATCCCTTCCGGGACGGCGCGCGGGCGACGATGGAGCTTTGCCGCCTGCTTCACGGGCGGCGGTCCGCGTTATGTCTGCCATAGATCAACTGGCCCGGCGCCGTATTCTCTTCTTGAACTGGCGCGACCGAGCCAACCCAGCTGCTGGCGGTGCGGAGTCCTATGCCGAGCAGGTCGCGCAGCGCTTCGCCCTGGCTGGCGCGGCGGTCACACTCTTTACCTCGGAATACCGGGGAGGACAGCCTTATGACTGGCCCAACGGGTATCTGGTGATACGAAGAGGCGGCCGGTTCGGCGTTTACGCTGCCGGCCGCGCGCCATCTTCGACGCCACGCGAAACACTACGACGCCGTCGTCGATTTCCAGAATGGCATCCCGTTCTTCGCGCCGCTGTGGAGCCCTCCGAAGCTACCGGTGTTGTGCGTGGTGCACCATGTCCACCAGCGGCAGTTCGATATGTATTTCCGTTGGCCGATGAACCACGTAGGGCGATTGCTCGAAGGCAGGGCAAGCCGCCTCGTCTACCGGGACCGGCCGATGATCGCGGTCTCCCCGTCCACTCGAGCGGAGATGCGCAGGGAACTCCGCTTTCGCGGGCACGTGCACATCGTGCCCAACGGGATAGATCAGCGTTGGCACGGCTCGACGCGGCGGACCGCGGGACCGACGATCGCGCTAGTTACGCGAATAGTTCCGCACAAGCAGCTGGACCACCTGATCGCGGCCGTGCCGCAACTGCTGGAGCGATGGCCGGATCTGCGGGTGGTGATCGCCGGGACCGGTGAGGCCCGCGACGCCCTGGCTGCCCAGGTAAGCAAGCTGAGCCTGGACGGCGTGGTGGAGATGCCCGGCCGGATCTCAGAAGAGGCCAAGTTCGAGCTGCTCGGTCAGGCCTGGCTGACGGTCGCCCCCTCGGCGGCAGAGGGCTGGGGCCTGACCATCATCGAGGCGAATGCTATCGGGACACCGGCGGTCGCCTACGACGTCCCAGGGCTGCGAGACTCGGTCCTGCATGGGATGACCGGCTGGCTTGTGCGCGTCGGCCAGACCCTGGCAGACGCTCTCAGCGACGCGCTGCAGGAGCTCAGTGACCCAGACCGCCGGGCGCAGATCGGAGCGGCGGCCAAGGCGTGGGCCGGTGCGTTCTCGTGGGACTCAACGGCGGACCGGCTGGCCGGCGTGCTGCTGGCCGAGATGAAGTACATGCAGCTCGGCAAGCTCGAACGACGTCAGGCCGTGGATCTCGCCACCGTGACATCCTGGCCGGCGGAGCTCGCGGCAGAGATCGTGCCCGCACTGAAGAGCGGGCTGCGCTCGACCGACATCGTCGTCAGCGATGCGAACGGCGTCCGGGCTCTCCTGGCCGGCTGCGATGAAGTCGGCGCGGTCAAGGCCCTCTCGAGTCGGCGTGCCGCTTCCTGAGCTCCGCCTAGCGACGAGGGCGAGCGTACTGGCCCCGCACGGTGGGGAACCCCGGTGATCGGCCTGTACACCGCTCGCCACAGGTATGAACTGCCGATCGATGCGATCGGCCAAACCCAGCACCGGCCGCGCTCGATATTGCTCCCCTGGGGTGCCGCATTCGGCCATCACCATGGCAGCCTGGGGGATTCGCGCGGTAGGGATCACTACCGATTACGACATCTTCATCGATGAGACGACGTACACCCAGATCGCGAACAGCCTTGCCGCCGGTCACGGGCTGACGCTCTTCGGGGTGCCCTTCGACCTTCACCCGCCAGCCGGGTTCGCGATGATGGCCGCGGCCATCAAGATTTTTTCTATGCACGGCAGCCTGGCGACCGTCTTGTTTGACCTGCGGCCGTTCATGGCGCTGTGTGGTTCGGTCACCTGCGGCCTCGTGTTCATCCTCGTGGGCGGGACGACGAGTTGGTGGGCTGGCCTGGTGGTCGCCACGATTACGGCGGTAGACCCCTTCGAGATCTACTACGACAGCCGGGTGATGCTGGAGTCCCCTGCCCAGATGGCCGCGGCAGGCAGCGTCGTGCTCCTTGCCGCGTCCGTTGGCCGCAGGACGGAGCGACAGTCGTGGGCACTCACAGCCGTTGGCGGCGTGGTCGCGGGGCTCGCGCTATGCGTGAAGGAAGACTTCGGCCTGATACTGGTCGGCCTGCTGGTCCTCGCCATCGTCCTTGGCTGGGTGGTAGAGCGCAAGAAGGCCGTGCTTGCCCTGGTAGTCATGATCTGCTGCTACCTTCTCTCGCAGTCCCTGCTTGTGCTGGCGGGCGGTCTTGGCCCATGGTGGTCTCAGGTCGTCTCTGGGTTCCGCCGTCTGGTCGGCGTCGAGCAGGCATCCGGCTTCAACTCCGCCACAGTCCATGTGTCGCTAGTCTCCCGGGCGGCCGCCGACGCTGCTCACTTCAGCATTACCTATGCGATTCTCGGCCTAGGGGCGGTCGCGGGCGGGTGCCAGGTCATCAGCGCGGTTCGGCACCAGGCGAAATGGCGGCAGGCAGCCACCCCTGACGCGCGCGGTGAGCTACTGGTGGCCCTATGGGCCACCTCGGCCGCCGGGTACCTGGCCTACGCGACGGCCTTCGGGACTCTCGAAGAGCAGTTGTACTACGTCCTGCTGGTTCCGGCCCTGTGCACTCTGGTCATTGGTTGCCGTCGGGCGGCGCCGCGGCTCGGTAGGCAATGGCGGCAAGTCGCCGTCGCGGTCGTCGCTGTCGTGGTCATGGCTGACGGGGCGGTGTGGGCCAGCGTCCACTCGACCCGCGATGACGAGTACCGGCAACTGCTCTCCTGGGCCCCCGCCCACCTTCCCAACGGGACCACCATTGCCGTGACCGAACTCACCGCGCAGTTCCTCATGCGCGGAGTGCAACTCGGGCAGTGGAGCACCGTCCCTGAGCTCATCGCCCATCACGTTGATTACGTGCTACTGAGTACCGCCCTCGTGGCCCAGGGTTATAGCATCGCGACGCCGTCGTTCGAGCGTTATCTAAAGGCTCACGCCAAGGTTGCCTGGGAGGCTACCGGTCCGTCTTCCGGTGCCCTGATCTTGTTTGATGTTCGCGCTATCACGGGTGCGCGCTGATGGGGCGGGGGCGGCATGCGGCCAGGTCGGCGCAAACACGCTCCGCGCCAGCGGTCGTGGTGGGTGCCACAGCGGTTATCTCGCTTGGCAACTACGCGTTCTCGCTGGCTCTGCTCTGGATCCTGCCTGCCGCGACTACGCGGTCGTCGCGTCGGTAACGGCACTACTGCTGGTCTTCGGGACGGTTGCCGCGGCATCGGCGCCGTGGGTGCTAGCACGTGAGGTGGCCGTCTGAGCGGATGATCCGCCGCGTCGCCTGCGAGCGATCGTCTTCGCCTGGCTCTTGGCGTTCTTGCAAGCGGTCACGGCGGCATTTGTCTGCGTGCTGATCGTGGGAAGGTACGCAGACTGGCGGACCACAGTGACCGCGTGCGGCGCGGTGGCCGGCGGTACGCGT
>CAVZUX010000025.1:0-334133 GCA_963778435.1 uncultured Actinomycetota bacterium
TGTTTATGTGCATCCTATTCGTTCAGCGTATTGCTAACAGAGAGTCCAGCCAGCGAACACTAGAAGAACGTTGTGGAACGTTCCGTTCTTCGCCTTCGCAGCAGCGACCGCACGGAGGATGCCCCACACCACGAAACAGCCGATGCTGTAGACCCAGTTGTTCCGCCGCATCACCGTGTCATCCGACTCCCCTCGACAGTCAACATGCCAAGCCTATTCCTACGAGGAGTCCACTCGTCGACGCCATCATCGCCCGATGAGAAGGCGCCCCTCTCGTGGCGATGCCCTTACCTCAGGTCCTAGAAGCGACCGTGACGACTCTGCGTGATTTTTGGCGGCCGGTGGCTCCCGATGTGGGTTTGCCAACCGGTGCTAACAAGGCCGCCGGGCTCGCTCAGTACATCGCGACGACATGGGCGGCGCTGGCCGTCCCTGCCGTCGAGCAGTGATTGACCGGGCGCTAGCTTTGTTTGAGAAGAGGGCAGCCGCCTTCGACGCCGCCACAGCCGTGCTGGTACTGGTGACGCGCACGGGTGGAACACGCTCAATGCTGGCAGTGGATCGTTTAAGCTCGTCGACCCCGAGGGACTCCGCTCAGAGCCAGAGCCGATCTCAGCGTGGCGATGCGAGAGTCAACCAACCGCTCCTCGCCGGAGACACGGCCCCATTGGTTCGACAGCGAGCGCTGCTGCTGGCCGCCCAGTGCGGCGTCGATGCGGAACAGTCTGGGAGTGGGGATCGTTGAACAGGTCTCGACAGGTCTTGCCAACCTCCACGACTCTGGCGGAAGCTCTCGACGAAGGCGTGGCGTTCCTCGAGGGTCGCGGCGCGCTGCCTATGGAGGCGCCGCCCGCGAGACCCGGCAGGGGCGACCCCGTCTCGCGCCGGACGGTGAGCACGGCTAAGTAATGGGGCCCGTCGCTGTGGGCGGTTCCGTCGACCGTCGATCATCTCGATGGCGAGGCCTGAATGGACGTCCCACGCCAGGTTGGCGTGGAACCAATAGTTTCGGATGGATCGGCGATTCGTGGGCGAAGGGTTGCTGTCGTGGAGCGATCAGAATGGCTCCGAGCGTGCGGCATTGGCGAGGGCCGCCTGCGCCCTGCCTCTCTTGGTGAAGTAGCGGCCGATCGCTATCGATCCGACGATGCCGAGCACGCGGTCGCCACGAAGGGGAGTATATGGTGGTGGTTGCGGCGGTGGCGTACCAAACCTCACGGATGATGGGCGCGGTCACGGACGCTGGACGAGGATAGGCTTCCCGCAGGATAGCTGGTGACGTACGTCGCTGGCGGAACCCGTGGTAGGTGTCCCACATTGTGTCGAAGATCGACATTCCTCATGGGTGCCGTCGGCGCCATAGCGCTGAGCCAGGTAAAAGACCACCGGTTTGCGCCCCATGACGCACGATCCCAAGAGACAAGGCCGATGAGGGCCGTTGCCGCGCAGTCCTTGTAGAGCAGCACCTTGGGGGCGGTGCTGCCGGCCAGGGCGATGACCGCTGAGACCATGGTGACGTGAAGATCGCCACCGACGCTCCGCTGAACTTCCGAGCTTTCCCCAGATCATCAGCGCCCCGAAAATCTGGGGCGATGCTGCCGGCCGGATAGCTGTCCACGTCACTCGCGCCGATCGATCGGGCCAGGTGAAACAACGCGATGCTCCCCGCCAATCTCGATCCCGGTCACGAAGAGGTTGAACCGCAGTCCCTTCCTGGCCGGATGCTCTTTGAGCCCGTGCGCGATCTCGTCGTGCACAGACGGAGTGGCGGAGGCAGCCGGGAACTCTAAGGAGCGTCGATCGACCCGAGAGTCGACGTTACTGGGGACCCTCATCTCACGTACCTCCATCTGTCGCTCTGTTCGGTCCGAGTCACCAGCGGCTACTATAGGTCGAATCGACCTATAGAGGAAGGGTCCCGCCGCTGTGACGACGACCCAGAGCGCTCACCGACTTTGAGCAGATCCTGCTTGCCCACATCGAAGAGACACCCAGCTCCGGATACGAGTTGAAGCAGTTCTTCCGCACAACGCCGGCAGCCGTCTACCAGCCCAGCGGCGGCGCCCTCTATCCAGCGCTTCACCGACTCGAACAACGCGGCTTGCTGCAGGCTGAAGAGGCGACTGCTGGTCGAAGGACCCGACCGCGTCTACCGAACCACCGCAGCGGGACGTGCCACGACGAGACGTTGGGTGTCTGAGCCTGTGGACCCGACCTCGGTGGGACCGACCTCGGGCTGCACCTCGTGCCGATTCGATGTTCATGGAGCGGATAGCTCTCGCCCTCCGAGGTTCACGCATTCCTTATGGATCTCGCCGATGCGCTCGAGACATTCCTCGAAGAGCATGGAGCGCTACGTAGCCACCGACCGCGCAGGTCTGCCAGGGCACCATCCACGCCTCGCGCTGGCGAAGCGAGCGGTTTCGCGGATGCATCGCGTCGGCTGGGCCCGGGCAAAGTCCACCATCAGACGACCCTCGGCTGGCGGATCGAGGAAGCCAGATCAAATAGATTGGAGTCCTCGAACCCCAGCCGCCGCGCGAGCGCGAGAAGGGCGAATGCCAGTACCGGTCGGTAGCAGATGCGGCCAAGTTTCGGCATCCGGATATCACCCCAGACCTGAAGATGCAGCCCGTGATGGCGGTCGGGTAGTCAAAGATCAATGCTTCAGGCGCCACTCGGGCAGAGACCGGGCGATACGGACGGCTCCGGCTGTCGCAGCCGCCGCGGCCAGTGCCATGAAAGCGACGGTTGCCACGAGCCGGGCGTTGACTGGCAAGGCAGGGTGCCGCTGAAGAAGGACGGAGCCCGCTCGGCTATGGGGGCCCACCACAGGGTGGTGGCGGCGAGGATCACGACCATGGTGACCGCCACGGCCACCGCCAGGCCGGCTTCGCCGATGAGGAGTGAGCGGGAGAAGTCGACTTGTCTGGCCGCGGCGACCGCCAGAACGGTCCACAGGATCAGGGTGCCGACCACGAGCGCCGCCCACACGAGAAAAAGCAGGGAGTAGGCGACAAGGCCGCCGTTGCGCTGGTAGTCGTTTAAGTGGTGGGCCCACACAATCAGCGGAGCGGTGACGGCAGCTGTCACGACGGTGCAGCCGGCAGCTCGATAGGTGTGTCGCCGGATATGGCTCCAGCCCCCGGAGCGGACATAGCGCACGAACGTGGGCAGGGCCAACATTGCGGCGGCGATCACCATCAGCGCCGCCACCTCGGCGACCGTCTGCACAGCCGTGTAGGCCAGGTCGGCGAGCGTGATGGGCGGCCATCCCGTTGGGCAGAGCGGAATCGAAGTGTTCCGAAAGCTTGGCGAAGCTCGATCCAGCTATCACGAACGCGGTCCATGACCCGAGCACCAGTAGCGTTGCGGCCCTGACCCGGTCGGGAGGAGGAACACTGTCGCCAGTCAGACCTGAACATCGGCAGCGCTCGCGTATCCCGCCGGCCACGAGCGACAGGCCGCGCTCGCAACGGCGGCCGGCCAGGTCCGAAACGGTCCTCCAAGTAGGCATCCAGCTCATCGCTGTAGCGTTCTCGCCAGGCCGGCGGATACCAGCGCAGAAGGCGAGCCAGCTCCCCGCCGCTCACGACAACAGTCCTGGGCGCAGCGCGGAAGAGCGGCCCAGCCGAGCGGCGCCTACATCGGCCAGGCGGCGCATGTCGGCCACAGCCTGGCCCAGCGCGGCGGTTCCCGCCGGGGTGATCCTGATAGGGCCGTCGCCGGTCGCGACTGGCTAATGGCTCGATCAGGCCCCGCTCCTCCAAGCGGGTGATCGCACCATAGAGCGCGCCCGGACCCAGCCGGACCCCGGCGAACGCTTCGATGTCCTTAGCCAGCGCGTGCCCGTGCTTTGGTCCTTCCGCCAAGCTGGTCAGAATGAGCAACGGCGGGTCGTTCGAGCGCTGCAGTCTCAGCTGGACAGGTCGTCGCGGCACGCACGGAGGATACTACGTGGAACGTAGCTACGCAAGACGTAGCTATATGTCGCGTCCGAGCACGATCACAACCGTGGCGCGGCTCGGACTGTCCGAACTGGCACACGGAACACCGAGGCGCCCCAGACCATGCCACGACCCTAACGACGGATCTAGTAGTTAGCCGTGCTCACGGTCTGGTTGCAGAAGACCCGCCCAGAACGTTCCGCGGAGCGTCCCCAAATGTCAGAGTAGATATGCGCCAAGCGCCTGGGGCGACGTTATGGCGCCGCCTTGAGCGCTGAGCGGAGGATCGAGCGAAAGGTGCACATCGCCGAGTTATCGTGCCTCTGCCGCCGGGTTGGTGCCATCATTATGCATGCCCGACAACCGGTTCGGACGATCAGGCCGTTACACGCTGAAAGTCGGCGGGGAGAGATCAGCCGATCGAAGGGGTGTCGCGGACGGTTTCAGAACTGCGGCAAATGCCGTGGATTGCCGGTACTGGATGGTCGGCGATCGCACGTCTACTTCTTGGTGAGGACGGCGATACCGGTGGTCACGGTCGGGGCCAGAGATCTCGTAAACGGTACTTTGTCCCGACACACTTCGACCTTGTCCATGAAACCGGGGCGGGTGCCGAAGCCGCGCGGTGGCAGCCGGGCTCGGAGTCGCGCCGACCAGGCGCCGCCACCCGGGCTCGGTCGACCGCGTAGTTGATGGCTTGGCGAACCCGCAGGTCGGTGAAGGGAGCCTTCCGGGTGTTGAGGAGAAGCGCACCGTTTGAGCTGGTAGGAGTGATGTACAGCCGGCTGGCGTACTGTGTTTGGGCTTCGGCCAGGCGGTCGGGGGGGACCCCGTCGAACATGTAGTCGGTGGTGTCGTGTTCCACGGCGGTGATCCCCGCCTCCTAGCTGTCGATGTGTCGAAACACGATCCGGTCGGGGTAGCCGTCGGGGCGGGCCGCGTGCGACCACTCCCGAAAGTAGGGGTTGCGCACGAGCGTGCCTGCGTCACGGGACACGTCGACGAACTGGTAGGCGCCGGTGGAGGGCATCGGGGTTAGGCCGATGTCGTGGTCGGGTATGCCGGCCGGCACCGGGTAGGCGTCGGGGAGGGTCAGCCGGTCGAGGAACTCGGGGTTGGGCGCCACCAGGTGGAAGGTGACGGTGTTGGCCGCGTCGTCGACGACCACGCCCTGTGAGAGGTCGCAGCGGCTGGGGTGGGCGGCGCAGGCGGCGCCGCCGACGACGTCCGCGAACGGGCCGCCGTAGTAGTCGTTGCCGCCCAGGATGAGATCGCGCTCCAGCGCGCGGCGAAAGTCCTCCGGGCGCAGCGGCTCGCCGTTGGAGTAGCGGATCCCGCCCCGCAGCTGGAAGGTGTAGGTGGTCCCGGCGTCGGTGGGGGCTGGCAGCGACACGGCCAGGTCGGGCACCAGTTGGGTCGACCCGCTGCCCCCGACCCGCTGGTAGGCGGTCAGCCCGTCGTAGGCCAGCGGCAGGACGTATACAGGTTCTGGGTGAGGAGCGGGTCCATGGTGTCGGCGTAACCCGTGGCCAATACGGTCAGGGTGCCGCCCCGGTGGCCGGTGTCGGCCGGTCCGGCCCCCACCCACACCAGGCCGTCGGCGACCGCCACACCCTGGGGGCGGTTGCCAACCGTGATCGTCCGCCTGCAACGACGTTGGCGGCGGGGTCGATCCGCGACACGGTCCCGGCGTACTGGCTGGTCACCCACACCCCGCCCGCGCCGACCGCCAGCCCGCCGGCGCCGCCAGCGGCCTTTTCGTAGAACTCACCGACGGTGATGATGTCTTGCACCTGGTCGATGAAGTCGTTCTTCTCGAGCCCGAACAGGTCGACGGATGCCTTGCAGGCGTACAACCCCGCCCGGTGTCGGCGATCATCTCGATGAACTCGGGGATGGAGGGGATGTCGAGTTTCTCCATCTTGTGGTTCATGTAGTGCGTCATGACGTTCGAGACGCCTGGGAGTCCACCGACCATGGTGGCGAAATGCAGGCCGGGATTGCCGACGGTGGCCATCTTGATGTGTTCGTGGCGGGCTTTGTGGATGGCGTCGAGCCCGAAGAACGTGAAGAACAGGTTGGCTTCGATGCCTTCGGCTCGGGCGCCGTTGGCCATGATCAGGCCCGGGTAGATCCCGTCGAGGGATCCCTTGGAGATGATGATCGAGACCTTCGACCTTGGCGGCGACCGCAGGCGGGTCCGATCGCTATACCAATAGGGACCATCGGCCCTGGCGATCGGACCCGATCGAGACGACCATGGCTACACAGGAGGTGGTTGTCATGCGAATCGTGGTGGTGTACGCGTCCGCCGACGGATCAACCGCGGAAATTGCGCAAAGGATCGCCGAACGCCTACGTGAACATGGCCACGAGGCGTCAGCCCGGCCGGTGGGCTCGGCCCCCAGAATCGAAGACGTCGACGCGGTCGTTCTAGGCAGCGCCGTACACGCCCGTCAATGGCTCGACGACGCCACCGCCTTCGTTAACACCAACCGCCAAGCCCTTCACCATCGACCCTTCTGGACGTTCAGTGTAGGAATGCCCGACGCCCTGCCCCGCCCATTCCGGAAGATGGCGCGCACCGAAGAGACCGGCATCGTCGCCCAACTGGGCGACCTTCAACCATGCGGCCACCAACTGTTCTCCGGCGTGGTCAAGCCCAGCCAGTTCCCCCTGGCCAGCCGGGTCTTCCTGCGCCTCGCGGGAGGACGATATGGCGACTTTAGGGACTGGCCGGCGATCGACCGGTGGGCCACAGCAATCTCCGACCATCTCGACGCGCTAGCCGAGCGGCCAGCTCACAGCACGCCTGCCCACGTGCCCGCCGGCTCCGAGTCCGCCGCGGAGCACCCGCAGAGAATCTAAGCTCGAGCCGCTTCGGGCCCAAGTCGGCGTCTAGATCGGCTAGCTGTGGTTGGTCGGCGACAGAGGCGGCGCCGGTCGTCGCGGCGGCGGGCATCGAGCCGGCCGCGCCGCCCTACCTGGCGCCGCCGGACGGGCCGCCCCCTGTGCTGGAGATACCCACCAGAGCCTTTCGGGGATCGGCCGCCGGCTGGCGGATCGGGGGGCGGATTATCACCACCGGGCAGGCACCGTGATGGGCGCATTCGCTGCTGACCGAACCCAAGGCCAGCTCCTTAAGGCCACTCAAACCTCGTGAACCGACCACCAGCATCTCCGCCCCTTCGCTCGCCGCTATCAAAGCCTTGCCGGCCGGCGGGTCGCAGAGTCGGCCGGTCACCAGAATGCTCGGAGCGAGCGCCCTTGCTCTGACCACCGCCCGATCCAGCACCGACTGCTCGGCCGACAGCATGCCTGGCGCCAGGGCCTCCACGGCCTCGTGGCGGGCGAAGTCGACATGCACGACCTGCAGCGCCGCTGAGCGCAGCTCCGCTTCGGCGGCCGCCCACGCGAGAGCGCGCATCGACGACGAAGACCCGTCGACGCCTACAACGATGCGCGGTCCTATGAAGTCTGACCGGTCCTGGCAGGTCTCGACGTCGGAGGTCATGATCGGCGTGCCTTTCGAGAGACTCACGGTAGATACAACATTCCGAAATCAATTCAGCCCTCGAAGCGCTATTCGGGCCAGAGCCGAAGGTCACCATCAACGCGGCCGTTACACCTCAGCCGGTGGCCTGTCCGCACGAGGATGGACCGGCGAGACACAGGGTACGAACCGCTCCAACTGTTCGGACTACCCGGTCCTCTTGGCCTGCCAGGCCCGCCAAGCGACGGTTACCCCGACCGCTCCGAAGACTACCTCCAGGGGCTGGAAGCCGATCCATGCCACTTCGAAAGGCTCGAACACGCAACGCCTAGACCGAACATGCCGGACAACAGCCGGCGAGCCGCGTGACGAGCCGGTAGGAAGTGACGAGTGCCATATCAAGAAGTCCGTTGGACAGCCGTGTCAGAGTCATACATCACTTCCGCGAGGAGAGGCCGTTTGACCCTGTTGCTGGCCGGAACTGGTGCCGAGAATGGAATCGCAACAGTCGGAGCAGTCCAAGCAGGAACGGAGCAGTCCATGCCCGATCGCAAGACCATCGACGATTTTCTGGCGCAGCAACATGTGGCCGTCGTGGGAGTGTCCCGCGACCCCAAGCAGTTCGCCAACGGCGTGTACAGACGACTGCGGGCCGGAGGGCGGGTGCTCTACCCGGTCAATGCCGCCGCCGGCGGTGAGGTCCTGGAGGGCGACCTATCCTATGCTCGCTTGGCGGATGTGCCCGATCCGGTGGACGGGGTGCTGGTGATGGTTCCCGCCCAAGCGGCAGCCGATGTCGTGGTCGAAGCCGTTGATCGGGGCATTCCCCGGGTGTGGTTGCACCGCGGGGTCGGGAAGGGCTCGGTGTCGCCGCAGGCCATAGCGAAATGCCACAGCAATGGGATCGCCGTGGTGGACGGCGCCTGCCCGCTTATGTTCGAGCAGCCGGTCCGGGGCATCCACCACCTCCATCGCCTGTTGGCCGGCAGGCGCATAGCCGCCTGACTCGGCTGGTGGGGTGGTGACAGCTGTGCGAAGAGCGGCGACCCGCAACACCTTGATCATCGCCGCCGCGCTGCTCGTCACGGCCTGCGGCGCGTCCGAGATCGGCGACCAAGACGACGCGTCACCGGCGATCCCCTCGACAGTCCGCTCGACGCCAGCCCCGGCCGTGACGACCACCACCGCGACGAGCAGCACAGCTGCGACCACCACGGCCCCGACCACTCCTCCTGCCTCATCCACGACCGTGGCGCCGCCCCGGACGTCAACGCCGGCGGCGCCCCCGACGACCGCCACCTCCGGCCCGGCGGTGGTCATCGCCAAGGGGCCGCCAAGCCGCAAGGTGGTGGCCTTGACCTTCGACGCCGGCTCCGACGCCGGACACACCGCCGAGATACTCGACATCCTGGCCGCCCATCGAGTACCGGCCACTTTCGGGATCACCGGCGTGTGGGCCCAAGCCAACCCCGCCCTGTTGGGCCGCATCGCCGCGGCCGGCGATCAGATCGTCAACCACAGCTGGGATCACAAGTCCTTCACCGGCGCCTCCACCAACACCTCAGCGCTCACCGCCGCGCAGATCGGCCAGGAGCTGGGCCGCACCGAGGATGCCATCCGCCAGCTGGCCGGAGCCAGCACCAAGGGGTGGTTCCGGCCCCCCTACGGCGACCGCGATGGTCGCGTCGACGCAGTGGCCGGTGCGGCGGGGTACCGCTACGAGCTGATGTGGAGCGTCGACACCCTGGGATGGAAAGGCGTGACCCCCGCCACCGTCCTGCAGCGATGCCTGGCCGCGGCCGGCCCGGGCGAGATCATCCTCATGCACGTCGGTTCTGCCTCCAGCGACGCCGCGGCTCTGCCCGCGGTCATCGCCGCCTTGCAGGCCCGAGGGTTCGGTTTCGTCGTCGCCTCGGCGCTGGTGTAGGTGCGAGGGACGGCAGCACGGCCGACGAGCGCGGCTGCCTGCGTCCCGTTGACCGCCCCGCCCACCCGGTCGGTTGAGCCGATCGGAAGTCACTCCGATTTGCCTGGCCGCGAGCAGTCCCGGCCCCGGAGCCGAAGTCGATCTGCCGTTCAGAAGGACAGGGCCTCGGTGATGAGCGCTTGCCAGGTCTGAGGACCGACGATGCCGTCCACCAAGAAGGGCGTCTCGGTGGCCATGCCCGCCTGAAATGCCCGCACCTTGGCGTCCGTCTTGGGCCCGAAGACACCGTCCACGACCAGCAAGGTGCTGCGCAGGCCGGACAGATTGCGGAAGTTGAGCTGGTCCGGCACGGCGCGCACCGCCGAGCCGACGCTGCCCCGCCGCACGGTGACGATCATCTTCAGCCAGGTGGTCTGCCCGACCACCCCGTTGGCCACCAGCCCGTGGGACCGCTGGAAGGCGATCACCGCCGCGTTGGTGCGGGGCCCGAATATGCCATCCGCTGTCAGGGCGGCGCCCTGGGCGTTGAGCAGGTACTGCAACGATCGGACCGGCTCGCCCGTGGCCTCTTGACGCAATACCGGCCACGGCTGCAGGACCGAGGCCTCTACCACTGACACCACGGCGGCGGCCGGCCGGGTGGCGGCGGCCGACACCGGGGTGGCGTTGCCAAGCGTGCAGGCCGCCCCAGGGCGGCCGTGCCACTCAGCACCGAAACGCCGAACTTTTTCATCATGAGCTCTCCGCTTGAGCTCTGTGGTCTTCACTGAACCCTCCTGGCACGGCGTCGTCCAGAGGCCAAAGACCTCAAAGCGTTCCGCCCCGTTGACCGCGTCGAGAACAACAACACCAAGCCTGATTCGAGTTGCCCCGAGCGCAGGCGCTGATTGCCCGGCCGGCTCGCTCAGGTGGTTAGGGGGAGAGTTGCAGGTAGCCGCGCACCACCAGATATATCCCGCCGGCTCCGGCCGTGATCGTTCCTAGCTGCCAGAAGTAGCGGCGCACCAGCGCATCGATCTTGGTGACCACGGCGATGACCGGCCCGGGCGCCGCTCCGTAGATGAGCAGGGGCACTTCGACGGGGGTGAGGATAATGATGTCGACCAGCAACAGGTTCAGCACCTGGGCGGGCAGGCTCCGCCCCGAGTCGACGATCAAGTCGATGGCGGCCACGTAGGCGAACGACGGCGTCCACATGGCCAACCCCAGCAGGAAGATGCCGACGTAGCCGCCACGGCGCAGCTTGGGCGGCGGCCCGGCGGGGTCTGCTGTAGGGAGCCGGGGCCGCCGCAGCACCAGGCCGACCGCGAACAGCACGAAGGCACCGCCCAGGATGATCTGCACGGCGCCTTCGATGGTGGCCCGGCGCCCGGGTGCGGCATCGACGCCGTGCAATAGGGCGAGTATGACTGCACCGCTGCCGACGGTGGAGGTGGCCGCCCCGGCGAGATAGACGACCCCTCGGCGGAGTCGGGGCGGGGCGGCCAGCAGCCACAGCATGACCGCCACCGCGGCCGGGAAGAAGCGCCGCCACCACCGCAAAAGGAATAGCGGCGGGGACCATCAGCCGGCGTGGGCACGCGGTCCGGCTGGTAGCCCATAGGCCCGTCTCGTTGGCTGTCGGGCTCGGGAGGTCTCCGGCAGGGACGCTGCCAGTCGGTTGCGCCGGGCGATGACCGCGAGCCCGGACACGTCCTGGCCGGCGATGACGGTGAGCTGGTCCGGCGAGCGTGTCTGAGCTGGGTCACGGTTCCGCGATGCTGCCCACGGCGGGGGCGTCCGTGCCCCTGCCGCCTGCCAACGTGCGCACCCTACGCCTCGGGGACCCAAGCCGGAGGGCGCTGCGCAGAGGGGACGTTCGGCCCTGTCGCCGCGGCGGGCGCCCTATAGACAATGGGTTCATGGCAGGTGCGCAGTTCATGTCGGCGCGGCGGTGGCTGGCTGGGCACCTGGCCACGGTGCTGCTGTTGGTGACTGGCGGGTGCCTGGCCGCGGGCGGCATCCTCCATGTGGCCGGCGCCGTGGACGGGGCCGATATGGCCTGGATGGCCGGCGGGGCGGTGGGGGCGGCGTACTCGTTGTGGACCATGCTGGCCAGCCTGCGGCGGGGCCGGCTGGGCGTGGACGTGATCGCCCTGTTGGCCTTGGTCGGCGCCCTGGTGGTCGGCGAGTACCTGGCCGCGGCGGTGATCAGTGTGATGGTGGCCAGCGGCCAGGCCCTGGAGGGGTGGGCGGCCGGGCGGGCCCGCCGCGACCTGCGGGCCTTGCTGCAACGGGCGCCGCGCACCGCCCACCGCTATGACGGCGAGACGCTGCGGGACGTCCCGGTGGAGGAGCTCAGCCCGGGCGACACCGTGCTGGTCGGCCCCGGCGAGGTGGTTCCCGCCGACGGCACGCTGATCGGCGCGGCGGTGCTGGACGAGTCGGCGCTCACCGGGGAGTCCCTGCCGGTGGAGCGGGGCGCGGGCGACCCGGTGCGCAGCGGGGTGGTCAACGCCGGCTCCCCCTTCGACATGCGGGTCACGGCCCGGGCGGCCGAGAGCGCCTACGCCGGCATCGTCCGGCTGGTCCGGCAGGCGGAGTCCTCCCAGGCCCCGTTCGTGCGTCTGGCCGACCGCTACGCCCTGTGGTTCCTGGGTGTCACCCTGGTCACGGCCGGGAGTGGCCTGGGCCGTCGGGGGGCGCGGCCCGGGCGGTGGCCGTGCTGGTCGTGGCCACCCCCTGCCCGCTGATCCTGGCCGCCCCGGTGGCGCTGGTTTCGGGCCTGTCCCGGGCGGCCCGGCGGGGCATCGTCATCAAGGGCGGCGCCGTGCTGGAACGCCTGGCCAAGTGCACCACCCTGCTCATCGACAAGACCGGCACCCTGACCAGCGGCCGCCCCGCCCTGGCCGCCGTGGTACCGGCCGGCACCCTACCCGCCGATGAGATCCTGGCCCGGGCCGGCTCGCTCGACCAGGTCTCGCCGCACGTCCTGGCCCACGCCGTGGTCGACGCCGCCGTCGCCCACCACTGCCAGCTGGTACTCCCCGAAGAGGTCGTCGAGGTGCCCGGCCAGGGCATCCGGGGCCTCGTCGGCGGCCACCCGGTGGCCCTGGGCAAGGCCGCCTGGGTCGGCGTGACCGGCGCCCCGGCCTGGGCCAAGACCGCCCGCCGCCGAGCCCAGCTGGACGGCTCGATCACCGTGTTCGTCGCCGTCGACGGCGCCCCCGCCGGCGTGCTCGTCCTCGACGACCCCATCCGCCCCGACGCGGCCAGGACCATCCGGGCCTTGCGGCGCAGCGGCATCCGCCGCATCGTGATGGTCACCGGCGACCGACCCGAGGTGGCCGACACGGTGGGGGCGGTCATCGGGGTGGACGAGGTGCTGGCCGAGCGCGCCCCCGACGAGAAGCTCGACGCGGTGCGCGCCGAGCGCCGCCGGGCGGCCACCATCATGGTCGGCGACGGCATCAACGACGCCCCCGCCCTGGCCCTCGCCGACGTGGGGGTGGCCCTCGGGCGCCCGGGGCGCCACCGCCTCCTCCGAGGCGGCCGACGTGGTCGTCACCGCCGACCGCCTGGACCGGGTGGGCGAGGCCCGCGCCCTGGCCCACCGCTCCCGGCGCATCGCCCTGCAAAGCGTGATCGCCGGCATGGCCATGTCCCTGGCCGCCATGGGCCTGGCCGCGGCCGGGCTGCTGCCCGCCGTGTGGGGCGCCCTCCTCCAAGAAGGCATCGACGTCGTCGTCATCCTCAACGCCCTACGCGCCCTCCGCCCGCCCCGGTCCACTCTGCGCCTCGACGAGGCCGACGCCGCCCTGACCCGACGCTTCCAGGGCGAGCACCAGGCCATCCGGGCCGACCTCGACCGCCTACGCGCCGCCGCCGACAACCTCGGCCGCATCGACCCGGCCCAAGCCATCGCCCAAATCCGCCAGGTGCACCGGCTGCTCACCGAAGAGGTCCAACCCCACGAACAGGCCGAACAAGAGGTCCTCTACCCGGCCCTGGACCGCCTCCTCGGCGGCGCCGACCCCACCGGGCCCATGAGCCGAGCCCACGTGGAGATCACCCACCAGATCCGCCGGCTGGGCCAACTCCTCGACGACATCGGCCCCGACGGGCCCGACAGCGAGGACATCAGCGAACTGCGCCGCCTCCTCTACGGCCTCCACGCCGTGCTCCGGCTGCACACCGCCCAAGAAGAAGAAAGCTACTTCTCCCTCGCCGACGACACCACGCCGGCATTCCACGCCACGGTCGGTACCTGACCGGCCGCCGGTCATGGCCACGCCGTCTCACCAAAATCCCGGTCACCTCCGCCCCCTCGTGACCTATCCGTTCCGGCTGGGACCACCCGACAAACACCTGGCCTGGAACGGGTTCGGCGGCCTGGCTGCGGTGAACAACCTCTCCTCGGCAGGCGACGCCCTGGTGGCGGTGGCCTTGGCCGGGATTGCCTCCGGTTGCCTGGCCGGCTTCGGTGCCCTCGTCTACAAACTGCTTGGCTCCGATACGGCCCTGGCCCTCGCCAGCCTGATCTTCGCCGCCGCCGCCCTGGCCGTCGACCTGCTCCCACGTAACTCTCCATCACAAGCGCCGGACGGGCCAACCCGTTCCTCGGGACGCCGGACGAAGCCGCCACCGGCCGTGGTGCAAGCAGGGGTGGCCATGGCCGGACTTCGGCCATGAGCGGGTTCATGACCGCATTAGTGATCTTCGCGCTCCGCCAGCAGGCCGCCCCGCTTGTCTGGTATGGCGCTGTCGGTCTGGCCGCCGTGGCCGCCAATCTGGGCGGGGCGTTGGTCGCGCCCTGGGCCCGCCGCCTCGCCCCGGAGCGTCGCCTGGTCGCCGGAGCGAGCCTGACTGGTGGGTCTGACGGCCCTGGCCGTCACCCAGTTCCCGGATGCGCGCCGGCGCCTGGCCGCCCTCGTGCTCGTTCTGGTGGTCGGCGTCGCGGCCAGCGTCGCCAAGACCGCCTTCGACGCCATCGTGCAAACCGAGATCCCCCCGTTCCGTCGCGCCACGTTCTTCGCCCGGCCCGGAAGCACCGTTCCAGCCGGCATGGGTGCTCGGCGCCCTCGCCTGTACCTTTGTCGCCATCCCCCTCCTGCCGGGCTTCATCGTCGTCGCCAACGGTCGTCCTCATCACCGGGGCGCTCGCCGTGATCGGCCTCCCAGGGATGCGCCGCCACCGGGAGTCCAGCCCACCAGGCAGCGCGCAAGAGTTACACGCCTCAGCCTTGCGCCAACACCAGGTCAGCTGACCTGACAGGAGGTCGCGCCTGTCACGGCGCGCCGGGGCGCCGGGCCGGCCGCCGTCGCCACGCCACTGCGGCGGTGATAGCGGCGCAGGCCGCCACTGCCAGGGCGGCGCTCTGGACGGCCAGGCTGAGGCTGGGCCGGTGCTCGATGTTGAAGAAGGTGTTGACGCCCGGCACCAGGAACGCCCCACAGAAGGCGGCCGCGACAGCGGCGATGAGACCGAGTTTCCAGGCTCGTAGCGGTCGGCTGGCCAGCACCAATATCCACAGGGATACTGCGATGGTGACCAGGACGGCGGTGGTTCGGGCTTGGTCCGGGGTGGCGCTTTGCTGGCGGGCGGCGGCGTAGCTGACCAGCACGGCCGCGGCAGTGATGGCGCCGGCCGGCAGCGCAAAGCTCAGCACTCGTCGCACGAAGCCGATCTGGAACCGCTCGTCGCTGGGGGCGAACGCCAGGAAGAAGGCGGGGACACCGATGGCCAGCCCGCTGATCAACGTGAGGTGACGGGGCAGGAAGGGGTAGGGCCACCCGGCGATGGCCACCACCACGGAGATCACGATGGAATAGACGTTCTTGACCAGAAACAGGACGGCCACGGCTTCGACGTTGTGCAGGACCCGTCTGCCCTCAGAAACCACCGACGGAAGGGTGGAGAACTGGTTGCGGAGCAAGACCAGCTGGGCGACACCTCGAGCCACCGGGGCCCCGCTGCCCATGGCGATGCCCAGATCGGCGTCCTTCAACGCGAGGGTGTCGTTGACCCCGTCGCCGGTCATGGCGATGACATGCCCTCGGCGGCGCAGGGCATCGACCATCTGCCGCTTCTGGTCCGGGGTGACCCGGCCGAACACCGTGTGCTCCTCCACCAGCCCGGCGAACTCCTCGGCGTCGGCGGGGAACGACCGGGCATCGACCGGCGAACTGGCGCCCGGCAATCCCACCTGGGCGGCCACCGCCCCGGCAGTGGCGGCGCTGTCGCCGGAGATCACCCGGACGGCCACACCCTGGCGGGCGAAGTAGTCCAACGTGGCGGCGGCGTCGGATCGCACCCGTTCTCGCAGCACCACCACGGCGGTCAGGTTGAGGTCGGTCGGCAGGACGGCGTCGCCCAGCGGCTGTCCGCCCCGGGCCAGGACCAGGACCCGAGCGCCCGCCTGTGCCAGGGGGGCGATACGTCCCCGCAGCCCAGTCCGGGTCGGCGGCGTCGACCACCTCGGGGGCGCCCAGCACCCACGTGCCCCGCCCCGCGAAGCTGGCCCCGCTCCACTTGCGCTGGGAGCTGAAGGGCACCAGCCGGGTATGTCGCCAGCCCGGGTCGGTGCCGGCACCCTCTCGCACGGCTAGCAGGGTGGCGTTCTGCGGTTGGGCGGCCGCCAGGGCGGCCAGCCCGGCCGGGATCTCCTCCTCCGCTATCCCCTCCGGGGTGATCAGCTGCCCCCACTCCACCCTGCCCTCGGTCAGGGTGCCGGTCTTGTCCGTGCACAGGGCGTCGACGCGGGCCAGTCCTTCCACCGCCGGCAGCTCCTGGACCAGCACCCCGCGCCGGCCCAACCGCATCGCCGCGGTCAGGAACGCCAGGGTGGTCAGCAGCACCAGCCCCTCGGGCACCATGCCCACCAGGCCGGCCACCGCCGATCGCACCGCCGGCCGCCACGGCTGCACCCCCAGCTGGCGTAGAAACAGCACCGGGCCGATGATCACCATGGCCACGGTCAGCCAGCGCAGGATGCGATTGATACCCCCCATCAGCTCCGAGCCGGTCAGCGAGAAGCGGCGGGCTTCGCTGGCCAGCCGACCCGCGTAAGAGTCGGCCCCCACCGCTGTCACCCGGGACTGCACCGAGCCGCTCACCACCCAGCTGCCCGACAGCAGCCGATCACCCGGGCCTTTGAGCACCGGGTCCGATTCGCCGGTGGCCAGCGACTCATCCACCTCGGCCTGGCCGGCCTCCACCATGGCGTCGGCCACCACCTGATCCCCGGGGCCCAAGTCCAGCACGTCGTCCAGCACCACCTCCTCGACCTCGATCACCTGCGAGGCGCCGTCCCGGACGGCTCGCACCTTGGGGGCGTTGATCACGGCCAAGGCGTCCAAGGCCCGTTTGGCCCGAACCTCCTGCACCGAGCCCACGGCGGTGTTGATCACCGCGATGATCAGAAAGGTGGCGTCGGGTGCCGAGCCGGTCGCCAACGACGCCGTCCCCAGCACCAGCAGGATGAAGTTCAGCCACGTGAACGTGTTACGCCACAGAATCTCGCCCAGGCTGCGACCCGGGGCGGGCGCCGACCGGTTGGTCTTTCCGGCCGCCACCCGCGCCGCCACCTCGTCGGCGCGCAGCCCGACCGGCCCGGGCGCCAAGGGCGTTTCCGCGGTATCCATGGCGACGGCGGCCCCGTTCAGTCGATCGGTCGCCCGGGTCGGCTCTTGCAGCCGTTCACCGCCAACACCGACCCCCGGTCAGGAACCCGTGCGGCGGGCTGTTCGGCGACGCTTCGACGATCCGGCCGTACCCGAGAAGCACCACTCGCTGCGCCCGGGGCCGCCACTTGCAGGCCATGGGTGACCTTGACTGTGGCCACGCCGCGGTAACCGCGTACCCGCTGCCGCAGGTCGGGCAGGCGCTGGACAGGATCTCGATCCAGCGTTGGCTCGGCCTGCAAGCCGTCATCGCGGGTTGGTGGCCGGGCCGTCATCCCCCTCCCGGGGGTCTCGCGCCTTGTTGCCGGATTGTCGCGTTGCACTGGGTGTCGGAGAAGTTCATGAGCTGTCGCCTCGGACGACAACCACCGGGCAGTGCGCGTGGGTGACGCAATGTTCGCTGACCGATCCGAGCAGCATGCCGGCGAACTCTCCGTATCCGCGGCTGCCGACAACGAGCAGCTCGGCATCCGCCGACGCCTCTACCAGTACAGGCGCAGGGTGGCCCTCCACGGTCCTGGCGCGCACGGTAACCGCCGGGTGCGCGGCGCGCACCGCGTCGACGGTCTCGTCCAGCCTCTTTTGGGCCTCGGCCTTGGGATCCCACCCACTGAGGATCGGGACCACGGCCCCAGAGCTGATCGGCCATTCCCAGGCGATGACCACGTCCAGCGTCGCGCCGGTGAGCTCACCTTGACGAGCGGCCCAAGCCAAGGCGCGCTGGGAGGATCCTGAACCGTCAACACCCACCACTATGCGACGGTCGGCTGCCATGCCTGCCTCGCCCTCCCACAACTCGCGAACTGCGCACACCCATCATCGATGACGAGCTGACGGGTCCGCCAAGAAGTTGGCAGTTGATCCCCGTAGAAGTGAAACGGACCCATGACGCCGAAGCCGCCCGGAACCGCGCTAACCATCATGGTCCAGTACCTCCTTTCAGATCACCACGTCGGTACCGGCCCCTTACAGCAGCCCTCTGCCCTGGGGCGAGGTTGATATCGGCATCGTGCTGGCAGCAGCGTCTCACCTCGACCTTCGCGTACCGCTTGGCAGCCGCGCCGAGCGTCGAGGCGTTGCCCATTATCGTCAGCTGCGGACGTCTCTAAGCGGCTGAACCGAGGAAGGGTGCGTCTCCGAAGGTGAAGACGCCTCCGTCCGTCCCGAGTAGCCAATAACCGTGCACCTTCGATTGTCGCAGTAGACCAAGCCCTCGTAATAGATTCCTCCAGCCCATCGTCCTGAACAAAAATGAGCTTCCCCAGTTTCGGCGGTCGGGTTGGTTGTGGTGATCAGGCCGCCGGAGCGACGGCCTTGAGGTTCTCACAGTCAATGGGACTGAGCATGCGGATCGAGGAATGACGGCGGGTCGGTTGTACCGTCCCGGGCGGCGCACCCTCGGCTGAGGACTTTCGGCCCTTTCGCATCGCCGAGTCGTGTGGGACCGTGAGCCGCGAGCGAACCGCTCAGAAGGGATGATCATGCGCGACAACGGGGAGGCGCAGACATTTGAGTACATGACCTTCGACCTCACGAAGCGGAAAAAGGAACTTGAGGGTCTCAACCGGCTCGGTCGCGATGGGTGGGAAGCCGTGGCGATGGTGTCATCGTGGGGCGTGGGCTGGCGCTTCGTGCATCCCATCGTTCTGTTGAAGCGGCGTGTCACGGAGTGAGTGGGCGGTGACGCTGTCCGAGCCGAAGGCGAAGCCTCGACTTCCTCCTCGCTGGTTCATGCGGCTCTTCTGGTTCACCCATCGCCGCCTGTATCGTCTGACGGGCGGCCGTCTCGGTCTGTGGCGGCCGAAGCCCAACGGTTGGGGAGCCATGCGTCTGAGCACCGTTGGGCGGCGGACCGGCCTCGAACGCAGCGTCATGGTCGGCTACTTCGAGGATGGGCCGAACCTCGTCACCATGGCCATGAACGGCTGGGGCGAGGGCGAGCCGGCATGGTGGCTGAACCTGCAGGCCCACCCCGCCGCCCGGGTCGACCTTGCCGACGGGCCGCGTCTGGTCACCGGCCGGGCCGCCCGCGGCGAGGAGCGGGAACGGCTGTGGTCACGGTGGCAAGCGATCGACAAGAACCTGGACGCCTACGCAGCACGCCGCTCGACGGAGACCGCGGTCGTCATCCTGGAACCCCGGCCGTGAGGTGTTGAGGCGGTGCGGATGCAGGCGGTGCTCGAAGACGGCTGCCCCAATCCATGCGGGATATCGCCATGGTCGTCGGCGCCACAGTGTGACCTTCGCCTCTGTGATTTCGAAGCCCAGACTCTCACCGTGGGAATGTGACAACTGCCGCCCGACCCGAGGCAAACCTCAGCGAGCATTCCGATGACCTGCTCGCACAGTATCTGCCGGAATACGACGTGGCCATCACCGAGCATCTGGTCATAGACGCCGACATCGAGCGGGTATTCCGGGCCGCCCGAGATCTCGACTTCCTCACCGTCCGATCGCCGCTGCTCACCGCATCCATGTTCGTCCGTGGCGTGCCCGCCCGGATTCGAGGGCACGCGCCGACCGCGCCGCCGCGAGCTCCGTCTAGCCGCCGGGTCGATGGCGCTGCCCGGCTGGCTCTTCTTGGGCGAGATTCCAGGCCAGGAGATCGCCTTCGGGGCGGTCGGCAAATTCTGGAAAGCCGACATCGAATGGCGAGACGTGCCTCGCGAACACTTCGCAACCTTCAGCGAACCCGGCTGGGGAAAGATCGCCTGTCGATTCGAGGTCCGAGCCAACGGTCCCGGCCGCAGCACCCTCACCTACGAGTGCCGCACCGCAACCACCGATACGGCCGCCCGGCAACAAATGGCCCGCTACTGGTGGCTGATCCGGCCCTTCGTCGGCCACATCATGCGGGCCACCCTGCGCACGGTCAGCGTAAACACAGGCCCGAATTGACAGCACCTTCAGCGCGGGCTGAAGGGCCGTTCGCCTCTTCACCGCCGCTGGGTACGCGCTTCCAATCGGCGGGCTATGAGCCCGCTGGGCGTGATACTGACACTGGTGGTGCTGGCTCTGGCAGGGTGTGGCGGATCGTCGCCCACCACCCCAACCAGTGGCGCCGATTCGGGGTTCCGGCCCGCGCCAACGGCTTGCCGTTCCAGAACTATGGGAACGAGCTGTCCGACGGCGGTGCGCCCACCAACTTGACCGCCGCCGACGTGCAGAAGATGTTCGGCGACGGCGTGTGCGCCGACGCCCAGCTGCGCCGCTGCGACCTGATCCCCGAGGCCCAGGCCTGGCTGAACGACACCAACCAGGCCATGGCCGGCGGCCACTGCTACGGCTTCTCGGTGCTGGCCGAGCTGCTCTGGCAGCGGACAAGCTGAACGTCAGCACCCTGGGGGCGGCCGCCACCACCAGCCTGGCCATCGACAACAACCAGACCTTGCAGCGCCAGATCGCCTACGACTGGGCGCTGCAGACCGCTCGAGTCGGTGCAGTCCAAGCGGATCACCGGCACCCCCAACCAGATCCTGGCCAAGCTGGAGCAAGGTGCTCAAGCCCCACCCGTCCCAGACCTACACCATCGCCTTCTGGAAGCGGGACGGCAGCGGCGGCCATGCCGTCACCCCCTACGCGGTGCGAAAACAAAGGCGGCGGGAAGTTCCAGGTCCTGATCTATGACAACAACTGGCCGGGTCAGACCCGGGCCATCGCCTTCGACACCAAGGCCGACACCTGGACCTACGACGCCGCCAGCAACCCCGGCGTACCCGACTCGTCTACGAAGGGGACGCCCAGACCAAGACCATCTCGCTGTTCCCCACCTCACCCGGGCTGGGCACCCAGCCGTGCCCGTTCTGCGCCAAGGAGCCAGCACCACGGGGACCGCCAAGGCCGGGCGACAACACCGAGGAGATCTCCCTGCTGGGCAGCGACACCGAGCACGCCACGCTGCTCGTCACCGACGACGCCGGGCGCCAGCTGGGCTACATCAACGGCAACCTGGTCAACCAGATCCCCGGCGCCCACGTCGACCAGGTGATCTCCAGCCGGGACTGGACCGACAACATCGCCCCGGACTTCTTCGTCCCGCCGATGTCAAATACACCATCACCATCGACGGCACCGCGCTCACGCAGCGCCGACACCGAGACCCTCGGCCATCACCGGCCCCAGCTACGACCTCGTCGGTCAAGGTCCGATCCCCATGCGACCCGGGAGACAAGGACACCCTGGTGGTCGAACCCGACGCCACCCAGCTGAGCTACACCAGCTCCCGGTCGGAATCCCCCACCCTCACCCTCGGCGTGTCCGACAATCAGGCCGACTACTCCTTCGAGATCGCGGGCGTCTCCGACCAGCCCGGCAGCACCCTCAACCTGGGCCTGCCGGCCGAGGGTGGCAACCTCAACCTGCAAAACGTGGGCGCGGCCCGCACGTCGAGCGTGAACCTCAAGATGACCCGCTCCAGCCGAGCAGGGCGTGCAGGTCTTCAGCCACAACGCCATCCCCCTCGCCGGCGGGGACATCGCCCAGTTCCAGTTCGGCAACTGGACCAACACCAACCAGGGCATCCCCCTGGTCACCACCCACAACGGACAGTCGACCACCCAGACCCTCGCCAACCAGGGGACCGAGCAGCAGCCTTAGCCACAAACGAAAGCGACCGGGCTCCAGCGCTGACCCCATCAGTTGTCTTGACGTTGCCCGAGCACTCCCCGGCAAACGGGCGCGACTCGGCCGTGTTCTTCAATCGACAGACCTGCGGCGACCCAAGCCATCCCGCACGTCACCACATCTGCGCACCGGCACTCGGTAAGCGACCCACCTCATCCACTGACACACAAGGCCCATCGCCGAGTATCCCCAAACGACGCAGGCAAAACGTCTCGTGATCCTCAACAGTTATACGGGTGATCAAAGATCACCACGCCCTGTCGGGCTCGTATAACCGTTGTTACACAGGGTGATCGAGGCGCTGTTCATTGAATTCGAGGAGCCTACGATCACCCGTGTAACAGTGGATTCCGGTCGTTATCCCGTGCGGACGGCGGACCTCCCGGAGCACCCGGGGCGGAGTGCAGGAGGGCTGCCGACTTGGCGTGCGCGGACAACTGACCGGCGTCTGTCATTCACTGTGTGCACATTCTGCGCGCTTGCGTCGTCGGACGATACCCCTCACGGCTCGTTCCGATGTGCGTAGGGGCCGCGCTGCGCCGGACTTCTCATGTGCGTTTGAAGACGGCGGTGAGCGCCCGCCGCAGCGCCAAGTCGCGGGGGTCACCTTGGAGGTCCATGCCCATCTTGTTGGTCACGTAGCCGTAACCCAGGCGCACCGCCGGATCAGCGAATCCCATCGATCCCCCCGCTCCGGGCGCCCCGAACGCGGGCTTGAGAGCCAAACGCGATGAGCTCGCTGGGCTTCATGAAGCCGAGCGAGAACTTGACCGGGCCGCGGAAGCATTCGTCGTGAAAGCCCTTGCGGGCCGGCGTTGCCGGTGCGGTGAGAGCCTGGAGTGTCTCCGGGCGCAGACCGAGCGGCCCTCCGGGTGCGGCGAAGGCTCCGTAGGTAGTGGCGATAGCTCGAGCGGTGGCCACCGCCCCCCCGGAGGGCACTTCGAGCCCTCGAACTATGACGTGCTGCGCATCGACGTAGAAGCTGGTGCCAGGGTTGGCGATCAGGGACCGGTGCAGCACCGAGCGCGGCCGCATGGCGTCGATAGTCAAGCTGAGGGGCATCGAGGTCAGCCGAGCCCACAGGCGGGAGGGATTAGGGCGGCGAGACGCTCGTCGGGCACTAAGGAGGGGGTCCCGATGTAGACCTCGTCCCCGACACCGAGCGGGGTGGCGATGTCTTCATGCAGCATCCGCCCGATGGTGCGGTGGGCGGGGTCGATGCGCCGCACCAGTTCGTTTTCGTAGAAGCCAATCGTGATCCGGCGTGGTACGCCTGGCGTTCCCCGGGCGGCCAGATGGGCCGCTGGCGTTCCATGACTCCAGCCAGGCGGTCCAAGTCGGCCACCACGTCGCGGTCGACCCGCTCGTCGAAGGCGAAGAGCCCGGCCTGGTGCGCCAGGCTTGGCGGACGGTGATGTCTTCCTTGCCGGCTTGGGCGAACTCGGGCCAGTACGCGGCTACCCGCTGGTCATAGTCGAGCAGGCCGCGGGAGTGCAGCAGCGCCAGCACCATGGCCGACAACCCTTTGGTCGTCGAGTGCACCAGGGTCATGCGTGTCGGCAGACCACGGTGCGGAGCCTGGCCGTTCCCTTAGCCCACCCCAGAGATCCACGACCACTTCGCCAGCGACGACCACACACACAGCTCCGCCCAGCTCGCCGCGCTGGGCGAAGTTGTCAACGAACGCGTCGCGCGCACCGGCTCGAAGCCAGCACTGACGGTCCCGCCAACGTCCGGATGACGCTTCTCCGCGCTTGTCGCCCACCATCACGTCAACTGCCATCGCAACCCCCATCGTGTTCGAGGCTGTGCACCCAGCACCTTCCAGCGCCTCTCCCACCGTGCACCCGCTCCATCTCACCCGACAGGGCCGATCGTCCCGAACCGTGGACGACCCACGCAGTGAGAACGTGAACGCCGATCGTCGTAGCCGGACAACTCACCGTGATGGTCGAGCAGGAAGGGAATCAATTTTCGCGCCAGGTTTGCGCATCTTGCTGGCATGTGAGGGCGGCCGGTCTGAGTCTCAGTAGTCTCCTCCCTACTTGGTGGCTGTGGCGCTGGGTGCCGGCGGCGTGACCACACTGTTGGGTGTTGGCGTCGTGCCGGGCTTGGTGACGCCCGTCGGTACGGTTGTCGATGGGGGGGCGGCGAGGTAGCGCTCGGCGAGGGCGAGCACGGGAACGCCGTCGCCGAAGAACGGGTAGGCGGTCCCGCCAGTGAGTTCGAACACGTACACCGGGACGAGCCAGGCGTCGGGGCTCGATGGGTCCAGCAGCGACGCCCACGCCAGGGCCAGGTGCACGCCGATGATCGTCACGACGACCGCCGGGACGCTGACCGGCGTCGTGGTGTTGGAGACAGGAGCGCAGGGCTTGCCCTGCCGGCACGCAATCGTCGAGGCCGCGATGGCCGGTCCACCGCCGGGAGTGGACTCCGGCGGTCCGCTGGGCGTCTCAGCGCGGGTCGGCGGTACCGCCGTGGTCGCCCCCACCCTGGTTGGCCCCGCGGTCGAGCCGCCGCTGGTGCCGGCAGTGACGGCAGCGCCCCGGGCGAGAGCCGCACCCGCCGCCGGCGCCGACGAGACGCCCGGCGGGAGCCCTTCACCGAGCATCGGAACCGGCCCGCTGTACACGATCCACTTTCCGCCCTCTTGGAGACGCTGCAGGCCGGCGCTGAGACGCCGACCAGTGGGTAGTCACCGACCGCGACAGGATCGGCCAGCCGGCCAGATGCGGCTAGGACGCGCCCGTTGGCACCCACGGTCACCGACCACTCGGCGCCGAGCACGGGGACCCCCGCGATGGTGGGTGTGAAGGAGACGTACCAGGAGTAAATGCCTCCGGTCGAGGAGGCTGTTGCCCCGTTGAGATCAAACCCGGCGTTGGTCAACACGTGGCGGGCCCGCCGCTCGGCGTCAGCTTTGGTCGGCAGGCCGGGCACCGTGGTCGTGGTCGCGCAGGTGGGCGGGGGGACGGCTGACGTGGCGGGCGGTGTCGCGCCCGAGGCTCGGGATGATGGCGGGGAGGCGACCGCGCACCACCGAGAAACGGAGCCGCCTCCCGAGGAGGACAGCGTCCAGGAGGAGGCTGCCTGTTCGCTGCACCTCCAGGCTGAGGTTGCCGCCCTGAACGCTCCAACCGGAAGTGTCCCCCCGCACCGAACCGCTCAAACCCAGGGCCTCACCCAAGCGGGCAAGGCGCGCCGAGGTCGTCGCGTCGTCGGCCCGGTCAACGGTCGCGTGGATGGGCAGCGAGGGGAGCGTACGGCCGACCCGGTACACGATCGCCCCTGGCGATGGGAAGCCGATCGCCGGCATCGCCGCCGCGCCGCCCCGACCGCCGCCCGCCAGCGGGCGGGATCAGCACCGCCGTTCGACCCGCGCTCGACCCGCAGCCAACGACGACCACCAGGCTCGCAAGCACTGCCGCGACCTGACTCGGCTTGCACATCGTCTCCATCCACATCCTTAGACGCAGCTGGGACGACGAACGGTTCCCCAGCACGGCCACGCCGCTCGAGTTTAAGAACTGGACCGATGGTGCCACGACCACCTCAGAGACCGATCGATTGGCCAACCTCAGCCCCATAAAGTAGCCCCAAAACGTCCGTTGCGCACGCCCAAACCCCGCGCCCGGACCATGGCATAACGCCGGCTTCGGGCGACGTTATGCGCGGTCCGAGGTCCTAGCGGAGAAGCCAGACCGGAGCGCATGCCACCGACTACCCCTGCAATGAGCAGAGAAATGCCGTCGATACGGTGATCGACAGTTCGGCGACGCTCCTAGCTTTGGTGAGCGCGCCGACGCTGGTCGCGTGACGTCGGTTCATATCAGACCGCTCCGACTCGTCCTCAGTGAAGGTCGACGGTAAGTGAGGGTCGATCAAAGGGGTCACCCCCTGGCGCGTCTAAGAAGCAGGAAGGTTGAGCGGTACAGTCAGCCGGCCAGTCTGCCCAGCCCGAATTGGTTGCCGACTGCGACGACCGCTGTTGGCGGTCATGTCGATCTCGAGCAGGTCCTCGGACGGTGACAACTGGCCGACCCGTTGGTAGGTGTGGGCATCGATGATGTCGGTGGGATCCGAGCTGCCCTTTCGCCCGGCGACATAGGCGAAATGTCCGTCGAGACCGAAGGTCACCCAATGCGGATCTGGATTGCTGACGTGAACAGTCTCCGCCTGTCGAGGCGGCGTCGTTGTCATGTCGAAGACGTAGACCAGGGGAGCGCCGCCGTCGTTCACCCACACCTGCCTTTCGTCGGGCGTGAACGCGATGCCATGACCCGCCGTCCCGGGGCCGACGATGGGGACCGAGGCGATGACGTGGCCGGCCATGATGTCCGCGAGCTCGAAGCCGTGGAAGCCGACCACGTCGTTGACCATCAGCGTTCCTCGGGCGTTGACCGAGAACGGCCCGAGGACGCCGCCGCAGCAGTAACCCGTAATCGTGCCCACGACCTCGTTCGTGGCGGTGTTCGCCACGGTGATGGTCCCGGTTGGCGACTTGGTCTCCATGAACACCCGGCTCCCGTCGAGGCTGACGACGGTGTCATGACTTCGGGGTGGGAGCGCGATGTGGCCTCGCACGGTGCCCGTCAGGGCGTCGACCACCAGCTCGTAGGGGGACGAGTTATCGTTCTCCCACGTCGGGAGGTAGAGCGTCGCTCCGTCCGGGGTGAGGTTGCCCCGGTCCACACCGGGTGTGTGAAGCACCTTATCCCAGACCAGCTGCCCGCTGAGCAGGTCAACGCTCGCGACGTGGCCTTGGTTGCCGCGGTTGTACATGACGTAGAAACGGTGCGTCGGGGCGGCCGCAGCGGCCCCCCGGACATCGGCACAGCAGTCGAAGACTCGAATCGTGCGCACACGGCGGTGTCGGTGGTCGATGTCGTACACCTGGATGACGCCGTCGTCCTGGGCGGCATAGATCAGGTGCTGCAACGTCGGACCGGTGCTCGTGCGTGGTCGCCGGTTGGCTGGTCACCGGTTGGCTCCTTGCCGGTCGGCTCGTTGCAGGTGGGCCACCGCTCTCGCAGCTCGTCGTGACAAGTGCCGCGACGGCGACGAGCGATCGCAGGACGGCTTGGCGAGTACTGACAGGGCGGTGGCCGGGCACTGCCGAGCGGAGCATGTCGCGGGTCACGGTGCCAAGGCCCAGCTCGCTCGTGTCGACAAGCCAAGTCCTCCCGTGCGGCAGGGCGGGTTGGGCATGATCAGGTGCATGGTTCACCAGGCGCTGGTGCGGAAGGTAGCACTGTCCCCGCCGGAGGCGATGGTCGCCACGCCTCAGGGAGCGGTGGGCTTCCGAGTGCTCGCTTTCAACACAGCTCGGTCGGACTCGTTCGCCTCAAGGAGCGTGAACATCACGCCCCATATCATTCATGACATCCCTCCTCCGGAGGAATCCCATATCGCCGGAGCGGCGTTATGGCTCCTCGGAGTCGCTGGACCGTAGCTTGGTTCAGGCAGCGTATAGCGACGGTTATCGGAAGGCCGCCGCTCGCCCATAATGTTCGAGCAAAACGTCCCGAAATATCGCGGCCGAAGTGACCCCCAACGCCTGGGGTCGCTTATTGAAGCACCGGGGCCAACCTTGGTTGGTCGCTGGGAGCCCCATGTGGATCGAGCCGGTGTCGGCCCCGACTTCTTCCTCCCGTGAGGGTGGCCATGCGGCACTATCGGGATAGGCGAGAGAGTTGCCGCTCTGCGAAACTGGCCCATGGGCGGACCTCTCTCGGCGGATGAACGGCACGTAATTCTTGGAGACTTGACGCTGATTTCGATGGGGCGGAGACATTGTGGCAACAGGTCGGGGAAGCATCCACGTTGGAAACGCAACTGGATCGAGGGTTTGCCGAGTATCGAAATCGTCGTCAGCCCGACGAGTTTGGCTGTCTATCTGGTCCAGTGGATTCACCGATCGAAAGGACCGTCATTGACGACTCGGGTCTCGCAATCGAGTTCCTGTTGCTATGGGTCGATGAAGGACAACTATCGGGCTTGGAATACGCCGGGCTACTGATAGATCCGAAGAAGAAGTGGAATTCAATGGCGAGAGCGCCAGCGCACTGCGGCGGGGGACGCGTCTCCAGCAAGCGAGAAGGTCAAGGCATGACCGCCCGGATCCCTTGGTGGAGAGTGGCTCACCCGTAGTCGCATGTCCCCCGGGGCCAGCGATCAACACCCTGAACGAGGGGATCACCACGCTCGACATCGGCCACCGGGTGCAGGAGGGACACTTCGCTCGCTAGAGTCAGCGTTCCCCGGACCAGGCAGCTCAGTACTGGGCGTAGGATCTGCGAGTTTCGTGGTGCTCGACCGGCCCGAGAGACCCGCCGGCGGAGGCCCAGCGGCCACCGCGCTGACCCAGCCCGGCACGGTTCACCTGGGCGTCGGCCCACCGTTAACCTTCGTCTTACCATCCGGTGGTTAGCGTTTTGGCGTGGCCCAACGTCCCCCGACCGGACCCCGAGCGCCCCGGCCCGGGGCGCCCCGGGGCGTCGCGAGCGTCGCTCGCAGCGCCCGCGGGCCCGCTCGCCAACCGTCTCCCACCCCGGGCCCGCGACGGTTCGCCGGTGTGGAAAGCGTGGCCAGCGACCCGGCGGTCGTCCTGCTCCCGCTGCGGGTGTTCCTCGGTGTCACATTCCTGTTCGCGGGGCTGCAGAAGCTGGCCAACCCCAACTTCTTCCGGGCTGCCAGCCCCACCTCGATCCACGCCCAGCTGGTGGCGGCCGGACGCACCAGCCCCATCAAGGGGCTGCTCCACCACCTGGTATCGGTGAGCACCCTGCTCGGCCTGGTGATCGCCCTGGCTGAGGTGGCCATCGGGCTCGGCGTTCTGGCCGGCGTGATGACCCGGGTGGCTGCGATCGGGGGGATGTTGCTGGCCTTCGGGCTCTTCCTCACCGTCAGCTTCCACTCGTCGCCCTACTACACGGGCGCCGACATTGTGTTCGTGTTCGCCTTCACTCCGCTTCTGATCGCCGGGGCCGGGCGGTTCACGGCGGTGGAGGGCGTGCGATGGGCGGCCCAGCGCTACCCGGCCCGCAGCCTCGATGCCCTAGCGGTGGACGAGGAGCGCCGGCGGCTGGTCGTCACCGGTTGCCTTGGCGCCGTCGGGCTGGTGCTGGCCGGTTTGGCCGCCGGCCTGGGCCGCCTGGCTGGGGGAACCAGGCCGCCGCGGTCGGGCCCAAACTTGTCCGCCGGCGGCTCGACCTCCACAACGGTGAAATCGTCCCCGTCGACGACGGCGACGCCGTCACCGGGGACCACCGTCGCCGCGCCGCCGGGTGGAAGCCCCAAGGGCACCAAGATCGGGCCCGCCTCCGACGTGCCGGTGGGCGGGGCGGCTTCGTTCCAGGACCCGGGCAGCGGCGATCCGGCCATCGTCATCCAGGCGACAGCCGGTCATTTCGTGGCCTTCGACGCCGTGTGTCCTCACGCCGGCTGCACCGTCGGCTACTCCTCGTCGCAGAAGCTCATCGTCTGCCCGTGCCACGGGTCGTTGTTCAATCCCGCTTCCGGCGCGGTCGAGCAGGGCCCGTCGGCCAGCGGGTTGCGGACCATTGCCCTCAGCGAGGGGTCCGACGGGCAGCTCTACGTCACCTGACCGGCGGTGCGAGCGCAGGCCGCAACATAGTTCTCGTCGGTGCGGTAACGCGCCCGAAACAGGGGTCCCGATCATCCTGTCGTGCCTCGCCGCCGGGATCGCAGGCCGTCCCACGCAATCGAGGTCAGAGTCTTTCGTCCCAGCCCGAACCGTGCGTCGTCGAGACCGATCGAGCCGCCAGACCCATTCGCAGCCGTCATTGACGGTCCGGCCGGGCGAATCAAACTCGTCCGTAAGATCGCCAACAGCTGTCCCCCAATGGCGTACCTCAACTGTCCTCCATCGCGAGGAGGTGCGATACCCATCGTTGGTCGGAGAGCTGATCGCTTACCATCACAAGCGCGCCCGAATATGGCATCGGAGCGTGGCCGATGGGTTGAAAGCGCAAGGACCAGGCAGGCGCATCGGACGGATCCGGCGTCGGCTGTAATGGGGGGCGGGCGGTCCGGAAGAGAGACTCATAACGTCAGGGGCACCTGCCGATCGAATCTCGAACGTCACTCGTCCCGAAACGACGCCCTTATGGTCATGTCTCTGTCTGACCAACAGCTGGCCGGAACATCGGAACCTGTCGGGCTGGTTGGACGGCTAGTACGAACGCTTCTCGGAGACGCCCGCGGGTGGGGGTGCGGGAGGTGTAGCGGACGGTGGCGGTTAGGCAGTCGTCGGGAATGGTGACGGCCCGGGGGGGGTGGCGCCGGCCGTAGCGGTGGAGCAAGTCGACCAGTGCGGCGCGGTCGTGGTCGGCCGTGGCCAAGGTGGCCACGGCGATGGGCTGGTCGTCCTCGCCGATGATGAGGCCGCCCGGTCGTGACGGGGTGGAGGGGCGCCCGCCGGCTACTTGGAACACTTCGGTCTTGGAATCGCTGACCGAACCGTCTAGGGCATGAGTGGTCCCGAGTGACGACATGAACCGAGGAGGTTGAGCCCCGCCGGTAGGTCGGTTTCCCCCAGCCGGGCTCAGCGGCGGCTACGGTGAGCTGCGTTGTGACGACGTGCCGCCTGAGCCCGCACTATGACGGCCAGCGGGACAGGGCAAGGAGTCGGTTCAGCTCGTCCGGGCGACGATTCCGTCAACCTTTTAAGTGTCGAACGCTCTCAGGGTCTGGCTTGGGATACCCAGTGCGGCCGACAGGGGAGAGAATGCTGCGACACCTGACTCATCGTCGAGAGAATTCCACCAAAGGCTGACGAGGTTTAAACTGGCCCAAGTCCACAGTATTTCGTGGGCTTTATCCCCGCTGTTTCTACGAAGCTTGTGAAGCTCCTGGATACGTTTGGGCGTATCCCGGGAACTCTCAATGGGTTGTTCTGTCAGTTCATCGGAGCTACACGGGGCGTGTCATTCACCTCCAGATTCGAGGAAGCCGCCGGGGCCGCCTGGGGGGCGGTGGAGGCCCGACGGCTCCCTACCCACAGTGGCCGCTCACCCACCGTCTCCGGTCGGTCCTGTCACGGAGCCGGCAGGGCGATCCCCTGGTGTGTTGTGACCCTGCAACGTTACGCAGTCGCTAGATGACGAGGTAGGGCCGAAAGTCCCGTCCTGTGTCCGCACGCCAACATCGTGGCCGCGACCGCGACCATGACCTTCGACACCGGTTGCATTTGCCTGGGGACGCTGCTGGATTCCTATGTCAGCGTCGGCGAAATACGAACCCACAGTTCCTCGTACCAACGTGAGCGGTTGTCGCGCCGTGACTGTGGACGGCACGCCCTTTTCCATCGTGTCGTAGCGTGGCAGGGACGGGCAACCGTTACTGGGCCCCGCCGGCGACGCAGCGAGGCACGTTTCGTTTGTCCGAACGAGCCCATGGGTCGGTGTCACTCTCGGGTACCAGGCGTCTATGCACCTCGGCAGAGCAGAGCGGCATGAGGCGTTGTCAATGCTGGCTCGCCCGATCTTGGCGGGCTGCGCTGACGACGAGACTGCAGTGCAGCGAATCAGGCTAACCACTCGACGTGCAGGTGCGAGTGGGCACGGCTGGGTCGGCGATGGGCGCTCAACCGATTTAAGCGTTCGGGCGCGCCAGGCGGGCTGCGCTGGTCTTTGCGGGTTGTCGGGCAGGTCGAGCGTCGCGCCTGTGGCTGCGTTGGGCCCGAACTGGTTGCCATCACCCGAAGAAGGACACCGCCGGATTGAGCGGCGCGGTCCAGGCGGCGGCAGCCTGGCTGGCGGTGAGCTGGTGAGTGGCTACCAGACGAGCCAGGACGTGAGACTGGCGTTGTCTGGCCAGGCTGAAGTGTCCGTGGGGGTCGTATTCGCTGGGCGCCTGGACCAGTCCGGCCAGCAGGCTGGCCTGGGCCCAAGAGAGCTGACTCGGGGCCAAATCGAAATAGTGGTTGGCCGCCTGGACCACCCCGTAGGCACCGTCGCCGAAATAGGAGGCGTCGAGGTAGAGGGCGAGGATGTGCGCTTTGCTGAAGTGCTGGTCCAGGCGGAAGGCCACCCCTACCTGCCGCAACTCCGCCCCCAAGCGAGGTTCCGGGGGCGTAGAGCATCTTGGCCAGCTGCTGCTCGATGGTGGCGCCGCCGTCACTGCCGTTGTGGGTTACCACTCCCAGGGCAGCCCGTGCCACCCCGCCGCGGATCGAGGGCCGGGTCGTGATAGTACCGGCTGTCCTCGGTGGCGAGCAGGGCGGTTGCCAGCCGGGGCGGGATGACGCCGTTGTCGCTGGGCGCATGGTGGGCGGCCAGGATGGCCTGCACGCGTTGCGGCGCGTTCGCCACCGAAGGGCTGGTGAAGATGACGACCACCAGGCCTGCTCCGGCCAGGACTGTCACACCGACGAGAAGCGCGGCTAGCCGTAGCAGCCATCGCGCCCATCGCGGCCGTCGACGGCGGGAGTCAGCGAGGTGACGGGCGGGTGACGGCTGGGTCTCGGTGAGCGACATGGGCTCATGCGGATCATCGCGCCGGCCCATCGGATCGGGGGGATCGCGTCTCCCGAGTTTTGCCCTTATGAAAGGTGACGCTGGCGAAGCCTTTGCCGAACCTTAGCCTTGCGTTCAGGCCTGGCGCTGCCGGCTTGTTGGGCATTTCGGTGCGTGGTGTCGTGTTGTCAGCTCGGCACCCGCACGTGGCCGCACTGATGTCAGGCGGGAAGCCTGCGGCGATGACGTCGACGAGGACCAGAAGTATGCGGCTGTCGCTACTGTCTGACTGACTCGCGGTCGGCGCTTTGCTCCTGGTGAGATCTTCTGGCCATATCTTTGCTCTCTGGGCTGTGGCGGGCGGCCATCCGGATGACAGCGTCTAATCCGGTGGGCTGGGCGGGACGCAGTTCGACTGACGCGTCGTTGCGTGAGGCGAGCTGGCGGACGATGGCCAGGCCCAGCCCGCTGTGGCCGCCCTGGGAGTCCGGTCCCTGCCAGAAGCGGTCGAACGCCCGCCGGCGATCGTCTTCGCTCATGCCTGGCCCCTCGTCGACGACGTGCACTTCGAGCCGCCCGGGCCGGCGGCTGTCCATGGTCGACCCGGATCCGGCCCGCCTTCGGGGCTGGCGTCGAGGGCGTTGGCCAGAAGGTTGTCCAGGATCTGGTCCAGGTCGCCGGGCACCAACAGGGCGGACACATGACCGCTCGGATGGCGAGGGGCTTCCAGTTCGACGTGCCGTTCGGCGGCCAAGGCCGACCAGGCGTCGCAACGGTCCTGGATGATCTTCTCGACGTCGACGGCGCTGGCGATGCGGTTGCGGCGCGTCGGCGCCGGCTCAAGGTGAGCAGGCCGTCCACCAGCCGGGACAGTCGCTGTACCTCGTCGCCGGCGGCCGCGACCCCTTCGGCCGAGGGGCCGGTCGCGTCGACCTCCAGGTTTTCCAGGCGCAGCCGCAGGGCGGTGAGCGGTGAGCGCAGCTGGTGGGAGGCGTCGGCGACGAATCGGCTTTGGGCGTCGACCAGCTCGCCGAGGCGGCTGGCCATGTGGTTGAACTGGCGGGCCAGTGACCGCACCTGGGGGGGGCCGACGTCGGCGTTGGCCCGGGCGGTCAGGTTGCCCTCGCCTAGCCGGGTGACGGCCGCCTCCAGTCGGGCCAGCGGCCGGGACAGGGACCGGGCCAGCAGCATCCCGACCAGCCCGGTCAGGCCCAGGACCCCGGCCGCGAAACAGGCCCAGGGCCAGCCAGATGGCGTGGATGCGGCGTTCGGTGGAGGCGGCCGCTACTCCCAGCAGGACGGCGCCCTAGGGGTCGGCCGTCGGCGCTGATGGGCACGGCGGCGCTGGCCCAGGGCTGGCCTTCGTCGGCGCTGAACGAGGTGGCCGACCGGCCCGCCAGGGCGGCTTGCACCAGGTTGCGGGCGCTGCTGACGGCGTCGTTGTCGTTGTCGGTGCCCGCCGCGGCCAGGACCTTGCCGGCCGGGTCGATGATGGCCACTTCTTCGCCGGTGCGGGACTGGTATTGGGCCAGGATGGCGGTCAGATCGGCGATGCGGCCGTGTTCGACGTCCTCGCTGGCCACCGCGGCCAGGCCGCTGGCTTGGGCCTGCCACCTGGGCTGCCGATCAGGTCCTGTTCGTGGCGGGCGGCCAGCACCGCCAGGGGGATCTCCAACACCACCAGGATCAGCAAGGCCAGACCCAGGTAGGACAGGACCAGCCGGCGAGTCATGGGGCGCTCGGCGTAGTGCCTCGGCCGGTTCGCGTCGCCCCGCGCCGCCACTGGCCGCGGCTGCCGCTCAAGGTGGTGTCGCCGAGGCGAAGCCCGACCCGGCGTACCGTCTGGATCCACTCCGGGCGCCGAGCTTGCGCCGCAGGGAGGCCACGTGGACATCGACGGTCTTGGTCGGGCCCGTACCAGTGGGGGTCCCACACCTCTTCGAGGATGGTCTGGCGGCTCACCACCGCGCCGGGATCTTCGGCCAACAGGGCCAGCAGGTCGAACTCCTTGGGGGACAGGGCCACCTCGCTGCCCTCGACCAGCACTCGCCGGGCCCGCCGGTCGACGGTCAGGGCGCCCAGGACCTGCGCTCTGGTCGGTGGCGGCCGGCTCGGAGCTGCGGCGCATCACCGCCCGGATCCGGGCGACCAGTTCCCGGAACCCGAACGGTTTGACGAGGTAATCGTCGGCGCCCAGCTCAAGTCCGACGACTCGGTCCATCTCGGCACCGCGGGCGGTGATGACCAGGATCGGCACCGAAGACCGGGCTCGCAGCTGCTGGCACACCGCGTAGCCGTCGATGTCGGGCAACCCCAGATCCAGCAGCACCACATCGGCGCCGGGGCGCTGAGCGCCTGGGCGCCGGTAGCCACCCGGCTGACCTCGAAGCCTTCCCGGGTCAGCCCCTCGGCCAGGGGCTCGGCGATGCCGTCGTCGTCTTCGACCACCAGGACGCGCACCGTCCGGCCGGTACCTCACGGTCAGTCAGGGTGTCGGCGGTGATAGCTGATGCTCATGGCTTCATCTCGCAGTGTGGGCTGAGGAACGGCGTGCCCCGCGGCGTGACGTTTCGCTGGCTGGCGGCGGTCGAGCGCGGGCTCCCGGTCAGGTGGTCGAGGGGCTGGGGGCGGCGCGAAGTACTGGGCGACGGCCTGGGCGAGTCCGGTGGCGATGGCTTGCTGGCCGGTGGCGCTGGCGGCGATGGTGCCTTCGAAGGGGTCGGTGATGAACAGCGGCTCGATGAGGGCGCCCGGCATCTGGCTGGGGGTGGAGAAGTAGCCGGGCATGGCCGGGCCGAGCAGCAGCAGGTGACCGTAGGCGGCGGACAGCCGCGGTCAGGGCCGGGCCGCCCAGGCTGACGTCGGAGACGACCCCGTCGTCGGGGATAGCCCAGCCGTGGGCGTTCAGGGCGGCCAGCACGTCGGTTTGGACCAGGGTGGCCAGCCGCAGGTTCGGCGGCGGCGAAGGGTCGGGCGGCGTCGTAGGCGGTCACGCTGCCGGCGTTTTGTCGGATGAGGCGCCGGCGTCGAAGTAGATGCCGATCAGGATGGTGGCCTCGGCCAGGTTGGCGCACACGTCTCGGGCGGCCACGTCGTCGTGGGCGCCTTGGACGGTGAGCGCTCCCTCGGAGAGGTCGTCGGCGGCCAGGCGGGCGACCGAGGTGGCGCCGGTGCGGGATACCACCACGGGAAGCCTTGGGCTTGCAGCAATGGCACGGTGTCGAGCTCCACGGGCAGGGTCAGGTCGGCTTCGTGGATGGTTGGCCCCGGACTCGGTGATGCCGGTGGCTCCGGGGTCGATCCCGCCATGGCCGGCGTCGATAAAGACGGTCTGGTGGCGGTTACCGGCGGTGGGCGGAAAGGAGACACAGGCGCCGGGGTTGAACAGCGCCGGGGCCACGGGTGTGCCTCCGCCGGCCGTCTGGCCGGCAGCGGTCGGCGTGCGGCCCGGCAAGCGGTTGGCGTCGGATCGGGCGGCGTGGAACCAGATGGCGGCTGCTGCCAGCACGACCAGCGCGGCGGTGACGGTGGCCCGCCTGCGCCGCACGGGCGCGGAAGGTGCCCGGCGCCGGCCGGGGCTGGAGGACGACATGGCCATGTCTGCGGTCGCTCTTCTAGGCGGGCGCGGGCAGCGAGACGGTGAAGAAGTCCCGGGACTCTCGGGTGGGGCCCAGGTAGCGGTCGGCGGGGCGTTGCATCTGGGGGTACAGCTTGGCCGGGACGATGATGGCTGGGGTCGGCGGGGTTGGGGTGGGTGTAGAAGTTGAAGGTGACCCACTCCGGGTTGATGTCGAGGGCCATGGCCCGCACGGCCCCGGCCCGCTGCAGGGATTCGGCCAGGCTGCGGGCGGTGAGGGCGGGGCCGGCCACGTAGATCAGGGCGCCGGTGGCGGTGACGCCGATGCCGGAGCGGGCCACCACGGTGTTGGCGCCCAGGGTGGCGCCCCAGATGCTGGGTGTCGCTGTAGGTGGCGTCGGGGGCGGTCTGGCCGTTGTCGACGATGGGCACCAGGTTTTGCAGCACGGCGGTGACCTGGGGGGTCATGGTGACCTCGCTGCCCCAGGTGCCGATGTTGATGCGCCCGTTGGCGTAGATGACCATCGAGGCCGCCCCGGGCTGGAGCGGGACGGCTTGGCGGCCGTCGAGGTAGAAGCCGCCGTGGGCGTCTTGCATGCGGAACCCGCCGTTGAAGGCGGCCACGACCGTCGGACAGGGCGGCGCCGGTGATGTCGGGCGGCTGGGGCCAGGTCCCGCCCGGCTCCTGGGCGCCGGGGACCAGGGCCACCCGCAGCCGGGTGGGGTCGATCCACACCGCCGAGGTGATCTGGCTGGTGTAGACGGTGTCGGCCCGGAACTGGGCCACGTACATGGCCGGCGCGCCGTCCACGATGGCGTCCGGCGGGCGTCCACTGGCCTTCCCCGGGCAAGGCCGGGCGTGACCACCAGCGGCACCGGGGCCGGGCGGGGGCAGGCCGGCCGCGGCGCGGTCCGGCCGGCCGGTGGCTGGCCCGCGGTCGGGGCCGGGACGGCGTTGAGCGCGGCCGGCCGGCCCCCTTTGGGCGGGGCGTGATGGTTGTAGTAGTACTGCTCGACGGCGTTGGCGAGCGCGGCGGCGTGATGGGAGCGCAGCCAGTCGGCCCACTTGGCCTGGAAGCTCTGATTACCCGGGCGTGCGCCACGCCCCCCACAGCGAAACGCCCACCAGGACCACCGACGACCACCACCGACGGCCAGCACGGCGGCCAGCAGGCGGCGCAGACCGTGGCGGCGGCGCGGTGGCAGCGGGGCCCGCTGGCGGTAGGGGGCGGGGAGGGTGTGCATGCCGGTGCCAGTCTCCGCCTATGACGGTCAGGCCACCGTCAGGGCAAGGTAAAGGAACGGCAAAACTTGCCGTAGGTGACTATCGGGCCGGGCGGGTCGGACTTCTACGGTCGGCAGTGATGCAGGGCCGACACGATCGCGACTCCGGATGGCGGCAGCCCGGCTCCGGGCCGGCGCACCTCAAGCGCAGCCGGGTCGTCCGACGCCGGCGTGGAGTCCAACGCCCGGCTGACCGGGTCGACCGCGGCGGTGCTGTTGGTGCTGCTGGCCGCCGAGGGCGTCACCGTGTTGCGGGTGCGGGCCTTGCTGACCTCGCACGTGTTCATCGGCATGCTGCTCATGCCGCCCGTGCTGCTCAAGATCGGCTCCACCAGCTGGCGGTTCGTCCGCTACTACCGGGGGTCGCCCGCCTACCGGCGCAAAGGCCCCCCACCGATCGCTGCTGCGGCTCCTCGGCCCGGTCGTGGTCATCCTGACGGTGGTGCTGCTCGCCAGCGGCATCGCCCTGGTGTCTGGCCCCCACTCGCTGCGCCACACGCTGCTGTTCGTCCACAAGGCCAGTTTCGTGTTGTGGTTCGGGGCCATGGCCATCCACGTGCTCGGCCATCTGGTCGAGACCGCCCGGCTGGCCCCCCTGGACTGGGCGCGCCGCACCCGCCGCGACGTGGCCGGCGCCGGCGCCCGCCAGTGGGCGCTGGCGGCCAGCCTGGTCGCCGGGGTCGTGACTCGGGATCGTGATGCTGGGCCCGGCCGCCCACTACCACCATCTCTGAGGCCTTACGGAACATTTACCTGGCGCTGGGGGGGGCCTTAGCCTGCCGGGCCCGGATACTTGGGGCCATGGCCTCCTCCGCCCGCTCGTGATCTTGGACTGGAACGGATCGGGACCACCACCCGGTTGCTGGCCGTCGGCGCGGTCGCCTTGGGCGGGATCCTCTCCGCGGCGGTGGCCAAGGCCCTGCCCGGCAAGTCCACTCACGGGGCGAGCCCCGCCGGCCTTTCCAGCGGCGCTGCGGCCCCGGCCGCTCCGTCGGGGGGCCAAAACGACACCAGCACGGTGCCGCCCCTGACCGCACCGGCCCAGGCGCCCCTGCCGGCCAGTACGCCGCCGGTGGTGTCTTCGGGAGGGTCGTGACCGCCACGCTGGCCGCGGCCACGGCCACGCGCCAACGCCAAGGCGCTGTGGTACCTGACCCGCGGCTTCGGGCTGGTGGCGCTGATTCTGCTCAGCCTGGTCATGGTGCTGGGCCTGACCCAGGCGGTGCGCTTCGCCCGGCCGGGCTGGCCCCGCTTCGTGGTCTCGGCCCTGCACAAGAACGCCGCCCTGCTGGCGGTGGCGGTGCTGGCGGTGCACATCGTCACCGCCGTGCTCGACAGCTACGCCCCCATCCGGGTGGTGGACGTGTTCGTTCCCTTCGTGTCGCAGCTACCGGCCGTTCTGGTTGGGGCTCGGGGCCTTGGCGTTCGACCTGCTGATCGCCCTGGTGGTCACCAGCCTGCTGCGATACCGGCTCGGTCACGGGCCTGGCGGGCGGTGCACTGGGCCGCCTACGCCTGCTGGCCGGTGGCGGTGGTGCACGGTCTGGGCACCGGTTCGGACACCAAGCTGGGCTGGGTCCTGGTCCTCAACCTGGTCTGTGTCGCGTGCGGTGCTGGCCGCCTTGTGGTGGCGGCTGGCCCGAGGCTGGTCGGTCGCCAACGCCACCCGGCGGGGCGCGGCGGTGCTGGCCAGCATCGTGCTGCCGGTGGCGCTGTCGCCGCCTGGACTGTCACCGGTCCGCTGCGGCCGGGTTGGGCCCGCAAGGCCGGCACCCCGGCCGCCCTGGTCAGCTCCCAGGCGACCGTCGCCCAACCGGCGCGGCGGCACGCGCACCCAGCGCAGGCCCGCGGTCCAACCCGGGCCTGGCGGTGCCGTTCTCCGCCCGCTTCCAGGGCACCCAGCGCCAGTCCGGGCCCGACAGCAGCGGCCTGGTCTCGGTCACCATCGCCGGCGTGTTCTGCGGGGCACAGCCGGCCGGCTGACCATCGTGCTCACCGGCCAGCCCGGCGGCGGCGGCGGGGTCGAGCTGACCGGCAGCCAGGTCAGCGTGGGCAGCCCGGCCGATCCCAACCAGTACCAGGGTCACGTCACCCAGCTGGACAGGGCCGGCCCTGGTGGCGGCCCTGGCCGACGCCCACGGCGGCAGCTACACCGCCACCATCGACCTCCAGCTCACCGGCTGGCGCGGCGCTCAGCGGCACCATCGAGGTGACCCGGTGAGCCGGCCCGCCGCCCCGGCCGCCGCCCGGGGTGGACAGTCGCCGATCCTCAGGCGCTGCCCCGCCTGCTACCGAACGGGCGACGGTCCGAGCCTGGACGCCCATTTCCGCCGGTGGGGGCAGATGCCCGGCGGGGGTGTACGCCTGATCGACGAGGTCGAGCGGGCCGGCCTGCGCGGCCGGGGCGGGGCGGGCTTCCCGACCGCCACCAAACTGCGCACCGTGGCGGCGGCCCGGCGCAGCATCGTGGTCGCCAACGGCACCGAGGGCGAGCCGGCCAGCAGCAAGGACAAGGCCCTCCTGGTCGGCTCGCCCCACCTGGTCCTCGACGGGCTCAGCATCGCGGCCGAAACCGTCGGCGCCGGCGAAGCCATCATCTGCGTCGATGCGGCCGCCACCAGTGCCCTCAAGGCGGTCACCGCCGCTCTGGCCGAACGCCAGCAGGTGGACGCCGACCGGGTCCCGATCCGCGTGGAGGCCACCCCGAGCGGCTACGTGACCGGCGAGGAGTCGGCCTTGGTGCACTGGCTCAACGGCGGCGAGGCCAAGCCCACCTTCGTGCCGCCCCGCCCCTTCGAGCGGGGCGTGCGAGGCCGCCCCACCCTGGTCAACAACGTGGAGACCCTGGCCCACCTGGCCCTCATCGCCCGCTTCGGGGCCGACTGGTATCGCAGCTGGGCACCGCCGACGACCCCGGCACCGCACTGGTCACCCTCACCGGTGACGTGGCCGGCCCGGGCGTGTACGAGATCCCCCTCGGCATCCCCCTGGCCGAGGTGCTCGGCGCCGGCGGGCGGGACCGGACAGCCCCAGGCCGTCCTCATCGGCGGCTACGCCGGCAGCCTGGATACCCGGCCCGACCGCCGCCCAGATCACCCTGGACCCGGCGTCGCTGGGCCGGGTCAGGCGCCAGCCTGGGCTGCGGGGCCATCACCGTCGTCGGCCCCCGCTCCTGCGGCCTGCGCACCGCGGCCGACATCGCCCCCTGGCTGGCCGACCAGTCCGCCGGCCAGTGCGGGCCCTGCGTCCACGGGCTGCCCGCCATCGCCGACGCGGTGGACGCCCTGGTCGGCGGCGATCGAGGCCACCGTTGGGAGAAACAGCTGCGCCGCTGGCTGGACATGGTCGAAGGCCGGGGCGCCTGCCACCACCCCGACGGGACCGCCCGCATGGTGCGCAGCGCCCTGACCACCTTCGCCGCCGAGATCGACAACCATCGCCGCCACCGCGCCTGCCCGGCCCGCCCGGCCCCCCTGCCCACCGCCGCCCACCGGCGGGCGCTGGCGGTGACCCGCCATCTGGCCGTCAATCCCATCGCCTGCGACGGCCACGGCCTCTGCGCCGAACTGCTGCCCGAGCTCATCCGCCTCGACGACTGGGGCTACCCCCTCATCGACCCGGCCCCGTCTCCTTCGACCTGGAGCCGCACGCCCGCCGGGCGGTGAGCGGCCTGCCCCACACTGGCCCTGCTGATCCAGGAACGCTCGCCGGCCGACCGGCCCCCAGCCGCATCCCGACAGGCGCGCCGAGAGCTCCTCGAAATGACCTCGAGACGCGGCGGCACACTCGGTCACCGGGTCCGGGTCGGCACAACTCATCAAAACGCAGCCCGTCCGATGCGGCGGCCCGGGCGCTGGTCGTCGCCGTCGCCACCCTGACTCTCGTCACCATCTCCACGGGTTGCGTTCTTCCAGGTCCCGTGCCGCCCTTCGCCCGCCCACGGTCGCGCCTCTCCATCGACCAATGCCGCCAGCACATCGTTGAACGCGCACTTCCTCGCCGGCCACCTCGGCGACCACCCGCCCAGCACCACCAACAACGGTCACGACTCGGCCGCCGCCCACCACGACGGTGCGCCGGCCGCCATTGCCCGCCCCGCCGCCGATCAGACCTCTGGTCTCGCCGCCTCTGCCGGGCGAGGGGGTCTGGCAGCCAGCCGCGGGAGACGCCCTGGCCCGCGGCTACGCCCTCTACACCACCCAGCTGCGCCCCGCCCCGGGCGCTCCGCCCGCCGGCGTCGCCTGGATCGACTCCGCCGCCACCCGGTTAGCCCTCTACGCCGGCACCAGCGAGCCCTACGGCATCTGGCCCCAGCAAGGGGCGGTCGCACCGGCGCAAACCCCCACACTGCTGGCCTCCTTCAACGCGGGCTTCAAGGTCTACTCCTACAACACCGGCTGGTACGACCAGGGCCGCGCCGCCATTGCCCTCCGACCCGGAGCCGCCTCCCTGGTCATCTTCACCAACGGCACCGCCACCGTCGCCGACTGGGGTCGAGATGCCAGCCCTGGGACCGACCGTGGCCGCGGTCCGCCAGAATCTCACCCTCCTGGTCGATCACAGCCTGCCCGCCGCCACCGTCGTCACATTCGAGCCAGTGGGGGGCGGTTTTCGGCGGGGGCGCCTACACGTGGCGCTCCGGGGTGGGCGTCACGGCAGCCGGCGATCTGGTCTACGTGGGCGGTCCCGACCTCGACCCGGCCTCCCTCGCTCGCCTGCTGATCGCGGCGGGGGCGGTGCGGGCCATGGAGCTCGATATCAACCCCGAATGGGTGTCTTTCTCCACCTTCGCCCACGCCGGCGGCGTCGTCGGGCAGAGCCTCATCGGTGCCGCCAACCTGCTGGCCGGCATGTACTTCCTGCCCGGCCACTATCTCCAGTCCTTCTCCCGGGACTTCTTCGCCGTGTTCGCCCGATGACCCGCCGGCCATGAATCTCGCCGTCGCGACCAGCAGCGCCCTCGGTGCGGCTGCGCTGTTCGCGCTGGCCACCGCCGTGCAGTCGCGGGCGATTCGCGAGGTTGGCAGCCCGTCGGCTCGGTACGGCAGTGCGGGATACGGAGCTTCGCGGCCGGTGATTACCAGCGAACTGCGGTTGGTCAGCCGGGCCGCGGCCTCCCGTGTCTGGCTGCTGGGCACCGCCATCGCGGCCGCGGCGTTCGCCCTGCACGCCCTGGCCCTGCACGAGGGACAGCTCACCCTGGTACAGCCCCTGCTGGTCACGATGGTCCTGTTTGCCCTTCCCGCCAGCCGAGCGGTGAACGGGACGGCCGTGACCCCTGCCGAACTGGCCTGGGCCGTGGTGTTGGTGCTGGGCTTGACGGCCTTTTTCGCCGCCGCTGACCCGGTCAGCTCCTCAACCGCCGGTGCCGACGTGCAGCCGGCTATTTGGACCGCCGCCCTGGCCGCGCTCACCATCGGCTTGTGCGTGGGTCTGGCTCGTCACCGGCCCGGCGGGCAGGCCGCCGCTCTGCTCGGCGGCGCCGCCGGGATCGCCTTCGCGGGGGTGGCAGCCCTGGTCAAAACGGCAACCAGCCTGCTCACGCAGGGGGCGGGCGCTCTTCTGAGCTCCTGGCAGCTCTACGCCCTGATCGGCGTGGGAGCCATCGGGATCGGGCTGAGCCAGCTGGCCTACCGGACCGGGCCCCTCTCGGCCAGCTTGCCCGCCCTCAACAGCGTCAACCCCCTCGCCAGCGTCCTCATCGGGGCGGTGGTCTTTGACGAGCATGTCCATACCGGCCTTGTTCCCGCCGGCATCGAGCTGCTCGGTCTAGCAATCATCGCCCTGGCCGCAGTGGCACTGAGCCGCCTGCCCGCTGTCGACAGCCTCACCCTCAACGGCGCTCCTCGCTCGGCCAGTTGACCCCCACCGCCGTTTTGGGGCCCGCGTCGAGGGGCCGGCTACCGACCGCCGTACGCGCCCCTAGACCGCCTCCCGCCGCTCCAGCGGGACGAGGCGTTCACGGGTATAGTGGCCGAGCACAACGTGCACCCCCCCGCCAAATATGCGCTCAGCATGGCGGCGAACGTCAGACGCATGGTCTTGGGAATCCCGTTCCCGTTCTGGCTGCCGACCTACCTGCTGATCGTCTACGGCGCCTTTAACCTCGAATCAGCTCGGCCCGCTGATGCTGACACTTCGCGGCCGGCGGCGCCGGCCTCCCGAGGCGAGCATGTTGGCGCTGCTGGCCATCCTCAGCTTCGCGGTCCACCGACCGCCCTCTGCCAAGCCACGAATGCTCATGCCCCTCGTACCCCTGCCACTGTGGCCATCCCTTTACGCCCGCTGGGCGATGCGGGGCCGTGGCCAGCCCTACAACTTCCGGCACTCCCACATGTATCGCCTTCCCCGAGACAGCGCAGCGGTGATCCGTACCAGGGGGGATTCATTTGCGGCGCCATCGCTGTGTAGTTCTCAACGGCGGTCGCCAGTTAGCCGGTTGACGCCCGGGTCGGGATGACAGTGGATAGGTTCGGTGCTGGGATGGGCCCCTCTCCTCGCCGCCGGATGAACTCCACTCGGCCGTCTACGGCCGTATACCGCCGCCGCCGGCTAGGCGTGGGGTCTGTAGCCGTTTCCTTGATGGTCGTCGGGGTGGTCGTGGCCACCAACGGCGGCGGGAAAGCCAAGGCGGTCAAGGACTCCCCGCCCGTCCAGAGCCACCCCGGGGTCGTCAAGGCTCCCGCCTCGCCGCCGGCAGCCCCGCCGCCGGCCATTGAGTCGGGGTTGCTGCCGTGGTCGCTGGCCTCGCCGCTCAGCCGTATGAACTTGTACCCGTGGTCGTCGGGTGTGGTGATGGCCGGCGGCCTCACCGTCGGCCAGTCGTCGCAGAGCGGGGTGTACACGCTAGACACCAGCACCGGCATGCTGCATCAGATCGGTTCGCTGGTGCATGGTGTACACGACGCGGCGGGGGCAGTAGTAGGCAGTTCCTACGCGGTGTTCGGCGGCGGAAGCCCGGCCACGGTGGCGACAGTCCAGACGTTCGCCAACGGCACCGCATCTACGCCAGCCTCGATGGCGATGCCGCGCTCGGACGCCACCGCTGTCACAATGGGTTCCACCACCTACATCGTGGGCGGCTACGACGGGACCAATCCGACTCCGGGCGTGCTGGCCACCACCGACGGGCGGACCTTCTCCCCCGTGGCCGATCTGGCCGTACCCGTGCGTTACCCAGCCGTGGCCGCCGCCGGCCGGTACATCTACGTCTTCGGCGGCCAATCCGTCGGGCCGGGGACCACCGGCGCTGCCGGTCGCCGACATCCAGCGCATCGACCCGGCGTCCCATCACACCTCGGTGGTCGGCCAGCTGCCTTACCCGCTCGAAGCGGCCGCGGCGGTCAACCTCGGCGCCAACATCTACCTGGCCGGCGGGGAACGCCCCTCCGCCACCGGCCCCCCACCCGGAACGGGCACCACCCAGCTCGACGGTTGGGCCAGCCGCGGCCGGATCGCCCACGCCGGGGCTGAGCGCGGCGGGCGAGATCTGGTCGTTCAATCCGGCCACCGCCGCGATGGTGCGCAGCCGGGCGAGCTGCAGGTGCCCACCAGCCCACGCCGGTGTGGCCGTCGACGGCAACACCGCCTGGCTGGTCGGCGGTGAGGACGGGTCCACCATGCTCGGCACGGTCCAGATGCTGAAGCCCAACCCGACCTTCGGCGCCGCCGGCGCGCCCGGTGCCGGATCGCCCTACTTCGAGGACGAGCTGCTGGTAGCCGACCGGGGCAACGACCGCTTGCTGCTGATGGACGCCGCCATGCACATCGACTGGACCTACCCGAACGCCACCACCCCGAGCCGACCCGCTGGCGGCTTCTACTTCCCCGACGACGCCTTCTTCGCCAAGCACGGATCGGTGATCATCTCCAACCAGGAGGAGAACGAGACCATCATGCAGATCGCCTACCCATCCGGCCAGATCATCTGGTCGTACGGCCACCCCAAGGTCACCGGCACCGCCCCGGGCTACCTCCACGAGCCCGACGACGCCTACCTGTTACGCAACGGCCAGATCACCGTCGCCGACGCCCAGAACTGCCGGGTACTGGTGATCAACACCAACGGCACCGTCGCCAACCAGGTCGGCACCGACGGGGCGTGCGTGCACAACCCGCCACGACCATGGGCTCCCCCAACGGCGACACCCCCCTGTGGGACGGCAACCTGCTGGTGTCAGAGATCAACGGCTCATGGGTGAGCGAGTACACCCCGTCGGGGCAGCTGGTCTGGACCGTGCAACTGCCCATCTCCTACCCCTCGGACCCCCAGCAACTGGGCGCCAGCCCCACGGTCAACTCGGACCGGTACCTGATCGCCGACTACACCGCCGCCCGGGGAGGTCCTGCAGTTCAACCGGCAGGGCCAGGTGCTGTCCACCTACGACGCCACCTCCGGCCCGGGACGGCTGGACCATCCGTCGCTGGCCGAGGAGCTGCCCAACGGCATCTACCTCATCAACGACGACTACAACCACCGCATGGTCGCCATCGACCCCACGACCGGCGCCCTGGTGTGGCAGTACGGGATCACCGGCCAGGCCGGCACCGGGATCGGCCATCTCAACACGCCCGACGGTTTCGACCTGCTCGGCCCGGGAGGGACGACTCCGACCCACCCGCAGACGGGTTGACGGCTGGCGCTCTACCTCACGTCTGTCGGAGGACGGCCCTGCGCCCGCTGTCCGCCGCTCGGACACGGCGACCAGACGCTGCGGCGACCCGAACCCAGTGTTGATGCGGCCGAGGACACATTGCAGAAGCGCAGGACAGGCTCTTGCGCCGAGCGGGTGCTGGACAGGAGGTCCGTCTAGAAGATGACGATCCGAGGCCTCGCCGGGCGGGCCACCACGCTGGTACGTCACTCGGCGGTCATGGCCGGCAGGGCGGGCACTGGCCCTGCTGGTGTCGGCGTGCTCCCGTGGCGGGCTCAGAAACGTCCCGGCTGGGACCGCGTCCCGCACCAAGCATTCAGATCGAACCACGACCATGACAGCTGTCCGACGGGTGATGATCACGCCGGCAAACGCGGCTGCGGCTGCCGATCCGTCGCTGGGTACCACGGTGACAGCAAGCGACGGAATCCCGAGCAACGGCACCCTGCAAAACTCGGGTGAACGCGTATCGGGCCCGCCTCAGCCAGGCCGGCAGCGTACGGCACAGCCAGTGGGCACTTGACGTCTCCCAGACCCATACGGTGACCGCCAGGGGATCCCGAGGCCGAGTGGTTCCACCGGCGACGTCTGGATCGACCGCCTCGTCGAACCACACGACCAGTCCCACCTCAATTTCGGAGCAGTCCATTTCACCCCGGGAGCTCGCACCGCCTGGCACTCGCATGAGGGTGGCCAAACCCTCTACGTCACCGAAGGCAAAGGCCTCGTGTAATCATAGGGCGAGGAGATCGTCAAGATCCGCGCCGTCGACGTCCACATCACCCCCGACGGCCAACCGCACTGGCACGGCGCCGCTCCCGACCACTTCATGACCCACATCTCCATCACCGAGGGTCCGGCCACCTGAGGGAGCCCATGTCACCGGCGACGAATACCGTCGAGGGGCATAGAGGGGCCGCTCGCTCCGACCCCGACCGGCGTCGGACGCCTGGCGTGCCCAACTCCAAGACAGCAGCATCGGATAGTACGCAAACGCAATCCCATGGCCTCCACGTAGCCCAATAAGACCAGGGAAAACCCCCTTGCAACGTCTACAAAGTGCCGGTCAATGTCACCCTCATATTTCTGGTGAGACTGTCACAATAAGCCGTCGGTGGGCGGGCCTGGGCCTCAGAGGATCAGTCCGCTGCTCCGTTCGGGGGACGGCGCCTCTACGGGGGTCGAGAATGGCTGTTTCGCCAATGGGTGTTTCGTTGGGACGAGGCGCTGGTCGAGGAGCTGGATGTGCCGGTCGAGGTCGGCGACCTGACGGCGGAGAGCCGGGTCGGGCTGGTCGGATGCTGCGGCGATCAGAGCCGTTCGTTCGGCCCTAAGTCGGGCCCGACTGAGCACGGCTCGCAGCTTCCCAGGGGCGTGCTTGTCAGCTTCTACCTCGAGTGGATGGCGCCCTTGGGTTTCGGGTGTGCCGGTGTCGATGGCCCAAGCCTGCCGCTTCTCCCGGCTCCAATCCCAGATGAGGTCTTCGACGGCCTGATAGACGTTGTCGGCGACGGCGTGAACGTGGGCGGTGTGGCCGGCTCTGCTCATGGCGACGTATCCAAGTTCTCGGCCGCCGCCGTCGGCGAAGAGATGGGCGGTATCGAAGGTTGCCCCCTGGCTTCGATGAACGGTGAGCGCAACGCAAAGCTGGTTTTGGGTGTTGTTTTGTCTCGAGATGGCTTCGGGATGGACTTCTATCGCCGGAAGCGGCCGCCCTGGCGGGGGCTGGGAGGGGCCCGTTGAGGTGTCGTATGTCGAGCGAATAGCGCCGCTCCGTCTAGTGATGTATTCCGCATATGGGGTCTATCGTCTAAGAAATTCTTGTAATTTAAGGCTGCCACTAGCCGTATCCACCATCAGCGGTTTATATCGGTATACGTTGAGGCGGGGTGGACGACCAACGGAGGTGGCGAATGGGCCAGGACAGCAGACGACAAGCGTTGCAGGCGAACGGGATGCTGCACGCTCATCCCGAGGCGGTCACCGCCCCACTGTTCGCCGGGGCGGAGCCGTTCTTCTTCGCCGCCGACAAGCTGCAGGTGAAGTACGAGATGCTGCGAGCCCACGTGGTAGACGGGCTGGGCATTTCCGCCGCCGCGGCCGCCCACGGCTATTCCCGGGCGGGGTTCTACCTGGTGGCGTCGGCGTTCGAGGACGCCGGCATGGCCGGGCTGATCGACGAGCGCCCCGGGCGGCGGGGCCCGGCGAAGATGAGCCCCGAGATCGGCCAGTTCATCCGCGACGCCGACGCGTCGGTGTCCGGATCGGCCCTGGCCGCCCAGGTGGCGGCCCGCTTCGGGGTCAGCCTGCATCGCCGCACCGTCGAGCGGGCCAGACGGCCATGAGCCGGTTCTGGCCCATCGCCGAGGCCGCCCAGGCCGACTACGAACAGCTGCGCGCCGCTGTGCGGGCCGGAACCAGGCCGGTCGGGCCGGTGGCGGCCCGCTTCTGGCGTGAGGGCCTGTGGGGCCTGCTGCGTCTTCCGGCCGCCCCGGCCGTCTTCTCGGCCAGCCTGTACGGCGCCCGCCGCCCGGCCTGGACTCCCTATGGCGATCCCCGCCTGGACGCCCTGGGCGACGCCTACCTGCTGGTGATCCACGCTGGCTCAGCCGACGCCCAGATCCAGACCGGGCTCGCCTAAATGCCGTGGCGTAACGGTTCCGTAACGGAAAGATGCTGTGTCTGCGACCAGCCGCTGCCGGCGGGAAAGCCCCGCACTACCTGCAGCGATGCTTGCCGCCAGAAGCTGTGGCGGCGTCGCCACCAACCCGACACCACCCCGCCGGCCGTGCCGGCCAGCCGACCCCGCAAGCCGCACACCGTCTACGAGTGCGACGACTGCGGCGCCCGCCAGCTGGGCGCCCAGTTCTGCGACGACTGCCGCCGGTTCATGCGCCGCCTGGGACACGGCGGCATCTCACCCTGCTGCGGGGAGCCGGTCACCTTCGACGAACTGCTCGAACCATGAGCCCGCCGCTCGAACCATGAGCCCGGCTCGAACCCCGCCCGCACCACACGAAAGGATCACGCCATGAGGGTGGCCATCTACGCCCGGGTCTCCACCGACGCCCAAGAACAGCGGGGCACCATCGGCTCGCAGATCGAGGCCCTCCGCGAGCGCGTCGCCGCCGCGGGCGACAGCCTGGTCAGCGAACACGTCGACGACGGCATCTCCGGGGCCCGCCTGGACCGGCCCGGCCTGGACGCCCTACGCGACGCCGCCCAAGCCGGCCTGATCGACGCCGTGTGGTGCCTGACCCCGGACCGGCTCAGCCGCTCCTACGCCTACCAGGTGCTCATCACCGACGAGCTGGCCCGCCACGGCGTCGTGGTGCGCTATCTCGACGCCCCCAACCTGGACTCCGACCCCCAGGCCCGCCTGCTCACCCAGATCCAGTCCGTCATCGCCGAATACGAACGGGCCAAAATCTCCGAACGATCCCGGCGGGGCAAGCTGTTCCGGGCCCGAGCCGGAGAAGCCACCCACTGGCGTGCCCCCTACGGCTACCTGCGCGTCCCCCGCCAAGGCGAACAGCCCGCCCATCTGGTCATCCACGAAGCCCACGCCGCCGTGGTGCGGCCCATCTTCGCCGACTACACCACCGGCGGGCTGTCGCTGCGCAAGATCCGCGACACCCTCAACCGGGAAGGCGTGCCCACCATCAACAGCGCCCGGGGCTGGGAAACCGGCACCATCGGGCGGATTCTGCGCCGGGAGGCCTACGTGGGACGCGCCCAGGTCAACCGCTTCAAGATGGTCTCCGATCGCGGCCCTACCGCCCGGCCCCGCCAGGTCGCCCGCCCCAAAGACGAGTGGATCAGCATTCCCTGCCCGCCCATCGTCGACGAGGCCACCTTCGCCGCCGCGGCCCGGGCCTGCGCCGAGAACACCAACTTCTCCGCCCGCCGTCTCGACCCTAACGAAGAGGGCTGGCTGCTGCGCGGCCTGGTCTTCTGCGCCTGCGGGACTCGCTGCATCGTCGACCGGGGCCGATCGGCCCAGCCGGGCGGGATCCGCTACTACGCGTGCCGCAACCGCATGGGTATCGCCGGACGAGAACGTCACTGCCACGAAGGCAACGTCCGGGCCGAGGCTCTCGACGCGTTCGTGTTCGAGCAACTCAAACAGGCGCTGCTCAGCCGCGAGCTACTCCTCGCCGGCCACCAAACCCTCGCCGCCCGCCGGCCCGCACCCGACGACCAGCTGCTCAGCGCCGAGCTCGCCCGCCTGGACCGGCGCCTCGACGCCACCAAAACCGAACGGCGCCGCATCGCCGACCTGTACCAAACCGGCGTGATCCAAGCCCACGAACTCGCCCGGCGCGCCACCGACATCGACCAACGCCACCACCAGCTCACCAGCCAACGCGATCAGCTCGTCACCCAACGCCAGCAACTCACCAACACCAACCAGCTCCGGAATCGAATAACCGCCTTCGCCGCCCAGGTCACCCAAACCATCCATTCACTCGACTTCCACCAACGCCAACGACTCGTCCGCATACTCATCGAAGAGGTCCACGTCCGGGGCTGGCAAGTCGACATCCACCTACGCATCCCCCTCGACGAACCCCCCCGCCACCCCCCCACCCCGACAGCCCCCAAACCAAACAACCCCCCAACCACAAGCAGAAAACCATCAAAAAAGCCTGCTCCCACCAACCCAACCCGCCCATTGTCTACCGAAGAACGTTTGCGTAACCTTGGTCACGGTGGTGGCGTACCCGAGGGCGAGCTGGTCCGCGCCGACCTGGTCGGGTCCCAGGTGCACGGGCCGGCCGTCGTCCGTCCGCACCGTCAGCGTGCCGGTATCGGGGTCGACGGCTTCGACGGCGGCCCGCTGCGAGGTGACCAGCTGTGCCGTTGGCGCCGGGGGCGAGGGTGACGACCCGGTCGCCGGCCCGGTAGGTGTTGCCCGCCAGGGCAGACCACCTCGGGTCCGGACAGCCGCCCGGTGGCTGCTGCATCCATGGCCGGGCCCGCTGGTTGAGGGCGGCGACGTTGGCCCGCCGCCAGGCGTACATGGTCGGTCTGGTGTCCGGCGGCGACGTCGGCGGCCCAGGCGTCGACGGTCTGCTGCAGGGCGTCGTCCCGGTCGGCGACGGCGTGATCCGTCCGTGGTCGGCGTACCAGGAGACCGCCTCGGCCGACGCTCGCCGTCGCGCAGCTCGGCCAGCGCTGGCCCGTTCTTCGGGGTCGTGCTTGGCGGCGGTTCTCCGCAGGGGGTGGACGCCGTCGGGGTGGCGGTCGACGAGGGCTTGGAGGGCGCCGCCGGGGCCGACCGCGCCGAGTTGGCGGTGGTCGCCGACGAGGACCAGCTTGGCGCCGGCCGCCTCGATCGTGGGCGGCGAGGGCGCAGCAGGTCGGTGTCGTCGGTCATGCCGACCTCGTCGCAGACGACCACGGTGCGGTCGTCGAGGTGCAGCTGGCCGTGGTCGAGCCGCCACAGCAGGCTGGCCAAGCGTCCGGGACTCGCCGATGTCCGCCTCTCGGCCCAGGTTGCGGGCGGCCTGGCCGGAGGTGGCGGTGCCCACCACCTGGTAGCCGGCGGCCTCGAAGGCGGCGGCCACCACCCGAGCATGGTGGTCTTCCCGGCGCCGGCCACCCCCACGACCAGCTCGGCGCCCCGCCCCGAGCGTGCAGATGCTCTCGGCCGCCTGCCGCTGCTCGGCGGACAGGGCGGCGCCGACTGGCCTCCACTCCGCCGATGGCCGGCCGTCCACCGCCCGGCGCGGGCGCGGCGGGGGCGTCGCTGCGGTCGAGTTGGCGGGCCAGGCTGTCGGCGATGGCGGTCTCGCGGGCCAGGACCGAGGCCAGGGAGTGGGCCTGTTCGCGGGCGCCGGCCACGCCGACCAGGGGGATCACTTCGGGGTCCGGCAGCGCCCGGCCGACCAGCAGATCGAGGGCCCGGGGGTCCTGGCCGTACAGGTGGGGGGCCAGCGCCACGAGCAGATGGCGGCGGCAGAACACCTTCCGCCGGGCCAGCTCCCCGTCCGTCCGAGAGCATCTCGGCGAGCATCCGCCGGGCGCTCTTCCAGCGTCAGCTGCGGAGGCGGTCCGACCTCGCTGGCGGCGCGCGTCGATGGCGGCGGCCAGGCGGTCGACCGGCCAGCCGATCGACGCCAGCTCGTCCCGCCAGCGGGCCACCAGCTCGGCCTCGACGCCGTGTCTCTTTGGCCGGCGGGTGGCCCGGGCGGCCACCGCCCGGGCCTGGTAGGAGTGCTCGCCGCGCCGTGCGCATTCGGCGTCGATCTCGCGCCGCCCGCTTCGAGTGCACCTCCATCACCTCGTCGGGAACGCCGGCGATGCGCCAGTGCCGCAGCCTCCCCGACGGGCCCGGATCGGCCTCGATGGCGTAGCCCAACTCGACCGCCACCCGGGCCGCCGCCACCCGGCCGACCATGGTGGCGGCGTGCAGATGCTCCCGCCACAAGGCGGTGTCGGCCGCCTTCCAGCCGCCCCTGCTCGTCGAGCATCTCGACCAGGTTGGCCAACAGCACATGATCGTGCGGGCAGGGGTCGCCGGCCCGGGACGTGGCGTGGCGGGTGTGGGCGTAGACCAGCCCGCCGGTCGCCGTCGCGGTGGCCGGTCCGACCCCGCCGGCCGCCCATCTGGCGGGTCACCTGGTCCAGGTAGCCGAGGGTGGCGTCGCGCTCGGCGTCCATGATCCGATGCATGTCGCTCGGCCCGGCCGATCACCCCCAGCTCGGCCACGCTCTTGTGCGCCGAGATCACCAGCTCCATACCCGGCCGGCGGGTCGTCACCAGCCGCTCGCCGCTTTCGGGATGGCGGGCGCCGCCCGGCCCGAAGATCGCCTCGTACGCCTCCGGGGACACCGGGCCGGCCAGGCCCAGCGCCGTCGCTGCCGCTGCCGCCCCACACCAGCGGTGTCTCCCCCCGGGACGCGTAGTAGGCCAGCGCCAGGCCGGGATAGTCGTCGCCCCGCTCGATGACCGTCTGGCGGTGGTAGGCCACCGACTCCGCGCCCATCATCCGCATCCACGCCACCGGCCTCACCTCCTCCCTCTCACGCGCTCGCCCGTCGGCAACCCCTCGGGTTGCAACCGTGTTCTGGAAGTTTGGTTTGTTTGGACTCTTATATCAGATGGTTGTGCTGTTGTGTTCTGGTTATTTGAAGAAGGGCATTGAAGGGCGGTAAAGGGCAAGAACGGTCGAGTTAGATGGGAGTCTGTTTACTGTCCGAGGTTTGATGACAGGGAGATCTTCGCAGGTGTTGCCTGGAAAAAAACCTGAGGCGGACTGAACGGTACACGATGGTACGCAACGGTACGGGGTGGGCTTCTACGGGCGCATACGGACGATTATCGACCGGTGTCTCGCTCATCAAGCCCGCAGTAATGGACACACATTCGTGGGATCATTGCTCCCATGGCGGCAGTTGACCTAGCGAGTCAGGCGTCACAGGACTCCACATGTGCATGTCCGCTGACCGGCCGACCGTCAAGCGGCGGGGCGGGAGTTACCCACCCGGGGCGAGACCGCTGGTTCGCTGTTTCTGGGCTCGGAGAGCCGGCAGTGGCGGCGCCAGCTCGGGGCGCTGGCGTGGGTCGTGCTGGAAGAACTCGCTCTCGCCGCCCACCAAGACCACCAGGGATGGGCCACCCCAGTAGGTGTGAGAGATATCGCCTCTGCCATCGGAACCACCAAGGACACCGCCGCACGTGCGGTCGCAGCGCTGGGTGCGGCCGGGCTAGTCACGCTCAACCGAGTCACTGACCTCGACGGTCGGCCCCGCTCCGGCTACCGGCTCCGCTTGCCCGACGGGATAGCGCGGCACACCTGTCCGAGCATTCCAGACGACGTCCGCCGTCCGAAGGATCGAGACGCCGGCTCCCCGGTAGTTGCTGCGGACGGCTGTCTCATGATTCAAGACAATCAGACACGTGCGGCCGACGACGAAGGCCCCGGCCCGCAACGCCTCGAGGAACGGTCCAGCGATTCGCCCCGTTCTCGCACACGTCCGGCGTCCGACTCACAGCCGAGGCTGTTTGATTCTCATTCCGGGCGCGGGGGGAAGCAGTGCGGTGACCGATGTCGACAAGACCTTCTCATACTCATGGAACGACCCTGCGTCGTGGCCTGCCGTCGACCCCGCGGCGCTGAGACGCGCCGCGAAGACATTTCTTGACGCCGAGCGTGCTATGACGGTAACGGCCCTTCCAGCAGAGTCAACTGGTCGAGAATCCTCTGCCGCGTGACTCGGCGCCCGCTCGTCCCGACCGACGACACCTTGCTCGGCCCGATGACGTCGAGTAACAGGGCACGCTGACGACTCTTCTCCATCGTCGGCCAGACCTTCTTCAGTCGCTCGACATCTTCCAGCCACGTCCGCGATGGATGCTCCGCCTGGTGAAGTTGAGAGCGCAAGCGAGCAATCGTCTCGCTGATGGCTTCGAATTTCGCCACATACACGTCCACCGGCAGCGCATCAGCGTGCAGCTTCAGGGCCTCCACCTCCCCTTCTTGTACAGCCAACTCGGCCAAGACGGGCTGCATAGACTCATCTTCCGCCAGGGCAGCACGGAACGCCGGGTCATCCAGGCGCCGCCACAGAAACTCGATGTAGACAGCTTCGACCGCATCGGCGTCGATGTTGGATCCGCCACAAGCTCTACACCCGTACACCCGTTTCTTCGGTCGACTGCCCTTGGTGTTGGAGTTGAGCTTGACGAAGCCGTCACAGCGTCCGCAGTACAGCAGGCCGGTGAGAAGCTCCGAACCACTTCTCGTCCTGGACTGCAAACGACCGGTGAAATGCCCTTGAAGTCGTCGCAACGTCGCCTCGTCAAGGATCGGTTCCCACGTCCCCCGGCCTATCTCGCGGCCGTTGTGAACGACGATCGCGGCCAGCGCGGGCTTGGTCAGTACCACGACGTAACGTCGTGAGGGTCCACCGCCCGCCTAGCGTCGTCTGCACACCAGCGGCGGTCCAATCCTTCACCACCTCCGTGCCGTCTTGCCGGCGAGGATCTCCGCAGCCGCCGTGCGGATGAGCTCGGCCTCGATCGGCTCCACCATCCATTCGCCGTCGGGACGACCGGCGGTACCCGAAGCCAGGAAACCCGGTGCCAACACGCCCCTGTTTCCGTCGCTCCTCGTGCGCCCTAACCACCTTCTCCCTGACGCTATCGCTATAGAACTGGTCCCCCGCGGCAATGACCGTCGAGACGAAGCGGTCGCGGCCGTCCCGGGGGTTCCAGACGCCGGCCTTCGTGTGCACCAGAACATCGCCAGCCCGAGCCCACCGGCGGAAGTAGTGCTCCTTGTGGCCGGCATCCCGGAAGAGCCGCCCCGGCTCCCAAGCGACGACTGCTACCGGTACATCGTGCGCAGCCAGTTTGCGTAGCTCTCGGTCCAAGGCTTCCAGCCCCGGGCGCTCGCCCTTCCCCTGGCGGTATCGAGTGTCCTCGTTGCCCGACTCGTCCTCATCGGTGAACAGAAGGCCGCCCTCAGTCCTATAGCCGTGGAGCTCGCACAGAGCGTCTACGTCTACTTCCTGACGGCGCAACTGCTCCGCGGTGTCATCGAAGGACATGCGCCGGTACCGGAGGCCAACCCTCGTTGCGAGTGCAGTCGCGAGCGCCATGACCAGCACGTTAGCACGAGGGTGGGGTGAAGTGCTACCTCTCTGGGTAGAAGTACACCAGCACCTTGCGACCCTTGAAGTCCGACAGCTTGACCGTGTTCGCCGCCTGATCGAGCAGGGTGAACGGCGGCGCCTTCTCTCCCGGGCTGAGCACGTCGCCAACCCTACCCGCCGCCTGGGCCGGACGGGCCCGACATGGAGCGCCGCCAGCTCCCCGGCCGGGCTGGGGCGCACCACCGGATCCGCGCCCGGTCGAGGCGCGTGTGGCAAGCTGCGCGGAGGCGGAGACAGACCCGGCAGGAGGCCGCACATGGTCACGGAACAGCGGACGCACCGAGTGGAAGCCAACAAACTGATCGCCGAAGCCGTCGGGACCTTCTTTCTCGTCTTCTTCGCCGTGGGTGTGGCCACGCTGAGCTTCGGCTTCAAGTTCTTCGGGTCCAGCTATTCGGCCGGCGTGGTCGGCCACCGCCCTGGCCTTCGGACTGGTCCTGCTGGCCATGGCCTACACCATCGGACCCATCTCCGGCGCCCACATCAACCCGGCGGTCACCATGGGCTTCCTCGTCTCTCGCCGCATGACGCTCACAGAGGCCGTCGGGTACTGGATCGCCGAGTTCGTGGGCGCCATCGCCGGCGCCCTGGTGCTGTGGGGGTCTTGTCCGGGTCGCCGATCTACTCCCGCACCCGCACCGGGCCTGGGCGCCGACGGCTTCGGGAAGCAGTCGAGCATCGGCATCAACGCGGTCGGGGCCTTCGTCACCGAAGTGATTCTCACCCTGCTGTTCGTCTTCGTCGTGCTGGCCGCCACCAGCAAGCTGGCGCGCCCCGGGTTCGCCGGCCTGGCCATCGGCCTGGGCCTGACCGTCGGTCCACCTCATCGGCATCCCCATCACGGGGACGTCGGTCAACCCGGCCCGCAGCCTGGGCCCGGCGCTCATCGTCGGGCCATGCCGCCCTCAGCCAGGTGTGGCTGTTCATCGTGGCGCCGCTGGTCGGGGGGGCCATCGCCGCCGTGCTGTACCGGTACTTCTTCGCCGAAGAGGCTCCGGCCGTCGAGACGCGCCGTCCATCCCGACGGCTCCGCGCCCACCTGAGATAGCGTGCGGGGGTGCCGTCGGTCTCCCCCGCCGACCTGTCTGTCGGGGCCTTCAGCGCCACCCCGCCCTGGCTGGTCGACCTCGACGCAGCTGCGGTGGCGGGCGGGCATCGACCAGCTGCGGGCCGCCACCGCCGGCCAGGTCCCCGAGCTGCTCCGCCGGCGCCGCCTGCCGCCCGGGCGGCGGGTCGTCCGGGTCGGAGCTGAGCTGGCCCGGGCCGTCGGCGGCTGGTACCTGATCGAGCGCCGCCGGGCGCCGGCGGCGGGCGGCCCGAGCTGTCCCGGGCCGGCCTGTCCCGCCGGCTGCGGCTGGCGTTCCAGACCCTCGGGCCGACCTACATCAAGCTGGGCCAGATCCTCTCCTCGGGCGAGGGCGTCTTCCCCGCCGAGCTGGTCAGCGAGTTCCGCCTGCTGCGCGACCGGGTCCCGCCCGAACCGTTCGAATCGGTCCGGGCGGTGGTCGAGGAGGATCTGGGCCGGCCCCTCGAGGACCTGTTCGCCTGCGTTCGACCGCCAGCCCCTGGCGGCCGCGTCGATCGCCCAGGTGCACGCCGCCACCCTTCGCTCCGGCGAGGAGGTAGTGGTCAAAGTGCAACGCCCCGCGGTCGCCACGACCGTGCGGACCGATCTGGCCGCCATGAGCTGGATCGCGCCCTACCTCATCGGCCGCATCCCGGTGTCAGCGCTGGCCAACCCGCCGGCGCTGGTCGAGCTGTTCGCCGAGACCATCGTCGAGGAGCTCGACTTCCGCCTCGAAGCCGACAACATGCTCGACATCGCCGGCGTCCTGGCCGCGACCGACCAGCGATCCGTGGTCGTGCCCCGCCCCCACCCCGAGCTGGTCACCCGGCGGGTGCTGGTCATGGAGCGGCTTGAGCGGGTTCTCCTTCGACGACGTGGCCGGCATGCAGGCGGCCGGCATCGACACGGCGGCGGTGGTCCGGGCCCTGATGATCTCGTTCCTCGAAGGGGCCATGCTCTTCGGCGTCTTCCACGGCGACCTGCACGGCGGCAACCTGTTCGTCCGGCCCGACGGCACGGTCGCCCTGCTCGACTACGGCATCACCGGCCGGCTGGACGAGCCCCGCCGGCTGGCGTTCCTGCGCATGCTGATGGGCGGCACCATCAACGACCCCAAGATGCAGCTCGCCGCCCTCCGTGACCTGGGCGCCCTTCCGCCCGACACCGACCTCGACGCGGTGATCCGCGACCTCGGCATCGACCAGCCGGTCAAAGACCCCACCGCCATGGCGCCCGAGGAGCTGCTCGCCGAGATCCGCGAGATCATCAAGAAGCTGCTGGCCTACGGGGCCCGGTTCCCCAAGGTGCTGATGCTCTACGTCAAGGACCTGCTCTTCCTCGACGGCGCCCTGGCCACGCTGGCGCCCGACGTCGACCTGTTCCAGGAGGTGACCCACATGGCCGACCTACTTCACCCAACGCTACGGGGAGCGCATCGCCGCCGAGGTCGGCGTCGACCCTAGGAATGCCCTGTTGGCTCGATGATCCGCTGAAGGGACCCGAACCATCCGTCGTACGGATTCCGCTCGAAGTACTCGCGGCAGGCCAGCAGGATGGCGCGGAGAGCGACAAAGTCTGCCTGCAGCCAGGACGACAATCCAAGCGAGCCCAGCGTCGGCAGCCGCCGATCGTGTCCCGCCAGCTCGTTACCGTCGGTATCCACGAATTCACGGTTGCTCGGATTGATGCCGACCGTCGCGAGCTGCGCCGACTCGAGATGCCCGAAAAAAGGGACGGGGCATCCCCAGCCGATTACCTCCAGACCGTCGGCCTGGTGGGTTTCCAGCATCTCCAGCAGCGTCGTCATAGCGCCGTACATGCTCGAGCTCCCGCTACGCCCGGCTAGGGTGGTCAAGACTGTCGGCCCGGTCGGCGATATAGGAGTCGTAGTAGTCGCTGTCCATCTCCGACCAGATGCGCGCGATGGCCTCCCGCGGGCCCTTGCGGACGGCGTAGACGCCGAGTAGCCGGCCAAGGTCGGCCCAGTAAGGCTCTGGTCCGAAGTCAATGCCGTCTGGAGGCGTTCCAGTCCTGAGCTGGTGCTCTACGCCGAGCAGGCGGGCGAGCCCCGCCCGCGGATCGCCGGGCGGCATCGCGGGCATCACGCGCGTTGTAGCCTGCCACCCTTCGGCGACGAACGCGTCGAGTTCTCCGGCATCGTTGTCGTACATGTGCAAGCTCCCCACCATATGGTGGTACGGGCCCAGCTCGGCCCCGACGGAGCGCGCGATAAACTCCTGCAAGCATCGTAAAGCAAAAGATATCGTGCGGCAAGCCACGGAAGACGTCGTTCGATCTCATATAAGTGATCGCTGACAGGCACCCGTCACGAAGGAGATACTGCAAAGTGCACGTGCACGGGACATCAGCGTGATCTTCGGTGACGTCTTGGTGGTCGAACAGCTGGATCACTGCCTTCCGTGAGAAAGGGGAGTCTCGTAGAGTCTGGATTACATATTCCACTTGGTTCACGCCGTCGAACGAGAACAAGACGAGGCCCGTAGCCGCCGAATATCACACCGTCCTCGTCCAGCTTCCGGTAGTAGTTGACATAATAGGCGATATCCTGAGTCCGGTTCGACCCGGACAGGTACCAGCACAGCTCGCCCAGCGCGCTGAACAGTCGACCCCTGCTGGCGCTGCGACTGACTCTAGCTCGCGGGTTTGCGAGTTCAAACGTCGCCGCCGCTATCTCCGTGCATCCGCCTTTCGTCGGATTGATGTGAATTCCCTCTGACAGGAGCACATCAACAGCCACGCGCATCAAGTCGTCTACAGTGGGCACTTCAAAATGGTGTGCCATCAGATGTCCTCTGTTACGGTTCAGGCAGCGGATAGGGAACACCAGTACAAGCGGAGTTTATGACGGATTAACCTCCGCTGCCACCACCGCAGCGCCGACAGCCCTAAAGCGCGGCGCACCGAGGAAGGCCACAGGAGGTCTAATCCCCTCAATGCGAACGAGGCTCTGCCTGTCGGCTGGCGTCGGCCAAGGTCGCTGGATGTCTAGCTAAATACTGGTTATCGAACACTTCAGTAGGCTCTGAGTCGCCCTGTGGCGACTGACGATGGCTCCCCGCCTGGCTCCCCACGGTATTGTGCTCGCCACTTCGCATCCGGTCGCCTAACGAGGTCCGTGGGTCGGGAACACCAGTGTCGTGGGAGGGCCCTGCGCCGGGCGGGTAGTGACGCGGACGGTACCAGGCTGAGCGGCAGCCGTCGGTCGTGCACCGAACCACGGTGTGCCCGGAGATGTCTTCATCGGCGCGGCATGGGGACCGCGGGGAATATGGGAGACAATGACGTGACCCGGCGACCAGGGATGCCCGTAGACACAGTGTACGGGGTACGGCCACAGGTCAGTCAGGTCATTCGCAAGGTTGCCGTCGTCCATCGTCCCATTAGAACATGCTAGCGATCCATGCAGTCGGCGCGGTTTTGCCTGCGGACCGGCCTCGGCTTGGCGCTGTCTCGAACCGGACATGATCGTGAGAATGCTCGACCGAGGAGTCGACCTTTGGTCCAGAGTCGCTCCTTACGTGGGGTACTCAGTGGCCGAGCAGTCGCTCGTTCGTCCCGATCGCGTGCTAACGGCGACTCGTGACGCTAAGCGAGCCGACCGCGCTTTAGGCCCGCCACGTGTCTTCTTGCCCGGCGGGGGCCAGTGAGTCATGCGCTCAGGCGGCAGCAGAGAGCGCGACTTCGCCTCGAGAATCGGATCTAGGTCACCGACATGGTCGTCGAAATACACGGCCACGAGCGCCCGAGTCGATTCGTCGAAGCAGAAGCCAACGGCGCGTCCGAGTCCAAGTTGGTGCATCTTAGCCCGCAGGTAACCCTTGGTGTCTCGCTCGAACGAGCCTGGGTCCATTTCCGGTGGGCGGGTAACCCAGATCAGGAGCCACCCACCTTCACCCGTACTGGGGAAAGGCATCGTGGCGCTGCGCTGGTGGCCATCGCCAGACGGCTGATCGAGCAGGTCCCGCGGAATCCTGGCGAGCTTCTGCTGGAACTCGGTGGAGCCTTCCAGCAACGTCGCACCGATACTCAGCCAGGCGTAGTCGCCGCGCGCCTGAAGGTCATCGATCAGTGGCTCTAGCGGACTGGGAACCATGTGGGGCTTGGCGGGAAGTCGGCGGCCTCATCGTTCTCTCCTCGGGCTGCGGCGAGCTGCGCGTAGTGCCAGTGGTCGAGGGCGTCGGTACGGCTCGTGATGTACGCGGGTGCTGTTCCGGCGGCGCCGGCGCTCGCTGGGGGTGGGCGGCAGGCATCCAGGCAAACGCTGCACGCGGACTTTTCCGGGTCCGGCTCCACGTAGAGGCCCGCCTCGAAGAAGTACAAGAACAGGTCGAGCTCGTCCGCGGCCGTGTAAATGACCGTCGCTTCGGGGTCGCGGCGGCGGCGCAGGTAAAGAAGGAACTCGGCTGGACGGTCGACAGCTGGGTGATCAGGTCCAAGGTCGTGAACGAAACTGTCCAGGGATGTGGCCGACATCCAGCAGCCCTGCCTGGACGAGTTCCGCGGTCGCCGTGGACGCGCCCGACAGGTCATCTAGGCTCACCGCCACGGTGTGGATCTCTCGGATACGGCATAGATCAACCCACCCTTCGCCGTGCACGCGGATGCCGCCGTCCTGCTGGATGCGCTCCTGGAGCCGGCTAGCTTGCTCTGCGGCTTTCTGAACGATTCCGGTTAGCTCGCGACGGAGCCGCGGACTTTGTCCCGACCACGCGACTGCCTTGTCCTCCACGATGACGCCACGTCGTCCTGAACGAACAGGTGGTCGCCCTCGACCCTCTTGGTGTAACCGGCAGGGTCGCCTGCGGCTTCAGGCCTCGCTGTCCGGAACGTAGTAGTTGAAACCATTCCAGATGCGTGCTGGGATAAGACGCGCGAACAGCGCCTGGGTGCGCGACTCGAGCAGGTCGCCGCGATGCTTCTGGTAGGCATCCCACGAGAGGAGTGGCTTGAGGTGCTGCTCAAGGCCTTCGCGGATCGCGACCAGGTTCTGTGCGTCGTGCACAAGCAGACACGACCGTCAGCCGAGGAGATTACCGGACGGGTCGCGCAGGGGGCTGAGACCCGCTCAGAAGTCGTCGGACGACATCCCGGGAGTCTTCCCCGAGATGTCCAGGGTGAAGAATTCCAGCACCGCTTCTACGACCGTGGTGGCCAGGCCCGTGGCTTCCGCGATCTCTGCAGCGGAAACCGTGGCCGCTCGGTGCTCGGCTCCCATGCTTCATCCCAGGCGCGCCGGGCGTCGGTCAAGACGCCCTCGTCTACGCTGCCTGTCCTGTGCTGACATGTAGGCCCGATCACAGCCGCGCCCATATCTTGCATCTCGACGTTGAGTTGCTCCACCTGCAAGGCGTGACAGGTGCCCAGCACAGCCAGGGCGTCCCGGACCCCGAATCCAAGGGCCGACCGAGAGCCGCGGAAAACTCGGTTCGTCGAAGAGATCAACGAGGGTCCTGCTCACCATGTCCGGGTACGACGTGTAGCGGATCCAGACCTGGGATGCGCGCACGCTGGCGGTGATCATGGCCAGCGGGTCTTAACGGTCTGCCCTGGCCAGCTCGCGTACCTGACCGAGATCCAAGACCTGGTCGATCAGGGGTACTGCCTCGTCCACAGCGGCGGCAACGCTCTCCGGCGTAGCCTCCTCCTCCTCTTGGTCTCGCTTCCCTGCGGCGGAAACAGCGATGAGGGCTATAAGCTCGACTCGAGTCGGCCCGTTTTGCGCGCCAGCCTGAACCGGCCCGGCGAAGCTCCACGGAAGGCACGCCATGCGCGCAATCTCAATGACTTGTGCCGGGTCGAGTCCGCGGAAGCGGCCGGCAAGCTGCTCTACGAGCTCTGCCAGGGCCGCGTCGATGGTCGCCGAAGGGTCATCCGACTGGACGAACCGGCCGATCACGTCGAGTAGGTCCTCGAAGGAGCTCAAGATCACTTCCGTGTGGAAGTCGAGCGGTGCCAGGCGGGGAACGTAGGTTCGCCGCCGCTCAGCGCGGACCTGAGACGATGAGCCTTGGACGACACGCGAACATGGCACCAGAAGTACTGCTCGAAAGCAATTCGGTTTACCCTTTCGGCGCTTGTCAGAGCCGGTGAAGGGTCACCGGTCCGGCGTTCTGCGACCGCTACGATGTCAGGTACACGCCGCTGACAGCGAGGTTTCCCTCATCCGGCATGGCGAGATCCACGCGGCCGATTGGCCGCGTTCGGGCGGAGGCACTCTTCTACGTTGTCGGCATTGTGCCGCCGCCTCACATCGGCCAATTACACCGGTCGCGAGGGACCATCATCACTGTCAGTGACCGCGCCGGAATGCTCCGGCCAGGGCAAGGGCACTCCCTGCGGGGCTGGCCATGCCCGGTGCGGAGACCAAGCCGAGGGCGGTCCCGCAGACCGCTCTCATACCTCACGCAACCGGGATTCGAAGCCGGGGCCTTCTGCATGCCATGCACCCTGGATTTGTCTGAGGTAGTCCGAGGGAGTCGCGTTCCTGCAGTTCATGGCTCTGGAAGAGTCTGAGGTCATCGTGTCGGGTCTGCCGAAATCTGGGGCCGTAGTCACTATGTCAGTCACTAGCTTCCGGGTTGGCCCTCATTAGTGGAGCCGGATGCCGCCCCAGATGCCAGGTCACAGCCCGGCAGGCCAGGATTCGAGGATGACGCCCGCCTGCCTCCACGCGCCCGGGCAGTCAAGGGCACGGCAGGCATAGTCAGCGGACAGCAGGCCGTCTTCGATCCAGTCGTCGTATTTGGCGGCTTTCTTGTTCGCGACCCGGAGCGCGAGCGACACCGGGTCGGCGGGCCCGGCTTCGGCCACGGCCTTCAGCCGCTCGCGGACCAGCCCGGGCTCGGCCTTGAGCACGGTGATGACCAGGCCGTCGTCACTGGCCTCGAGGCCTGCCGCGGTCAGTTGGGCCGCCAGCGTCTGCGTGACGCGGCTGCCGGCCCAGGGGAACAGCACTGTGTCCGGGCCGTCCCGCACGGTCATGTGCTCGGCGAGCTTGTACCGGGCGTAGGCGGCCCGGGCTTCGCTGAGCTGGGAGACCGCAGCGGCAGACAGGTAGCTCGGGACGGGGCCTGCTGCGAGCACCGACCTCATCCTCGCCCTGACCTGGTCGTGGACCGCGCCGTGGCCGCCGTCGAAACGGGGCGGGCGGCCGCCGGCGGCAGCGGTCACCTCGATGATCTTCTGCACGTGGTCGACTGCGGTCACCTTCCACCGGCGGCCGCCGAAGATCAGCAGCGCGCCGGCGTAGAGAGCCTGGTCGGCTGGCACGGTGCCGAGCGGGCGGCCGCTCATGAGGAGCCGGTACTCTTCGGGGCTCGTGAAGGCCGCGTAGAAGCTGTAGTGGTTGACGGTGCGCTCGCCGGCCTGGCCGAACAGGAGGGTGCCGTCGTCGGACTGGACGAGGACGTCGTTCGCGCCCATGCCGCGCAGCAGCGCCGTGAACTGTGCCTGGGTGATCGCGGTGAACGGGCTGCCCGGTCCGCACAGGGCGCGGTAGGCGGCCGCCGCTGTCACGCCGCCGTGCTGCGCGATGGCTGACATGACCTGCTGGATCAGCGTTGACAGGTGCAGCGCGCCCTGGTCGGGAGGTTCGCACCATCCCTCCAGCAGCAGGTCCAGCATGGCGATGCTCTGCACGAGCCCGGCGCGAAGCTGGTCCGGGAGCGATGTCCGGGGGTCGACGGCCGGCTCGGTCACGTAGATGCGCAAGATGGCGGGTTCGCCGCGGCGCCCGGAACGGCCCAGGCGCTGGCGGAGGGCGGCCACCGACGGCGGCGGGCCGACCTGGGCGACTGAGTGGACAGTGCCGATGTCGATGCCCATCTCGAGGGTCGTGGTCGCGACGGCTGTCGCCGGCCGCGACGGGTCCCGCAAGGCGGCCTCGGCGTCCTCGCGCAGTTCCCGGGACAAGTTCCCGTGATGGGGCAGGAACTCGTTCGGCACCCCCGCTTCCTCACTCAGGTCACGCAGCCGGGCCGCGAACAGCTCAACCGCGGTGCGGGCATTGGCGAACACGAGGTTGTCGTGCCCGCGAAGGACCTGGTAAAGGTCTGCCGCGATCTGCTGCAGGTGGGTTCCCTCACCGTCTTCCTCTCCTGCCGGGGGAGGGGCTTCCAGGTAGCCGCGGACCTGCACCGCCAGCTCCTGCCCGCCCTGAGCCGACTCGATGCAGCGAACCTGGCCGGCCTCGCCGGGGCGCAGCGCGTCAGCGGCGAGGCTCATGTCGCCAAGGGTGGCCGACAGCCCGACTCGGAGAACCCGGCGCCTCAGTGAGAGTTCCACCCGGTGCATCAGGCTGCGCAGCTGGGCGCCCCGCTCGGTGCCGAGGAACGCGTGCAGTTCGTCGACCACGATGTACTGCAGGCCTGCGAGCAGGGAGGCGGCCCCCGCGCCGCGGGTGACGAACAGCGCCTCGAGCGACTCCGGGGTGATCAGCAAGATCCCGCCGGGCTTCTTCAGGACGGCGGACTTGCGTGAGGCGGGGACGTCACCGTGCCAGCGGTGCACCGGGATGTCCAGCTTCTCGCACAGGCCGGCCAGCCGCTGGTACTGGTCGTTGATCAGTGCTTTCAGCGGCGCCACGTACAGGACCTGGACTCCGGGCCCCCGGGGCGGGCCGGCGGCGAGCCGGGAGCAGATCGGCAGGAAGGCCGCCTCGGTCTTCCCGGCGGCGGTCGCGGCCGCGATGATCACGTCGGCGGCGCCTTCGAGCAGTAGCGGGATGGCCGCTTCCTGGGCGTCGCGCAGGGTCTGCCAGCCCTGGTCGTAGACCCACTTGCGGACCGGTTCGGCGAGCAGGTCGAAGGAGCTGCTGCGGCGGCCGGGCTGCTAGAGGCGGAAGCTGGCGAGGTCATCGTCACCGCCGCCGGGGCGCAGCACGGTGACCGGCGCCAGCGGCTGCGCGTCGTCCTCGGGCAGCGGCTCGAGGTCCGGGTTGGTCTCGGGGGCCAGGTCGACCTGGCCGATGATGGCGTGCCAGTCGGCGCCGGGGTTCTGGTCGAGGACGGCCAGCAGGTTGATGAACTCCTTGATGGTGGTGCGGGGGGTGCGGAAGTAGGCGTCGCCGATCCGCTGCGCGCAGTGGCTCATGAACGCGGTCAGCGCCTCGTCGGGGATCAGGTAGCGGGCCGGGTCGCCGCCGGCGTAGACGTGGCGGAGCTTGGTCAGCAGCACGTAGAGGTCTTCGGGGGCGAGGTTGGCGAGCCGCAGCACGGGGGCGGTGTAGTCGGCCAGGCCGCCGACCGCGAAGTTGTTCTCGGCCAGCCGGCTGCGCAGCGCGTCGTAGCTGTACAGGCCGCGGCGGGTGTCGGCGAGCAGCTCGGGGGTGCCGCTGAACACGACGCCCAGCCCGGTGGCGCGGCCCTGCAGGCAGTCGTTGACGATCCGCAGGACCTGCTCGTAGTTGCCGTTGCGGGCGGCGGTGTTGGCCAGCTTGTACAGGTTGACCATCTCGTCGAAGCACACCAGCAGCCCGGCGAACCCGGCCAGCCGCACGAACCGCGCCATCAGCTTGATCATGTCGTAGACGTTGGCGTCCTCGACGATGGTGCGGACGCCGAGAGCCTTGCGGGCGTCGGTCTTGGTCGTGAACTCGCCGCGCAGCCACCGGACGGCATCGGCCATCAGCTGGTCGCTGCCGTTCTCGTACCCGGCCCAGTACTGGCCGATGACGTGGGCGAAGTCGTACCCGCCGGTCATCTGAGACAGGTCGCCGAGCCGTTCGGCGATGACCGAGCCGACGCTGACGCCGCCGCTGCCGGCAACGGACTGGGCGGTGGCGACGAACCGCTCCACGACGCTGGGCAGGGCGCCGCCGTCCGGGGTCGAGCGGGTGGCGAGGTTGCCGATCAGCTCGGCGTACAGGGCGCGGGCCGCCCCGCCGGACGACTGCAGCCGCCGGTCCGGGGTGAGGTCGGCCTTGGCGGTGACCAGTTTCTTCTCCTGGGCGATGGAGGCGGCCAGGTGCAGGAAGAACGTCTTGCCCGCGCCGTAATCGCCGATCACGAACCGGATCATCGAACCGCCGTCCGCGACCCGGTCGAGGTCGCGGGCGAAGGCGGCGATCTCGTTCGCCCGGCCGACCTGAATGTGCGCGAACCCGCGCTGCGGGACCACGCCGGCCCGCAGCGAGCTGACGATGGCGTCGCGGTCACGCGGGCGCAACCGCAGGGGCGCCACGGGCGCGGAGTCGGTGATCACAGTATCTCCTTAACAACATCAGTGTTGACTTCGACCGGGTCGCTGCCCTCGGTCGCCGGATCGCCGGCGAGCTCGAAGGCGGCCTCGTTCACGATCTCGAGCGCCCCGTCGGGCATCAGGCCCAGCTCGGCCGCGATGCGGGCGACTTCGCTGCGCGGCCAGCTTGGCCGCTCGGCGAGCCGGGCCAGGAAGGAGCGGTGCGCGGCATCGAGTCCCCGGGGAACCGGGCTTGCAGCCTGCGGGGACGGCGCGCCTTGCGGGGCCGCGGCGGCTGACAGCGCCGTGAAGGAGGACGTGTTCTCGCCGGTGAAGATCCCGGCCAGGAAGGTCGCGGCCTGCTCGGTCTCGGCCAGCTTGGCCCGGATCAGCTCAGGATCCAGGGTGACAGGAGCGGCGGGCTTCTCCTGCGGAGGCGGCTGGGGTATGGCGTAACCGGGGGAGGGGGCCCCGGCGGTCCGTACCGGGGTCAGGCCCCCGGCCCCGGGTGCCTGCGGGCGGCTGCCCAGCTCGGGCCGGTCCAGGCCCAGCGCGTCGAAGTAGCGGTTGACCCGGGTGACCTCGGCGCGGTCGATGTTGCCGTCTGCGAGCGCCACCGCGAGCAGCAGGTCGCCTGCTTCCTGCCGCAGGGCAGCGGGCAGCAGGCTGACGTGCTTGCGCAGCGACGCGGGTGACGGCGGGTCGGCGGTGACACGGGTGAAGTGCGCGTGCAGGCGGCGGCGCTCGTCCTCGCCCAGGCCCGGGCGGCTCATGACCCGCTGCTCGATCGCGGTGCGCTCGGCGTCCGCGAGGCGCCCGTCGGCCAGGGCGACCGCGGCACCGAGCTCGATCAGCGTGGCAGCGGCCGCGTACCCGGCGCTGGGCACCGTGGTGATCTCGGCTGCGCGGCGGAACAGCACCACCCGGGTGCCCGCCGCCGGGGCCGGCCCACCGAAACGCACGTCGGGTTCCACGCCCACGCCGGACCGCTCCAGGGCCCGGGCAAGGAGCTCCGCCTCGGCTTTCGGCGACCCGCCTCCGGCCGATGCCGCAGACCAGTGCGCCAGCAAGTCAGCCGCAGGCACCGTCGCCTGGTCCTCATGGTCCAGGCTTGACCGCGCCCAGTCCGCAAGCGCCTGCGCGGCGGCGCTGGCCGGTCGTTCGAGTCCGCGCGGGAGCAGGGCGAGGGCGCCCGCCGTCCCGGCCGCGTCCGGGTGGCGGCCAAGGTAGCGGCTGTAGGCGTCGAGCTCGGTGCAGACGGCGCTCGCGAGTTCGCGCAGCTGCCCCAGCGGGGCCTCGGCGTTGCCGGCGTCCGGGACGCGCAGGCCCGCCGGCAGCTCCCGGCTGGTGATCCCGGGGCTCGCGGGCCGGTACTCCGCCTGCAGCAGCGGGCCGCCGCGCTCAAGCATCATGCCGTCGCCGAAGCGCTCGCGGTAGCGGCGGGTGAACAGCTCGTCGAACTCCCGGGGGCAGCGTTCCGCCGGCGTCCGCAGCCAGGCGGCCGGGTGCTGGCGGACCCAGGCCAGGGCCCATGCGGCGGGCACCGGCCTGGCATCGGCCGCGAGCTGGCCGAGGCCGAGGCGGAGCTCGAACGGCAGCTCCCATGCTTCCTGCTGTTCTGGCGGCGCGGACAGGTACCGCCGGGGGCCGCCGCCCAAGGACAGGAAGCGGAGCAGGTTGCCGGCGTAACCACTGAACGAGCCGTTCGCCCCGTAGATGCGCAGCAGGCGCTCGACTTCCCCGACCAGCGCGGGGTGCTCGGCCCGGGCCGCCGGCGACCACTGCGAGTCGACGAGCAGGCGCCGTTCCAGGCCGTAGAAGTACAGGAAGACGTATCCGATGTACGCGCCGGGGGCACGCCGCCCGTCGAGAAGCCAGTGAAGGTAGGCGGCCCGGCAGTCAGCCGGGATGCTGGAGTAGGACGGCCAGTAGCCCATCTTGGTGCCAGCGTAGTCGGGGGTCCGCGGGTCGACCGGCAGGCGCGGGTCGATGAGCGCCGGCTCGGGCATTCCCCGTTTCTCGGCGGCGAGCCCGCTCCCGGCGTAGACCAGCCCGCCGGGGATGGTGTACCCGCCGACATGAGCGGCCTGCCCGGCGGGCCTCCAGGCTGCGTCCCCCGGCGCGGCCAGCTGGGCGGCGGAGCGCGGCGCGGGAGCGGGAGACGCGGCCGGGCGCTGGCTGCGCGGGGCTGCCGTATGCGGGCGATCTGCGGGCGGCCGTCCTGGCGGCGGTGCCGGGGTAAACCGCGGGGCAGCCCCGGGTGCCACGGGACCTGGCCGGCCGGGTACAGGCCACGGGGGCGGTGCCGCCGACGGCGGGGGCCAGGGCGTCCCGCCGGGGCCGGGTGCACCGCGGCGGTGCGCCGCGCGGGAACCTCCCTGCTGGCTACGGTGACCAGGTACGGGCACCTGCCCGGGACTCTGGGCCGACGGGGGATAAGGACGCGGCGCGTCGGCGTTGCCTGCGCCAGGGTAAAGGTCTCCGCGGCGCGGCCGGGCCCAGCGGCGCAACCAAGCAGTAAAGCCAGCCAACATCATCACAAGGGAGATCCGCTGCGGACCCCCAGCCCCCACCCTTGCTCGTGCAGACAGCCTGCCGCAGCCGTCCCCGCCTGCCTGCGAAGCTTCAGCCGTCAGACGGGATGCTCTGGCGCGGGAGGCCTAGACAACTTACATCGCGGGGCCTGCGGTCCCGTGCCGTTATGGTTGCATGCCGCGGACCCGGCCGCGGGCACTGTTGGCTGAACAGTTACCGTCGGCACGCCGCCATGCCGCCCGGCAAGGCAGAGAGGGCTACAGGTCGCCACCCGCGCGAGCCCTGGCCCCCGCTCCCCGTCGCCGAACCGCTACCCGCCCGGGCGCGGGCACGGTCAGGATCGCGACCGTGAGCACGAGATCGCGACCGGCTCCGAGCACAGCCGGGGACACGGTCACGAAAGCCAGCCGCCGGCCCCTGCTACCGGCCTGGCGGAGGCCTCCCGCCAGCTCGAGGAAGCCGCCACGCGGCTCCGCGATCTCGCCGCCATGCTGACCGAACGCCACAGCCTGACCATCCCCGCCGAAGACCCCGCCTACGACATCCCCGCCTTCCCGCTCACGACCGCTCAGCGCAGGACCGGGATCCTCCAGACGCCCACGCCCGAGCTCCAGCCGTCGCCCTGGGTCCTGGAACGAGTCGCCGGCCGCGACCTGGACCCCGAAGCCGCTGACTAGCGCCATCGCCCGTCTGGCCAGCGCGACCGGCAACCAGGGCGACGGACTACTGCTGAGCCCGCTACGGACCGCCCGCGCTCGCGCGGCACGGCCGGCGGAAATCACAGGCACGGGCCGCCTCCGACGAGAGGGCGCAGTCACCGAGCCAGCGTCGCCGCTGAACCAGCTAGCTTCTTCCGAGAAAATGGCTAATAATCAGTAGCATCAGGAGAGGAGCCGGCCATGTCTGTATCGACCGAGGAACAACGGATACGCAATCTGTTTGAGCGCGTCGAGACGATCGAAGAAGTAGCGGTCACCCTGCCGCAGGGTGACGACCGGCGCGCAAGGCTCCTCGCGGTCTCCCGTGACGCCCTCGCGGAGGAGGCCACGGTCCGTCCCGTGATCGCGGCCAAGATCCTCGGGCTCAGTGAGAAGACGGTCCGCGCATGGGCGGATGCGGGCCTGCTCACAACCACGCAGCGGTCGCCGCGACTGCTGCTTGACGTTCCCAGCGTTCACAGGGTCAGCCACGTCCTGCGCGAACTGCGCGAGGAAGGCCTGGAGCGGGACCTGCTCGAACACGTGTGGCACCGCTTGGAGGACCAAGCCCTGCTCGACCGCGAAGACTTGCGCGATAGCATCGGCCAGCTGCTGGAAGGAGATGTTGTTGTTCTCCGTCCATCGCCCGGCACGGGAGATAAGTAGCACATAAAGTCTTATGCGTGCCAGTTGAAGTCGTCGCGACGCGGCGCGCGCAACAGCGGGTAGAGGCCCTGGACCGGACGAACACGCGGGCCTTCACCGCGTTCCTTGACGACCTGTCACTCAACGGCTGCGCGGCGCTCGCCTACCGGCTGACCGGCCCGGTTCCGCTGAGCCCGGCTCTGCGTGAAGCACCTGCGAGGCGCCCTCAGGTCGTCGGACCGCATGACCTGGGTTGGCTCATGATCGTGGATTCGCGAGAGGCGCATCGCGCTGACCTGCCGGTTCGCAGGTTTCCGGAAGCGGATTTGCGCACTAAGAGTGGCGCATAGAGTGCCTGGTAGTCCTCATCGGGCGGAGCCATGATGGGGAGCAGGGCCGGAACCGCCGTCACAGGCCATGATTCGCCCGATTTGCGTGTGGGAGCGCAAGCAGAGTGCTACAACGGTCTGCGTGACGGACGATCGCATTCTCGGCCACCTCGCGCAGCGGTTTGCCGTGAGCGAAGAGAACCTTGCTACCGAAGCACTTACCTGGCTACTTCGTCGTTCTGCCGCTGCGCGGGCCGCACTAGCCGGGTTCGCGTCGGCTGCGGACGTTGACGTCCCAGGTGAACTGACGTTTACCGGGCAGGTAGGCAGCCCGGACACCGGCCGTCCGGATGTCGTAGGCACCGATGCAAGCAGCCGCGAGAGATTCCTCATTGAGGCGAAGTTCGCGGCCGCGCTGACGGATCAGCAACCCGGCGGGTACCTCACGCGCTTGCCTCCGGACGTAGACGGCATTCTCCTCATCGTCGCCCCCACCGTGCGACTTTCGACGCTGTGGGTCGAGTTGCTGCGCGCGGTGCCCGAACTGGCCGCAACCGCACCGTCGCCGTCAGCCGTTCCCGCGTCCGGGCTGTTGAGTGCGAAAGTCGGGCCGCATGCAACGCTTGCGCTGGTGAGCTGGCGCCGCCTGGTGTCGCGTGTCCTCGATGCCTTGCACGCTGCAGGCGAATCGTTGCTGGCCCGAGACGCCGAACAATTGCTCGCCCTGACGGAAGCCATGGACAGGAGAGCATTCACTCCGCTTCGTCCAGGAGACCTGGACACGCGCACCGCCCGGCAGATCGCCCAGATGGATGTGATCATCGACGAGACGCGGCGTCGTATCGCCGCACACAGTACTGTTGCGGAGCCGCACGGACGCGCGTCACACGGACGCATTTTCTACGGCTGGTATATCCGCAGCCGGACGACCCACAAGGCGATCTGGTACGGATTCTGGCCCGGCGGCTGGGCCGGGAAGGGTATCTCTCCGCTGTGGGTGCAGGTGACGGTCAGCGCCTCCTGGAACAGGCAGCGCCTGCTGCAAGCGCTCAGCGGACTACATGAAACGGGGCAGGCCGGGCTGTTCGAGCACGGTACGGATTCATTCGCGATCCCCCTCACAATCCCGCCGTTTGCAGGTGAGGACGAGGTAGTCGACAGCCTCCGCTCGCAACTGGAAAGCGTGATCTCGAGGCTCGACAGCGTCATCCCGGCGGGAGAGCAAGTCGCGTCCGATGAACCCGAGATCGAAGCCGCCGGCGACGACCTGGCCGAAGCACAGTAGCCCGGCCCTGGAGTACTCGACGCTTACGGTGAAGGCGAAGACGCCGACCCGTGACATTGGACAGACGCTGTGCCGGGCCACCCAGCCGGGCGCATGGTCCGGTAAACCCCTACCGCCAGCCAACGTTGCGACGAACCCCGGACGAACACAAATCCTGAAAATTCCGCCACCCGCAGCGCCACGCGACGTCAATCCCTCAACGCCATCAGCGACGCGAGCTAACTACGCACTAAGGTGAGCCAACTCAGGTCACTCAACGGCTGCGCGGCGCTCGCCTACCGGCTGACCGGCCCGGTTCCGCTGAGCCGGCTCTGCGTGAAGCACCTGCGAGGCGCGCTCAGGGTCGTGGTTGCCTTCCAGTCTCCGCAGCGAGCATGCGTTCTCCTCGTCGGACTGCATGACGCAGCGGACCCCGGCCTCGACGTGTACGCGCAACTTTACGAACTACTGGGCACCAGCTCCCCCGCAGGAGCCAACCGAACCAAGCCTCCCTGCTGTGACGACGACGGTCAGCCGCCATCCGGACTCGGCGACGACCTGGCCGACCTCATCATCAGTGCCGCTAGGCAGCGCAGTACGCGTCGCCGCTAGACACCCCGAAGCTGCCCAGCGGCGGTAACCGCGAGCAAACCGGCGCCGCTCGGGGCGTCATGCGCGGGGTCCCCGAACCGGACCAGGGCCGGCTTGTCGATCAGCCAGACGGTCACTCCCAGGCCGTGACGTCACGTCCGGGTCTGCCAGATCGCTGAAGGTCTCCGCGAAGCGCGTCAGATCCCCGGCGCTGACGGGGGAGTCGTTCGTGGCCGCGTCCAGGGCGAGCCTCCGCCGGACGTACTCACTCCGCGACAGCTCCAACCGCCGGGCACGCGCCTCCAGCGCCGCGACGACGTCATCGGGCACGTCGCGTATCAGCATGTCTGTCCTCACAGCATCCCAACTGGTATCCCATGGTGTCGCGCACTGGTTCAGTCGCGCGACGCATGCACGGCGACGTCAGCCATGGATATACCCGCGTCAAAAGATCAAGCTAGAGGGAGCCCGGCGGATTTCCCCAGGTCGTAATTCGGCCCGACCAAGCGGCCCGGCGAGAGACGAGGGCGAGGTCGTCCTCGACCCGAGGTCGACCTCAGGTCGCCCCGTATACGGGCGAGAAGACGGCGGCCGAAGGGCCCGCCCCGAAGGGCGGCACTGCGGACAGCGCCTCGGCAAAGGTCCCGTCGGCCGCCTGGCCCCGCAGCGCCCCAGATCGCCCATCAAAGAGGCATCAAGCGCCGCGGGACTTGCCGAAATTGTAGAAGACAACGGGTTGCCGCGATGGTCAGGCGACTTCTGCCGGGCTAAGATTCCCGGGTCGGCCTGAGGGCGGAACCAGGCCGCAGACCGCTGACCGTGCCGCCTGCGCATACGGCTGTCCGAGGAGGTAGCCCCGATTCCGGCGATCAACGGGCGCCCGGTGATCAGCCGCGCCGACATGGCCGCCCGCGGCGTCCCGCCCAGCACCGCGAGCACCTGGTACCGCGATCGGGCCAGGACTGGCCACCCGGAGAAGGCCGGGCGGATCGGCCGGACGGACTACTGGTACGAAGACGAGTGGACCGCCTGGCGCCAGGCCCACCAGCGGGGCAAGCTCGAGGCGCTCACCCGGGTCGACCGCGGCGGCGACCCGGACGACCTGGTCGACGCGACCGAAGCCGCCCGCATGCTCCGCTACTCCGGCCGCGACGTCATCCACGGCAACCGCCGCCTGGGCTACTTCCCCGAGCCCGACGCCCACGCCCCGGCCCGCCAGGGCCGCCCCACCCCGCTGTGGAAGCGCTCCACCGTCTGGGCCGTGGCCGACCGGCGCCCGGGACAGGGCGGCGGGCGCAAGCCGGGCAGTCCCGGGGCCAAGCCCCACCCCTACGCGGGCGACGAGCGACTCGACCGCGTGCTGGCCGACCTCCGCGCGGGCACCGAGCCGTCCGCCGCGACCCTGGCCGCGGAGTGGGCGTCAGCAGGCGCACTGCCGAGCGGATCATCCGCGCGGCCAGGTCCCTTCTCCAGCAGTAAAAGCATTCAGGGGAACGCACGCGTGTTGCACCTTGATGCGCACCGCAAATACGAGTATCTTTAGGGTGTCGTAGAGGGCGGCAACCCTCACGGCGGTACCAGATCAACGTCAAAGCGAAAGGGGCCAGTCATGCCTCTTGCATCCCCTCCCGTCCGGCGGCGTCTCGTGGGCCGGACGCTGCGCCGGCATCGCGAAACCCAGGGCTGGACGCTGGACGACGCGGCCCGCGTCCTCGAGTGCGACCGGTCGAAGATCAGCCGGATCGAGACCGGAGAGCGGGGCATCCGCGCCAAGGAGCTCCGCGAGCTCATGGCCGAGTACGACATAGCCGAGGAGCAGCGGGCCGTGCTGACCCTGCTGGCCGACCCGCGCGGCGCCTTCGGATGGCAGCGCGACTACGCCGCCGTCCTGCCCGGCGCCTGGCGGGACTACCTGATCATGGAGACGGCCGCCTCGAAGATCAGTGGGTACGAGGCGCAGAGGGTGCCGGCGCTGCTGCAGACTCCGGGCTACGCGCGGGCGCTCGCGCAGGCCGACCCGTCACTGGGCGATGATGCTGCCCGGGACCGGACGGCCGAGGCCGTCTTGGCTCGCCAGCAGGCGATCCTGCGCGAGCGCCGTCCGGAAGTGCACCTGGTCATCGGGCAGGCTTCCTTGCACCAGCAGGTCGGCAGTCCGGAGCTTATGCGCGAGCAGATCGCCGCGCTGGCCCGCGTCGCCGGCGACAGCGGTGCGATTACCGTGCAGATACTGCCGTTCGAGGCTGGCGCGCACGCGGCGGCCAGCGACGGCTCGCTGGCTCTTCTGCAGTTCGATGGGGCGCTGGGACTGGGACTGGTGCACCTTGGCGGCATCGGCGGCGGGATATGCCTGGAAGGCCAGCCCGAACTCGGCGCCTACGCGGCGGTGTTCGACCAACTGCGGGCATTCGCACAGAGCCCCGCGCAGTCCGCCCTGCTGCTGAGCGGTCTAGCCGGCTTCTGACGCCTGCATCCGCCGGAGATCCCGCCGCGAACACGGCGGGATCACCGGCCCCAAGCCCTTCGGCTTTTCTGCGAGATATCTCATTGTTATATCTCACCATGATATTGGGGCCGCCGTCGCTACTACCTTAACCTCTCCTCATGAGCAATGTAGGGAGGTGACTCACACACTTGCAGGCATTCACAGTCGAGCAGGTCGCCGACATGCTGCACGTCGGCCGCGACAAGGTCTACTACCTGCTCAGAACGTAACTAGATAGGTCGGCCGCGATTCTGGCTGGGCTGGCCGGCGCTCTGTTGCCGGGCTCGGCTATCCGGTTTCGGGGATCCAGGGATCGCCCTGGAAGGCGGTGGTGAGCGCGTCGAGTGCGCCGATGCCGTGGCGGGCGGCGGTGGCGAGGTAGGAGCGGAGCGCGCAGAATTCCTCGGCTCCGGCCATGGAGCGCATGCAGCCGGAGATCTTGATCCGGAGTTTGCTCATGCGTATTGCCTGCTCAGCGGCATTATTCGTAAACGGGATGCGCAGGTCGCGGGCGAACCGCAGGTAGTCGCCCTCGCGGGTCTTCATCCTCGTGGCGAGGGCGTGCCGTTTCTGCTGGAGCTTGCCCTGGCGGGCGGCGTTGAGGGCGATCCCGGTCTCCGCGGCCTGGCGGTACCAGTTCTCGTGCTTCGTGCGGGTTTCCGGGTCGATGGCGGCCTGGCCTGCGGCGCGGGCGGCCTCTGCGGCCTCGTTCAGCGCGAGCAGCGCGTCGATGGCCTGCTGCGCCCAGGTCCTGTCGAGGTCCGTGCCGGTCTCGGTGACCGCGACCAGTTCGCGCAGCACGTGCGCACCGCACAGTGCGTGGCCTGCGACGTTGCCGAAGGTGTCGTAGGGCGCCCAGGCGTCGTGGACGGCGATCCCGGCGAAGTGCGGCAGGACCCCGGCGGCCTTCATCCCGTCCTTGCCGCGCTTGGCGTGCACGGTGAACAGCGCGAACTTCCCCTCCGAGGCGGAGTGGATCCAGGCGAGCTTCCCGGCGGTGCGGAACCCGGTCTCGTCGAAGTGGACGACTTCCGCGCTGATCAGGTGCCGCATGATGGCCTGCACCGCCGGGGCGAGGAAGCCCGCGGTCTTCCGCGCGGCCGCGGCGAGGGCGCCGGGCGAGGGAGCGCAGCCGAACAGGTCTGAAAGCGCCTGGCAGGCGCGGTCGCGGGACAGGAACTGGCCGTGCCAGAGGTAGATGCCGGCGCCCATGATCCGGGGCCCGTACTGGACCGGCGCGGTCACGCCGTCCGGGGCCTGCGCTTTCGTCTCGCAGCCGCACCCGCACTTCACCGTGAGCATCTGGTGCTCGGTCGTCACCGCTTTGACCGGCGGGATGTCGGTGACCTGCCTGCGCTCGACCGCGGTGACAGGGGCCTTCTTCAGGGACTTCCCGCAGCAGGAGCACCTGGCCGGCCGGTGCTTCACGGTCTTGTCGGGGTGCTCCGCGAGCTCCATCGTGGCCCCGGGCTGGCCTTTCGGCCTGCCCGGCTTGCGGCCGGACCTGCCGCGCAGCGATTTCGGCGACGGCTTCGCCGGCCCGTCCGACGACGGGGGCTTCGATGAGTTCCGGGAGTTCGCCTTCACCTGGGCGGCGAGATCCGCGACCTGCGACTGCAGCAAGGCCAGCTGCTCGCGCAGCGCCGCGTTCTCCGCGGCCTGCTCCTCTATCCGGGCGTCCCGCTCGGCCAGCAGCTCCCGCAGCCGCGCGTTCGCAGCGCGAAGCCCGTCATCACCGCTGTCGGGAACGACGGGCATCTCGGGCACGGCCGAACGTTGCCACGGCTCCGCCCCGCCCGCAAATAGGCAGGCATCGAAGCGACTGGACTAGACGAGAAAGCACAGGTAGCGAATGGGCCGGCCAGACAGACCTATCTAGTTACCTCAGAACTGGCCAGCTCCGCAGTATCAAGATCGGGAAATCGCGGCGCATCACCGAAGAGCACCTGGCCGAGTTCGTTGCCTCACTCGAAGAGCGGATCTCGTGAGAGTCGTCGGTGCCCTGGGCGGCGCAGATCGAGCTGGTTCGGAGCACCGAGCGCGTCTCGACCTGGCTCTAATCCCGAAGATCCTGTGGATTATTGCGCAACGCGTTGCGCTTTATTGCGGCGGCAGGTGCCTTCTCGGGCACCTAGCGTCGAACGATCGCCTCGAGCATATTCGCAAGCGATTGCCACAGAATTCTTGCGTTATCGTGAAAGACATCGGCGCGTCCAGCAGTGGAAAGAGGAGCCAATGACAGGTTCTGCCGATCCCAATAAGCCAAAGAAACGCCGTCGCGAGCGTGGCGACGATGGCATCTCATGGGACAAGACCAACAAGTCCTACATCGGCACGATCTCGCTTGGCCACCGAGCCGACGGTAAACGCGACCGTCCGACTGTGCGCGGCAAGACCAAGGCGCAAGTCAAAGACCGGCTCGACAAGCTCCATGAGGAGCTCAAGGCAGGCGTGCGCACTCCCGCCACCTACACCATCGAGCAGTGCGTCAAGGACTGGTTTGAATCCATCGAGCGTGATGAGCACACGATGGAGACCATGACGGGCCAGGCGAGGAACTGGATCTATCCGAGGATCGGCGCGACCAAGCTCAAGGACCTCAGCGCCACCGACGCGGACAGGTTCTTCCAGCAGATCGCCCCGTCCTTGAGCAAGCGGTCGCTGGTCATGATCAAAAGCACGCTCCGGCGGTCTATCCGACGCGCCCAGGTCCACGACCTCATCGGCCGGAACGTGATCGAGCTCATCGACCTTCCATCCGGCAAGCCCGGGCGCCCGTCCCGGGCGATGACCGAGGATCAGGCCGGGAAACTGCTGAAGACCGCGCGAGGCACGGTCACCGGCTACGTCAGGGTGGTGAAAGCGAGCAACGGCCGCTACGGCGCGACCCACGCCGCCACCGAGACCGGTCAACTGGCCTGCGGCACCCAGCCCCACAAGAACGCCAGCATCGCCGAGGTGAGCCGCGAACTCAAGGAAACCACCTGCCGCTCGTGCCGGAACTACCTCGGCCTCGACGACCCGATCGACGCGAACCAGCGACTGGAGGCGCTCTTCGTCGTCTCGATCACCCTCGGCCTGCGCCCGGGCGAACTCCGCAAGCTCACCTGGGATCACGTCGATCTCCGCGGGGGAGTGGTCCACGTCTGGAAATCGGCGAGTAAGACCGGCGACACGAAAACCCCGAAATCAAAGCGCTCGCTCATCCTCCCGAAGCGCGCCATCGCTGCCCTGAGGGCCCACAAGGTCAGGCAAGAGCGCGAGCGCGAGGCGGCGGGTGCGAGCGTGGCGCGACAACGATCTCGTCTTCTGCCACGAGGACGGCACCATGTACACATCCGACGCCCTCAACTGGCGCTTCTCCAGCATGACCAGGAAGGCCGGCCTCGGCCACTGGCACGCTCACGAGGGCCGCCACACCGCCGTCTCGATCATGAGCAGCAACGGCGTCCCGATCCAGGAGATCAGCGACACCGTCGGCCACAAGTCAACCCACGTCACCGAGACCGTCTACCGGCACGTGATCGTCCCCGCGATCCAAGGCGGCGCAACGGTGATGGACAGCGTCTTCGACGACGAGGATGACGACGGCGATGAAAGACGATCAGCGTTAGTCACTGTTGATCGAAGGAGGTCCCGGAAACAGCTGGACGTCCTGATCTCGCACTCAAACCAGGCGAATTAGCTCGAGTCCTACACGGTATCGTCGGTCGTGGCCTCGGATCCAGTCGGTTCGGTAGATCTCGTGCCAGTACTCTCGTTCTTCTTGCCGGCCTTGATGGCGGTGTAGCGCCGTCGTTGAAGCTCCTCGCGTTCGGCGCCGGGGATCGTCATTGACTCGGCAAGCACGGCGGCGAGCGCTTGTACCTGCATGTTGTCGGTGTCAGCGTGGAAGGTCCAATGGATGTTCTTGTCACGCGTGATGACGTCGATCTCCGCGCGCACGCTCTCGTCCGGAATGGTCGATGATCGGACGTATCGCACTAGGTCAATCGGGATGTCCTGATTGATCTCGCCTTGCTGACGAAGCACGTTCGGCCTAGCCGTGATGATCCGGCAGTTCGTGACGGCGACCAGTGTCGCCCACTTCTCCGGATCGAGCCCGACCCGAGTCGCCCACTTCTCCCCATCGAGTCCGCCAAGTACTCTCTGCCCAACGGCCTTGACGACTTCGCCCTCATCGAGTTGGTAGGGGAAGCCGAGGCAACGAAGCATCTCACCGTCCTTGAGGATCCATCGCAGGATGCGAAGGTACGGCTCGTGATCGAGCCCTTTGGGTGCGCAGAGAACGTCCGGAGTCTTGAGCGGAGGGGCCGGCGGACGGAGAGCATCGGCGAGAGGCTCGATCGCCTCTAGAAGTCGGGCGGAGGTTAGGCGGGCTGCCTTCGAGTCCTTCCTGCCCGGCGTCAATGGCACTATGGCGCGTCCGGGGAGGAGTTCGGCGATGATTCGCAGCTCTCGCGTCAGCGAGTCGACGAGGCTTGCCGTCTCGGCGAGGGCCGAGTCGAGCTCCGTGCGAGTGTCGCGAGCAATGGAGTCGGCGAGCCGTGCCTCGGCAGCATCGTCGGGTCCAGCCGCTCTCGCCCGCGCGACGTGGAGCGCCTGGTGTCCGGCCCATGCCTTGAGGGAGGCCAGGAGGGCGTTGGCGTCGAAGACGATTGCCTCAGCGTTCGCCTCGAGATACCCGCGGCGGCCATGGGTGTCGAGTCGATCGATCTGCCCGACGTGGTGGCGGACGTTCCGCCGGTACAGGTCAATCTGTTTATCCAGGTCCGCCTTCTTACCCGCGACGGTGTCCCACAGCGACGCCGGGACCGATTCGACTTCTACCGCCTTGCGAACTGCGTCATCGACGGTTTTGACAAGTCCCGTCAACTCGGCCCACTGCTCGTGGCGGATAGCCGCGAGTACCTGGCTTGCCAGCGCGATGTTGGTCCTGACGAGGCCAGCGACCTCATTCAGCATCATCTGAACGGCGACCATGGCCAGCGCTGGCCCGATCGTGGCCAGGCACTCCGCCGCGCCCACCCCAGTCACGGGGATGAAGCGGGCCTGAGCGAGGCCGCCACCGCGCAATAGCACGGTTCCGAGGTTCGCGCCATCCTTGACGGCCAGCGTTCCGCCGGTGGCCAGCAGGGCCCGCGTCGCGTCACTGATCCTGTAGAGCCCCTGCACGCTGGCAAACGCGTTTGGGAGGTTGCCAGCCACGGCCGCGATGTTTCCGATGGAGGCGAGAGCTATGGAGATCTGCTTGCGGTCGGCGGCCGACACGAGCCCGAAGTCGATCAGATCGGGCTTGAGATCCGCCGGGACCTCGCCGAACACGACAGCAACTCCCGGGAACACCTCGGCTAGGCCCGTCGATGCCGTATCCGATGTGAGCCGGTCTACGACCGGCCCAACGCCCGCGCTCACGATCGACACCTGCGCGGTCATCGCCAGCAGCCGGGACTCCTCGAGGGCTGGCGCAGAGAGTGCGTAGAACGCCCTCCTCACGGCGGCGAGCTTCCAGTGCACGGTTCGCCTCTTGGTTGCGAGGACCTCGTCCAGCGCTGCCGTTATGTGTTTGAGGAATTCCTCCCGGGAGCCGTCCGGAGCAGACTCGATAAGGTCGGACATGGCTACCGGGGCGTGATCTCTGCTTGTCGTGCTATTGCAGAACGAGCAGGCCGTTACAGTGTTCGCTGCGTCGATCTCGGCGGTCAACTGAGCGATCGTGTCAGCGGCCTGCCAGGGGAACCGGCTGGCGAGGGCTGTCCCGACTTGCTTCGCGTCACCGCCTTGGCTCTCGCCGATCAGGTGCTCGACGGTCAGTTGCCGCCACAGGTCAAAGTCGAGTGCCGTGGTACCAGCATCGCAGAGCTGGCAGACGCCCCCCGAACGCCGGTGAACGTCTGCGGCGTAGCCGAACAGAGACAAGCAGTTGCGGTAGTCATACTCTTCCACGGCTCACCTCCCGACACCCAGGCCCCATGGCCATCGAAGCAAAATATCGCGCGCTGCTCCCCCACGCGGATGTTGTGCGTAAGCGAGGCTTTTTGCGGCAAATGGCGCTCACAGCCCAGATCCGATGAGACACGTACGAGATCCTTGCGTCGAGGCTGTCTCACCGAATCTGGTCGCCGCAGCTCAGCGCGCTACGAGCAACAACTTTTACTTAGTGTCCTATGACATCGAACTTTGCTTTTTGCCAATTAGTCGTGCTCGACCGACTCCGTCTGCCACTCAACTTTCCTCGGCCCGCAGCCGACGGCCTGCTCGCCGACACGTTCATGCAGCCTGGGAACCTGCCGAAGCGGTCGGCCAAGCGCCCTGACAGGCAAACTTCGTTGTCACGAGTGGCCACTCTGCGGCCAACGAAACGGGCAAACCGGACTCTCTGCCGGCCGAAGATTGACAATACAGATTCCTCTTCGCAGGTCAGCGACGCTCATCGCGGAATCTTCAATGTCACAGGACACTTAGACAGGACAGCCTGTCCTGTGACAGTTATGTTCGCTCCTTGTCAACAAGTCGGCCCGTTCCCTGGTTTTGTCAGTGGGGTTGGCCGTTTCTGAGGGGCGACCGTCGTCAGGGTCCGGGTCCAGATGGCTGACGAGGAGGGCGCGGTCCGTACGGTCACTCGCCTTGCCTGCGCCGGTCGGCTGGCCATCCGCGAGGCTTTTGACCATGGTGTCGGACTGCGGGTCGCTGGCGTCGACCACCGTGAAGCCCTCGGACAGGTACAGGCCGCGGGCGAAGTTCTTCCGCTCCACGCTGAGGCTGATCCGCCCGATGCCCGCCTCCGCAGCCAACGCGGCGATGGCCCGCAGCAGGGCCCGGCCCACGCCCCTGCCGCGCCAAGCGGCGGCAACGCCGATCGTCAGTTCAGGGACGTCGGGGCCGACGAAGCCGTAGGCAGGATCGTCGGCCGGGAAGAAACGGAACCAGGCCGCGCCAGTCGGCTCCGAGCCTGCCTCGGCCATCACGCCGAGGTCGGTCTCGCGCGGCCAGCCGGCGATGTAGTGCGCCGTGCGCGGGTCAGACAGCACCCGGCGTCGGCTCTTCGGCTTCCATTCGGGCGACCAGTTCACCGCTTCCACCAGCATGTCCGCCAGGAACTCACCGTCCTCAGCCGTCTCGGGCCGGATGCTCCATGAACTGTCGGACATGGACGTGAGGCTACCGCCCGACAACCAGATCCGATGGCCATGGTCAAGTGGCAGAGGACAGCACCCGGCGAGCCACCACCTGACGGGACAGAATGGATGGCAAGACCAGGCCCGCAAGTACCTTCAGGCCAACATCGATGGCAGATTTCAGACCCGCCTTCTGTCACTTAAAGGGCCCGCCCAGCTCAGAGGTGGCAGGCCGGGCCGAGATGCCGGTCATGGGACACAGCCACCTTCAGACCGAATCGTCGGCAATCGGCTGGCCCCGAGGATATCGGCCGGTTGGTGGTGGCCGTTGTGACCGGCACACCCAAGCGGCAGCTTGCCGAGCAGTTCGGCGTTAGTGAGAGCAGTATCAAGCGGTGTCGTACGGCTGACATCGCCCGATGCGGCGCAGACGAAAGACTGCACCAACTTCGGATTCCGCTGGGGTGGGGCTAGTCGTAGTGCGGGTAGGTGCCGTTCACCCAGTGGCCGAGCTGGCGCCGCTGGCTCGGGTGTATGTCGAGTCCGGGTAGTTCGTCGCGCGTGTACCAGCCGGCTGCGGATGCCTCGTCGTTCGCGGTGGGCTCGCCGGAGACTGGTTCGCCGAGGAAGATGATCTCGTGCTCCTGGCGGGTCTCGCCGTTGGAGTGGTAGAGCACGACGTGGCCGGGGTCGGAGAAGATGCCGAGCAGGCCGGTGACTTTGACGGTGACGCCGGTTTCCTCGTGGGTCTCGCGTTCGGCGCACTGGGTCGCGGTCTCGCCGATCTCTTGCTTGCCCATGGGGATCGCCCACTGGCCGGTGTCGCGGCGGCGCTGGAGCAGTACCCGGCCGTCGGTGTCGACGGCGAGGACGCCGGCGGCGGGGACGAGGCTGTTCGGCTTCGGCGCTTCGGGGTCGTTGAGGTACTCGGTGCGGCCGGAGGCCATCAGGTTCCCTCTCCGTGCCACGACGAAGATAAGGAGGGCGATGAAGGACGATCAGCGTTAGTCACTATGCTAGTCACTATCGCACCGAACGAGTATCCGAAAAATGCGGTGGAGCTAAGGGGATTCGAACCCCTGACCTTCTGCATGCCATGCAGACGCGCTACCAGCTGCGCCATAGCCCCGCAGCCCACCAGCCGGCTGCCTCGTACCGAAGCGCCCCGCAAGGTGGAACGGAGTTAGCTTACAGGTTCCGAGGGCGTGTGTCGTACACGACCGCAACGGCACCCGCGAGGCGGACACCAGAGGGCGTCCTAGCCGCGCCTCAACCCCCGCCCGTTACGCTGATTCCCGTGAGCACTGAGGGAACGCAGGCGCTGGCGGCGGCCGAGGACAACGAGGACAACCCCCATCTGTCTACCCCCACCGGCAAGCCCCGCGCCCGCGCGATCGGCCTGAAGTTCCGCGGCACCCCGGGAGCTCATAACGCCATCACGGACGTGCCCGGGGTCGAGGTTGGCTACCGGACCCTGATCGAGGGCGACAAGGTCAGGACGGGCGTCACCGCGATCCACCCGCGAGGGAAGGCCAACCCGGGCGACCCTTTGGCGGCCGGCTACCACTCGCTCAACGGCAACGGCGAGATGACCGGGGTCTCGTGGATCGAGGAGTCGGGCACCTGCCAGGGCCCGATCGCGATCACCAACTCGCACGCGGTCGGCATCGCGCACGCCGGCATCATCGCCTGGATGAACCGGTACCACGCGGACCTTACCGACGTCTGGCTGCTCCCGGTCGCGGCGGAGACCTGGGACGGCTACCTGAACGACATCAACGGCCACCACGTCAACGAGGACACGGTCGTCGAGGCGCTGGAAGCGGCGAGTAGCAGCCAACCCGACGAGGGGTCCGTCGGCGGCGGCACCGGCATGAACTGCTATCAGTTCAAGGGCGGCAACGGCACATCGTCACGGCTGGTCGAGTACAACGGAACGACCTACACCGTTGGCGTTTTCCTGCAAGCCAACTTCGGCCGCCGCGACGAGCTCACGCTCACCGGCGTGTACCTGGGGGAGGAGTTCGCCGATGACAACCCGATGCAAGACTTCAGCACCGCGCCCCAGGGGGCCGGGTCGGTGATCGCCGTCGTCGTCACCGACGCCCCGTTCTTCCCCAGCCAGTGCAAGGCCCTCGCCCGGCGGGTCACCCTCGGCCTGGCCCGCACCGGCACGACCGGCGGCCACTCCTCCGGCGACATCTTCCTGGCCGTCTCCACCGCCAACGCAGACGCCTTCGGCCCGAAGAACTCAAAGAGCTCTAACACCCCAAAGATCGAGGGGAACGAACAGGGCTGCGCCGCCTACGGCCACCTCGAGTTCATCCCGTGGGACGCCATCGACCCGTTCTCCGCCGCCGTCGTCCGGGCCACCGAAGAGGCCGTGGCCAACGCGCTCATCGCCAATGAGGACATGACCGGCCGCGACGGCCACCGCACGCCCGCCCTCCCACGGCATCGCCTGGCCGAGATCCTCTCCCGGAAGATGAACGTGTGATATTGCCCCTAATGTCCGAACCTAGACTTCAGACATATGACACTTTGGATATGATTGTGTGCCGTTCTGGTCTATGTTGCCCAAAGGGGGACACGATGATGGTTCAGCGTGGGATCGGGCGTGGACCGGCCCACGGGTAGCGAGTTACGAGCCGGATGACGTGAAAACCACGGTCCGTTCACCATGGCTTATAACTCCCTCAGCACCGCCGCATAGGTGCCACCTGGTCACCTCTGCGTTAACATTTGTCGAAGTAGTCGTTTATGCTCGTTTACCTTGCGGCAATGTTGGAGTCGGGGAGTGTGGGCGAATGCGGTCGACGGCGGTAGTGTCCCGTCCTTCCTGGGTGCACGCGTTGAATTCCCTGTCCGGCACTGGCGGTGCCAGCAGAAAGTCTCCGATTGAGATCTTCGCGACCGCCGCGTCGGTCGTCACGCACAGCTCGTATGCCGAGGTCACCGGGGTGCGGGCGGGCAGGCTCGGCCGCTGGACCGACGGCGTGGAGACGATGCGGCAGGACCGCCTGGCGTTCGCGTCCTCCTGGGGCGCCCACAACGAGCGGGTCATCCGAGCCCGCGCCACCGAGGCGGCACCCGGTCCGCTCTGGGTCGTCTTGGGCGACTCCACCGCGCAGGGGCTCGGCGCGCCGAGCCCGCGTGGCGGCTACGTCGGCCAGACCCTGGCCCAGCTCCGTCGGAGCACGGGACAGCACTGGCGCGTCATCAACCTCTCCGTCTCCGGCACGCTCATGCGTGACGTGCTCGCCGAGCAGGTGCCCCAACTCGCAGATCACCAGCCCGACCTCGTCACCTGCGGCGCCGGTGTCAACGACATCCTGTTCAGCGCCCCGGCCAAGCTTTTCGCCGACCTGAGGGCGCTGCTCGCCGCGGTTCCCGATGGGACGGTGCTGCTCGACCTGCCGCTGCCGGCCGGGTTCTGGTGGATCGTCGGCCACATGAGCGTCCCGTACATCACCCGCATCAACCGCGTCATCCACGAGGTCGCCGCCGAGCGGAACCTGCCGGTCGCCGAGGTGAGCACGCAGTTCGTCGCGCCGTGGGCCGGCAAGTTCGCCTGCGACAACTTCCACCCGAGCCAGGACGGCTACCGCGACTGGACCCGCGCCCTGCTCGCCGCCGTCCCGTCCTACTTCAGCGCCGTCGCGTCATAACCGGCTGAATCCACGCCGCGTCAGCCGCGCAGCAGAACCGTCGCCCGTGGTCCGCCCGATTGAGCTTGACCTGCCGCCGCGCCGGGCCGCACCGCGAGCGGTCGAGTTCGCCGATGATAATCCTTGACACCAATGTGGTGTCTGAGTTGATGCGTCCGGAGCCCGATGCTCGGGTCCGGCAATGGGCCGGCGGCCGACGCGTCGACGAACTCGGCACCACGGCGATCACCATCGCCGAGATCCGCCATGGCATCGAACGTCTCCCGGACGGTCGGCGGAAAGAGAGCCTGCTTTCCGCGGCGGTGGACCTGTTCGCCGCGTTCGGTGACCTCATTCAGCCGTTTGATGCCCCTGCTGCCGCTTGGTTCGGTCCGATCATGGTTCGGCGTGCCGGTCTCGGCTTGCCGATGGAAGGCTTCGACGCGCAGATCGCGGCCATCTGCCGGACCCGGGGCGCTGCCCTGGCAACGCGAAACGTCAAGGATTTCACGGAAACCGGCGTAGACATCATCGACCCGTGGTCGGCATAACGCGATTGGTCTGGGCCCCTCCATGGTCACGTTCGTCGCGATGACGCGCGCCCCCGGCCAGGGCCTCGGCGCGGGTCCTGTCGGTCGCCCGCGAGCGCTGGCAGGGTCGTTAACGTGATCGACATATAAACGTCTAGACGTTTGAAACACTGGTCGTCCATTATCGTGGGCATGCCTTCCTTCTCCGTCGTCCCGGACGACGTCGGCCCTGCGCCTTCCCCTTCGCTCGCCCGGTCCAGCGTCCGGCGCGACGGCGGGTCGCCGCCCCTCTACCGGCAGGTCTGCGACCAGGTCGAGGCCCTGGCGATGGCGTCGGAACTCGGGGACGAGCGGCCGCTGCCGCCTGAGGGACAGCTGATCGCGCGTTTCGGCGTCAGCCGGGGCACGCTGCGGCGGGCCACCGACGAGCTGGCCAGGCAGGGGCTGCTGCGGATCGAGCCGGGGCGGGGCACGTTCGTCGTTCAGGCGACGAAGGTGCGCTGGCTGGTCTGGGACCGACTGCTTGACGTGGCGAAGCCGGACTCACGCTTCGACTTGGACCTCAGCCGCTTCGTCCCGGACTTCGAGGGACGCGAGCGCTGCGACGAGTGGATCCGGCAACTGCCCGCTTACAAGACGGCCGGGACGATCTTCCTCGCGCCGGACAACTCCCTGGAGATGATGCGCCGCTACGCGCTTGCCGACGGCAAGCGGATTGTCGTGCCGAGCTATGGCCTGCGCCGCGGGCTCATCCTGGTGGATCCGGCCGCACTCGACGCCGCCGACCGTCGGCTCGCCGCGACTCTGGACGGGATGGAGCAGCTCGGCCGGCACCTGTCCTTGGCCGAGGTCCGCGACCTCGGCGCCGTCGACCTCGTGATGAGCGGCGCGGTGGCGGTGACACGCCGCGGGCTGCACTTCGGCGGCGGCGACGGGTTCTTCGACCTCGAATGGGGCCTGCTGCGCCACTGCGCACTCGTCACCTCGCGGACCCCTGTCGTCGTGGTCGTGCACGACTGCCAGGTGCTCGACGCCGACATCAGGCCAGGCCCGCACGACGCGGTCGCCGACGTGGTGGTCACCCCGGACGGCATCTTGACCTGCTCCCCCCCGCTGGCCAAGCCGGACGGCATCTTCTGGGACGAAATCCGCAGCACCTGGGCCGATAGCGACATCCCCTACGTGCGCGACCTGATCGCGGACCTCGACCCCGACCCGGCTCCGCGGCCCACGCGGTTGCGGTGGCGGGAGGGGAACCGGTGACCGAGTCACTGAGCGCCGCGGCCACGGCCGCGCATCGTGAGCGCATCTGGGCTGAGCTGACCAAAGTCGCACGCCCGGACTCGCGGTTCCACTGGGACTTCACCAGCTTCATAGCCGATTTCGAGGGCAGCGACGAGTGCGCGAAGACCGTCCGCTCACTGCGGGCCTACCAGGACGGCGGTCTGCTTTTCATCACGCCCGACAACAGCACCGAGGAACTGCGCGCCCAGGCCATGGCCGACAACCGGCCGTTCCTCATGACTACCTACGGGATCGTGCGCGGATTCCTCTACCTCGACCCGAAGGACGTGCCTCCGGCCGAGCGCCGTTACGCGGCCACCCTCGACGGGATGGATCGCTACGCCACCCCGGTCTCGCTTCGCGAGATCGGGGAGCTAGGCCCGGTCGGCCTGCTGGTCACCGGCGGCTCCGCCGTCAGCCGTAACGGCGTCCGGTTCGGCAAGGGCCACGGCTACTTCGACTTGGAGTTCGCGCTGCTGTCGGAGATCGGTGCCGTCGGCCCCGGCAGCCAGATCGTGGACATGGTGCACGACTGCCAGGTCGTCGACGGTGACCTGGCTGGCGAGGAGCACGACGTCCCCGTCGACTGGATCGTGACACCCACCCGCTGCCTGCACATCCCGGACAACGGCCGCGCACCGGGGCGCGTCCGCTGGGAGCTCCTCGGCGGCAGCCCGCTGCTGTCCGTCCCCCCGATCCAAGAACTCGCCAGACTCCGCGGTAGCCGCACCAAACCGCCTATAGCCCGTCCGCCAGGAGCACAGACATGACCAGCACCGCCCCCACCCGTGTTCCCGTCGAGGCGCCGCCGGGCGTCGAGTCGCACGGCATCGACCTCATCCCGCAATCCGAGCGCCGCGGCAGGCCGCGCGACCTGTTCGGCATGTGGCTCGGCGGCAACCTGAACGTCTTTTACGTCGTCAACGGCGCGGTCGTGATCTCGATGGGGCTGTCCTTCGCGCAGTCGCTTCTCGCGATCATTATCGGCAACCTCGCCTTCCTGGCGGTCGGGTTCACCAGCATGCAGGGCCCGCGCACCGGCACGTCGACCTTCGCGGTGTCGCGCGCCTCTTACGGGCCGAACGGCGGGCGGTTCCTTGCCCTCTTCAACTGGGTGACCTGCGTCGGCTTTGAGGCATCGGGGCTCGCGCTTGTCGTGCTCGCGGCGCTGGCGATCTGCTCCCGCGCCGGAGCAGAAGAGTCCACCTGGCTTAAGATCGTCCTGATCCTCGCCGCCTCCGCCATCCAGGCGGTGCTGCCGCTGCTCGGCCACCGGGCGATCCTCCTTACCCAGCGGCGGCTGGCCTGGCTGTCGACCGTGCTGTTCATCCTGATGGCGATTCTGGTGGCGCCAAAGGTCCACCTCGGGCACATCGCGCACGGCTCCGGCTGGGCGCCGGTCACCTGGGCGATCGCGCTGGTCGTCTCGGGCGGCGGACTGTCGTGGGCGAATACAGGCAGCGACTACTCGCGTTACCTGGCCAGCGCGTCCTCGGCCAAGCAGGTGTTCTGGTTCAGCGCCGCCGGGGGCTTTCTGCCGGCCACGCTGCTCGAGATCCTCGGCGCGGCCGCCGCGTCGGCCACCGCCAGCGTGAGCGACCCGATCGGCGGCATCCCCGCGGTCCTGCCAGGCTGGGTGTCCGTCCCGTACCTGCTCTTCGCGATCCTGACGCTGCTGGCCGTCAACACACTCAACCTGTACTCATCCGGCCTGACGCTGCAGGCGGCCGGGCTCAGGCTAGCGCGGTGGCACTGTGTGCTCGTCGACACCGTCATCTGCACGGCCCTGTGCTTCCTGGTCATCTTCTCCAACCAGTTCAGCACGTACTATTCCGACTTCCTGGGCATCCTCATCATCTGGCTCTGCCCGTGGTTCGCGATCTACGCCGTGGACGCGCTGCTGCGCCGGCAGCGCTACGACGCGCAGAGCCTCGTGGACACGTCGAGCCGCAGCCGGTACTGGCGCAACGGCGGCTTCTTCCTGCCCGGCGTCATCGCGCAGGTCCTCGGCATGGCGGCGGCCGCGATGTGGATCAGCGCCACCGCCTTCCACGGGCCCCTGTCCGCAGCCGTCGGCGGGTCTGACTTCAGCGTCTTCACCGGCCTCGGTGTCGGCGGCCTTGTTTACTGGCTGCTGGCTCGGCGGGCCGTAGCGGAGGAGACGGCTAGCCTGGCGGCCGTGCTCCCCGAAGTCAGCGAGGCGGTCGCTTGACATCCACCCGGCCGGGAAACCGGGATATGGGCCCTAGGCGGGTTATCGCCTCGTGATCAAGCTGGCACGCCGGGGCCAACCCACATAACCCGCCTGAGCCCGCCCGGTCTGCCTCCGGCCCTGCGGCCCTGCGGCCCGCCTGGCGGTCGCACGTGATGGGAAGACGCGGGCCCCGCAGCTCCCAAGGGTCACGGCTGTCACAGGGGTTAGGACGCGGCGCCGTTGGCCTGGGGGAAGGTCAGGATAGTGGACATCTGTCTACACTCCGGTGTACATATCTGTCCGCTATCTTCGGCCAGCGCCCGACCGCGAAGATAACAGCAAGAAAGGCGGAGCGGCCGACCGCGCCAGCATTGAGGTTTCAGGCAGATAGGACAGATAGGACAGACGCCTTTATTGTGTTCCGTTCGGGTCGTATCGCGTGCCCCCAAAGGCACACCATGTCGTATAGCGCCCATTAGGGCACACAATCATGATTCCAACCCGGGATCGGGCGGCTGAACGCTGACGAGAGTGCCCGGCCAGATGGCTTAGCGGAGGAGCATTGGGTTAGGGGGAGACGGTGCCGGCGGCCAGGGCGATGGTGACGCCGATCGCGGCGGCTGACACCAGGGTGAGGACGACGCCGCGGCGCAGCGGCAGCAACACCACCAGCGCGCCGGCCAGGACGGCGTACTGCCAGGGGTGGGTGAGCTCCCGGGTGAGGGTGACGGCCGAGCCGAGGATCGCGCCGATGGCGGCGGGGCCGGCGCCGTCGAGGAAGGCGCGGGCACGCTGGTTGGAGCGGATCTGCTCGAAGCGGGGGCCGCCGAGCAAGACGATCATGAACGACGGGGCGAAGGCGACCGCGGAAGCGAGCAGGCCTCCGGCTAGCCCGGCGGCGGCGTAGCCGACGACCGCCACCGTCTGCACGACAGGGCCGGGGGTGACCTGGCCGAGGGCGACGGCGTTGAGGAACTGGGCGCCGGTCATCCAGTGGTAGCGGGTGACCGCGTCGGCCTGCATCAGCGGGATGATCACGAACCCGCCGCCGAACGACAGGCCGCCGACCTTGAACGCCACCCACGCCACCGACGCCAGCACCCCGCCCCCGACCGCGAGCACGAAGGCGGGAGCGGCGAGGAATCCGTGCAGCCTCGTCCCGCCGCCGCCGCCACCGCCACCGACGCCGCCACCGCCGCCACCGCCGCCGTCGCGGTCGCTGACGTCGCTGCCGTCGCCGCCCTTGGCTCCTCGCCAGCCGAGATGGGGGCCGTAGCGGGCCAGTAGCTCGATGACGCCACAGGCGAGCAGCACCAGGACCAGCCACGCGCCTATGGTCGCGGCGGCGGCGAGCCCGGCGGCCAGGTAGGCCAGCCAACGGACGGCGGAGGCCCGGTTGCGCCAGCTGGGGCCGAGCAGCGACCAGCCGGCCTGGACCGCGACCGCGGGGACGGCGGCGCCCGCGCCGGCCCCGGCGCCGAGCACCCACAGCGGGGGGGAACCGGCCACGAACAGCACGGACAGCGCGAGGATGACGATCAGGCCGGGGATGATGAACGCGGCGCCGCCGATGAGGGCGCCGGCCCGCCCGCGCAGCCGCCAGGCGCAGAAGATAGCCAGCTGGGTGGAGGCCGGGCCGGGCATCAGGTTGCAGACGGCGATCGCGTCCTCGAACTCCCGGGCGTCCAGCCAGCCCCTGCGCTCGACGCACAGCTGGCGCAGCAGCCTGATGTGCGCGGGCGGCCCGCCGAATCCGATGCAGCCGATCCGGCCCCATTCCCGCAGGACTGTCGAAAGCGCCACCTCCGGCGCCGCCGGTGGCCTGTCGGCCGGTGGCCTGTCGGCCGGCGCCGACGGGCCCGCGGCGCCTTCCCCAGGCTGGCTCATCGCGGCCTGGGCCGAAGCAGTGCGCGCAGCATGCCCTAAGTCTGCCGTAATCCCGCAGACAGCGCATTCGGCGGGCGGTTGAGGCGGAGCAACGGTCCGTTCAGCACGCGGATTTTGAATTTCCGCGCCGGCAGACGCCGGCAGACGGCGACGGGCAAGCGCGGGCAGACGCGGGCGAGCGGCGACGCGGGCAGCGCCGCAGTGCACAGGCAAACGCCGGCAAACGTGAGCGACGCATGAGCCGGGGGAGAGCGCCGTCAACCGCCGGTCCCCGCCGTCACCACGCTGACCGAGAGCAGGATGACCGAAGATGACGCGCACCCGGTTGACTTGTAGCCCAGGTAGATGGGCGTGGTCTGGTCCGGCGGGTAGATCTGCAGGTAGGTAGTCGCGGTCGGGGTGCACGCGTCCGGCGAGTAGTTGCCCGCCTCGACGATCCGCAGCAGCGCGTTGGCGGTCTGGCCCGGGCCGAGGGTCACCAGCGTCGCGGCGGTGGCCGTCGACCTGGACGCCGCCGCGCCGACCTGGGTGACCGGGGTGCCGCGGGCGAGGGAGACCCCCGGGTATCCGTACAGCGTGCACGGTCCGTTGGAGATGTTCGTGAAGTCGATGACCTGGTAGATCGACCCGGCGGTGCCCTGCGCGAGGCCCGCCTTGGCCGACAGGGCCCTGGTCGGGCAGGCCGCGGGCCCGGTCGACGACACGGACGCGGACGCGGACGCAGCCGCCGCCGTCGCCGTCGCGGGAGACGACGCTGCCGCCGTCGCGCTCGACGAGGCGTTCGGAGACGCAACGGTCGACGCCGCCGCCGACGAGGCCTCGGCGCTCGTGCTCGCCGCAGGTGAAGACAAGGACGACGCCCCAGAGGTGCATCCAGCCACGCCGATCCCACCGACAACAGCAGCAGCAGCCGCGACGGCCGCCAGACGACCCGTGGACGTCGTAGAACCCAACATCGCCGACCTCTTTCCGCGGCCCAGGCGCCGCAGTTAAGCGTGACACGGAATCACACTGTCTATGCGCCTTCTCAAGATGTCGTCCGGTTGGCCATGGTTGGCGAAGATTATGCCACTTCCATTACGGGGATGACGGACCCATGACCGTTCCGCTGCCCGACCTGTTCAAGAGGGTCACTCTCGCCCCGGGAGGCGTAAGGATCAACACGCTGGTCGGCGGCAACGAGTCCGGCCCGCCCGTCCTGCTGCTGCACGGCTACCCGCAGACCCACGTGATGTGGCATCACGTCGCCCCCATCCTCGCCTTGCACCATCCGGTCGTCCTCACCGACCTGCGCGGCTACGGTGACAGCGGCAAGCCGCCCGGCGGCGCGACCCACGACGGCTACGCCAAGCGCACCATGGCGTGGGACCAGATGCTGGTGATGCGCGATCTGGGCTTCGAGGAGTTCGCTGTCGTCGGCCACGACCGGGGCGCCCGGGTCGCCCACCGGATGGCCCTGGACTTCCCGCAGTCGGTCAGCAAGCTCGCCGTTCTTGACATCGTCCCCACCAGGCACGCCCTGCGCACGGCCGACCTGCAGTTCGGCCTCGCCTACTGGCACTGGTTCTTCCTCGCCCAGCCGGAACCGCTCCCTGAGCACCAGATCGGCGCCGATCCGGACGGCTGGGTGCGCGGCCGGATCGGCAGCGGGCGGCGGGGCGGCCAGCCGTTCGACTCCCTGGCGGTCGACGAGTACGTCCGGTGCTTCCGCCACCGGCCGCGATCCACGCCTCCTGCGAGGACTATCGCGCCGCCGTGGCCCTCGACCTAGCCGACGACGACGCGGCCGCGGCGCGCGGCCAGCGCGTCACCGCCGCGATGCTGGCGCTCTGGGGCGAGCACAGTTTCGTCGGCCGCCACTACGGTGACGTGGCCGAGATCTGGCGCCAGTACGCCGACACGGTGACGGGCCGCTCGCTGCCCTGCGGCCACTACCTGGCCGAAGAAGTCCCGCTGGAAACGGCCGCCGTCCTGCAGGAGTTCCTCGCCGACTTAGGCGTCACGACCGCCGAGGAACGATCCGAGGAACCCGCGCGCCGCCGCGATTTTCTCGTCGACTTGCTTCTTCACCGCATCGGCGGCGATTCGCGCCGGGTCGCCGGCGTGGATCCACTCTCCCGACCAGGTGTGCGTCCCGCGCGTCCCGCGCGTCCACGTCAGGTCCCTGAGGCGGATCCTCGTCCTTCGCCTCCTGCGCCACGGGCACCCCTTCCGGCGGCGTGAACCCGAAGTCGTCTGACCCACCGTCAGACACCGACCGCAACTCCAGTCGAGTCGCGATCTTCCCATCGCGGTACCGCGACAGCCGCAGCAGCCGGCCGGACGAGGCGTCGACCACGGCCACGGCGGGCAGCCAGCAGGCGGGCAGCCAGGACAGTGGTGCCCCGATGACCGGCCCGGAGCCGACCGTCGCGATGACCTGGTACCCGGCCGGCCATCGACTTCCACCACCGCGCCGCCTGACAGCCGGTACATGAGCAGCCAGGAGCCGTCAAGCAACTGGAGCAGATCGCCGTGCTGGCCCTCATCGAGATCACTGGCCGGCCCGACCCGGACCTCATCGTCGAACACTTTGAAGGTCCGCTCCCCGTCGCAGGCGACGGTCAGCGCGTCGCCGTCACGCCTTCGCAGCCGAAGCCTCCGCGCCGGAGCAGGCGGCACCCGCCGGGCGCGATCGACCCGGTACCTGTCCCACGCCGCCGACCCGCACGCGGTACACCGCGTGCGCAATGCGCCCGGCGTCCCGATCATCGGCCAGTATGGTGTCGAGAAGAAACCCGACCCCGCCGAACCCGGCCCGCCGGGCTGACTCCGGCACCGCGCGCAGCAGCGCGCCGCCCACCACGTCGCCGTCGGTCCATTCATGCAGCGTCCCGCTGAACGGGGCCGGCTCAAGGCCGCCTCGGTACAGCAGGTCCAGCACCTCATCGCTCGACCGGCGTCCGGCCGTCCGCGCTGTCCGGCGTCCGGCCGTCCGCGCCGTCCGCGCCGTCCGCGTCCGCGCCGTCCGCCGCTGGTCCACGGTCCAGCCGGGCAACGGTTCGTCGTCCGGCATCGCGTCGTCCGGAGTCCTCCGCCGTCGCGGCGGCGAACGGATCGGCCTGCCGCTTTGGCGCGTACCTGATGGCCGCGCCGAGCCCGCCCGCCGCCAGTCCGCCGACCATCTTCAGGGCCGCCAGGCCGACTTCCTCCACCGGCGGGCCGTCCGATCCCCGCCCGCCGCTCGGTCCGTCGCCGAAGAAGCTCCCCTCCGGCGCCGTGAACACCGAAGGGTCGGCCGCGCCGACGGCTTCAAGCGACAGGAACTCTGTCACGTCCGCGTCCGCGTCCGCGTCCCCGTCTCCGTCCGCCGACCACAGTTCCCGGCGCAGCACGATCCCGAGCTCGGCGTCGATGACCGCGGTGACCCGATCTGGACGCCGGACCAGTCCCCATGGCAGCAACGTCGTCCCGACCAGACCCCGCAACGGACTGGTCCTCGCTACCCCCGTGACCGAGATACCCGGCCGCCCGGCCACCGTCGTCTCTTCTCCGACCGTCAGCCGGTAGCCGAGGAGCAGCCAGGCCGGAGCGAGCAGTTCGGGGACCGGCAGCTCCGGCCGGTGGTCGAACCTGACCTCCGTGTCCGGCGGCAGGTCCCCGAACCACTGCCAGGCCCGCTCTCCATCGCAGCCGATCACGCGCGACCCGTCCGAGCTCGTCACCCGGTACCGCCGGCCCGGCGCGAGGATGAGCGATCGCTGCGTTCCCCATGGTTCGGCGGAGCGCATCCAGGACGGCGGCGGGTCCGGCAGCGGGAAGGGCTGGGGTCCCGGTGCGGCGCCCCACTCCCACGATGAGTGAGTGAAGGTGGCGTCCGGGAGCTGTCCGGAACCGCCCACCGTCCCCGTCAGCGCCAGCCGCGTCCAGTCCGCCCGGTACAGCAGCCCCACAAGCTCCCGCTCATCCATGGGCAAAGTATCTCGCGTGCAGGCCGCCTTTAGCCGCCGGCCTGCAGTCCGAGTTCCCGCGCCGCCGCCGTCAGCGTCGGCCCGAGCGGCGCGTCAAGCGTCGCGGCCGCCAGCGAATCCCCGCGCGTCGACCCCTGATTCACGATCACCACCGGTATCCCGAGCGACGCGGCGTGCCGCACGTACCGCAGCCCGGACAGCACCGTCAGCGACGACCCGAGCACCACCAGCCCCGAGGACGCGGAGACCTGGTCGAAGCAGGAGGCGGCGCGAGGCCGCGGCACGTTCTCCCCGAAGAACACCACGTCCGGCTTGAGCACTCCGCCACACGAAACGCAGTCCACCACGACGAACCCGGAAGTCTCCTCAAGCGCCACGTCCCCGTCCGGGTTCACCGCCGGCTCGCCCGCCGAGGAACCTGCGGCGCCCGCCGAGGCACCTGCGGCGCCCGCCGCGCGCGCCCATCCGGGATTGGCGGCCAGCAGCCGCGCGTCGAGCTCCTCCCGGGGCGAGCGCTGCCAGCACCCCAGGCAGACGACCCGGTGCAGCGACCCGTGCAGCTCCGTCACGGCGGAGGCCCCCGCCGCCTGGTGCAGCCCGTCCACGTTCTGGGTGATGACCGAGGGCACCAGCCCGGCCCGCTCGAGCAGCGCGACCGCCCGGTGGCCGGAATTCGGCGTCGCCCCGGTGATATGCCGCCAGCCCAGGTGCGATCGCGCCCAGTACCGCTGTCGCGCCGCCGCCGACCCGGTGAACGCCTGGTAGGTCATCGGCTGCCCGGCCCGCCGCGCCTGCCCGCTCGGCCCCCGGTAGTCGGGAATGCCGGACTCTGTCGACAGCCCGGCTCCGCTCAGCACCGCGACGTTGCCAGCACCCAAAATCGAAACCAGGATATGGAACGCACGCGGCTTACTCCCTCCCGCAACGGTTTCAACCAGCTCAGGCAGCGTCATAGCTCCTATTTTGCCTTGAGAGGTCAGGTGGGTTGATCCCCGGCGCAGACGCCCGCCCGCCGAGCTCACCGCCAGGCGGCGACCAGATCAGCGGGACCATAGGAGCGATCAAGGCCGCCCTCGATGGCGTATCCGGCTCTGCTGACGGCGACGAGCGCGGCGTCGCCACCGCCGGGAACCTGCGCGCGCTGGGCTGCGAGCGCGGTGACGTCGCGGCGGCTAAAGGGGGCCTGCTCGCGCCACTTGACCGAGCCCACCAGGGTCACCTGGCGGGCGTCCGGCCATCGGTCCACGCCGACCAGGTCGACCTCGACGGTGCCGCTGCGGGTCCAGTAGCCGCCGATGACGCCCGTCTCGCTCAGCAGCTCGTCGTCTGCCGCGATCCGCTCAAGGGACGCACGGATGAGGGGTTCCACCGCCCTGCCCCGAAAATCCGGCCACGACTCGCGGATCCGGCGCAGTGCGAGGTCAGGGCGCCCGCGCGCGATGTCCGGCAGCGACGGCCCGATGAAGCGCAGCCAGAAGCGCAGGTAGGAGTCCGCGACCCGGTAACGCGGATCGTTTCCGGCACGCAGCGACATGGGGCGGTCCGCGGTCACCACCCGCTTGGCGCCCGTCAGTATCTCAAGCGACCTGGCCAGCGGCGTCTGGCTGATGCCCGCGTGCGCGCTGATCCCCTTGAAGGTCCGCTCTCCGGCGCCGATCGCGGATAGCACCCGGCTAGCCTGCAGGTCCGGCGGGAACTCGGCGGCCAGCACATTGCGCCCGACATCGATGAGGTCGGAGTTCTCATCAGCCAGCTGCCGATCGAGGAACGCCATGACGTCCGGCGCTCCGCGCCACTCCGCGCAGATCCGGGGGTATCCGCCGGTCACGAGCTGGGCGTCGATCGCGACGGCCGGATCGTCGGCGGCGACCATCTGCGCGACATCGCCGAGTTCGAACGGGTTGACCACCATCTCCTTGACCCGCCCGAACAGCGGCCGCTCGTAGCTGCTCAGCGCCTCCATCATCGAGATGTCCGACCCGATGAGGACGAACAGCACCTGGCGCGACTCGAAAAGCCGGTCCCACGCGACCTGGAGCGCGCCCTCAAGGTCCGGACTGGTCTCGCACAGCCATGGGAGCTCGTCGAAGATGATGATCGCGGGCCCATCGGGTAGCGCCGACGCCAGCAGCCGCAGTGCTCCAGCCCAGCCGTCCGGCGATACCCCGTCGAACACGGCGCCGCCGGGCAGCGTGGACCTCGCCGCCTCCGCCGCGAACCGGCGCAGCTCGTCACGCGGCTCGGCGAGCCGGGCGCCAGTGAAGAAGAACTGGGGTAGCTTCGTCCGGTCCGCGTACTCGGTTACCAACCGCGACTTGCCCGCCTGCCGTCGTCCACGAATGCTCAGCAGCCGCCCCCGTCCGTCCATAACCACGTAGTTGAGATGGTTCGCGAGCCGTTGCACGTCCCGGTTGCGCCCTACGAAGTGACGAAGCGATGGCATGCCAAGATACTAACATAGATGTTAGTAACATCGAAGTTACTAACATCTATGTTACTAACATAAATCCTAGTAACTAGGTGCTCAGGGTCGTCCCGGGTGTCCGTTGTCCGCGTGGCCCAGCGGGGTGGCTGCGGCCCTCGGACTGCCGTCATGATGGATGGGTGTGCACAGTTGTTCTTAGCCTCGAGCCGGGGGAGCGGATGCCGCTCGTGCTGCTCGGCGTACGCGACGAGCTGGTGGGCCGACCCTGGCGGCCGCCCGCGCGGCACTGGCCGGGCTTGCCGCTCATCGGCGGCATCGATGAGCAGGCGGGCGGCACCTGGCTCGCGGTCCGCCCGGACCTCCCCCCGAGGGTGGCCTGTTTGCTGAACGGGCGTGGCACCGAGGCCGACCCGGCCCGCCGCCGCAGCCGGGGAGAGCTGCCGCTCCGCGCCGCAACCGACGGCGCGGGCGTGCTCAAGGAACTCGCCGACGACCCGGCCGGGCTCGCGCGCCTACGACCCCTTTTACCTTGTCTGCGCGGTCTCCGACGCGGCCGCCCTGCTGAGCTGGGACGGCACCAGCGCGACCACGCGTGACCTGGCCCCGGGCACGCACCTGCTCACCAACGCGGGTCACGCCTACCCGCCCGACCCGGCGCACCCCGATGACCCCGCCGCCGAGCCGAAGGCCCTGCACTTCGGGCCCAAGTTCGCCGCGTCCCGCCCGTCCGCCGACCCCGCCCTGCCCGGTAACCGAGGCCTGGGCGGACTGGCTCACCCTCGCCCGCGGCGACAACCGTGATCTGAGCCGACCCGGGCGCCATCATCGCCCGCAGGGACCTGGCGGACGGCCAGGTCTGGGGGACCACCTCGGTGACCCTGGTCGGCCTGGCCCCGGACGCCCTCCGCTACGACTTCCAGGCCAGCCCGGGTAGCCGGGACGGCTGGGATCCGGTGGTTATTGCGTTATCGCGAGATGTGGGCCGCTATGGTGCTTGTATGCCCAGGGCCATGATCGCCGCTGCCGCCGCTTGCGTCACAGCGCTCGCCGCCGCCGTGGTGGCGACGGCCGCCGCCGCTCCGGCGGTATCCCGCGCTGTCCGGATCGCCGTCGGCCGCGTCAGTGGCCGCGCGAGTCGCCGCCCATCGTGATCAGCCCGGGCGCCATCCGGCTCCCCGGCGCGGCCAGGCAGGACGCCGCAGACCACGGCGGAGTGCGAGCAGACCGACGGCATCGCCTGCTACCCGCCCGGCCAGCTCAGGACCGCCTATCACCTGCCGCCCGTGTACGCCAGGGGGATAACCGGCAAGGGCGAGACGATCGTGATCGTGGACTCGTTCGGCTCGCCGACGATCAAGTCCGACCTGGCGACGTTCGACAAGGCATTACGGCTATCCCGCGCCGCCCAAGTTCACGATCATCACGCCAGCCGGCAAGATCCCCGAGTTCAACATGGCAACTCCGACATGAGCGGCTGGGCGGGGGAGACCACCCTCGACGTGGAGTACGCGCACTCGCTCGCCCCGGGCGCGTCCATCCTGCTGGTCGAGACCCCGGTCTCCGAGACCGAGGGCGTCACCGGCTTCCCGCAGATCGTGAAGGCCGAGGAGTACGTGATCAATCACAACCTCGGCGGGGTGATCAGCCAGTCGTTCAGCGCCACCGAGAGACGTTCAAGCCAGCTACGCGCAGGTCAAGCCGCTGCGCGCCGCCTATCCTCGATGCCGACAGCCATCACGTGACCGTGCTCGCCGCCTCGGGCGACTCCGGCGCGACCGACTACCAGCAGAACGGCAGCGATTACTACCCCAGCCGGGTGACCTCCTGGCCCGACAGCGACCCGCTGGTGACCGGGGTCGGCGGCACGGAGCTGAAGGAGTCCGGCGCCTCGTACACCTCGGTGGCCTGGAACGACACCTACAACAAGGGCGCGGACCTGTACTGGGGCGGCTCCACGGGCCCGGACCCGCTGGCCAGCGGCGGCGGCAAGTCCGAGTTCTTCACCCGCCCGTCCTACCAGAACGCCGTCAAGGCCGTCACAGGCGCCAGCCGTGGCGTGCCCGACATCGCGATGAGCGCGCGCGTGCAACGGCGCGGTGAACGTCTACAGCAGCTTCACGCCCGGCGATCCGGGCTGGTCGCTGACCTGCGGCACCAGCGAGGCGACGCCGGAGTTCGCCGCCATCGTCGCGCTCGCCGACCAGGCGGCCGGGCCACTGGCTGGGCCTGATCAACCCCACCCTCTACAAGCTGCTCGCGGAGCGCGCGCCCGGCCTGGTGGACGTCACCTCGGGCAACAACACCGTCTCCTTCTACCAGGGCACGGCGACCAAGCCCCGCGTCGTCACCGGCTACCAGGCAAGCAAGGGCTATGACCTGGTGACCGGCGTCGGCACGGTCAACGCAAGCGAGTTCGTCTACGAGCTGGCAGGCGTTCCCGTGCCCTGAGGGCGCATTTCGATAGCTGTAAATTACTCCTCTATGCGCATATCTGGCCGACTACGGTGCCATCCGTGCCTAAGGTCAGAATTGCCGCGCTAGCCGTAGGTGTCACAGTGCTCGCAGCCGCCGTAGGGGCGGTAACAGCCGCCGCCCCGTCGTCCGACGTCGCACTGGGACCGGCAGCCTCGGCGAGGCCGACCGCCGCAGCGGGGCTAGCGGCCGAGGTCCGGCCGGACGCGATGAGGCTGCCCGGCGTCGCCCGGGTGGCTCCGCCGACCACGGCAGAGTGCGAGCAGAGCCAGTCCGTCGCCTGCTACACGCCTGACCAGGTCAGGGCCGCCTACCAGCTGCCCGCGCTGTACGCCAGGGGGGTCACAGGCAAGGGCGTGACGATCGTGATCGAGGACTCGTACGGCTCGCCCACGATCAAGTCCGACCTGGCGACGTTCGACCGGCAACTCGGCTATCCCGACCCGCCCAAGTTCTCGGTCATCATGCCGATCGGCAAGGTCGCGAAGTTCAACGCGCACAACGCCAGCATGACGGGCTGGGCGTGGGAGACCTCGCTGGACGTCGAGTACGCGCACGCGCTCGCGCCGGGCGCGTCCATCGTGCTCGCCGAGACGCCAGCCACCGGCGACGGGAGCACGGAACGGCAGGTCATGGAGACCGAGGAGTACGTGGTCAATCACCACCTCGGCGCGGTGATCAGCCAGTCGTTCAGTGGCGCCGAGGCCGGGTTCACCAGCGAGTCGCAGCTGCAGCCGCTGCGCGCCGGCATCCTTGACGCCTACAGCCACCACGTGACCATCCTCGCCGCCTCGGGCGACGCCGGCGCGACCACAGCTGCCGCCAGCGGGCCCGGCTACTACACCAGGCGCGAGGTCAACTGGCAGGCCAGCGACCCGCTAGTCACCGGGGTCGGCGGCACCGAGCTGGTCGAGTCCGGTGGCTCGTATACCTCGGTGGCCTGGAACGACACCTATGACGTCGCGGTGGACAAAGACTGGTCCGGCACCAAGAACCCGATCCCGCACGCAACCGGCGGCGGCAGGTCGGCGCTCTTCGCCCGCCCCTCCTACCAGAACGGCGTCAAGGCCCTCACAGGCGCCAGCCGTGGCGTGCCCGACATCGCCATGAGCGCGGCCTGCAATGGCGCGGTGGCCGTCTACAGCAGCTTCCAGCCGGGCAAGGTGGGCTGGTCGGAGGGGTGCGGCACCAGCGAGGCGACCCCGGAGTTCGCCGGGATAGTGGCGCTGGCCGACCAGGTGGCGGGCCGCTGGCTCGGCCTGATCAACCCCACCCTCTACACGCTGGCCGGCGAGCACGCACCGGGCCTGGTCAACGTCACCGCGGGCGACAACACCGTCTCCTTCTACGGGGGCAGCCCCGCCAAGCGTTACACCATCACCGGCTACCACGCCCGCAACGGCTACAGCCTGGTGACCGGCGTCGGCACCATCAACGCCAGCCTGTTCGTCTACGAACTCGCGGGCAAAGCTGTCTATAGATCGTAGACCCGGCTCGGAGGGTAGCACCCGCATCCGCCTCGCGGACGATGCATTTTACCCTGCCGTTCCTGCTGGGCTTGGGTGATGGCCCAGGCGGCGTTGATCAGGCCGATGTGGCTGAACGCCTGTGGGAAGTTGCCGATCATCTCGCCGCTGCGGGGGTCGATCTCCTCGGCGAGCAGGCCGACATCGTTGATGGTGGCCACGGCATGCTCGAAGGTCACGGTGGCCGCTTCGACGTCTCCGGCGAGTGCCTGCGCGTGCGCTAGCCAGAACGTGCACATCACGAACGTGCCCTCCTCATCCGCTAGGCCGTCGCGGGTCAGATACCGATACACCAGCCCGCGCTCGTCTGTCAGCCGCCGGGCGATGGCGTCGATGGTCGCCTTCATCCGCGGGTCATCCCCTGCCAGGAACCCGGTGATGGCCAGCATCAGGCTCGACGCGTCGAGGTCCTCGCTGCCGAACGCCTGCGTGAAGGCACCGGCCCGGTCATTCCAGCCGCGGGTAAGGATGGCCGCCCGGATCTCGTCACGGGCGGTCCCCCAGTCAGCCACCCGGCCTTCGGCCCCGAGCTGGCCGGCCAAGGCGATCGCACGGTCCACCGCCACCCAGCACATCAGCTTCGAATACAGGAAGTCCCGCGGCTCGCCGCGGATCTCCCAGATCCCCTGGTCCTTCTCCCTCCAGCGGGCAGCGGCCTTATTTGCGCCGCGACCAGGAACCGCTTGGTCCACGGGTCCAGCTCGCCGAGCTGGTCGACCAGCTGATACGCGGCGGCGAGCAGCTCCCCGTATACGTCGAGCTGCCGCTGGAGCCACGCGTCGTTCCCGACCCGGACCGGGCGGCTGCCCCGCCAGCCCGCCAGATGCGGCAGTTCCCGCTCTGACAGGTCCCGCTCGCCGCCGATGCCGAACATGATCTGCAGGTCCGCGTCGCGCTGCAGCCCTGGGCAGGCATTGGCAAGGAAGGCGAAGAACTTCTTCGCCTCGCCTGTGCTAGCCGCCACCCACAGGGCCTGCATGGTTAGGCTGGCGTCGCGCACCCAGGTGTAGCGGTAGTCCCAGTTCCGCCCGCCGCCGATAGCTTCCGGCAGAGAGGTGGTTGGCGCCGCCACGATTGCGCCCGTCGGCGCGAACGTCATGGCCTTCAGCACCCGCCCGGAATGGTGCACCATCTCGCGCCACAGCCCCTCATACTTCTGGTGAATCGCTGACCAGGACCGCCAGCTCTGCACTGTGCCGTCCAGCTGGCCTGTGATCTCCTCCGCGGTCCATGGGACCAGTGGCGGGCCGTCCATATCCCCGTGCCCGAGCGCGAACACGGCGGCCTGTCCGGCGGCCAGCCGTACCCTGGCGGTCGCGGTGGCGTCATCCACGCCGAAGCTGACCGACGTCGACAAGAACAGCCGATTGGCGCCCCCCTGGGCGGCGAGCCCGCCGGGGACGGGAACCAAGACGGGCTGGATGAGCCCGTACTCCGGCCGGGGCGCGTAGCTGACCTCCGCCTCGATCTCGCCGCGAGTGCAGGCCAGCGAGCGCAGCAGCGCACCGGGGGAGTGCAGGCCCAGGTGGTGGCCGCGCTCGAGGCGGCCGACCGCGAGGGCATCGGTCAGTACCGCGGTGCCGCGCGCGGTGGTGAAGGTGGTCTCCAGCACCAGCGTCTGGTCCAGGTATCGGCGGCTGACTTGGAACTCGCCTGCGGGCCGGATCGCGAAATGCCCGCCGGCCGGGTCAAGGAGGCGGCAGAACACCGACGGCCCGTCGAAGCGGGGGACGCAGAGCCAGTCCACCGAGCCGTCGCGGCTGACCAGCGCTGCGGAGCGGCAGTCCGAGAGCATCGCATACTCGCCGATCGGCAAGCTGTCCATCGCGGTTTCCTCTCGTGATCGTCAGATGCTGTACGACTGGCGCAGAAGCGCAGCCAGACCTCACCCACCGAGGGGAAGGACGGCCGCGGAACGCTTCGCCGACGCTCTCCCTGCCAAAGCTGTCGTGAGGCAGCTGCCCCTCAGTAATCACTGAGTACCCCGCAGACGGGGTGGGAGACAACCTTGGGCCCTGGTACTCAGGCTCATTCACGCCCCGATTATCCAGGAGCGGTACGCTGTCGCGCGTGCTTGAACGCGTCCAGGTGACCAGCTACCTCACACCGCTTCGCGAGGGCGGCAGCCTTCCCGCGATCGTCGAGGCCGACAACCTGGGCACCTACGTGCTCAAGTTCCGCGGCGCGGGTCAGGGGCCGCTCGCCCTGGTCGCGGAGATCATCGGCGGCGAGCTGGCCAGGCGACTCGGCCTGCGCACCCCCGAGCTTGCGCTGGCGGAGCTCGACCAGAAGATCCCGCCGAGCGAGCCCGACCCCGAGATCCAGGACCTGCTCCGGGCCAGCGTGGGACTCAATCTCGCGGTGGACTTCCTGCCCGGCTCGGCCGGGTTCGACCCCCTCGGCTGGACCGCGGGCGAGGACTTCGCCAGCGAGCTGCTCTGGTTCGACGCGCTCATCCAGAACGTGGATCGCAGCTGGCGCAATCCGAACCTGCTCGTCTGGCACGGCGACATCTGGCTGATCGACCACGGCGCGGCGCTCTACTTCCACCACGACTGGTCCCGCGCCGACCCGGCCAAGCCCTACGATGCCCGCCAGCACGTCCTCCGCGACCGCGCCACCAGAATCGCAGCAGGCCCACCAGAAGCTGGCCCCGCTGATCACGCGTGCGCGCGGTCGAAGAGGTGACGGCCGAGGTCCCGCCCGACTGGTTCGGCGAGCGCGGCCCGGACGCCTACGTCGAGCAGCTCGTCAAGCGCGCCCCGCTCGTGCCGGGGGTGATCCGGCTATGAGCGAGGTCTTCGAGTGGGCGCTGATCCGCGTCGTCCCCGGGTCGAGCGCGGCGAGGCGATCAACGCGGGCGTGATCGTCTACTCCAAGTCGTTCCGCTACCTGAAGACCAAGATCGAGCTGGACGAGCAGCGGCTGCTCGCCCTCGACCCCGGCGCGGACATAGCCGCCGTCCGCGCCGCCCTCACCGCCCTCGAGCGGGCCTGCGCCAACGGCCCGCTCGCCGAGTTCACCCTCGGCGAGCGGTTCCGCTGGCTCACGGCTCAAAGATCGGCCATCGTCCAGCCCGGCCCCGTCCACGCCGGCGTCACCACCGACCCGGAAACCGACCTGACCCGCCTCTTCGCCGCCCTGGTCACCACGTAGCCCACGCCTGCAGCGCCAGGTGCCCGCACTTAGAAGCCGGGGTCGAGCTTCCAGGCCTTGCCGTTCCACACCCCGGTCATGTGGGCGGGCGAGGTCGCGGTCGTCTTGCCGGTGTCGCCGGTGGAGACGCAGCTTCCCCAGGGCAGGCAGCTCACGGCTGCGAATATGTTCGAGTCGCCCTTGGACGGCGCCGGGACGGCCTGAAGCGTGCCCGCCGTCCGTTGAATGACACGGCCGCCGCGTCATAGGGCGACGTCTCCGCCGCGCTGGCGCCGTCCACGCCGACCGACCTCGCAGGAGTGCGCGGCGTAGCAGGACACCCCCATCGTGATTGACTCTGCGGTGCCCTTCGGCCATGTCACCTTGGCGAGCTGCCACGTCTTGCCATTCCAGATCTCGGTGAACGCTGTGACGCTGGTCGTGCTGCTACTAAGGTCGCCCAGGTCAGCCCCGGTCACGGCGCAGTTCGAGACCGTGGCGCACGATACGCCCGGTGGCCAGCGGGAAGTCCTTACTGCTGCCCACCGTCGCCGGGCTTCATCGTCGTGAGCTTCTTGCCGTTCCACGACGCGACGTAGAGCTTCACCGCCGCCGAACTGGAGGAAATGGAGATGGAGATGGCCTCTCCCGACAGGACGCAGAACGCGGACGTGGCGCAGGAGACAACGGTCGGCTCTACCTCTGTTGTCGTCCCGATCGACGCGGCGACAGTGTGCAGCGTCCACTTCGCGCCGTTCCACGTCTCGATGATGTTGAGCGAGCTGGCCTGGCCGAATGCCGACGTGTCACCGTCGGCTACGCCGACTGCGACGCAGTACCTGGTCGTCGCGCAGGACACGCTGGTGAGCGCAGACGTCCGTCGTGCCCTTGGGTAGCGGCACCGTCGGCGTCGGCTTCAGCGAGGTCCCGTTGTAGGACAGGGCGAGCGCGTGGCTGTCCGCGCTCTCGCTCGTCGAGGTGTAGTAGTCACCCACCACCAGGCAGGACTTGGCGCCCTTGCAGGACACGCCGATCAGGTCGTCGGACTTGGTTCCCTTGGGCAGCGCCACGCCGACGCCCTTCCACGACGACCCGTTCCACCGCGCGACCCGGGTCGGGGTGGGCGCCCCCCCGTCGCTCTGGCTGGAACTGCCCTCGACGCCGAGGCAGTCCGTCGTCAGCACGCAGGAGATCTGCGGCTCACCACTTTCCACCCCGCCCCCGTAGGCCGCCAGAGCCGCTCGGGCCGTCCGCATCGCGACTACGCTGCCCGCTCGTACCGCGGTTGTCGGCCGCACCGCGGTTGTCGGCTGTGCCATGGCGACCGCCGGGACGGCGACGCCGCCGAGCACGGCCGCCAGCGCGACCAGCCCGGAGATGGCGATTCTGTGCACTTGACTCCTCTTCTGAGGCTTCTCTTAACAAGCGCACAGAATGTCACGTCTCGCCGGCAGCCGCCACGTAATTTCGTAACGCGGCAACCACTTTCGCCACGCGTCCGAGAATTGCGCTTTTACCCGGTAGATGCCATGCCGTTACAGGCCGCGAGCCGCTGCTGGCAAGATCGACAACGTGCCAGGAATGTCGTCGCGCGCGAGAGCGATCTTCGCCAGCTATCCCGAGCTCGTCGCCGTGCTTGCGGCGGCGATCCTCGGCCTTTCCGTGCAGCGGCCGCTGGCCTGGCTCGCCAGCCACCAGGGCATCAACGTGCTGCTTGCGATCCTGGTCTTCGCCACTGCGGTCACGATCGACCCGGCCGCGCTCCGCCGCCTCGCCAGAGCCTGGCGCTCGCTGCTTGCCGCGCTCGCCGTCGGGATCACCGTGCTGCCGGCGCTCTCCTGGGCGGTCTCCCAGATGGTGGCCGCCGGTTCGCTGAGAGACGGCGTCATGGCCGTGGGGCTGGCCCCGTGCGAGATCGCCTCGGTCGCGACCACCGCGATGGCCGGGGGCGAGGCAGCCGTCTCCGCCGGGGTACTGATCGGCTCCACGGTCGCGGCGGTCGCCCTCGCCGGGCCGATCCTGACCCTGGAGGCCGGGCGCGCTGGCGTGTCCCCGGGCGGCATCATCGCCAACCTCGCCCTGGTGGTCGCCCTGCCGCTCGCGGTCGGCCTGGCCGCCCGCGCGTCGGCCTGGCCCGCCGCTACCCGCTTCCTGTCGAGCCCCCGCGCGGAAGCGGTCGCCTCGAGGACCGCCCTGGCCGCCGTCGCCGCCCTGGTCGCGCTGATCGCCGCCGAGGTCCGCCTGTCCGCCGCCTACCTCGCGGTCGCCGCCGCCCTGCTCGTCTTCCTGCTCGGATCGGCCCTGGTCGGCCGCGCCCTGGGCGCGCGGACGGCCAGGCCGACGGCCACCGCACTGCTGCTCACCACGTCGATGCGCGACTTCGCGATCGCGGCAGGCCTCGCCGCCGCCGCCTTCGGTCCGGCCGCCGCCGCCCCCCTCGGCCTGTACGGCGTCGCCGTCCTGGTCTGGGGCACCGCGGTGGCCGGCGTTGCGCGCCAGCGGGCCGCGAGAGCGACGGCCCGGGAGCAAGAAACCAAGACAGATTTGAGTTAAGGCACCGTTGCTTCGCCCATCAGGAAACGTGACCTTGACAGCGATTATACGAAATCGTATGATCCGAAATCGTGAATTCCGAATCCGTGCCATCCGAGTGGTCGGCCCTGCTGGCGCTTCAGCGCGCCACCCACTCCACCTTGCATGTGCTCGCGGCAGAGCTCGTTGATCTGGACCTGACCCCGTCCGAGATCAACGCGCTGGCCAACCTTGCCGACGGTCAGGGGCGAACCGTGTCCGAGCTCGGCGCGGCCGTCGGCGCCCGCCCCACCACGCTGACCAGCGTGCTTGACCGCCTCGAGCGACGCGGTCACATCACGCGCGGCACTCGCCCGGGAGATCGCCGGGCCGTGCTCATCGAGCTCACCCCTTCCGGGCGCCTGACCGCCACCACGATCCGTCAGGCCCTCGCCGACCTGGAGCGGCGCGCGCTCGGCGACCTGCCCGCCGACACGATCGCCGCCCTGCGCACTGCCCTGCAGGCCCTGACGGATGTGTCCGCGTGACCGGGCCCGCAGCCCAGGGCCGACACGCGCCCCGGCAGCGGGCCCAGCTTCGAGGAGCTGATGGCCGAAGTGACCGCGTCGGCCGGGCGGTTCGGCCACCGGGAGCATGTCCACCTGACCTGGCTGGCCGTGCGACGGTGCGGCGTGCCCGCAGCGATCGGCCTGGTCAGCGAGGGCATCCAGCGCACCACCCGGTACGCGGGCGCGCCGCAGAAATATCACGCGACCGTCAGCCGCGCGTGGGTGGAACTCGTCGGGCACCACGCGCTCGAATCCGGCGAAGGCGACTTCACCGTGTTCGCCGACCGGCACCCCGCCCTGCTCGACAAGCGCCTGCTGACCCGCTTCTACCGTCCGGCGACGCTGGCCGCCCCGCAGGCCAAGAACGGCTGGGTCGAGCCAGACCTCGCCCCCTTCCCCTGGCACGACGCCAACCGGACCGCCTAGCCGCCCTCAACGGCGTCAGCGGGTACTCCCCGGACACCCTCGCCGACATCATCGCGCCGATCGGCGGAATATCGGGCATCCCGGCCGGCTGAGCCCCTTTGAACTGGGCTTACGGTCCTAGGAACGATGTCGCCGCGGCATGCTCGCCGTCTGCCCCGGGTACACGGCTCTTACCGTGTACCCGCCGGACGGTCCGGCTCCCTGATCTCTGGAGACGGGCATTGCGCGCAGACGAGACGGAGGGTCGCGACCCCGACCTGCTGGCCGACTGCCTTGTCGTGATCTCGGCCACCTGCATTGCCATGTCGGTCGTCGTGTTCATCGTCGTCTCGGCGGCCGGCCCCAGCGCGGCCGTGATCACCATGCCCCGGCCGGCGGTTGGCCCGCCCTGGTGGTTCTCGCTGCATCCGGCCGCCGTGAAGCTGACATTCCTGCTATGGGGGACGGCCGTCGCTGCCGCGGCTGGCGTGATCGCGGGGCTGGTCGCCATCGCGCGCGGCGCCCGGCCGCCAGTGCGGCCCGTCCTCATCTTCTCGTTCCTGTCGGTGGTCATCCTCAGCGTGCTGCCCGCCGCGGGATCCACCGACATCCTTGACTACGCGGCGAATGGCCGGATGGTCGTGACTGGCCACAGCCCTTACGACGAGACACCACTGCAGCTGAAGAACGCAGGCGACCCGATCGGCCGGTGGGTTCCGTCCTACTGGGAGTCCGACGTGTCGGTGTACGGACCCGTCGCGACAGTGGAAGAAGCGGCGGCCGCGGAACTGGGCGGCACGTCGCTGGCCCGGATTACGTTCTGGCTCAAGCTATGGGACGCTATCGCGTTCGGCGCCGTGGCCCTGATGCTTGACCGGTTGCTGCGCTCCGACCCCGGTCGGCGCCTGCGCGGCCACCTGCTGTGGACGGTCAACCCGCTGTTGCTCTGGGAGATTGTCGCCAGCGGGCACCTGGACGGCCTGAGCGCGGCATTCGGCTTGCTCGGCATCACCGTGCTGCGGTCCGGGCGGGCGGGGAAAAGGCCCTCCCTGTACCGGTTCGCGCTGGCCGGGCTGTGCATCGGCGCCGCCGCGGCCATCAAGGCGCCGTACGCGCTGTTCGCCGTGGGAGTGGCCTGGGCCTGGCGCAAGCAGGTTTCCGCGCTGGCCGCCGCCGCGGCGGGCTTCGTGGTGATCTTCGCACCGGGCTACGTCGTCGCCGGCCGCCCCGCCATCGCCGCGCTGTTCAACCGTGGCCCGACCGCGACGTGGGACACCATGTACCAGTACTTCTATCACCGGCTCAGCCACACCGATGGCGGCGCCGTCACGCTGCCGCACCTGACCGAGATCGCCGCGGTCGTCCTCGCCGCGGTCGCCGTCCTCGCGCTGCTGCGCTTCCCCGGCCGCATCCCCGAACTCCCGGCCCTCAGCCCCGCGCTGGGGGTCAGCCTGGCCTATCTGCTCATCGCGCCATACCAGTGCCCCTGGTACGACGCCATGGCCATCTGCCTGCTGGCGATCTATCCGGCATCCCGCCTGGATTGGCTCGTCATCATCCGGCTTGCCCTGATTGCCCCCGTCTACCTGCCCGGAATACCCGCCCTCGTCCCTTTCTCGTTTGTGGCTATCCTCAACATAGAAGGAACCGTCGTCTCCGCGGCCGCCCGGCTGGTCGCGGCGCTGGCCTTCGTCTGGCTGTGTGCGTTCGGGTTCTGGGGCTGGCGCGCGCCGAGCGGGGAAACCGCCGGCAGCACTGTGCCGTCCCTCTCGTCCCGTTTAGAGCCATTTGTCTCGTTAATAAAATTAATAAAGCCCTGACTCTCCCCGCGCGGGGAGAGCCAGGGCGGCGGTGCGCTTAGTTGCGCCTCCTGCCATGCACTCGGTAGGCGATGCTGCCCGCACCAACTAGGACCGCCGCTCCGCCGATGCCGAAGAGCACGGCATCCTGGAGTCCCGCCGTGCCTCCGCCACCAGTGATGGGTGCCGTGGTGGGCGTCGTCGTCGTCGTCGGCGTTATCGTCGGCGTCGTTGTCGTCGTCGGCGTTGTCGTCGGCGTCGCCGTTGTCGTCGGCGTCGTCGTCGTTGTCGGCGTCGTCGTCGTTGTCGGCGTCGTCGTCGTTGTCGGCGTCGTCGTCGTTGTCGGCGTCGTCGTCGTTGTCGGCGTCGTCGTTGTCGTCGGCGTCGTACTCGCGGGGGCGGTAGCGGTAGCGGTTGTGCTCGCCAGGGGTGCAGTAAGCCCCGTCGTGCTGGCTGATGCAGCGCCGACGGTGAGAACACCCCAGGTCGCGAAGCCGACGGCCGTCATGCCAAGGCCCAGGCCCGCCCCCGCGAGCATATTGGTTCCCTTCATGAAGCCTCCTCCTGCTTCGACGATGATTACAGTTCGCTTTCCCTCAATCACGTAGGGTAAAACAGTATTAGGCACAAACGCCAGGCATCGCTGGTGTCTATCCGGATGGTTGGCGTTAGCTGCGGAACATCATCAGAGTCGGATCTAAGACGGCGGAGGGCGATATGCGGAAGAGGGCGGAGTCCACGAGCGCGGCTGCCCGGCGCTCAGCGAGGCCGCGCGCCCGGTACCGGATCGCCGGGCTGATCGGCGTGCTTCTGCTTATCGGAGGCGGGTCCGCGCTCGGAGTGGCCGCCAGCGCACAGCAGCACGCGCCCCAGCCTGCCCGGTCGGCAGCCGGGGCCATCGGGCCCGCCAGCGGCGCCCGGCCGACGGCCAAGGCCGTGGCCCCCTCGCTGCCGCGCTCGGAGCCGGTCTCGGTCGATATCCCGGCCATCGGGGTGCAATCGGACCTCCTGCACCTGGGGCTGAATCCTGACGGCTCGCTCCAGGTACCCCCGATCTTCGCCCTGCCCAGCCAGGCGGCCTGGTACAAGTACTCGGCGACACCAGGACAGATCGGACCATCGATCATCGAAGGCCACGTCGATACGTATATGGGGCCGTCGGTGTTCTACCGGCTTGGCGCCCTCGTTCCCGGCAACACGGTTGATGTCACGCTGGCGGACGGGACGGTGGCCATCTTCCGCGTCACCGGCGTACGGTCGTACCCCAAGGCCGACTGGCCGTGGCGGGTCATATTCGGCTCCACCAACTACGCGGCACTGCGCTTGATCACGTGCGGCGGTTCGTTCGACTACGCCACCGGGCACTACCTGAGTAATACGGTCGTGTTCGCGTCGCTGGTCTCATCCAGGACCACTACAGATGCGGGCGCCGTGCCCAAGTAGGGAAATAAAGTTCTTCATGCGCCAATTGTCCCGCACGCACTTCCGTCAGTCGGGCACCATATGGCAGTCCGCCGCCGCAACCACGCGGTGTAGTAATTGAAAGAGCAACCACGCGGTGTAGTGAGTGAATACACGCGGTGTATTAAGTGAAGGAGGTGCCCACGCAATTGCGCCATAGCGCAATTGCGCGAAGGGGATCATCCGGAACGCGCGCGTGGTTCCTCTGGCACCGACCGCTCTGCCCTGCTGCCGCGAAGCGTCAGCCAACGCAGAGCCGCGCGACCTTGTCTACCTGCAGCGTCCGGGGCCATCCTTAACCAAGCGGCCTCAGCGGCGAGGGGAACAGGAAGTATGAACAGCGTGGCGCAGAAGAGCTACACCTCGGCGACCAGCGACACTCCGCTGCTCGGCGACACGATCGGGGAGAACCTGGACCGGACGGCGGCCCGGTACCCCGACCGGCTCGCCCTGGTGGATCTGCTGTCCGGCACGCGGTTCAGCTACCGAGAGCTGTTGAACGAGGTCGACGCCCTCGCCCTCGGCCTGCTGGCGGCCGGCATAGAGAAGGGCGACCGCGTCGGGATCTGGGCGCCGAACTGCGCTGAGTGGACCATCACCCAGTACGCCACCGCCAAGCTCGGCTCGATCCTCGTCAACATCAACCCCGCCTACCGGACCAGCGAGCTCGAGTTCGTGCTCAACCAGTCGGGCTGCAAGCTGCTTGTCGCCGCGCAGAAGCTGAAGACCTCCGACTACGCCGCGATGATCGCCGAGGTCCGCCCGCGCTGCGCCGATCTCGGGCAGGTCGTCCTGCTCGGCACCGCGGACTGGCAGGCCCTCCTCGACGCCGGCCGGGACGCCGACGCAGTGGCACTCGACGCGATCGAGCTCTCCGCCGACGAGCCGATCAACATCCAGTACACCTCGGGGACCACCGGATTCCCGAAGGGGGCGACCCTCTCCCACCACAACATCCTCAACAACGGCTTCTTCGTCGGCGAGCTCTGCCACTACACGGCGGACGACAAAATCTGCATCCCCGTCCCCTTTTATCACTGCTTCGGCATGGTGATGGGGAACCTGGCGGCGACCACCCACGGGGCCGCGATGGTCATACCCGCGCCAAGCTTTGACCCCGTCAAGACCCTGGAAGCCGTGCAGCAGGAGCGCTGCACCTCCCTCTACGGCGTCCCCACGATGTTCATCGCCGAGCTCGCCGTCGACGACTTCGCACGATTTGACCTCAGCAGCCTGCGAACCGGCATCATGGCGGGCTCGCCGTGCCCGGTCGAGGTGATGAAGCAGGTCATCGACCGGATGGGCATGTCCGAAGTCTCGATCTGCTACGGCATGACCGAGACCTCCCCGGTCTCCACCCAGACTCGGGCGGACGACTCGATCGAGCGGAGAGTGGCCACCGTGGGACGGGTCGGCCCGCACATCGAGGTCAAGGTCATCGACCCCGCCACCGGCCTGACCGCGGCGCGCAACACCCCCGGCGAGCTCTGCACCCGCGGGTACAGTGTCATGCTCGGCTACTGGCGCCAGCCCGACAAGACCGCCGAGGCGATCGACGCGGCCCGCTGGATGCACACCGGCGACCTGGCCGTCATGGACGATGACGGCTACCTGTCGATCACCGGCCGGATCAAGGACATGGTGATCCGGGGCGGGGAGAACATCTACCCGCGCGAGGTAGAGGAGTTCCTCTACACCCACCCCGACATCCTGGACGCTCAGGTGATCGGCGTCCCCGATCAGAAGTACGGGGAGGAGCTGATGGCCTGGATCAGGCTCCGCCCCGGCGCCAAGCCGCTGAGCGCCGAGGCGGTCCGCGAGTTCTGCCACGGCAAGCTCGCCCACTACAAGATCCCCCGCTACGTGCACATCACCGACGAGTTCCCGATGACCGTCACCGGCAAGATACGCAAGGTCGAGATGCGTGAAAGGTCGGCGGAGATCCTGGGTCTCTAGCGAGCGTGCCAACCCCGAGCCAGCCGACCGTCACACCCTGACCGAGCCGCCCCCCCAGCCAGCCGATCGTCCGACCCCGGACTCAGCAGCCCCCCGAGCCAGCCGATCGTCAGGCCCTGGACGGGGAACGGCCGGAGCATGCAGCGCAGGCCGGAGCCGTCTCCGCCAGCCGCTGGAACCCCCGCTGCCCGTGAGCGCTCCGACGCCTAGGCGAGCGGAACAGCCGCCCGAACTCCGCCGCCAGCTTGCCAGTCTGGACGTCCTCCTCGCGCTGCTCCTTAACGGTCTTGACGCGCTCGGCCTGGTAAATCATGTGTGACATGTACATCGTCTTACCTCCTGACCGCACGCTAGGCGGGCGCTGTTCCCGCGGTGTTCCCGCGCCTTTGCGCGCGGCGCCCTCCGCGGCCCTCCGCGGCCCGGCCCCGCTGCCCGGCCCGAGTCCCACCTGCCCGGCCCGCGTCCCCGCTGCCCGGCCCGTCCCCGGTGCCCAGATGCCTAGCGGAAAACTCTGATGGAATGTCGGACATCGCCTGGATAATGGAGGAATGGCCGCAGCAACCGTGCAGGACGAGTCAGTGGGCCAGGCTGTCCAGGTCAAGCTGCTCGGCCAGTTCAGCGTCAGCGCGCGTGGCCGCGTCGTCGCGGCGTGGCCGCGGCCGAGTGCCCGCCGCCTGTGCGAGCTTGTCCTGGTCAGCCCCGGTCGCCGGATCAGCAGGGATCTCGCCTGCGAGGAGCTCTTCCCGCGCCTGGATCCGCGTGCCGCCGCCCGCGCACTGTCGAAGGCGCTTTCCATGGCGCGCAGCGCGCTCACCGAGCTCGGCGCGGACGGCGCCGCGCTGCTGGCGGCCGACCTGGGGCATATCTGGGCATCGCGCGACGTCAACGTCGATGCCGAGGCCTGCGCCGAGGCGCTCCGCGCCGGGCTCGCGCTGGCGCCCGGTCAGCTCCGGGACGACCAGCTCTCCGTCGCGCTGGCGCAGGACGGGCAACTGCTGGCCGATGAGCCTTACGCCGACTGGGCGATCCGTGCTCGGGACCGGCTCGCTGCGCTGCGCCAGGAGGCGCGTCTCTGCCTGGCCAGGGACCGGGCGGCGGGAGCGGGCAGGGCCGGCCGCGACGACGTGCTAGCGGCCTGGGAGTCCTGCCTGGACCATGACCCCGCCTGCGAGGAGGCCGCAGGTGCCCTCATCCGCGCCTACCTCGCCCAGGGCCGACCGGAGCTGGCCGCGCGCGTTTTCGAGCGCTGCCGCGACGCGCTTACCCAGCTTGGGCTGCGGATCCCTCCCTCGCTTGAGCGGCTCTACGCGCCGGCCCGCGATTCTGGGCCTGCCAGTCCGCTGACCCCGTCGGCCCCGGCGCCGCTTCCGCGGGAGGAGCGCCGGCCCGTAACCGTCCTGTTTGCCGAGGTAGCCGCCCCGGCGGGGCTGGCGAGCGCGGTTGGCCTTGAGACGCTGCGGGAGCTTGTCGGCGGTTCGCTGGCGGCGGTGATCGCCGAGGTGGAGGGGCTGGGCGGGACCGTGACCTCGGTATCGGGCCGAGGTCTGCAGGCAATGTTCGGCGCGCCGCAGGCGCACGAAGACGATCCTGAACGAGCCGTACTCGCGGCATTCCGCGCGCTGTCGGCGAGCGCGACGGCCGCGGCGGCCACCGAAGGCGGGACCGCGCTGCGGATCGGCGTGGAGACCGGCCCGGCGGTCGTGGGTCCCATCGGTGGCGGCGCCAAGGTGGAGTACGGGGCGCTCGGCGACGTGGTCAGCGTGGCGGCCACCCTGCAGTCAGCCGCGAGGCCGGGGGCCGCACTGGTCGGCCCGGCGACGCGGGCCGTGACCGGGCACCTGTTCACCTGGGGCGGCGGCAAAGAGGTAGCGCTCGGGCCAAATACGCGCCCGCTGGTCGCCAGCTACCTGGAGCTGCCGCGGGCGCGGGCTGTGGACCGGCGGCCGAGGGTGGGTGGGCGTGCCGCGCTGGTCGGTCGCGACGCTGAGCTGCGCGTCCTTGACGCCGCGTTGCGGGACGTGGTCGACGGACGGGGCTGCGTGGTCATGCTGACCGGGGACGCCGGGCTCGGCAAGACCCGCCTCGTGCAGGAGTGCCGCAAGCGCTTCATCGCCTGGGTGGGCGCGGGCAGCGGCAGGCTGCCCCTGTGGCTGGAAGGCCGCGGCGCCTCGTACGCGTCGGCCACCCCCTACGGCCTCTTCCGGCAGCTGGTGGCCAGCTGGATCGGGGTGGCGCCGGACGAGCCCGCGGCCAAGGTCCAGTCGGCCCTGGAGCGGTCGCTGACCTATCTCATGGGGAACGCGAACCTGCTCCCGCCGCTGGCGCGCATGATGGGCATCGCCAATCCGGCGACCCACGGTCGGATGTTGCCTGGGGAGCTGCAGCGGATGACATTCGACGCTGTCCGCTCGGTGGTCACCCGGTTCGCGGTCGCGGGCCCGACCGTCCTGGTCCTTGAGGACCTGCACTGGGCCGACCCCACCTCACTGCGCGTCACGCTCGACCTCGCCGAGCTGGCCGCTGGCCGACCGCTGTTGGTGCTTGCGACCAGCCGGCCGAAGTCAGGCCGGGAGGAAGTGGAGCGCCTGGCCACTCTCACGTCCGCCCGCCGGGTGGTGCTCCGCCCGCTGCCCGCCGACGCGGCCGAGGCGCTCACCGAGTCGCTGATCAGCCAGGTCCCCGGTGCCGTGGGCGGTGCAATCGGCGCCGGCCCTGAGGTTCTCGCCGCGGTGCTCGACAGCGCCGATGGCAATCCGCTGTTCCTTGAGGAGCGCCTGAGCTCGCTCCTCGAGACGCGGACCCTGGTCAGAGAGGGCGGCTCCTGGTGGCTGCGGGAGCCATCAGGACCGCAGCTGCCGCAGGTCCTCGAGCGCCTCGTCAGGTCCCGGGTGGACCGGCTCAGCCCGGCCGCCCAGGAGGCGATCCGCGCCGCCGCGGTGCTCGGCCCCGAGTTCACTGCGGCGCTGCTCGCCGCCATGCTCGGCACCCCGCCCGCGGAGCTCACACCGGTCCTTGACGAGCTATTCGCCAGTGACCTCGTGCATCGCGAGCCGCCCGAAGGATCAGCGGGCGCCTTCCGGTTCCGCCACGCGTTGATTCAGGACGCCACCTACCTGGGGCTGCTGCGACCCGAGCGCCGCGCCCTGCACGCACGCGCCGCGGCGGCGCTGGAGGCGGCGTCACGCGACCGGCTGCCCGAGGTCGCCGCCGTCCTAGGCCGCCATTACGCGACCGCCGAAGACGCCCAACGCGCCGCGCATTACCTCGAGATGGCAGGCGACCAAGCGACCGACGCGTTCGCCAACTATGAGGCGATCTCCTCGTTCAACGCGGCCCTGGCGGTGACGCAGCGGCAGTCCGGGACCATGGACGCCGACGCCGTTCGGCTGCACACCAAGCTCGCCAGCGTGCTGTGGCGCATCGGCAGGCGCGAGAAGGCGGGGGACGCCTTTCGCGCGGGGCTTCGCCTGGCCGACTCGGTGGACGCGCTGCAACGGGCGCACCTGTTCACGCGGCTGGGGCGGCTCGAGCTGACCAACCCGCACTTTGAGGCGGCCTCGGCCGCGTTCGACGCCGCCGAGGCGCTGCTCGGCGACGACCCCGGCGGCTGGGACAACGCCACGGCGGACCAGTGGCTGGAGCTCATGGTCGACGGACGTGCCGCCATCCACTCGATGCGCGTCGAGCCAGAGCTGCTCCTGGCGATCTTGGAGCGGGCCAGGCCGATGCTTGAGGCTAGGGGCACGCCTGCCAGACGGCACGTCTTCGATCGCCAGATCGCCCTGGAGGGGCTCATCAGGCAGCGCTACCGTGTCGAAGACGCCGAGATCGCCGGATTCCGGAGAAGCGTTGAGCTCGCGGAGCACACCGGAGAGGAGAGGGAGAAGGACGTCGGCTATGCAACGTACTACCTCGCCTGGGCCCTATGGCTGCGCGGCGAGCTGGCGGAGGCCCGGGAGCGGTCGGAAAAGGCGCTGGCCATGGCGGAGCGCATCGGCGAGACCCACCTGCGGAGCATCAGCCTGATGGTGCTCACCCTGACAGCGCTGCGCGAGCACGACACGGAGTCGGTCCGCACCCTCATCCCGCAGGCGATGGCAGCGGCGCGAGATGACAGCAGCCACGTGACCGGGGTGATGGCCTGTCAGTCGTGGCTCGCCTGGCAGGACGGACACCCAGACGAGGTGGTCAGGCTGGCCGGCCAGATCGCGGAGTTCGACCCCGCCACGATGACCTTCGGCGGCCGCCACCGCTGGGTCTACCTATTCCCGCTGATCGCCGCGCGGCTGCGCTCCGGGGACACCGCCGCCGCGGTCGCCGCCGCTCGGCAGATCCTCGACCCATCGCAGCAGTTGCTCCCTGACGATCTCATGGCCGCGCTTAACGCCGCCTGCGCTGCCTCGGACAGCGGGGCCGACGCGGCCGCGGCAGCCTTGGCAGGCACGCTCCGCCTGGCTCACGACCTGAATTACTTCTGACGGGTCGAATCCGGGCACCAGCGTTTGACTGCTCGACGGTCGGTATCAGCGTTGCGAGTGGGGAAGGCCGAGGCAGGCACGCCGACAGGTCGTCGCGAACCTCGCCGCTGAATGGGACAGGCCAGATTTCACCCTCGAGCAGAAGCAGGCCGCGATCGCGCAGACTCTCACCGCGATTGTCCTCAACTCGGGAGGAAAGGGCGTCCGGTTCCACCACAGCCAGATCACCACCGTTTTCCGCGAGGAAGGGTAGCGGGCTTCCCGGAGGCGACACCCACGCGGCCGTTCTTCCGCTCCGCTATCGGCCGGCTGGCCCCAAGGCATCCCCTCGAGCCAAGCCGTCCGCCACATCGAAGGTTATGCGGGCCTCAGTGATCCAGACCGAGGAGTTGCCGTTTTTTGCTTTGGAATTCGTCTTCGGTCAGCAAGCCCTGATCACGTAGTTCCCCCAAACGTTTGATTTGATCAATGGGGTCAGAGTGATGAGATTCCCGGACATGAGACGTACGTTGGTGATCTCCAATCAATCGACGTAGCGTTCCGATAGCCTGGTCTACCCCTGTCTTAGTTGCCATGATCGAATTGGGTGCTTCCCAGACGCTGTCTGGGCCATTCGCGAATCTGCCGAATTTGGTAACTGGAGCGACGCCGGGCACCTGTACGACCACTGCGTGGGTGGTCATACCTTGCTTTACCTCGACGCCGCTTATGTTCGCATCCCACGAATTCAATTGTTTACTGAACATAGAACCACTGACTGCTCCCTTCTTGAAGACAAATACTCTGCGCTCCGTGCCGACCAATGCTGATCCAGCCTCCCCGGCGATACTCAGAACGACTTGTTCGCCAGGCTCCAAAGCCCTATTTATCGCCTGGCGTGCCTTTCTCGTTTAGCTGATCGAACGAGGTTTTTGCTGCCCTTCGTTTGTCAGCGTCAGACTGCGGAGCCTCCGACATGGTATTTGGTTGAGGGTTATCGGCGAGCGGCAAGATCGAGTTCGAACCTGCCGCGAGGCCTGTAGCTGATGCCCGGCGGTGATTTTCGTGGATTTGCGGCTGAGGCACTCGGTGATTATGCACCAGCAGCTCGCAGCGCCGCAGCACAACAACGCAATGACCGCGTGCTAAGACCCTTCTTGTGGCTACCTTGACGGGCGAGCGCACTCAGACGGGTTCAGGAACACAGTAAGGCTCTTGGCGGCTCTAGGCTGACATGGGCTATCGCGCAGGGGGAGCAGTTCCCTCCATGGTAAGAACCTGAATACTCCGGGTCACAGAGCGGCCCGGAGTCTTCTGCTTCGAAGTCGGGCGGCGTGGAGGCCGACTGTCGTCCTGTCTAGGTTGCCTGGTTTTCCTCTTCATCGTTACCATTCATTTCGACTCCCCATATTCGCGCTACCTGCCGCGCCCATTCTTCCGATCGCCGAGGGGAGTTCTTGAGCTGTTCTTCCCGCTCTTCCGGAGTGAGCATTATCACCTTCTCCCTTTTCCTGTTTTTGCTCTCGCGCTTGGCCGCGGTGCATCACCCCCCTTCCACGGGGGTTGTCCCATCGTCTCGTCCCATCGTCTCGTTCCGTCCGGTACGTGCACAACGCGCGAGAGTGGGACGATGGCACAATCACTCAGCGCGACCGTCTCCCGATCTGGTATCGAAATATCGGTGTCGTAACCGCATTCAAGGCACTGATGATCTTTTGCTGGGGCAGAGTGTTTCATCGCCTCTGATCCAATACCGCCAGGACGTCGATTTCAGATGCGGTCGCCCGGACTCAGCCGGGCGTGTGCATTGTGCGCTCGCGCGATGCCGCGTGCCTCGCTGTACTCGCGGACCATGTTGTACGTCTTCCAGCCCGCGATGTGCATGAGGTCGTCCGTCGACTCGCCGGCCGCTAGCCAACTGTCGGCAAACGAGCGGCGGACACGATGCGGATCACGTTCTGGATGCCTGCTTGCTCACCACGTCGCCCGACCATGTCGCGGACGCCTGAGTCCGTCATGCGCGCGGTGTTTGCGGCCCTGGACGCCGAGCCAGAGCCACGGAGACGACGCTTGGGGTGCTGGCACGCGCTCGGATGTAAAGATCCATGTGATCATCCCGATGTCTTCGCAGCTCAGAGTCACATAAATCTTGCATTTAGAAAAACATGAGCATAGTGACGGAAACGCTAATTATTTTTCGATCATGAAAGCGTAATAATGACATTTCGCGCATCTCGCAGCGGCTCGGCCGAGATGGCCAACGTGAAGACCGAGGTCAGGCCCAGCCTCGGTCTTTGGGGTGCCCTAGTCGCGATCCGAGACCAGCAAACCGTCGTACGCGAGGTCATTGCGCCGGTCGATCGTCATGCGGTCGAGCCCGCGCACCACCCGTAGCGGCGTACCGACCCAGATCCGCCCGGCGCCGTCCGTCGATTTCGCCGACTCGGTGGATTCCGCCGACTCCGCCGACTCCGTCGAGTTGGCCAATTCCGCCGACTCCGTCGAGTTGGCCGACTTCGCCGACCCTGTCCGGCCTGACCTGAGCCAGGTACCGAAACGTGCGGTCCGCTCGGCGAGCCGCTGCGCGCTGTCGGCGGTGAGGGCACTATTGGCCGTGAGGACACTATCGCCCGTGAGGGCGGCTTTGGCCGCGATGGCGCCGCCGGTCGTGACGGCGCTGTTGGTATCTAGTGCGGGCTCCCCGGTGGCGGCGGTGTCGCCCGCGAAGACGGCGTGGTTGATCCGGCCAAGAACGGCGTGCGACTGCCGTGCGGGCAGTCGCTCGGCGTGGTCCGCGAGCAGCCAGCCGAGCCGGGCCGCCCCGAGGTCAGCAAAGAGCGCCCCGATTGCCCCGAAGGGCACGTGGACCACGGGCACAAGGAGAAAGAGCGTCTGCCACGCGGCCGCAATGGCCGGCGTCAGCGCCTCGCCCGCGGCCCGTACTTTCCCGTCTGCATAACCGGCGCCGGCGCGAACTTTCTCATCCGCGCGCTCCGCTGCGGTTCGAACTATCCCGTCTGCAGCTTCCGCTGTGGCCGGCGCGGTCACGTCTGCACCCGTCGCCCCGGCAGCATCCTCCGCTCTGGCTGGCGCAGCCCGAGGCGGGACCAGTGCCTGGTCAGTGCCGAGCATGCCCACCTGGTCACTGAGAAGGTCCATTAGCGCGCCCAGGTTGGCCGCGAAGACGTCGGCTTGCGCGGTGATCAACGCCTTGTGCAGTTCGAGGGCGGCGAGGAAGACCTCGGCGCGGGCCGTGCCGTACTCCTCGTCGGCCCACGGGGCCGAGGTCTCCCGCCACTCGATTAGCGCGGCGTCCTCGGTCTCGGCTTGTGAGGGCCCGTCGGGAACGTGGTCGCCCCACAGCTGCCGGGCCGCGGCGACCGCCTCTGCCAGCGGCCCGATCTCGGCCTCAAGCCGGGTGACCTCGGCCGCTGTCTCCGTGACGACCGCCTGCGCTGCGGCCAGGGTGGCGTCAAGCGTCGCCGACCTTTCCGCTGCGGCATCACGCGCTGCCTCCGCGGCGGCGCAGGCAGCGCGCAGTTCGCGCCGGGCGACGGACCACTCTCGCCAGCTCTTGCCCCGGCGCAGGCCGCCGGCCAGGGCGACTGACAGGGCGGCGGAGCTCCGCAGCGCGGCCTTGCCGTCGGCCGTGACGGTCGCGATCGTCGGCCGGCCGAGCTGGTGTGCTCCGAGGTCTGCGAGCCTGGCTCGGTGCTCCTCCTCGGCAGCGGCCAGCGCCGCGCGGACCGGGGGCTCGTGCTCGGTGGCTGCCACCAGCCGGGCCTGTGCGGTCTCGGCCAGGCCGGACGCCTCCTCGCACGCCTGCTCGAGATCGGAGATGCGCGTAACAGCGGCAGCAACCCCGGACCGTTCCGAAGCCAGGGTTTCGGCTCTCGCCAGCGTTGCCCGGAACCTCGCGACGGCGGCCGGCCAGTCGACCGCCGGACCTTCCTGCTTCAGCCGCCGCAGCGCGGCGGCCATCGACTCGCCCGCCGGGAACAGGACATCGGTGCCGCGGATCGCGCCGCGCCACCAGCGCTCGGCGAACGCGCGGTTCGCCGCGCCGTCGCCGAGCCGGGCGGCGAGCATCGCCCAGGCGCCGACGCCGTCGGACAGCCGCGCCGTGGAGGCGAAGTAATCGATCGCCGTGGCCGCCTCTCGCCACCGCGCCCCGATGGGCGGCAGGCCGTGCGCGGTCAGCGCGCTCGGCTCCGGTGCCGCCAGCACGATCTCGAAGCCGGCCAGCGCCGGGTTCGGCGCGGTGACCCGGTGCGTGGACCAGGTGCGCGGTTCCCCGAAGGCCGCCGCCGGGCTGGGCAGGTCGGCGATGCGGCGCGCCCGCTCCGTGACGATCGCGGCGACCAGGTCGCCGAACACCTCGGCCACCCCGGTGCCCGGCGGCGCGTGCACCGCGAACAAGCCCCGTTGCGCGATGGCCTCGTTGACCGCGAACTGCTCACTGCGGACGAGCGAACCATCCGAGGGCCAGCGTCCCGCCGGGATGCGGTCGGGCGAGCATCCGTCCCGCACCACAAGCGGCTCGCAGCGCACGTCGATGCCGTCGACCTCAGTGGCGTCTGCGTCCATGCCGCCGATCCCGGCAGCGTCCGCGGCGATGCCGTCCACCCCAGCGGCGTCCGCGCCGTCGATCCCGGCAGCGTTCGCGGGCTGGCCGGGTTGACCGGGCTCGCCGCGCTGGTTCGGGACCGCGCCGAAAGCCGCAGCCCGCTCGCAGCTCCCCGTTTCCTGATCCTCGGTCGTCGCTTGAATCCCAGTTGCCACTGGACGACCGGTTGTCCGTTGACGCCTCGTTTCCTGGTGCCCCGCGATCCGCTCAGCGCCCATTCGTTCACCCCGCCCCCGGTGGCCCCGACCCAGCCAAATAAGACCGCGTCCAGCCAACACTACGATGAGTTATCCGTTAACGCGTCAGAGTCACCGAATTTCGTGCGTCCGGGTGGTTAAGAAGAGGGCGGCGAGCACCGCCGTGTCCATCGTTGCGGGATCAGATGACCGCGACGGCCGAGTTAGCGGCTGACAGGTCGAACCGGTCGGGGTCGTAGTCGCCGCCCGCCCATTGCAGCAGATCAGCGCGCTCGGCGGTTCGCGGCCCCGCGAGAACCGCCTTGAACTCGGCGAAACCGTAGCTCCCGCCGCAGTCCTCGGGCGGGCAGGCGCCCTCGCCGGCTACGCATGCGCGGCGGCGTAGCTTTCGTCGCCAAGCCGGAATGCGTGCAGATGATAGTTCTGCCAGCCTGTTCGCGTGCCAGGAGATCTTCGCTGGCTCTGCCGCTGTCAGCGAGTAGACCCTGGCTATGGCAGCTGCGAGAGGTCGAGGATGGCCTCGTGCCCGTCGGCGAAGCGGACGATCATGCTGACGGTTCCGCCAATGGCCAGAAGGTAGGAGTTGAGGGTGGACAGGAGCAGGTCATGGGGCTGCTCCATGCGGCTGATGGCCGCTTGCGTGACGCCCATCCTGCGGGCGAGCTCGACCTGGGTGAGCTCGGCGGCCTGGCGGAGCGCGGCCAGGCCCATAGCGTAGGTACGGTCGGCCTCGGCTATGTCGTGGCGGATCTGGGCGACGTCGGCCGCGATATCAGGCCGCTGGGCGAGCTGATTAATGCGGTCGTTGCCGCGGATGAACTTGACTTCCTCGGTCATTCGGACCTTCCCTTCTGGCGCAGCCAAGCATCGACTAGCGCCTCTCCGCGCGCCGCTGCGCTCGCGTAGAACACGTCCCCGATCGTCTTCTTGTCGAACCCGACCAAGGCGATCACGACCTGGTCGTTGGCGGGGAACCAGCAGATGATCCGTACGGCGGCCGCCGGATCAAAGGGGTGGGCGACCCGCCACAGCTCGTGCCGGCGGGCCTGCCGGACTCGCTTGAAGGTCACGGATTCTTCATCCGGCCTCTCCGGGAGATCGTTGAGTTCCTGCAGCAGCGCGACCGCGATGGCCAGCAGACGGCCGCCCTGCTCTTCTGCGTTGGAGAGCCAGCGGTCGAACTCGTCTGTCCAGTCGACGATCACTTTACCCAGTATGAGTTCCAGTTAATACAACGTCAAGTTAATAAGTAATCGTCAGGAAGGCTGATCCTGGACTGGCGCTAGTGTGGGTTGGCTGCTGTGTCACGATCGACGCGGGTTTCCGTGGTCGGGCGTTGGGGTCCATCCGAGCCGTCGCGGGCCGGGAAAGCCGAGGCTGGTGTAGCCGGGGACGCGCATGGCGAGCGGAAGTATCCGTCTCCGTGTGCTGCACCGCCGCAATCGCGCACGGTGCCTGCCTGGAACGGTATTGTGCTGGGCAGATGGACGAGCAAGACGAGAACGGGCGCGACCCCGGACGCGACTCGCTGCACCTCGACGCGCTCGCGGTCAGCGACCGGTTCCGGCTGTTCAACTTCACCCGGCGCGACGATCACCTCGCCTACCTGTGGGTGCTACGCGCGCTTGACCGGCTCCGCGCGGTGCACCAGGTGCAAGCGCACTCGGAGGACGTGGCGGTCGCCCTGGCCGAGCTGGCGGCCGTGCACGAGGACGTCCCCGCCCACCACGACCTGGTGCGGCTGCGTGAGCGCCTTGACGCGCTCGCGGACGACCAGATCCTGCACAGGCTCGAGGACGCCTCGCGGGCCGGATCGCTCGCCCGCTACCGGAACCGCCAGTCGGTCTATCAGTTCAGCGAGCTCGGCTACCGCGCATACGCCGCCGTCGAGGACGTGCTCGCGGCGCGCATCCGCGACGCTAACCTGTCCCGCCTGGTCTTCTCTGACATCCTCGACGATCTGCGCGCCCTGGCGGCGGCCAGCGCGGCCGGCGATCAGGACCAGGTGTACCGCAGGCTGTCACGGCTGGATACCGTCCTCGATGACATGTCCCGCCGGGCCGCGCAGTTCCACCTGACCCTGGCCGAGCTCATGCGCTCCACCGACACGTCGCCCGAGACGTTCCTCAAGTACAAGAACGCGCTGCTCACCCACATGACCGACTTCATGGCCGAGCTCGACCGGTACCTGCCTCGGCTGGCCGCCGCGATCGCCGTGATCGATGGCGCGGGCGCGGGCGCGATGCTCGGCCTGGCCGCGCGCGCCGACGACCGGCCGTTCCTGTCCGACGACGACAAGTACGACGACTGGCGCCGGCGCTGGGCCGCCCTGCGGAGCTGGTTCGCCGACGACGACTCGGTGGAATCGAGAGCCGCCGGGCTGAGCACCGCGACCCGCGCCACCGTCTCCGCCGTGATCGCGCTGCTCCGCCAGGTCACCGAGGCGCAGCGCGGCGGCGTGAACCGATCGTCGCAGCTACGCCACCTGGCCGAGTGGGTGTTCGCGTGTCCCGATGAGTCGGCCGCGCACGCGCTGATGACCGCCGGGTTCAACCTCCGCACCGCGCGCCACGTCGGCGGCGCGCACGACGACGCCGACCAGATCTCCTCCCGCGCTACCTGGTGGGAAGCGCCCGGCGTCGACATCTCGGTCACCCTGTTCAGGCGGGGTAAGACCCCGACCCCCGGCGTCCCGCAGCCGGCCAGGAACAACCCGGCGGTGAAGGCGGCGCTGGCCAGGCGTCAGGCAGAGCAGCGCGCGGCCGAGCGCGCCGCCGCGCGGTCGCTGCTCGCGGCCGGCGCGCATGACCGGGTGCTCGACGAGGCCGAGACCCGGGTCCTGCTCCGGCTGCTCACCCTCGCCACCGAGGCCCGCACGGTCGTCGCCGGCCGGCTCACCACCGCGGCCGGCGGGAACGACATCCTCACCATGCGCCTGGTGCCGAGCGAGACCGGCGGCGCCGTCCGCACGCAGCACGGAACCTTGTACCTCCCCGGCTTCGAAATGCGTCTTGAACCGGCCAGCCAGGGGCGGCGGTAACCGGCATGCCACCGCAGCCAGCCGCCGCGAACATCCAGCTCAGCGACCTGGGCGCCTACCAGCACGCGGTCCGCCTGGTGCTCACCAACGACGTGATCACCGCCACCCGGCCGCGTCCGGGCATGCTTGAGGCGGTGCTCCGCTGGGCCGACCAGCTCAGCAAGGACCTGCGCGACCACCTCGGCTACACGCTGATCGCGACGACCCGCGCGGTCCGGCTTATCCGCCGGCTCGACGGCCTTGACCCGACGCAGACCACGATTTTCACCGCTAAGTCCGGCCGCCCGTTCGACCGCCGCCGGCTCGCCTACCTCTGCCTCATCCTCGCCTCCTTCCAGCGTTCCCGCGTCGAGGTCAGCCTGGCCGACCTGGTCCGCGCCTTCACCCCGAGCGCGAACGCGATCGACGGCCTCGGCTTCGACCCGATCGTGTCCGCGCACAAGGCCGCCGTGGTCGACGTCCTCGACTGGCTGGCCGACCGGGGTGCCCTCCGCCTCTCCGACGGCTCGGTAGACGCGTGGTCCGCGGACACCGAGCGCGGCGACGCCCTCTACGACATCGACCATGACATCTGCGCGACGCTGTTCCGCCCGGCCCGGCCGGTCCAGCACCTGACCAGCGCGGCCGGACTGCTCGACGCGACCTACGTCTCCGCCAAGCGCGGGGCGCAGCGGGAGGCGGCCGCCCAGCGCGCCGCCCGCGCCCTGCTCGAGCATCCGGTCGTCTACTACGCCCAGGTCGAGCCGGAGGTGGCCGAGGCGCTACGGCAGCACGGCGTGGCGGAAACCCTGGCCCGGCTCACCGGCCTCGCGGTCGAGCGGCGCGCCGAAGGCGTGCTGCTCGCTGACGCGGGCGGCCGCTTCACCGACCGCCCGTTCCCCGGCCGGGGCGGCGCGGTCAACCGGGCGGCCGGCCTGCTGCTCGCCAAGATCGCTGATGTCCTCGAGGACCCCGACGAGGAGCTCCTGCTGCTCCCGGCGCCGCTCGATGCCGCCGACCAGCGCGAGTTGCTGGAGAAGATCGATGCCGCCCTGCCGCTGGCCGGCGTGGTCACGGAGCTGGCCTGGTCCGCCCCGGAAGAAGATCAGGGCCCTCAGGAACGGACCGTTGCCCCGCCGCCGCCCGCCGATTACTCGGTGCCGTTCCTCGCCGACAGCGCCCTGCGCGCCATGATCGACGACCTGTACGACGAGCTCGGCCCCGCCTCGTTCACCGTCACCTGGCAGCATGACCAGCGTGGCCTGTTGAACGCGGCGCTCGCGTTCCTCGGTGACCTGCGCCTCCTGCGCCGGGTGGACGGCGGCGCCCTCGTGCTGCCGGCCGCCGCCCGGTACCGGAACATCAAGGCCGCGCTCCCGGTCCGCCATGCCGAGGGCCAGCTCGCGCTCGACCTATTCGGTGGTGACATCGACGATGACTGACCGCTTCAAGCCGTCCCGGGCCGGCGTGATCAACATCTGGGACTACGTGGACGAGGAGTGGGCGTTCGCCGACGGCCGTATCGCCCTCCGCGGCCACAATGGCTCCGGCAAGACCAAGGCGCTCGAGGTCCTCTTCCCGTTCGTCCTTGACGGCATCGCGGACTCCCGCCGCCTCGACCCGTTCTCCGGCGAGAACAGGACGATGAAGTCCAACCTGCTCTTCCGCGGCCAGGAATCCGAGTACGGCTACGTCTGGATGGAGTACGCGCTCGCCCGGGGGGACCGCGCCGCCAGCGAGCCGAGGGTACCCAGCGAGTCCACCCTGTCGGGCCAGTCCACCTGTCGGGCCAGTCCACCGTGGCAGTCCGGTCCAGCGCGCCCGGCGAGGCCCGCGCCGAGACCGTGACGCTGATCATCGGCATGCGGGCGCACCGGAACTCCGACGGCGTGCGAATGTCGTTCTTCGTCACCGGCCTGCGCGTCGGCGTGGACTTCGGCCTGCTGTCGGCGGACTCCCGCCCGTTGACGGAACGCCAGCTTCGCGCGGTCCTCGAGCCCGAGGCGTGGCGGCGGACCGCGACCGAGTACCGCGACCTGGTCGATAACCGCCTCTTCGGCCTGGGCAGGGAGCGCTACTCCCAGCTCCTTGACCTGCTGCTGGCGCTGCGCCGCCCGCTGCTCGCCAAGGATCTGGACCCGGCCAAGGTCTCGGACACGCTGACCTCCGGCCTCTCCCCGGTGGACGACGACCTCGTGCAGCAGGCCGCCAGGGACTTCGAGAACCTCGCCGCCGTGCAGAAGCTCTTCGACGACCTGACCGCGGCCAACGCGGCCGTTGGTGAGTTCACGACGCACTATGAGGCCTACCTCCGTTCCCATGTGAAGTGGGCTCTCGACCGGGTGCAGGCCCGGTCGGACGTCGCGGCCGGCCACGCCGAGCGCCTGGCGGTCGCCGCCGCCTCGCGCCGCCGCGCCGTCGCGGCGGAACGGGCGGCCGAGGCCGACCGGGACGCCAGCAGGTCCGAGGGGGAGAGGCTGCAGGGCCGCCTGGCGGGCCTGAAGAACTCCGAGGAGTACAAGGCCCAGGGCCGGATCGAGGACAAGCGCCGCGAGCTGGCCAGCCGCGCCGCCGAGGTCGCCCGGCAGCGCGGCAGCCTGGACCGGGACCGCCGCCGCCTCGCGGACCAGGCCGCCGCGGTCAGCAAGCTCGCCCAGCGCGTCACCGGGAGCCGCGCCGAGGCGGACCGGTTCGCCGCCGCCCTGGCCGACGCTGCCCAGCGCTCCGGCATCACAGACGACGGCTTCGGCCCGGTCGACGCCGGCGACGAGCTCCTCGCGACCGCCCGCGCCCGAGTGGCCGCCCGCCGCGATGACATCGGCGAGATCCGCCGCCTCCTGGACGCGATCCGTGACGCCAGGGCGAAGCGCGCCTATGCCGAGCAGGAACTGACCCGCAAGGTTGCCGCCCACGAGCGACAGCAACGTGACGCCGACACCGCTGCCGCCCGTCTGACGCAAGCCCGCCAGGCCGCCGCCGCCGATCTGGCCACGTGGTCCACTCGTTGGGCCGTCCTTGCCGACGAAGACGCACTGGCTCGACGCCCTGGCCGAGGCGCTCGAGCTGATCGGCGACGCCGGCGCGATCGGCCTCGCCGAGGTGTACGACGACCGGACGGCCGCGCGCCAGGCCGCCGCGATCGCCGCGCGCACCACGCTCGACGCCGCGCTCGGCCAGGTCCGCCGACGCCTGACGGACCTGCGCGCCGAGCGTGACGTCATCGCGGCCGAGCAGGACGACGCGCCCCCCGCGAGTGACCTGCGCCCAGCCACCCGCGACGCCCGCCCGGGCGCCCCGCTCTGGCAGCTCGTCCGGTTCGCCCCCGAAATCCCAGACGAGACCGCCGCCGCGATCGAGGGTGCTCTATACGGCGCGGGCCTGCTCACCGCCTGGGTGCACCCAGATCCGGCGTTGACCAGGACCGCGCTCGAAGCCGCCGAAGCCGACGGCTACCTCATCCCCACCGCCTCCGGCAGCGCGCCCGGTGCCAGCCCCGGTGCTGCCTCAAGCGGTGCGAAGACCCTCGCCGATGTACTCATCGCCGAGGATCAGGAGCACGTCCCCGCCGACGTCATCGTCGCCGTGCTCCGCTCCATCACCCTCACTGACGACATCATGGCATCCGGGTCTGACATTCCGGCCCGGGCCGCGTCTCGCGGCGTCGATTACGTCTTCGGCTACGCGTCGGCACCGCGGGCCGCCCGCTCCGTCGCATCCGCCAACCAGCCCGTGATCTCTACGAAGGCCCAGTTCAGCTACGGCGTCCACGTCGGCGCCCGGCCCAAGCAGACCCCGGAGTACATCGGCGCGACCAACCGCGCCAACCGTCGCCGCGCACGGCTCGAAGAGCAAGACGACCTGATCGCAGTGGCCGCCGACGAGGACAGAACGCTCGCGGAGCACGCCGCCAGCGCCGCCAGCGAGCAAGAAGACTTCCGCCGCGCCCGCCGCGAGCTCCCCGACACCCGGCCGGTCGCGAAGGCGGCCGGAGCCGCGAGCACCCAGGCAGCGCTGCTCGCCAGGCCACGCGAGGACGCGGAGACCGCACGCGCCACCCTCGACGGCTCGGTAGCGGAGACCGACGCGCGGACCCGCCAGCTGCGACAGGCCGCCGCCGAGCGCCGCATGCCCACCGACTCCAGGATGTGGATGCCATCGCCCGAGCCGCCGCTGAGTTCGAGAATGCAGCATCCGACCTGCACACAGAGCGGGCCACCCTGATCCGCGCCGAGGAGGACCTGGCGGAGCGCACCGAGGCCGTCGAACGCCAGCGCCTCGAGTACGCGGAGCAGGAGACCGCCCTCGATGAAGCCGAGCGCGCCCAGGCCGCCCTCGACGAGGAGTTCCGCTCGCTGGAGGAGGCGCTGCAAACGGACGTTCAGCGCGTCCTCGAGCAGATCCGCCAGACCGAGCGGGACCTCAAGGCGGCGCAGAACGCCTACCAGGGGCACGACGCGCGCGCCAGGCAGGAACATGACAAGGTCACCGCGGCCGACCGGGACCTGCTCAACGAGCGTCAGTCGCTCGCCGAAGCCATCGGCCAGCTCTTCGACCAGGCCAGCGCGTTCGGCGAGTTCGCCCGGCCCGACCTGCGCCCCCTCCTAGCCGTCAGCACCGCGCGCGCGTGGCCGGACCCCGCAGCCTGGCCGAATGCCGGACGGGCGAGCGAGGACCTCGCCGCCGCCCTCGCTGCCGAAGCAGCCGCAGTCGCCGAAGCCGACCGGCCGGCCAAGCAGACACAGCCGGCCAAGCCGACCCGGCCGCGGCCGTCCGGGCCACTCTCCCGGCCGCCGCCACCGAGATCCTCCACGCGTTCGCCGCCGCGACCAGAGGCGGCCGCCAGGTCACCGAAGGGGCGCTGAAGAACACGGCCGACCGCATGTCGGTCGCGCTCAAGGACTTCACCGACGCCCTGGCCGCCTGCGAGGAGGACTACCGGGTCGACTGGGAGCCGGGCGGCGCCGGCCTGGTCATCGTGAACGTCATCGACGACGAGGGGCGCAAGCCCGTCGCGAGCTTCGCCACGAGAATCGACGAGCGCGCTAAAGACCAGGGAGTCCTCCTCGAAGACCGGGAGCGCAAGGTCCTCGAGGACGAGCTGCTCGCCGCCCTGGCCGGGCAGATCCACGCACGGGTCGTCGCCGCCCGCGACCTGACCAGGAACATGAACTCCGACACCCGCTCCAAGCCGATGTCGAGCGGCATATCCGTCGGCATCCGCTGGGCGCAGTCCGACCGGATCACCGACGCCCAGCGCAAGGCGTCGCACCTGCTCGACCGGGACACGCCCGGCCCGGAACGCCTCGCCGAGCTCAGAGGCGTGCTGCGAGACATGATCCGCGAGTACCGGGCCGGGCATCCCAGGGCCACCTACCGGGAAGCCCTCGGCAGCGTCCTCGACTACCGGTCCTGGCACGCCTTCGAGCTCATCCTGATCACGCCGGGCGAAGGCGAGCAGCGGCTGACCCGAGCCAAGCACTCCGTCATGTCCGGCGGCGAGAAGTCGGCCGCGATTCACCTGCCGCTCTTCGCCGCCGCCAACGCCCTGTACTCAAGCGCCAAGCCGCACTGCCCGCGGCTCATCGCCCTAGACGAGGCCTTCGTCGGCATCGACGAACGCTACAAGCCAGACCTGTTCGGCCTGGCGGTCAAGTTCGACCTGGACCTGTTCATGACCGGCCACGACCTGTGGGTCACCACCGACACGGTCCCGATGATCGCCCACTACGACCTTTCCACGACAAGGTCACACGAACGACATCCGCCCTGCTGCTGCTCTGGGATGGTCAGCAGCTCATCGACTCCACGGCGGGCTTCAAGGACAACGAGGCCCTGGTCACCGAACTCCTGGGCTTCCGCCCCACCAGGCACACGCCGCTGGGCGCGGACGCAACCCTCTACGTGCCCGCCCTGGACCCAGGCCCGTCCGACGCCGAGGACGACGAAGACTGATGTGAACGGCACTTGCGGGCCGTTGACCGAGCGCCAACCCGGAACGGGGAAACGGGTAAACGCGGCCAAGGATGCTGGCCGCAGCGCGAGGCACCTCGGGTCGCGCTAGCGTAGCTTTCTATAGTCCTGTATTCCAAGTCCTGTATTCCTAGTTCAAGGTCGCCGTCCCCTTCGAGGAACTGACCGACTAAGAGCGCAGGGCCGCACCAGCGCGACCGTGAGGTCCCGGGCGATCGCGCACCCGCTTGGGCAGGATCTCGTCCATGCGGAGACGGCCGATGTCGGTTGACGTGATTGGCGACGCTCGGCGCCGGCTTCTGTAGAGTGCACTGTCAGAACCCCACCCAAACCCCACCGCTCCGGAAGACGAGGCCCAACCGGATGCCGAACGAGGACGCCGTCACCCGGGACGCAGCGGCCAAGAGGTACGCCGAGCCCGAGTACCGGCGGCTGCTGGACGCTGCCCGCCGCTCTCTCGAACGCACCGGCGGGAGCCTGAGCGCCGTCATCACCGTCAAGCAGCCGGACGGCGCCGAGCGCAAGGCGATCATTGGCATCACCGGTCAGTACCGGCCGGAGGCCGCGATCCAGATCGCCGTCCGGCTGGCCGATCTCGACGCCGCCGTCCGCGAGACCACCGGCGGGGGGCTGGTGGATCTGCTCGAACGGATCGGTCCGCCGGTCAAGGACCGCCCCGCAGACAGGCGAAGGCTTGCGGACGGACGCGAAGCAACCGTCCGTTCACTCGAAAAGAGCTTTTTGAACGACCGGGACTGGTTCCGGGCGTGGCTGACGGAGATCGTCGCCGACGGGACGCTCACCAAGCTGGTCAACGCGGCCGACGCGGACCGGGTCGGCCAGGCCGCCCGCGTGCTTGAGGCGATCGAGCAGCGGGCCGAGCCGGTCCAGCTCGCCGAGCTCGCGGCGGCGACGACCGGCGACACCAAGGCGCTCAACCACGGAACCACGCTCGCCACCCTGGTGCTCCGCGCGCTCGCGATTCGCGTCGGCACCAGCAGACCCACCACGACTGAGCAGCGCCGTGAGCTATGGGACTCCTCCGGCGTCATCGTCGACGACCTGGCCAGCCGCGTCCTCGTCCTCAACCTGGCCGCCCGGGGCAACGGCCTGGGGGAGTGGCTCACCGACGCCGGAACCCGAGGCGTCCCGTTCTATGTCACGCTCCAGCAGCTCATCGCGATGCCGCTCGCCCCGCAGCCCGCGACGACCGTGCACGTCTGCGAGAACCCCGCCGTCCTGCGCCGCGCCGCCGCCGACCTCGGCCCGCGGTCGCGGCCGCTCATCTGCACCGAGGGCCAGCCCTCCACCGCCTTTCACCGCCTGGCGGCTGCCGTCACGAACGCCTCAGGAGCCCTCCGCTATCACGGCGACTTCGACTGGCCAGGCATCGCGATCGCCAACTCGGTCATCAGGCGCCACAACGCGAGCCCGTGGCACATGTCCGCAACCGATTACCGGGAAGCCATCTGCGAAGACGCTGACCACGTGAAGCTCAGCGGCATGCCCCAGCCAACCGGCTGGGACCCGGCCCTAGCCGACGCGATGATCGCAACCGGCCGCGCCGTCTACGAGGAGTCCGTCGCCGCTCCCCTCATCGCCGACCTAGCGAGCTGACCTGGACAAGGCCGCCGTTACGCCCCGCCTCCGGAAGCAGCCCTGATACGCGAGACGATCCGCTCGGCCTCTTCGTCGGAGATCGGGATCATGTCATTGGTGAGGTCACCGCGTTCGGCCGAGTACAGCAGCGAGCTGGGCTTCCACGTGAGGTCTCGCGAGAGGACTTCGTCTCGTTGGCCACCGCTATGCTTCACCCGCCGGATCACGCCGAAGGGCTCCTCGCGACTGCTGACCTCGTTGACGATCGCGTAGTAAGTAATCGCTTCAGCCATCACGCTTCTCCCGTCGGTAATCCTCAATGGCGTGCACGTCCGGTGGAATCGGGACCCTGGCGTTAACTTCGCTCTGGAACGCTTCTGCGGATTCCCGTTCGGTCTCTGGAGTCTGTTCGGTTATGATCCGGATACGCTCGTACGCCTCATGCGTTAGTTCCTTGGCCTCGAGGCTCGCCGAGGTGTGAAACTGCACCTCGAAGCGTACCCCTGACCTCGGTTCCAGCCATTGCGTATTGATCCCCTTGTACTGTTCGCTGTCCCATGTGTTCTTCAGCTTCTCGAGTTCGAACCCCTGGGCCTTCACTCGTTCCACGTCGGCGGGAACACCATTGGTGTAGCGGGTCTCTTGGTACTCATACGTGAAGCGCACCGCGTCAACAATGAGCGAAAGCGCCGCTGCGGCGGTCAGCTTGGACGGCGGCTCCAGCAGGTCGGCGACCTTCTCCTTCAGGCGGTCTTCGCCCTTGATCCGGTGCTCGAAGCCGGCCAGCCTGCGGCTCGGGTCTTCGGCCTCGACGCGGAGGACGCCGGGGACGATAACGTTCTCGCCGACCTCGCGGATGTGCGAGTAGCCAAGGTCGATCTCCGCGTTCTGGTCAGCGTCCAGCGCCCGGCCGCCCTTGCCGCGCCATGAGCCACCGTCGGCGCCACTTTCGGCCTGCGGAGTCGGCTCGGCCTGTTCGTGGTATCCGTATTTCTCCTTGAGCATCTGCCAGGAGCCGTGCAACTCCGGCAGCGCTTCGGCCCACGAGTCCGGTGGGCCTGTGGCCTGCGCCTGCGCGTAGGTGTTATCGACAAGCGCGCGGTACCTGCGCTGCCGTCCGCTCGCCCGCGTCGTCGAGCGCCCCGGTGCGCTCGGCCGTTTCCCCCGGATGCCCTTCGGCCACGCGCTCCGCTTCGCCCTTGCGGTCCGGCGGCCGCATGCCGGGGCGGACTCCACCTCGTGCACCCACTCCATCCGCCCGCGTCGGTCGACCCGCGTGCGTTGGGTCCCGGGATCGGCCAGACCGAGGATCGGCACCGCTCACCCTGGCAAACGGATACATCCGCTATTGGGTTCACGCCTGAACGGTCCCGTGCTTCGCCTGGTCCGCTAAGGCACTGCGACACGCCGACACAGTTCATTTTCCCGCGTTATTTACTGCCTGCGGTGTACCTTGGACTCATGTCTGAACAGCAGGACGTCATCGAGGGGCTCACCGCCGCCGGCGTGCTGACCGGCATCCGCTGGGCGTACGAGTCCGCGACGAGGCGGTCACTTGAGATCTACTCCGAGGCCGACGGTCACGACTCCGCATGGCTTGGCCACACTCGGTTCACCCTGTTCCGTGACCGCCTGGACCGGGTCTTCGCCTGCGAGCGGTACGCCGTTCCGACCGCGGACGGCCGGCTTGACATTGACGTCCTGTGCGCTGAGCTCTCCGAGCGGGATTTGACGACAATGCCCCGCCTGGCACCCGGTCTGGTCCGCCGGTCCGACCTGCGCGGCAGCGCCGGGTGGGCCTACCGGCGCCACTGGTTCCTGATCGCCTCCGCCGAGTTCGGCCGTCTCGACACGTTGCCATGGCAGGAGAAGTCCGTCACCAAGCAGCTCGTCGCCATGCAGCCCAGCCCCGATCTCCGCCAGCCGTCGCTGTTCGAGGATCTCCTCACCGACGGAGTCCTGCCGGACGAGTTCCTCCCCGACGGAGGGTCGCCCGACGGTCCACTCCAAGGGACGGCCCTGCCCGCACGGCTGGACCCGTTGCTCCTGGCCGCGGACCGAGAGCTCAAGCTCCCCACGTTCATCGTCGCGCACACCCTCGATGCCGGCACCGGCCAGATCGAGCTGACCTTCGGCCGCCCCAAGCTCAACCTGCGCGGTGGCCCGGCCTGGTACTGGCGCGAGGACCTCCTGAACGTGCCGCTGCCCGTAGTCCGCCGCACCGAGGTCCCCGCGGCGGCCGAGATCGACAACCCGTCAGAAGTGCCCGACGCCCCGGTCCGACTGCGCGTCATCGACGGCGGTCGCACCAATGGCAGGGAACGCGATGGCGGACGGGCGTGACGACCACTGACCGTCCGCGTGCGGCCGATGTCGCCGCGTTCTTCGACGGCGCCCGCCTTACCCTCGCCCGCCAGCTGGCCTGCGCAAGTCCGACTTGGCCGAGCTGCTCGACATGAGCCCCACCGCGGTCGCCGCCTGGGAGTCCGGCGCCAAACGCCCGACGGCGGTCACGGTCGCCAGGCTCGCGCTCAGCCTGGGCGTCGACCCCGGCTTCTTCGCCATGCGCCCCGACGACGTCGCCGCGCTCTCCTCCACCCCGCACTTCCGGTCGCTCCGCTCCACCACCCAACTCGCCCGCGACCAGGCGTTCGCCTACGGCCAGCTCGCGGTGGACATCGCGACCAGCCTGGAGAAGCACGTCGAGTGCCCCGACCCGGACGTGCCGAGCTTCCCGGTGCCGATGGACACCGGCGACTTTGACACCGGCGGCTTGATCGTCGGCGGACTGGACGTCGGCGGACCGGAACAGGCAGCGCGGTACGTCCGTGATTGCTGGGGGATGCGCGGAGGGTCGGCGCCGCACCTTGTCCGCCTGCTTGAGAACCACGGTGTCCTCGTCGTGTTCAGCCCGCCCCAGGCCGCGAGCGTCGACGCGTACTCCTTCGACAGCCGCCTCCGCCCGGTCGTCGTGCTCAATCCGGTCAAGCACGATTACTACCGCCAGCGGTTCGACGTCGCCCACGAGCTCGGCCACCTGGTCATGCACACCGATGCCGAGCCCGGTGGCCGGACCGTCGAGGATCAGGCCAACCGCTTCGCCGCCGAGTTCCTCATGCCCGCCGCCGAGATCCGCGACGAGCTGCCGAAGGCCATGAACGCCGCTGCCTGGCAGTCGCTGGCCCGGTGTAAGGAACGCTGGGGGACCAGCATCCAAGCGCTCCTTTACCGCGCCCGCCGCCTAGGGGCGCTCACCGAGGTCTCCTACCGCAACGCCATGGCGACACTCACCAGCCGAGGCTGGCGCCGCAGCGAGCCCGGCCTGGTCACGATTCTGGAGCAGCCCTCCATGCTGCCCCGCGCCCTTGAGCTGCTTGCCGCGGAGGGCATCAGCTCCTACGACCTGCGCGACCAGTGCCGCGTCCCCGCTGAGCTCTTCCAGACGGTAACGTCGCGCCATCCTCAGCCCGCCCCGCCCAATACCGCCACGCCGGGTACCGTCCCTCACGACACCCACGCCTTGCCGGTAACCTCGCTCTTCCGCTAGCCCCGGGCGAGCACCTTCTGGCTGGCTGCCCCGAGGGGCGCCACCGATCGCGTCGGCATACCACCGGGGGAGTACATCGCCCGGAGCTGGTGAGCAGCGCCAATCGGCCCTACCCTGCGTAACGTGAGCACTTCGCAGCCGACCGCGGCCAGCCGGGCGCTACCCGGCTGGGCTCGTCGCGGCTGGGCTCAGCCGGACGGCGGGCGGCCGGGCCGCGGCTGGCTGCCTTCGGCCCGTGACGCGGCCATCGCCGCGGCGATCACCGTGATCGCCGTGGTTGCCGCCTATGGCGAGGCGCACCCGTCCACACCGGGGACCTATTTCACCGGCCCCTACCACCTGCCGCACACCCCGGACGCCGCGCTGCTGCTCGTCTTCGCGGCCAGCGCCGCCCTCGCCTGGCGGCGCCGCTATCCGAGGCTGGTGCTCTGCGCGTCGACGGCGGCGGTCGTCGCCTACACCCTCCCCGGCTACGAGAACGGCGTGGCGCTGCTGCTGCCCGCCGTTGCCATCGGCACTCTCGCCTCGGATCGGTCGATGACAGCCCTGCGCTCGACCGGGTGGGCGGTCGCGGTCACCGCCGTGCTCATGGCCGCCACCGCGGCGAATAACCCCCTCGGCCCGACCGGCGGCGGCTTCTTCCTCATCCCGGCGGTCAGCGCGGTCGCGCTCTTCGCCGGGATCGCGCTCGCCAGCCGCCGCGCCTACGTCGATTCCGAGCGCGCGCAACTGGCCCGGCAGGCCGCGCAGGAGGCACAGCGCGGCATCGACGAGGAGCGGCTGCGCATCGCCAGGGAACTGCACGACGTGGTGGCGCACACCATGGCCACGATCACCGTGCAGGCAAGCGCGGCCACGGCGCTGCTGCACGATGACCGCCCCGAGCAGGCGGCCGAATCCTTGCAGGCAATCCGCTCGGCGAGCAAGGACGGCCTGCGCGAGCTGCGCGCGATTCTCAGCGTCCTGCGCGCCGCGAGCGGCGACGCGGACGGATACGCGGACCCCACCGAGCCGGCCGCCGGCCTGGCGCGGCTTGACGCGCTGGCGGCGGGGGTCCAGGCTGCGGGTCTGCCGGTCACCGTGACTGTCACCGGGCAGCCTCGCGACCTGTCGGCAGTCATCGATCTCTCAGCGTTCCGCATCATCCAAGAGGCGCTGACCAACGTGATCCGCCATGCCGGCCCCGCCACCGCGGCCGTGTTGGTGGAGTATGCCGCGCCTACCCTGACGATCGAGGTCACCGACACCGGTTGCGGCCTGCCCTCGTCGGCCGCCGAGGCCGCGTTCGCCGAGTTCCTTGCCGCTGGCACCGGTGCCGGGCACGGCCTGCGCGGGATGCGGGAGCGGGCCGCCGCCGCAGGCGGCACCATAGAGATCGGCCCGCTGGCTGACCAAGGGTTCCGGGTCGCCGCCCGCTTCCCCCGCGACCCGCCCGAGCTCGCCCAGCCTGACAGCGCCCAGCCCCAGGCCAGCCGGTCCGGGCCTGCTACCAGTCAGAAAGGCGACAAGTGATCCGTGTGCTCCTCGCCGACGACCAGGCGCTGATCCGCGCTGGCTTCCGGGTACTGCTTGAGGCGGCCGGAGACGTCGAGGTGGTTGGCGAGGCGGTCAACGGCGAGCAAGCGGTGGACCTGGCGCGCGCCGAGTGCCCCGACGTGATCTTGATGGACATCCGGATGCCCGAGGTCGACGGCCTCGAGGCCACCCGCCGGATCGCCGCGGACGATGCCCTGGCCGGGGTGAGGGTCGTCATCTTGACCACGTTCGAGACCGACGATTACGTCTACCAGGCGCTGCGCGCCGGCGCGAGCGGCTTCCTGGTCAAGGACGCCGAGCCGGAGGATCTGATCCGCGCTGTCCGTGTGGTGGCTCGCGGCGAGGCGCTGCTCTCCCCGAGCGTCACCCGCCGGCTGATCGCGACGTTCGCCCGCCGCACCCCAGCCACCGTGCTGAATAGCGGACTTGGGACCGGTTTTGGCGCGGGCAACCCCCATGGCGTGAGTCGCCCGCGGCCCGGTCACGACCTTTCCAGAATTACCGAGCGCGAGCGCGAAGTTCTGGCACTCGTCGCCGAGGGCCTGTCCAACGAGGAGATCGCAACGCGCCTTTACCTAAGTCCGCTTACCACGAAAACCCACGTCAGCCACATCATGACCAAGCTAAATGCCCGCGACCGCGCCCAACTCGTCGTCATGGCCTACGAATCCGGCCTGGTAGTCCCCGGGGCCGGGGCCTAGAAAGCGCGGTGAAGGCTCAAGGTCGCCCAGTTATCCGATATTCAACGCAGCACGTGCCAGGCGCTACTTGAGCACCAGGTACGCGAGGCTGCCGAGCCCGGCGATGATGCAGTAGAACCCGAACGGGTTCAGCGACTTGTCCTCGCTGAAGTACTTCGTCAGGAACCGGATGGACACGTAGGCGCCGATCCCGGCGATCAGCGAGCCGACAATGATCGGCCCGTGCATTCCCTTGCTGGCCGGCCCGGTCAGGTCTGACATCTTCAGCGCGCCCGCGGCGAGGATCACCGGTGCGGAGAGCAGGAAGGAGAACCGCACCGCGTCCTCGCGGCGGAGCCCGCGCCCCATGCCGGCCACCATGACGATGCCGTCACGGCTGATGCCGGGGAACAGCGCCAGGATCTGCGCGGCGCCGATGGTGACCGCTCGCCAGAGGGTGATCGTGGACAGCCGCCGGTCGGCGGCGACCGCCGGGTCCGTCTCCGCGGCGCTCGCGGCCGCACGGGGGCGCCCGGCCGCGTCCCCATATGGCCCGGCCGGCTGCTGCTGCCGCGCACCCTGGGGCGCACGCTGGTCACCTGGACCACCCAGACCACCCAGACCACGTGGGTCGCGCTGGTCCCAGCCGCCCTGCGGGTCGCCGCCTTGCTGGGCCCAGGGATCCACGCCCGGCGCCTGCGGGCCGCCCCATTGCTCCTGCCCGTACTCGGGCCGCCGCTCATACCCCGCACCGCCGGACGGCTGCTGTGGCTGCTGCCCCTCCCACGGGGCCCGCCCGTACTGATCCTCTTGCCCCTGCCCGTACTGGTCGCGCCCGTACTGGCCGCCCTGCCCGTCCCTGCTGGAGTGCCGCCCGCTGTACTGCCCGTTCCCGTCCTGCGGCTGCTGCCGGTCGTCTCGCCCGTACCGGGGGTCCGGCCCCTGCCACTGCTGCTGCTGCGGCTGCTGCTGGTACCCCTGGGCCGGCCCGTACCCCGGCCCATACCCCGGCCCGCCCGCAGGCCCGTCGAAGGCCGGCCTTGGCGCCGCTGCTGGCGCGGCGGTCATGCCAGCCAAGCGAGCCTCACGAGCTCGCCGCATCCGCTCGCTGACCAGCAGGATCACCCCGTTGATGGCAAGGAACACCGCCACAAGCTCGGGCTTGGCGAGCACCTTGGTGATCTCTTTCTGCAGCACCACCCCGACGATGCCGACCGGAATCGTTCCCAGGATGATCATCCAGGCCAGCCGCTGGTCAGGGGTCGCAATCCGGCGCTGCCCGATGGAGGAGAAGAACCCCCGGACAATCCGCAGCCAGTCCCGCCAGAAGAATGCGATCATCGCGACCGCCGTCGCCACGTGCAGCCCGACGATGAACGCCAGGTACGGCGAGCCGGTCGCGGAGACGTTCAGGGTATTCGCCCAGCTTCCGCCGATCAGCGCGGGCAACAGCACGTTGTGCCCCAGGCTGGAGACGGGGAACAGCTCGGTCACGCCCTGAACGAGTCCGGTGACGACCGCTTGGAGGTACGTAAGGTGGTACGACACAGGGCGTGCCTCCCTTTCCGTGGTCTCGGGTGCAAAAGGCTCAACTCGGAGCGGGCCCGGCCGACGCTGGCAGTCCGGCTGCCCGCCAAGGTCACTCCTGCCGACAAGCGACCAGACTAGTCGGACGGCGCCACAGCTCGTGGCAGAGTGGCTGCCCCGGACATAAGCGGCGCGCAGGTCACCCTCATCAAACCACGAAGGCGACCATCTGGAGTCGGGACACTAGCGCAAATCGTCCCGTGGGATGAGGCCACGCCGAGGATTTCATCCCAAGGTCGCAGGTGGCAGCGATCCCCTGACAACATCGTCGGTCTTTACTAGAGGAGATCAAACAGAACCTCAACACCCATAGTGAACGGTCCGTTGCTTCGCCTGTCCGGCCATCCGCAGACCGTCTGCGCGGCGCCGACGACCAGCGCGAGCCTTGCCTTTGCTGGTCGGGCGTCCCCACTATTCCTCGCGCAGGCGCCTTAGGCACGGTTCCGGAGATCGTCGCCGGCGAGTGCGTGGATCACGTCATGCCGGTCCAGCTTCGTGGCGACCAGGCGCTTGGCCTCCTGCCAGGTCTGCGCCGGGTCGTCGTGCCAGATTTCCTCAACGACGCGCCTGGCCGCCGCCACGAACTTCTCGCCCTCCGCGCCTTCGGGCGCGCAGTGCGCGAACTCGGCTGTCGTCACGGCCGCCCGCCCGTCCGGGTCAGCGGCATCGATGTCCGCGACGCCCGCGTCACGCTCGTCCGGGAACGGCACCGCGAACTCACGGCGGGCGCGCTGGTCCTCCAGCCACGCGACGTCGGCGTCAGCCGTGACGAGATCAAGCACGTACCCGCGCGCCGCTACCCGGTACGGGTCATCGTAAGCCGCCTGGAACTCGCTGAAGATCACCGGCACTCGCTCCGTCAGGTGCTCGGTCGCCGCCTGGTCAAGGCCCTGGTAAACGGCTGCCCAGCGGACCCACGCGGTCACCGCCCGCCGCAGGCCGTCATGGAGTTCGGCCGACAGCGTGAACGTCTTCGGGACGTGCGCCAGCAGCAAGGCGGAGAGCCTCGTCGGCCCCACCTGGGCAGGTGGCTCGCCGGGGACGCGGCTGCTGTATCCGGTGAGCGCCTGCGCCCAGAACCGCGCGGTCTCGGAGTCGCCTGCGTCGGCACCGTCCGCGCTGCGCAGGAACTCTTCAACGGCGGCGGCGCGGTCGGCGGCCGTGTAGGCGACGGCCTTGCCCGAATCATCCGACGGCAGCCGGCGCAGACGGGACATGGCTAGCGGGAGGAACAGCGCTGAGGGATCGCCGCGACCGAAACCCGGCTCCTCGTCAGCCCGGGCGAGCGCTGGCTCGATGCGCCGCCTGGCCTCTACGAGGGTGATCTGCTCGAAGCGCTCCCACCGCTCGGCATTGTCTCGCAGGGTCTTGACCAGACCGTCGGCCTTTTCGCTTATCACGATCATGCCGGCCAGCGGCAGTTCCGCGAGGTCGATCGTGACGAGCAGCGCGTGCTCGCTGTCCGCATAGCGGTACGTCACCACGACGACCTCGCGGTCGCCCGCGACGTCGTACAAACGCCACGCCTGTTCTGGCGTAGGCCTTCCGATGCTAGTAACCCACTCCGGTGGATAGACGCCGTCGGCGCTGAACTCGGCGAGCGCCTCGCTTGCCGCCCGCTTGACCGCTCGCGGCCCGAGCGACATGAGTAGCCGGAGGTACGCGGCCCCCTCCGGCCCGTACAGGTCCTTCGAGGCAACGCTGACGACAGCATCGGTCAGCTGCGCCATCCCCGCTGCCGAGAGATCAGTCTGGGACAGCAAGGCAAGCAGCCCCGAGGTCTCGATCTCCGCGTTGAGCACGTCACCCGTCGCGATGGTCGTCCCCAGCTCAGCGAAGAAACGATCCATCGGGTTGTCGTCATTAGCCGATGCCGCCGGAGGGCCTGCCTTAGCCGCAGAATGACGGTTTCTCTTCCCCACCACGCCATCGTAGACCGCCCGCCCCCGCCCGCGGGTGCCGCTAGCGATCCTCCGCCGTCGTCGAATGCCCGGAACGGATGCGTGTTTTCCCTGATGGCTCAGGCCGCGCGGCGGCGAACCAGCCAGAGGGTCGCGGCGATGAGCAGCACGGACAGCGCGAGCAGCCAGCCGCCCTCGATCCACTGGAAGGGCCAGAACCGGCTTCCCGGCTGATACCTCGTCCACTGCGTGTACCCGTGCTGGCTGAGGTACCGCACCACGCTGAAGTACGCCTGCGTCTTCTGTGCGCTATTGTTCACGACGGGCGCGATCTGCTGAAACGTGGAATCGAAGACCTGGTGCAGCGTGGACTGGCTGAGTGTCGTGCCGCCCTTGGTCCACCACTGGCTCAGGATCCACGCGGAAGCGGGCACGTTCACGTTGCTGGTGACCAGCGGCGTCAGGTAGTGCTCGCGCAGGACCGACCCGGCGGCGAAGGCGAACCCGGCGTAGACGGCCAGCGTTGCGACGATCGCGGGCACGACCCGGCGGATGAGCATGCCGGCCAGGGCGCCGATCGCGAAGGCGGCCAGCGTCCAGGCGGGGAACATGACCTCGTGCAGGTCGAACAGGCCGGGAAAGAACGGGGTCATCCCGGAAAGGCCCAGGGCCTGGTTGCCCGGGCCGAAGTACGGCTGGTAATACCAGGACAACAGCAGGCCGAACATCCCGGCGGCGACTGCCACCGCGATCGCGAGCGGCATCAGCTTGCCGAGCGCCCAGCGCCCCCGGCCGACGCCCTGGGTCCAGGCGTACCGGTAGGTGCCGGTTTCCAGCTCTCGGGCCAGCACCGGCGCCCCGATGAACGCCCCGATCAGCGCGGGGATCACCTGCAGGATGACGCCATTGGCCAGGAAGCCGTTCGTGCCATTGAAGGTGTTGACCAGGTCTGCGCAGGCCAGTGAGCCTGCCGGGGGCAGGCGAGTCGCGGCGGCGTAGGCGTGCTGCAGTCGCAGGCCGGCCAGCCACAGGCCCACGGCCAGCGCCCCGAGCAGCGCGGTCATGCCGACTAGCGCGAAGCGGTGCTGCCGCCAGGTGATCCCGGCTATCCGCCGCCACGGCACCGGCCGCGGGCTCGCGTCCTCCTCCGGCTGGGCGGGCATGGTCAGCGCGGTCATTGCGCCACCTCCGTCGGGTTCTCGCGCTCGCCGGGGGCGCGCAGGTAGGCCAAGGCGAGTTCTTCCAGGCTGGCCTGGCGTTGGCTGGCGAGCAGGTCCTCGACCTCGCCGGCCAGCCGCACCTGGCCCCGCGACAGCAGGATGAGGTAGTCGGCCACCCGCTCGAGTTCGGTGAGCACGTGCGAGGACAGCAGCACCGACACGCCGTCGGCGGCCGCCGCCGTCAGCACCGTGGCCATGAAGTCGTGCCGGGCGATCGGGTCGAGCATCGCCACCGGCTCGTCAAGCACCAGCAGCCGCGGCCGGCGGGCCAGCGCCAGGGTCAGCGCGAGCTGCGCCTGCTGGCCGCCGGACAGCTTCCCCGACCGCCGCTTCAGCGGGATGCCGAGCTCGGCCAGCCGGGCCTGGCGTAGGCCTGGTCGAAGCGCCGGTTCAGGTTGCGGGTCACGTAGATCATGTCCGCGACCGACAGGTTCTTGTACAGCGGCGTGTCCTGGGCGACGAACGCGATGCCGTCGAGCGCGGCGGGCGACCCGGCCGGCCGGCCGCCGAGCACGGTGACGCTCCCCGCGGACGGCGCCGCCAGGCCGACCGCCAGGTTCAGCAGCGTGGTCTTGCCCGCGCCGTTCGGGCCGACCAGCGCGGCCACGTGCCCGGCGGGGATCTCCAGCGTGCACTCGCGCAGCGCCCAGGTGCTGCCGTACCGCTTGCCCAGGCCGCTGGTCTCGATGATGTTCATGCGATGCCCCGATCGGGCTCGGTGTTCCTCCTCACGGCCGGGCGGCGTGCCCGGTCACCCCAGGCATACGCCGCGAGGCGTCACACGGACATCACGCGCGGCGCCGTTCCCAGCGAGGTCCGGCGCCCGCCGCCGTGCGAAAGGCCAGGTCGCGTGCCAGCGGCTGGGGCAGCCGGGCGAGGCTCATGTGATGCTGGTGTGATGTCCGGCGGGGCATTATGGCCTCATGCGGGTGCTTGTGGTCGAGGATCAGGCCGAGCTGGCGGACGACATCGCCGACGGCCTTCGTGACCAGGGCATCGGCGCGGACGTGGCCTATGACGGGCCGACCGGGATCGAGAAGGCCCTGATGAACTCCTACGACGTGGTGGTCCTCGACCGGGACCTGCCAAGGGTCCACGGCGACGCGGTCTGCGCCACGCTGGTCGGGTCCGGTTCGGTGGCGCGCATCCTGATGCTGACCGCGGCCGCCACGGTCGGCGACCGGGTGCAGGGCCTCAACCTGGGCGCCGATGACTACCTGGGCAAGCCGTTCGCGTTCGAGGAGCTTGTCGCCAGGGTCCGGTCGCTGGCACGGCGCGCCCCGGCCGCCGCCCCGGTGATCGTGCGCGGCGACATCGTGTTCGACCGGGCCCGCCGCCGGGTCAGCCGGGCGGGCCGGCCGCTGTCGCTCACCCGCAAGGAGATGGGGATCCTCGAAGAACTCCTGGCCGCCGACGGGGGCGTGGTCAGCACCGAGGACCTGCTCGAGCGGGTCTGGGATGAGAACGCCGACCCGTTCACCCGCACGGTCACGGTGACGATCGGCCGGCTGCGCCGCAAGCTCGGCGAGCCCGACCCGATCGACACCGTGGTCGGCAGCGGCTACCGGCTGCCATGAACCGTGCGCGCGCTCCGCAGGCTCTGGCCGCAGAAGGTCAGGACCCGGCTCACGCTGATCTACGCCGCGCTGTTCTTCGTGGCCGGGTCCGCGTTGCTCGGGCTCACCTACGGACTGGTCGCAAGCAACCTTCCCACGCGCCCGCCCGCAGACCTGACGATCAGCAGCCAGCAGATGAATCCTGGAGCGCGCGTGCAAGTCGGCGGGCGCGCGCTTAACGCAGTGACCCTGTACCTACCGCGGAGGCGCCTCCATCTGAGTGCAAGGATGCATATGGCCGCCTACCTCGCGGGCACCGCCGCGGGCATGCAGGCGCAACGCCAGAACACGCTGGCCAAGTTGCTGTCGTTCTGGCTTCTCGGCCTCGGCGTCATGACGGTCGCGTCGGGCGGCCTGGGCTGGTTCATGTCCGGCCGCGTGCTGCGCCCGGTGCGGGTGATCACCGAGACCGCCCGCCGGGCATCCGAGCAGCACCTCGGTGAGCGGCTGGAGCTCGACCGGGGCCAAGGACGAGCTCAAGGAGCTGGCCGACACGTTCGACGACATGCTCGAACGCCTGGACGGGGCGTTCGCCACCCAGCGCCGGTTCGTCGCCAACGCCTCGCACGAGCTGCGCACGCCGCTGACCGTGATGCGCACGGCGATCGACGTGACCCTGGCCAAGCCGTCTCCGACGGCGCGGCAGCTCACGGACATGGCCGTGCGCGTACGGCGATCGATCGACAAGGCCGAGAGCATGGTCGAGGCGCTGCTCACCCTGGCCGTCAGCGACCAGGGCAAGCTCAGCACCGAGTTCACCGACCTGGCCACCTGGGCCGAGGACGCCATCGACGCCGCCGCTCCCGAGATCGAACGCCTGGCCTGCACGTGGACGCGAAGCTTGACCCGGCCGAGACGACCGGGGACCCGCAGCTGCTGGAGCGGATGATCTGGAACCTGGTCGACAACGCCGTCCGGCACAACGAGCCCGGCGGATGGATCAGGCTGCGCACCGGCAGCAGGGACGGGGCCGTGTACCTCGAGATCGCCAACAGCGGGCCGCTCATCCCGGACGACGCCGTGCCCTCGCTGTTCGAGCCGTTCCGGCGGATGGAGGCCCGGACCGGCGTCCGCGACGGCGTCGGGCTCGGCCTGTCCATCGCCCGGTCGGTCGTCACCGCGCACCGCGCGACCGTCACCGCCCGCAGCCAGCCCGCCGGCGGCCTTGACATCTCAGTGGTGATCCCCCGCGACCTCGCCGCCGAATCACAGCCGTGAGCGGCTGAACTTCGATACCCCTTTGCGAGCTGCTCCGCGGCTGGTCATTAGGCCAGGAGCTTCACCAGCGCCGCGATGCCGACGCAGACGATCAGCACGCGCAGCGCCCACGGGGGGAGCCGCCGGCCGATCCGCGCGCCGACCTGGCCGCCGATGATCGAGCCGGCCGCGATCAGCCCGGCCACCCCCCAGTCGATGTGCGTCGCGATGATGAACACGACCGCGGCGAGCCCGTTGACCAGGCCGGCCAGCACGTTCTTGGCCGCGTTGATCCGCTGCAGGGAGTCGTTGAGCGCGATGCCGAGCATGCCGATCAGCAGCACCCCCTGCGCCGCCCCGAAGTAGCCGCCGTAGATCCCGGCCAGGAAGACGAGCACCCACAAGACGGGGCCGCCGATCGCTTCTTCGGCCGCCGAGGCAGCGGGGGCGTCCGCGCTCGCACCATCCGGCGTGACCAGAGCAGCCCGGGCCCGCTGTCGCCGCGCCACCCACTTCGCCAGCCGGGGCTGGATGACGACCATCACCACGGCCACGCCGATCAGCGCGGGCACGATTGCCTGGAACGCGCTCTGCGGGAGCGTGAGCAGCAAGATCGCGCCGACGAGCCCGCCGCACATCGACGCGGAACCGAGCCGGATCAGCCGGCGCCGCTGTCCGCCGAGCTCGGCTCGGTACCCGTGCACGCCGCTGGCCACGCCCGGCACCAGCCCGACATTGTTGGACACGTTCGCAAGCACCGGCGGGTACCCGAAGGCGAGCAGCGTCGGGAAGGTGATCAGCGTGCCCGAGCCGACGACCGTGTTGATCGTGCCCGCCGCAAGGCCGGCCGCGAAGATAGCGAGGGCTGTTAGAAGATCATGCGGCACAAACATACGCTAAGCGGGCGAAAGGGTCGCGTTGTCACCGCAACGGTGTGAGAACCGTCGCATCTGCCACCGCCGGCATCGCGGGCACTGGCACCACCGGTCGCCGCGCCACATCGGTGACGAACCGCCGGACGAGCGTCTCCGCGCGCGCCGCCGCCGCGCCGGTCAGCAGCCGGGTCTGCGCAAGCAGTGGCGCGACGGCGACGCCGACCTCGGCCAGCTGTGCTTCCCCGCCGGTCGCCAGCCAGGATTCGAGCACCTCCTCGTCGACCTCCGGGTGGAACTGCAGCCCAAGGGACCGCCCGACGCTGAACGCCTGGTTCGCAAGCGAGGTCCGCGCCACCATGTGCACCTCGGACGGCAGCGTGAACCGGTCGAAGTGCCAGGAGAACCACGGTCCGGCCTCGATAAGGTCCGGTGCCGACGTGGACACCGAAATCCAGCCGATCTCCGGAACCGGCGCCCCTGACACCGATCCGCCGATTGCGGTCGCGAGCATCTGCCCGCCAAAGCAGATCCCGAGCACAGGTACCCCGAGCGAGATTGCCGACCGCGCGAACGCGATCTCTTCGCCGATCCAGGTCCCGATCGCCCGAGTGTCGTACACCGACCACGGCGCACCGTAGAACACCAGCGCGTCGAATGCTGCGGCCGACGGGAAGACGACCGGAACGTTGGGGGAGTGGTACCGCGATTCCGGCACGACGATCAGCTCCGACACGTCCCACCCCAACGAGGTGAACGCGTCCCCGACCAGCCCGCTGGGCGAGGCATGATCTTGCTTAACGAAAAGAGCCCGCACGGATGCGAGGATAACGGACCGGCATTAACGATCGTCAAAGACCCGGTCCGACAGCCCGAATAGCGGAAACAGCCGCTTGACGTCGAGGAAGGACGTCATTCGGCTGAACTTCCCGTCGCGGACTTCGTGCACAAGCAGCGCCCACGGCGCGAGCCCGCCGCGGTGCGGGTCCGGTTTGTACTGGCCCCAGGCGAGCACGCCGTTGGCCCGCCGCGGCACGAGCAGCGACCCCGCGCACGCGCTCGGCCCTGGCTGGACCATCCAGGTCGTGATGTCGGTGTTGCCGCGGAGCCACAGCTCGAAAGGGGGCATCGTCATCACCGCGTCCTCGCGGATGATCTCCAGCAGCGCGGGCACGTCGTAGCGCTGGAACGCGTCCACGTACTGGTCAAGCAGGGCGGCGTTCTCCGGGTCGACCGAGTCGGGCCGCTGGTGATCGGGCAACCCCGCCAGCGTGGCGCGCGCCCGCTGCAGCGCGCTGTTGACCGCCGCCACCGTGACGTCGAGGGCGTTGGCGGCTTCGGCGGCGGACAGCTTCAGCACCTCGCAGAGGATCAATGCCGCCCGCTGCCTGGCCGGCAGGTGCTGCAGCGCGGTCACGAACGCCAGCCGCACCGAGTCGCGCATTGCCGCGATCTCCGCCGGATCGCCGTGCTCGGGCATGACCAGCGCGTCGGGGATCGGCGTGATCCAGATGTCCCCGGCCGGCCAGGGCCGCAGCAGCGACTCGACCGGCGGCGACGACGGCCCCAGGTCCATCGGCAGCGCCCGCCGCTTCTCACCCCGCAGCGCGTCCAGGCACACGTTCGTCGCGATCCGGTACAGCCACGATCGCAGCGAGGATCGCCCTTCGAACCCCTCGGCGCTCCGCCAGGCGCGCAGCATCGTCTCCTGCACGGCGTCGTCCGCCTCGAATGCCGAGCCGAGCATCCGGTAGCAGTACCCGGTCAGCTCACGCCGGTAGACCTCGAGGTCGGCGCTTCCGAAACCACTGGTCGTCGCTGTCTCTGCCACGTTCCCACCATAGGCGGGGGCACTGACATTCCAGGCGCGGAACGGACACTGCGGGTGTGCGCCAATTTTGTAGGTGACTGACGGGTAACTCACCGCTGGTGGCGTGGCGTGGCCGGTCAGGGCCGGGTCATGCGGTGGCTGTCTGGTTGCGGGGCCACTGCCAGATCTCTGGAGGGGGCGGGCCTGGATGTCGCCAGCGGCGGGGATGCGCCGCCGTGACTTCATGGGGCCCTTGTACGGTGGAGCTGCGACGTCGTCGGAGACAATCGGGGGATAACCCCACGCCGGTTCCGGTTGCCGACACCATGGTGGCGCCCGAGGCGAACCGGGAGTCTCGGAGTATGAGACCAACAGCATCCGGCGCCGCGGTTCCCATCGTGAAATCGCCAATCAGGTGGTTCGCATGCCTTTCGGTCATCGTCATCTGCCTGATGACGGTTCTGCCGTCGGCCCTTGCGGCCACGCCGGCCGCTGACTCCGCGACGACCGTAGGGAAGACCACGAGCACGCGGATCGAGGACTATGTCCAGCAGCAGGCCAGCGCCTCGCGCATCCCCGGCGTCGCGGTAGGGATCGTGCAGGACGGCCGACCGGTCCTGCTGAGGGGGTTCGGCAACGTCGGTCCAGACACCTCGTTCTTCCTGGGTTCTACGAGCAAATCGTTCACTGCATTGGCGATCATGCAACTGGTCGGCCAGGGCAAGGTGAGCCTCAGCGCTCCAGTACGGAGATACATCCCGTGGTTCAAGGTCGGCGACGGCAGCGAGTCGGACTCCATGACGGTTCTTCAGCTGCTTGACCAGACAAGCGGGATCTCCACCAAGGCCGGGCTGACCGAGCTGTCCTTCAAGCCGACGACCACATTCCGGCAGGCAATTGAGGGATTTGAGACGTTTCCGCTCGTGGCAAGGCCTGGAAAGCTCTTCCAGTACTCAGACGCTAATTACAGCATAGCGGGCTATATCGTCCAGCAGGCGTCGGGACAAACATACGACAGCTACGTGCAGCAGCACATCTTCACGCCTCTTGGCATGACGCACAGCTACGCCATGACAGGCGCGGTCCGCGAGCCGGGCCTCACCAGGGGCTACGCCACCTGGTTCGGGCTCAAGATACCGCTCACCGAGCAGGTCGCAGCGCCGCTCGTCCCGGCCGGGTACGTCATCTCGAGCGCCTCGGACATGACGCACTACCTCATGGCCCAGATGAACGGCGGCGTTTACAACGGCACGCGGATCGCCTCGGTGAAAGCCATCCAAGAAATGCATGCCGCGCTCGTCCCGCTGGGCGGCGGGACTTCGTTCCCCGACGCCACCTCCTACGGGCTGGGCTGGGCCGAAGGAACAATTAACGGCACGCCGGTCATCGTGCACGACGGGCAACTGCGCGACTTCGATACGGCCATGGCGATCCTGCCCGAGAAGAAGATGGCGGTCGTCGTGCTCATGAACCAAGACCCGCAGCTCGTCGGGAATGACGACCAGCTATATGACGGCATCATGCAGGGTATTACGACCGGTACCTTCCCGCCGGTCAGCCAGATCTTTATCATCTTCTACGTAATATTCGACGCGATCGCCCTCGCCACCCTGATACTGATGATCCTTTCATTCGGGAGAACCGGCAAGTGGCTGCAGAAATTCGGGAGGCGGGTGACACGTAAGGGGTTCTGGCGAGCCGCCATCGGTGCTGTCGGCCTTGATGTCGCCATAGCCATCCTGATTGCCATAGCCGTCCTCTACGGGGTTGGCTCCGTGACCGGCTATGTGCCGATTACGCCAACCTTGCTAATCTTTGCCGCCCCCGATATTGCCATCTGGATCTATGCGATCATCATCTTCTTTGCTGTTAGCGCGGTCGTGAGGGCAATAGTCATAATCACGCGAAGAAAAAACTTCCGGACCAGAATTGACGCGAGCCCGGACGAGTCCTACGGCTCGTGACCAGGACTCTTCCAGCTGCCTGGCTAGGCTACTTCGAGTCCAACGCCCCCCACATGGGCTAGGCGGGCGGCGAGCCATTCGTCCTTGCGGTCGCCCAGCATGAACTCCATGGACCGGGCGAGGTCGTGGAGGTGCTCGCGGGCATGGTAGAGATCGACTGGCGGACGTGGTCCGCGCCGCGCCGGATGCCCCTCGGCCCGCACGAGGCCGGCGAAGACGCTGGCGGGCTCGAAGGTGGCGATGACGCTGGTCGAGGCCCGGTCGCGGACCGGATAGCCGTCCTTGTCGAGCTTGTCCTGGGTGAAGAAGACGGCGAGCTTGACCTCGCGGGTGCGGGCGCGGCCGTCCTCGCCCTTCCCGTCCCGGCCGGCGGTCTCCCTGGCGGTCAGCCGGACGCCGGCCAGTTCCTCCAGCAGCCCAGGCGGACCTTCTCCACCTCGCCCGCCGCGAGCTGCCGGCCGACCGTCTTGCGCCGACCCGCCGACCGGGTCCACAGGAACCGCGGCTCGTGCCCGGGATGACCAGGCTGCGCGCACGCGCAGTTCGGCTTGCCGCACTTGCGGTAGTTCTCGCTGACTGACCCCCTCGGTTATTGGATAACTGGAGTTATAATAGCTGGTGTTATCCATAGCCGCGGCGGTCCAGGCAGGAAGGGCGGGTCCATGAGGCTAAGCAAGCCCCATGACATGTTCGACCGGGACTTTGAGTGGAGCGAGCTGACCCGGTTCGCGGGCAGCAGCGCGCCGCGTGCCACGCTGGGCATCGTCTCCGGCCGACGCCGCCAGGGGAAGACCTTCCTCCTCGACGCACTCGCCGTCCAGTCGAACGGCTTCATGTTCACCGCCGCCGAGACCACTGAGGCTGACTCACTGCATCAGTTCGGAGAGGCGCTCGCGTCTCATCTCGGCGAGCCGACGCCGTTCAGGTTCGCCAACTGGGACGAGGCGATCACCCGGTTGATGCGGATCGCCACGCACGGCCCGAAGCCCGTGGTGATCGACGAGTTTCCCTTCCTCGCCAAGGCGACCCCGGCCCTGCCGTCCCTGATCCATCGAGCCCTTGACCCCTCGGCGCAGCGCGGTAACACGCCGGTGCGCCTGCTGCTGTGCGGCTCGGCGCTCTCCTTCATGGGCAAGCTGCTCGCCGGAAGCGCCCCGTTGCGAGGACGGGCGGGACTTGAGTTGGTCGTCCCGACGCTCGACTACCGGCTCGCCAGGGAGTTCTGGGGGATAGCGGACCTGCGCACCGCAGTGCTCACTAATGCCATCGTGGGAGGAACCCCCGCCTACCGCCGGGAGTTCGCCCAAGACGACGCCCCGGCGGACGCCGCCGACTTCGATCCCTGGGTCTGCCGGACCGTGCTCAACCCGAGCCGACCGCTGTTCCGCGAGGCCAGGTACATCCTGGCCGAAGATCCCGACCTGCACGACACCGCGCTCTACCATGCGGTGCTCGCCGCGATCGCCGAGGGGAACAACGCCAGAGGCGGCATCGCCGGCTACCTGGGGCGCAAGTCCACCGACCTGGCTCACCCACTCGGTGTCCTGCACGACGCCGGCCTCATCACGCACGACACGGACGCCTTCAGGAAGAACCGGTCGGCCTACCGGATCGCCGAGCCACTGCTGACCTACTATCACGCCATCATGCGCCCGGCCTGGGGCGACCTTGAACGCCCCGGCCGCGCTGTCCAGGTATGGCGGCGCTCTCGGCACACGTTCGACAGCAGCGTGGCCGGCCCGCACTTCGAGGGGATCTGCCGCCAGTGGGCCCGGTGGCACGCCGACCCGGACACCTACGGGAACCGCTACCCCGACCGCGTCGCCAGCGGAACGGTGTCCGATCCCGAAGTAAAGAAGACGCTCCAGATCGACGTGGCGGCATTCGGCCGCGACGACGAGGACCGGGACACGCTGCTCGCGATCGGCGAGGCGAAATGGCAGGAAACAATCACAAATGGCCACCTCAGGAAACTGGAGCACATCCGCGACTTGCTCCTGAAGCGCGGCGAACCCGGAGCCGAAACCGCCCGGCTGCTCCTGTTCAGCGGCACCGGTTTCAGCGACGCGATCGTGAAACGAGCCGAGGACGACCCGACAGTCCAGCTCATCGGACTCGACCGGCTCTACCACGGCTCATAAATCGTCACCAGCCGAGCGCGGGCCGACCCTGCGCGGCGGCTGGCAGCCGACGCTTCACTGCCTTGCCGGTCTCATCGACCCAGGGACCGACACTGCGAGACAGCCGACGAGCCCGGGCGGATGGCCAGCTGCCCGTCAAGTCAGTCCAAGGAGAATCGCGACGAGGTCGTCAGGGCGGTTCAGCGGGATCACGTGGTCGCTGTCGACCTCGTGGTAGCGCCAGTCCTGGCTGGCCTTCGCGTAGTCGGCGGCCGTCCAGAACGCGGAGGGGCGGCCGCCGTCAGCGGGCCGGGGCTCCTGCGTGGCCTTGATGTACGTGCGGGTGAACGGGTACTCCTCGAGCGGCCGTTCCAGCCGGACCGGCTCGGTGAAGCAGCCGACCGGGTGCGGCGACCGGCGCGCCGCCGACCAGGCAGCCTCCGCTCCATCGCGCAGCGGCCGGGCCATCGGCGCAACCAGCCACGACGCTCCAGGCCCGACGGGGGCCCGGCGGTACCCGGCCCCGGACAGGTCGTCGAGCGACTGGCCGTCGGCGGGCGTGAACGCGTCCAGGTAGACCAGGTGCGAGACCCGGTCCGCGACGTGCTCGATGGCGCCGGTCACGACCATGCCGCCGTAGGAGAAGCCGAGCAACACGATGTCGGTCAGATCCTCATAGAGGATCGTGTTCACCACGTCGAGCACATGCGTGGACAGGTTGACCTGCGGTGACGCCAGGTGGGCGCGCTCCCCGATGCCGGTCAGCGACGGGGTGAACACCTCGTGCCCCGCATCGCGCAGCGGCCCGCGCACCAGTCGGAATCCCCACGACCCGCCCCACGCCCCGTGCACCAGAACAAACGTCGTCATGGAGCGGACGCTAGCCCGGCGCACCGCCGCCCGCAATGAGGGCCCGCCCAAAAATCTCCCGATCGTTTCTGGTGTCATGACCCACGGCTGTCTGCCTGGCGAGAGACGTTGCCTAGCGAGAGGTCAATGCCGGCCGATGATCATGATTGCGTGCCGTTCGGGTCGAATGGGGCCCATTGGATCACACAATCTCGCGTGGATTTATCGGCATAATTCCGACTTTACCCATTTCTCCGCTACGGGTATTTCGTGTATCTCGGACACGAGAATGGTCGCTGGGTCCGAAGTAAATACCAGATACCTGCTGTGATGGGTGAGGTATATGCGCGGCGCCCGAGTCATGCCGCTGGTAGTTAACTCAGACAACATTCGCCCCCGGCTGCTCAATATTCAGCACCATCTATTTCAGGGAAAGGTGCAAGACGGTCAGAATTTCCGGGCCCTTGCATCTTGACCGCACCTTCAAGTCGGCCTATAGATGGGGAAATCCCTAAACCCGCTCTACGTGGACTTTAGGGCGGCCTTTATTGCCTCGGGACACCGAGGGGGTCCCGGGGCAGGACCCAAGGAGGGCACATGAATATGGGGATCAAGTCATTCGGCGCAAGGCTTCGCGGCATCAGCGCGGTGCGTAAGCGGGCCGCACTCGCGGCCATGGTGGCAGCGGCAGTCGCGACGGTGGTGGGCCTGGCCGTCCCGGCGGGCGCGTCGCCGATGGCGGCTAGGCCGGCGGCCGTTACCGGCGCCGAGCACTTCCAGGCCGTGTCCGCGTCGGGCACGGCGACCACGCAGGGTGTCATCGCCTACGGCGTCTTCACCAATTACGGTGTCGATCACGAGAACAACAGCAGTGCGGCAACGAGCGCCGACCTGTTCACGTTTGCTAACGGGTCGTTCAAGGTGGTGCACACCACAAAGAAGCAGTCACAGACGGTCAACGCGAAGGCCTGCTTCTTCCGCTACACCGCGAGCGGCACCTTCAAGCTCTCCGCCGGCACCGGCACGTACAAGGGCATCAGCGGGAAAGGCACATTCGCGCTCAGCGCCATGGGGTTCGGCCCCAAGACCAAGAGCGGCGCGTGCAACGAGAACGCGGCCCCGGTCGTCTTCCAGCAGGTGATCGACGCGAACGGCACGGTCACGCTCCCTTAACCGCCCACCTCAAACCAAACCTGTCAGCTACGCCATCGACCCTCATAGGCCTGTCAGCTACGCCAACGACGCTAAATAGCCACTGTCGTTGGCGTAGCTGACGCGGGCCAACCTGTCGGCTGCGCCATCGACCCCGGGTGGGCGGCTGTTGATGGCGTCCTTGCCGCCGTCCGCGCCGAGGCTTAGACTGAACATTCAGTCAGCATCTGAATGAACATTCAGTCAGGACCCGGAAGAGGCGCCACGGTGCTCACCAAGGCCAACAGCAGACTCGCCGACATCATCGCCGCCCAGGAATCGATCTTCGTCAAGCGCCAGCCGAGATCCGCCGTGCTGGCCGCCCGCGCCCGGAACGTCCTGGCGGGCGGCGTCACCTCCAACTGGCAGATCACCGAGCCGCAGCCGGTCTGGCTCAGCCACGGGGCCGGCGCCAGGGTCTACGACGCCGACGGCAACGAGTACGTGGACCTGCACGGCGGCTACGGCGCCGCGCTGGCCGGCCACGCCCACCCGGCGATCGTGGCGGCGGTCCGCGACCAGGTCGGACGGGGCACGCACTTCGCCCAGCCGACGGAGAACGCGATCGTGGTGGCCACCGAGCTGGCCCGCCGCTGGGGCCTGCCGCGCTGGCGGTTCGCCAACTCGGGCACCGAGGCGACCATGGACGCCGTCCACCTGATGCGCTCCGCCACCGGCCGCGACCTGATCATCAAGGTCGAGGGCGGCTACCACGGGCACCACGACTCGGTCCAGGTCTCGGTGATGCCCGACCCGGCGCAGGCCGGCCCGCGCGAGCGCCCAAACTCGGTCCCGTCCTCCACTGGTATCCCGACCGCGATCACCGACCTCACCCTGGTCGCGACCTTCAACGACCTGGGCAGCGTCGCCCGCCTGCTCAGCTCCCATCCCGGCCAGGTTGCCGGCATGATCGTCGAGCCGATCATGATGAACGCGGGCATCATCGTGCCGCTGCCCGGATACCTGCCCGGCCTGGCGGACCTGCTGCACGCCCACGGCGCGCTGCTCACCTTCGACGAGGTCAAGACCGGTCTCACCGTCGGCCCCGGTGGAGTGACGGCGCTCTCGGGCGTGACGCCTGACCTCGTCTGCCTGGCCAAATCGCTCGGCGGGGGAGTGGCGGTCGCCGCCATCGGCGGCACCGCCGAGCTCATGGAGCACGTGGCGCGCGGCGACTACGAGATGGTCGGCACCTTCAACGGCAACCCGCTCGCCATGGCCGCGGCCCGCGCGATGCTGACCGAGGTCGCCACGGAGGCGGGCTACAGCAGGATCGAGGGCTTGCGTTCGCGCGCGGCCGAGGGCATCAGCAAGATAATCAAAGAGTTCGGACTGAACGCACGCGTGGTTACTGCCGGCGCCAAGGGGTGCGTGGTCTTCGCCGATGACGAGGTCCGCGACTACCGCGGCTTCCTGGCGATCGACGACTCGCTGAGCCACGGGCACTGGCTGTTCCAGCACAACGGCGGGGTCTTCCTCCCGCCGTGGGGCAAGGTCGAGCAGTGGCTCATCTCCGTCCAGCACGATGAATCGGACATCGACTCACTTGTCGCAAACTTTCGGTCATTTGCCGTGGCAATCAGTTCATAGCGAAATGCATTCTTTACAGACGAAATCTTGCGGCAGTCCCGCGCGGGGAGTTCAATTGACCGAACATTCAGTCAGCAGGTTCTGGTCAGCTTCTGGTCAACTCAGTCTCGTCAAGCACAGGGAGACGGCCGTTGGTACACCCGCGTGAAGGCTGGCAGGGCCACGGCATGCCGCGCCGCCGGTTCCTGGGGAACGGCCTCGCCGCGCTGGCGGCGCTCGGCGCTGGCGGCGCGCTGGCCGGCTGCGCCTCGGACCTGACCGGCTCAAGCACGCTGCCGCTGCCGAGGCCGAGCAATCCCGTGCGCTGGCCGGTCTTCGCCGACAACACCGCGATCAGGTCGGGGCTGGCGGCCGAGCAGGACGCCACGCTCCAGGTTTACATCTGGACCGCCTACATCAACCAGGCGTGCGTCAATGCCTTCGCGAAGAAGTACAAGTGCAAGGTGCAGCTGACCACGTTCGACACGATGGACGAGGCGCTCTCCAAGCTGCGCAGCGGGCTCTCCTACGACATCCTCATCGGCGCGACCCCCGACACTCTCGGCCAGCTCGTCGAGGGCCAGCTGATCCAGCCGCTGAACCAGTCCTACATCCCGAACATCGCCCAGGCCTGGCCCGACTACACCAACCCGTTCTACGACCAGAAGTGGCAGTACACGGTCCCGTACACGATCTACACCACGGGGATCAGCTGGCGTAAGGACCTGGTGGCCGAGAACCCCTACGCGATGCGGAACCCGTGGGCGATGCCCTGGCAGCCCAAGTACCGGGGCCGGGTGGCGATCCTCGACGACTACCGCGAGGGGATCAGCCTGGGGCTGATGAAGAACGGCATCTTCAACCTGAACACCACCGACTACCGGCAGGTCGCCCTGGCCAGGCAGTCGCTGCAGGAGCTGGGCGGCCTCGTCAACCTGATCATCAACAACAACGACTACTCCGACGTCCCCGACGGCCAGACCTGGATAACCAACGCCTGGTCGGGCGACATGGCCGCCGCCGCGTCCTACGTGCCCAAGGGCGTCAACGTCGATGTGGTCGGCTACTGGTTCCCGGCCGATGGGAGGGGTCCGGTGAACAACGACACGATGGCGGTCCTGAAGTCGTCGGCCAGCCCGGTGCTCGGACACCTGTTCCTCAACTACCTCCTCGACCTGCCGAACGCGCTCGAGAACATCTCCTGGAACGGCTACATGCAGCCGCTCAACGGGGTGACGCCGCAGGTGCTCGTCAAGGAGCAGATCCTCCCGCCGTCGCTCACCTCGACGGTGGTGCTGCCATCGAACTTCCGCCGCGGCCTGTTCGAGCTCCAGCTCCCGGTCGACACGGACGCGCTCTGGCAGCAGGCCTGGCTCGTCGTGAGCAACGGGATCTAGCCATGCGAAACAGGTGGAACAGAGGAAACGCGTTCTGGGTCGCGCTGGCCGCGCCCGGGATCGTCTGGCTCCTGGTGCTCTTCATCGTGCCGGTCTACGCCGTGCTCGCGATCGCGATGGGCAAGCTCGACCAGCTCCTGGAGTCCCCGGTCGCGGTCTGGAACCCGTTCGATTGGTCGTCGTCGGCCGTCATCGACGTGTGGCGCGACATCGTCGGGAGCTCGTCGTTCGCCGGCCCGATCATCATCCGCACGCTCGTCTACACCGCGATCGCCTCGCTGCTCTGCCTGCTGATCGGCTACCCGGCGGCGTACTTCGTGGCCCGGTTCGCCGGCCGGCGCAAGGCGCTGTTCCTGGTGCTGCTCATCGCGCCGTTCTGGATCAGCTACATGATGCGGATGCTGGCCTGGATCGACCTGCTCTCCACCGGCGGCTACGTCAACAAGGCGCTCGGCTGGGTGGGCATCTCCCCGGTCAACTGGCTCGGCGGAGAGTCGGTGACGGTCGTGCTCGGCCTGGTCTACGGCTACATCCCGTACCTGATCATGGTGCTGTACGCGGGCCTGGACCGGATCGACCCGGCGCTGCTCGAGGCCGGCCGGGACCTGGGGCTGGGCCGGGTCCGCACCTTCGTCCACGTGACGCTGCCGCTGTCGCGGCAGCCGATCCTGACCGGCCTGCTGATCACGGTGCTGCCGATGCTCGGCGACTACTACACCAACCAGATGCTGTCGGGCGCGGCGTCCACCTCGATGATCGGCAACCTGATCCAGGGCCAGCTCGGCACCCCCGGCCTGAAGGGCCAGGGCGCCGTGCTCTCCCTCATGCTGCTGATCGTCTTGCTGATCCCGATGATCTATTACGTGATCGCGACCAACCGCGAGGCCACCCAGTGATCACCCAGGAGGTGGACCAGTGACCGCGACCAACGCCCCCGCCCCCGACGGACAAACCCCCGTAACCCCTGCCACCTCCTCAACCCCCACCACCTCCTCAACCCCCGCCCCCTCCGCGCCGGATATTTCGGGATATCACCGCTTTCGCCCGTTCTGGCACAACCCGTGGCGTCACCCCTGGTTCCTCGAGGGGTTCACCTGGCTCTACCTGATCTGGTCGCTGGTGCCGATCGCGATCGCGGTCCTGTTCTCGTTCAACAACGGCCGGTCCCAGTCGACCTGGCAGGGGTTCTCCTGGCGCTGGTACTTCAGCGACCCGGTCAACTCGGTGCTGCACGACCCGCAACTGCACGCCGCGGTCATCCAGACCGTCCGCCTCTCGGTGCTCACCACGGTGATCGCCGTCCCGCTGGGGGTCGCGTTCGCGCTCGGCATCAACCGCTGGCGCGGCCCGATCCCGGCCACGTTCAACTTCGTGATGATCCTCTCTTACGTGATCCCCGAGCTGATCTTCGGCGTGTCGATGTTCTTCGTCTTCACCACGCTGTTCAGCTCGGTGCACCTGGGCAGCGTCGCCGAGGTGCTCGGCCTGGTCACCTGGAACGTGAGCTGGCCCGCCATCGTCGTGCAGGCGCGCCTGGTCACGATCGGCCGGCAGTACGAGGAGGCCGCCGCCGACCTGGGCGCCAACCAGTTCCAGATGGCCCGCCGGGTCCTGCTCCCGCTGCTCGCCCCCGCCATCTTCGCCAGCGCGGTGCTCGTCTTCTCCGGGGTGATCGACGACTTCGTGATCGTCGACCTGCTCTCCTCCAGCGCCGGGAACACCCCGATGTCCGTGATCATCTACTCCACCCAGCACGGCGGCAACGGCGGCCCGGCGCTCAACGCCCTGGGCTCGATCATGCTCGCCATGTCCCTGATCATCGTCATCGGTGGCTACGTCGGCTACCGCCTGCTGTCCCGCGGCGAGGGCGGCACCGGCCTAGCCGCCCTCACCGCGATCTCCGGCGAAGGCTAACTGCGCCCGGCCAGGCAGAGGGCAGCCAGTGCCATCGCGTGCACGTCATTGCCGTTACCGCAAGCTGGTAGGCCCCTCCGACGTTACATCGGCTTGTGTGCAGGTCGCCATCGGCGTGCGACGCGCGATCTCCGCCAGCGATGGCTGACTGAAGCTCATCCGCATGAAATGCGACAGAATCCGCCCAATGATCGCTCTCGCTCGTCATGCGCTGAATGTATTCGCGCTGCCCTTAACCGTCCAGACTGCGCACCCGGCCATAGCAAAAACCACACGCGCAGGCATCTCAACCGGACTACAGTGCTGCCTGACGAGGAATAGTGTAATCACTATTTCGCCATTAATAATCAGCATTGCACCATTTAGCCGTCGGCCGCGAGGATCTCAGCCACCAGCCGGTTGGTTGTTACGGGATGGAACGGGATGGACCGCGTCCTTTATGTAAGGCCGCTCATCAGTTTAGGTAAAGCCGCTCAACGAGTAGCGCCTGCCGGTGCGGCGGCGCTGCCCTTCAACAACTAAGGGGGACTTCATGTCGCTCCGGTACGCAATGCGCGATTCGACCGCGCAGGACCTCGGGCCAGGAGCCGGTACGGGCATTCGCAACTCCCTATCCGCGCGCGTCCTTGCAGCCGCGCTACGCTTCCCGCGACAGCTCAACGGCCTTTCCCGCAGGGGCAGCCGAATCGCATCGGTCTCGCTCTGCGCCGCTGCGGCGGCCGTGCTCGGGGCGGCCGGACTGGCACCCGCCATGGCCAGCACCGGGCCCTCGATGACGGTGAACGGCAACAGCGCCAACATCGCTATCCAGGGTCCGCACAACAGCCTGAAGTTCTACTGGGCGGTCAACGGCACCGCCACCTGGCACGCCGAGACCATAGCCGGGCCGGGGACGACGTTCTCGGCCCCGTCCATGACCGTGAACCACAACAGCGTCAATATCTCGGCGGTGGGGCCGGGGGGCCGGCTGATGTTCTACTGGGCGGTCGACGGGACGTCGACGTGGCATGCCGAGACGGTCGCGGGCGCCGGGTCGACGTTCTCGGCGCCGTCGATGACGGTCAACGGGAACTCCGTCAATATCTCGGCGATGGGGCCGGGGGCCGGCTGATGTTCTACTGGGCGGTCAACGGGACGTCGGCGTGGCATGCCGAGACGGTCGCGGGCGCCGGGTCGACGTTCTCGGCGCCGTCGATGACGGTCAACGGGAACTCCGTCAATATCTCGGCGATGGGGCCGGGGGGCCGGCTGATGTTCTACTGGGCGGTCAACGGGACGTCGGCGTGGCACCCGGAGGCGGTCGCGGGCGCCGGGTCGACGTTCTCGGCCCCGTCCATGACCGTGAACCACAACAGCGTCAACATCTCCGCTGTGGGGCCGGAGGGCCGGCTGATGTTCTACTGGGCGGTCAACGGGACGTCGGCGTGGCACCCGGAGGCGGTCGCGGGCGCCGGGTCGACGTTCTCGGCCCCATCCATGACGGTCAACGGGAACTCCGTCAATATCTCGGCGATGGGGCCGGGGGGCCGGCTGATGTTCTACTGGGCGGTCAACGGGACGTCGGCGTGGCACCCGGAGGCGGTCGCGGGCGCCGGGTCGACGTTCTCGGCCCCGTCCATGACCGTGAACCACAACAGCGTCAACATCTCCGCTGTGGGGCCGGAGGGCCGGCTGATGTTCTACTGGGCGGTCAACGGGACGTCGATGTGGCACCCCGAGACGGTCGCCGGGATCGGCAGCGTGCAGTAGCGCAAACGGAAACCATCGAAGTTCGCCGGCGGCCGGGATCGGCAACGGACCCGGCCGCCCGGCACCCCGAGAGCTGCCGGGCGCGGCCATCACCGCGTCGCTGCGGCTAGTGCCGCGCGGATGACGGTCGCGCTGGCAGGCGTGCCCTTCTCGCTGTCGAACGTGCCGTAAGGCGGCCCGTAGGCCGGCTTTCCCTGCTGCACGCGCCAGCCGTCGGCGAGCGCGCCCACGTCCACGCGCCGTACCCGATCGAGTCAAGGAAGTCAGTGACCGCCGCCTTCGCCGTCGAACCCAGCGCGGCCGGACCTGCCGACGACCGGGATTGGCTGCGGGGCCGGCCTGCCGGTAATGTCGGCCCGGTGCTGCTGAATGAGTCCTACCGGGAACTGTTCACCGCCGTGGCCACCTGCTCGGCCGGCCTGATCGGGTTGCTGTTCGTCGCGATCTCGGTCGGGCCGCGCGAGGGCGTTCCCGATCGGCCGGCCATCATCCAGGAAGTTCGCGCGGCCTCGGCGCTGCTGGCGTTCACCAGCGCCCTCTCGGTCTCGCTGTTCGGCCTGGTGTCGGTGAACAGCGCGGGCTACTCGGCCATCACGGCGGGCATCATCGGCATCCTGTTCATCGCGGCCAGCGTCCGCTCCATTCTGACCAGCCCTGACGTGTCAGCCGAGCAGGCGTGGCGGCAGGCCGGGCTGATCGTGCTCCTGCTGGCGGCATTCGGCGCCGAACTCGCCTGCGGAATCGGCCTGATCTCGAATAACACCGCCGTCTTCGGACCGACGTTCCTCAGCTACACCCTGATCGTGCTGCTGCTGATCGGAATCGCGCGCGCCTGGGAGCTCGTCGGCAACCGGGACACCGGCGTCTTCGCATCGATCGCGGTGCTCACCGGCCTCGACCACCGCCCGTTCCAGCCCGCTCGCCCTCGAGAGGGCGATGACGGCACCGTGGATGACTCAGCTGACGAGTGACTCAGCTGACGAGTGACTCAGCTGACGAGTGACTCAGCTAACGAGTGACTCAGCTCGCCAGTGACTGCGCGGCCGCGGCGGGAGCCGGAGCGGGTGCAAGCACCCGGATGGCGTCGGCCGGCAGGCAGCAGTGGACCGGGGTGCCCTGCGGCCAGGTGGCCGCGTCGTCGTCGTTGCCGACGACCGCCTGCAGCGACTCGCCGGTCGCGAGCCGGAGCATGACCTGGGTGGCCGCGCCCAGGTAGACCACCCGCTCCACCAGCGCGGGGACGCGATTCGGGCCGGACGAGCCGTGCGCCTCGACCTGGACCCGCTCCGGCCGGATCACCGCCTGCGCCTTGGCGCCCGGCGCAGCCGGGACTCGGGCGGACGTCGTCAACAGCGAATCGCCCAGCTTGAGGGTGCTGGCGGAGTCCACCGTCCGTTCCATAATCAGGATTTCAATCAAGTTGGCGGCACCGAGAAAGTCGGCCACGTAGGAGTCGGTCGGCTCCTCGTAGACCTCCCGGGGCGTGCCGATCTGCGCGATCCGGCCGGCGTTCATCACGGCCAGCCGGTCGGACATGGTCAGCGCCTCCTCCTGGTCGTGGGTCACGTAGATGAACGTGATCCCGACCCGCTCCTGCAGCGCCTTGAGCTCGACCTTCAGCGACCGCCGGAGTTTGGCGTCCAGGGCGCCGAGCGGCTCGTCGAGCAGCAGCGCGGCCGGGTTCAGCACCAGCGCGCGGGCGAGCGCGACGCGCTGTTGCTGGCCGCCGGAGAGCTGGGACGGCCGCCGGGAGGCGAACGAGGCCATGTCCACCAGCGCGAGCGCCTCGCCGACTCGGGTCTTCAGCTCCGACTTCGACACGTTCGCGTACTTCAGCCCGAACGCCACGTTGTCGAAGACCGACATGAACGGGAAGAGCGCGTAGCTCTGAAACACCGTGTTGACGTTCCGCTTGTGCGGCGGCACGCCAGAGACGTCCACGCCGTCGAGCAGGATGCGCCCGGCCGTCGGCTCCTCGAACCCGGCGACCAGCCGCAGCGTGGTCGTCTTGCCGCAGCCGGACGGGCCGAGCAGCGAGAAGAACTCGCCGCTGGCCACCGACAGGTCGATGTTGTCGACAGCGGCGGCGTGCCCGGCGCGGGAGTGCCCGAACCGCTTGGTTAGTCCGACGAGATCGATGGCTGCTGCGGCCATGGCGTCATCTCCGTATCTGCGAGCCCACTTGCTATCGCTGCTCTTGCGCTGGCTGCCAGGAGAACCCGAGCTGGCCGGCCGCGAAGCGCATGGCGAGATCATAGGCGCGGACGGGCGTCACATCTGGATCTTCCAGGGCAATTTGTACGGCCATACCATCGAGGAGCGCCGACAGCGTGACCGCGAACTCGCCGGCGTCGACGGCGGCGGCGAACTCGCCCGCCTCCTGGCCGGCCAGCACCGTCGTCTCGATCGTCTCCCGCCACCGTTCGTCGAACTTGTGCCGCACAGCGGCCACCCCGCTGTTGCGCGGGGAGAGCGCCCACAGGTCCAGCCAGAGCAGCCACTCGGTAGGCTTCCCGGCCGTCGCCGCCGGGTCGATGTCGGGCAGGCAGGTCATCGCGACCAGCTCGGTGAGCCGCCCGGCCGCCGTGGGGATCGCCGCGAGGCGCTGCGTTCCCGCCGCGTACCAGCTGTCCTCGGAGTAGCGCAGCGCCTCGGTGAGCAGCTGGTCGCGGGTCTTGAAGTAGTAGATGACCAGCGCCGGGCTGATCCCGGCGTGCTCGGCGACGTCGGCGATCCGGGTGTCGGCGTAGCCGCGCGCCACGATGACATCGAGCGCGGCGCGGAGCAGCTGCTCGCGTCGCTGCTCGGCCGCCCTGCCGTGCGATCCCGCGGATCCTGACGCCTGTGCCATCGTGCCTCGCCCGGCTCGCTGTCCCGTGCGCCGTCGCCCGTGACCTTGTTCAGATCGTATCAGCCTCCTAGACTGAATGTTCAGTCAAACTTTTGGCAGCGTCTACGCCTGGAGGCAGACACCATGGCAGCGGAGAGCTACGACGCGATCGTCGTCGGCGGCGGGCACAACGGCCTGGTCGCGGCCGCCTACCTCGCCAAGACCGGAGCGAAGACGCTCGTCCTGGAGGCGAGGTCGACCACTGGCGGCGCCGCGACCACCGAGGCGCCCTGGCCGGACGCGCCCGAGTTCCGGGTGACCAGGCTGTCGTACGTGATGTCGCTGCTGCCGCCCACGATCATGAATGACCTCCAGCTTGAGCGGCACGGCTACAAGGTGTTCCCGATGGGGCCGTACTACCAGGCGTTCCCCGAGGGCGGCTCGCTGACCCTGTACGAGGAGGAGTCGCAGCGCGCCTACGACGAGATCGCCAAGTGGTCGAAGAAGGACGCCGACGCCTACTCCCAGTGGAACGCCTGGCTCGGCGGCCTGGCTGACGTGCTCGGCCCGCTGCTGCTGACGGTGCCGCCGGCCATCGGCTCGCGCAAGCCGCGCGACCTGGCGGCCACGCTGCGGCTGGCGTGGCGGCACCGGGGCCTCGACGTCCGCACCATCGCCGACGTCACCCGGCTGATGACGATGTCCATCGCCGACCTCCTCGACGACTGGTTCTCCAGCCCGCAGATCAAGGGCGCGCTCGCGGTCAACGGCGTGATCGGGACCTGGGCCGGACCGCAGGAGCCGGGCACCGCGTACGTGATGGCGCACCACTCGATCGGCGACGTCGGCGACGGGCGGCTAGGCAGCTGGGGCTTCCCCGAGGGCGGCATGGGCGCGGTCGCCGACGCGATCGCCGGCGCCGCCCGCAGTTACGGCGTCACGATCAGGACCGGCGCCCGGGTGGCGAAGATCGCCATCGCCCCCGGCTCCGGCCGGGCCACCGGCGTCATCCTGGACAGCGGCGAGGAGCTGACGGCGAAGGTCGTCGTCACCTCCCTGCACCCGAAGACCGCGTTCCTCGACCACGTCGGCCGCGAGCACCTGCCGCCGGAGTTCGCGGCGGACATCGAGCACTGGAAGACCCGCTCCGGCGTCGTCAAGATCAACCTGGCCCTGGCCGAGCTGCCCGACTTCACCGCTAACCCCGGCGCCAACCTGCAGGAGCACCACACCGGCTCGGTCGAGATGGCCCCGTCCATGGAGTACATCGAACGCGCCTTCATCGACGCGCGCGAGGGCCGCCCGGCCGTCCGCCCGTTCTCCGACGGCGTCATCCCGACCGCGTTCGATCGCACCCTTTCCCCCGAAGGCACCCACATCATGTCCCTGTTCACCCAGTGGGTCCCGGCCGACTGGAACACCGAGCCGCACCGCGACGAGCTGGAGAAGTACGCCGACCGGGTGATCGACACCTACAACGAGGTCGCACCCAACTTCAAGGGCGCCATCCTGCACCGCGACGTCGTCGGCCCCTACGACATGGAGCACGACTACGGCCTGATCGGCGGCAACATCTTCCACGGCGAGCTCTCCCTCGAGCAGCTCTTCCACATGCGGCCGGCCCCCGGCTTCGCCGACTACCGCACCCCGGTCCCCGGCCTCTACTACGCCAGCTCCGCCACCCACGCCGGCGGCGGCGTCTGCGGCATCCCCGGCATGCAGGCGGCCAAGGCCGCCATCGCCGACCGCCGCAAGGCGGTCCGCGCCCGCGCCCGCCGTGGCTAACCCGTCACGCTCGCCCGCGTGTAAGCCACCGTCCGCGCTCGCGCCCGCCGTGGCTAACCCGTCACGCTCGCCCGCGTGTATGTCCCCGGCGCCTCCACTGATCGCACCTACCGAGGACGCCATGACGCCCCCGTCCCATACTTGTCCGCGCACCGGCTCCTCCTTCCGCCTCGCGGCCCGCCCGCTCACCCGACATCGAGATAACAGCAAGGAAAGCGATATCCGAACCGGCTTCGCCCCGATCGTGGACCGTTGTGTACATCCGGCTGTACACAACGGTCCACGATCTCGCCGCGGTGCCCGCAAGACGGCGAAAACAGCATGATCCTGGCCGCAGCTGACCCGCTGGCGGTCATGCTCGAGGCGCGCTCGGTCGCGCTGGTCGGCGCGTCGCCGCGGCCGGGTAGCCTCGGTGCGCGGATGATGGGTGAGGTCGCGAAGTCGGCCTCCGCGCCCCGGACGTACCTGGTCAACCCGCGTTACGACGAGATCGGCGGCGCGCTCAGCTATCCCGCCGTCACGGCGCTGCCCGAGGCGGTTGACCTGGAGTTGCTGGCCGTGCCCGACGCCGCGCTTGAGGAGCAGGTTAATAGCGCGGCCAAGGCCGGCGTGCGCGCCGCGGTGATCTTTGGTTCAGCCTTCGACGCCGTCAGACACATTGACGCGGCTGGCGCCGCTGGCGCCGCTGCCGCCGCTGCCGCCGTCGACGGGCCGGGGTTGCGGGACCGGATTGCCAAGATCGCGCGGGACGCGGGGATGCCGCTCTGCGGCGCCGGGTGCATGGGGTTCGTGAACGTCGCGCGCGGGCTGCGGGCGATCGGCTACACCGAGCCCGACTCGCTGCCGGCCGGGCCGGTCGCGCTGGTCACGCACTCCGGGTCGGTTTTCTCGACGCTGCTGCGGACGCGCCGGGCGTTCGGCTTCACGGTGGCCGTGTCATCGGGGCAGGAGCTCGTCACCCCCGCCGCCGCCTACGCCCGGTACGCGCTCACCCTGCCCGAGACGCGCGTGCTCGCCCTGGTCCTCGAGGCGATCAGGGACGGCGCGCTGCTGCGCACCGTGCTCGACGCCGCCGCCGCGCGCGACATCCCCGTGGTCCTGCTCACCGCCGGGACGTCGGCCGCGAGCCGGTCCCTGGTCGCGGCGCACTCCGGCGCGCTCGCCGCGGGCGACGGCGCGTGGCAGGCACTGGCCTCCGCGTACGGCGTGCACCGCGTCGGCGACCTGGCGGAGCTGGCCGACACCCTCGAGTTGTTCTGCGCCTGCCGGCGTGCGGGCGGCGACGCGCGCCGCTCTGCTCGGGCCGGCGCGACCGGCTCTGCTTGGTGTGGCGCGGGCGGGGCTGCTCGAAGCGCGGGCGGGCATGGGCTCGCGACCGTGCACGACTCCGGGTTCGAACGGGCGCACGTGGCGGACGTGGCCGCCTCGGTCGGCGTCCCGTTCGCTCCGTTGGGCGAGGCGACGCGGGAGCGGCTCGCGGCGATTCTCGACCCCGGCCTCGAACCGGGCAACCCGCTTGACGTCTGGGGGACCGGACGGGATTCCGAGGAGCTGTTCACCCAGACGCTGGTCACGCTCGCCGACGACGCCAACGTCGGCGCGGTCGCGCTCGCCGTCGATCTCGTTCCCGAATACGACGGCGACGACTCCTACCGAGACGCCGTGCTCGCCGCCGCGGTCAAGACCGACAAGCCGGTCGTGGTCCTTGCCTCCATCCCGGCCGCGATCGACACCGACGCCGCGACCCGCCTGCGCGCGGCCGGCGTCCCCGTCCTCGAATCCACCCGGACCGGCCTGCTGGCCCTCGGCCACCTGCTCAGCCACCCCGCGCGCTCGCCCTGCGGCTCATCCGGCCCGGCGACCCCGTCGTCCCCGACTGCGCGCCGGCTCCGGTGGGCGACCGCGCTCTCGGCCGGACCGCTCGGTGGCGCGGGCCTCTTTGACCTGCTGCGCGACTACGGCATCCCCGCCGTCGGCGCGCGCTCGGCCGGCACGCTGGCGGCGGCGGTCGAGGCCGCCGCCGCGATCGGCTACCCCGTCGCCATCAAGACCGACCAACCCGATATTTCGCATAAGTCCGATGTAGGCGGAGTCCGCCTCAACGTCGCTGATCCGGCCGCGCTCACCGTCGCCTACCAGGACCTAGCCGCGCGGCTAGGCGCCCGCGTCACCGTCTGCGCGATGGCCGCGCCGGGCCCCGAGCTCATCCTCGGCATGGCCCGCGACCCGGCCCTCGGCCCGCTCATCGTCATCGGCGCCGGGGGAGTGCTCGCGGAGTACCTGTCCGAGCGCGCCGTCGCCCTCCCTCCGCTGTCGCCGGCTGATGCCGCGAGCATGATCCGCGGCCTGCGCGTCGCCGAGATCCTCGCTGGGGTCCGCGGCCAGCCAGCCGGCGACGTCGACGCCGCGGTTTCCGCGCTCGTCTCCTTCTCGCTTCTGGTCGCCGACCTCGGGGAGCACCTCGACGCCTTCGACGTCAACCCGCTCATCTGCTCCCCGTCCGGCGTCCTCGCCGTCGATGCCCTGGCTGTGCCGCGCCGCTTGTTACCGTCCACCAGATCCTGTCGCCACTGGAAAACGAATCCACTGGAGACGGTCCCGTCGTGCCGTCCGACAGTAAGCCGCGTGCGTTCACTAACTCGGTCATCGTGCACACCGGCGGCCCCGTCAGTCCCACCCTCCGCGCGGCGGGCCATCATCCCCCAGGCCCGCCAGCCTCTGGCATACGTCATGGGCCTGCACCGTCAGTCCCACCCGCCGCGCGGCGGGCCATCATCCCCCCAGTCCCGCCAGCCTCTGGCGTGCGTAAATGGGCCTGCACCGTCAGTCCCACCATCCTCTGGCGTGCGCCATTCAATCTGCAACCGTCAACTTGCTATCACTTCTGACCACTTTAGTGTCTGATTTGTCCAATTCTAATGGTCAAAACTGATAGGAAGGCGATTTTGATCGTCAAAACTGATAGAAAGCTGCCGCGTGATCCTTGCTGCCCTGTGATAAAAGCGCGCCGGAGTCCGCGGGAGCGGCCGCGAGCAGCCGTCGGCCAAGGTCCGCGGCCGCCTGCCGCAGCTCGGCCGAGCCGTTTACGTGGAAGGCGTACGGGAGCACCGCCAGCCGGCCCACGTACCAACCGGGGTTCGCGGTGGACGCGCGGAGCTGGGCGCGGCGGCCGTCATCGAAGGGCGACAGGGCGCCGAGGCTGCGCGGCAGCCAGCGGGCGACCTCGGTCACCGTCGCGTCGATCAGCACGTCAACCTCGTACGTCCAGCCCTGGGAGAGGTGCTCCTCGAGGACGGCGAGCGCGTCGAGGCCGGCCGGCGGCGTGAACGTCTCAGGCGACTGCGACGCGGTCACGATCCGGTCAATGCGCAGCACCCGGCGCGCGTCCACCGGGTGCGACCAGCAGAGCAGGTACCAGCGGCTATGCCGGAGCACTACCGCCCACGGGTCGACCTCCATCTCCCGGTCCGCACTGTCACCAGCCCAGTGGCCCCGTCGGTACGTCAGCCGCAGCCGCCGCCCCGCCGCGCAGGCGTCGAACAGCACGGTCATCACGTCCAGGCCGACCAGCGCCGCGGGGGAGGGGTCCTCCCCCGCGGCGCCCGAGCCGCCCGAGGCGCCGTCGCGGATCGCGGCGACCTGCGCCGCCACCCGCGACGGCAGCACCCGGACGATCTTGGCCAGCGCCCCGCCCACCAGGTCGGCCGGGTCCGCCGCCCCCTTGTGACCCTCGAGCACGGCCATGACTAGGCCCGACGCCTCGGCCGCGGTGAATGTCAGCGGCGGCAGCCGCAGGCCGTGCCCGACCCGGTACCCGCCATAAGGGCCACTGACCGACTCGATCGGCAACTCAGCCTCGCGCAGGATCGCGACGTAGCGGCGGGCGGCCCGCTCGGTGACCCCGAGGCGCTCACCCAGGCGGGCGGCGGTGATACCTGGGACGTTCTGGATCGCCTCGAGAGCGAGCAGCGCGCGGGCGGTCGGACTGATCTCATGCGCCCCGCCGACGTATGCCATCCGGCCACATCCTCCCTGGCTTCCGGATGCAGAGTTTCCGGAAGCAGAACGTCAGGGATACACGGTACTCCGATCGGCCAGGGAGAGCCATGACCCGTGCGCCCGCGCCCGCAGCGCCCGCGCCTGCAGCGCCCGCGCCTGCAGCGCCCGCGCCTGCAGCGCCCGCGCCTGCAGCGCCCGCGCCTGCAGCGCCCGCGCCTGCAGCGCGCCGCGCCCGCAGCGCCGAGGCTTAGAACAGCACGTAGACCTTGCGCACCGTCTCGTGCAGGTCCCAGGTGCCCCGCCAGCCGCGCGGGAACATCGCGCAGTCGCCCGCCCCGAACGTGGCCGGCTTCCCGCCGTCCGGCGTCACGGTCAGCGACCCGGCCAGGATGTAGACGAACTCGTTCTCCTCCTGCACCCAGTACGACGGCCCGGCGGTGCACTGCCAGATCCCGGTCTGCGGCCCGCCCTCACCCTCGTCGCCGGAGTCGCCGGAGTCGCCGGAGTCGCCGGAGTCGCCGGAATCCGGCGAGGCCGACCACATGGTGAGCCCGTGGACCTGCATCGGCGTGTCCTCCGACGTCGCCTCCTCCAGCAGCCCCCAGTCCTCGAGCTCGGCGGTGGCCGCGGCGGCGAGCACCGTGGTGTCGATGAAGGGAACCTCGGCAGCTGAGCTCATGATCAGGACGCTTTCTGGGGGAAGGGGAGTGCGATTGGATCGGCGGCAAGGCTACTGCGGCCGGAGGCGTCAAACCGGTCGAGCCCCAGCATGGAAACATCATCGACCACGGCCGACGGTACGCCGAGGGCGACGTCCGCCGCGCAGCGCGCGACCGCCGGGCCCCACATCATGCCGGCCCCGCCCGCCGCTGCCACGAACACCCGGTCAAGGCCGGGCGCCGCGCCGATGATCGGCAGGTGATCGGGGGTGAAGTCGATCGTCGCCGCCCACGCCCGCCGCACGCCGAGCCCGGCGGTGAGCGGCACCAGCGCGGCCAGCTTCGAGCGCATCAGGGAGAGGTAGTCGAAGTCCACGAGCCGGTTCTCGCCCGGCGGCTCGTCCGGATCGCTCATCCCGAACAGCAGCCCGCCTTCCTCCGGCCGCCAGTAAAGCCCCGACGGCACGTCGAACGCCATCGGCGTCGACGCGAACGCCGGGTGCTCTTCGGTCACCGCGACGTGGTGCCGGACCCCGCCGGCCGGGATCGAGATCCCCGCCAGCGCGCCGACCGCAGCCAGCTGCGGCCCGCCCGCGAGCACCACCAGCCCGGCCGACACCGGCCCACGCGACGTCTGCACGTCGGTGCCGGAAGTCCCGGCAGACAGCCCGCCGAACCGAGTCCGCTCCGCGACCACCACGCCCGGGCTCACCAGCGCCGCGGTGTAGGCCGCGACGTTCCGCGGCGGGGTGATGTAGCCGTCCTCGTCGCAGTACGACGCGCCGAGCGTGCACCCAGGCGCCATCGTCGGGTTGATCGCGTCGACCTCGTCGGCGGAGAGCCACCGCACCGGCAGCCCCAGCGACCGCTGCATTGCGATCCGCGCGTGCGCCGCCTCGACCTCGGCGGGCTTGAAGCAGGGCAGCAGGTACCCCTGCTGCACGAATCCGGAGTCGGTGCCGATCTCGGCCCGCTGCCCCAGGTAGAACGAGCGCGACCAGAGCCCCAGGCGCACCGCCTCGGGCGTCCCGCCCTGCACGCGCACCACCCCCGCCGCGCGGCTCGACGCGCCCTGCCCGAGCACGCCCTTCTCGACGAGCACGACGTTCTCCAGGCCGGCCCGACGCAGGAAGTACGCGCACCAAGCGCCCACGGTCCCGCCGCCGACCACAACGGCGTCGGCGGTTTTCGGCAGCTCACTAGTCATCGGCACGCTTCGATGCTAGACATAGACTGAATGTTCAGTCAATGCCGTCGATCCATCCAAATGAGGTGCAAGCGACCCGATGTACGGCCTGTCAGCAGCAGACGAGGACATCCAGGCGCGCGCCCGCGCCTTCGCCGACGAGCTGATTCCGTTCGAAGTCCAGGCAGAGCTTGAGGGCGACCTCCCGGACGACGTGGCCGCCGCGCACAAGAAGCGCGCGATCGAGCTCGGCCTGTTCGCCACGAACCTGCCGCGCGACCTCGGCGGCGCGGGCGCGAGCACCCTCCAGCAGGTTCTGGTCCAGGAGCAGGTCGGCCGGGTAACCAACGCCCTCGGCTGGGTCGCCGCCACCCCGCCCTCCTGGTTCCCCCCGGTCGCCACCGCCGACCAGATCGAGCGCTACCTGAGGCCCACGGTCCGGGGCGAGCGCGAGGAGTGCTACGCGATCACCGAAGCGTCGGCCGGCTCCGACGTGGACGCCATCGAGGCCACCGCCTACCGCGACGGCCACGAATGGGTCCTCAACGGCGTCAAGTGGCACGTGACCAGCTATAACTCCGCCGACTACTGCTTCTTCCAGGCCAAGAAGATCAACTTCCCTTCGCCCGAACGCACGCGTGGTTCCAGCCTCAGGCAGGACACCGCGCCTGGCGCCGGGCCGCACCCAACCACCGGGGACTCTCCGGCCGAGCACCTGCTGTTTCTCGTCGACCTGCCCAGCCCCGGCGTCAAGGTGGTCCGCACCCCCGCCTACTCGCACACGATCAGCCACCATCACCCGATCGTCGAGTTCACCGACGTGCGCGTCCCCGCCGCCAACCTCGTCGGCACCGAAGGCGGCGGCATGCTCTACTCCCGCGAATGGTTCCGCTTTGAGCGGCTGATGGTCGCGGCCCGCTGCACCGGCGCGGCCGAGCGCCTGGTCGCCGAGATGACCGCGTTCGCCAACACGCGCGTCGCCGGCGGCGTCCCCATCGCATCCCACGGCCTTGTGGCCGGCATGCTCGCGGACAGCGTCACCGAGCTGTTCGCCGCGCGCTCGATGCTGTACGAGACCGCGCGGGGCATCGACCGTGACTCGTCCGACGTGAAGACGGCGCACGCCCAGTGCTCGATGATCAAGCTGTTCTGCTCGGAGATGGCCGGCCGGGTAGCCGACCGCGCCGTCCAGGTCTTCGGCGGCCGAGGCTACATGCGCGAGAACGTCGCCGAGCGCTTCTTCCGCGAACTGCGCGTCGAGCGCATCTGGGAGGGCACCAGTGAGATCCAGCGCATGATCATCGCCGGCCAGCTAACCAAACGCGGCCGCCGCCCTCGCTGACGCCCCGCGCGCTGCGGAGTGGGGGGATCTCGTCGAATCAACTAATGGCGGCCGCGATCTGCTGGCCCCGCCTCTTCCGCTCCTTCCTTCGGGTCCAGGGTCGCCCTGGAACTGAGCGCTCACCCCTCCCCCCCCCCTCGCTCCCCCCTTCCCCCTCCTCTCCTTCTCGTCGCTCCCGCTCCCTCCCTCCTCTCCCCTTCTCCCCTCCCCCTCGGTGCAAGTATCCCGGAGGAGGCTACGTGATTAAATCCCGGGTGTGTCTCGACCTGGCTAGACCCAATGCCGGTCAGCTAGGGGGACTGGTGATGCGCTAGCGTGCGGGCGTGACTTCGGATCACGTCGGGCAGCCCAGCGCGCCGCCACGATCACGAAGGCGTTTCTCCTGAGGAAAGGAATTCGTGCTATGCGCACGAAAAGCCTTCGCGGTAAGAAAAGTATGCGCGTCCGGTGTGTCTTAGGCAAGGAATTCGATGGGGCCGTTGAACCAATGACCGCGTGGGCATCTGATTTTAGCGCATTCAAGCTGGCCGCCGGTTGATGCCTGGGTATACCGGTATTCCACCGCAGCAGGGAGGGCACACCTGACCGAGCCCTCATCATCGAAATACGCCGGGCAGTCAAGAAACATCATCTGGCTTTCCACTCAAGGCCCTCATCAAGTTCATTCAGCATGGAAACTCGCGTAGCGGCCCGCGGGCAGCGAGGCATAGGCGCCATTCGCCGCCACGCTCAGTGACCCATTCATGCGGATGGCCGGGTACCGCCAGCCCGCCCTGCTTGGCGCTGCAGTTGCTTCGCACGGATGATGTCGGGATCTCGGGGGTCCAAGCGGAGCGCGCTCCACCTCCCCGCGCCGGCGCGCGCTGGCCGTCCGGCGCTGTCTGGTGACCTGTACCTGTGACATCCCCTCACCCTCCTGTGGTCCGGGTTGTGCCGATCATTACTGTCAAGGGTCGCGCCCGAGCGGCCCTATGTCGTCATGGCCAGCACCCGTATAAGCGCCCGACAGGCTGGCATCCTGGAATACCTGCCAGCCGGAACGCTCACCTGCGTGCCCGCCATGCCCGCCGTGCGGGGTGGGGTGGTGACGTGACCGGTCTTCGCGCAATGAACTCGGCGGAGGGTAGCTACCCTCGGTGTCGGCCTGGCGCCTGTGGGTACAGTGACGTTGGTATTGCGCCCTCGAAGCTGTGAGAGGCAGTCATCCGATGCGTTCTGACATCAGACCAGGCGGCATCTTCCCGGATTACGCCCTCCCCGACCAGACCGGCACGGTCCGCAGGCTCAGCGAACTTCAGGGCCGCGATCCGCTGATCCTCACGCTGGCGCGCGGCAACTACTGCCCCAAAGAGCACCGGCAGCACCTGGAGCTAGCCGAGCACTACCCGGAGATCGCGGTGGCCTACACCCAGATCGCCACGATCGCCACCGACGACCATCACACGCTGCAGGAGTTCCGCGCCTCGACCGGCGCCCAGTGGCCCTTCCTGTCCGACCCCGGTCGGACGGTGCAGAAGGACCTGGATATCAAGGAGTACACCGACCCCGAGCACGACCCGATGATCCCGCACACGCTCGTCCTCAAGCCGGGACTGGTCATCCACAGCATCTACAACGGCTACTGGTTCTGGGGCCGCCCGTCGTTCTACGACCTGTGGCACGACCTGCGCGCGGCCACGGCCGAGATCCGCCCGGACTGGGACCTGGCCACACCGGGGCTGCGCGAGGCCTGGGACGCCGGCGACTACTCGAAGTTTCACGGATGGGATCGGCGGTCCGCCGAGTCGATGCCGACGTCTTATCAGTGACAGCGCGACGATTGTTGCTGCGCAAGGCGGGTCACCCGGTGGCCGGCAAAGATCCCGGAAGGGGGCGAACGCGGTGCGCACGCCAGTATGCGAGTTGCTTGGGATTGAACAGCCGATCGTCCAGGCACCGATAGCTGAGGTTCCCCGGCTCGCCGCGGCCGTCTCGAATGCCGGCGCGCTCGGCATGGTGACGCTGACCTGGTCGGCGGACGTCGGAGCCGTCGTTCGCGAGACGGCGGCGCTCACGCCGCGGCCGTTTGGCGGCAACCTTGTTCTCACCGAGGATCGGCACCGTCGCCTTGACCAGGCTCTCGAGGCCGGCTTGCGGATCGTCTCGTTTCTCTGGGGGGATCCACGCGGCTACATCAAGCGCGTGCACGACGCCGGCGGGGTTGTCATGCACACGGTCGGCAGCGCCGAGGAGGCGCGGCGGGCAGTCGCGTCCGGAGTGGACGTTATCGTCGCGCAGGGCTGGGAGGCCGGCGGGCACGTGTGGGGTACCGTCGCGACACTGCCGCTGGTGCCCGCCGTGGTGGACGCGGTGGCGCCGGTGCCGGTGATCGCGGCGGGCGGGATCGGTGACGCTCGGGGCGTCGCCGCGGTGCTCGCCCTGGGCGCCCAGGCCGCATGGCTGGGCACGCGGTTCCTGCTGGCCGAGGAAATGCCGATCCACGAGGACTACCGGCGCCGGCTGATAGCCGCGGCCGAGACCGACGCGCAGTGGTACCCCAACCTCTACGACGTCGGGTGGCCCGATTCTCCCCACCGCGCGCTCCGCAACTCAACCGCCAAGGCGTGGGAGGCCGCCGGCCGGCCCCCAGACGACGCAGCGGCCAGGAGAAGGCGACGTGATCGCGCACTTCGCCTCCGGCGAAGCAATCGTTCGTTACGAGCCAGCGCCGCCGATGGTCGGGACCACCGGTGACATCGAAGCGCTCTCGATGTGGGCCGGACAGAGCGTTGCGCTCGCAAGGAAGTCACAGTCAGCGGCGGAAATCGTGGCCGAGCTCACCTCCCGCCTGTAACCCGGGACGGAGCGCTCGCGCCGCGCGGCAGCCGTCGCTTTTGTTCTCGGCGCAACAGGCACGACTCCGTTCCGCAGTGCGGGCGGGCCAGGGACGACCTGCGGGACAAGAGCCGCGACGACCTGGGCGGCTGATCGTGGATCGTTGTCTACACCCGTGTGTACGCAACGATCCACGATGGCGCCCCGCGGCCGACCGACCTGAGCCAGCTAACAGATTCGGGAGACTAGACGCTCAGTCCGTGCTCGGCGGGCCGCTCGGTCACCCGGGTGCCCTGGTAGCCGCGCGCCACCGTGGTCACGAACGAGTAGATCGCGTCCTCCTCGGGCGCCAGCGGCCCGGCCGATGCGAAGGGGGAGGCAAGGCCGCGCTGGACCGATTCGCAAGCCGCCCAGTCCTGCCGGTTGGTCAGGTCCCAGAAGTCCACCGCGTAGGACGGGTCGAAGCCAGGCGACGAGACCGCCTCCGGCGCGAACGCCCACGAGCACGAGATCCGCGTCCGGCCCGCTGCCTCCGGCACCAGGATGTGCGTCATCACGTAGTCCGGATGCAGGCTGAGCAGCACGTTCGGGAAGATCCCGACGTAGGCGACGGTCCGCAGCTCGGTCTGCGACAGTCCGCGCAGCGCGGCGCCGCCGCTGTGACCGTCCAGCGACATCGTCGCGGCGCCGTCGCGCAGCGACATCCAGCCGCCGATCCAGGACCCGGCGACCGGATAGTTCTCCCCGCTGTGCGGCGGCGACACACTGCACAGCTCCGGGTGGATCGTCGGGCAGTGGTAGCACTCGTGATAATTCTCGGTGAGCACCTTCCAGTTCACCGCCGCGTCATAACTATGGGTCGCCGCCACCGCGAGCCGCTCCGGCTCATACGGCGCCACGATCGCCTCGAGCCCGGCCAGCGGCAACGGCCCGGCGGAACCGCCCGACCCGTCGACGAACACCAGCCCGTGCCACTCCGCCGCCGGCAGCGAGGCCAGCGGCCACGCGCCCGCATCGAAGCCGGGGATCTCTCGGTAACCCGGCGCGCCGCGCAGCTGGCCGGAGAGCGAGTAGGCCCACGAGTGGTACGGGCAGACGATGGACTTCCCGGTCGCCGACGAGCCGCACGGCAGCAGCTCGTGCCCGCGGTGCCGGCACGTGTTCGCGAACGCGCGCAGGCCCCCGTCCTCGCCGCGGACGAGCAGCACCCCGCCGGCGCCGGTGTCCACCGCGACCTGAGAGCCGGGCCGCGACAGCTGTGACGCATGGCCTACGCACGCCCACCCGCCGCCGAAGAAGTTCCGCCGCTCCCACGCGAACACCTCGGCGGACGTGTACGCGACGGGCGGCAGCATCCGGCTCTCACCGAACGGCCGAAGCGCCGCGGCGAGCGCGGCTGCGTCAACGGGAGCAGCTGAAAAATCCTGACTGACCATACAGTCAAGATTATGTTCAGGTTCAACGTCTGTCTATGCCGGGCGACGCAGGATCAAAATCGTCAAATCCATCCCCCGAACGTACCGTTGCTCCGCCTAACCGCCGACAAGCTCAGCGGATCAAGCGGGCTGGCCCGCCAGGATCTGGTCGAGCCAGCTTCGGGCGGCCGTGATCGACTGCGGTCGGAGCCTGAACACCCGCGCCCGCGCGTCCTCGTCGAGCCGCTGATCCTCGATGACCTGGGCGGCAAGCAGGACCCTCAGATGCCTGCTCATCGCGGGGGCCGACATGCCGATCTCTGCGGCGAGTTCTCCGGCCCGCCGCGGCCCGCCGCTGAGGGCGGCAACCACCAGGCGCCGCACCGGATCGCCGAGCGCCTCGATAACCGTCCCGGCCGTCCCGTCCACGTCGTGTCTCACGCGGGCAATTGTTAACCATAAAGTTAACAATTGTCAAGGTGGGCGCAAGTGAGGGACACTCGCCTCAAGGCTGTCGCCACAGGCAGGAGGCAGATCGGATTCCTGGACGTCATGCGGTTCGCGACCCTTATCAGCTGGCTCCTAACGGCGGGCCTTGGTGCGTTCATGCTGGACACCTGGCTCGTTCGCGGTGGCCTGCGCCGAGCGCGTGAGAGCCCTGGGGGCTGCCCCCACTGCTCATCTTCGGTCACGCCGCAGCGGCCGTCGTCGGCTTGCTGCTCTGGGCGACCTACCTGATCGCAGGCGCGCGGCCGCTCGCCTGGGCAGCGGTCGGCGCGCTGACGGTGGCCGTGGGTCTCGGCTTGTCCACCGTGACGCTCTGGACCCCGTACCCGACGCGCAAGCCGGGCGAGCCGTGGACGGCGGCGGGGCGGGGCTCATCGGCGGCGCTCGTCCCCGACTCCTGCGCGGGCACGGAAGGGCGGGCGAGCCCAGCGACCCGGCGGACTTTCAGGTCACCGACGAAATGATCGGGCGACTGCTCGACCATCCATTTCCCGGGGGGCGGTGGGCCGCGCGCCGCTAAGGCCCATCCGCCCGAACCCTGCGGTGCTCGTCCCCGTCGCCCACGGCTTCGCGGCAATCGCCACGATCCTTCTAGCGCTCATGGCTGCCAGCGGATAAAGGAACCCATGATCGTCTTTCGGGGGTTGCGGGCCGACCGCGCCGGTACCGATACTGCTGGGATGAGCGACCGGAACGTGCTGGGCGGGGAGCTTGAGCCCTGTGGAAGTGACCCGCTGACTGGGTTCTATCGGGACGGCTGCTGCACCACCGGTCAGGAGGACCAGGGGAGTCACACGGTCTGCGCCGTTGTCACCACGGAGTTCCTTGCGCACCAGCGGAGCATCGGCAACGACCTCACCACCCCGATGCCGCAGTATCGGTTTCCCGGCCTGTTGCCCGGGGACCGGTGGTGCGTGACCGCCGTGAACTGGCTCCGCGCCTACCAGGACGGCAGCGCGTCGCCCGTCGTCCTGGCGTCCACGCACGAGCGCGCCCTGGAGATCGTTCCGCTCGCCGCGCTCCGCGAGTACTCGGTCGACGTGCCCGCCGACCCGAGCGCCCTGGAGGGCCACTAAGCACGGGCGAGGGATACGGTAAAAGTCATGGCGATCATGACACGAACCCTCGGGCGCACAGGCGCCAACGTGACCACCCTCGGCTTCGGTGCCATGGAGCTGAGAGGCCTGCCGCGGGGCCCGGAGATCGCGGACGAGGACGCCGGGCCGACTGCTGAACGCGGTCCTCGACGGCGGCATCAACCTCATCGACACCTCACCCGACTACGGCCGCAGCGAGGAGCTCATCGGCGCGTACGTGGGCCACCGCAGGGAGGAGTTCTTCCTCGCCTCCAAGTGCGGCTGCCCGATGGAGCACCCGACCGACGCGCCGCCGCCCTACCCGCACGACTACAGCCAGCAGAACGTTCGCGCGAACGTCGAGCAGTCCCTGCGCAGGCTCCGCACCGACCGCCTCGACCTCGTGCAGGTGCACATGTCACCGTCGGCCGCCACGCTCGCGGAGAACCACACGGTCGAGACCCTCACCGAGCTTCAGGCCGAGGGCAAGATCCGCTTCATCGGCATGTCCGGCATCCTGCCGCACCTTCGCGACCACATCGCGATGAAAGTCTTCGACGCCTTCCAGATCCCCTACTCGGCGGTTCAGCGCGACCACGAAGAGCTGATTTCCGAGGCGGCCGTCAAGGGCGCGGGCACGCTCATCCGCGGCGGCGCGGCGCGCGGCGCGGCGTCGGAGGATAAGAACTGGCGAACCGGGCCGCTCACCCAGGAACCGGGCGTCGGCCAGCGGAACTGGGAGACCTCCGGCATCGAGGGACTGCTCGCCGAGGCGGGGATGGGCAAGATGGAGTTCATCCTGCGCTTCACCCTCAGCCACCCGGGCCTGTCCACCACCATCGTCGGCACCTCAAGCATCGACCACCTCAAAGGCAACATCGCCGTTGCCGAGAAGGGACCGCTTCCCTCCGGCCTCTACGAGGAGGCCAAGAAGCGCCTTCCCCTGTCCGACTAGTTCTCAGCCGCCCCGCGCAGCAGCCGCACCGCTGCAGCAGGCGCCCCGCGCAGCAGCCGCCCCGAGCGCGGTCGGCGACGCGCGTGATGCGTAATGGCTTGCGCGCGATCCCGCACCACAGCGAGGCCCCGCCGGGCGAGTCGACCGGCGGGGTGGCGGAGTCCGGGTGCCACTGCACCGACCAGACGAGCTTGCCCGGCGGGACCAGCGGCAGCCCCCCGAACATGGCCGCCACCGCCTCCCGCGTTCGCAGGTACAGCCCGGACGACGCGTCCTCGTAGACGGCGGCGGCCTTGTCCGCCTCCGCGTAGTGGTCGGCGGACAGGTGCGAGATCACCAGGCAGCTCCCCGGCGGCACCGCGGCCATCAGGGCCCGGGCGATGCGCGCCGGATCGTCGGCGTCCGACACGAAATGCAGGATCGCGACGAGCAGCACTGCGATCGGCTCATCAAACCGGAGCATCGAACGCACCCGTGGGTCCCCGGTAATCCCCCCGGGGTCCCGCAGATCGTGGCTGACGATGGTGGCGCCGTCCACGCCGTGCAGCATGTTCCTCGCGTGCGAGATGACCACGGGGTCGTTGTCGATGTAGACCACGCGGCTGTCGGGCGCGGCCCACCCATCGCCCCCTTCCCGGACGACATCATGCACGCTGTTCATCGTGGGCAGCCCGGTGCCGATGTCGAGGTACTGCCTGATCCCCAGGTCCCGGGCCAGGTAGCGGACTGCGCGCCCGAGGAAACGGCGGTTCTGCAGCACGGTCCCGCGCACCACGTCCTCGCCGAGTGCTTCGAACGTCCGCCGCGCGGCCTCCCGATCGGCAGGGAAGTTGTCCTTGCCGCCGAGCATGAAGTCGTACATCCGCGCGACATTCGGTTCTTGGGGGCGAAACTCCGTCCCGCCGGCAGCCATGGCGTGATTGTCCCACCGCCTGATAACGCTGTCATCGGTACGCGACCCCGCGTGATTATCCGTATTGCCACCTACGTCGTCATTGTCACCTACGCATACAACCGCGGCCTCTGCTGCCGCCTTCGCCTCTGCTGCCGCCTTCGCCTCTGCTGCCGCTGCCGTCTCCGCCTGTGCTGCCGCCTTCGCCTGTGCTGCCGCCTTCGCCTGTGCTGCCGCCTTCGCCTGTGCTGCCGCTGCCGCTCCGCCTCCGCGTCCACCAGCCCCCGGACGCCACCACGCGTCCAGCCCCGCCCTTGGATGCCAACAAGCGTCCCAGCCGCCCCCCGGACGCCACCACGCGTGCAGTCGTCGCCCTCGATCGACCTCGATTGCGCAGCCGCCTTGACTTGTCTTGTGTGGCAAGACATCATGTGGAACATGAGCAGCGAGCCGAGTTTGACCGAGCTTCGCCGGGGAGTGCTCGGCCCTTGCGTGCTCGCGCTGCTCGCGCAACGGCCCCGGTTCGGCCTTGAGCTCGTCCGCGAGCTCGCCGCCGCCGGCGGCCTGCTGACCAGTGACGGGACCGTGTACCCGCTGCTCAACCGGCTGCGCGACGCGGGGTTGGTCACCAGCCAGTGGCATGACGCCGAGGGCGAGCGGGCCCGCCGTTACTACTTCATCACCGACGACGGACGCAAGCACCTGGCGGCGTTCCGCACGGAGTGGACCGAGTTCGCGACCACGGTCCGCGGCGTGCTGTCCCCGACCGCGACCGCAGACGCCTTCGGCGATGAGCAAGACGGCAACAAGCAAGACGAGGACAAGCAACACGAGAACAGGGCAGGGGAGCCGCGATGAGCGCCGCCGTGCTTGAGCATCCGCTGGTCCGCGACTACCTGCGCAGGCTGGACGCGGCGTGCGCCGCGCTGCCGGCCGCCCAGGCTCGCGAACTGCGCGACCAGATCATCGCGCACCTCGACGAGGCGCTCCCGGCCGATGCCGCCGACGACGAGGTCGGCGCGGAACTCGCCCGGCTCGGCACTCCGGCCGAGCTCGCCGCCGAGGCCGCCGGCCCGGCCCGGCGGTCGGCCGCCGCCCGCTTGCGCAACCGGCTGTCCCGCCTCAGCTGGCGGGCCTGGACGCTGATCGTGCTGATCGTCGTGCCCGTCGCCGGCGCGGCGACCTATCTCAACTCCGTCCTGAGCGCGCCTCCGCTCCTTCAGGGGGGACTCGAATCCTGGTGGTTCCCGCAGGACCAGAACGCGCGCGGGGGGTCGATGACCAGGGCCGGCGATGTCACGCAGGTCTCGGTGCCGGAACGCTGGGGTCAGCAGCAGGGCATGGTGGTAGGCGTCTACAACAACAGCAACTGGACGCAGACCATCGTTGGCCCGGCCGGCGCCTGGGCGGTGTCGGGGGGTATCTCGCCCTTGCTGCTCGCTGTCGGCAGCGACCCGGTGAGCGATGAGGGCGGCCACTGGAGCGCCAAGACGCGCTGGGACCTGCCGGGCAGCATCCCGCCGCACTCGTACCGCCTGCTGCGAATCCTGTGGACGTCCCTCGTCTGCAACACGCCCGGCGGCTCGACGAGCATCCAGGACGTGACCCTCCGGGTGCGGGTCGGGCTGATCACCAGGACCGAGGATTTCCAGCTGGGGACCGCCTGGGCGATCACGGGCACGAGCGCGTCGTCGCCCGCGGGGTGCCAGTAAATCGATCCGCCGGCCCCACCGGTTACCGTCAGCCCGGAAGGTCGTATCTTCCCCGGCACACGGCCTGCTAACGGCCGATGCACGAGTTGAGCCAGTCGCAGAAAGCCGCGCTCGTTCCAAAGAATTCAGAGATTTTCCCCGCGACGACCGGCGTGCACAGCCAGGGCGCCGGGTTCCAGTGCTGCCACGTGGTCAGGCCCTTGTGCCTCAGCAGGTCGATCCTGGGGTGGTCGGCGGTATAGCCGCGCGGCGCGGACTTGAGGGTGCCGTGGCCGTGGATCTCGACGCCGGCCTTCTCCAGGCCGGCCACGATGGCGGCGAGCTCGGCGCCATCCGGGCCCGCGACCGCGGCGCGGTACCTGACCAGCTCGTCGGGCTCCAGGTGCCACATCCCGGTGCCGGCGGACAGCCCGTCGGCGGAGAGCTGCACGTAGCCGGTCCCGCCCAGCACCGCGCCGATGTGCGTCTTATAGGGCGTCTTGTCGTTGCTAAAGCGAATATCCCGGTACGGGCGGAAGATCTTCGGCGATCCGAACTCGGGGGCGAGCTCATCGAGCAGCTCCTCCATCGGGCGGAGCACCTGCTCCTGGTAGACCGCCTTGTGCTTGGTCCAGTACGCCTTCGAGTTGTCCGCCTCAAGGCCCTCGTAGAACTCCAGTGCCGCCGTCGGCCACCCGCTGAACGCCATTGCCCAAGCCTACGCCGTGCTTCCGCCGCTCGCCTCCGGGCGCTCGGGACTGTGCTCTCCCGCTCCGACCACGGGGCCCCCGGCCTACCGGGCGCTCGGGACCCGGGCATCTCCCTCGTCGCCCGGCCAAAACCGCCAGGCTCCTCAGTGCGAGGTCAGGGGCGCGCCCTTTGGCTCGCGGGTTTGCCCCGGGACTGTGCTCGGATCCTCGGCTGGCGGAACCACTCAGATCCTCGGCTGGCGGAACCACTCAGATCCTCGGCTGGCGGAACCGACCGGATCCTCGCCTGGCGGAACCGCCCAGATTTGCGATATTCGTGGATTTCCGGCGGTTACCGGGCGTTCAGCCATAGGATTTCTCGGTAACCTCTTGCCCCTGCGCTCCCTTGGCGATGAAAAGAGTTGTTCGATCGTGTTGCGTGATGAGGTATCGGTCAAGGAACGGGCAGTGCTTTTCGCCCTGCTCGGCGAGGCACGCCAGGTCTCCAATCTGGAGCTGGAAGCGCTGATCGGCTTCCGGCTTGTCGGGGAGGAGCGCCGGCGGCTCAACGACCGCAAGCTTGTCGAGTCGACCAAGGTGAGCCGTGGTGCCTTCGCGCACGAGCTGTCCGACGCCGGCTGGCGGTGGTGCGCTCAGGATCTGGCCGCGGGTCCGGCCGCGGGCGGGAGCAGCCTGGAGCGCGCGCATTACCTCGTCTTCGGCGTGTTCGCGCGCTACCTGAGCGCCGCTGGGCTGAGCCTCGCCGAATTCGTCACCGCTGCCCCTCGTGACAGCCGCGACGGCGGAGCGCACGCTGCTGGCCGGCCACGCGGTCGCCACGCGGTTGATGTGACGGCGCGCGTCGAGGCCGGGTACCGGGGGCTCGCGCCCGCAAGCGGCGAGTTCGTCAAGCTGCGCGAGCTGCGCGAGCTGCTGGCGGACATACCGCGCCCCGACGTGGATGCGGCGCTCGCCGCGATGTTCACCGAGCCAGCGGATCAATCTCATTCCCCAGGAAAACCAGCAGGCATTGTCGGCCGCGGACCGCGAATCGGCGCTTCGCATCGGCGGCGAAAATAAGCACCTGATCTCGATCGAGTAATGGCATCGGGCAGCGAAACGAGCAGCGAATGAGCACCGAAGAGCTAACCGCGCTAGCCGCGCTCACCTTCAACTGGACCCGCGCGCTCGACGACGTGTGGACGGACCTGAGCTATCACGTCGACGGGCTGCACGCGGAGACTGCCGACCTGATCCGCGCAGGGATCGGCGAGGCGAGTGCCGACTCCTCCAGGCCGCTCGGCATCGTCATCCAGGGGGAGCGCGGCGTCGGCAAGACCCACCTGCTCGGCTGGACCCGGGAGCAGGTGCAGCGCGCAGGCGGCTACTTCTTCCTCGTCGGCGACCTGTTCACCAAGGCGTTCTGGGAGCAGGTGCTCGGCTCCGTCGTGGAGCAGCTCCTGCCGTTCCCCGACGGCAGCCGCAACCAGCTGGCGACGCTGCTGACCGGGCTCGCGGATCGCGTCGGGCTCGACGGGAACTTCCGCGCCCAGATCACCGGGGAGGTGCCGCCGTCCCCCGAGGCCCTCAAGGTCTTCATCGCGGCGCTGCGCCGGATCGACCCGAAGATCGGCCTGATCTGCCAGGACACGGCGCGGGCGCTCGCCCTGCTGGCGTCGCCGATGCAGGAGGACCAGGACGTCGGCTACTACTACCTGACGGGCTACGAGGTCGATCTGGAGGACCGCCGCCGCTGGGGGATCAACACCACCAGGAAGATCGCGCGGCTGCTCGTCAACGAGGTGTCTCAGCTGCTGGCGCTGACCGGGCCGATCGTGATCGCGATCGACCAGGTCGACGCGCTGATCGACGAGCTCATCGGCCTCAGCGCCGGCGGGGCGGCGCGTCGCAGTCGCGGCCGCTCGCGGACGTCGCGACCGGCCTGATGTCGCTGCGCGACGTCGCCCACCGCACCCTCACGGTCGTCTCCTGCCTGCCGGAGAGCTGGGACGCCATCCGCACCTACGGCGTGGGCCCCGTCGCCGACCGGTTCCGGATGGCCCGCCAGATGCGGAACATCCCCAGCGCGGACATCGGCCGCCTCATGATCGAGAAGCGGTTCGCGGCGGACTTCGCGCGGGTCGGCTTCGAGCCGCCGTACCCGACCTGGCCGATCCTGCCGGGAGCGTTCGAGGACGCGAGCAAGTACACCGCGCGTGCGCTGCTCAAGCGCGTCGAGGCCCACGTCGGCGCGTGCCTGCACGAGCGGGCCGTCGTCGAGCTCGACCAGCCTGGATGGGACCGTTGACTCGCCCGGCCGCGCGGTTACCGCGGCGACGCGACGGGCTCGCCCGGCCTGGCCGCGCTCGACGAGCTGTTCGCCCGGCTGCGGGATCAGCGCCGTCGTCGGCGCCGCGCTCGCGCCCGACACCGAGGACGTGGCGATGCCGCCGCTGCTCGCCGCCGGCCTCGAGGCCTGGGCCAGAGAGGCCGACGGCGACGACCAGACCGTTCGTCCAGGACCCGCGCCGGGCAAGAACCCCCGGCTGCACGCGTGCCTGCGGATGCTGCTCGACCTCCGCACCGAGCGGCACGCAGCGTCGCTGGGCGTTCCGCGCCATCGCCTCGGACAATCCGCGCGCCGTGCAGACCCGGCTCAGGAAGGCGATCGAGGGCGCCGGCCTCGCCGCGGGCGGCGTGGGCGACGCCGAGCGCCGCCTGTTCGTGCTCAGGTCCGCCGCCGTGGCCGAGCGGCCCGGTGACCGAGAAGGCGGCGGCGGAGTTCGCGGACAAGGGCGGCGTGCGTCCTGCCGGCCGCGGAAGCGGACCTGAAGACGTTCGCCGCGCTCGGCGAGCTGCTCGGCGGCCACCACGCGGAGCTGAACGCCTGGCTGCTCGCCCGTCAGCCCGCGCACGCCACCGAGCTGCTCAGCCGCGCCCTCGGCGAGGTCGGCCGGGTCGCCCGGCAGGCCGCGGGCCGTCCGCCCCGGCCGCGGCCGCCGGCCGCGGAACGGAGCAGGCGCAGCCCGGCCCGGCGGCACGAGCGCGGCCGGCACGCGATCGCCGGCGACCGCGCGATCCCGCCGCCCGGCCATCCGCGTCGGCCTCCCGCGCCGGCCGGACAGCCGGGCGCGCCACCCTCGACCTGGCGTCCCTCCGCCGCCACCTGGCGATCTTCGCCGGCTCCGGTTCCGGCAAGACGGTCCTGCTCCGCCGGGTGATCGAGGAGTGCGCGCTGCAGGGCGTCTCGTCGATCGTCCTCGACCCCAACAACGACCTGGCCCGGCTGGGCGATGCGTGGCCAGCGACCCCCGGCGCCGTGGCTGGCCGGGGACGCCGAACGGGCCGGCGACTACCTGGACAGACACCGACGTGGTCATCTGGACCCCGCGCCGCGAGGGCGGCCGCCCGCTCACGTTCCAGCCGCTGCCCGACTTCGGCGCGGTCCTCGACGACGTCGATGAGTTCAACGCCGCCGTCGACGCGGCGGTCGAGGCGCTCGCGCCGCGGATCGGCGCGCAGCGGGCGGGCGCCCGCGGCCGCCCAGGAGAAGGCGGTGCTCACCGAGGCGATGCGGTAGTTCGCCCGCGGCGCGGGCCATGACCTCGGCGCGTTCATCGACCTGCTCGCCGCACCTGCCCGAGCACGTCAGCCAGCAGACGCAAGGGACCGCTGATCGCGGCCGACCTCGCCGACCGGCTGCGGGCCGTCCGGGCGACCGACCCGCTGTTCGGCGGCGCGGGCGAGCCCGCCGACCCCGGCATGCTGCTCACCCCGCCGCCCGGCAAGCGCGCGCGCATCTCGCGTGATCAGCAGCGTCGGGATGGCGAGCCGCGAGCAGTGGCAGGGCTTCGTCAACCAGCTCCAGATGGCCCTGTTCTCGTGGGTCAAGCGGAACCCGGCGGGAGACCGTCCGCTCGGCGGCCTGCTGGTCATGGACGAGGCGCAGGACCTGGTGCCGTCGGTCGGCACGACCGCGTGCAGCGAGTCGACCAGGCGGCTGGCCTCGCAGGCGCGCAAGTACGGCCTCGGCCTGCTCTTCGCCACCCAGTCGCCGAAGAGCCTGCACAACTCCATCCCCGGCAACGCCACCACGCAGCTGTTCGGCCTGCTCAACAGCCCCGTGCAGATCGACGGCGGCCCGCGAGCTCGCCAGGGCGAAGGGCGGCGACGTCCCCGACATCGGCCGCCTCGGCACCGGCCAGTTCTACCTCGCCACCGAGGGCAGCGCCTTCCGGCGGATCGGCGCACCCCGATGTGCCTGAGCCACCACCCGTCCAGCCCGCTGACCGAGGACGAGGTCATCGCCCGCGCCGCCCGCCGGTAGCGGGGCAGCGTTCTGCCGGCGGTGCCTGTTAGCGTTGCAAACGGGACAACCCGGCCGCCGTCACGCCTCGGAAGCAGGTGTCATGCCGTCGTTCGCCGAGATCGCCGACCAGATCACCATCGACGAGCTGCGCGCTCGCGGCAGCGTGAAGTGGACCAGGGGCGGTCCCGGCGTGATCGGCGCGTTCGTGGCGGAGATGGACTTCGGCGCCGCCCCGCCGATCCAGGCGGCCGCTGCGCGACGTGATCAACCGCGCGGACTTCGGCTACCTCAGCGATCGCGCGGCCGCCGAGATGGCGGGCGCTTGCGCCCGGTGGCAGGCCGATCGCTACGGCTGGGTGGTGGACCCGGCCTGGATCCGCCCGCTGCCCGACGTGATCATGGGCCTGAGGGCAGCGATCACCGTCTTCTCCGAGCCGGGCAGCCAGGTCATCCTGCCGACCCCCGCCTACATGCCGTTCCTGTCCGTGCCCAAGAGCCTGGGACGCGAGATCATCAGTGTCCCGATGGCCACCGCCGACGACGGTCGCGCCGTCCTCGACTTGGCCGGCATCGACGCGGCCTTCAAGCGCGGCGGGCAGCCTGCTCATCCTCTGCAACCCCTGCAACCCCGTGGGCCGGGTCTACGAGGCGGGGGAACTCGCCGCTGTCGCCGACGTCGTCGCGGCCAACCACGGGCGTGTCTTCGCCGACGAGGTCCACGCCCCGCTCATCTACCCGGGCGGCGCCCACATCCCCTACGCGTCGATCAGCGAGCAGGCTGCCGCGCATACCGTGACCGCCACCTCCGCCTCCAAGGGCTGGAACCTCCCCGGCCTCAAGTGCGCGCAGCTGATCCTCTCCAACGACAAGGACGCGGCGCAGTGGTCGGAGGATGGCTCCTCGTACGAGCACGGCGCGTCCACCCTCGGCGTGCAGGCGACCGCCGCCGCCTACCGCGACGGCGGTCCCTGGCTCGATGAGGTCGTGGAGTACCTGGACGGAAGCCGGCGGCTCCTGGCCGACCTGCTCCGCGAGCAGCTGCCGGACGTCCGCTACCAGCCCCCCGAGGGCACCTATCTTGCCTGGCTCGACTGCCGTGACCTGTTCGCCGACGGCTGGCGACGGAGCGGCCAGCCCGGCCGACTTCTTCCTGGCCAAGGCGCAGGTCATCCTCACCGATGGCGCGGACTGCGGCGCCGCCGGCCGAGGCCACGTTCGGCTGAACTTCGCGACCCCCCGCCCCATCCTTGCCGAGATCGTCCGCCGCCTGGCGGAAGCCGTCGCCAGCGGCTGAAGCCGGCTCGATCGCCCGTGAGCGATCAGCCCATCGTCTTCTGGCCGTCGATCGACTCGCGGATGATGTCGGCGTGCCCGGCGTGCTGCGCGGTCTCCGCGATGATGTGCATCAGCACCCGCCGCGCCGACCAGCGCTCCTGCGGCGGGAACCACGGCGCGCTCGGCAGCGGTTGCGTCGTGCCGAGGTCGGGCAGCGTCCGGACCAGGACCTCGGTCGCGGCGGCCGTCGCCTCGTAGTCGGCGAGCACGCCCGCCAGCGTCTCGCCGTCAAGCAGCCGGAATGAGTCCAGCCTCCGGGCGAAGTCCTCCTCGGTCATGTCCGACGCGTCGCCCGTCGCCCGGGGCCCCTCGACGATAAAGGCGGCCCAGGTCTGTTCGACGTCAGTGACGTGCTTGATGAGGCCGCCAAGCGTCAGCTCGCTGACCGTTGTCCGCGCCCGCGCCTGCTCATCGGTCAGGCCGCGGGTGGTGTACCGCAGGAAGTGCCGCTGCTTGCCGAGCATCGCCAGCAGGTCGCTGCGCTCGGCGTCGATCTCGGTTGCCGCTAGTGCCATGGTGATTCCCTTCTCACTTGACTATCGCTTCTGTCGGCCATGCTACGGCCAATCCCGGACGATCTGCTTCCGTAATCCTGCTTCCGTAATCTCCGACCGTTCGGTGGAGCCCCTCTGCCGTCGCCGGGTCTGGCGGACTAGTTTGGTGTCATGAGCAAGGACGACGGCGCGTTCAAGCGGGACACCACGTACCTCGACGGGCAGATCACGCGGGACGGGCGGGACGGTTGGCCGGTGCAGCCGGACCGGTACCGCCTGGTCGTGGCGCGCGGCTGCCCGTGGGCGAACCGGACGATGATCGTCCGCCGTCTGCTCGGCCTGGATCAGGCGCTGTCCATAGGCATCTGCGGGCCGACGCACGACTGGCGATCCTGGAAGTTCGACCTCGACCCGGGGGAGAAGGACCCGGTGCTCGGCATTCACTGGCTCCGCGAGGCGTACGAGAAGGCGGTTCCCGGCTATGACCGGGGGGTCACCGTCCCGGCGATCGTGGACATCCCGAGCGGCGCGGTGGTGACCGCCGACTTCCGGCACATCACGCTCGACCTGGAGAGCGAGTGGGCCGCCGACCACCGTGCGGGCGCCCCCGACCTGTACCCGGACAAGCTGCGCGAAGAGATCGAGGAGGTCAGCGCGCTCGTCTACGCCGACGTCAACAACGGCGTCTACGCCTGCGGGTTCGCGGGCACCCAGGAGGCCTACGACCAGGCCTACGAGAAGCTGTTCGCCCGGCTGGACTGGCTGGAAGAGCGGCTGGCGAGCCGCCGCTACCTGGTCGGCGACACGATCACCGAGGCCGACGTCCGGCTCTGGCCGACCCTGGCCCGGTTCGACGCGGTCTACCAGGGCCACTTCAAGTGCAACCGGAACAAGCTCACCGAGATGCCGGTGCTGTGGGCCTACGCCCGCGACCTGTTCCAGACCCCGGGATTCGGCGACACGATCGACTTCGTCCAGACCAAGCAGCACTACTACCTGGTGCACACCAACCTCAACCCGTCCGGCATCGTCCCGGACGGCCCGGACCTCTCCGGCTGGCTGACCCCGCACGGCCGCGAGTCCCTGCCCGGCCGTCCCTTCGGCGACGGCACCCCACCGGGCCCACCGCTACCGGCCGAGCGCGTCCCCGCCAGCCGCACAGCCCGCTAAGGCGGCTATACAGCCCGGCCGAGGAAGCCGGCGAGCCGGTCTCGGGAGACTTCCACCTCGGCGCCGAGGGGTGCCGGTCTCGGTGACAGCATCGCACAGGCTATGAGGCGGCCCCGGCATTTCCCGGCCGCGGAAGAGGTCAGCCGCCCGGCGGGTGCTCTTGCCGCCGCGATCTCGGCATAACGGGCAACGCCGGACTAGGCTCATGATCATGACATCGACAGCACGACGGATCTGCGTCACGGGAGCGACCGGCAAGGCGGGCCGCGCCGCGGTCAGGGAACTGCGCGAGCACGGCTACGAGGTGGTGGCGACCGACAACAGGCTCACCAGCGATGACGTGGCGGCGGGAGTGCTGCGCGCCGATCTGACGGACTACGGCCAGGCGACCGAGGTGCTGCGCGGCACCGACGCCGTCGTGCACCTGGCGAACATCCCGGCGCCCGGCCTGTCCACGCCCGCGGTCACGTTCAACGCCAACGCCACGATGAACTTCAACGTGTTCCACGCGGCCGCGTCGCTCGGGCTGGCGAAGGTGGTGTGGGCGTCAAGCGAGACGACGCTCGGCCTGCCGTTCGGACGCGGCCGCGAGCAGATCCCGGGCGGGGCGGGCGAGCCCGCCTCGTTACGCGCCGGTCGACGAGGACCACTTCCCCGTCCCGAACACGACCTACGCGCTGTCCAAGGTCGTCAGCGAGACGCTCGCGGAGCAGATCTCGCGCTGGTCCGACATCCCGTTCGTGGGGCTGCGCATCTCCAACATCATGGAGTCCCACGACTACGAGCGGTTCCCGTCGTACTGGCCGGACCCGCACCTGCGCAAGTGGAACCTGTGGGGCTACGTCGATGTCCGCGATGTCGCGGCCGCCTGCCGTCTCGGCCTGGAAGCGGACTTCACCGGCAGCCAGAACGTCATCATCGCCGCGGCGGACACGGTCATGAACCGCCCCACGCGCGAGGTCCTCGCCGAGGTCTTCCCCGACGTCCCGCTCACCCGCGAGATCGGCGAGTTCGACACCCTGCTGGCGATCGACGGCGCCAAGCAACTGCTCGGCTACCAGCCCCGCTACTCCTGGCGCGACCAGCTTGCTCCATGAAGCCTGACCTGGCGGCCGCGCGGGACGCTACCGTCCCTGACGTGCTGCCCGCCGCACGGGCGAGCCGTTCCATGTGCTGTTCTGCGGGATCAACCCGGGGCTGTACTCGGCGGCGACCGGCTGGCACTTCGCCCGGCCCGGCAACCGATTCTGGCCGGCGCTGCACCAGTCCGGCTTCACCCCGCGCCTGCTCAAGCCGTCCGAGCAGGCCGAGCTGACCCGCTACGGCCTCGGCATCACCAACATCGCGCCGCGCGCCACCGCCCAGGCCGCGGAGCTCACCCCCGCCGAGCTCCGCGACGGCGCCGCCCGCCTGCTCGCCCTGATCGACGCCCGCCGCCCGCATGTCATCGCGATCGCCGGCATCACCGCCTACCGCACCGCGTTTGCCCTCCCCAAGGCCGTCATCGGCCCCCAGCCGGAACCCCTGGGCACCGCCCGCCTATGGATCCTCCCGAACCCCAGCGGCCTCAACGCTTCTTGGCCCGCTCCTCGCATCGCCGAGGCGTTCCGTGAGCTGCGCGAGGCGGTAGCTGGGCAGTAGCGGTGTTTTCGCAGCCCAGGGCATTGTTAGTCGGTGCTCCTGGGGACTGTCGGCCTCGACAGACCGCGAAGTGGGTGACGTTGGATGCGTGCGGAGCGGTGAACGCGGTCGAGGCAGGCCAGGGCGTCGCGCATCTGCTCGGCCCTGGCCAGCGGGATCGCGGCGTCCTCGCTGCCGTGGACGATCAGGGCCGGGCAGCTGACCTCGCCGAGCCTGCCGGTGATGTCGTCCCGGTCCATCAGGCACCGGAACGGCCAGGTGAGCTGGCTGAGGTTGCCGGGCGCCTGCTGAGCGTACTGCCCAGCCCACTTGGCATACCAGCCGTCCCACTGGCCAGGGCCCAAGATGATGGCGGCGATGATCTCCTGTGGCCTGGCGCCGGGGTGCCGCCGTGGCCGCGCGCGTCCCACGTGATCACCCGGTACTCCGGCGCGAGCGCGGCAACCTGGGCGTCGAACATCGAGGCGTCCATCAGGTACCCGTGGCTCAGCACGACCGCCGGCCCGTGGCCGCCGGAGTCGGCGTAGTTGACCTGAATCCCGTTGATCGCTGCTATCGGCATAAGGCGGACATTATCGCAACGCGTGGCTGCCTGTAATGCGCGCCCGAACGGGGCGTTCTGCGTGCCCGGAAAGACGGAATGGCGGAGATCGCTGTCCCGCGGCCTAGCTGTCGAGCCCCAAGGTGAAGGTGGGCTTCGGCGAGGTCTGGGGGAGCCGGTGCTCATCGCCGAGGCGCCGGATGGCGGTTCCGGTGGCGAGGAATTCGGTGGCGTGCTCGCCCCAGACGTGATTGTTGACCGCGACGTTCACCCCGACGATGCCCGAGGCCCTCGCCTGCGTTGCCTCTGCCTGCATCCTGGCGAGCGCGAGCTCGCGGGCGTCGTAGATGCCCTGGGTGAAGACCACCATTTCCTGGTTCTGGCCTGCCTGGCGCAGGGACTGCATCGCCGACTGATGGGCGATGTGGTACACGCAGGTTCCGAGCACGAACGCCACCGGCACGGCGCCGGCCGCCAGCAGCCGGAAGAAGTCCTGAGCCGACAGGTCCGAGGTGAACGCCCGGCCGTCCGGCGCGCGGTGGGCGCCTTCCGTGCCGCCGCCGGCGCTGCCCAGCGCGCGCACCGCGGTCCCGGTAGCGATGAACTCCAGGACCTCCTGGCCCCACACGTAGCTCTGCATGCGCAGCTGAACGCCGACGATGCCGTCAGCGCCGAGGTGGTCGGCCTCAGCCTGCATCCTGGTCATGGCCAGTTCCCTGGCGTTGTACATCGCCTGGGTCAGCACCTGCAGTTCCTGGTTCTGCGACCATCTTCCGACCTGCAGGCCAATGTGATAGATCGACGATCCCGACCACGAAGCCAAGCGGCTCGAACCCGGCCTCGCCGAGCAGCACGTACTCGGAGACCGACAAGTCGGAGGTGAAAACGCCCGCCGGGGCGGCGCCTGCGGTGTGCGCCAGCCTGCCGGCCGCGGCCTGCGGCTCCCAGGCGGCAGCATCGTCGGCCGGCTTGCTGCTGAAAATTGGCATGTGACTCTCCTCTGGCCAGATTCACCGGATACCGAGGTAGCACGCGAAGCCTACCTGCGGGCGCTCACGGCGATATGAACCAAGGCCTCGCGACATCATCGGAGTGCCTCCTGGCCTTGCGCTCAGTGGGGCCTACTGGCTGCGCAGGGATATCCCATCGGACTCGGCGATGCGGTCTGCCTCGACGGCCCGAAGTCCCTCCCCCAGGTGCTCGCGAGCTTGCCGCAGCAGCTTGAGGGAGTTGCTAGAAGTGCTCTGCGGGGCCGCGCGCTCCGGATCAGCTCCGTGTTCCTCGATGAGGTGAGTCTGGAGTGCCGCCGCGACTTCGTCGGCTGCCTTGAGTGCGTGGTAGATGGCCAGGTCCCGTGCAGTGTCGTCAACCATGGGGCCAGTATCGCGCATCGGCTCACTCCATGGACGGGTGGAACTCATCGCCCGGGTGTCGGCTCTATCTTGCGGAGCACGGCGAGCAGGACAACCCAGGCGAAGCCCACCTCTTCGCTGCCTGACAGGGTCTCGTCCAGCCACGCCTTCGTGCCCGCGTGCCGCGCGGATGTGTCATCGAGCGCGTACAGCAGCACGTTTTCAGTTGCAGGAATAAAAGAGGACTTCAGTCCTGCAGCTGGCAGCCGATATTCAAGCCGGCCCTATCAGGAGTCGCGAACAGGCCGGTTCGGGAGGCGTAGTCGTAGCGGTAGACCTCGCGGCCCTCGATGTAGGCGACCTCGGCGCGGGACATCACGTCGAGCGGGTCGCCGGACCAGATGACGAGGTCCGCGTCCTTGCCGACGGTCAGTGACCCGATCCGGTCGGACACCCGCATGATCTTCGCAGGGTTGATCGTCACCGCGCGCAGCGCCGTTTCCCGGTCCATGCCCTCCTTGACCGCCAGCGCCGCCTGGAGGATCAGCAGGTGAACGGGGACCACCGGATGGTCGGTCGCGATCGCGACCGTGATGCCGCCGCCGCCAGCAGGCCCGGGTTGGCCATGGTGCGGTTCCGCAGCTCGACCTTGGACCTGGCGGTGATGAGCGGGCCCGTCACCACCGGCACCCCCGCTTCGGCGATCTTCGTCGCGAGCAGGTACCCCTCGGTGCAGTGGTCGAGCACCAGGTCGTAGCCGAACTCGGCGGCGAGCCGCAGCGCCGTGGCGATGTCGTCGGCACGGTGGCAGTGCTGGCGCCAGGGGATCTCGCGACGGAGCACGCGTCCAAGGGCCTCGAGTTTCAGATCGCGTTTCAGATCGCGTTCCGCACTCGCCCCGGGCCGTTCTGGCGAGTGGTTTTCAGGCTCATGATCTTTCTCTTTCGCTAGGTAAGCAGCCGCCTCGACCAGCGCGGACCTGATCGCGGCCGCGGTGCCGAGCCGGCTTGACGGGTTGACCCGCCGCTCGCCAAGTACGCGCTTGGGGTTCTCGCCGAGCGCGGACTTCATCCCGGCGGGGGAGCGGAGCACCATGTCGTCGACGGTCAGGCCCCAGCAGCGGATCGCCACCGTCTGTCCGCCGATCGGGTTGCCCGAGCCGGGGGTGACGCCGGCGGCGAGGACGCCGCCGGCGATCGCGTCGCGGAACCCCTCGTCGGCCGGGTTGATCGCGTCGAGCACCCGGACGTGCGCCTGCACCGGGCCGGTGAGCTCGTTCGTGTCGTGGCCGGCCCACCCCTCGCCCTCCTCGCGGGCGCCGAGGTGGGTGTGCGCGTCGATGAGGCCGGGCAGCACCCACTTGCCGGTCGCGTCGACCGAAGGGACGCCAGGCGGCGGCTTGAGCTCTGGCCCGCCGACGGCCGCGATCTTGCCGTCAACCACCAGGACCGTCCCGCCGGGGATGGGCTGGCCCTCGATGGGGACGACGTACCCGCCCGTGATTGCGATGCTGTTACCGGCCACCACTCCGCCTTCCCCGCCCAGAATTCAGTCGTATCTATACTTTCATCACCCGCCGCCCCTCTCGCAGCGTCGCGTATCAGCAGCGTCGGTGCGGAGAAGATCAGCTGTTCGAAATCCATGGCGTTTCAGTCGTAATAACGACGAAAGGCCATGGACTATTAATCCTGAAGCCTAAATAGGGAAATTTCGGACTCAAGCGCTAGGGGCTCAACTGAAGCGGCAGTCCACCATCCACGACACCCCATCAGCGAGCGCCCAGGACCGCGCGGCCCTTGGCCGCGTGCACCGCCTCCTGCAACGCCGCCAGGTCGAACGCCCCGTAGTACCGGTTCCCGTTAATGAAGAACGTCGGAGTGCCCGACACCGCCGCCAGGTCCGCGGAATCGACGTCCTCCGCGATCTGCGCGGCGCCCGTGTGCTTGCGCAGGTCGGCCGCGAACTTCTCGGCGTCAAGGCCCAGGTCGGTCGCGTACTGGACGAGGTCCCTCCCGGTCAGCGCCCCCTGGTGGTCCATCAGCGTGTCGTGCATCTCCCAGAAGCCGCCCTGCTTGGCCGCCGCCTCGGCGCCCTCCGCGGCGAGCTGCGCGTGCGGGTGCACCTCGGTCAGCGGCAGGTGCCGGAAGACGAACCGCAGCTCGCCGGATCCCCTGAGCAGCTCGCGGACGATGGGCTCGGCCTGCCCGCAGTACGGGCACTCGAAGTCGCCGTACTCGACCAAGGTGACCAGAGCCTTTTTCGCGGGCCCGCGGATGTGGTCGCGGTCCGGGTCCACCGGTACCGCCAGGTCGGTGACCGTCGACGAGGTGCCGAGCAGCGCGCGCAGCCGGGTCCGCTGCGGGAGCCGGTCAAGCCCGTGGAAGACCGCCCAGGTGAGCACGGTGGCGCAGATCGCGCCGGAAAGGATGCCCAGCTTGGCCTCGGCCAGCTCGGTGCCCGTGAAGGCGAGCGAGGCGATCAGCAGGGAGACCGTGAACCCGATCCCGGCGACGGCGCCCACGCCGACGACCGCGCCCCAGCCGACTGGGGGAGTCAGCCGGCCCTTGGTCGCCTTGCTCACCAGCCAGGCCGCGCCCGCGGTGCCGATCGGCTTGCCGACGATACAGCCGATTATGATGCCCAGCGTGGCGGGCGACGTGTAGGCCTGCGCCAGGAACGAGCCGCTGATCTTGATGTCCGCGTTGGCCAGCGCGAACAACGGGACGATCACGTAGCTGGTCCACCAGTGGTAGCGCTCCTGGAGCCGCTCGTTGGGCGAGATCGCACCCCGCACCACCTCGCGGGCCTCGGCCGCCAGCCGCGCGGTGGGCTGCTCGCGGAACAGCCGGAACGCGTCGGTGGCCTGCTGGAGGTCCTCCCGCGCAGCCGGGTAGGCGACGGTCAGCAGGCCGATGACCAGTCCCGCGACGATCGGGTCCACCCCCGACTGCCAGAAGGCCACCCAGGCGGCGAATCCGATGAGCAGGTAGAGCGGGCCGTTGCTGACGCCGCGCGTGGTGAGCACGGCGTAGACCGCGAGCAGCGCGACGCCGATCAGCAGCGCCAGCCACCGCACGTGACTGCTGTAGAAGATGGCGATGACCGCGATCCCGGCCAGGTCGTCGACGACGGAGATGGTCAGCAGGTAGGTGCGAACCCGGTCGGGCAGCCGCTTTCCGCCCACCAGGGCAAGCGCGCCGAGTGCGAACGCGGTGTCGGTTGACATCGCGGTGCCCCAGCCGTGCTCGGTGCTGCGGCCGGCGTTGATGGCGAGGTAGATCGCTATCGGCACCAGCATGCCGGCCAGGCCGGCCAGGAACGGCAGTGCCACCCGGCTGCGCACCCGCAGTTCGCCCATGTCGAACTCGCGGCGCGCCTCCAGGCCGACGACCAGGAAGAACAGCGACATCAGCCCGGAGTTCACGAACTGCTGGAGGTCCATCTGGATACCGTGGCCGGCGACGCGCACGGAAAGCTCGGTTGACCACAGGGCGCCGTAGCTGCCTGCGCCGAGATTCGACCACAGCAGCGCCGCCAGGGTCGCGGTCGCGAGGATGGCGGCGGAGCCGGTCTCGGCTCGCAGGAACTGGCGCAGCGGGGTCTCCCCGCTCGACAGCCACTCGGTGCGGGTCTCGGTCGCGGCGGCCGCGGGCGCGGCAGGGGTTGCGGAATTGGCCCGCTGGGGCTCGGTCATGCCTCCATTGTCGCGTAACCGGATCCGGCTAGCCGACGGTGACCGAGCCCCTCCCGCGGGTCGGCGGACGAACTGCGGGGCGGCGGGCGGACCGCGATGCGGCGGGCGCTGCTAGCCGGCCGGGTGGTGGCTCGCCACCGGCCCCGCCTCGCCGCCGAATCCGGTGTTCAGGATGACCACCTGGCGGCAGCTCCGCCGCCGGCCGCTCCAGCCGCGGCCCGGGCCGAGTTCGCAGCTCTTCTTGGCGAGGTGGGTCTTCTTCTTGGCCGCGGGGGCCTTCTCCTCGACGATGACCGTGCAGGTGTAGACGGTCTTGTAGGCCTTCGGCTTTCCGAGCAGCTTGACGACCGCCGCCGTGGGACGTGCGCCGCGCACCGTGAGCGGGTCGTCGAGCCGGGCGAGGCGGACCGGGGGCGGGGTCGAGACGGTGCCCGTGCAGCGCACCACGGTCACGTACTTGCCGCCGTCGCCGAAGTCGCTGGTGATCACGTCGGCCAGTGTCCGCCGGGAGTGGTGGTTGGTTTTGCCGTGCGCAGCCGTGCGGGCCAGCGTGGCGTGGTCGGCTGGGCGCGGCGCGGCGAAGGCCGGCGCCATCACCGCCGCTGCGGCGAGGGTTGCCGCAGCGGCCGCGGCGACCGCGACCATGACTCGTCTCATGTGTTTCCCCCCAATATTTAATAAGGTGTGCCGGAACGAGCGAGAAACGTCCCCGGAACGTACCTGTGGTCGGCTCTTTATCCGCAGGACTGATTATTGCAAACGGTTGGCGTTCGGCCCATGATTTCCTAAGCATTTTCACCAGTGCGTCGCGTGGTGCTTCACGTGGCTTGTCGCCGGGTGCCGCGCTCGGTGTTTTACCGTAGGCTGCAACACCGCCGAGACGATGATATTGTCCAGATAGTGCCCGGTCTGGTAGTCAAAAGCGCCGCCGCAGGTAATAAGCCACAATTGATGCTTTCCGGTTTCGCCGAATACCTGGTTTACCGGGAATTGCGCCTTCGTGACCTCGTGCACCCAGCGGACGGCGAAGCGCACCGCGGCAGCCCCGGTCTTGACGTAGATGGCGTCGCCCGGCCGGAGCTGGTACAGGTCGTAGAAGACCGCCGGGCCGACGTAGGTGTCGACGTGGCCGACGATGACCGAGTTGCCCGCGCTCCCCGGCACCGAGGTGAACTGGTACCAGCCGGCCTCGGTGGCCGCCTGGGCCAGCGGCGGGACCGGGAGCGTCGGTCCGTCCGGATCGCCGAGCGTCGCCAGGTCGACCGCCACCCCGATGGCCGGGATCTCGACCTCCCACGGCCGGATGCGCAGGTGCCGGACATGGGCGAGATGCTCACGGTGCAGCACATGCCGCATATGCGGGTTCATTGCCGCGTTCGCCGGAATTCCGCCGACCAGCACGGCGAGGATTGCCGCAAGCCCGCCTGCCGCCTGATATTCAAATCGCCCTAGGATAGCCCGCATTCCCCCGAAGTCCCCGTGTGTAGGAAATGACTCTGCACCGCGCTTGCCGAGCCCGACAATACGCGATGCCACATCAAAGCCTACGACGCGCCCGTCCGCGGCCGCTTCGCTGCCATTTCACCGCCATCCGACGAATGCAACCAGTTGGCAATGGCGGCGACATGCAGCGAGGCGAGGTGCGGAATGCACCTCGCCTCGCTTTGCCTTGCGGCCTGCGGCCTCCGGGGTTAGGCCGCGGGGCCGGTACCCAGGGTCACCGTCGCGGTCTGCGACTGGCCGTCGGTGTTGGTCCAGGTGAGTGTGATCTTGTCGCCCGGGTGCTGCTGGATCAGCGCCTCGGAGATCTGGGTGCCTGTGGTCACCGACGTGCCATTGATCCCGGTGATCACGTCGCCCGCGACCAGGCCCGCGTTGGCGGCCGGGGTGCCCGACTGGGTGCCCGCGATCTCCACGCCGGAGACGGTCTGGCCGGTTGAGGGGGCGATCTCGATGCCGATGAACGCGGTTGTGCCGATGTGGATGACGGACGAGGCCTGGTTCGCCTCGATCTGCTTGGCGATGGACAGCGCCGTGTCAATCGGGATCGCGTAGCCCTGGGTGGTGGACGTGTTGCCCGACGATCCGGTGGACCCGCCGGTCCCTCCGGTCCCGTACCCGCCGGATCCGTACCCGCCCGACCCGTAGCCGCCCGACCCGTAGCCGCCGGACCCGGTGCCGCCGCCCCCGGCGCCGCTAAACGAGTAGCCCGTGGACGCCGCGGTGTCCATGCCGACGATCTGGCCGTAGGAGTTGACCAGCGGGCCGCCCGAGTCACCGGGCTGGATGCCCGCGTTGGTCTCGATCAGGCCGGACAACTGCTCAGAGGTCCCTGAGGACTCGTCGGAGGCGGTGATGGACTGGTCGAGCCCGGTCACCGAGCCCGGCGCGACCGACGGCGTGCCGCCGGCGCCGCCGGCGTTGCCGAGCGCCACCACCGAGTTGCCGACCGCGACGGTGCTCGAGTTGCCGATGTTCGCGACCGTCAGGCCGGACGCGCCGGTCAGCTGGAGGACGGCGACGTCCTGGCTCTCGTCGTAGCCGACCACCGTTGCCGTGTAGGTCTTGCCGTTGCCGATGTCGGTGACGGATACCGACGTCGCGCCGTTGATCACGTGGTTGTTGGTGAGGATCTCACCGTTGGAGGTCAGCACGATGCCGGTGCCCTTGGCGGTGGCGTCGGCGTAGCCCAGCGTCGACGTCACGTCCACCAGGCCAGGATCGATGCGGCTGGAGATCTGCGTCGTGGACAGCATCGTTTGCGAGGTCGCCGCGGCTCCGCCGCCCGCCGTAGCCCCGGTTGATAGCCCGACGGCCGCGCCGGCGCCGATCGCGGCAGCGACCACGGCGGTCGCCGTCAGGCCAAGCACGTGACGGCCCCGGCGCCGCCGCGGCGGCTCAGGCACCGGGAACCCGCCGCCGGCGCCGTAGGAGTACTGGCCCTGCGGGTACTGCCCGAATGGCTCACTCATTGGTACTGCCACCCCGAATCCTGTTCGTGGCTGGTCGCTCGTTACAGGTAATAGAATCGCCCGCCAACCTTGGCGCACCCCGAAGGGATCATCATCCCAACCTACTGGTTACCTGAGTGTTCCTTCAGAAACCTTCAGCCTTGGCTGAGCGTCGGTTCCCGTCGTCACCTACCCGGAGTCGGCCGCTGAAACGCCGGCGCCCGCCGCGCCAGCCAATGGCGCGGCGGGAGCAAGCCCGGTCCGTTCAGTCCGATCTGGATGTTGATCTTGACGCGGGTTCCCCGGCGGTTACCGCAACGCGGCGGGCTTCTCGGCGTCGTCGCGCAGGTGCTCGTCGAGCTCCCGGCCGCCGCGCGCGAGCAGGAACAGGACGGCGCCGACGATGAACACGATGACCATGACGACCAGCGTGATCCAGTCGAGGTTGAACAAGGCGCCGCGCGGGCTGGTCAGGCCGGTCGGCGCCACCATGTCGATGAACATGACGAGCAGGTACACCGCGGCGACGATCGTCACCGGCCACGCCCAGCGACCCATGGTGAACTTGCCCTCGGGCACCCAGCCGCGCGCCCGCGCGATCCGTTGGTCTTCACGTTCTGCACCCCTTGGGTGGAAACAGGTACCCGACGTTGTGGTGGAACCCGTGGATGGCGAGCACGATCGCGATGCCGAGGGCCGAGGATCTCGACGTACACGCCGAACTGGGCGACGCGGCCCATGACCTTCGCGCCGGTGATGTTCAGGGTGGACTGGATGACGAGCAGCGCCAGGACCACGATCAGGATCGTGACGTGACTGGTGGGGTTGATGGTCCAGCCGAACCAGTGGGACTTGGGGTACATGGTGCCCTTATGTGGCTTCCGTGCCAAGCCTGCATTGACCGAGGCCGTCATTTTGTAACGGTATAAATCATGATGTTATAGGTTTTCGTCAAGATCTCTTTGCCGTATAGGTTGCGCTCCGCGCCACTGCGCTCCGTACAGTTATCTCGAACGGATGCGTGGCGGCTCGCATACGGACTATGACCCCTTTCCGACAGGAGTGCGTGTTGAGCGCAGAGACCGTCCCTGCCACTACGGGACCCGTGGGAGCAGCGGGCGACGAGCTACGTCGGCTCGCCGACAGTTACATCGACGACCTGATGCGCCGCCATCCGGATACCGCCACCGAGCTTGGCGATCACCGGTTCGACGGCCTGCTCCCCGACCGGTCGGAGGCGGCGCTGGCCGACGAGCGCCGCAGCCTTGACGGCTACGCCGCCCGGCTCACCGACCTGGACCTGATGGCGCTCCCCCCCGAGCTCCGGGTGGACACCGCGATGATGGCCGACGACGTGGCCCGCCGCCTCCTCGAGATCGAGGAACTGCGCGAGCACACCTGGAACCCGCTGCTGGCCAACCCCGGCCACGCGATCTACATGCTGCTCGCGCGGGACTACGCGCCGCTGCCCGAGCGGCTTCGCTCGCTTGCCAGCCGGCTGGCCGCGGTGCCCGACTCGCTCGCGGCGGCGCGGGCCAGCCTCGGACTGCTGCCGAAGGTTCACCTGGAGACGGCGATCACCCAGTTCGGCGGCACGATCGCGCTGCTGACGGAGGAGGTGGACCGCGCGCTGCGGGCCGCGCCCTCGGCTGCCGGTTATGTCGAGAGAGTGCGGCCGGCCGCGCTCGACGCCCTCGCGGCGCACCGCGACTGGCTCGCCGCCCGGCTGTCAGAGGGTGGAGGGGCCGGGGATGGCGGCGCGCAAGGTGGGCGGGCGGGGGATGGTGGGCAGGAGGCAAACGAGTTCGCCGACCCGCGCCTCGGCTCGGAGCTGTTCTCCCGCAAGCTCTCCCTGACGCTTCAAGCGGCGGCGGACGCCGACGCGATCCTGGCCCGCGCCGAGGGCGATCTCGAGCGCATCACCGGGGAGATCACCCGGGTCACGGCCGGCCTTGGCGGCACGCCGCGTGAGGTGCTCGGCCGGCTCGGGGCCGCCGCGCCGGACGAGGCGACGATCCTGCGGTTCTGCACCGACGCGCTCGCCGCGCAGACGGCGTTCGTCGCCGATCACGACCTGATCACGCTCTACGACGACCCGGTCGAGCTGATCGACATGCCGGAGATCAACCGCGGCATCGCGGTCGCCTACTGTGACCCGCCGGGCCCGCTCGAGGCCGCGGCACTGCCGACGTTCATCGCGGTCTCGCCGACGCCCGGGGAGTGGCCCGCCGAGCGGGTCGCCTCGTTCTACCGCGAGTACAACCGGCACATGGTGCACAACCTGATGGTGCACGAGGCGATGCCCGGTCACTACCTGCAGCTGCAGCACGCCCGGCGGTTCACCGGCTCGACCCGGGCGCGCGCTGCCCTCTGGTCGGGTTCGTTCGTCGAGGGTTGGGCGGTCTACGCCGAGGAGATGATGGCCGACCACGGGTACCCGGGCGAGAGCGACCCGGCCGCGGTGCGCATGCAGCAGCTGAAGATGCAGCTGCGGATGGTGATCAACGCGATCCTCGACGCGCGGGTGCACGCCCACGGCATGACCGAGGCCGAGGCGATGGCGCTGATGATGGAGCGCGGCTTCCAGGAGGAGGGTGAGGCCGCGGGCAAGTGGCGCCGGGCGCAGCTCACCTCGGCCCAGCTGTCGACCTACTACGTGGGGTACACCGAGATCTCTGACCTGGCCGCCGAGCTGATGAAGGGCGGCCTCGACCCGAGGACCGCCCACGACACCATGCTCGCCCACGGATCCCCGCCCGTCCGCCTCCTTCGCACGCTGCTCTAGACGGACTCGGCGTCCTCGAGTTCGCCCCTGAGCTCGGGGGCCGGCATCCGGAACCCTGGCAGCGGCGACGGTAGCAGCAGCATCGCGCCGGCCACCCCGCCCGTCACCGCGATCCAGAGCGCGGGCCGCAGCCCGACCTCGGTGCCGAGCAGCCCGCCGAGCAGCGCGCCGGCGGGCCGGGTGCCGTAGTTGATCGCCTGGAACGCGCCCGACACCCGGGAGCGCATCGCGGCCGGGATCACCACGGCGGAGATCGCGCCGATCGAGATGTCGAGCACCATCACGCCGAACCCGCTGGTGAATTCGGCGGCGAACAGCATGAGCAGCACCGGGACGCCGTGGAAGCCCGCGGCCAGCGGCGCCAGCGCGAGCGGCAGCGTGAAGACGAAGCACCCGGCCACGTAGACCAGCCCGATGCCGAGCCTGGCCCCGAGCCGTTTGGCGGTGAGCGAGCCGATCATCCCGCCGACCGCGCCGGCCCCGATGACGACGCCGAGCACCCCCGGGCGCACATGCAGCGAGCGCACCGCGTAGAGCATGAAAAGCGCGCTGAACATCAGGTTGAAGAAGTTGATCACGGCCACCCCGGTCAGCGACGCCCGCATCAGGGGCGAGTTCGCGATGAAGCGGAGCCCGACGGTGACCCCGTCGGAGCCGTCGGACGAGGGCGGCTCGGCCGGCTTGATGGCGGCGAGTTGCACCGCCGAGCCGAGGAAGGAGAGCGCGTCCGCGACCACCGCCAGCGGCGCGCTCAGCGCCTGGACGAGCAGGCCGCCGACGGACGGCCCGCCCATGAAGGAGAACGCGCGGCTGGCGTAGATCAGCGACTGCCCGTCGACGTAGGAGTCGGGCGGCACGATCGACACGAACAGCGTCCCGTCCGCCACGGTGAACAGCACCGACAGCGTGCCGGCCACGAACGTCACCGCGTACATCTGCGCGAGCGTCAGGACGTGCAGCGCGTAGCAGACGGGGATGGTGGCGAGCGCCGCCGCGCGGCCAAGGTCGGCGAGGATCATCGCCTTCCTGCGCTGCCCCCGGCGGTCAAGCCAGTCCCCGGCGTGCAGCGCGAACAGCAGGCTGGGCAGCCACGTGAGCGCGGTCAGGAAGCCCATCTCGGCGGCGTCGGAGCGGAGCACGAGGACGGCGGTGAGCGGCACCGCGACGGACGAGATCTGGTCGCCGAACATCGAAACGGTCGATGCTCCCCAGTACCGCCGAAAGACCCGGCCCCGCAGCAACGGCGGAACCAGGCCGCCCAGTCCCGCCTCCGAATTCATAGCTATCGAAGCGTAACCGCAGAAACGGGACAACGCACGTGCCAGGCCTCCGCCAGAGTTGGCCCGCTTAGCCCGCCTCGCCCGCGCCGGACCGCGCCCGGTCGGCTACGCCGTCCACCGCCTCTGCTGGCGTCGCTGGCGCAGCCGACAGGTCCTGGCCCCACTGTCTCGGCTCGACCAGCGCCTCGCGGGCGGCGGTGAACAGCAGGTAAGGGATGAGATCGATCGACCGGCGCAGGCACCACGAGGTGCCCCTGGTGGCCAGCCACAGGAGGTCGTCGCGCCGGGTCGGCCCGAGGCCGGCCGGCTCCGCGTCGGGCCGGCCGGCCACCTCCTGCCCGGCGGCGGCGAGCCGGTCCCAGAACCGGCAGGCGATCAGCCGGTGCCCGCGCTCGTTGGGGTGCAGCCGGTCCACCGACCAGTTCCGCCGGTCGTAGGTATCCGGGTCGCTCGAGGCGTCCCAGTGCAGGGTCCCGTAGTGCGCGGCGACCTTGTCGAGCTCCGCGTTGACCGCGCGCATCCGCCGGGTCAGCGGCCGGGCGAGCCCGGTCGGCAGGCCGAACATCTGGGCCGGGTCCGGCAGCCGCATGGTGAGCACGGTCGCGCCGCTGGCCGTCAGCGCGGCGACCGTCCGCGCGGTGGCCTGGCCGGTCCGCACCGGGTCGAAGCCGGCCCGGAGCGTGTCGTTGATGCCGACGACGACGCTGGCGATGTCCGGCCGCAGGTCAAGCGCGGCCGGGAGCTGGTCCCGCTCGACCTGCTTGGCTTGCGCGCCGCGGACCGCCAGGTTATGCAGCTCCGGGCCGGACAGGCCCCCGGCCAGGTAATGCGCCCAGCCCCGCCAGCCGCCGCCGGGGACGGGGTCGCCCATGCCGAGGGTGATCGAGTCGCCAAGGGTCACGATCCGGGTCATGCGCGCACCCGCCCGCTCAAGCCGCCAGCCGCGCGGCCGGCGCGGCGTCGTTGAGCACGGCGTCGTAGTGAGCGATCAGCTCGTCGGTCAGCGCGGACCAGGTGCGCCCGAGCACCCGGCGTCGCGCCGCCCCGCCGAACCGCGCCCGCGCCGCCTGGTCGGCGGCGAGCTTGCCCACCGCCGCGCTGAGCGCGCCCGGGTCGCCCGGCGTGACCAGGTACCCGGTCACGCCGTCAGCCACCAGGTCGAGCGGGCCGCCGGCGGCGGGCGCGACGACCGGCAGGCCGCTCGCCGCGGCCTCCTGAACCGTCTGGCCGAAGGTCTCGAACGGCCCGGTGTGCACAAAGACATCCAGGCTGGCGTAGATCCTGGCCAGATCCTCGCCGTGCCGCAGGCCGAGGAACGTGGCGGTCGGCAGGGCGGCGCGCAGGTCCTCCTCCATCGGGCCGCCGCCGGTAATCGCGAGCCGCACCCCCGGCAGGCAGGCCAGGGCGGCCAGCAGGTCGACGCGCTTCTCGGCGGCGAGCCGCCCGACGTAGCCGACGATCACCTCGCCTCCCGGCGCGATCTCGGCCCGCAGCCGCTCGTCGCGCTTGGCCGGGTGGAACCGCTCGGTGTCCACGCCGCGGCCCCACAGCCGGACCCGCTCGAGGCCGTGGGCGCGCAGGTCGTCGGCGGTCATGCTGGACGGCGCGAGGGTGCGGCCCGCCGCGTTGTGGATGTCGCGCAGCCAGCGCCAGGCGAACGCCTCGGTGGCCCGGCCGAGCCGGTAGGCGCGGGCGTAGCCCGGCAGGTCGGTCTGGTAGACGGCGACTGTCGGCAGGTCCATGGCCCTGGCCACGTGGCTGCCCCACGCGCCCAGGGCGACCGGGCTGGCCAGGTGGACCACCTCAGTGCCGTGCCGCGCGATGGCGCGGCGGGTCTTCGGCGTCGGCAGGCCGAGCCGGAAGGTGGGGTAGCCGGGCAGTGGCACGGACGGCACGCGTTCCACCGGATAGGGGAGCAAGCTGTCGGCGTCGGTGCCGGCCCGCGCGGCCTCAGGGGCGATGACGAGCGGGTGATGCCCCTTACGGACGAGGTTCTCCGCCACCCGCACCACGCAGTGCGCGACGCCGTTAACGTCAGGCGGAAACGACTCCGTAATGATCGCGATCCTCATGCCATCAAGATCGCCCGTGCGGTGTTCGAAATTAGCCACTACACAGTTACATGCAAACGAACTATCGATGACAATTAGTGATGAGTCGTCAACGCCGGGCGCGGACCTGGCTCATAGCGGCCCGCGCCAGGCGTCCGGAACTGGCGACCGGCTAGCCCAGGCGGCGGCCGGGGTTTACCTGCCGCTCCGCCCGTCCCTCCCGGTTACAGGACTTTCCTAGTGAACGGTCCGCTGGTTCCCGCCCGCAGGCCCGTTTCCCTTGTCTACCAGCCGGCGGCGTCAGGGGGCTAGCGGGTGCCAGACCGTCTTGGTCTCCAGGGTGGCGAACATCCGCTCAAGGCCCGGCTCGGCGATCCAGTCGGCGTCGGCCAGGCGGACCACGCGCTTGAGCGTTCCCGCGGCCGCCACCGCGAGGTCGTCGGCGAGCGCCCCGGGGGCCCCGGCCAGGTCGATCGCGTTCACGTCCTGGTGCGCGGCCAGCCAGGGGGCCACCTCGGCGACCTCGCCGGTGAGCACGTTCACCACCCCGGCGGGGAGATCGGCGGCGGCGAATACCTCGGCCAGGCCGAGGGCGGGCAGCGGGTACCGCTCGCTGGCCACGAGCACCGCGGTGTTGCCGCCGACGATGGCGGGCGCGAGCACGCTGACCATCCCGAGCAGGGCGCTGTCCTGCGGGGCGAGCACGGCCACCACGCCGGCCGGCTCGGGCACCGAGAGGTTGACGTAGTGCCCGGCCACCGGGTTCGCGCTGCCGCGCACCTGCGCGATCTTGTCCGTCCAGCCGGTGTACCAGAGCCAGCGGTCGGTCGCCGCGTCCACCTCGGCGTAGGCGGCGGCCGCGGTGACGCCGACGGCGCGCTGGATCTGGTCGGCGAAGCGCGCACGGTGGTCGGCGAGGATCGTGGCCACCCGGTAGAGCAGTTGCCCCCGGTGGTAGGCGCTCGAGCCCGACCAGGCGGGGAAGGCCGTGCGCGCCGCCGCCACGGCGTCACGGGCATCGCGACCAGAGGCGAGCGCCGCGCGGGCCAGGAACCCGCCGTCCGCGCCGCGCACTTCGAACGTGCGGCCGCTCTCCGAGCGGCGGAAGGCGTCGCCGATGCGGAGCCGGTAGGTCGTGCGGACGGCGACGTGAGACTCCTCAGACATCGAGTCCGCCGGGGATGTCCAGATAGGCCTCAAGGCCGTGCCTGCCGCCCTCGCGGCCGAGACCGGCCTCGCGGTAGCCGCCGAACGGCGCCGTCGGGTCGAACCGGTTGAACGCGTTCGTCCAGATCACCCCGGCCCGCAGCCGCGACGCCAGCCAGCCGGCCAGCGACCCGCGCTCGGTCCAGACCCCGGCGGAGAGCCCGTAGCGGGTGCCGTCGGCCCGTTCGACGGCCTCGGCCGGGGTGGCGAACGTCGGCACGGTCAGCATCGGGCCCGGCCAGCTCCGCGCTGCCGATGCCGGTGGGAGTCCGACACGTCGGTGAACATCGTGGGCGCGAACCAGAATCCACGGTCGGGAAGCGCGCAGGGCGGCGACCAGCGGTGGCGCCCTCCGCCTCGCCTGAGGCGGCTAGGTCGGTGATCTTGTCCAGCTGGGTACGGGAGACGACGGCGCCGACGTCGGTGCCGCATCAAGCGGGTCGCCGAGCGCAGCGTCGTCATCCGCCGCTTGAGGCCGCTACCAGAGCGTCGAGGACCGGCTTCTCGACCAGCAGCGCGACCCCGCGCCGCACACATGGCCCTGGCTGGCGAAGACCCCGGTGATGATCCCGCTCGACCGCCGCCTCGATGTTCGCGTCCGCGCAGACGATGTTCGCCGCCGTGCCGCCGAGCTTGAGCGTCAGCGGCTTGCCCGACAGCGCGCAGGCCCGCGCGATCTCCTTGCCGACCTCGGCCGAGCCGGTGAACGACACCTTGTCCAGCCCCGGGTGGCCCGCCACCAGCTGGCCGGTGCTGCCGTCGCCGGTCACGACGTTGACCACCCCGGCGGCAGATCGGCCTGCCTGCAGATCTCGGCGAACGCGAGCGCGGTCAGCGGCGTGGCCTCCGACGGCTTCAAGATAACGGTGTTTCCGCAGGCCAGGGCGGGCGCGATCTGCCATGCGAGCATAAGCAGGGGCGAGCTCCAGGAGATCGACCTGGCCGACCACGCCGAGCGGCCGCGGCGATGGCCCGAATCCGGCGTATCCCAATTTGTCAGCCCAGCCGGCGTGGTAGAAGAAGTGCGCCGCCGCCAGCGGGACGTCTACGCCGCGCGTCTGCCTGATCGGCCTGCCGCCGTCCAGCGTGTCGAGGACGGCGAGTTCACCCGCCCGCTCCTGGATCAGCCGCGCGATCGTGAACAGGTACCGGGACCGCGCCCGCCCCGGCATCGCCGACCAGACCCGCTCGTAGGCCTGCCTGGCGGCGAGCACCGCCCGGTCCACGTCCTCGGCCGCCCCGTGCGTCACCTCGGCCAGAACTTCCTCGGTCGCCGGCGAGATCGTCTTGAAGACCGATGCGCCGCCCGCGAACGAGCCCCCGATGAACAGCCCGTAGGAGTCGCGCAACGCCACAAGCGAGCGCGACTCAGGGGCCGCAGCGTACTCAAACCGCATAAATTCAAACCCTCAGTCCGCCGTCAGGAAGCGGGCGGGCTTGACCCCGACCTGCCGTACGCCGCACGCAAGGCGACGGTTCCGCACCGCCGCAAGCCAGCCACCGCAAGCATCGCGAGCGTGTCCGGAAGCGTAGCAGCGGCAGGCCCCGCGCGGGCGGCGGTCTCGCCGAACTCACCCGCTGACTGCGGCCTCGATAACCCGCCCGAACGCCAGCACCTGCTCCTCGGAAACCCCGATCACCTGCATAGACGCGATCACGCCGCCGACCGCGGGCACCGGCAGCGAGAGGGCGGGCAGCCCGGCGAGATTAGCGGGCACGGTGAGCGCGGTCAGCGCGAACCCGCGCTCGCCGAGCAGCGGCGGCGTCCCTGCGAGCGTCGGCAGCACCAGCACGGGGGAGTCGGCGAGCAGCGACTCAAGGGTGGCGCGCACCGCCGCCCGGGCCCGTTCCGCCGCCGCGCGGTCGGCCCGCCCCAGCCGGGCGCCGCGCTCCAGGTTCCGCCGAATGTGCGGGCTGAGCTGCTTCAGGTACTGCATCAGGTAGGCGTTGACCCGGAACCCCTCGGAGTCGATGATCACCCCGGCGGCCTCCATGATCGCGCCGACGTCGAGCGCTGGCAGCCGGGTCGACCGCAACCCCCGCCGCCGCGAGGGCCCGGTCGACGGCGGCGTCGATCGCGGGATCGATGCCGCCGTCAAGGCCGGTCGCCGTGAGCCGCCCCGCGATCAGGGCGGCGGGCGCGGGCGGCGCCGTGAACCCTGGCTCGAGCAGCCGCATCCCGAGCTCGACCGCGGCCACGTCCGCGCCCAGGGGGCCGACGGTGTCCAGCGACGGGGCGAGCGGGTACACCCCCTTCACCGAGATCCGGCCGTACGCGGTCTTCAGCCCGGTCACCCCGCAGCAGGCAGCTGGGATGCGCACCGACCCGCCGGTATCGGTGCCGAACGCCACGTCGGCCTCGCCGGTGGCCACCGCCACCGCCGACCCCGACGACGACCCGCCCGGCAGCCGCCGGGGATCAAGCGGGTTCATCGGCGTCCCCGACCAGTGGTTCACCCCGTTCGCCGACCAGCACAGCTCGGTCAGTCCCGTCTTGCCGACGATCCGCGCGCCCGCCTCGCGGGCGGAGGCGACCACCGCCGCGTCGATATGGGCCGGCTCGGCCATCTCGGCGACGACCGGACACCCCGCCGTCGTCGGCACTCCGGCCACGTCGATGCAGTCCTTGACCGCGAGCCGCGGGCCGTCGCCGTCACTGGCAAGCCGCAGCACCCAGGTACCCATACCTCCATCATCGTCCGATTACCTGAAAACGCGATGCGCGGAAGGCAACAGACTTCGACACCCGTGATTGCCCATCGGCCCAGCCACAGCGGTCACACCCTCCCCTTCCGCCACAAACCGACCGGGCCCTGCTTCCCCCCGCAACCCACCCGCCCCCCGGCCTACCGGGCTACCCGGCCTACCGGGCTACCCGGCCTACCGGGCTACCCGGCCCCGGCCTGCAGGGCGCTCGGGAGCTTTGGCTCGCGTTCAAACCGCATAAGATGGCCGGCATGCGTTCGGCCAGGGTAGCGGTGGTGCTCGACATCGCCTGCGTGCTCATCTTCGTGATTATCGGGCGGGCCAGCCACACCAAGGGCGAGAGCCTGGTCGGCGTCGCGTCGACCTCCTGGCCCTTCCTGCTCGGCCTCGGTGTCGGCTGGCTGGCGACCCGGGCCTGGCGCCGTCCGCTGGCGATCCGCCCGGCCGGCCTCGTCATCTGGCTGTCCACGGTGGCGATCGGCATGATCATGCGCGTCGTCTCCGGCCAGGGCACCGCGGCCGCCTTCATCGCCGTCGCCCTCGCCTTCCTGGCCCTGTTCCTCCTCGGCTGGCGACTGCTCGCCCGCCTGGCGCGGCGCTAGGCGAGTTACGTGAAGCCGAAAACCGCGATCAAGCCACGTAGCCCGCTTAGGCGGACGCGAGGACCGGGGAGGGGAGGCGGCCCTGGGCGCCGAGCGGATTGCCCGCGTCGAAGCCGCCGGACACGCTGGCGATCTCGGCCAGCTCGTAGCTGCTCAGCACCTCGATGGACAGGTCGTGCAGGCGGCGGGTCTTCGCCGCGCAGCAGTCGGCGAGCAGCGTGACCGGAAAGTCCCGCATGAACGCCGAGCGCGCGGTGGTCTCCACACAGATGTTGGTCACGACGCCGCAGATCATCAGGGCGGTGACGCCGAGGCCGCGAAGGAGCGGCTCAAGCGAGGTCCACTGGAAGGCATCGAAGCGGACCTTGTCCACCACTAGATCGTCCGGGCCGCAGCCGAGCTCGGCGCACACCTCGGCGTCCCAGGTGCCCGCGGCCAGGCCGGACACCCCGGCAAGCTCTGGGCTATTTCTGATCAGCGCGGCCCCCTCATCGGGCCTGCCCGGCCGGTACACATGCCTGGTGAACACGACGGGAACGCCGGCGCGACGCGCCTGGGCGACCGCCGCGGCGGCATTGCCCACGGCGTCCATCGCGTCCTCAAGCCCGCGCCCGATCTGTGGGAAAGACCCGTCTGGATGGCAGAATCCGTTCTGCATATCCACCACGAGCAGGGCATATCCGTTAGCGGTCATTGTCTCGCTCCCTCTCCGGGCCACGCGTTCACGCTAACATCCCGGCTGCCGGACAGGTATCGTGCTCGGAATGGGGACAGAATCGATCGTCACGGAGATTCGCGAGGCCTTCGGTAGCGAGCTTGACTCCGGGCAGCAGTCGGCGCTGATCAGCTGGCTCTCCTTCACCGGGACCTTCGGCGGGGTGCGAGGCGTGACCCACGCGATCAAGGACGGCAAGGGGCCGTTCGGGAACCTCAGCGTCGGCGGCGAGCACCTGCACCACTACATGTGGGGCATCGGCCTGCTGGCCGGCGTGGGCGCGGTCGCCGTCCGCGGCGACGAGCGGCTCCGCCGCCACCCCGCGACCGCGCTGGCCTACGGCGTCGGCCTGGCCCTCATCATGGACGAGTTCGCGCTGCTGCTCGACCTGAAGGACGTCTACTGGGCCAAGCAGGGCCGCATCTCCGTCGACCTGGCGGTCACCGGCAGCTCCCTGGTGGGCAGCTACTTCGCGGCCCTTCCCGTCATTCGCAAGGTCGTCCGCCGCCGCCGCCACGATAAAGCGCAAGAGGCTAGCGCACGCGCCTGACGGGCCCCGGATCCTAAGCGCTCGCGCCTAATCAGGCCCCGGACCCTAAGGCGGTCCCCGCCCCGAGCCAAAGGCGCGCTTAAACCCGCCCGCTTCCTATCACTTCTGACCACTCTTTTTCGCCTTCCTATCACTTCTGACCATTTCTGCGTCCGCTTTGACCTGATTTGTCTAGTCAAAACTGATAGAAAGGTGGAGCTAGCGGTCAGAACGGGGTGCCGAGTGGTGCAGCAGATCCGTCGGGTGGGGCTGGCTGGGCTCAAGGGAGACGAGGCGAGGGGCAGGCGGCAAACGCGGGTGCGGAGGAGGGGGCGGTGGGCGGTGCGGGTGCGGAGGAGGGCCTGGTGGGCAGCGAGGTCGTCTGCCTCGTCCGCTGCGCACCACCGAGACCCGCGACGCGACCGCCGATGTGGGCGAAGGCCACGCGCCGAAGGCCCCGCGCCGAAGGCCCCGCGCCGAAGCACCCGCGCCGAAGGCCCCGCGCCGAAGGACCCGCCCGAAGCCCCGCGCCGAAGAACCCGTCGTACAGGCCCGCGCCGCGCAGTGCCGCCGACGGCGCCGACCTGCCGAACCAGAGCCGCGGATACGGCTTCTGGTACGGCTTCGGCTCCATCGACGCGTCCTTGAGCTGCCAGAACTCCCCATCGAAGGTCACGAACGGTTCCGTCAACAGTGCCTTCATCAGCGCGCGTCCCTCGGTAAAGCGCGGCAGCCACCGGTCGGGTGACATCCCGAAGGTTACGGGGATCGACCTGCCCGAGAGGGCAGTGTGATCGTTGTCCCATGTCCTCCTGGTTTCACCTAAGCATGCAGGAGACTAGCGTTTGGGTAAAGACCTCTGGACCCCAACGGGGCGGTGCCGCGGCCGGCGATCCCAGCCGCTCATCAATGTACGCGTCCCGTAACAGATCGTGAAAGGGACCGCGAATGCCCGAAGCATCGGTCGGCAATGGCAAAGTAGCGCTGCAGTACGGCGATGGCGCTGAACTCGACCTGCCCGTCAAGACCGCCACCGAGGGATCGGCAGGGATCGAGGTGACGAAGCTGCTGTCGACGACCGGCATGGTCACGCTCGACCCCGGCTTCGTCAACACGGCCTCGTGTTCCTCGGAGATCACCTTCATCGACGGCGACGCGGGAATCCTCCGGTACCGCGGCTACCCGATCGAGCAGCTGGCGGAGAAATCGACCTTCCTCGAGGTCAGCTACCTGCTCATCTACGGCGAGCTGCCGACCGACGAGCAGCTGAAGAACTTCACCCAGCAGATCACCATGCACACCCTGCTGCACGAGGATCTCAAGGGGTTCTTCGACGGGTTCCCGCGCAACGCGCACCCGATGCCGGTGCTGTCGAGCGCGGTCTCGGCGCTGTCCACCTTCTACCAGGACTCCCTGAACCCGTTCGACGAGCCGAACGTGGACCTGTCCACGATCCGCCTGCTCGCCAAGGTGCCAACGCTGGCCGCCTACGCCTACAAGAAGTCGGTCGGCCAGCCGCTCCTCTACCCGGACAACTCGCTCAACTACGTGGAGAACTTCCTGCGGCTCACCTTCGGCCTCCCGGCCGAGTCGTACGAGGTCGACCCGGTGGTGGCCAAGGCACTCGACATGCTGTTCGTCCTGCACGCGGACCACGAGCAGAACTGCTCGACCTCCACCGTCCGCGTCGTCGGCTCAGCCGAGGCCAACCTCTTCGCGTCGATCTCGGCCGGCATCAACGCCCTGTTCGGCCCGCTGCACGGCGGCGCCAACGCGGCCGTGCTCGACATGCTCGAGGACATCCGCGACGCGGGCGGCGACGTGAACGCGTACGTCAACCGGGTGAAGAACAAGGAGCCGGGCGTCAAGCTGATGGGCTTCGGCCACCGGGTCTACAAGAACTACGACCCGCGGGCCCGGATCGTCAAGGCCACCGCGGATCAGCTGCTCACCAAGCTCGCGCCCAACGACCACCTCCTCGACCTGGCCATCCAGCTCGAGGAAGTGGCGCTGTCCGACGACTACTTCATCAGCCGCAAGCTCTACCCGAACGTCGACTTCTACACCGGCCTGATCTACCGGGCGATGGGCTTCCCGACCAAGATGTTCACCGTGCTGTTCGCGATCGGCCGGCTGCCCGGCTGGATCGCGCACTACCGCGAGATGGTCCACGACCCGGCGACCAAGATCGCCCGTCCGCGTCAGATCTACACCGGCCCGGACGAGCGCGACTTCATCACGATGGAGAAGCGCTAGCCAGCGGCAGGCAGCAACCCTGCCGTTAATCAAGAACCCCGCGACCGTTCGGACGAGCTCTTGGGCCTGAAACCCATGCTCCTCCGAACGGCGGCGGGGTTCTCGCATTCAAAATCAAGATCAAGATCTCCACAATCAGTCGGAGTAACGGACCGTTGCGCTGCCTTCCCCGCCTCGCTGCTCCCGATCAGCGGATAACGTGAGCGGGTGAGCGAGGAGCCGACAGCGGCGGCGGAGGGGCCGGCGCCAGCCACGGCCGAGTCCGCCCAGCCTGCACAAGGAACCGAGTCCCCTGCAGAAGGGACACGGCCCGAGGACAACCAACCCGCGGACCCCTGGCACGATCCGAGGCTGCCCTGGGTGGGCAAGCCGCGCCGGGTGGACATCGTCTGCTGGGCGGCGATCACGCTCAGCGGGCTCTACTACCTGGCCCTGCTGCCGTTCCGTGCGAGCCTGGTCGGCACGCACCCCGTCGTGTCGGTGCTGCTGAACGGGTCGACCGAGGCGATCGTGTCGGCCGCCGCCTTCGCCAAGGTGGGGCACGGCTCGATCATCGTGGTGCTGCTCGCCTCGATCCCCGGCCTGATGAAGTTCGACCTCATCTACTGGTGGGCGGGGCGCTTGTGGGGCGAGCGGGTGATCCTGATGTTCTCCGGGCGGGGCAAGCGGAGCGCGAAGTTCGTGGCCCGGGTGCAGCGCTCGGGCCGCTGGCTCACCTGGCCCGCGGTGGTGCTCTCGCCGTTCCTGCCGATCCCGAACGCGCTCGTCTACGCGGTGGCCGGCTGGACCGGGATGAGCTGGCTGACGTTCCTCGTCCTGGACGCGATCGGCTCGCTCATGTGGGCCGGGATGCTGGCGGGCCTGGGGTACGCGCTTGGCCAGCACGCGGTGGACGTGGCTCAGGAGATCTCGAAGTACGGGCTGTGGGTCTCGATCGCGATCGTGATCCTCGTGGTGGTGAGCCAGATGAGGGAGTGCAAGGGCACGAGGTTAGCTGCACGCGCAAAATGAACGTGCATTTGGCCTTGCAGCTGCATGCGCGCATGCGGGCAGGATATGTACTGCGTCAATCACCCGGATGACGCTGGACGCTCCTCGGGGTCGCCATGAGCTTGAACCAGCTGGCCTCCACCCGCACGCGCGTACATCCTGCCGTCGGCCAGCCACTGCGAGTGGTAACCCGACAGGAGCCTGCGGCGCGGCGTCCGCGCATGATGCGGATGCCCGCCGACTGGTGGGACTCGCCCACGGCGGTCGGCTGCCCGTTGTCACGCGGACCGCAGTCCGGTCGGACAGCGCGCCGTCTGACCAGATCCACGTTGCGCGACTGGGGTCTGGCGTTCCTGGCGGAAGACGCGGAGACCATCGTCGGCGAGTTCGTTGCGAATGCCGTCACGCACGCCGCCGCCACTGCGGGTGCCGTCGTGCCGTCGCAGCGTCGGCAGGCAGCGGACGGGCTGGGGCTGCGCCTGCTCCGCCGTAACGGCGAGGTGATCTGCGCCGTGCTAGATCCGAGCGACTCCGCGCCCGTGCTCAAGGCGCCGGCCTCGGGCGAGGAAGCGGGCCGGGGATTGCAGATGGTGGACGCACTCAGTGACGTCTGGGGCTGGTCCCCGGTCGCGGGCCGCGGCAAGGCGGTCTGGGCGGTGCTGTTCTGCGCGTGACCCGCGCGGGGGAACGAGCGGCTAGCCGCCTGAGCCGACCCACGGTAGGAGGGGGGCGTCGGGTCAGGCGGTCAGCCAATGGTGGGTCCGGCCGCCGGTGACTCGGGCCATCGCGGGGTCTGGTGCTAACCTCGCTTGACGCAACAGCGAAGCGGGAGGCACAACGCGATGCCCTGGACGTGGCGGTACGAGAAGACCGACGGCGCGGTGGTGAGTGGCGCTGGCCAGCAGGAGGCGATCTTCGCCAGCCAGGGGGACGCGGAGAGCTGGCTGGGCGAGAACTGGCACGAGCTGGTCGACGGCGGCGTGGACCAGGTCACCCTTTTCGATGACGCCCGCAAGGAGTACGGCCCGATGTCCCTGCACCCGGAGGGCTAGCGCCGGGTCGTTCTCCGTTCCGGAATGTCGAGCGCAGAAACCGCGCCTCGACATTCCGGATATTTCATGATTTCGGGGGAGGGGGCTTAGAACTTGTCGCCGGGCTTGACCCGCGGCGCAGGGGTACGGAAGCGGCGCAGCTGCAGAGCGCGCATCACGGCGTAGAACGTGACGCCGCGCGTCGATTCGCTTGGGAGCCGCTCGGCCGCCAGCTTGCTGATCGACCGGCGCAGCAGCAAGGCGTCGATCACGATGACGATGATGATCACGACGAGCACGATCTGCATGTCGCTGCTGATCGCGCTTTGTGACTTGCCCGCCACCAGCCCGATGACCAAGAGGATCAGCGCGTACATGTAGAACTCGCTCGGCCGCCGGTGCGCGTCCACGTAGTCCCGGGCGAGTTTCTTGACCGGCCCGCGGTCGCGCGGGGAGAGAGCCCACTCCTCGCCCCGCCGCATGGCTTGCACCTGCCGGTCCCGCTCGCTCCTGGCCTGGGTCCTCGCCTTGGCCTTCTCCTCCGGCGTGAGCTTGCGCCCCGGAGTGGCCGCCGCAGGGCGGCCGCGACCGCTGGTGGTGGACCCGGTAACGGAGCGGTACCGGTTGGCCTCGGCCTCGCTGCGCTTGGGCGTCGGCCGACCCTTGCCCGTCTGCGCGGGCGGCTTGCTCTTGGCCGGAGCTTCCGCGGGTTGCGTGCCCTGGGAATCCTGGGCCTGGCCTTCGGTCGCCCCGGCGCTGCTGCGTCGGAACACGCGCACATCTTAACGGCTGCGGCCGTGCGCTTGGCGCACCAGGTCTCCGCGCTAGCTTCCCCGCGCCGTGCTTCCGCCTTGCCCCCGAGTGCTCCCTTCGGCTCGCGGGTTGTGTTGACCCCGTGCCATCCCGGGGATACAAGCGGGGATAAGTGGCTACAGGTCGCAGCAGCGCGTAGGGTTGATTGCGTTTAGCCGGCGGCAATTTAGCCGTCGCTCGGTGGCGCCCGCAGCGCCGCCCGGTGGCGGCGCTCAGGTAAATGAAGGGGACGGCCGCGTCTATGAGCGTGATGAAGCGAGTCTCGCTGATATTCCGGGCCAAGGCCGACAAGGCGCTGGACCGGATGGAAGACCCACGCGAGACCCTGGACTACTCGTACAAGCAGCAGGTCGAGATGCTGACCCGGGTACGGCGCGGTGTCGCGGACGTCGCCACCTCGCGAAAGCGGGTCGAGCTGCAGATGACCTCACTGCAGAAAGAGATCACCAAGCGCACCAACCAGGCCAAGACGGCGCTCGAGCAGGGCCGCGAGGATCTGGCCAGGGCGGCGCTGCAGGCCAGGGGACAGCTGGAGACCCAGTACGACGACCTCCAGGCCCAGTACACGCAGCTGCAGGAGCAGGAGGAGAAGCTTACCCTCGCCTCCCAGCGGCTCGACGCCAAGGTGCAGGCCTTCCGTACCCGGAAGGAGACCATCAAGGCGACGTACACCGCCGCCGAGGCGCAGACCCGCATCAACGAGGCCTTTTCCGGGATCTCCGAGGACATGGGCGACGTCGGCCTGGCCATCCAGCGGGCCGAGGAAAAGACGGCGAACATGCAGGCCCGGGCGGGCGCGATCGACGAACTGCTCGCCTCCGGCGCCCTCGAGGACCACGTGAGCGGCGGCGCCGACTACATCCAGGCCGAGCTGGACAAGCTCGGCGCGACCGGCGGAGTCGACTCCGAGCTCGAGGCGATGAAGCGCGAGATCGCCAACAACGCGCCGAAGCAGCTTGAGGGCAACGCCAACGGCGACGGCGGCGAGTCGGCGTCGGCCGCCGGGGCTCCGGCGGCGCAGCAACCGCAGGCCGGTGATGGGCTGTGATAGTCCGCGTTCTCGGCGAGGGGCAGTTCCGTGTCGACGACGACACCGCCGCGAAGCTGACAGTGCTTGACAAGGACCTGGACGCGGCCGTGCACGCCGACGACGAGGCCGTGTTCAAGATGGCCCTCGCCGCCGCCGTGCAGCTGGTCAGGACGGCCGGGGCGCCGGTCGGCGCGGATGAGTTCGTCACCGCCGACTACATCCTGCCGTTCTCGGACGCCACCGTCGCCGAGGTGCGCAAGCTGCTCGCCGACGGAACCATCCACGGGGACTCGCTCGGCCACTCCTAGCCGGCCGCCGCAGTCGTGCAAGCGGCCAGCCGCCGGCTGCCTGCGGCACCTGTCCTGTGCGTGAGCGCCCACGGCGAAATTCGCCGTGGGCGCAATGACGATAGGCGCATTCAGCCTCCTGAGCGGAAGGCTTCAGCCTCCGTTTAGCGTTGTTGAGATAGATTGCCAATTGAGAACCAGGCAGACCGGGACGAAGCGTCCTCGGCTGTTGGCCTGGCTGGATTCGGAGGTGCGTCATGGCGACGCGTACGAGGTATGCCCCTGACCGGGGTCTGACCGTGCGGATGACGGTGACGATGTTCCTCCTCGGACTAGTCTTCGTCGCCTTCGTCGCCGCGATCATCGGCGTCTGCGTGGCGAGCCACCAGTCGGCCGCGTTCATCGTGGTTATCGCGCTTATCTTCGGCGGCGGCTCCGCCTTCATCTCGCTGTTCTACAGCGACAAGATCGCGCTTGCGGCGGCCGGGGCGCGCGAGGTAACGCCCCAGCAGGCGCCCGAGCTGCACGGCATTGTGGACCGGCTGTGCGCGCTGGCGGACATGGACAAGCCACGGGTGGCTATCGCCCCCACGTCCATGCCGAACGCCTTCGCGACCGGCCGCAACAGCAAGAACTCGGTGCTCTGCGTAACCGAGGGGCTGCTGAGCCCTAACCTGGGCCTGACCAAGGACGAGCTCGAGGGCGTCCTGGCGCACGAGCTGTCGCACGTCGCGCACAAGGACGTCCAGGTCATGACCGTGGCCAGCCTGCTCGCGATCGTGGCGGGCCTGCTGGTGCGGTTCGCCTTCTACTCCGAGCTCTTCGGCGGCGGCCGGCGCAACAACAACCAGAACGCGCTGCCGATCATCGCGATCATCATGGTGGTCTCGGTGGTCGTCTACGCGATCAGCTTCCTGCTGATCAGGGTGCTCTCGCGCTATCGCGAGCTGGCCGCCGACCGCAGCGGCGCGCTGCTCACCGGCCAGCCGAGCGCCCTGGCGTCGGCGCTGCAGAAGGTCAGCGGCGGGATGAACAGGATCCCGAACCAGGACCTGCGGAAGGCCGAGACCGATGAATGCGTTCTACTTCGCCCCGGCGATGAAGCTCACCCGCGGCGGCAACGGCGGCAACGGCGGCCGCAGCCTGTCGGCGCTCTTCTCCACCCACCCGTCCCTGGACAAGCGCATTGAGCAGCTGGAGAAGATCCAGCGCCAGCTCGGCGAGGTCAGCCCGGGCAGCGGCAGCAAGGGCCTTCGGTAGTGGGCTTCCTCGACGTGCTGCTCGGCCGCACCAAGGCCGTCCAGCCGAAGCTCGACGACCTGTTCGCGCTTCCGTCGGCGGCGATCCAGCTCCAGGCGGCCACCGGGTTCACCCCGACCGGCTCGGGCTCGGTCTGCTTCCGCGCGGTGGAGGGCAAGACGTTCGCGGACATCCAGAAGGAGGTCCGCGAGCTCCTTGACCTGGATAACAGCAGGCCGGGCGGCGCCGGCGGGCTGCCGGTTGAGGTGACCAAGGACAGCTTCGGGTACACCTGGCTGATCAGCAACCACATGAGCGACGAGGTCGACACCCTGGTCACCGATCTGCACGCGGTGAACAGCGCGCTGGTCGACAACGGCTTCGGCCCGCAACTGCTCTGCACCATGGTCGCCTTCGCAGACGAGAACCACCGCCGGATGGCCCTGGTCTACCTGTACAAGCGAGGCACGTTCTACCCGTTCGCCCCGCGGGGCGGGTCGGGGCAGCAACGCGACAACGCCCTCGAGCTCGAGGTCAAGGGCGTGCTCGGCGAGGATCTCAAGCTCGAGCCCGATCTCACCAAGTGGATGGCGCTCTGGGGCGCCCCGGGTTGTGACCCCCCTCGGCCGCCCACCCATCCTCACCCGGCCGCCCATCCTCACCCGGCCACCCACCCTCACCCGCCCGCCCACCTACCCGGCCACCCACCCACCTCACGCCGCCCTCGGCGAGGACACGCCGCGTGGAGGAATTCCCGTGGGGTGCGTAGAGTTGAAAGCGAACGACGAGGCCGCGCCGGCGGCTCGAGCACATACGACAACGACGGGAGCCAGTCGCAGATGACCGTTCAGGACGAAGTGACCAAGCAGGGTGTCAACCTCACCGAGGCCGCCGCGACCAAGGTCGGCGCGCTGATCGCCCAGGAGGGCCGGGACGACCTGCGGCTGCGGGTGGCCGTGCAGCCGGGCGGCTGCTCGGGACTGAAGCTACCAGCTGTACTTCGACGAGCGTTCGTTCGACGGCGATGTCGTCGCGGACTTCAACGGCGTCGGCGTGGTCATGGACAAGATGTCGGCCCCGTACCTGATGGGCGCGACGATCGACTTCGTGGACACGATCGAGAAGCAGGGCTTCACGATCGACAACCCGAACGCGTCCGGGTCCTGCGCCTGCGGCGACTCCTTCCACTGATCGCCACGAGCAGACCTCCCGCCCATCCCTCTATATCTGGATAGAAGCCCTCAACGATGCGGATTGCCGTCTCCGGGTCGATCGCTACCGATCACCTCATGACGTTCGCCGGCAAGTTCACTGACACGCTGATCGCCGACAAGCTGGACAAGATCTCCGTGTCCTACCTCGTCGGCGACCTGCAGATCAGGCGCGGCGGCGTGGCAGGGAACATCTCCTACGGCCTCGGCTGCCTCGGCCTCAAGCCGCTGCTCGTCGGCAGCGTCGGCCCGGACTTCGCGGAGTACCGGGACTGGCTCGAGGGGCACGGCGTGGACACCTCCGGCGTGCGCACCTCGGCCACCCGGCACGACCGCGCGGTTCACCGCGACCAACGACGAGTCTGGGCAACCAGATCGCGTCGTTCTACCCGGGCGCGATGAGCGAGGACAGCGAGATCGACATCACATCACTCGCCGCCGCCAACGGCATCGAACTGGTGCTGATCGGCGCGGGTGACCCGGGCGCGATGCAGCCGCACACCGCCGACTGCCGCGCCGCGGGCATCCCGTTCGCGGCCGACTTCTCGCAGCAGGTGGCCTTCCTCGACGGCGACGCGATGCGGACGCTGATCGAGGGCGCCGCCTACCTGTTCTGCAACGAGTACGAGGCGGCGGTCATCGAGTCCAAGACCGGCTGGACCGGCGAGGACATCCTGGCCCGGGTCGGGACCCGGATGATCACCCTTGGCAGCGAGGGCGCCCGGGTCGAGCGCGAGGGCGCGGACCCGATCGTGGTCGGCCCGGTCAAGGACGCGACGTTCGTCGAGCCCACCGGCGCGGGCGACGCGTTCCGCTGCGGCTTCCTGGCCGCGACGGCCTGGGGCCTGCCGGTCGAGCGCGCCGTCCAGCTGGGCAACCTGATGGCCGTGCACGCCCTGGAGACGGTCGGCCCCCAGGAGTACGACCTCACCCCGGCCCGCTCGCCGACCGCGCCAAGCGCGCCTACGGCGCCGAGGCCGCCGCCGAGCATGCCGGCCCACCTCCCGGCCTAGCGGGCGCCAGGCGGATGCCCCAGCGGGCCCATTCGATGCCCCTGGTATCTCCCGCGGAGGCAATCTCGGTGGCCGGACGGCGGCGGCGCCCCCGCCCAGACCCGGTCTGCCAGGCCGGCGACCAGTTCCGGCTCATAGCGTGAAGTGATCAACTGGTACAGCCGGACGATCGGCTCTGGCGGACCTGGACCGTCCCTGCGTCTACGACAGGGAGTAGTTTTGGTCCATGGCCCCGCTCGCGACCGCTTACAGTGGCCCCCCCAAGCTGACCCTCGCCCGGGCGTTCACCGAATGGCGAGTTGACGTCCCGATGCTCGTGCTGATCGCCGCTCGCTCGCCGCCTGGTACGTCCTGTCCGCGCAGAAGGTAAGACGGCAGGGCGGGCAGTGGGGGACCGGGCGGACGATCGCGTTCCTGCGGGCTCGGCCTGGGGTTCTGGGTGATCGCCACGATGTCCTGGGTCGGGGTGTACCAGAGCGCGCTGTTCTACGCGCGGGCCACCCAGACCGTGCTGCTGGTGCTGGTCGTCCCGCTGTTCCTGATGATGGGCAAGCCGATCACCCTGCTGATCGAGGCCCAGCCCGCCGTGGGCCGCCGCGTCGAGGCGGTCATCCGCAGCCGGGTCGCCAAGGTCGTGACGTTCCCGGCGATCACCACGCTTGCTGCTCATCGCCGTGCCGATGACGATGTACTTCACCTCCTGGTACACGGCCGCCTTCAACAGCGGGGCGGTCCGCGAGCTCACCTACCTGATCCTCATGGTCCCCGGGCTGCGTCTTCTTCTGGACGCTGCTGCGGGTCGACCCGGTGCCCAAGCAGTACCCGTACGGCGTGGCGATGTGGATCACCGCCGCCGAGGTGGTCGGCGACGCGTTCTTCGGCATCGCGATCATCGCCGATACCAACCTGCTCGCCGCACCGCACTACCAGGCGGTCGGCTACCCGTTCGGCCCGCGCTCGCCACCAGCCAGGTTCTCGGCGGCGGCATCATCTGGATCCTCGGCGACGCCGTCGGCCTGCCGTTCCTCGCCGTTCAGCTGATCCAGATGATGCGCGAGGACAAGGCCGAGGCCGCCGCCATCGACGCCGAGCTCGACGCCCGCGACGCCGAAAGGGAGGCCGCCGGCAGGCCGCCCGGGCCAAGCAGCCCGCGAGGCCGAACCGGTCGGCCCCTGCCGGGCAGGCGGCCGACGCGCTGCCCGAGTACGACACCGTGACTGCCGAGGCAGAAGACGCTGGCGACGCGAGCGCCCCTGGTGGGAATCCGACCCCCGGATCACCGACCGCTACCGTCGGGCCTAGACCTCGCCGTTGGGCGGCCCCATAGGCTGCACCGCACCAGACTGACGGAGCGATCCGAAGCCGTCCATGCTGGCCGTAGCCGGAGAATCCACGCCGCCGCTACCGCCGGAGGCGAGACCATCGCTGCCATCCGCGGCGCACAGGCAACGCGGCCTAGTACCCGCGGCGGATGCCGAAGGCCCAGCCGGAGGGCAGGTCGGCGCGGAACACGCACTCGTGGGACTTGAGCGCGCACCAGGCGGAACGTCGGTGTAGGCCGCGGGGTCGTCGGCGAGCACGGCGATGACCCCGCCGACCGGCACGTCGCGGATCTGCTCGGCGAGCATGATGATCGGGATCGGGCACTTGCGGCCGAGGGCGTCGATGCTGAGCAGCGGCGCCGCGCCCGGCGGCACCGGGCCGGGAACCCAGGCGCGCCGCCGCCGCGGACCGCGCGGCCTCCGTGACGGGCGAGACGAGCGAGTCGGCAGGGGCGCCGGGCGCGGCACCGGGCGCGGCACCGGAAGTGCCCCGGCGGTGGTCCGCCTCTGCCCCTGCGTCCGAGCCACAGCCGGCTCATGCGATCACGCTCACGTTCTCCATAGTGCCCCGGCCGGCCGATCCCTACGCCAGAGAACACGAAAAGGGGCGATGCCAGGCGCGAACAGTGCCAATCGGCGTTCGGGCCCTCCGAACGCCGGGGGTCGCCTGCAACCCGTCCAGGCGCGCGATACTGTTTCCACGACACGCTGTAGAAGACCGTGGACCGGTGCCGAGAAACCGATAAAAGGCACCGGGCGACGTTGTTGGGAAGGCGCCTCCTTTGACTCTGATTCGCCGGCAGGCCGCGCCAGGCGGGCGCGACCGCGCCCCGCGCGGCACGGCCCAGCGCCCGCGCCGCCGGGCTAACGCGGTGCGCGTTGGCGCGCTTGCCGTCATGCTGCTCTGCCCTCACCGGGTGTCACGAACGACACGTTCACCCGTATTGGCTTCCCGAACCCCGTGACCACGCAGGGCAAGATCACGCTCAGCCTCTGGCAGGGTTCGTGGATCGCCGGGATGCTGGTCGGCGCCGTCGTCTGGGGCATGATCGTGTGGGCGGTGATCTTCCACCGCAAGCGCGGTGACAAGCTCCCGCCGCAGGTCCGGTACAACATGCCGATCGAGATCCTGTACACGGTCGTCCCGTTCGTGCTCATCGCGGTGCTGTTCTACTACACCGCCAAGGACGAGAACACGATCGACGCGATCCCGGCCAACCCCGCGTCATGGTCAACGTGACCGGCTTCCAGTGGTCCTGGGCAGTTCAACTACCCGCAGTACGGGGTCACGACCGACGGCGGTACATGTGGAACCCGCGCTGCCGGACAGCCAGCAGCACGCTGCCGCTGCTTGAGATCCCGGAGGGCGAGACGGTCGAGTTCAACCTGACCTCGACCGGACGTGATCCACGCGTTCTGGGTGCCGGAGTTCCTGTTCAAGCGGGACGTCATCCCCGGCCACCCGAACCACTTCTCGATCACGGCCACCAGACGGGCACCTTCACCGGGCACTGCAGCGAGCTGTGCGGGCTTTACCACAGCAGGATGCTGTTCACGCTCAAGATCGTGACGCCTGCGCAGTTCAAGACGTGGATCGCCCAGCAGCAGGCGATCCAGAAGACAGCTTCAGGGAGCACCCAGTGACGACCCTTGACGAGCCGGCCGCGCGCCGCGCGGTAGCCAGGGCGCAGCGCACCGAGCGCAAGGGCTCGGTCCTCGCGGGCTGGCTCTCCTCCACGGACCACAAGATCATCGGGCACATGTACCTGATCACGTCGTTCGTGTTCTTCCTGTTCGCCGGGATCATGGCGCTGCTGATCCGGATCCAGCTGATGAGCCGACGAGCACGTTCCTGTCCGACCAGCAGTACAACGAGCTGTTCACCATGCACGGCACGATCATGCTGCTGCTGTTCGCGACCCCGCTGTTCGTCGGGTTCGCGAACGAGCTGGTGCCGCTGCAGATCGGCTCGCCCGACGTGGCGTTCCCCCGGCTGAACCTGCTCAGCTACTACCTGTTCGCGTTCGGCGGGCTCATCCTGTTCGTGAGCTTCCTCGCCCCGGGCGGCTCGGCGGCGTTCGGCTGGTACGCCTACTCGCCGCTGACCAGCGCGACGAACTCGCCGGGCATCGGCGCGGACCTGTGGATCATGGGCCTGGCGCTGTCCGGCTTCGGCACCATCCTCGGCGGCGTCAACTTCATCACGACGATCTTCTGCATGCGCGCGCCGGGCATGACGATGTTCCGCATGCCGATCTTCACCTGGAACGCGCTGCTCACCTCGATCCTGGTGCTGCTCGCCTTCCCGGTGCTCGCCGCCGCGCTGCTCGTGCTTGAGATCGACCGCCGCCTCGGCGCCCAGGTCTTCTCCGCCAACAGCGGCGGCGCGATCCTCTGGCAGAACCTGTTCTGGTTCTTCGGCCATCCCGAGGTCTATATCCTCGCGTTGCCCTTCTTCGGCATCGCGACCGAGATCCTGCCGGTGTTCAGCCGCAAGCCGCTGTTCGGCTACAAGACGCTGATCGCCGCGACGATCGCGATCGCGGGCCTGTCGATGACCGTGTGGGCGCACCACATGTTCACCACCGGCGCGGTGCTGCTGCCGTTCTTCTCGTTCATGACGCTGCTGATCGCGGTGCCCACGGGCGTGAAGTTCTTCAACTGGGCGGGCACCATGTGGCGCGGCCAGATCTCGTTCGAGCCGCCGATGCTCTACACGATCGGCTTCCTCGTCGTGTTCCTGTTCGGCGGCATCACCGGCATCATCCTGGCCGTCGCCGCCGCTGGACTTCGCGGTCTCCGACTCCTACTTCGTGGTGGCGCACTTCCACTACGTGCTCGCGGGCACCGTGCTGTTCGAGATGTTCGCCGGCTTCTACTTCTGGTGGCCGAAGATGACCGGCAAGATGCTCAACAACAAGATGGGCAAGGTCCAGTTCTGGCTGCTGTTCATCGGCTTCAACATGACGTTCCTCGTCCAGCACTGGGCGGGCGTCGAGGGCCAGGTGCGCCGCACGGCGAACTACCCGTTCCTGCCGGGCAACGTCACCACGCTGAACATCATCTCCACCGTCGGGCTCGTGGATCTCGCGCTGTCGGTGCTGCTGTTCATCTGGAACGTCTACATCACCACCAGGTACGGCAAGAAGGTGACGGAGGAAGACCCGTGGGGCTTCTGCTCCTCGCTCGAGTGGGCCACCTCCTGCCCGCCGCCGCGGCACAACTTCTACCGGATCCCGCGGATCCGCTCCGAGCGCCCCGCGTTCGACCTGCACTACCCGCACATCAGTGCGGGCGCGGCGTCGAAGGGCCTCGAACAAGACATCCCCGCGATCAGCGCGGCTAAGAAGTAGGGGCGTGTATCTCACATGAAGGTCGAAGGCTGGCTCTTCCTCGGCTGCGGTATCTTCCTGACCGGCGCCGACATCGTCTACTGGTACACCTCGTATGACCCGACCGGCACGACGGCACTCGCGCTGGCGGTCGGGCTGTGCCTGCTCACCGGGTTCTACGTGCTGTTCACCGGCCGGCGCCTGCCGCTGCGCCCGGAGGACAACACGGAGGCGCGAGATCTCCGAGGGCACCGGCGAGATCGGGTTCTTCAGCCCGCACAGCTGGTGGCCGCTGTGGGTCGGCCTGGCCGCCGCGGTCACCGCGGTCGGCTTCGCGATCGGCTGGTGGCTGGTCCTGATCGGCTTCGTGGCCCTGCTCTTCACGTCGATCGGCTTCGTCTTCGAGTACTACCGAGGCCACTTCGCCCACTAGCCGGCGTGCTCTAAAGCGCCAGAAAATTCAAGATCAGATTCATCTCGAACGGACCGTGGTTTCACCGGCCCGTTCGCATTTCTGCGTCGGGGTCGGCGTCCTGCCGGGCTAGCCGACGTATTCGTTTCCGTTGGGCGAGCTGGCTGCCGTCGCGCCGTGCTCAGACCGCGCTAGCAGCCGGTTAGCGCCGGCCTGGTAGGCGATGATGACGAGCTGGACCCGGTCGCGGGCGTCCAGCTTGGTCAGCAGGTGGGCCACATGGGTCTTGGCGGTGGCGGGGGAGATGCGCAGCCGGTCGGCGATCTCCGCGTTCGACAGGCCGGCCGCGACCAGGCGCAGCACCTCGCACTCGCGGTCGGTGAGCAGCCCGGTGACCTGGTCCGCCCGGGTCGATGCCGCTCGGCGGGCGCTCGCGCGCCCAGGTCGCCGGCCGCCGACCGCCCGGCCGCGGTCGCCGCGGCCGGATCGACGTCCCGAGCCACCGTCGGCAGCCCGGAAGCCACGGCCCCGTCGTCCCGAGCGGCGGAATCCGGGCGAACTCGCTGATCAGGCGGCGGGTGATGCTCGGCGCGAGCAGGGCCTCGCCGCCGGCGACGACGCGGATCGCGGTGATCAGGTCGGCCGGCAGGGTGTCCTTGAGCAGGAACCCGCTGGCCCCGGCGCGCAGCGCGCCGAACACGTACTCGTCGAGGTCGAAGGTGGTGAGGATGATCACCCGGACGCCCGCGAGTGACTCCGGCGCGGACGTGATCTGGCGGGTGGCCTCGATGCCGTCGAGTATCGGCATCCGCACGTCCATCAGCATGACGTCGGGGCGGGCGGCGCGGGCGACCGCGACGGCCTCCGCGCCGTTGGCGGCCTCGCCGACCACGGTCGAGCCCTTCGGTGGCGGCGATGATCCCGCAGAACCCGACCCGGACGAGGGCCTGATCGTCGGCGACGGCGACCGAGATCGTCATGCCCCGATCCGCCGTCGGCCGTCGCCGTCGGCCGCCGGACGCTTCGGCCGGTTAGCGGCAGGCTGGCGGTCACCTGGAACCCGCCCTCGGCCAGCGGCCGGGCGATGAGCTCGCCGCCGCACAGATGCGCCCGTTCCCGCATGCCGATGATCCCGTGCCCGGCGTTAACCGACGGCTCGCTGGGCATCCGCCAACCGCCGACCGTGCCGTGCCCGGCCGCCGGCTTCGCCCCCACCGCCGCCGGGACACGACTGTCGGCCGCCAGGTCGGCCTGCACGGGGGTGGCTGGCCGCCGCGTTCGGTCCGCCGTACCCGGGCAGCGTCGTGGACTGGCCGCCGTCATCGGTCACCCGGATGGCGAGCACGCCGACGTTATAGCCGAGGTGGACCGTGCAGCGCGCGCCGCTGCCCGCGTGCTTGACCACGTTGGTGAGCGCCTCCTGAATGATCCGGTAAGCCGACAGGTCGAGTCCGGCGGGCAGCGGGCGGGCCTGCCCGTAGACCTCCAGGCTGACCCGGATCCCGGCGCCGCAGGTGCGCTTGATGAGCCGGTCGAGGTTGGCCAGACCCGGGGCGGGCGCGAGCGGCGCCGGGCCGCCGGCCGTGGCCAGGCGCGATGCCGTCGCCGAGCGGGTCGGCCGGCGGCGGGGACGCCACGGTCAGGACCGGGTCGGTGACCGGCGATGCGGTCAGGCCCGGGCCGGCGAGATGTCCTGCTGCCGCAGTACGCCGAGCATCCTGCGCATCTCCTCAAGTGCGTCCCTGCTCGTGGCCTGGATCGCGCCAAGGGCGTCTTGCGCGCCGTCGGGGCTCGTGTCGATGACGTACTGGCCGTAGCCCGCCTGCACGGCGATCACGCTCATGCTGTGCGCCACGACGTCGTGCAGTTCCCTGGCGATCCGCAGCCGCTCCTCGGCGACCGCGCTGCTGGCGGCCTGATGCTGCAGCCGCACGACGTACAGGCGGCGCTGGCGCACCGAGTACCCGGTCATCCAGGCGATGATGTTGACGAACGCCACGGGGGCGCGTCCGTCGGTGAGCACCCCGGGCGTCCGCGGCCGGTGCCGCCGGTGATCACCATGGCGCAAGCACGAGACCGAGCGCCGCGGCCCCGGTCCGCTTGCTGCTCGTGACGGTCACCGCGTAGAGCACGTAGGCGGCGGCCAGGAAGATCACCGTGCCCACCGAGGACGTCATGCCGTGAGAGCAGCAAGGCGAGGATGAGCAGCGCGCCGAGCGCGGTATCGGCGCCCGGCGCCGCAGCGCGACGGGACGGAGACGCCCGCCGCGAGCAGCAGCGCGACCGGGAACCAGGCCCGGCTGATGAGCATGAGCCCGTGGCGCATCGCGGCCAGGACGAACAGCGCGGCGAACGCCGGCCGACAGCGAAGTCGATGGCGATCCAGTCGCCGGTCCGCCATCGGCTGAACAGCGGCGGACCGGGCAGCGCGCGATGGCCCGAGCCGGGTACGCCGGATACGCGTGATGCGCCGGTGGCGGGCGCCGCCGGGTGAGCGCGGCAGATCGCGTTCGGAGGCCACGACTCCACGGTAATCTCTCGCGGCGCCGGAGCGCCTCATCCCGCAGGCGTAGCCCTCGGTGCGTACGTCGGCGGCTGGCGGACGAGGCGGCGTTGTCACCGTCTAGGGGGACGCGGACGGCCGGCGTGGGCTGGCACGCTAGTGACCATGACCCCCTCAACCGGATCGGGGACCCCGCCGCCGCCGAGGTGCCGCAGGAAATGCGGCCGCGGCGGTCATCGAGGCGACCGCGCTGACCAAGGTGTACCCGGGCGGCGTCACCGCGCTCGACGGCCTCACCGCGGCGTTCGCGCCCGGCGTCACCGGCCTGATCGGCGCCAACGGCGCCGGAAAGTCGACGCTCATCAAGATCCTCCTCGGGCTCGTCGACGCCGACCAGCGGCACGGCGACGGTGCTTGGCCATGACTCCGTCACGGACGGCGAGCAGATCCGCCAGGTCGTCGGCTACATGCCGGAGCACGACTGCCTGCCGCCCGACGTCTCGGCGACCGAGTTCGTCACCCACATGGGCCGGATGTCCGGCCTGCCGGCCACCGCGGCCAGGGAACGCGCCGCCGAGGCCCTGCGCCACGTCGGGCCTGCACGAGGAGCGCTACCGCCAGATCGGCACCTACTCCACCGGCATGAAGCAGCGGGTGAAGCTCGCCCAGGCGCTGGCGGGCGACCCGCGGCTGCTGCTGCTCGACGAGCCGACGAACGGTCTCGACCCGGCCGGCCGGAACGCGATGCTCGAGCTGATCGAGCGGATCGGCCCCGAGTTCGGCATCTCGATCGTGGTCGCCTCGCACCTGCTCGGCGAGATCGAGCGGATCTGCGACCACCTGGTCGCGATCGAGGGCGGCCGGCTGCTGCGGGCCGACACCATCGACAGCTTCACCAGGGCCAGCCAGTTGCTCGTCATCGAGGTGGAGGAGGGGCTCGCGGCGCTGCAGCGACGGAACTGACCAGCCGCGGCCTGCGGCCCACCGCCTACCAGCGGAGCCTGCTCGTGCCCATCGGCGGCGACGCCACCTACGACATGGTCCGCGACAGCGTCGCGGACCTCGGCCTGCCGCTCAGCCGGATGGAGCAGCGGCGGCACCAGGTCGAGGAGCTGTTCCGCGACGGCCGCGGCAGCCAGCCGACGAGCGCCGACACCGGCCCAGCCGAGGCAGGCCGATGCCCGCTGATGTCCGCTGGCACGCACGGCACCCGGCGACGGCCGCCGCGAGCGTCATCCACGACCTCGGCTACCGGCGCTACGACGGCCCGCGCCTCGGCCGCGCGCAGATCGTCAGGGCGCTGGCCTGGCACAGCTTCCGCGCCGCGTTCGGCTTCGGCCGGGGCGCGAAGGCCAAGATCGTCCCGGCGGTCGCGCTGGTCGCGCTCTGCCTGCCCGCCGTGGTCAACGCGTTCGCGATGTCCGGGGCAACCCGCGGCTGGTCGACTACGACACCTACCACGCCGGCGCTGCGCGACCTCGTCATGACCATTTTCGTCGCCGTCCAGGCACCCGAGCTCGGTGTCAAGGGACCTGCGCAGCCGGGTGCTCCCGCTGTACTTCGCCCGCCCCATCAAGACGATCGACTACCCGCTGGCCAAGTACCTCGCGTTCACCGGCGCCTGCCTGGTGATGATGGAGGTCCCGCTGCTCTGCTCTACGGCGGCTCGATCGCCAACGTGCACGGCGGCGCCGCCGTCTGGGCGCAGACGCGGGCGCTGATCCCCGGGCTGCTCGTCGGCCTGATGTGGGCGGTCGTGCTGGCCGCGATCAGCCTGTTCCTCGCCTCGCTGACCGGCCGCCGGGCCTTCGCCACCGGGGCGGTGGCGATCTTCTTCCTGCTCACCTTCACCCTCGCCGAGATCCTGCTCCAGGTGGAGGCGCCAGCAGAATCGCCCCAGGCCCAGGTCGTCAAGGCGCGGGCCCGGTCCAAGGTCGACGTGCAGCCGGTGGCCATCTCCGCTACCGAGCCTGGCGGACAAGGTCTCCGGCCTGTTCAGCCCGTTCACCCTGTTCGACGGCGTGCGCATGTGGCTCGGCGGCACCGACCCGGCTCGACGCGCGTGCCCAACCCCGGCGCCTTCGGCGCGGTCTACGCCCTCGTCCTCTGGCCGTCTCGGGCTGTGCCTGGCCGGCCTGGCCGCCCGCTACCGGAAGGCGCGCGCTGTCATGACCGTCATCCAGATCAAGAACGTCAGCCGCTGGTACGGCAACGTCGTCGCGGTCAACGACATCACGCATGGACATCGGGCCCGGCGTCACCGGCCTGCTCGGCCCGAACGGCGCGGGCAAGTCCACGATCCTGCACATGATCGCCGGCTTCCTCGCGCCGTCCAGGGGGACGCTGACCGTGCATCGGCGCATGCCAACCTGGCGAAATCCCGAGATCTACCGCTAGTCTCGGCCTGGTCCCCGAACGCGACTCCGTCTACGCCTTCCTCACCGGCGAGCGAGTTCGTCCGGTCCACCGCGAAGCTGCACAGCCTCCCCGATCCGGATGCGGCCACCCGGAAGGCGATCGAGATGACCGACATGTCGCGACGCGGCCGGACCGAAAGATCGCCACCTACTCCAAGGGCATGCGGCAGCGGATCAAGGTCGCCGCCGCGCTCGTCCACGACCCGGAGATCCTGCTGCTTGACGAGCCGTTCAACGGCATGGACCCCAGGCAGCGGATCCACATGATGGAGCTGCTCGGCAAGCTCGGCGCCGAAGGCCGCACCATCTTGTTCAGCTCGCACATCCTCGAAGAGGTGGAGCGGCTGTCCGGCACCATCCAGGTGATGGTCGCCGGGCGGCTCGCCGCCTCCGGGGACTTCCGCGAGATCAGGCGGCTGATGACCAGCCGCCCGCACGTGTTCAACGTCCGGTCCGTCCGACGACCGCAGGCTCGCGGCGCTGCTCGTCGGCCGCCCGTACACCAACGCCGTCGAGCTCACGGGCAAGGGCCTGCAGGTGCGGACCAGCGACTTCGGCGCCTTCTGCGCCCAGATCGCCGTGCTCACCCGGGACCACAAGATCGCGCTGCGCGAACTGCTGCCCACCGACGAATCGCTGGAGAGCGTCTTCGGCTACCTGATCTCGAGCCAAGGGAACTGAACGCGACATGTCCGCATATTTCAACCCGACGATCGCCGCGCTCACCGTCCGCGCGACGCTGGGCCGCAGGCGCGCGTTCCTCTTCGCGATCCCGGCCGTGGTCCTCATCGCGCTCACCCTGGTGCTGCGCGCATCAAGGCCCGGGGCCGTGCTCTGGCCGGACCGGGTGCTCGGCGACTTCGGCTTCTCCGTGCTGCTGCCGTTCACCGCGCTGATCGTCGGCACCGGGGTGCTCGGCGCCGAGATCGACGACGGCAGCGCCATCCACCTGCTCGCGACGCCGGTCCGCCGCGCGTCCATCGTGGTGACCAAGTTCGCGGTGGCCGCGGTCGTGACGGCGCTGTTCGCCGCCGTGCCCGAGCTGCTGGCCGGCCTGCTCGCCCCGAACAGCGGCGGGCTCGCGGTCGCCCTGTTCATCGGCGCGCTGGCCGGGTCGGTGATCTACAGCGCGGTATTCGTGCTGGCCTCGGTGCTGACCACCCGCGCGATCGCGTTCGGCCTGCTCTACGTGCTGATCTGGGAGGGCCTGCTCAGCAACCTCGTCGGCGGCGCCCGCATCCTGTCCATCGCGCACTACTGCCTCGGCATCGCCAACGCCATCCACCCGGACCAGAACCTCAACGCCGGCCTGACGCTGACCACATCGGTGATCCTCGGCGTCATCGTGACCGTCGGCGCCCTGATCCTCGCCACCCGCCGCCTATCGTCCTTCGCGATCCAGGGCGAGCCCGCCTAGACGCCTGTCACCCGCCCCACATCGACCCACCAACCCGCATACGGCTGTCACCGACGTCATCGCACCCGACACGCGACGCTAGATTCCGCCGTCCCCGACCGTCCGCCAACGCCTGTCGATCTACCCAAACGCGATCTGCCACCTGACCGCCACCGACCCCATGGCTCCGCTGGCGCGAAGCTGACAGCGCGAGCAACCTGTCGCTCGGCGTAAGCCCACCGCCAGAGAACCACGCGCCAGCCACGGCACCAGCCCGGGATAACAGCAAGAAGCGCCGGCAGGCGCGCCGAGCCGAAGCGGAGCTAGGCGCGCGGGCGGGGGGTGGCCAGGCGGTTGCTTGCCTGGGTCCACCGGTCGAGCAGGTCGGCGGCGGCGCCCGAGTCGACGGCCGCGGCGGCGCGGGCGAGGCCGTCGCCGAGGGCCTTGGTCAGCGCGTCCGCGGACGTCACGCCGGACAGGCCGCCCGGCGGCGGTGATGCGGCCGCGGTCATCGCGGCCGCCGCGTTGAGCAGCACGATGTCGCGGACCGGTCCCGGTCTGGCCCGCCAGCACCGAGCGCGCCACGTCCGCGTTGTGCGCGGGTCGCCGCCGCGCAGGTCGTCGATGGACGCGCGGGGCAGGCCGAGCGCGGCCGGGTCGAATTCGGCGACCGTCACGCGCGCCGTCCGCGGCGATCCAGACGGTGGACGGCCCGGTCGTGGTGAGCTCGTCGAGGCCCTCGCCGTGGAACACCAGGGCCGACGTCGCCGCGCCCGGCGTACACCCCGGCGAGCACCGGGCCCATCGTCGGGTCCGCGACGCCGACGGCGAGGGACGTGGGCCGGGCCGGGTTGGTCAGCGGCCCCAGGTAGTTGAACGCCGTCGGCACGCCGAGCTCGCGGCGCACCGGGCCCGTGTGCCGGAACGCCGGGTGGTACATGGCCGCGAACAGGAACGCGATGCCGATCTCGGCGAACAGCGCCTCGGTCGCCGGCCGCGGGCAGGTCGATCACCACGCCGAGCGCCTCGAGCACGTCGGCCGCGCCGCACGCCGAGGACGCCGCCCGGTTGCCGTGCTTGACCATCGGCACCCCGGCCGAGGCCGCCACGATCGTCGCCATCGTTGACACGTTGACCGTGTGCAGGCCGTCGCCGCCGGTCCCGACCAGGTCGGTGACCGGGCCGGGGATGGTGATCGGGGTCGCGTGCGCCAGCATCGACGCGGCCAGGCCCGGCCATCTCCTGCGGCGGTCTCGCCCTTGGCCCGCAGCGCCACGCCGAACCCGGCGATCTGGGCCGGCGAGGCCGCCCCCTCCATGATCTCGTTCATCGCCCAGGCGGTCTGCTCGGCGGTCAGCGCCTGGCCGCCGATGAGCGCGCGGATCAGCGCTGGCCAGCTCGGTGTATCCATCGTCAGCACCTATTCAGGAGTCAGGAGTCAGCCGCACCTGACCGGCGAAGCCACGGTCCGTTCGATATCGTTATGCTTTTGATTCTCTTACTGCTTGGCGATGGTCGCCAGCCGCCCGCGAGCGCGCATCAGCGACGGCGAGCTCCCTGGCCAGCGCGACCGGGTCGATCGGGTGGCTGATCACCGCTTCCGCCTTCGACCAGGTGGCGAGCCAGCGGTCGTCGGCGCGGCCGATGACGAGCAGCGCCGGCGGGCAGTTGTAGATCTCGTCCTTGGCCTGGCGGCTGACGCCCATGCCGCCGGCTGGCTGCGCCTCGCCGTCGAGCACCATGACATCCACGCCGCCGGCGTCGAGCAGGCGGAACAGCGCGGGCGCGGTCGCCACCTCGACGATCTCCGCTTCCGGCGCGTCGGGGGCCGGGCGAGCGCCGATCGCGAGCTTCATCTCTGCCCGCGTGTCGGCGTCGTGACTGTAGACAACGACCTTCATGGACTGTCATCCTACTGGTCCAGCCGCGGCGGGGCGCAGCCGGATGCGGTCGGCCGCACGCGGTTGCGGCCACAGATAGCGGCCAGCCAAATGGCGCGGACGGACCCGTCGCCTTCAGTTTCCCCCAGGTATCTGACGAACTCGGGGGGTCGGCTGCAGATCCCCTACGGGGTGTCGTAATAATGGCCGTTCGTGGCGACAGCATCCGTGACCGAGACCGCACCGGTACCGCGCACCCCGGCCAGCAGACCGAACCTGGTGAGCGTGGGCACCATCATCTGGTTGTCCAGCGAGCTCATGTTCTTTGCTGCGCTGTTCGCGATGTACTTCACGATCCGTTCGGTAGACAAAGGCCAGGGCCTGCCTTGGCCCATGGCTCATCTGAACATCCCGCTTGGCTCGACCAACACGACCGTGCTCGTGTTGTCGTCTGTTACCTGCCAGATGGGCGTGTTCGCGGTTGAGCGTGGCCAGATCAGGCGTGCGGCAAGCATTTGGAACTTCATGAAGTGGGGGCTGCGCGAGTGGTACGTGCTCTCCTTCCTCATGGGGCTGTACTTCGTGTGCGGGCAGGCGTACGAGTGGTCGCAGTTGGTCAGCAGATGACCACCTGACGATCTCGTCGAGCAACTACGGGTCGGTGTTCTACCTGACCACGGGGTTCCACGGCCTGCACGTGACCGGCGGCCTTATCGCGTTCCTCTTCTTGCTCGGCCGTACCTACGCCGCCAAGAGATTCACTCATGAGCAGCAGGTCAGCGCAATCGTCGTGTCGTACTACTGGCACTTCGTCGATGTCGTCTGGATCGCGCCTGTTCACGACCATCTACCTCATCCAGTAACCCAGGGGATACCGAGTGAGCTCGATCATCGCCCGGCGCAGGCACCCGGCCGCTGGCTACGCGGCGGTCGCCGGCGGCCTCGTCGTCATCGGCGTGGGTTATGCCGCGCTGACCGGCGGCGGCGCGTCGGCGGCGGCACCTGCCCAGAACACAACGCAGACCGCTGAAGGTCATTCGTTGTTCATTTCAAGCTGCGCCTCGTGCCACGGGCTGGACGCCCAGGGCACATCGGTGGCGCCGTCGCTGATCGGCGCGGGCGCGGCAGCGGTGGACTTCCAGATGTCGACGGGCCGGATGCCCGCCAAGGAACTGGGCGCGGAGAACGACCGCAAGCCGACAACTTCATCGCCGGCGCAGATCTACGACATCGCCAGCTACATTTCCTCCCTCGGCGGCGGGCCCGCGATCCCGGCCGCGAACCAGGTCTCGACGGCCGGCGCCAACACGGCGCTCGGCCAGGTGCTGTTCAGCACGAACTGCGCGCAGTGCCACGGCTTCGCCGGGGCGGGCGGCGCGTTGACCTACGGCAAGACCGCGCCGTCGCTCAACGCGTCGACGCCCACCCAGATCTACGAGGCGATGCTGACCGGCCCGGAGGCGATGCCGGTGTTCGGCGACGGGACGGTCACGCCCGCCGAGAAGAGGGACATCATCGCCTACATCACCGACACGCGGAGCGAGGCCAACCCCGGCGGCTTCTCCCTCGGCCGGACCGGCACGGTCACCGAGGGCTTGCTCGGCCTGGCTGGGCGGCCTCGGCTTCCTCGTGCTCATCGCCATGTGGCTCACCGCCAAGCGGCGTGACCCCGTCCAGGCCTGGATCGGAGCAGCACTGATGAGTGAGTTTCCGGAGGAGCCCTCCGGTCCGCGCCGGGTGATCGGGACTCCTTCCCCCGCGCCACGGTCGGTCGACGTGCCCGTCAGGCCGGAAGAGCCGACGTTCAACGCCGACCCGTCCGACACCGCGCACGCCAAGAACGCCGAGCGCATCGTCGCCGCGCTGTTCATCCTCGCCTTCCTGGCGGGCTGCGGGTTCATCGCGGCCTACATCGGGCTCGAGGTCGGGACGGCCACGATTCCGAAGGGCGCTAACACCGTCGTCGCCGCCCTGCGGTCGAACCTGGCGCTCGGCTCGTCGCTCGCCGTCGCGCTGCTCGCGCTCGGCGCCGGCTCGATGATCTGGGTCAGGCACCTGACGCCGAACATCGAGATCGAGGAGGAGCGGCACGACCTGCCGTCCGAGCCCGCCGACCGGGCCGCGTTCCAGCGGACGTTCGCCGAGGGCGCGGCGATCTCCCAGATCACCAGGCGGCCGCTGGTCCGCCGCACGATGCTGCTCGCGACCGCGCCGCTGGCGCTCGCGCCGCTGGTGCTGCTGCGCGACCTCGGCCCGCTGCCGCAGACGGACCTGCGGCACACGGTCTGGCGCAAGGGGCTGCGCGCGGTCACTCTCGGCGGCCTGCGGCCGCTGACGCCGGCCGACATCAGCACCGCCGGGTCCATGATCACGGTGATCCCCGAGGGGTACCAGGACGACCAGGACGCGCTCGCGAAGGCGGGCGTGATCCTGATCAAGTTCGAGCCCGGCCAGCTGAACGTCCCGACGAACGTCGTCGGCGGGGTCACCGTCTCGACGCAGAACTGGACGCTCGATAACTCGATCGTCGCCTACTCGAAGATCTGCACCCACGTGGGCTGCCCGGTCGCGCTCTACGAGCAGACCACCCACCACATTCTCTGCCCGTGCCACCAGTCGACCTTCGACGCGTCGACCGGGGCAACCGTGATCTTCGGCCCGGCACCCCGTCCGCTGCCGCAGCTGCCGCTGGCGCTTGACTCCAGCGGCTACATCGTGGCGGCGAGCGACTTCACCCAGCCGGTCGGCCCGAGCTTCTGGGAGCGCGGATGAGCGACGACGCAGTTAAGATTCCGGCCCCCGTCTCTGGCGTGGGCGGCTGGCTTGACGACAGGTTCCACGGCGCCAAGGGCGCCCGGGTCCTGATGCACAAGGTGTTCCCCGACCACTGGTCGTTCATGCTCGGCGAGATCGCGCTCTGGTCATTCGTGATCCTGCTGCTCACCGGCACCTACCTGGCGCTGTTCTTCCAGCCCTCGATGGCCGACGTGGTCTACCACGGCTCGTACACCAAGCTCGACGGCATCACGATGTCGCAGGCGTACGAGTCCACGCTGAACATCTCGTTCGACGTCCGTGGCGGGCTGCTGATGCGGCAGATCCACCACTGGGCGGCCGACATGTTCATGGTCGCGATCATGGCGCACATGCTCAGGGTCTTCTTCACCGGCGCCTACCGCAAGCCGCGTGAGGTCAACTGGCTGATCGGCATCGTGCTGTTCACGCTGGGCATGATCGAGGGCCTCTTCGGCTACTCGCTCCCCGACGACCAGCTCTCCGGCGCGGGCCTGCGGATCACCGAGGGCGTGCTCCAGGGCATCCCGATCGTCGGCACGTACGCGTCTTACTTCCTGTTCGGCGGCGAGTTCCCGGGAACGCAGATCATCCCGAGGATGTACATCCTGCACGTGCTGCTGATCCCGGGCATCATCCTGGCGTTGATCACTGCGCACCTGTTCATCATGTTCCACCAGAAGCACACGCAGATGCCGCTCAAGGGGAACACCGAGCGGAACGTGGTCGGGCAGCCGTTCTTCCCGTACTTCCTGCTCAAGGGCCAGGCCTGGTTCTTCTTCATCTTCGGCGCGCTGGTCCTGCTGGCGACGTTCGCGCAGATCAACCCGATCTGGCAGTACGGCCCGTACACCCCGCTGGCGATCTCGTCGGCGTCGCAGCCCGACTTCTACATGGGCATCCTCGAGGGGTCGCTGCGCATGATGCCCGCCTGGGAGATCGACTTCCTCGGGCACACGCTCTCGCTTTCGGTGCTCATCCCGGCGCTGCTGCCGCTCGGCATCATCTTCACCGGCGCCGGGCTGTGGCCGTTCTTCGAGCAGTGGGCGACCGGCGACAAGTCGTTCCACCACGTCAACGACCGGCCGCGCAACGCCCCGGTCCGCACCGGGGTCGGCGTGGCGGCGGTGTGCTTCTACGGCGTGCTCTGGGCCGAGGGCGCGAACGACGTGCTGGCGGACCGGTTCGACGTGCCGCTGTACACGATCACCTGGATCTCGCGGTTCGCGGTGTTCATACTGCCCATCGCCGGATATTTCATAACAAAACGGATATGCCTGGGCCTGCAGCGCAAGGACACCGAGATGCTCACCCACGGGGTGGAGATCGGCATCATCCACCAGCTCCCGAACGGCGAGTTCGTCGAGGAGGAGCGACCGCTCACCGAGGAAGAGCGCGGCGTCATCGACTCCAAGCACGTCTTCGCGGCCCTGCCGTCGCCGGTCGAGGCGGACGCCAACGGCGTTCCCGCGCCGGCTGCCCGCGGGCCGCTCGGCTGGGCCAGGACGGTCGCCAACCGAGCCTTCACCGAGACGGTCGAGCCCGGTGACGGCCACGGTCACGGCTACGGCGGTAACGGCCACGGCGAGGTCGAGGGCGGCGAGCACGCCGCCATCGGCGCCGACGGCGGCGACTCGCATGAGGAGCACTGAGCCGGTCGACCGGTAGGCAAGGCAGCGCCCCGGCGCCAGTTTCTCTGGCACCGGGGCTCTTGCCGTATCTCCTTGACGAGGGCGCGCGGGCGGGGTGATGCTCGGAATAGGCCGCCGCGCGAGCGGCCCGCGGCGACAGCGCTGTCGCAGATGCGGAGGGCGCGGGAGTGTCCGTCGACCGCCGGACCGCAGAGCACGGGCGCGGCTCCCACCTGTCCGTCCTCCCTCACGGCGCGGCCGCCGCTTCGGCCGATGCCATTGCCGTCGCGGCTCCGGCCGATGCCGCCGCCCGAGCGGCCGGGCTGATCGCCATCGCGGAGGACCTGGCCGGGGAATTCTCGCTGCGCCCGCTGCTCCAGCGCATCCTGCTGCGCTGCACGGAACTGCTCGGCTGCAGCGCCGGGTCGATCTGCAGCGTCGACGAGGCCGCCGGGACCTACCGCAAGGAGGCCGACATCGGGGTCGCGTGCCAGTCAGGCCAGGTCTTCCCGCTCAGCGAGGGGATGACGGGGGCCGTGGTGGCCCGGCGCGCGCCGGTCTGGTTCGACCGGTACGACCAGGTGCGGGGCGGTCACGTCGCCGCGGCCGAGCGCGCCACGCTGCGCGGGGTCATCGGCGTCCCGATGGAGTGGCGCGGGCGGGTCATCGGCGCCTGCGTGGTGTTCAGCCGAGACGATCGCCGGGTGTTCGGCCGCGATGACGCGGAACTGCTCGAGCTGTTCGCCCGGCACGCGGCGATCGCGTTCGCCACCGCGCGGATGCACGAGGAGGCCGAGGAGCGCGCCCGGGCCGAGGCGACGGCGAGCGAGCGCGACCGGCTGCTGGGGGAGATCGAGGAGAGCCTCGGGTGGCGCCTGATGTCCATCAGGCGCCACCTCGACGCCGCCGAGGCGGATCTGGCCGAGACCACCAAGCGGGCGGCCGAGCTCCGCCGACCCGGTGAGACGTGGCGCGGGCCGAGGCTGCGGGTGCTCGTCGCCGCGGCCAGGCCACTGCTGCGCGCGGGGGTGGCCCGGCTGCTCTCCGCCGGCGAGCCCGGGTTCGACGTGGTGGGCGAGGCAGCGGCCACGGAGGCCGCGCTCGCTGCCTGCCGGGAGCTTGAGCCGGACGTCGTCCTCGCCGACCTGGGCCTGCCCGCCGTGGCGACCGTGCTGCTGGCGGCCCTCCCCGGCCTGGCCGTGGTGGGCCTGTGCGAGGCCGGGGATGACGCGCTCGTCGCCGGCGCGATCCGGGCCGGCGCGCTTGGCTGCGTGGACATGGGGGCGGACGGCCCCGAGCTCGCCCGGGCGGTCGTCGCGGCCGCGCGGGGCCAGGCGATCCTGTCCGGCCTGGTGCTTGACCGGCTGCACCGAGGGCTGCGCGAGGCCTGGCATGAACAGCTCACCAGGCGGGAACAACAGGTGCGTGGCCTGATGGAGCTGGGCTTGCCGGACAAGGTCATCGCCGAGCGGCTCGTCCTGTCGATCAAGACCGTTGAGAAGCACGCCGGGGCGGTGCTGCGGAAGACGGGGGCCAGGAACCGCACCGAGCTCGCCGCCCAGGCGAACCGGGCGCGGGGAACGAGGGAGTCGACGTCGCGGGAGGTAGGGGAAGCCCTCAGCTGAAAGCGGGGGTTTCCACCGATTCGCGCGGCCGGGGGGCGGCTTAGGTTCGAAATCGTCACCCCGTATGCGAGGAGGCGTCAGCGCGTGCCAGTCGTGTCACTGAAGGAAATCGTCGACCGGGCGTTCAGTGAGCGCTACGGCGTCGCCGCGATCAACGTTGTCAACGACCTGACGATGGAGGCGGTGCTGGCGGCGGCCGTTGAGCAGCGCGCCCCCGTCATCATCCAGACGTCGGTCAAGACGGTGCGGTCCATCGGCGTCGACGTGCTGTTCGCCATGTGGCGCGAGATGACGGCGGGGATCGAGGTCCCGGTGACCTTGCACCTCGACCACTGCCCGGAACGGGAGTTCATCAGCGTCTGCCTGCGCAAGGGCTGGAACTCGGTCCTCTTCGACGGATCGCGGCTGCCGGTGGCGGAGAACCTGCGGCAGACCGTCGATGTCGTGGCCGAGGCGCGGTCGGTCGGCGCGAACGTCGAGGGCGAGATCGAGGCCATCACGGGCGTCGAGGACGGCATCGGCTCCGACGAGGAAGCGGACAGGGAGTCGCTGCCCATCGCGCTCGATTTCATCCGCAAGACGGGGATCGACGTTTTCGCGCCCGCGATCGGCAACGCGCACGGCGTCTACAAGTCCGAGCCGCACCTGGACGCGGAGCGGGTCTCCGAGATCGTGGCGGCCGAGCACATCCCGATCGCCCTGCACGGAGGCACCGGGATGACGGACGCCCAGTTCACCGACCTGATCGCCCGCGGCTGCGCCAAGGTGAACATCTCCACGGCGCTGAAGATCGCTTACATGAAGTCCAATCTCGCCTTCCTGACCGGCGCGGAGAGCCGCAACAGCTGGGATCCGCCGTCGCTGTTCGCCGCGGTGCGCGCGGACGTGATGGCGATGGCCGCCGAGCACATGCGCCGGTTCGGCAGCGTGGGCCGGGCATGGTGACGCCCGATGGTGCTGCCTCCCATGGTGACGGCGGCATGGTGACGGCGCCATGGTGACGGCGGCGCCGAAGGCGGTCATCTTCGACTGCGACGGCGTGCTCGCCGACACCGAATTGCACGGGCACCTGGTGGCGTTCAACCAGGTCTTCGAGGAGTTCGGGCTGCCGGTCCGGTGGTCGGTCGAGGAGTACCGGGAGAAGGTCCGCATCGGGGGCGGCAAGGAGCGGCTGGCCAGCCTGCTCACCCCGGAGTTCGTCGCGGCGGCCGGCCTGCCAGCCGACGCTGACGGGCAGCGGGCCGCCGTCGCCGCCTGGCACCGCCGTAAGACCGAGATCTACACCGACCTGGTCGCGCGGGGCGCGGTCCCGCCGCGGCCGGGGGTGGCCCGCCTGGTGGGCGAGGCGCTGGCGGCCGGGTGGCTGGTGGCCGTCGCCTCGACGTCGGCGGAGCCCTCGGTCCGGGCGACGCTTGAGCGGGCCGTCGGCGAGCCAATCGCGACCGATCGCGTGGCCGTGTTCGCCGGGGACGTGGTCCCGCGCAAGAAGCCCGCACCGGACATCTACCTGCTCGCCCTGCGCTCGCTCGGGGTGCCCGCCGAGCGAGCCATCGTCGTCGAAGACTCACGCAACGGCCTGCTCGCGGCCGTCGGCGCGGGGCTGACCTGCCTGGTGACCGTCAACGAGCTCACGGCGGGGGAGGACTTCAGCGAGGCCGCCATGGTCGTATCGTCCCTGGGCGATCCCGGCCCCGACGGGGAAGCCGCGGTGCTGCTGGCCAACCACAGCCAGGCGGCCGCGCCTGGCGCCCAGATCACGCTGGCTGACCTGGACGGACTGCTGCCAGGCGCCGATCCAGCGCCGGCAACGGAGGGAACGAGCATGTCAGAAGCGGACTTCGCCGACCTGGAGACGGTGGTGAAGACGATCGCCACCGTGGCGGTGGACAACGAGAAGTACTTCGGCGACCTGGACGCGGTGGTCGGCGACGGCGACTTCGGCTACTCCATGGCGCGCGGCTTCGAGCTGGTGCTTTCCGGCTGGGACGACTTCGACCGGACCGATATCGGCACCTTCCTCAAGAAGATCGCGGTCGTGATCACCAGCCGCATCGGCGGCACCTCCGGACCGATCTGGGGCACCGCCTGCCTGCGCGCTGGCACCACCGCGGGCGCCGTGACAACGCTCGACGGGACCCAGGTCGTCGCGATGCTGCGGGCGGCGGTCGCCGGGATCAAGGCGCGCGGCAAGTCCGACCTGGGCGACAAGACGCTGCTTGACGCCCTCGAGCCGGCGGTGGACGTCATCGAGGAGCGAGTCAAGGCGGGGCAGCCGACGGCAGTGGTGCTGCGGGCGGCGGCGGTCACCGCACGCGAGCGGGCTGAGGCCACCAGGCAGATGATCGCCAAGCGCGGCCGAGCCGCCTACACCGGCGAGCGCAGCATCGGCACCCTGGACGCGGGCGCCGTCGCCGTCGCCGTCATGTTCGAGGCGCTCGCCGACGAGTGGGCGAAGCGCCCGGCGTCAGCCTGACCAGCCGATGATCCCCGCCGACCCGCCTGACACCGTGACCGACGACAACCGTGACCAATGGAGGCACCGTCGTGAAGAAATTCGTTAACGACCCCAGGCAGTTCGTTCCGGAGATGCTCCAGGGCATTGCGCTGGCCAACCCGAACACGCTCAGGTACATCCCCGAGTACAACCTCATCATGCGGGCTGACGCTCCGCGCGACGACAAGGTCTCGGTCATCCAGGGGTCCGGTTCGGGCCACGAGCCCGCGCACGTGATGGCCGTGGGCAAGGGGATGCTCGACGCCGCGTGTCCAGGGGACGTCTTTTCCGCCCCGCCGATGGACTACGTGTACGAGACGACCAAGCTGCTCGCCTCGCCCAGGGGCGTGCTGCATATCGTCAACAACTACACCGGCGACCGGATGGCCTTCGAGATGGGAACGGAGATGGCCGAGGCCGACGGGATCACCGTCGGCACGGTGATCGTCAATGACGACGTGGCGGTGAAGGACTCGACATACACGGTCGGGCGGCGCGGCGTAGCGGGGAACTTCTTCGTGATCAAGGCCGTCGGCGCCGCCTCCGAGCAGGGCGCGGACCTGGAAGAGCTGCTCCGGATCGGGAACAAGGTCAACTCTGTCACCCGGACGATGGGCATGGCGCTCACCTCGTGCACGCCGCCCGCGAAGGGGTCGCCGCTGTTCGACCTCGGCGAGGACGAGATGGAGATGGGCGTCGGCATCCACGGCGAGCCCGGCCGGAGCCGCGAGAAGCTGGCAAGCGCCAACGAGATCGTGGACGAGCTGCTCGATGCGGTGGTGAGCGACCTGCCGTTCAACTCCGGCGACGACGTGGCGCTCATGGTCAACGGCCTAGGCGGTACCCCGATCAGCGAGCTCTATCTGCTCTACGGGTACGCCCACGAGCAGCTGGCAAGGCGCGGCGTCAACGTCAGGCGGAACTACGTCGGCGAGTACTGCACGTCGCTCGACATGGCGGGCACGTCGATCACGCTGAGCCGCCTCGACGACGAGATCGCCGGCCTGCTGGCGGCGCCCGCCGAGATCGCCATCCGCACCTTCTAACCGGCCGGATCCCCGAGGGCGTCGAGGCGCCGGCGAGGCCGATGGCGAAGGCGGCGTCGAGGTCGTGCCGGGAGTAGGTGCGGAACGCGATGTGCGTCTGGGTCGCGGTGACGCCCGGCACCTTGTTGAGACCGCCGGGGATGACGTCCGCGAGCTCGTCGTGGGCGCGGACCCGGACGATCGCCACCATGTCGAAGTCCCCGGTGATCGAGTAGACCTCGCTCACCGCGGGCATCTGGGCGATCACCTCGGCGACCTCGGGGATGCGCTGGATCTCGGCCTTGATGAGGACGATGGCGGTGACCACTGGGTGCCTCCCGATGTGCTGGGCTGACCGGTGCGCAAACGTTGGCACGGTACGGCCGACGTCGGCCCGCCGACGTCGGCCGGGCTGGCCGCCGGCTATCGCGGTCCAACCCCAAGCCTATCGCCGGGGCGCGACCACCCGTTAGGCAAGGCCGCGGGCCGCCCGCAACAGCCGGGTCAGCGGGCGAAGCAGCCGGGCCAGCGGGCCGCGCAGGCGGTGACGGCGGGCCGCCGCGGCCGCCGTCACCGCGTCGCGGTCGGCCAGCCAGGCGTCGAGCTCGGCGAGGGTGGCGACCCCCTCGCGATCGGCGAGCCGCGCCAGCAGCCGTCCGAGCACGGCCGCGGTGGCCCGCGCGTCGTCAAGTGCCCGGTGCGACGGCCGGACGGGCGTGCCGAAGAACGTGGCCAGCGTCGCCAGCTTCCGGTCCGGGACCTCCTGCGGGGTGGCCATCAGGTGCCGCGCGAGCCGGACCGTGTCCAGCACCTCGAAGGCGGGCCAGTCCAGGCCGGTGCCTGTGCACGCGGCGGTGAGGAACCGCAGGTCGAATGGGGCGTTATGGGCGACGAGGACGCTGCCGCGGGCGAATGCCAGCAGCCCAGGCAAGACGGCGGCGACGGGCGGGGCGCCGGTCAGCATCTCGTCGTCGATCCCGGTGAGCTCGGTGATCGGGGTGGGCACCGGCCTGCCCGGGTTGACCAGCGACCCGAACTCCGCGACGACCCGGCCGCCACGCACCCGGACCGCGCCGATCTCGGTGATGCCGGCGTCGTCCGGTGCCCACCCGGTCGTCTCCACGTCCACCACCGTGAAGTCGAGGTCGGCGAGCCGGGCGTCCCAGACAGCACGGTCGCGGGTCTCAGTCATGATCACCACGGTAGAGCCGGCCACCGACATTCCCGCTCAAGCGCGATCGGAAGCTACCGGCCGGTCAATCACGCGATGATCACAATTGCCAGAAGACGGGCAAATGCCGCTATTGGACTCAATAACCTAGCCAAGATTTGACCCGGTCAAGGGCATGGTGAGGGAGCATGAAGGTCACGTTGCGCGCCGGACTGGCTACCCGTAGGTCGAGGGCGCGTCGGCGCGTCGCCCTGATCGGCGTCGCCGTGCTGGCGGCGGCCGGTCTCGTCGCCGCGGTCACGCAGACCGCCGGGGCGCTCCCGCAGGCGTCCATCCCCCAGGTGCAGGCCAAGATCGACAGCCTCACCACCCAGTTCAACAACGCCGACCAGCAGTACGACAACGCCGAGCAGCAGCTGACCGCGGCCAGGGCCAGGCTCCGCACCGTGGACAAGCAACTGGCAAGCGAACAGGCCACGTACCAGACGGCGCGGCAGAAGGTCGCGCAGATCATCGACTCCACGTACGAGGATTCGGCCCAGACGTCGCTCGCGGGCCTGCTCACCTCGGGCGACCCGGCGCAGGTGCTCGCCCAGGCGTCGATCGTCATGCAGCTGACCGACACCGAGAGCCTGGAGACGCAGGCCTTCCTGGCCGACGCCACTGCGCTCAGCAACGTGCAGCAGGAGCAGCAGCGCACCGAGCAGGGCATCGCGCAGCTCGCTTCGCAGACGTCGCACACCAAGAACCACATCCTCACGCTCCTGGACGACCAGAAGGCGATCCTGGACTCGCTCACCGCGCAGCAACAGGCGGCGGTGAACACCGCAACGTCCAACGGCGGTGGCGGCACCACCACGGCCCACTACACCGGGCCGACGGGCACGCAGGCGGACAAGGCGGTGGTCTTCGCCTTCGCCCAGCTCGGCTGCCCGTACGTCTACGGCTCGACCGGTCCGTGCAGCCAGGGCTTCGACTGCTCAGGCCTGGTGATGTCCGCCTGGGCGTCCGCCGGGGTGACCATCCCGCGCGACACCTACGAGCAGTGGGCGGCGCTGCCGCACATCGCCGTGGCCGACATCCAGCCGGGTGACCTGCTCTACTACAACGGCATCGGGCACGTCGCGATGTACGTCGGCAACGGCATGATCATCGACGCGCCGACACCCGGCCAAGTCGTGCGCGAGCTCCCGATGGACACCTCGTGGTACGCGGACAACCTCGACGGCGCCGCCGTCCCGTAGTTGCGCGCCCGATGGCAAAAACCGCCATCTTATCGGGCGCGCAACTACGGGTATCTCCCGGGGGGACGACCCCCCGTACCCCCCGATGTCCCGCTACGCGGGACGACGTTGGAGGGCCTATACCCCGATGCACTGTCTACACTGGCAGGCACCATGCGGAGCACGCTGATCGTCACTAATGACTTCCCGCCCAGGCAGGGCGGCATCCAGTCGTTCGTGCACGAGCTCGCCCTCCGCCTCGATCCCGATGACCTGACGGTCTACGCCCCGAAGTGGGACGGCGCAGCGGAGTTCGACGCCCGCCAGCCATTCGAGGTGGTGCGGCACCCGACGTCGCTGATGATCGGCGGCCCGAGCGTCACCCGCCGCGCCGCTGAGCTGGTGCGGTCGCGCGGGGCCGAGGTCGTCATCTTCGGCGCCGCCGCCCCGCTTGGCCTGATCACCCCCGCGCTGCGCCGGGCCGGAATCGCCCAGGCGATCGCGATCACGCACGGCCACGAGGCCGGCTGGGCGGCGCTCCCCGTGGCCAGGAGCCTGCTCCGCCGCATCGGCGAACGGACCGACGTCGTCACCTACCTGGGCGAGTATTTCCGGGTCCGGCTCTCCCAGGCGCTCACGCCCGCCGCGGCGGCGCGGCTGACCCAGCTCCATCCCGGCGTCGACGCGACCACCTTCAAGCCCGACCCGGCGGCCCGCGAAGCGATCAGAGCCCGCTACGGCCTCGCCGACCGCCCGGTGGTGGTCTGCGTCTCCCGGCTGGTCCGCCGCAAGGGCCAGGACACGCTCTTGCGAGCGTGGCCCGAGGTGATAAAGCAGGTGCCCGACGCGGCCCTGCTCATCGTCGGCGCGGGTCCGTACGGGGCAACCCTGCACAATCTGGCCGAACGGACCGGGCTTACTCCCTCAGTCCGCTTCACCGGCCCGGTCCCGCAAGCCGAGCTCCCGGCGCACTACGCGGCGGGCGACGTTTTCTCCATGCCCTGCCGCACCAGGCGCGGCGGCCTGGACGTGGAGGGCCTGGGCATCGTCTACCTGGAGGCCTCCGCCACCGGCCTGCCGGTAGTCGGGGGCGACTCCGGCGGCGCCCCCGACGCGATCCTGGAAGGCGAAACCGGCTACGTGGTCGGCGGCAGCGATGTGGCGGCCCTGTCCGGCCGGCTAATCGCCCTCCTCTCCGATCCCCCCGTCGCCAGGGCCATGGGCGAAAAGGGCCGAGCCTGGGTAGAACGCGACTGGTCCTGGACCCAAACCGCCACCCGCCTCCGCGCCCTAATCGACCAGGCCGGGCCCAGGGCGCCCATATCCGGTTAGCGCTGAAACTTAGGCCGGTGATAGGCGGCCAAACTTTCAGCGCTATCGATTCCCGCACAAGCCAAGCCGCGCTGAAGGCAACGGAAGTGGTTCGTGGGGCTGGTGAGAGAGCCAACCAGCGGCTAGCCGTTTAGGAGTAGAGGGCGTCGATCTCGCTGGCGAACTCCTTGGCCAGGACGGAGCGCTTGATGCCGAGTTTGGCGGACAGGTGGCCGTCCTCCTGGGTGAAGTCCACGTCGAGGATCCGGAACTTCTTGATGGCCTCGGCCCTGGAGACGGCCTGGTTCGCGTCGTCCACCGCTTCCTGGATCTCGGCGCGCAGGTCCGGGTCGTCGCGCAGGTCCGCCACGGTCGCGTCGGCCGGCTTGCCGTGCCGCGCCTTCCACGGCCCGAACGCCTCGGGGTCGATCGTGACCAGCACGCCGACGAACGGCCGCCCGTCGCCGACCACCATGCACTGGCTGATCAGCGCGTGCATGCGCATCCGGTCCTCGAGCACCGCGGGGGAGACGTTCTTGCCGCCGGCGGTGACGATGATCTCCTTCTTCCTGCCGGTGATGGACAGGAAGCCCTCGTCATCGAGCTCGCCGAGGTCACCGGTGGCGTACCAGCCGTCGGCGGTGAACGCGTCCTTGGTGGCCTCGTCGTTGCGCCAGTAGCCGGGGAAGATCGACTTGCCCCGGACGAGCACCTCGCCGTCGTCGGCGATGCGGACGGCTATCCCGGGCAGCGGCAGCCCCACGGTGCCGATCTTCTGCCGGTCCGGCCGGTTCACCGACACCGGCGCGCTGGTTTCGGTGAGCCCGTACCCCTCGAGGACCGCGACGCCGACGCCGCGGAAGAAGTGCCCGAGCCGTGGGGCGAGCGCCGCGCCGCCGGAGATCGCCAGCGCGGCATGGCCGCCGAGGGCCGCCCGGAGCTTGTTGTAGACGAGCCGGTCGAACACGGCGTGCTCCGCCCGCAGCCGCAGCCCGGGACCCGAGGGAGAGTCGAGCGCCTCGCTGTAGGCGACGGCGGTCGCGGCGGCGCGGGCGAAGATCTTGCCCTTGCCGTCGGCCACGGCCTTGCTCTCGGCGCCGTTGTAGACCTTCTCGAAGACCCGGGGCACCGCGAGCACGAAGGACGGCTCGAACGACGCCAGATCGGGCAGCAGGCTCGCCATGTCGTCGCAGTGGCCGAGCACGATGCCCGACTCCAGGCAGCCGATCTCGATGACCCGCGCGAAGACGTGCGCGAGCGGGAGGAACAGCAGCGTGGAGGCCCCGCTGACGGCGTGGATGGCGGCCAGCGGCCCCATGAACGTGTTGCGGATGACGCTCGAGCAGGTTCTCGTGGGTGAGCTCGCACCCCTTGGGACGCCCGGTGGTGCCGGAGGTGTAGATGACCGTGGCCAGGTCGGCGGCGGCGGCGGCCTTGGCCCGCTCGGCCGCGGTCTCGTCGCTGACGTCGGCGCCGCCGGCGATGAGCTTTTCCAGGTCCTCCCGCAGCCGCCAGAGGTGCTCAAGGGCCGGCAGCCGGTCGCGCATGGCGGCGATCATCTGCTCGAACCCGTCGGTCTCCACGATGACGGCGCGGGCCGCGGAGTCGGATAGGATCCATTCGGCCTGCTCGGCCGAGGACGTTTCGTAGATCGGCACGACGACCGCGCCGACGCTCCAGAGCGCGTAGTCAAGGAGCGTCCACTCGTACCGGGTGTGCGACATGAGCGCCACCCGGTCGCCGACGGCGACGCCGGCCGCGATCAGCCCCCGCGCGACCGCCCGCACCTCGTCGGCGAACTTGCTGGCGGTGATGTCCTCCCAGCCGCCGGCGCCGTCCTTGCGGCGCAGCATGACAGCTCGAGGCTGCTCGGCCGCGCGGCGTGCCACGATGCCGGCCAGGTTCGCTTTTGCAGGGATCTCCGCCAGGGCAGGGATGCTGTACTCGCGCACGACAACTCCGTTCCTCGTCCACCCGAGTCTATGTTTATCCCATGCGGGTTCACATAGTCAGCGATGTGCACGGCTCTGCGGACGCGCTGGCGCAAGCCGGCGACGGCGCGGACGTGCTGATCTGCCTCGGGGACATGCTGCTCTTCCTCGACTACGCGGACCACACCCAGGGCATTTTCGCAGAGCTTTACGGCGCAGAGAATGCCTGGGAGTACATCGACCTGCGCACCGAGCGGCGGTTCGACGAGGCCAGGCAGCTCACCGCGCGGATCGCGGCGCAGCTGACCGCCGAGCGCGGAACCGACCTGCGCACGCTGACCGACAAGGCGATCAGGAAGCAGTACGCCGCGATGTTCGGCGCGCTGGCCGAGCCGGCCTACCTCACCTATGGAAACGTGGACGTGCCGCGTATCTTCAGCGACTACCTCAAGCCCGGTCACCAGGTGATTGACGGCGGGCGCGCGGTGCTGGGGGACGTCACGTTCGGCTTCGCGGGCGCCGGGCTGATCTCTCCGTACCGCACGCCGAACGAGATCCCGGCCGACGAGTTCGCCGCCAAGCTGGACGCGATCGGCGCGGTCGACGTGATCTGCACCCATATCCCGCCGGCCATCCCCGAACTGCTCTACGACACGGTGGCCCGCCGGATGGAGACCGGGTCCGCCGCGCTGCTCGACCTGATCCGACGCACCCAGCCCAGGTACGCGTTCTTCGGCCACGTGCACAACCCGCTGGTGCGCCGGGTCCGGGTCGGACGCACCGAGTGCGTCAACGTCGGCCACTTTCGGGCCACCCGCGCCCCCTACGCCGTGGACCTGTAACCTCCCCGCCGGGATAACAGCAAGAAGCGCGGAGCGCTGTCACCTGGAGCGCGGCGCGCTGGCACCTGACTGGAGCGGGCAGGTGCCGGCGCGAGTTACTCTGCGAGTATGAGTGAAGAGCCGGGAAGCGACCCGATCGGTGATCTCCAGCGCTGGCTGATGAGGGCGGGCGCGCGCAGCGTTACCAGGGAAGTGACGGACCGGGTGAAGTCCACCATCGGCGGCGCTACCGGCAACGCGGGCAAGCGCGCCGACGTCTGGGACACCGCGACCACCGAGGCCCCGACCGACGAGCCGCCCGAGTGCCAGTGGTGCCCGATCTGCCGGGCCGCCCGCCGGGCCAGGGACGGGAGCGCCCCCGCGGCCTGAGCGGCCAGTTCGCGGGCGCCGCCGACGCCCTGGCTGGACTCACCAGGGACGCGTTCAGCCTCTTCGAGACGGCGATGCGGACCCCGCCCCGGCCGACCGGCAGCGCCCCGACCCCGACCAGCCCGGCTAGCAGCACCCCGACCGGCACGTCGACGCCGCCCGCGCCGGACAAGCCGGACCCGCAGACGTGGGTGAGCTCAGACGACGGCACCGTCGTCGGGCCCGGAGTCGGGTGGCCGACCGTTGTCCATCCGAAGCACGATCACGACGAAGCCGCCCACGAAAGCGGCGACCGCGAGGAACGCGTCGAGCCCGGAGATGGTGGACCCGATGGCGGTACTGATCAGCAGGTAGAGGGGACCGCCGAATAGCGCGATCCAGGCGAGCTTGGTGGCCGGCTGCAGCCGGGGCAGTGGCGGCGGCACCGGCGGCACGAAGTGATCCTGCGCCGGGTCCTCGGCCAGCGGCGCGTCCCGCGGCCCGGAGCCGGCGCCGCTGGCCGGGTAGGGCCACGGGTCGTCCGGTATCGGCGGCAGGACCGGCAGGCCGGGCAGACCGGTCGGGTTGGTGGGCGGCTCGCCCGTTTGCGCGTCGGCGGGCATCGCGTCGGGGGTCTGCCCCATGGTCGGGGTGACCCCGACCGGGCCCGCCAGGTCTTCCCGGTCGGGCCAGGGCGACTCCCCGTCGCCGGGCGAAGGCGCGCCGAACCGGGCGACTAGGTCGAGCCAGACGGCCTCATCACCGTCTCCGCCTGTCGCGTTCCCGCCAGTGCCGGTTCCGCCCGGCACATCCCCGTCAGCCACAGTACAGTCCTTTATACCCGCTTCTCCGCCGCCTCGCGCCCTCGAATTTCCGATGAGCGAGAGGCATCACTGTGTCTGCGGACGCACGTGATCGCGGATGAACGTCCGCCACGGATTCGCGCTTGCAGGTCGCGGAGCTGTCGAGGCGCATCTCCGGGCCGCGCATCGTTGTCACATGCTGTCGCGACGACTGGTACGCTGTTGGCGAGTGGGCGCACCTCCGCGCTCGCGGGCAGCGTCGCCACGACGTCATCAGCGTCCGTTCGACCGCCTGCTCCGGCCGGCCTTCTGAGTCGCCGCCGATGGACATCAGCGACTTCACGCGACTGGAGCGCGAGCGCGATAGCACGAGCAGCGGCTGCGACCGTGACGGACTGACAGCGACGAGCGCCAGCAGCCGCCGTCGGTCCGCCACAACCGCGGGCCAGCGTCGCCACGGACCGGTCCACCGGAGGTCCGCTCTGGCCGCCCGCGGCGTCCGCGGCCAACCCAGGCATTGCGGGCTGCCGGTGAGCCATGCAGGACGAGGACCCCGACCGACCCGCCGTCGGCGGCGAACGGCCTCGGCGGCGGACGGGTTCGGCAGCGCCCGGCACGGCGGCCCCGGCGTCAGGTGATATGGACGACACCCCCGAATAGTCCCACGGAAGCCCGCCGCCCCGCAGCAAGAGAGCACCCCGACGCGGCCAGGCGAAGAAACGGCCCGTTCCCCACCTCATGTCCTGCGGCCTGCGACCTGGGCCACTCGCGCGCCTGACACCCCATGATCTCCCGCAGGACGTGCGACTATGTGTTTGTGTTCTATTGGGTAGCGAAGTACACGCTGGGCGTCGCGCTCAAGCTGATGTTCCGGCCCTGGTCGCGCGGGCGGAAGAAGGTGCCGAGGCGCGGCCCCGTCATCCTCGCGAGCAACCACCTGTCTTTCGCCGACCATTTTTTCGGGCCGCTGCCGCTGCCGCGGAAGGTGGTGTTCCTCGCCAAGTCGGAGTACTTCACCGGCAAGGGCGTCAAGGGGCTCCTGAGCAAGGCGTTCTTCAGCGGCGTGGGGCAGATCCCGATCGACCGGACGGGCGGCGATGCCAGCGATCGCGCACTCCGGTCCGGCCTTCGCGTGCTCGCCGCGGGGAACGTCCTCGGCATCTACCCGGAAGGCACCCGATCACCTGACGGGCGGCTCTACAAGGGCAAGACCGGGGTGGCCCGCCTCGCGCTCGAGTCGAGGGCACCGGTGGTGCCGTGCGCCATGATCGGCACGTTCGAGTTCCTGCCGCCCGGTACGCTCCACCCGCAGCTGAAGATCAGGCCGGGGGTGATCTTCGGCCCGCCGATGGAGTTCTCCCGGTTCTACGGCAAGGAGACGGACCGGGCGGCGCTGCGCGCGGTGACCGACGAGATCATCGCCGAGATCGCCAAGCTGTCCGGCCAGGAGTACGTCCGCATCTACGCCCAGCAGGCGAAGGCGCAACTGCAGGCGGACAAAGACGCGAAGACGGACTCTTCGGGCGCATCGAGAACTGCCGGAAGCAGAGTTACTGGCGAGTACCGCCAACGTTGTCACGGCGATTCCTTGCAAGCGGCTTAATGGACGGCTAGGCTTTGCCTATGCGAGTGGGAGTGCTGACCGGTGGTGGGGACTGTCCTGGGCTGAACGCCGTCATCCGTGCGGTGGTGCGCAGGGGGATCCAAGAGTACGGGCTTGAGTTCGTGGGCTTCCGCGACGGCTGGCGGGGGCCGCTCGAAGCGGACACGGTGCCGCTCGACGTGGCCGCGGTCCGCGGCATCCTGCCGCGCGGCGGGACGATACTCGGCTCGTCGCGGACCAACCCGTTCAAGGACAGCGGGCCGGGCCGCAGCGGCGTGGAGCGGATCAAGGACAACCTGAGCGGCCTGGGCGTGGACGCGCTCATCGTCATCGGCGGCGAGGACACGCTCGGCGTGGCCGGGCGGCTGAACGGCGAGGGCATCCCCGTGGTCGGCGTGCCGAAGACGATCGACAACGACCTCGGCGCCACCGACTACACGTTCGGCTTCGACACCGCGGTGAACATCGCGATGGAGGCGATCGACCGCCTGCACACGACGGCGGAGAGCCATCACCGGGCGCTCATCGTCGAGGTGATGGGCCGTCACGCGGGCTGGATCGCGCTGCACGCGGGCCTGGCCGGCGGCGCGAACGTGATCCTCATCCCCGAGCGCCCGTTCGACATCGAGCAGGTCTGCGGGTACGTGGAGCACCGGTTCCAGACCAGGTACGCGCCGATCGTGGTCGTCGCGGAGGGCGCGCACCCGATCTCCGACGAGCTCTCGCTGACCTCCGGCGAGCTCGACGAGTTCGGCCACGTCCGGCTGGGCGGCGTCGGCTCCTTCCTGGCCCGCGAGATCGAGAAGCGGACCGGCAAGGAGGCGCGCTGCACGGTCCTCGGCCACGTCCAGCGCGGCGGCACGCCGACCGCGTTCGACCGCGTGCTCGCGACCCGGTTCGGCCTCCGCGCGGTCCAGGCGGTCTACGAAGAGGCGTTCGGCACGATGGTGGCGCTCCGCGGCACCCGGATCGACCTCGTCCCGATCGTCGAGGCCACCCGTGAGCTCAAGCTGGTCCCGCCGGAGCGCTACGCCGAGGCCGAGGTCTTCTTCGGCTGATTTTATTTCCCCGCTCGCGGGTGCGTGCAGCCGTCCAGTCCGCGAAGATCAAATTCGTCCGGATTCGAACGGGCCGTTGCTTCGCCTCCACCGTCCGTGACGCCCGTGCTCTCAGCTCGCCGCCGGGCGCGCCCATTGGCTCGCGGGTGTGCCCTTGCGGCAAGCGCTCGTCGGCGTATACTCGGCTACGAGTACTTGGACGCGAGCAGAGGAGATGCGGGCGCAGATGGCTAAGCGGCGGAAGGTGGGCAACCTGCTCGGGCTGTACCTGCTTTCGCTGCTCGCGCAGCGGCCGATGTACCCGTACGAGATGGCCCAGACGCTCCGCTCCCGCGGCAAGGACAAGAACTTCACGATCAACTGGGGCTCGCTCTACACCGTCGTGGCGAACCTGGCCAAGTACGGGTTCATCGAGGAGGCGGGCACCGTCCGCGAGGGCAGGCAGCCGGAGCGGACGACCTACCAGATAACCGAGCGGGGCATGGCCGAGCTCAGGGACTGGCTGACGGAGCTGCTCAGCGTGCCGGAGGACGAGCGCGGCGGCTTCGTCGCGGCGCTGTCGGAGGCGCTCATCCTGCCCCCCGACGAGGTGATCGGACTGCTCACCGCCCGTCTCGCGACCCTGGAGAAGGCCAACGCCGCCCAGCAGGCCGACCTGAAGCAGTGGGTCGAGCGGCTGCCCCGCGTCCTGCTCATCGAGACCGAGTACCAGCTCGCCATGCGGGTCGCGCAGTCGCAGTGGCTGCGCGGGCTGCTCACCGAGCTGGTCGATGGCACCATCAGCGGCATGGACTGCGTGGCGGCGGATGCGCGAGACGGGGAGCTGCCGCCGGAGTTCGAGGAGCTCGAGGAACTGGCGAAAAGGGGGTGGGACGAGACGCCGCCGGACGCGCAACGACGACCAACAGACATGACACGACCCCGGTCCACGGTGCTGCAACACCACGAACCGGGGTCGCAACCTCACCACTAGCCCTGCGGTTAGGCAGAACCGGCGATCATGAGGCCCAATCACGATTGTATGCCGGGTGCCTTCTCGCGGGACTGGACCACGCACGACCAGTCTCGGTAACGAGGAGTTATCACGATGTACTCCCTCCAACCCACCCTGCCCACCCAGCCCACCCCGCCCACTCCATCCATCGAGGCGCGGGGCCTCGTGAAGACGTATCCAGCGCCAGGGAAGAACCCGCGTATCAGGGCGCTCGACGGCCTCGACCTCACCGTCAAGCCCGGCACGATCTTCGCCCTAGTCGGCCCGAACGGGGCCGGCAAGAGCACCACGGTTAAGATCCTGACCACCCTGGCGGTCGCCGACGAGGGCACCGCCACCGTCGAGGGCATTGACGTGCGGACCGACCCGGCGCAGGCGCGCCGCGTCATCGGCGTCGTCGGCCAGCGCTCCGGCGCCGACCCGATGGCCACCGGCCGGGAGAACCTGGTCCTCCAGGGCCGCCTGTACGGCCAGCGATCGGACGCAGCCCGCCTCCGCGCCGACGAGCTCCTCGAGCGCTTTGCGCTGACGGCGGCGGCGGGCCGGTTCGTCCGCACCTACTCCGGCGGCATGCAGCGCCGCCTCGACGTCGCGCTCGGCCTGATGCACCGCCCGCAGGTGCTCTTCCTCGACGAGCCGACGACCGGCCTCGACCCGGAGGCGCGGACGGCGATGTGGGAGGAGATCGCCCGGCTCGCGGAATCCGACAAAGTGACCGTCCTGCTCACCACGCACTACCTGGACGAGGCTGACCGGCTGGCCGGCCGCCTCGCCATCGTCGACCACGGCCGCGTCGTCGCCGAGGGCGAGCCGGACCGGCTCAAGCAGGCCCTGGACGTCACGTCGCTCGACGAGGTGTACCTGCACCACGCGGGCCGGCGGTACAGCGATGCGACACGACTGACGGAGGGGGCAGGGCGATGACGACGACGATCGACAGGGAAGGGACGCTGGCGGCTCCGGCCACCGCATTCCTCTCCGGCACGTGGTACCTGACCGGCCGCAAGCTCCGGGCGCTGCTACGCCAGCCCTACGTCCTCGCGTTCAGCGTGGTCCAGCCGGCGATCTGGCTGTTCCTCTTCGGCGAGCTGTTCCACAAGGTCATCGACATCCCCGGCTTCGCCTACCACGGCTCCTACCTCGCCTACCTGGTCCCCGGCATCGTCGCGATGAACGCGATGTCGGGCAACATGTGGGCGGGCATGTCGATGATCGAGGAGATCGACCGGGGCACCCTCAACCGCCTCCTCGTCACCCCGGCCAGCCGTCTGGCGATCATGAACGCCACGGTCGTCGAGCAGGCGGTCTCCACCACCGTGCAGACCCTCATCATCGTGGCCCTCGGCTACGCCGGCGGCGCCCGCTACCCGGGCGGCGTCGTCGGCATCGTGGTCCTGATCGTCGCGTCCATCCTGGTCGGCGTCCTGTGGGGCGGCCTGTCCAACATGACCGGGATGCTGCTCCGCTCCCGCGAGGCGATCATCGGCGTCTACACGTTCTTCATGCTCCCGCTGATGTTCCTCTCCTCGGCCTTCATACAGCCCGCCTTCATGCCCGGCTGGATGCAGGCCATCTCCTCCTGCAACCCCCTCAACTGGGAGGTCCAAATCGGCCGCTCGGCCCTGTCGGCCACCCCCGACTGGTCCGCCATCGCGGTCCGCTCCGGCGGCCTGCTAGCCCTCGCCCTCCTGGCGGTGGCGATCTCGGTAACAACCTTCCGCTCCTACGCCAAGAACGTCTAACCGAACCCACACCCCGGGCGGCGCTACTGTCCTTCCTCACCCAGAAAAGACCGTAGCGCCGCCCTAAGGTCGTCTGCGTCCCCGCCAGGGGACTTGGACCTCCTCTGCGCTGCCCGCACGCGGGTCAGGCGGTGGTCAGGTCTGCTATCGGGAGAGTTAGGCGGACAGGCTGTTCAAGCTCTAGGACCGAGCGGTGGACGGCGTGCATGCGGTAGGCGGCGGCCGCGGCGTCGAGGTGGAACTCGCGGATCTCCCATATGTCGTACTTCTCGTCCAGCACAACGACGAGGTACAGCGGGATTCCGGCCGTCGCGTACTGGGCCCGCTTGTCCACGAGGTCTTCTCTGGCCGTGGTGGGAGAGGTCACCTCGACGACGAGGAGCGTCTCGTGGGCACTTGGCTTCTTTGTGGGATCGTCTATGCATTTGTAGACGGCCACGTCCGGGCGGCGGAATGTGAACCGGGGAACGCGCCACAACACGACATCGACGTCCGTTTCGACCGTCAGGCAGGGACCAGCCGGCGATCGGGCCGCCTCAAGCGCGAACGAAAGGCGTCGGGCGATGCGGTTATGCCGGGGAACCGGCGACTCGCACTTGATGACGTGTCCGTGCACGATCTCGATGGTGCGTGAGATCTCCTCCGACAGCTCGCGGAACTCCGCCTCTGTCATGTACTCAGGAAGATCGTCGAACCATCCCGGGCTGTTCATGGGGATCATCTTCGCACGCTCCTGCGTCGTACGGAGAACGTCAGCGTTGCTGGTCCAGGCGGGTCCAGGGGGAGGGCGGGTTGTCGTCGCGGGGGAGCCAGAGCATGGGCTGCCTGCGCTCCAAGTCGCGCTGGAACCCTCGCTCCCAGGGGAAGCGGCCGTCGGAGTCGGACCAGACCACCTGGAGGTACGGCACCCTGACCATCCCGTAGAAGGCGTCAGAGATGGTGAGCAACCTCGTCTTGCGCCAGCTCAGCTCGACCGGGCGGAACGCGAGCGGTGACGGGCAGACGTCGTCGAGCACCGTGTCGGGAGTGAGGTCCCTGCCGTCGGCGACCCGCGCGCCGACCGCGTTGATGATGGACGCCGCGCCCTCCACCGGCAGGCCGCACAGGATCAACTCAGGACTCTGGCCGGCCGGGGGCAGGCAAGTTAGCCACATCCCGATGCTGTACGCCCACGGCGGCGTCTTGCCCTCGGCGCGGCTGCCCGAGACGGCCCAGCCGTACTCGCCAACCGTGGCGGCGACCCAGTTCAGGTGGGCCAGCTCGCCGGGATCGGGCCCGGCTGCATCCTCAACTTGGTTGGGGTACTCGGTGCGGTTCCTACGACCGGAAAGGCGCTTAGGAAGGTTCATGCCAGACACGCTACGCCAGGGGTCCGACATTTCCGCGACCATCATGAACCCGCTTGTCAGAAGGGGTAATCCGCTCGTCCGATCGGTGCCAGAACGGACGCGGCCGGCTCGGCCGTGCTCGCGTCCGCAGGCGCGTCGCCGCGCACGACGTCGTCGAAGCGGATCGTCCAGATCTCACGCGGGATCAGGGTCAGCGCCGAGGCGACCACGATCACCACGGCCGCGGCGAACTGCGTCGTGGAGACGCCGATCGTCGCCGCGAGCGGACCCGCCAGCAGGGCGCCGAGTGGCATCGCCGACATCGAGCCGAGCGCGTCATACGACGACACCCGGGCCAGCTTGTCGGAGGGGATACGGGTGGCCATCTGCACCGTCCACTGCACCATCATCACCTCGATCAGCGCCCCGAGGGCGAACGCGGTGAGGCAGATGACCGGCAGCGGCAGCACAAGCGCGAGCGCCACCGGCGTGAGCGCTATCGCGGCGCCCGACCCGACCACGAACAACATCGGCTTGCGCGGCGTGTACCGCAGCGACAGCAGGCCGCCGGCGACTAGGCCGAGCGCGTCGGAGGCGGTGATCGCCCCCCACGCGGCGGGGCCGCCGAGGTGCGTCCTTGCCACCACCGGGCCGAGCACCAGGAACGCGCCGTTAAACGCCATCATGACCAGGCAGTACTGGATCACGGTTGCCCACAGCCAGGTATGGCTGCGGAACTCGGTCCACCCCTCGCGCAGCTCGGTCACCATCCCCGCGCTCCTGGCCGCGAGCCGCGTGTCTCGGCCGCCCTTGAGGGAGAGCAGCAGCGGGATCGTGCCGGTCATGCCGAGCGCGCAGAGCGTGAGCGCCCAGCCGGGTCCGAGCGCCGCGACCACTAGGCCGGCCACTGCCGCGCCGGTCATCTGCCCCGTGTTCATCGCCAGCCTGCTGATTGAGCTGCCCTCCTGCAGCAGCGCGTCCGGCACGATCTGCGGGAGCAGCGCCTGCGAGGCGGGGTAGAACATGGCGGCTCCGACCCCGTTGATCGCCTCAAGGCAGATCATCGTCCACAGCGCCGGATGGCCGAACAGTATCAGCAGGCCGAACGCGCCCTCTCCCACAATGACGGCGAGGTTGCCGGCGATGATCACCCACTGCGGCCGCAACCGGTCCGCGAATACCCCGCTGACCAGGGTGAACACCAGCATCGGCGCGACCTGCGCGGCCAGCACGTAGGAGAGGTCCGCAGTGGATCCGGTGAGGTTGAGTACCGCGAACGAGACCCCGACCAATGAGAAGCCGTTCGAGAACGGCGCGAGCAGCCGGTCGACGAGCAGGATCCGGAAGTCACGGATGGCGAGCACCGGGTACCGGCGGGCAAGCGCGCGCCACGACATGACACATCCATTTCGACATCGACAGGGAGCTCACCAGGTTACGTGGCTACCCATCAACCAGCAATTTCTTTTGCCCGAGGCCCGTTACTCCGCGGATTCCTCTGGCGCCCCTTCCTCGGGAGCTTTTTCCTCGGGAGCTTTTTCCTCCGGAGCCTTTTCCTCCGCCGGAGCCTCGGCGATGCCAAGCTGGCGCTCGATCACGGTCAGCCGTCGGCCGAGCGACGCGAGCGTCTCGTCAAGCGACGCGAGCGTCTCCCTGAACTCGGTGACCACCTGGGCGCGGACCACCTGGGCCTCGGCGACGACGACCCGCCTGTGTCGCCGGAGGTCCGCTTCACCGCCCTGCGACGCCGCACGCAGCCACTCCGCACCCAGCGGCTCGTCCTGCTCCGGCTCTGTCGCCTCGGCCGCGGCGAGTTCGATCACCTGAGCCCGCAGGACCGGAAGCGGGGCGGCGAGCCGCTCGAGGATCTGCGCGCCGACGCCGTCCCCCTCGCGGATCAGCCCGAGCAGGATGTGCTCGGGTCCGATGTAGCTCTTCTTCAGCGCAAGCGCCTCGCGTAGTGCCAGCTCAAGAACCTTCTTCGCCCGCGGTGTGAACGGAATGTGCCCGGACGGCGCGCTGGCGCCGCGGCCGATCATCCGCTCGACCTCGGCCCTGGCCGCTTCGAGGGTGAGTCCCGTCGATTCGATGGCCTGCGCCGCGAGGCCGTCCCCCTCGTGGATCAGCCCGAGCAGGAGGTGCTCGGTGCCGATGTAGTTGTGGTCCAGCATCCTGGCCTCTTCCTGCGCCAGGACCACGACGCGCCGGGAGCGCTCGGTGAACCGCTCGAACATGGGAATTCTCCCTCGGTGGATCGGCGGGTAGGGGGGAGATATCGTCTCACCGTATGCCGCCCCCTGGTTACTGAGCAAGATGGACCGGTTCATCGCCAAACGTGCTCGGTCGCCTCAGTTCCCCAACCGCCCCTGCAGCCCGCTGCTGGCGGAGCGACCGTGAGGTCGGCGGAGCTGGCAGACTGGAGGGATGTCCATCACCGATCCAATTGCGGACGCCCAAACGGCGAATCTTGCCGCCGTCGGCGAGCCGTGCGTTCTGCTCAAGCTGGGGGAGATCTTCCTCAAGGGGAAGAACCGCCAGCAGTTCGTCCGCATGCAGCAGTCCAACGTCCGCGCGGCGGTGCGGAACACCGGCGTGCCCGTGGAACTCACGGTGCGCGAGGGGGTCCTGGTGCTCCGGCTCGCGCACGGCGACGGCCAGCCGGCGGAACGCATGACGGCGGCGGAGCAGGCGGCGGCGATGGACCGGGTGGCCGCGCGGGTCGCCGACGTGCCGGGGATCGTCCGGGTCTGCCGGGCGCTGCGGGTGGACAAGACGCCGGAGGCGGCGATCGCGGCCGCGATCGCCTTGACGAGCCCGGCGAGCGGCACCTTCGCGGTCCGCGCGCGCCGCCGCGACAAGCGCTTCCCCATCACGTCCGAGCAGCTCAACGTGCTCATCGGCAGCGAGGTGAACCAGGCGCACGGGCTCAAGGTCAGCCTCAAGCACCCGGACACGGAGATCTTCGTCGAGGTCGACGCCCGCGAGGTGTTCGTGTTCACCGGCGGCGAGCCGGGCCAGGGCGGGCTGCCGGTCGGGATGAGCGGCCGGGCGGTCGTGCTGATGTCCGGCGGGATCGACTCCCCGGTCGCCGCGTACCGGATGATGCGCCGCGGCCTGCGCTGCGTGTTCCTCCATTTTTCCGGCATGCCGCTTACCGGTCCGGAATCCATCTACAAGGCGTACGCCCTCGTTCGCGGCCTCGATCGGTTCCAGGGCCAGTCCCACCTCTACGTGGTCCCGTTCGGGAAGGCCCAGCAGTCACTCGCCACCTCGGGCGCCGGCCGCCTCCAGGTGGTCGCGCAGCGTCGGCTGATGCTCAAGACGGCCGAGGCGCTCGCCACCCGCCTGCACGCCCACGCGCTGGTGACCGGCGACTCCCTGGGCCAGGTATCCAGCCAGACGCTGCCGAACATCACCGCCCTCGACGACGCGGTCAAGCTGCCGATCCTGCGCCCGCTGCTCGGCTGGGACAAGACCGAGATCATGGCCGAGGCGCGCCGACTTGGCACGCTGTCCATCTCCGAGCTCCCCGACGAGGACTGCTGCACGCTGCTCACCCCGCGGCGGGCGGAGACCAGGGCCAAAATTGACGATCTGCGCAGGATCGAGGGCCGCCTGGACGCCGCCGAGATCGCCGAGCAACTGGCCGACGCCGCGCAGGAGTACCGCCCAAGTAACTAGCCGCTGCCCGTCTCGGAGGTAACAGCAAGAAAAGTGGTGGGTCCGCGTCCGCAGTCCGCAGTCCGCACTCCACGGATGGTCGTGGCGCCACGCATTAGGCGCGCGAAGCCGGGACGGGGGCCGGCGTCAGCGTCCGGCCAACCAGCGGCGACAGGTGAGTCGCCATGCTCGCTAGTTCGCGCAGATCGGAGTCGATGAGCGCCTGCGGCCCATCGCAGAGCGCGGTCTCCGGATGCGGGTGGACGTCGATGATGATGCCGTCCGCCCCGACCGCGATCGCCGCCCGCGAGAGCGGAAGCACCAGGTCCCGGCGGCCGCCGGAGTGCGACGGGTCCACGATCACCGGCAGGTGCGAGAGCCGTTGCGCGACCGGCACCGCCGAGATGTCCAGCGTGTTCCGCGTCGCCTTCTCGAAGGTGCGGATGCCGCGCTCGCAGAGCACGATGTCGAGGTTGCCGCGCTGCGCGATGTACTCGGCGGCCATCAGCCACTCCTCGATGGTGGCCGACATGCCGCGCTTGAGCATGACCGGCTTGCCAGCCGCGCCGACCGCCTGCAGCAGCGGGAAGTTCTGCATGTTACGCGTGCCCACCTGCAGCATGTCCGCATAGGTCGTGACCAGCTCGACGTCGCGCGCGTCGATGACCTCGGTCACGATCGGCAGCCCGGTCTCCGCCCGGACGTCGGCGAGGATCTTCAGCCCCACCTCGCCCAGACCCTGGAACGCGTACGGCGAGGACCGGGGCTTGAACGCCCCGCCGCGCAGTAGCGAGGCGCCCCCGGCGCGCGCCATCTTGGCGGCGGCCAGGGTCTGCTCGGGCGTCTCCACCGCGCACGGGCCGGCGATCACGGTGAGCGTGTCCGGCCCGATGGGCACGCCCGCCACCCGGACGACCGAACGCTCCCGGCGATGCTCCCGGCTCACCAGCTTGTACGGCGCGGTGGTCTGGACCACGTTGGCGACACCGGGCAGTCCGGACAGGTTCAGCGTGGCGGCGAATCGGTCGATGTCGCCGGAGACCCCGATGATCGGCGCGGCCCCGCCCCGGCTGACGAACGCCTCGCCGCCCGCCTCGTGGACCACGCTCACCACATGCTCGATGTCGGCGACGCTAGCATCTGCGGCCATCACGATTACCATCTCAACCCCCCGCCCCTTTACGCGCCTGGCGGCGTCTTTGCCGCGCGCAGCCCCTTCAGCGTAGCGATGTCCCGCGCGTGTCCCGCCTTGCCGCCCGGTGTCTCCACGACGAACGGCACGTCGGCGAGCTCCGGGTGGGCGAGCAGAGCGCGGAACGGCTCGGTCCCGATCTGGCCGGCGCCGAGCGCCTCGTGCCTATCCCGCTTGGACCCGCAGCCGAGCAGCGAGTCGTTGGCATGAACCAGCCGCACCCGGCCGGGCCCGGCCGCCGCGACCAGTTCATCGAGCATCGCCGCCACCCCGCCGGGAGCGGTCAGGTCGTGGCCGGCGGCGAACATGTGGCAGGTGTCGAGGCAGATCCCGGCCTTCGGGTGCCGCTCGACGGCGGCCAGGTACGGCGCCAGGTCTCCGGCCCGCGCGCAGAGCATCTGCCCCTGCCCCGCCATCGGCTCGAACAGCAGGTCAGGGTCGTCGTCGCCGAGCTTGTCGAGCAGCGGGAGCACGATCTCGGCGATCTGCGCCAGCGCCTGCCCCGCGGCCGCGCCCGGGTCCGCGTCCGCCCAGCCCGCCGCCGACCCGGTGTGCACCACCACGCCCCGCGCGCCGATCTCGCCGCCCCGGCGAAGCGCGTGCGCGACGGCGTCGGCCGACTTCGACGCCACCGCCGGGTCGCCGGACCCCAGGTTGATCAGGTACGGCGTGTGGATGAATGCACCGATGCCGGATTGGCGCAGCGCGCGGTCCTGGCTGGCGTCGCCCGGCCCGGCTGCCCAGCCGCGCGGGTTGGACACGAACACCTGGATAACCTCGGCCCCGACCTCGGCCGCGTACGCCAGCCCCCCGGTCGCGAGCCCGCCGGTCACGGTCGCGTGCGCCCCGATCTTCCCCATAACGCGGTTAGAGGCCGCCGAACCCACCGTAGGTAACGGTGATCGGGCTTCCGGTTGGCGCCTCTCCCGATGGGCTGATGCTGGTGACCTTCTGCCCGAAGCCGAACTGCTGCTGCCCGTTCACCTGGAAGCCGAGCGCCACAAGCGTCTGCTGCACCTGCTGGAAGGGCTCGCCGATCAGGTTGCCAGGTATCTGCACCTCCGGCGGTCCCTCGGAGACCGAGACGGCGACCGTCGATCCAGGCGCGACCGGCGTGCCGGCCGGGGTCCCCTGGGCCACGATGATGCCCTGCGGCTTGTCGCTGGCCACGTTGGTCGGCTGCAGGCGGATATTGTTCTGGCCCGCCCACTGCTGGATCGCGTTGACGTCCTGCCCGACCAGGGTGGGCAGTGACAGGCCGGCCACCACCTCGATGGTGACGGGCCGGTTCTGCGGCCACGACGTGCCGACGGCCGGCACGGTGCCCGCCACCGCGCCTATCACCACGGTCCCGGTGACGCCGACCGGCTTATTGGTGGGGCTGACGGTCAGGCCGGCTGTGCGCAGCACCTGCGCCGCGTCCGCCGCCGACTTCTGCCCCGCCACCGGCGGCACGGTGATCATCCTCGGCCCCAGCGAGACGGTCAGCTTGACCGTCTGGCCCGGCAGCGCCCGCCCGGACGGCGAGGTGCTGATCACGTCGTTCTTCGGCACGTTGTCATCGATCTCGCCGGCCCGGTGATCACCTTGAACCCGGCCTGCTGCAGCTCCTGCCGCGCGGCCGCGGCCGTCAGCCCGTCCACCGAGGGCACCGTCGTGTACCGCCCGGAGGTCAGCCACCAACTGCCGCCGCCGAGCCCGATCACGGCCACCACCGCGACCGCCACGAACGCCAGCCGCCTGCTGAACAGCCAGCGCTGCAGGAACGGCTCCCGGTCGCCGGGCTCGCCGGGACCGCTCGCGCCAAGCTCGCTCCCGTACCCGCCGTAGCCGCCGCTGATAATGCTCGTCCCGTTGAACGGCGCCCCGCTGGTCTCATACCGCCCCGTCGCCGAGTACTCGGCGGCGCCGTAGCCGGCGCCGTTGGCGTAGCCGGCGCCGTTGAAGCTGTCGCCCAGCGCCGCCATGTCCGCCGCGGTCGTCGCGGCGCGCACCGGCGCCGTCCACGCCCCGCTGACCGACTCAGACGGCTCGGGAACGCCGCGCAGTGACCGCACCACGCGCAAGAAGGCCTCCGCGTTGGCCGGCCGCCACTGCGGGTCCCTGCTCGTCGCCGCCCGCACCAGCTGGTCGACCTCCGGAGGGACCCCGCCGACCAGCGCACCGACCGGCGGCACGTCGGAGTTGACGTGCGCGTAGGCCACGGCGAGCGGCGTCTCGCCGCTGTACGGCTGCCGCCCGGTGAGCATCTCGAAGAGCATGATGCCGGCCGAGTACACATCGGTGCGCGCGTCCGTTGGCGCCCCGGTGACCTGCTCGGGCGCGATATAGGCGACGGACCCGATAATCACCCCGTCCCGCGTGTTCCCCACGGCGGCCGAGGCCCGGGCCAGCCCGAAGTCCACCACCTTGACCCGCCCGTCCGGGGTGATCAGCACGTTCTCCGGCTTGACGTCCCGGTGCACGATCCCGGCCTGGTGCGCGGCTGCGAGCGCGGCCAGGATCGGCTCCATGATGGCGAGGGCCTCGGTCCAGGGCAGCCAGCGGCGCTCGCGCAGCAGTGCCCGCAGCGTCGGCCCGGGCACGTACTCCATGGCCAGGTAGAGGCACTGCCCGTCGTTGCCCTGGTCGAAGACCGCGACGATGTTCTGGTGGGAGAGCCGCGCCACCGACTTGGCCTCGCCGATGAACCGGTCCACGAACTCGGCGTCGCGCGCCAGGTCGGCGTGCATGACCTTAATCGCCACCTCCCGGTCGAGTCGGGTGTCGGTGGCGAGGTATACGGTGGCCATGCCGCCGTGCGCGATGCGGGAGACGACGTGGTAACGCCGGTCGAGCATCCGCCCCGTGAGCATGTCCGCGGGCGCAGATTCCATTACGGCCGATTTTACGGCCCGCCGGCGGCGCGCTTCGCCCTCTTCATTACTTTGTCATGCCTGTGTCTGCTCTGGCTGGGCTCCCTGCCGAGCGTGCGGGTCCGCCCCGGCGCCCCACCACCGTCATGAGTAACGAGCGCGTGGCTTCGTCCCTTTGGTCACGAATCTCAGCACTGGTGGGGGCTGTGCTCTCCCGCTCCCACCCCGGGCCCCCGGCCTACCGGGCGCTCGGGACCCTTTGGCTCGCGGGGGATCCGCCGTCCTCAGTCCGAGGGGACAGGCGCGCCCTTTGGCTCGCGGGGCGCCTGCCGGGCGACGCGGCCCCGCCGGACTAACCCGGGCGCGTGGCGGGCATATGTGCAAGTGTCGAGTTGCAGATATTGGAGTGATATGCGAGACTTCGCGGGCAGTTCGCCGTGACTGAGGGCGGGCGTGCCCGGTGCAGGCGCGCGGGTCGTGTTAAGGGTGGGCGGGTCGGGATCAGGGTGGGCGGGTCGGGATCAGGGTGGGCGGGTCGGGATCAAGGAGGCGTTGTCATGGATGACCGTATCGAACATCGGATCACCATCCGATCGACACAGGACAAGGTATGGCAACTTGTCACCCGGCCGGGCTGGTGGCTGCCAGGCAGCAACACCGAGCCCGCGCGCGGCCCGGGACGGGCGTCGGTCGAGTACAGCGGCGACGTCAGGCCCTACGCGATCGACATCGTCCGGGTGGAGCCGCAGGGCTACGCCTCGTTCCGCTGGGCGAGCGCGTTCGGCGGCGTGATGCCCGCGCCGGGCAACGCGACCTTGGTCGAGTTCTACCTGCGGCCGGTCGGGGACGAGATTGGCGTGACCGTGGTGGAGAGCGGGTTCACCTCGCTCGACCTGCCGGACGCGCTGCGCGAGGACGCGTGGAAGGGCAACACCGGCGGATGGCAGTACGAGCTCGCCGGGCTGCGGACCCGCGTCGAGCAGGGTCGGTGACTGTATTTGCAACCGAGGCGCGTGGCTTCGTGTCTCCGGCCGGGGCCTCTGGCACAGACATCGCGGAGACCGAGGCGCGTGGCTTCGTGTCTCCGGCCGGGGCCTCTGGCACAGACATCGCGGAGACCGAGGCGCGTGGCTTCGTGTCTCCGGCCGGGGCCTCTGGCACAGACATCGCGGAGACCGAGGCGCGTGGCTTCGTGTCTCCGGCCGGGGCCTCTGGCACAGACATCGCGGAGACCGAGGCGCGTGGCTTCGTGTCTCCGGCCGGGGCCTCTGGCACAGACATCGCGGAGACCGAGGCGCGTGGCTTCGTGTCTCCGGCCGGGGCCTCTGGCACGGACATGCCGGTAGACGACTCTGGGGCCTCTGGCGCGGCCATGCCGGCAGACGTGTCCGGGGCCTCCGGTACGGTGTCGGCCGCGGGCCTGCGCGATCCGGGGCGGGTGTTCGCCGCGCTCGCCGACCCGCGCCGTCGCGAGCTGCTCGAGCTGCTCGCGGACACCCCCGGCGCCAGCGCCGGGGTTCTCGCCGCCCGGCTGCCGGTCTCCCGGCAGGCGGTCGCCCAGCACCTGGCCGTGCTCGAGGAGTGCGCGCTGGTAACCAGGAGGCGCGCGGGACGGCAGGTGCTGTTCAGCGTCCGGCCGGAGGGGCTGAAGGCCGCGGCCGACTGGCTGCTGGCGCGGACGGCGGCGTGGTTGGGCCAATAAATCGCAGCCGACCAGGGGAAAGATCCCCTATTGTGATGGAATGTCGGTTGTTTGGAACCGACCCTGATGTGGGACATTGGACACGTGGCACAGATAAACCCCGCAGCCGACGCGCTTGTCGGCGAATGGCTGTCACTCCCTGAGGTGGCCACCCGGCTTGACCTTCCGATCAGCCGCGTTAAGCAGCTGCTGCGCGACCGCAAGCTGCTGGCCGTCACCCGGCCGGGCGGCGATCGCGCCATCCCGTCCGCGTTCATCGACGGCGAGCAGATCGTCAAGGGCCTCAGCGGAACGCTGACGGTCCTGTTCGACTGCGGCTTCGGCGACGAAGAGGCCCTCCGCTGGCTCTTCACCGCGGACGAGACCCTCCCGGGGACCCCCATAGACGCCCTCTACGCGCACCGCGGCACCGAGGTAAACCGCCGCGCCCAGGCGCTGGCGTTCTAATTCGGGTCTAAGGCGCGTTCGGCCTTGCGAAACAGGTCGAACGCGCCTTAGGCATGTCCGGATTCGGCTTAGCCCCGAAAAGCTCCTTGTGGTGGCAGCACAGAAATCTGCTTCGTGAGTTATGCTTAGCCACATGCCGCCGAGACCGCGTCAGCCTCAGACGTCGCACGCGCCACCGCAACTTCGTCGACGCACGCCCCTGCCTCGCATCACGGACGTGCTCAAGGTCGGCCGGTCGTTCTCGTTCGAGTTCAGCCCGCCCAAGACCGAGCAGGCCGAGCAGCAGCTCTGGCGCGCCATCCGCCAGCTTGAGCCGCTCAAGCCGACCTTCGTCTCGGTGACCTACGGAGCGGGCGGCTCGACGCGGGAGCGGACCGTCGCGGTGACCGGCGCCATCGTCGAGCAGACCTCGCTCGATCCGGTGGGCCACCTCACCGCGGTCAACCACTCCGTCCAGGAGTTGCGGCACTTGATCGGCTGCTACGCCGACGTGGGGGTGCGCAACGTCCTGGCGCTGCGCGGCGACCCGCCCGGCGACCCGAATGCGCCCTGGGTCAGGCACCCCGACGGCTTCGAGCACGCGGTCCAGCTGGTCGAGCTGCTCAAGGCCTCAGGCGACTTCTGCGTTGGCGTCGCCGCGTTCCCCGAGCTGCACCCTCGCTCGCCCGACGCCGACACCGACATCCGGCATTTCGTAGAAAAATGCCGGGCTGGCGCGGACTTCGCGATCACGCAGATGTTCTTCTACGCCGAGGACTACCTACGGTTCCGCGACCGGGTGAGCGCCCTGGGCTGCGACGTGCCGATCATTCCGGGGATCATGCCCGCCACCAGCCCCCGCATCCTCGAGCGCACGATCGAGCTGGGCGGCTGCAAGATCCCGCCCGCGCTGCTCGACCAGGTCCGCGCCGCCACCGACCGAGGTGACAAGGCCGCGGCGCGTGCGGCCGGCGTGGAATACGCGGTCGCGCTCTCTGAGCGGCTGCTGGCCGAGGGCGTGCCGGGCCTGCACTTCTGCACGCTCAACGCCGCCCGCGCGACCACCGAGATCTACGAGCTTCTCGGCCTCGCCAAGAGCGGCAACAGGGCGCCCATCACCGCGTAGGGCGGCTCGCTGCCGGAGAAGCGGAACCCCGTCAGCAGATCGGTGAACCCGACCCCCCGGTAGAGCCGCCTGGCGCGGGTCTCCGCGTCGGCCGTGGAGAGGACCGCGGCCCGCTCCTCTCGCTCGGCCGTGAGCGAGAGGAGCAGCGAGCGGCCGATACCCCTGCCCTGATAGGCCGGGAGCACGTGCAGCTCCGCGATCTCGAAGGAGTCCTCGAGCCACGCCCTCGTCTCGGCGGATCCGTCGGCTGGCGTCGAGTTCTCTACCCCGGACCGGGACGCGAGCGCGCCGGCCACCATGTCGTGCCACCACTGCCCGCTCTCCCCGTGGAACCCGTAGCAGAACCCGGCCACCGCCCCGTCTGCCCGCGCGATCAGGCAGCGGAAGCCGGGGCTCGCCGCATGCCTGTCCATGATGGACTCACGCCCGCCGATCAGCCGCTCTGGCGGGTTCATCGCGGCGGCGTACACCGCGACAAGTTCTCCCGTCACCGCCCGGAACTCCCGCGGCCCTAGCTCGCTGTGGCTGACCTCCATCTGCGAAAGCTTAGTGGTTGGCTCCGTAAGTTCGTCTGTCGTCAGGAGCGGTCAGGAGCCGGGTTCGTGGCCGAGGCGGGCGAGATTGTGGGTGCAGGCGGTGTCGAGCGCTTCCTGCAGGGTTCTCGTGCAGAGGCCCGTGAGCAGGCCTGCCGCTGCTGGCGCGGCCCTGCCTGCGCCTGTGCACGCCACTGAGGTGATCGGGAGCTTAGATCGCGGGTCGCGCGGCGGCTCGAATGTCAGACCCCCGGCATAGGTTCGAACTCGTAAGCAAATGGATGGCCAATGGACTGGACTTTTGCGCGAACCTGTGTTCGAATGACACTGTGTTCGAATAATGGGGGATTGGCTCCGGCCGCCGCGACCCCTGGCGGCCGGTGTCGGCCGGGCGGGGCGTGGGGAAGCGCTTCGCCCGGCCGGCGGGGAACCCCCAGCGAGAAACACCGAGCGAGGAGAACGCAGCATCACCTGAAGGAGTGATGACCATGATCAAGGCGATGACGGCGACCGGGACGCGCGCGCGCAACCGCGTGCCAGGCGACTCTAGGGCGGGCAGTACCGGGCTAGCCAACGCAGACCTCTTTGACGCGGAGCCGAACGCAGTGCCGCTGCCGAGCCGGGTGCCGTCGGCGGCGCTGAGCCTGCTGCGCACCGCGCGGCACGGCCTAGCCGAGGCGGACGCGGAGGGCGATCCGGGAACCCGATACATCTGCGCGCACCTGGCGGCGCTGCGCGCCGCCGCCGCGATCGTGGCGGCAAGGGGCGAGCCGGGCAGCGGCGCACGCCGCAGGCGGCCGAGGTCCGTCTGGGAGCTGCTGCCGCAGGTCGAGCCTGCGCTGGCGGAGTGGGCGGCGTTCTTCGCGGCGGGCGCGGCCAAGCGAGCCGCTGCCGAGGCCGGGCTGCCGCGGGCGGCGTCTGCGCAGGAGGCCGATGAGCTGCTGCGGGACGCGAGTACGTTTCTGACGGTGGCCGAACGAGCGCTCGGCGTGGAGGGCGAGCCGATGCTGCCGCTGGCGTCCGCGAGCTGATCTGCCCGCCCGACGCGAGCCGGGTCACGCCGGGTGGGCGGGCAGATCAGGCGGGCCTCAGGCCTTGCCTTAGGCCTTAGAAGGACTCGATTGAGTTGCTCCGGGCGTCGGCGTCGAGCACGCCCCAGCTGATGAGCTCCTCGGTCAGGTCGGCAGGCGACTTGTCGTAAATGACCGCGAGCGAGCGCAGATCCTCATGCCGCACCGACAGCACCCGGCCGTTGTAGTCGCCGCGCTGCGCCTGGATGGTGGCGACGTAGCGGGCCAGCGGGCCGACCTTCTCCTTGGGCAGCTGGTTCATCCGCTCCAGGTCGATCACGAGCTTGGGCGCGCTGGCGATCGGGGTTGGCGCTGCGTCGCCTGGCAGCAGTTCGGAGACCGGGACCCCGTAGAACTCGGCCAGCTCGGCGAGCTTCTGGACGGTGACGGAACGGTCACCGCGCTCGTAAGAGCCCACGACGACGGCCTTCCATCGGCCGCGGGACTTCTCCTCAACACCGTGCAGCGAGAGTCCCTGCTGCGTTCGGATGGCGCGCAGTCTCGCGCCCAGGGTCTTAGCATACTCAGATGGCATTTTTCCTCGGTTTCCCGGCCAGTCGTCGCTTACGGTAACGGTTACGCACAGTGACGGTAGGCGGCGAGAGCGACAAGGTCAAGCCGAATGGCAAAAACTGGTTGAACTCGTCTAGTAACCGACATCGCCCTTCCTATCCCTACCTACCCCCGGTCAGAACGCAACAACCACCGCTGTAATCGGCTTTCCCGTGCACAGAGAGGGCAAAGCGGCGCCCTCCAGTGCTCCCGGAACGTTATGAAACCATATGTCCAATGTGATGTAAATCACAACCTTCGTGATCACCGGGCGGGGTCGGCCCGCCAGCGTGCGAGGGGGTCGCGGTGACCGACCGGCGGGCCGACGGAGAGCGAAGTTACGCAGGGGGACGTCCAGTTAGTCGGGATGTCGCCACATTCGGAGCCTGCGCCCTTCGGCCGGGTATGTCCCCCGCGGGATACAGAGGGTTGCTCCTTTCGGAAGGCAGTTCCATTGTAGTGACCAACCGTGTTTGCTGCGTTGCTATTGGTCGCGAAGCGGTGGTGTCGTCGCGGTTGGCATCCGCGCTCGCAACCCGCCTCCGCCGCCGTCGCCGGGCGGACACGCCGCCACCTGCGCCGACGCGCCTGGTACGGTTATCTATGTAGGCATCCTTTAAAGGACCGTCCCGTGAGACGGGGAAGGAGGTCGTGACTGGTGTGCGCGATGCGACCTGAGCCAGTACACGAGCCGGGTGACGGCGACCCCGGCAATCTTGACCACCTGGACCATCCGAGCCAGGGCCATCAGGACTGGAAGGCGGTACTCACTCCGGAGGAGATCCGTCGCGCGCTGAGCCGTATCGCGCACGAGATCCTGGAGCGTACCCACGGCGGCGAGGGGATCGTCTTGCTCGGCATCCCCACCCGCGGCGCCTACCTGGCGCGCCGCCTGTCCGCCCGGATCGGGGAGTTCGAGGGCACGCCCGCCCCCGTCGGCTCACTCGACGTCACCATGCACCGCGACGACCTGCGGCTCCGCCCCGCCCGTGCGCTGCAGCGGACCGAGGTGCCTCCGGATGGGGTGGACGGCAAGACCGTCGTCCTCGTCGATGACGTGCTCTTCTCCGGAAGGACCGTGCGCGCCGCCCTGGACGCGCTCAACGACCTCGGCCGGCCGAGGTCGGTACAACTCGCGGTGCTCGTCGACCGAGGCCACCGCGAGCTGCCGATCCGCGCCGACTACGTGGGCAAGAACCTGCCGACCGCGCACCGCGAGGCGGTGCGCGTGCTGATCGCCGAGATCGACGGCGAGGACTCCGTGCTACTCGGGGAGCGTGCCCAGTGAACCGGCACCTCATCTCGGCCGCCGACCTGAGCCGCGACGACGCGGTGCTGATCCTCGACACCGCCGCCGAGCTGGCCAGCGTCGCCGGACGGCCGATCAAGAAGCTCCCCACGCTGCGCGGCCGGACCGTGGTCAACCTCTTCTACGAGGACTCCACCCGGACGCGGACGTCGTTCGAGGCGGCCGCCAAGCGGCTGTCCGCCGACGTGATCAACTTCTCCGCCAAGGGGTCGAGCGTCGCCAAGGGCGAGTCGCTCAAGGACACGGCCCTCACCCTGGAGGCGATGGGCTCCGACGCCATCGTGATCAGGCACCCGGCCTCGGGCGCCCCGCGTCGGCTGGCCGACTGGGTCAGCGGCCGGGTGATCAACGCGGGCGACGGGACGCACGAGCACCCCACCCAGGCGCTGCTCGACGCGTTCACCATGCGACAGCGACTCGTCTCCGATAAGTCCCCTGGACAAGATCAGCGCGGCAAGGGCCTTGACGGGGTCCGGGTGACCATCGTCGGCGACGTGCTGCACTCCCGGGTGGCCCGGTCCAACGTGCTGCTGCTTGACACCCTCGGCGCCGAGGTGACGGTCGTCGCCCCGCCCACCCTGATGCCCTACGCGGTCGAGACCTGGCCCTGCAAGGCCAGCTACGACCTGGACGCCGAGCTGCGCAAGACGGACGTGGTGATGGTGCTCCGGGTGCAGCAGGAGCGGATGTCCGCCGCCTTCTTCCCGACCGTCCGCGAGTACCGCCGCCGGTACGGCCTGGACACGGGCCGGATGGCGCTGCTGCCCGAGCACGCCATCGTCATGCACCCAGGCCCGATGAACCGGGGCGTGGAGATCGCGGCCGAGGTGGCCGACTCGCCCAGGTCCACGATCGTGGCGCAGGTGACGAACGGCGTGACGGTCCGGATGGCGGTCCTGTACCTGATGCTCGGCGGCGCGGCGGAGGAGACAGCGTGAGCGAGGAATGGCTGATCAAGGACGCCTCGGTTATCGGCGGCGAGCCCATTGACATTCATCTGAAGGACGGCAGCATCGCCGCGGTCGAGCGCGGCCTGGCCGCGGGTGGCGCGACGGTGCTCGACGCGAGCGGCCTGGTCGCCCTGCCCGGCCTCGTCGACCTGCACACGCACCTGCGCGAGCCGGGCCGGGAGGACGCCGAGACAGTGGAGACCGGCACCCGCGCCGCCGCGCTCGGCGGCTACACCGCGGTGCACGCGATGGCCAACACCGAGCCCGTCGCGGACACCGCCGGCGTGGTGGAGCAGGTCTGGCGGCTGGGCGAGCAGGCCGGCTACGTCGATGTCCGCCCGGTCGGCGCGGTCACCGTGGGCCTGCACGGCAAGCAGCTCGCCGAGCTCGGCGCGATGGCCGACTCCGCCGCGCAGGTCCGCGTCTTCTCCGACGACGGCTTCTGCGTCGCCGACCCGCTGCTGATGCGCCGTGCCCTGGAGTACGTCAAGGCGTTCAACGGCGTGATCGCGCAGCACGCCCAGGAGCCGAGGCTGACCGAGGGGGCGCAGCTGAACGAGGGCGAGGTCGCGTCCAGGCTCGGCCTGGCCGGCTGGCCGGCCGCCGCCGAGGAGGCGATCATCGCGCGCGACTGCCTGCTCGCCGCGCACGTCGGCGCCGCGCTGCACGTCTGCCACGTGTCCACGGCCGGCTCGGTGGAGATCATCCGCTGGGCCAAGTCCAAGGGCTGGCGGGTGACCGCCGAGGTGACCCCGCACCATCTGCTGCTCACCGACGACCTCGCGGGGGACTACGACACGCTGTTCAAGGTCAACCCGCCGCTGCGCACCCAGGCAGACGTCGACGCGCTCCGCCAGGGACTCGCCGACGGCACCATCGACTGCGTGGCGACTGACCACGCACCGCACCCGGTCGAGGCCAAGGAGGCCGAGTGGGCAGGCCGCCGCCAACGGCATGACCGGCCTGGAGACGGCGCTGCGGGTCGTCCAGCTCGCCATGGTGGACACGGGGCTGGCTCGACTGGGCGGGCGTCGCGGACCGGATGTCCGTCCGGCCGGCGGCGATCGGCCGGGTCGCCGGGCACGGCGTCTCGATCGCGCCCGGCGCGCCCGCGAACCTGACGCTGTACGACGCGACCGCGCCCGCGGTGCCGGTCGACCCGCGGACGCACGCATCCAAGAGCCGCAACAGCCCGTTCGCGGGCATGGCTCTACCGGGCGCCGTGCTCGCGACGTTCCTGCGCGGCACCGCGACGGTACTTGACGGAAAGGCAACCAGATGAGCAACACCGGACCGGACGCGATGCTGGTCCTCGAGGACGGCACCACGCTGCGCGGCAACGGGTTCGGCGGCCACGGCGAGACGTTCGGCGAGATGGTCTTCAACACCGGCATGACCGGCTACCAGGAGACGCTGACCGACCCGTCCTACTGCGGCCAGATCGTCGCGATGACCGCGCCCCACATCGGCAACACCGGGATCAACGACAAGGACCAGGAGTCGCACCGGATCTGGGTCAGCGGCTACGTGGTCCGCGAGCCCGCGCGGATCGCCTCAAGCTGGCGGGCCAGGCGGTCGCTTGACGCCGAGCTCAAGGCCCAGGGGATCACCGGCATCGCCGTCCCGGGCACCCGGGCGCTGACCATGCGGCTGCGCGAGCACGGCGCGATGCGGGCGGCGGTCTCCACCGTCGAGGATGACCCGGCGCGGCTGCTCGACCGCGTCCTCGCCAGCCCCGGCATGACCGGCGCCGACCTGGCGCGGATCGTCACCACGCCGCACCCGTACACCGTCGCACCACCCGCCGGGACGAAGACCAGGTTCCGGGTCGCCGCCGTAGACCTCGGCATCAAGAACGCGACCCCGCTGAACATGGCGGCCCGGGGCATGGAGGTGCGGGTGCTCCCGGCCACGTTCACCGCGCAGGAGATCCTCGCCACCGACCCGGACGGCGTGTTCTTCTCCAACGGCCCGGGCGACCCGGCCGCGGCCGGCTACGCGGTCGCGGCGATGCGCGGCGTGCTGGACGCGGGCGTGCCCATCTTCGGCATCTGCTTCGGCAGCCAGATCCTGTGCCGGGCCATCGGCCTCGACACCTACAAGCTGCGCTACGGCCACCGGGGCGTGAACCAGCCGGTCATGGACCTGTCCACCGGCAAGGTCTACATCACCAGCCACAACCACGGCTTCGCGGTCGCGCTCCCCGGCGCAGACGGGGAGCAGTCCCAGGAGGGTTTGGGGGGGCGGGTAGCCCCCCCAAGCGCGGGGGGGTCCAGGGGGGTCGTCCCCCCCGGAATGACTGCGGGGTCCAGGGGGGCCGTCCCCCAGGAGTAACAGCGCCGTTCGGCACCCCTTACGGGGCGGCCGCGGTCACCCACGTGAACCTCAACGACGGTGTGGTCGAGGGCATCAAGCTGCTCGACCGCCCCGCCTTCGCCGTCCAGTACCACCCCGAGGCCGCTCCTGGCCCGCACGACGCGGTGGACCTTTTCGACCAGTTCGCCGCCCTGATGAACGAGGGAAAGTGACCCATGCCGCGCCGTGACGACCTGAAGTCTGTACTCGTGATCGGGTCCGGCCCGATCGTGATCGGGCAGGGGTGCGAGTTCGACTACTCGGGCACCCAGGCCTGCCGGGTGCTCAAGGCCGAGGGCATCAGGGTCTCCCTGGTCAACTCCAACCCCGCGACGATCATGACCGACCCGGAGTTCGCCGACGCCACCTACGTCGAGCCGATCACCCCCGAGGTGCTCGCGAAGGTGATCGCCAAGGAGCGCCCGGACGCGCTGCTGCCCACCCTCGGTGGCCAGACCGCGCTCAACGCCGCCGTCGCGCTGCACGAGAACGGAACCCTGAAGAAGTACAACGTCGAGCTCATCGGCGCCGACATCGACGCGATCGAGGCCTGCGAAGATCGCGAGAAGTTCAAGGACATCGTCATCGCCCTCGGCGCCGAGGTCCCGCGCTCGGTCATCTGCCACACGATCGCCGAGTGCCTTGCGGCTGTCTACGGTAACTCAACCGCCATCGCCGACACCGGGATAACAGCAAGAAGCGCCGGAGGCGCAGGCGAAGCGGGAGGCGCTGGCGACGCGACGGGCCTCGGCTTCCCCGTCGTCGTCCGCCCGTCCTTCACCCTCGGCGGTCTCGGCTCGGGCATCGCCTAGGACGAGGCCGACCTGCGGCGCATCGCCGGCACCGGGCTTGACGCCAGCCCCACCACCGAGGTCCTCCTTGAGGAGTCGATCATCGGCTGGAAGGAGTTCGAGCTCGAGCTGATGCGCGACCGCAACGACAACGTCGTGATCGTCTGCTCGATCGAGAACGTCGACCCGATGGGCGTGCACACCGGCGACAGCGTCACCGTCGCCCCGGCGATGACGCTCACCGACCGCGAGTACCAGCAGATGCGCGACACTGCGATCCGCATCATCCGCGCGGTCGGCGTGGACACCGGCGGCTGCAACATCCAGTTCGCGGTCGACCCGGCGACCGGCCGGATGGTCGTCATCGAGATGAACCCGCGGGTGTCGCGGTCGAGCGCGCTCGCCTCGAAGGCGACCGGCTTCCCGATCGCCAAGATCGCCACCAAGCTCGCGATCGGGTACACCCTCGACGAGATCCCCAACGACATCACCGGCCAGACCCCGGCGTCGTTCGAGCCCGCCCTCGACTACGTGGTCGTCAAGATCCCCCGGTTCGCGTTCGAGAAGTTCCCCGGCGCCGACACCACGCTCACCACGCACATGAAGTCGGTCGGCGAGGCGATGGCGATGGGCCGCTCCTTCGCCGAGGCACTGCAGAAGGCCCAGCGGAGCCTGGAGAGCAACACCGGTCCGTTCAACTTCGCCGAGACTTTGACTGCAGGAGAAGCGCAACCCACCGCCGAGCGGCTCCTTGACGCCTGCCGCACCCCGCACGACGGCCGCCTCAACACGATGCTGCAGGCGCTGCGGGCCGGCGCCACGCCCGCGGCGGTGGCCCAGGCCACCGGCATCGACCCGTGGTTCGTCGACCAGATCGTCGGCATCGGTGAGGTTTCTCTGGCGATCGCGGCCGCGCCCGAGCTCGACGCGGACCTGCTCCGGCTGGCTAAGGCCAACGGGTTCTCCGACGTGGCCATCGCGCAGCTGCGCGGCATCGAGGCCGGGCAAGTCCGCGGGCTGCGCCACGCCCTCGGCGTGCGGCCGGTCTACCACGCGGTTGACACCTGCGCGGCCGAGTTCGCGGCACTGACCCCCTACCTCTACTCGACCTACGACGAAGGCAACGAAGTGCCGGGCGGCGACACGCCCAAGGTGATCATCCTCGGCAGCGGCCCCAACCGGATCGGCCAGGGCATCGAGTTCGACTACGCCTGTGTGCACGCCTCGTTCGCGCTGCGCGCGGCCGGCTACGAGACGGTCATGGTCAACTGCAATCCGGAGACCGTCTCCACCGACTACGACACCTCTTCCCGGCTCTACTTCGAACCGCTCACCCTGGAGGACGTCCTCGAGGTGGTGCACGCCGAGCAGGCCGCAGGACCGGTCGCGGGCGTGATCGTGCAACTCGGCGGGCAGACGCCGCTGGGCCTGGCGCGCGCGCTCGAGGAGGCGGGGGTGCCGATCGTGGGCACCTCGCCCACCGCGATCCACGCCGCCGAGGACCGGGGCGCGTTCGCCCAGGTGCTCGCCCAGGCGGGGCTGACCGCGCCTCGCGGCGAGATCGCGCTGTCGGCCGACGAGGCCGCCGTCGCGGCGGCCGAGATCGGCTACCCGGTGCTGGTGCGGCCCTCGTACGTGCTCGGCGGGCGCGGCATGGAGATCGTCTACGACGAGGCGACGCTGCGCGCCTACGTGGGCCGCGCCACGGCCGCCAGCCCGGACAACCCGGTGCTGATCGACCGTTTCCTCGACGACGCGATCGAAATCGACGTGGACGGCCTCTACGACGGCTCGGAGCTGTACCTGGGCGGGGTCATGGAGCACATTGAGGAGGCCGGCATTCACTCCGGCGACTCGGCGTGCGCGCTGCCGCCGATCACGCTCGGCCGGGCCGACATCGCCGCCATCCGCGAGGCGACGCTGCAGATCGCCCGCGGCGTCGGCGTGCGCGGCCTGCTGAACGTGCAGTACGCGCTCGCGGCCGGGGTGCTCTACGTGCTCGAGGCCAACCCGCGGGCGTCCCGGACGGTGCCGTTCGTCTCCAAGGCGACGGCGGTGCCGCTGGCCAAGGCGGCCGCGCTGGTCATGCTTGGCTCCTCGATCGAGTCGCTGCGCGCGTCCGGTGTGCTGCCGGAGACCGGGGACGGCGGCACGCTGCCGCTCGACTCGCCCGTCGCGGTGAAGGAGGCGGTGCTGCCATTCGGCCGGTTCAGGGACGCCACCGGGGCCGGGGTGGACACCGTGCTCGGGCCCGAGATGCGCTCGACGGGCGAGGTGATGGGGATCGACGAGTCCTTCGGCACCGCCTACGCGAAGTCGCAGGAGGCCGTGTACGGGTCGCTGCCGGTAAAGGGCCGGGTGTTCGTGTCCGTGGCCAACAGGGACAAGCGGGCGATGGTCTTCCCGGTCAAGCGCCTCGCCGACCTCGGCTTCGAGATCTGGGCGACATCCGGGACGGCGGAGGTACTGCGCAGAAACGGCGTTCGTGCCAAGATCGTGCGCAAGCACAGCGACGGCGCCGGCCCGGACGGCGAGCCGACCGTGGTTACGCGCATCCTTGATGGTGAGGTAGACCTGATCGTGAACACACCCTGGGGCAGCCTCTCCGCCGCCTCGGCGGCGGTCCGGCTCGACGGGTATGACATCCGGACCGCGGCCGTCCGGCGCGGTGTGCCGTGCGTGACCACCGTGGCCGGCCTGGCGGCGGCGGTGCAGGGCATCGAGGCCATCATCCGGGGTGAGATCGGCGTCCGCTCCCTGCAGGAGCACGCCGCACGCCTGCGCTCGTAGAAAGACATTGCTGGTAGAGAAACAGGGCTCGTAGAAAAACTCAGGGACTGGGGCGGCGGCTGCTCGATGGCAGGCAACGATCGGGAGGGCGGGGTGGCGCCTGTTCAAGTACGCGGGACGGTGCTCACGGTGCGCCGCGTCGATGCGTACGTCGCCATGACCGTGGTCGCCCCCGCGATCGCCACCCGGTTCAGGCCCGGCCAGTTCATCGCGATCGCGGTGGGCGGCCCGCAGTCCGGCATGCTCGCCCGGCGCACGTTCTCGGTGCACGACGTGCGGCCGGACCACGGCGGCACGGTGGAGTTCGTGTTCCTGCCGCGCGAGCCGGGCGCGGAGTGGCTCGCCGACTGCCGCGCCCGGGACGTGCTTGACGTCGTGGGCCCGCTCGGGCGGCCGTTCCCGATGCCCCGCGACCCGGCCTCCTGCCTGCTGCTCGGCGTCGGCGCGGGCGCGCCGCCGCTGTTCGCGCTGGCCGCCCGGCTGGCCGAGCGTCAGTCGGCGGCGGACTTCCTGCTCGGCGCGGAGAGCGCGGACCGGGTGTTCGGCGCGCTGACCGCGCGGCGGACCGGCCGGTCGGCGGTGGTCACCACGGCGGACGGGTCGCTCGGCTCGCGCGGGTCCGTGGTGGACATGCTGCCGACCGTCGTGCAGCAGGCGCGCACCGACGTCATCTACGCCTCCGCGCCGGTCGCCGTGCTGCGGTCCGTGTGCGCGCTGGCCGGGCGGTACGGCATCCCCGTCCAGGCGCTGGTGTCCGAGCCGGCCATGACCTGCGGGACCGGGCTGTGCATGGGGTGCGTGCTGCCCGCCGTCGGCAACGACGGGATCACCCGCATGGTCCGCGCCTGCGTGGAGGGCCCGGTCTTCCGGGGCGACCTGGTGCGCTGGGACGACGTGGGCACCATCCCGTTCGACGCGCTCGGCGCCCCCGGCTGGAAGCCCCGGCCGGGGCCGCGCCACGGCGCCCCGCGATGGCGGGCGCGGGCAGACCGCGATCACGGAGGGCCGATCCGCATGCCGGCTGACCTACGGACCCGGGTCGGGCATCTGGATCTGCCCTCGCCGATTCTGACCGCCTCTGGCTGCGCGGGCGCCGGGCGCGAGCTTGCCCAGTTCACCGACGTGGCCCGGATCGGCGCGGTGATCACCAAGTCGGTGACGCTCGAGCCGAGGGCGGGCAACCCGGCGCCCCGGATGGCCGAGACGCCGAGCGGGCTGCTCTCCTCGGTGGGCCTGCAGGGGCCGGGCCTGGACGGCTTCCTCCAGCGCGACCTGCCGTGGCTGCTGTCGCGCGGCGCCCGCGCGTTCGTGTCGGTCGCCGGGCACACCACTCGCGAGTACGGCGAGTCTCCTCCCGGCTGTCGGACTCCGCGGGCGTGACCGCGATCGAGGTCAACCTCGGCTGCCCGGACGCGGCGGCGGCCGGACGGCCGTTCGCGCTCGACGCCGGGGCGGCGGGCGCCGTGGTGGCCGCCGTACGGGGGTCAGCGCCGGTACGACATCCCGGTCTTCGCCAAGCTCTCACCTGAGGTCACCGACATCGTCGCGGTCGCGCGCGGCGTGCGTCGCCGCGGGCGCGGACGGCCTCTCCATGATCAACACGCTGCCCGGGATGGCCATCGACCCGGTGACCTTCCGCCCGGCCCTGGCCGGGCTCTTCGGCGGGCTGTCGGGCCCGGCGATCCGGCCGATCGCCGTGCGCTGCGTCTGGATGGTCCGCGAGGCGCTGCCCGACGTGCCGATCATCGGCTGCGGCGGCGTGCGGACCGGGCCGCGACGCCCTGGAGTTCCTGCTGGCGGGCGCGTCCATGGTGGCCGTCGGGACAGTGCTCTTCCACGACCCGTCGGCCTGCTCGCGGATTCAGCGCGAGCTTGAGGAGGAACTGGCCGCTCGCGGGGTGGACCGGGTCTCGGACATCGTCGGGCGGGCTCACAAGACCGCCGTGTACGCCGCCGAGCGCCGCAGTTGGATGTAATCGATCAATTACGGGGTGTTATTCTACATGCCAGGCCGTTACGCAAGCGAGCAAACCGAGTCTCACCGCCCGGGCTGGCCACCGACAGGAGAGTGACATGCCCCGGTCGGGGCGAGAGCAGGGGGCTGGAGCAGAGGGGCCGGGAGCAGAGGGCCGGGAGCGCGCCCGTCGCCGTCGCGCTCGACGCGCCCGACCTGGACACCGCGGCGAACTGGGCGGCGCTCGTCACGCCGTACGTGTCGACCGTCAAGATCGGCCTGGAGCTCTACCTGCGCTACGGCCCGGACGTGGTCGCCACGGTGCGCGGGGCGAGCGGGGTCGAGGTATTCCTCGACCTGAAGCTGCATGACATCCCGGCCACGGTGGCGGGCGCGGCCCGCGCCGTGTCCCGGCTGCGCCCCGAGATCCTCACCGTGCACGCGGCCGGCGGTCCGGACATGATCAAGGCGGCCGTCGAGGCCGCCCCTGGCACGATGGTGGCCGGGGTCACCCTGCTCACCTCCATCGGCGAGGGCGATCTGGCGGCGCTGGGGGTGCCAGGGACGGTCAGCGACGCGGTCCGGCGGATGGCGGCGCTCGCGGTCGCCGCGGGCGCCCGCGGCCTCGTCTGCTCCCCGCAGGAGGTCGCCGCGGTCCGCGCCGAGGTCGGCCAGGAGATCATGCTGATCACCCCGGGCATCCGCCCGGCCGGCGCGGACAGCAACGACCAGGCCCGTATCGCGACCCCAGAGGAGGCCATCAGGGCCGGCGCGGACCTGCTGGTGATCGGCCGCCCCATCACCAGGGCCGCCGACCCGGGCGCCGCCGCCGCGGCGATCGCCGCCTCGCTGCGCCGCGCGGCGGGTGACCGGAACGGGCGCGGCGCTTAGGGCGGAGCGGGGGCCGCCGCTTACCCGGGCAGGCGTGGGTCAACTTGGCCAGAGCGCAGGTCCGGGGAGTCGTCATCGGTCACACTGGCATCAAGCGTAGCCCCGTGACCGGAGATATGTTCGGCGTAACAAACTCTACCTGCGGTGATTCGTCGGATCTGCCCTGTGATCGCGACGCTCCTGTGGGTAAAATGTCCATCCAGGGCAAGGCGAACGTGGAACATCCTCGAATATGAATGAACAAGACGTAACTACCCGTAAATCACATGTATCCCTCAAAGGGCGTTTCGTGACACCGGGTCAAGGCGCGACGATGGCGGATCGCGGCGTGCGGCCGCGTCCCGGCACCTCGCTGGGCTGGTCTTTGCGCCGGTACGTCCCGGCTTCGTCGCTGCGTGTATGGTTAAGGCGCTGGATGGCGGCGTCGCCTCGGGGGCCGGCAAGCCAGCGCCCGGTCGGGCATCCGGAATCGGACAAAGGGAATATTTTTCCGATGGCAGGGAAGCGGTTGAGCGGTGGCGCGCGTCGCGTCGCATGTCTCGCCGGGCGAGAGTCAGACAGGGCACGGGACCTGCTTTCGCTACGTTGAGTAGTAATGCGTGTGTGGAGAGTAATATATTTGAATTTGTGACGACATAAACGGAGGTTCGCGTTGCCGAAAGGCGTTTGACTCGCTAGTTTCCCCTCCCGTCCAACCTTTTTTACGACGAAACCCGAGGTGACCCCGAGTGGCTCTTCCTCCCCTCACTCCCGAGCAGCGCGCCGAGGCCTTGCAGAAGGCCGCGATAGCGCGCAAGGAACGTGCCGAGGTTAAGAATCGCCTCAAGCGCGGCGCAGTGACCCTGTCCGAGGTGATCAAGGACGGTTCAACCGACGACGTCATTGGCAAGATGAAGGTCTCCGCCCTCCTGGAGTCCCTGCCTGGCGTCGGCAAGGTCCGTGCGAAGCAGATCATGGAGCGGCTCGGCATCGCCGAGTCGCGCCGCGTCCGCGGGCTAGGCGCGAACCAGCGCGCCGCGCTTGAGCAGGAGTTCGGTGCGGATCTCTGACGCGGCGTGGCCGGTGCTGCCGGCAGGCGGGCGGCCGGTCCTGGCGCGAGGACATGGTCGGCGCGCCCGGCGGTAAGGCGCGCGCGACCGGCACCGCGGGGAAAGCGGCGCCGGCGGCGCCGGCGTTCCCGCAGTGCGAAAGAATTCGCGACTGACTGTGCTCTCCGGGCCTTCTGGGGTCGGGAAGAGCACAGTCGTCGCGGAACTCCGGCGTCGTTCACCGGAGATCTGGATTTCCGTTTCCGCCACCACTCGAAGGCCCCGGCCGGGAGAAGTGGACGGGCGGGAATATTACTTTGTCAGTCGCGAAGAGTTTGACCGCATGGTGTCCGCTGGAGAACTTCTTGAGTGGGCCGAGTTCGCGGGAAACAAATACGGGACGCCTGCCGCGCCGGTGCGGGAGAGACTCGAGCAGGGGCTGCCAACCCTGCTTGAGATCGACCTCGCGGGCGCCCGGCAGGTCCGTGCGGCCACCAAACGGGACGACACGCTGCTGGTGTTCCTCGAGCCGCCATCCTGGTCGGAGCTGGTCCGCAGGCTAACCGGCCGGGGCACCGAGCCGCCCGAGGTGGTGCAGCGCCGCCTGGCTGTGGCGAAGGAGGAACTCGCCGCGGTGGGCGAGTTCGACGTGACGCTGGTGAACACATCGGTCGATGAGGTTTGCCGGCAGATGGTAAAGTTGGTTGTTCGGTCAGAAAATCAGTGAGGAAGGCGACACGTGGCAGCCACCCAAGGCGCAGATGGCATCATCAACCCGCCGATCGACGAGCTGCTTGGCGTCGTCGACAGCAAGTACCGGCTGGTGATCCTGGCGGCCAAGCGGGCGCGGCAGATCAACGCCTACTACTCGCAGCTCGGCGAGGGCCTGCTTGAGTACGTCGGCCCGCTCGTGGAGACCCGGGTGCAGGAGAAGCCGCTGTCGATCGCGCTCCGCGAGACCCGCGAGGGCATGCTGAAGGTCGAGCAGATCGAGGGCTGACCCCCTCCCTCCGCTCTGATCTCCGTCGGCCGCCCCCGCCCACCCACCCTGACATGGCCCGCGTCATCCTCGGCGTAGGCGCAGGCATCGCCGCGTACAAGGCCTGCGAGCTGCTCCGTCTGCTCAAAGAGTCGGGTCACAGCGTCCGGGTCGTGCCGACGCCTGACGCGCTCCGCTTCGTCGGCGAGCCCACCTGGGCGGCGCTGTCGGGCGAGCCGGTGACCACTGACGTCTGGACCGGCGTCGCCGAGGTCCCGCACGTCAAGCTCGGTCAGAACGCGGATCTGGTCCTCGTCGCTCCCGCCACGGCGGACGTTCTCGCCCGCGCCGCGGCAGGGATGTCCAACGACCTGCTCACCGCGACCTTGCTCACCGCCCGCTGCCCGGTCGTGTACGCCCCCGCGATGCACACCGAGATGTGGGAGCACCCGGCCACCCAGGAAAACGTCGCCACCCTCCGACGCCGGGGCGCGACCGTGATCGAGCCGGCCGTCGGCCGCCTCACCGGCAAAGACAGCGGCAAGGGCCGCCTGCCCGAGCCGTCGGAGCTGTTCGCGCTGGCGGAGAGATTCCTAGCCTCCCGAACGCACGCGTCGCTTCGCCCCGCAGGCCAGGGGTTTGCCACTGGTGGCGAGCGCGTGCTGGACTTCCTGCATGGGGGGGCTGATTCCCTGCATGGGGAGGCCCGCCCCCCCATTCCCCCCGGCCCCCCCATATCCCCCCTGGCCGGCCGCACCGTGCTGATCTCGGCGGGCGGCACGCGCGAGGAACTGGACCCGGTTCGCTTCCTCGGCAACTGGTCGACCGGCACGCAGGGGTACGCGTTCGCCCGGTCCGCCGTCGCCCGCGGGGCCGATGTCACCCTGGTCGCCGCGAACGTGGAGCTTCCCGACCCGGCTGGCGCGAAGGTCGTACGGACCGTCTCGGCGCGGGACATGCACGCGGCGATGCTCGCGGCGGCGCCGCACGCGGACGCGATCGTGATGACCGCGGCGGTGGCCGATTTCCGCCCGGTCGCGCGCGCCGAGCAGAAGATCAAGAAGGACGGCCGGCTGCCCGCGCCGATCGCCCTGGCAGAGAACCCCGACATCCTCGCCGACCTGTCCGCGCTCCGCAACCAGAACGGCCCGCCGGGCCAGCTGATCGTCGGCTTCGCCGCCGAGACCGACCCGGACCTGGAGATTGCCCGGGCGAAGCTGGCACGGAAGGGCTGCGACTTCCTGGTCATGAACCAGGTCGGCGGCGGCCTCGGCTTCGGCACGGGTGACAACGAGGCGGTCGTGCTCGCCGCGGACGGAACCGTCACGCCGATACCGCGCCGGTCCAAGGACGCCCTCGCCGACTTCGTCTGGGATCTGGTGGCCGCCAGGCGGGGCTGACAGTCAGGCTGACGAGTCTGCTATTGCGGAGGGACACGCCACCCCGCACCGATGGGAACGATCCCGCAACCCACCAGGTTCACACAGGATCACCAAGCTGATCAGAGACGCTAGACTTCGGCTCGTCAGTTGAGCTAACGGATGGAGAAGATCGAACGTGGCCCGTCGGCTGTTTACCTCGGAGTCGGTTACCGAAGGCCACCCAGACAAGATGGCCGACCAGATCAGCGATGCCATCCTGGACTCGATGCTCAAGGACGACCCGGAGAGCCATGTCGCGGTCGAGACGCTCATCACGACCGGGCAGGTGCACGTGGCGGGCGAGGTAACCACGAAGACTTACGTGGACATCCCCGGCATCATCCGGGCGAAGATCCTCGAGATCGGCTACGACTCCTCGGCCAAGGGGTACGACGGCGCGTCCTGCGGCGTCTCCGTCTCCATCGGCTCCCAGTCGCCGGACATCGCCCAGGGCGTCTCCGACGCGTTCGAGTACCGCGAGGGCGAGGGCACCGACGACTACGACCGGCAGGGGGCCGGCGACCAGGGGCTGATGTTCGGCTACGCCTGCCGGGAGACCCCAGAGCTGATGCCGCTGCCGATCATGATGGCCCACCGACTGTCGCGGCAGTTGTCCGCGGTGCGTCGCTCCGGCACGGTGCCATACCTACGCCCGGACGGCAAGACCCAGGTGACCATCGAGTACGCGGGCGACAAGCCGGTGCGGCTGGACACGGTGGTCGTCTCCACGCAGCACGCCCCCGACATCAACCTCAAGGAACTCCTCGCGCCCGACGTCAAGGACTACGTCGTCGACCCGGTGCTGGCGAGCTTCGACATCGACACCACCGGGTTCCGGCTGCTCGTCAACCCGACGGGCCGGTTCGAGATCGGCGGGCCGATGGGCGACGCGGGGCTGACCGGCCGCAAGATCATCATCGACACCTACGGTGGCATGGCCAGGCACGGCGGCGGCGCCTTCTCCGGCAAGGACCCGTCCAAGGTGGACCGCAGCGCCGCGTACGCGATGCGCTGGGTGGCCAAGAACGTGGTCGCCGCCGAGCTGGCCGACCGGTGCGAGGCCCAGGTTGCCTACGCGATCGGCAAGGCCAAGCCGGTCGGCCTGTTCATCGAGTGCTTCGGCACCGAGAAGGTGCCGGTTGAGCGGATCCAGGACGCGGTGACGCAGGTCTTCGACCTGCGGCCCAGGGCGATCATCGCCGACCTGGACCTGCTCCGCCCGATCTACTCGCAGACCGCCGCCTACGGCCACTTCGGCCGGACCGAGCCGGACTTCACCTGGGAGCGCACCGACCGCGCCGGCCTGCTCCGCGCCGCCGCGGGCCTGTAGGCCACAGAGGTATCCCGCCTCGTAACCCGCGCGCCGCCCGGCTGCTCGAGCCGGCGGCCCGTGCGCCGCTGCTGCAGCCCCGGCCGCCCGATCTCGCCGTCCCGATCCGCCCGCTCCCGCGCCACCGCGCACCCCGCGCCACAGGCCGGACGCCGCGCGTCGCACCCCCCGCGCCACACGCCCCACGTCCGGTCGACCCCGCGGCCTGACCCCCCCGCCCCGCCCCCGCGCGCCCGCGCCGCATCTCCGCGCCACGCGCCCACCCCCGCGCAGCGCCAGGCGCCGCACCCTCAGCCGCACCCTCGCGCCGCAGCCAGTACCCCGGGCCAGGCCATGACCCCCGCGCCGACCCCACGCGCACGCCAAACCCCGCGCGGAGGTGTGGCGTACGTCACTCTGATTACGTACCGGTGTACAGTGGTATCTAAAGTGATCATCGACGAAGAATGATTTGGTGCATGCCGGCGCTTAATGGGGTAGCTGATGCGTCCCGGGCTGCGGTTCCGTCGCTCTAGTCGGCCGTGATCTGCGGCAATAGCTGGACGCGGATGAGTGTCGGGTCGAGCGCTACCTAGGTCAAACGGGTCGTGCAGATGCGTATGCGTATGAAAGTGCAAAATGCGATGCGGATGCACGTGCATGCGCTAGGATCAGTCTTGTAGGTCCGGGGGGGCATAAACAGGAGAACAAGCCGGGGTCGTAAGCGCTCGCGCGGGCCCCTGTGCCCTGGTCCCGTGAGCGGCATCAGCCGGGCAACGGGCGGGGTAATACCCGTCAGGAGACGAGAAACGATGCAGGACATTCACAACGGGATCAGCGCGGCAGAGCTTGAGGGCGCGATTTGGCGCAAGAGCCAGCGCAGCAACTCCCAGGGTGCGTGCGTGGAGCTCGCTCGCCTGGACTCGGCCACGGTCGCCATGCGCAACTCGCGCGACCCGCAGGGCACCGCCCTGATCTACCCGGCCACGGCCGTCCGCGCCATGGTCGGCGCGCTCCGCTCCGGCGAATTCGACTACCTGATCGGCTAATCACGGCCGATCGGGCAGCAAGGCTCGCGGATTGGCTCATCCTTGGGCGTTCCTCCACAGGGCGGCCAGGCGAGTCCGCGTGCGGCCGGGCACGGGTGATTGCGGCTCCCCGTGCCCGGCCGTATGTCGCGTTATCTGGTAGGACGGGACGGTGGCGGAAACACGGAACGACGGCGCACTGGAACTGCTGCCGGACATGCCGCCACTAGAAGGCAGCAAAAGACGCAGAAAGCCCTAAAGGACCGGAAAACCCCGCCGGGACAAAAAAGACAAAAAGGTCGAAAGACGCTAGAACCCTCCGGCCTGCGGCCGATCGCCCCGTCGCCAGGATCGCCGTCGACATGCCGCTCGCGCATCTGGACCGGCCCTTCGACTACCTGGTCCCGGAACGGCTCGGAGCGCAGGCCAGACCCGGCGTCCGGGTGCGGGTCAGGTTCGCCGGCCAGCTCACCGATGGCTTCATCCTTGACCGGGCCGACAGCAGCGAGCATCAGGGCAGGCTCAGCTACCTAGAGCGGGTCGTCTCGGCCGAGCAGGTGCTGACCCCGGAGATCGCCGGACTGGCGCGCGCCGTCGCGGACCGGTACGCGGGCACGCTCGCCGACGTGCTCCGCCTCGCGATCCCGCAGCGCCACGCCGCAACGGAAACGGGCAAGGCGCCCGCGGCAGCCGCACCGCCCGACCCAGTCCCGGCCGCCGGCCCAGTCCCGGACCCAGCCCGGTCGGACCCGGGCGCCGAACCGGGCGGCGGCCTCGCGTCCCGGCCGCCGAGGCCGGCTCGTGGACCAGGTACCCGGCCGGCCCGCGCCTTCCTCGACGCGGTCGCCGCGGGCCGCCCGGCCCGTGCCGCCTGGACCGCGCTCCCCGGGCCGACCTGGCCGGAGGAGATCGCCCGCGCCGCCGTGACCGCCGCGAGCGCTGGCCGCGGCGCCGTGATCGTGGTACCGGACACGCGCGACCTGGCCCGCGTCGACGAGGCCCTGGCAATGCTCGTGCGCCGGCCCCGGCGGTCACGTCACGCTGACCGCCGATCTCGGCCCGGCCGAACGGTACCGCCGCTGGCTCAGGGCCCGGCGCGGCCAGGCCCGGATCGTCGCGGGCACCCGCGCGGCCATGTTCGCCCCGGTGGAGAACCTGGGCCTGGTGGTGCTCTGGGACGACGGCGACGACCTGCACGCCGAGCCGCGCGCCCCCTACCCCAACGCCAGGGAGGTGCTCGCGCTCCGCGCCCACCGGGCCGGCGCCGCCGCCCTCATCGGCGGGTTCGCCCGCACCGCCGAGCTGGCGCAGCTCGTGCAGGCCGGCTGGGCCAGGGACCTGACCCCGGACCGGGCCATGCGTCCGCGCCACCGCCGCGCGGGTGCGGCCCGCTGCCGACGAGCGGGAACTCGGCCGGGACGAGGCGGCGACCACGGCCCGTCTGCCCGGCCTCGCGCTCCGCACCGCCCGCGCCGCGCTCGAGACGGGCGGCCCGGTCCTCGTCCAGGTGCCGAGGCGCGGCTACCTCGCCGCGATCGCCTGCGGCCGCTGCCGGGCCCAGGCCAGGTGCGTCGCCCTCATCGGGGGAGCGCCGTGCAACGGCCCGCTCCGGCTGGCCGGCCAGCACGCCACGCCGGACTGCCGCTGGTGCGGCGCGCTGGCGACCAACTGGCGCTGCGCGCACTGCGGCCACGACCGGCTCCGCGCGATCGTCACCGGCGCCACCCGCACCGCCGAGGAGCTCGGCCGGGCCTTCCCCGGGGTCAAGGTCCGCACGTCCGGCGGCGACCTGGTGCTGCCGAGGGTCCCCGACCAGCCCGCGCTGGTCATCGCCACGCCCGGCGCCGAGCCCTTGCGGCCGAGCTACGCCGCCGCCCTGCTGCTTGACGGCTGGGCGCTGCTCGGCCGGCCGAGCCTGCGCGCGGGGGAGGAGACGCTCCGCCGCTGGCTGGCCGCCGCCGCCCTGGTCCGGCCGGACGGCACGGTCCTGGTCCACGCCGACCAGTCCCTCGCGGCCACCCAGGCGCTGATCCGCTGGGATCCGGTGACGTTCGCGGAGCGGGAGCTCGCCGAGCGCGCCGAGCTCGGCTTCCCGCCCGCCGTCCGGATGGCCGCGGTGACCGGGGAGGCTGCCGCCGTGGCCAGCCTCCTGGCGGGCACCGACCCGGCGTTCGAGGTGCTCGGCCCGGTCCCGGTCGGGCCGCGGACCGGAGCAACCGCCGGAAACCGCGGCCGACGAGCAGGTCCGCGCACTGGTCCGGGCGTCCAGGGCACGGGGCGCGGAGCTGGCCCGCGCCCTGGCGGCAGCGCAGGCGGGGCGCAGTGCCCGCAAGGAGGGCGGCGGCGTGCGGGTGCAGCTCGATCCGGCGGAGCTGATCTAGAGCCCCGATAGAATCGGTGGTGAACACGCGCATGCCATGGGGGACAGGCGTCATCCGCCGTCGGAGGAGGATCTTCAGTTGCTCAGGGACATCAAGCTCTTCGGTGACCCCGTGCTTCGCACCCCTGCCGAGCCGGTGGTTGACTTCGACCTGGAGCTGCGCAACCTCGTCGCCGACCTCACCGAGACGATGCTCGACGCGCCCGGCGTCGGCCTCGCCGCGCCGCAGATCGGGGTCGGCCTGCGGGTCTTCACCTACCACGTGGACGACGAGCCCGGCCACCTGGTCAACCCGGTACTGAAGCTCGAGGGCGAGGAAGAAGAAGACGACGAGGGCTGCCTGTCGCTGCCGGGCCTGCAGTTCCCGACGCCGCGCGCGCCGCGCGTCGTCGCGACCGGCTTCAACATGTACGGCGACCCGGTAACGATCGAGGGCACCGAGCTGCTCGCGCGCTGCGTGCAGCACGAGACTGACCACCTGGACGGCATCTTGTTCATCGACCGGCTCGACAAGAAGCAGCGCAAGCTGGCGATGAAGGCGATCAGGGAGGCCGAGTGGTCCGGCCTGGCCATCCCCGAGGTCAAGGTATCCCCGCACTCCACCCAGCGGATTTCCTAAGGGAGCGTGTCACGTGCGGCTTGTCTTCGCCGGGACACCGGAGGTCGCGCTGCCCAGCGCTCCGCGCGCTTACCGCCTCCCGGCACACGGTGGCGGCGGTCGTCACCCGGCCGGACGCGCCCGCCGGGCGCGGCAGGCGGATGGTAGCCTCCCCGGTCGCCGCGCTCGCCGAGGAGCTGGGGATAGAAGTCCTCAAGCCCGTCCGCCCGAGCGAGCCGTCGTTTCTCGACCGTCTGCGCGCTCTGGCGCCCGACTGCTGCCCGGTGGTGGCGTACGGGGCGCTGATCCCGCAGGCTGCGCTCGACATCCCCGCCGCACGGCTGGGTGAACCTGCACTTCTCCGTGCTGCCCGCCTGGCGCGGCGCCGCCCCGGTGCAGCACGCGGTCCTGCGCGGCGATGACATCACCGGCGCGACCACCTTCCAGCTGGTGAAGGAGCTCGACGCCGGCCCGGTCTACGGCACGCTGACCGAGCCGATCCGTCCCGCCGATACCAGCGGCGACCTGCTGGACCGCCTGGCGATCTCCGGCGCGGACCTCCTTGTCGCGACTCTGGACGCGATCGAGGACGGCACCGTCCGCGCCGTCCCGCAGCCGACGGACGGCATCAGCTTCGCGCCCAAGCTCACCCCCGCCGACGCCCGCGTCGACTGGAAGCTCCCCGCGCACCTGATCGACCGCCAGATCCGCGCCTGCACCCCCGACCCCGGCGCCTGGACCGACTTCGAATCCACGCGCCTCAAGCTCTGGCCCGTCACCGCGACCGCGTCGGCCACCCCCGATGCCTCGGCGCGGCGCCGCGGCCCCGGCACCGCCTCAGGCGCCGGGCGAGCTCCGCGTCGAGCGCGGCGCGGTCTACGTCGGCACCGGCACCGTCCCGGTCCGCCTCGGCGACGTCCAGCCGCAGGGCAAGCGCCGCATGCCCGCCGCCGACTGGGCCCGCGGCCTGCGCGCCGACTCCGCCGCCGGCCTCGGGCTCGGCTGAGGTGGGCGTCTACCGGCGTCCCGGCACCGCCGGCGGCGGACCACCGGCCCGGCCGCGCGACACCGGCAGCGGCCAGCCCGCGACACCGCCCGCCGGTCGGGCAACCCGCGCCGCGCCGCCTACGACGTCCTGGCGGCGGTGGAGAGCCGCGAGGCCTACGCCAACCTGCTGCTGCCCAAACTCCTGGCCGACCGCGACATCACCGGCCGCGACGCCGCCCTCGCCACCGAGCTCGCCTACGGCACGCTGCGCGGCCAGGGAACCTACGACGCGGTCCTCGCCGCGTGCAGCGACCGCCCGCTCGGCAAGCTCGACGCGCCGGTCCGCCTGGTGCTCAGGCTCGGGACCCACCAGCTACTCGGCACCCGGATCGGCGCCCACGCCGCCGTCGCGACCTCGGTCGACCTCATCAAGTCGGTGGCGGGCCACGGTCCCGCCGGCTACGTTAACGCGGTCCTGCGCCGGGTGGCCACCCGTGACACCGACGCCTGGCTGGAGATCGTCGCCCCCGACTCGACGACCGATCACGGACGGCCAGCTCGCCATCCGCTACAGCCACCCCCGCTGGATAGTCGCCGCCTACCGGGACGCCCTCGGCGACGCCGCGAGGGCGAGCTCGAGGCCGCGCTGGCCGCGGGCAACGCACGCCCGCACGTCACCATGGCCACCTTCCCCGGCGGTCAGCCGCGCGACCAGGTGATGCCATCGGACGCCGAGCCCGGCCGCTGGTCCCCGTACGCCTTCACCCTGGGTTCGGGCAACCCCGACGGACCTCGTCGCCTCCGGCCGGGCCGCCGTCCAAGACGAAGCCAGCCAGCTGGCGGCCATCGCCCTCACCCGCGCACCGCTGGCCGCCGAAGGAGCCAGCGCAGCCGCCAGCGCAGCCGATCCCGAACTCTGGCTCGACCTGTGCGCGGGCCCAGGCGGCAAGGCCCGGCTCCTGGCCGGCCTGGCCAGAACCGGTGCCCCGCCAGCCAACCTGATCGCCGCCGAGCTTCACCCGCACCGCGCCGCCCTGGTGGCCGACGCCCTAGCCCGGGCGAGTCACTCCCGGGCCGGGCAGCAGGTTCTGGTCGCCGACGGCACCAGGCCTCCGTGGCCGGATGGCGTATTCGACCGGGTGCTCGTCGACGCACCCTGCTCGGGGCTTGGCGCGCTCCGCCGCCGCCCCGACGCGCGCTGGCGAAAGGCTGAGTCCGACATTCCGGCCCTGGCCGGGCTCCAGCGCGCGCTGCTGCGCTCTGCACTCGCGGCGGTCCGCCCCGGTGGCGTGGTCGCGTACGTGACCTGCTCCCCGGTCCCGGCGGAAACCCGGGACGTCGTGACCGCCGTGGTCAATGCCGACCCGGGCATCGAGATCCTCGACGCGCCCGCGGTGCTGGCGGACATTCCCGACCTGCGTTCGCCCAGCCCGCTGTTCGCGCAATTGTGGCCGCACCGCCACGGAACCGACGCGATATTCATCGCGTTGCTCCGCCGTGGTACACAATGAGTCCACCTCTCGCTTTTTCGGTCCAGATTCTCCCGGGAACAATTGATGCATTCCACGTCGCCGCAGCGCCGCACCGCCGCGCTGCGGATCAATAATCCCGGCGAGCCGAAGCCGCCGAGGCGGCGGCGCTCCAGGCTGATCGGCGTCGCCTTGATCGCGGGGACGGTCGCGATCGGCGTCTCGCTCGTGGCGACGGGCGGCGTCCCGCTCGGCTCGACGACGGTGACCGCCACGCCGGTGAGCCACGCCGACGTCACCGTGGATTTCGGCGTGCAGACGGCAACCGATGACAGCGCCGCGATCGGCGTGGACGAGTCCACCTACGGCACGCCGTCGGACGTCAACGACCCCAAGGCCCAGACGCTGCTGAAGAAGCTAGGGGTCGGCTACGCGCGGATCGCCCTGACGGTGGCCAAGCCGTCGGACCCGGCGAGCCGCGTCACCTGCGCCGCGAACGGCTGCGACACCGCGATCGACCCGACTGCGTGGGTGCGCATGATGGAGTCGGTCGGCGAGACGCCCATCGCGCAAATCCCCGAGACGGTCAGCCCGGCCGACGCCGCCGCGATCGTCAGGCACCTGAACGGGACGGGCGGCGCGAGCCTGCCGGTCCTGTACTGGGTCATCGGCAACGAGCCGAACGCGAGCGGGGAGAGCGCCAGCACCTACGATGCGCGCTTCAACACGCTGTACGACGCGATGAAGAAGGCCGACCCGCAGATCGACATCGGCGGCCCGGCCACCTACGGCTTCGACCAGTCCTTCCTCCAGCAGTTCCTCCAGGACTGCGGCGCCCGGGCCGACTTCGTCGATTTCCACTTCTACCAGGCCCCCGGTCGCCAGAGCGCCGCCCAACTGCTCGCGGAGCCGTCCGCCATGTCCCAGGACCTGGCCACCCTGCGCGCCATGATCAAGGCGACCGTGCCGGACCGGGCCTCCGCCATCGCCGTCCACGTGGGGGAGTGGAACTTCAGCGCCGATCCCGGCACGCTCGCCGAGTACGCGTTCACCGGGTTCGCCTCCGTCCTCGACGCCGACCTGCTCGGCCGGATTCTCGCTGGGGGCGACGACGGCCTCGCCTGGGGCAGCAAGAACGGCCCGCTGAGCCTGCTGTACGGGGCGGTCTACGCCGACGATCCCACGACCGCGCCGGCCGGCTACACCTCGGACACGCCCCTGCCGCTGTACCAGGCAATCGGCATGTTCACCGGGCAGCGCCTGTTCCCAGGGTTCGGCACCACGATCGTCTCGGCCACCTCGGTGCTGCCCGGGGTAGACGTGTTCGCCTCGGCCAAGCCCGACGAGATCGTCCTCGTCAACACCAACGCCAAAAGCGAGCGCGTGACCGTCCGGGTGGACAGCAACAACCCCCAGTCCGCCGTCGTCTGGCAACTGCACCAGACCACCCCAGTCGCCGGGCCGCCGCTCAAGAAGGGCACGGCCACCAGCGAGGCGGGGAACTTCAAGATCTACCTGCCAGCCGACTCGGTGACCACGATGGTGATGACTACGCTCATCGACCAGCAGAAATAGCCGCATCGACCAGCAGAGGTAATTGAAAGTCAAAACCTCTTCTCAGCGGGCTGCGCGGAAATGATCGAACCGACGGAACCGGTGAACGGCTTAGCGAGGGGCGTCGCCTAGGCGGTACTCGTAGGTGAGGTCGTCTAGGTGCCCCTTGAGGTCGGGGTCGAGGGCGTAGGTTGCGGCAGCCAGCGTCGCGTCTAGCTGTTTGGGGTTGCTGGCGCCGATGATCGGGGCGGTGATCGCCTTGTTGGCGAGGACCCAGGCGACCGACAGGGTCACGATGTTCACCGCGGCCTCGTCGGCGAGCTTGCGGATCGCCTCGACGGTGTCGAACATCCGCTCGTGCCAGTACCGGTCCTGGTACGTCGGCCCGGCGTTGCCGAGGGTGAACCGGCTGCCATCCGGCGGCGGCGCGGACCTGTCGTGCTTGCCGGCCAGCAGCCCGCCCGCGATCGGATTGTAGGAGATCACGCCGACGCCGTCCTCGGCGCAGAACGGCAGCATCTCCCGCTCGATCTGGCGGAACAGCAGGTTGTACCGGGGCTGGACCGAGTCGAACCGGGCGAGCCGGAGCGTCTCCGAGCGTCCGATGGCCCGGACCAGCTGGTAGGTCAGGAAGTTGGAGCAGCCGATGTACCGGACCTTCCCCGAGTGCACCAGGTCGTCGAGCGCTGACAGCGTCTCGTCGATCGGCGTGTTCTGGTCGAAGCCGTGCAGTTGGTACAGGTCGATGTAGTCGGTCCCGAGACGGCGCAGCGATCCCTCGACCGCGGACATGATGTGCTTGCGGGAGTTGCCGCCGTCCATCGGCGACGGCCCCATCGGCACGAAGCACTTGGTCGCGATGATGAGCCGCTCCCGCTTGCCGCCCAGCCAGCGGCCGATTATCTCCTCGGTCCGCCCCCGGGTAGCCACGTCCCCGCCCAGGGGGTACGCGTCAGAAGTGTCAAAGAAGTCGATCCCGGCCTCGGCGGCCTTATCCATGATGGCGAACCCGGTCGCCTCATCACTCTGCAGCCCGAAGGTCATCGTCCCCAGGCAGAGCCGCGACACCTGCAGCCCACTCTGCCCCAGCCTCACATGTTCCATAACCCGCACGCTACCTCGTCCCCCGCCCGCCGGTCACCCGCCCTACCCCCGGACCTCAGCCGCGAATTTCTGGGAAACTCAATAAACTGCCGCCGCATCAGCGGCGTATGATAATCGTATGAAGAGACTTACGGTCAGCCTCCCCGATGAGCTGGCTGAGCGCGTCAGGCGCGCCACGGGAGACGAGCGCACTGTTAGCTCGTACGTGGCTGCAGCTCTCGAGGACTACGCCGAGCGTGAGGACCTGGCAGCCGTCCTCGCCTCCTGGAGCGCAGAAACGTCCGTTCCCGACGAGGTCAGGCGCCAGGTCCAGCTTGAATTGGACGAGATCGGCCTCACCGGCGCGCCCGGGCGTAGCGCCGACCAGGCCGAGTGACGGCGGCGGCAGTCGCCGGACTGACGCTCGACACGGGAGCGCTTCTGGCGCTGGATCACCCCGCTAAGTACATGATCATGCAGGCCCGTTTGGACGAGGCACTGCGGCGTGGCGGGACCGTCTGCGTACCCGTGGGAACCATCGCTCAAGCGTGGCGCAGTCCCCGCCAGGTCCGGCTGGCTCGGTTGCTGAAGTCGCGGGACATCGACATCGCGGTCATGACCCCGAACATCGCGCGGACCGCTGGGCTGGTGTGCGCTCGCACCGGCCACGACGACGTTATTGACGTGCACGTAGCCATGTGCGCACGAGAGCGCAACCACGCCGTCGTCACCAGTGACCCCGGCGACATATCGCGCATCGACCCGGAGCTACCTCTCATCAGAGCCTTAGTTTGCTGCCCATACCGGAGGCGCTGACCGGAAAAGGCGGAGCCACGCGTACGTTCGATTCCTCCTAACACCTCGGCCGGGCGGGATGGGTCAGTGGCCGAGGACGCCGGCCGGGCGCGAGCGTAGCTTGGCGCCGCCGATGTCGGCCTTCTGGCCCTCGCGGTAGCCGGCCCCGTAGCCGCCGCCTGAGTAGGTGACGCGCTTCTTCTTCAGCCGCGGGTAGGCCGCCGTGACCTGCAACCGGACCGTCAGCGAGCGGTCGGCGAGCACCAGCGCGGCCGACTGCCCGCCGGCCGAGGCCCCGGTGTCTGCGGCGGGCGCCGCGGACGCGACCGCAGCCTCCTCGGCGGCCCGGATCCGCGCCACCACCGCCGAGCAGTAGCCGAGCATCCACGACCGGCGCCACGCCTTCGCGCCGTTCCCGGCGGCGGGGACCGGCTCCCGGGCAAGCGCCCGCGCCATCTGCACGAGCAGGGAGGTGTAGAGGATCTCCGCCCGTTCCAGGTCGGAGGCGTAGCCGAAGACGTGCAACCGCGTGCCCTCAGCGGTCTGCGTCTGCACGCACTGGCAGCGCAGCGCGGTGGCGACGGCGGCCAGCAGGTGCGCCTTCACGTCAGCCCACGGACGTTCGAAGCCGAACTTGCGGTCGGCGGGCCGGTCCGTCTCCGGCCGTGCGGCGCCGAGCAGCGCCCGGTCGATGCCGTAGCGGGCCATCAGCTCGGCGGCCTTGGCGGTCAGCGCCTCGGCCTCCTCGGGCGTGCACCCCTCGTCCTCGGCCTTGGCGAGCAGCTTGCGCACGCGGTCAAGCAGATCAGTTTGCATGGGGGAACCTCCAACGGCAAAATTATTCGAACTCATTGCCCAATGCTAACGGCGGAGTGTGACATTCCGGGGGGCCGCGCAACACCGCCGACGGCCCACCTCTAGACTCTGGTACTGCCATGGCCGTTCAGATCTCGCCCAGTATCCTTTCCGCGGACTTCGCGCGTCTCGCCGATGAGGCCGCAGCGGTCGAATCCGCTGCCGACTGGCTGCACGTCGATGTGATGGACAGCCACTTCGTGCCCAACCTGACGATCGGCCTGCCTGTCGTCGAGTCGCTGCTCAAGGCGACCGCGCTGCCGATCGACTGCCACCTCATGATCGATGACCCGGACCGCTACGCGCCGGCCTACGCCGAGGCGGGCGCGCGGAGCGTGACCATCCACGCGGAAGCCGCGAGTGCCCCGGTGCGAACACTGCGGGCGATCCGTGCGGCCGGCGCCAGGGCCGGACTGGGAATCAACCCGGCCACCCCGGTCGAGCCCTTCGCGGACCTGCTGCCCGAACTCGACATGCTGCTGCTGATGACGGTCGATCCGGGGTTCGGCGGCCAGCAGTTTCCTCGACATCGTGCTGCCGAAGATCCGCCGCGCCCGCGCCATGCTCGCCGCGAGCGGGCTCGGCGAGATCTGGCTCCAGGTCGATGGCGGCGTGAGCGAGGAGACGATCGAGCGGTGCGCGGAGGCGGGCGCGGACGTGTTCGTCGCCGGGTCCGCGGTCTACGGCGCGACAGACCCGGCGCTGGCCGCGCGGAACCTGCGCGAGCAGGCCGAGCAAGCGACCGCTCGGGCAGGCTGGCGCACCGCCTAGCCGGGCAGCTCAGCCGAGGCCAAGCACCACCGCCACGGTCCGCCCGCCCGGATTGACCGTCAGCGTGGTGTCGAGCGTGACGAGCCCGGTCACGCTGATCTGCACCGTCACGCTGTCGCCGGCCGCCAGCGTCCCCGAGGACGGACTCACGGTCAGCAGACCAAGCAGCGATGACGGCTCGGAGATCGACCAGGAGACCGGCCCGCCGCTCGCCGTCAGCGTGAGCGTGCCGTGGCCGAGCAGGGTCAGCTCCACGGTGGTCGTCGACAGGCTGAGCGCCCCCGTCAGCGGCGCAGAAGCGCTCACGCTGACGCTCGGCGACGGCGCGGCCGGAGGATCGGATGTGGTCGGGGTTGAAGTCGACGTTTCACTGGGCGCGGTCGCCGCGCCGGACGCCGCGCCGGACGTCGCGCCGGGCTCGGGCTGGTCGCCGAGGCCGCTCCGGACGGCGACGGCCCTGACCCGTGCCGCGCCAGGGCGGCCCGAGTGCCGCTGGCCGACGGCTGGCCGGCCAGCGGGCCGCCGCGCGCGGTCCGGGCGCCCGTCGTCGTCGCCGCCACGCCGGTCGTCCGTGCGGTGGCCAGCCAGCCGCCCGGCCCGTCGCCGGCCGTCACGGTGTGGGCGGCGTGCGGCACGACCGCCAGCACCACGGCGGTCGCGGTCGCCGCCGCGACCGTCCCGCCGGCCGCGCTCAGCGGGAGGTGCGCCATCCGCGCAAGCCCGAGGTGCCAGCTCTGCGATGGCCTTGGAAAACCATTGATATGGAACGTTCGGGTGCCCTGCCCGGCTGCCGCGCGGTATGCGGCGGCGTGCGGACCTGGATCGGTGGCGAGGTGCAGCAGGTCGGCTCGGAGCCCGGCCGGCGGCGCGACCGGCTGGCCCAGGCCGCCGAGGCCGCCGGGGCCGCCGACCCCGGCCAAAGACCCGACCCCGTCTCTGGCGGCGCCGAGGCCGAGCAGCGCGCCGGGGGCGAGGGAGAGCAGCAGCGCGGGCTTCAGCTCCTGGCGCCGCCGGTCCGAGCAGACGGCGCACCGGTCGATATGGCGACCGACCCGCTTGCGCAGCGCGGCCGTCAGCCGCCCGTCCCAGCCATGCAGCAGCTGGTCAAGCGCGGCGCAGTCCTGGCGTCCCGAGCGGCCGACGAGGAGCACCGCGACCGAGGCCTCGAGTTGGTCGCGCGCACGGGAGAAGAGCGAGTGGGCGTGATTTCTTGAGACCCCGAGCACCGTGGCCACCTCGGGGACCTCGAGGCCGTGCCAGAGTTGGTTGATCGCGTCCCGTTCGCCGTCGTTGAGCCCTGCGACAGCGGCCCGGATCAGGGCCCGCGACTCGGCGCGCTCGGCCTCGCCGCCGACGTCGACGCTCTCGTCGGGCTGTTCTGGGAGGTCGTCCAGTGTCGGCGTTTCCTTCCGTGACTTGAGCCGGTGCAGGCACTCGTTCCGCGCCACGGCGAAGAGCCAGGCCCGCAGGCACTCCGGGTCACGCAGCCTGCCCAGCTTCGAGGCGGCGATGACAAATGTGTCCTGCACCGCATCGGCGGCGTCTTCCGGCTGCCGCAGCAGCGACTGGCAGTAGCCGAACAGCGGGCCCGAGTACCTGTCGTACGCTACGGCGAGCCCCTCCGGATCACCCGCCACGATCGATGCGACAACTTCGCTGTCGCGCATGCGCTCACCGTAGCGGTTCGGACTCTCTGCGTGCCGCAATTGCACGTAACTTTGCGATAAAAGGTCAGATGGTGCCGCCGACCCTGCGCGCCGACCTGAGCCTGTCGCTCTACTTTGCCCTCGTTAGATCGGCTCAGCCGTCGCCGCTGTAGTGCTAGAGGAGGCTGGTGCAGACGGAGTAGACCGCGCCGCCGGGCTCGACCGTGATAGTCGGGGAAGAGGAAGAGCCGCAGGCTATGAACTGGTTGGCCGTGACCGTCAGCGTGGTGGTTGGGTCGGTTGGCGTCAGGGTTCCCGAGTGAGCCGGCGATACGCTGACGGCGCCGCCGGAGTCGTTGGCCACGGACACCGACCAGCCGACGTTCCAGTCCCCGCTGCCGCTCGCGCTCAGGTCGATCTGCTTGCCCGCCCCGCTCGGCACCAACACAAGGCGCTTCGGGGCCGCCGCCGTCCCGCCCTGCGGGCCCTCCGAGAGCGTTCCGGGCGTGGGCGTGGGCGTCGGAGTCGGGGTGGGGGACGGTGTCGGGCTCGCTGCGCTCCGCGTCGTGGGTGACGGGCTCGCTGGGGTCGGCGTCGATGCCGAGGTGATCGACATCGATTTCTGCCCCGGCTTGGCCGACGACGACGACGCCGACGCCGCCGGCGGCGTCGTCGGTGCCGCCGACGTGGCGTGCGTCGTCGGCTTGGGCTGCGTCTGCTTGGCGGCGGGCGAGGTGATAGCCCCTGCGGGCACCACCGGCGGCTTCGGGTCGGCGGCCGACTTGGAAGTCCCGCTGTTATTGGTCAGCACGAAGGCGACCGACGCGATGGCCACGGCGACGAAGACGGCCGCGGCTGCCGTAGCCTGCCCCCGTGGCGAGGAGCGCAGCGCTTCCTGGACCCCGACCGCCCTGCCGCCGAGCGCGGCCTTCCCCCGGTGCGCCGGTTTGGGGAACCCGCTGCGGTTGAACGCCCCGGCTCGGCTGAGCACGACCATGCGGTGCGCGACAGCGCCTGGCCCCAGGCCGGCGGCGATCGTGATCGTGTGCGCCCGCAGCCCCTCGGGCGGGCCGGCCGCGAGCCGGAAGGAGAGCTCGGCCCCGGCCGCAAGCGCCGCGCCGGACGGCAGGTCGAGCAGCATGCCCGGGCGCAGTTGGAAGGCCCGCCTTGCGCCGCAGATTACGCAGTGCTCGATGTGCCGGTGGACGCGCTTGCGGAGCAGCACCGTCAGCCGGCCGTCCCAGCCGGCGAGGATGGCGTCGAGCTTGCCGCAGTCCTCGCGGCAGGCCCGGCCGACGAGCAGCACCGCCAGGCACCTCCCCAGCTGCTTGCCCGCTCGGGAGAGCAGCGTGTGCGCGTGGCTGCGGGACACGCCGAGCACGGTCGCTATCTCGGCCGGATCAAGGCCCTGGCGCAGCTGGAGCTCGACGACCTCCCGATCGCCCGGGTTCAACCCGTGGGAGGCGTCCTCAAGCAGAGCGCGCAGGTCGGCGCGCTCGGCGTCGTGGCCGAGGCCGAGGTCGAGGCCAACGGAGTCGTCGGTCACCTCCGGCGCCTCGTCAAGCGCCGACGTCCCCTGCTTGGACGCAAGGATCCGCAGCGCCTCGTTCCGCGCCACGGCGTAGAGCCAGGCGCGTGAGCCGGCCGGGTTCGCGCAGCCCGTCGAGTCGGGCTGCCGCGAGGACAAAGGCGTCCTGCACGGCGTCCGCGGCATCGGCCGGATCGCGCAGCAGCGTCCGGCAGTATTTGTAGAGGGGATCCGCGTACCGGTCGACGGCAACGGCGAGCCCGCGAGGGTCGCCAGCCACGATAGACGCGACAACCTCGCTGTCCTGCATGCGTTCACGCTATCGGTGCTTGCTTTTTTGCGTGGCGAAACGGGCGTTTTTGTCGATATACCTACTTCGGCCACGTAAGGTCCGGTGGTCGCCATTGGGGACTGATGCGTAGGCGTGATGAGTATCGGATCTCCTCTCCGTTCTGCGCAGTGCTTTCCCCTGCTTGCCCCCGGCCGACCGGTGCCCTGCATCGGCCGCCCCCCGTTTCTTCGGAGCCTTGTGCGCGCCGGAGGCTGGGAAGAAGGCCCCCTCCTGCCACTGTCCCAGCCCCCGCTAAGGCACCGGAATCTCCGCCGTCCCCGTCGGTTTCCTGCCGGTCAGCAGGCCCGGGGCTGAAGCCCCCTCCATTCCAGCCCCGGGATCCTGCTGCCGCCCGGTTCCACGTTGGTATGAGGAGGGAAGCGGCCAATCGACAACAGGTTTCCTGGATTTTTTCTGAGGCTAGACGCGGGTATCGAGCAGGTAGGCCTAGGCATTAGGGAGCGGGAGACGATGACCAAGCAGGAAGCGGCGGAGCTGGTGCGCGCGGCGAAGGCACGGATGGGACTTACCTGGGCGCAGCTCGCCGAGGCGATCGGGGCGCCGGTCCCGTGGACGGTGTCGGCGCTGCTCGGCCAGCAGCCGATGTCACCGCAACAGGCGGTCGCGGCCGTCGAGATCCTCAATCCCGCACTGCGCAACCTCACCACGGCGCCTCACGATGTACAGGAGGCCCTGCAGGCCCAGCCGACCCGAGGCGCGCTCGACTCCCCGGTGCCCGCAGACCCGACGATCTACCGCTTCTACGAGGTGATCGGTGTCTACGGCCCGACCATCAAGGAGCTGATCCACGAGGAGTTCGGCGACGGGATCATGAGCGCCATCAACTTCCGGTTCGACGTCAAGCGCGTCCCCGACCCGGCCGGCGACCGAGTGGTGGTCACCCTCGACGGCAAATTCCTGCCCTACCAGTGGGGATGATCGGATAGCCCCGCCGTCGTGCACGGTGCACAGACTCGCCGTCGTCGTGCACGGGTGCACAGACTCGCCGTCGTCGTCCACGGGTGCACAGACTCGCCGTCATCGGGTGGTATGGGCGCCGCCGTTGACGTGCAGGACCTTTCAGCCGGCCCTTCTACCACCGCCTCCTCACGCCATCCGGCGCAACCGTCACACTAGCCTCATGATGCCTCAGACGTAACAGCCCGGCTTCTCGGAACCCGCCAGCTTCCTATTAGTTCTGACCACTTTTTTGTGCCTTCCTATCAGTTCTGACCATTTCTATGCCCGCTTTGCGCCGATTTGCCTAGTCAGAATTGATAGGAAGATGAATCGAGTGGTCAGAACTGACCCGAAAATAGGAGAGTTACCGGGCGCGCGCCAGCGGCCGGCGGCGTTTTGCGCCGTCGGAGTCCGACGGGTCCCGCTTCGGCCGCCCGGGCAGGTTCTTGACCTGGCGGGCGTCGGCCAGCACGCACTCCAGGCCCCCGGCCTCCGAGCGGGAGGGGGAGGGGGAGGGGGGGAAGACGACGGTGCGCATCTCGGGATGAATACTTTTGCCGGCCAGGCACGGAGGACGCTCGGGGATTGCGCCAGCGCGGATGCTCGGCGGCGACATCGTCGGCAACTTTGCCGACACGCGCGGGCCTGCTGCGCTCACCATTGGTCCAGGACGGCGGGCAGGTCGGCGAGGCGGGTGATGACCGCGTCGGGAACGGCGCCGTCGTAGGCGGGGACGTTGCTGTGCGGGATGAAAACCGTCCGCATGCCGACGCGGTGCGCGCCGAAGATGTCGTCGAACGGCCGGTCGCCGACGAACACGCAGGAAGCGGGGTCGGTCACCCCGACGGCGGCCATCGCGGCGCGGAACGCTTCCGGGTGCGGCTTGGTCCACGGGATCTCACTGCTGTAGACCGCCCCGTCGATGAGGTGTAGCACCTCGTCGCGGCGGAACACCCGCTCGTGCAGCGCCCGGGGCCACACGGTGTTGGAGAGCACGCCAATGCGGATCGACCGCTCGCGGAGCGATCGCAGCAGCGGCGCCACGTCCGGGTCGGTATAGGTGTGCGGTTCCCACAGGCCGAAATAGCTCTCGATTAGATCATCGCGGGGGGTCACGTTGGCCATGGCGAAGAGGTGATCAAGAGTGGCGCTGCGGTGGACGGTCTCGCACTGATCCCACAACCCGGCCTCGGCCGCAAGGATCGCCGCCGCGACCGATGCCGCCTGGTCAGCCGGGAAGTGCAGCCCGCACACCTGCCGCCACAGGGCGTCAGCATCCACCGAATGCCAGGGCGTCAGCGTCCCGCCCCAGTCGAAGATAACCGCCCGAACCGCCACGAACTCATCCTAACGGTCCGTTCCCGCCTGCCCCGGGCCCCGCCCGGCGGCGAGCGGGGCGAGGCCGGGGCGTAACGGGCTAGTTGGCCGCCGTCGCGGCTCCGGTCCGGAGAACCTTGGGGGATCCCGGTCCGATGGAGGCGCCAGGGAAGGTCCGCGGCGTCACCGTCGGGGTGACCTTGCTGATCAGCCGGACTGAGACCGGCTGCCAGCTCATCGAGGCAAGCGTTGACAGCGCCCGGGAGTCCGCGATGCCGCAGGCGCCCATCGGCAGCTGGGGGATCAGTTCCTTGCCCGACGAGCTGATGAGCAGTACCTGCGGGGGGATGACGGCGAACTCGGGGCAGAAGACGGCCGGGTGGACCCCCGTCGACGGCTGGAGCAGCACCTGGACCAGGGCCGCCAGGTTGTCGGTCGACTTCTCCAGGGTGGCGGTCTCCCACTCGCCCTTCCCCCGAATCACCTGGAAGCCGGTCACGCACCGCTCCACCGCCACCGGCTGGAAGAACGCCGTCAGTTTCCCGTGCGGCGCGTCCGACGGCCAGCCCACGCACGCGGTATCGCCAGCGGTGACGGGTCCGCCGGTAACGGTCGGCACCGGGGTGGCGCTCGCCGACGAAGCAGGCGTCGCCTTGCCGGCCGCGGAGCCACCGGCGGGGGAAGATACGGGCGCGTGGACCGTCCCGCACCCGGCAGCCACCGCGCCGACGACGAGCAGGGGGGCGGTGAAGGCCCGGGTCTGCCGGGCGAGCCCCGTGATCGATGCGATCGAAGTCATCATGTGAGTGCCTCGTTTCTCAGGACACCCCTTAGACGGTGCGCGAGGCGCCATCGGTTTCCACCGACACCGAAGTTTTCTCCCGGCGGCGTGAACGCTATGTTACGAAGCTTCTGTTTGTTCCCATAACGCGGCACACTTGAAACGTGTACGACTATGACCTGCTCGTGATCGGCTCCGGCCCCGGCGGACAGAAGGCGGCCATCGCGGCCGCAAAGCTAGACCGGCGGGTCGCCGTGGTAGAGCGCCCGGAAATGATCGGCGGTGTCTGCGTCCAGACGGGGACGATTCCCTCCAAGACGCTGCGCGAGGCCATCCTCTATCTCACCGGCATCGATCAGCGGGAGATCTACGGACAGTCGTACCGGGTCAAGGACGAGATAACCGTGGCCGACCTGACCCGCAGGACCACGCACGTGGTCCGCAGGGAGAGCGACGTCGTCCGCAACCAACTCGCCCGCAACCGGATCATCATCGTGCCCGGCAACGCCTACTTCGTCGGGCCGCACGCGGTCGAGATCGATGACGGCCGGCGGACGGATCCGTAAGATCACCGCGGACAAGATCGTCATCGCCACCGGCACCACCCCGGCCCGCCCGTCGAGCGTGGCATTCGACGACGAGGCGATCATCGACTCCGACGGCATCATCAACCTGGAGCGGGTGCCGCGCTCGATGGTGGTGGTCGGCGCAGGCGTGATCGGCATCGAGTACGCGTCGATGTTCGCCGCCCTCGGCACCAAGGTCACGGTGGTCGAGAAGCGCGACCGCATGCTCGATTTCTGCGACGAGGAGGTCGTCGAGGCGCTCAAGTACCACCTGCAGGGACCTCGCCGTCACGTTCCGTTTCGGCGAGACCGTCGCCTCCGTCGAGGCCCACCCCGAGGGCGCGATCACCGTCTTGCGCAGCGGCAAGAAGATCCCGGCCGACACCGTGCTTTACTCGGCGGGCCGCCAGGGCATGACCGAGGGTCTCAACCTGCCGGCCGCCGGGCTGACCGCGGACGAGCGCGGCCGGATCGCGGTCGACGAGTACTACCGGACCAAGGTGGAGAACATCTACGCGGTGGGCGACGTCATCGGCTTCCCCGCGCTCGCCGCAACGTCGATGGAGCAGGGCAGGCTGGCCGCGCACCACGCGTTCGGCGAGCCGGTCTCGACCACCGATGCGCCGCAGCCGATCGGCATCTACTCCATCCCCGAGATCAGCTTCGTCGGCCGCACCGAGGACCAGCTCACCGACGCCTGCGTGCCGTTCGAGGTCGGCGTGTCGCGCTACCGCGAGCTCGCCCGGGGCCAGATCGTCGGCGACTCCTACGGCGTGCTCAAGCTGCTCGTCTCGCCGGAGGACCGCAAGCTGCTCGGCGTGCACGTCTTCGGCACCGGCGCCACCGAACTGATCCACATCGGCCAGGCCGTGATGGGCTGCGGCGGCACCGTCGACTACCTCGTCGACGCGGTCTTCAACTACCCGACGCTCGTCCGAGGCCTACAAGGTCGCCGCGCTCGACGCCACCAACAAGATGCGCGCCGTCACCCGCCTGTCCGGCTGTCCCGCTGAAGATCAAGATCAGAGGATCAAGACCCAACCGACGGAGTTAACGGTCCGTTGCTTCGCCCGTGCCGCCAACGTTTGCGTTCATGGGGCCGGGCGTGTAGCAACTCGACAAAACCCTGCGCTATGCCCGGAATATCTCATGTGGCACACTCGTTAGCGCAGATACAGGCGCACGTCGGCGAGCTGCTCCCGCCCGAACATGACGTCCAGCTTGGAGAAGCCGAACACGAAGGCGTCACTGCTGTCGATCAGCGTGACGTCGACGTCGTACGGAACCTCCTCGGAGAGTCTGGTCGCCAGCTCGAGGCCGGCGAAGCCGGCGCCGAGGATCAGCACAGTACGCATGGGTCTCCGTTCGCCAAAGGGACGGGGCAACATTACGCCGGGGCCGCATCCCGCCCCGTGTTGCCTGCGGTGTTGCGCTACCCCTGGTCCCCTTGGGCGTCGCCGTGCCCGTGCGGGTGACCCGCGCCGTCACCGGGACCACTTCCGCCACTGGATTCCGGACCACCGAGGCCTGGAGTCGGTTGCGCCGGCACCGTGGCCGCCGCGAGCGGGGTCGCCCCGGTCGGAGTGAGGACGTCGAGCACATCCTGGTACTGGCCAGACGTGATGCCACCCCCGTCGAGTAGCACCTGGGCCAGCGACAGTGCCTGTTCGGCCTGAAGCCACGCGCCCGGCACCTTGCGGCGCTGCCGCCGTCGTTTCCAGGGACCGTGCCAACGCCGGGTCGCCGGGCAGGCCGCCGCCGCCGAGCGCCGCCGCCAGCGAACGGATGGCGGTGCGCTCCGGGTCCGTCTCCGTCGTCCGTGCCGTCGTGTGTGCGCCAAGGTGGGTGGCTGGAGTGGCGGGAGGAACTGTCGGCGGGCCGGCCTCCGGCACGAAGAGGAACAGCGACGCACCCAGCGTGGCTGCCACGACAAGGCCGGCGGAAGCGGCGAAGAGGCGACGACGCCGGCGCAGCTGAGGACGTGACTTCGGGGCCGCGGACGTCGTCACTCGGATCGGCGTGGTGCGCACGGGCAGGATTGCGGTCACCTGTCCGGTGCGCGGCGGCTGCAGAGCCCGCGACATCTCGCTCGCCGACCGGAAGCGTGCCCTGGGGTCGGCGGCCAGCGCCTGTTCCGCGACGGCGGACACGGTGGACGGCACGCAATCGGGAAGCGTCGGGGCGAGACCGGCCCGGCGGCCGGTGTAGCCCTCGACGATGACGGCACCCACCGAGTAGAGATCGGACTGGACGGTCGCGGGGTGTCCCGTCCGTCGCTCGGGGGCCAGGTAGCCCGGCGTGCCCAGGACGAAGCCGGTCATCGTCGTGTCGTCCACGGGACTCGGCCCAGTCCGCGTGTCCAACATCTTCGCGATGCCGAAGTCGGTGATCTTGGCGTGACCGTCTTCGGTCAGGAGGATATTGCTGGGCTTGACGTCGCGGTGCAGCACACCGAACCGGTGGGCGGCGTCGAGCGCGGCGAGTGTCTCGGTGACCACCTGGAGGAGACGCGGCAGGGCGAGCGGTCCGCGCAGGATCTCATCGCGCAGCGTTGTCCCGGGCAGCCGCTCCATGACGAGGTAGGAAGTCGAGCGATCCTCTCCGTAGTCGAGCACGGCCACGATGTTGGGGTGGACGAGGTGCGCTGCGATCCGTGCCTCCTGCTGGAAGCGCTGGCGCATTCCCGGCAGCGCCTCGGTCTCGAGTCGCAGGACCTTGAGCGCGACGCGCCGCTCGAGGCGCGCGTCGAAGGCGTCGAACACGCGGGCCATACCGCCCTCGCCCAGGAGGCCACCGATGCGGTAGCGACTTCCGATCACCGCTGCGGCGGTGCGCGCTCCACGCGTGTTGCCATACCCCGGTCCCGACGCATTACTCGTCGCGGCCTGCCGGGTGCCGGCGTTGTCGCGGGGGAGGGGTGGGCGAGGCCTCACCCCGCCAGCTCCGCCATCTCCCCCATGAGAGTGAGGGCGTCACCGGGTATGTCGGAGCCGAATTCTCGGTAGAGGGCGTGGATGTTCGCCACCAGGCGCTCCGGCTCACCCCATCCCGCGTACGGCCCGAGCTCGACGTCCCGGGCCGCCTCCAGGGCGGTCATCCCGGCGTCGAAGCGGCTCCCGCGCCTCGACGCTGAGGAGGGCGAAGTACCCGCGCAGATCCTCGACGGCGGCGACGGTGGCGAGGGGGCCGTGCCCGGGCACCACCACGGCGGGCTCGAGCTCGACGATCCGGTCGCACGCGGCCATCCAGTTCGCCACCGGCCCCGCCCACACGATGGGATGCCCCCCGTGAAAGAGGATGTCCCCGGTGAATACGACGTCGTCGTCCGGCAGGTGGACGATGACGTCACCCGCGGTGTGCGCCGGCCCGACCTCGAGCAGCGACACGCGCCGGCCACCGACCTGGAGGTCGAGCCGTCCTTCGAACGTGGTGGAAGGGACAGTGAGGGGGATGCCGTCGAAGGAGAACGGGGCAAAGATGCGGAGCAGGAACGCTCCCGCCGGCCCGAGGTCGGGTGCGGCGCGCAGCGTCGCGGCCATCGCGGACGGCGGCAGCGCGGCCATCTCCTCGGCGCAACGGGCCGAGGCGACGATCTCCGCGTCGCCGAGGAGGGCGTTGCCGTAGCAGTGGTCGCCGTTGGCGTGGGTGTTGACGACGGTGGCGATGTCCCGGGCCGCGGGCGTGGTGCGCCGCATCGCGTCGAGCATCTCGGCCGTGAGGCGAAGGTCGAAGAGGGTGTCGACGAGCAGAGAGCTATTGTCGTCGCCCGTCACGAGGCCTGCGTTGGACCAGCCCCAGCCCCCGTCCGGCTGCAGATAGGCCCAGACGCCGGCCGCCACCTCCTGGAGCCCTTTCTGGTACGGCACGTTGCAGATCGTCGCACGGCGGAGCGTGCGGTGCGCGGCCACTGCATTGCGAACCCGCCGCATTGTGAAGACTTGATGAACTCGGCCTCTCAACTGCGCATTTGCCGGGGACGCTGTGATAGGTACCTGCCCAATCTCAATGGTTCGGCACGCCAGATGCGCGTGGTCGACGGGATCGCAAGGGAGCCGGCACATGCAAGAGCGCAGCCCAGCCGAGGTCGTCCGCCTCGTGAAGGACGAGGGTGTGGAGGTCGTGGATCTCCGCTTCTGTGACCTGCCCGGACTGATGCAGCACTTCTCCGTTCCGGCGCACGGGCTGACGGAGGCGGCCTTCAGCGAGGGCTACGGGTTCGACGGTTCGTCCATCCGTGGCTTCCAGCAGATCCACGAGTCCGACATGATCCTGCTGCCCGATCCGTCGACCGCCGTGATCGACCCGTTCCGACGGCACAAGACGCTCAACCTGAACTGCTTCGTCCACGACCCGCTCACCCTCGAGCCCTACAGCCGCGACCCGCGCTACGTCGCCAAGAAGGCCGAAGAGCACGTGAAGTCGACGGGGATCGCGGACACGTCGTACTTCGGCCCCGAGGCGGAGTTCTTCATCTTCGACGACGTGCGCTTCTCGCAGGACCAGCACTCCGCCTTCTACCAGGTCGACTCCGTCGAGGGCATCTGGAACTCCGGGCGTGACGAGGATCCCAACCTGGGCTACAAGCCCCGCTACAAGGAGGGGTACTTCCCCGTCCCGCCGATGGATCATTTCCAGGATCTGCGCTCGGAGATGATCCTGACCATGGAGAGCCTCGGCATCGAGATCGAAGTGCAGCACCACGAGGTGGGCACGGCCGGCCAGGCCGAGATCGACATGCGATTCGACACGCTTTTGACGATGGCGGACAAGCTCATGCTCTACAAGTACGTCGTCAAGGGCGTCGCCAACCAGGCCGGGTACACGGCGACGTTCATGCCGAAGCCCCTCTTCGACGACAACGGGTCCGGCATGCACGTCCACTCGTCGCTCTGGAACGGGGGCGAACCGCTCTTCCACCAGGAGGGGACGTACGCCAACCTTTCGGACATCGGCCGGTGGTACATCGGGGGCATCATCAAGCACGCACGCTCGGTGCTGGCTTTCGCCGCACCGACGACGAATTCGTACAAGCGGCTCGTGCCGGGCTTCGAGGCGCCGGTCAACCTCGTCTACTCGCAGCGCAACCGGTCGGCCGCCTGCCGCATTCCCGTGTACTCGCCGAGTCCGAAGGCCAAGCGCGTCGAGTTCCGCTGCCCCGACCCGAGCTGCAACCCGTACCTCGCGTTCTCGGCCATCCTCATGGCGGGGCTGGACGGGGTGACCAACCGCATCGAGCCCCCGGCACCGGTCGACCACGACCTCTTCGACATGGCCGCCGACGAGCTGGCCAAGATCGGCCAGGTGCCATCCTCGCTCGAGGAGGCGATGGACGCGTTGGCGGCGGACCAGGACTACCTCAAGGCCGGAGGGGTCTTCACCGACGACCTCATCGACACCTGGATCGAGTACAAGCGGTCCAGCGAGATCGACCCCGTCCGGCTACGGCCGCATCCGTGGGAGTTCATGCTGTACTACGACATCTAGTCCCCGGGCACCGGGGCTCCGACGCGCCCTGCGTCGGGTGACCGCGCCTCGTCGGGAACGGACGATTCCGGCAAGGCGGTCCGCCAGGCGGCTCCTACTTGACCGGCTTCACGCGCCGGCGGCCGGCTGAGCGGTCAGTAAACCCAGACGGTCGTGCCGATCGGGTCGACGTTGTTGGCCCAGATCCAGTCGATGGCTTCGTTGCTCACTCGTGCGCACCCGTGCGACACGGGATACGGCGGCACCGAGCTGTCGCCGTGTAGGGCGTAGCCCTGATAGAAGAACCGCGGCCGCCAGAGCGTGCCGAGCGAGTCGGTGACGGTCCCGTTGACCACCCGGAAGGTCTGGAACATCCCGGTGGGGGTCACCGCCACCGAGGTCGTGCCGCCCTCGGTGTAGGTGTACCCGCCGCCGGTCGAGGTGTTGAACGTCCACTGGAGGTGGCCGTTGTTCACCACCATGAGGAGATCGTCCGCGAGATCGATCTCGATCACGTAGCCCGACGTGCTGGCCGGGTGGGGGACGACGCCGGACTGGAGCGCGGCCCAGGTAGCGGTCCCGACCACTCCGTCACGCGGCAGGCCTGCGGCCTTCTGGAGCGCCCAGACCGCCTGTTCGGTGCTGTCGTCGAAGGAGCCACTCGTCGTGTCGACCCAGTAGCCGAGCGCGAGCAGCTGCTGCTGGAGCTGGGTGACGGCCGCGCCGCCGGCCCCGGGCCCGAGCGTGGGCGGGGCGGGGGGAGGTGTGGTGGGGAGCAGCCAGTAGCCGCCGCCGCCCGGCGTGGCTGCGATGTCGGTGATGGGGTTGCCGTTCGCCTGGCCCCCCATCGAACCGAAGAAGGGTGCCCCGAAATTGAAGATGCCGCCGTCCCGGGCCGCCATCCAGTAGCCGCTGCCCGAGGAGGCCATGGCCACGATCGGCGCGTTCAGCGGGGTGCCGCCCATCGAGCCGAGGAAGGGCGCCGTGCCGAAGCTGAAGATGCCGCCGTCGGACGCCACGAGCCAGTACCCGGTGCCCCCCGGTGCGGCGGCCATGCCGACGACCGGTTGGTTCAGGTGGATGGACCCGGTCGAGCCGAAGAATCGAGCGTCGCCGTAGGAGAAGATCCCGCCGTCGGACGCCACGAGCCAGTAGCCGCCGCCGTCGGGCGTCGCCGCCATGCCGACGATGGGCTGGTTGAGCGCCATGCCGCCGGTCGAGCCGAAGAACCGGGCGTCGCCGTAGGAGAAGATCCCGCCGTCGGACGCCACGAGCCAGTAGCCGCCGCCGTCGGGCGTCGCCGCCATCCCCACGATCGGCTTGTTGAGCGGAATGCTCCCCGCCGACCCGAAGAACCCGGCGTCGCCGAAGCTGAAGATCCCGCCGTCCGACGAGACGATCCAGTAGCCGTTCCCCGTGTTGGTCGACGCCATCCCGACGGCCGGTGCGTTCAGCTGCAGCCCGCCGGCGGGGCCGAAGAAGCCGGCGTTGCCGAAGTTCACCGGCTGCGCGGGGTTGTCGGGATAGGCGGCCGAGGCCGTGCCGGGAGACAGGGCCACCAGGGCCGGCACCAGCGTCATGCAGCCGATCACCGCGGCGAGGAGGCGGCGTGCACGCTGGGGCCGAGCGGCGTCGTCTCGTGGGGTCGCAGGGTCGTCGGCCGGCATGGTGGCTCCTTTCGGGTCGGAGGTCGCTGCACTGTACATGCAGCTCTTCGCCCCTGACCGATCGGATATCGAGGACAGGGGGCGCCTCAGTCCGTGGGCTCCCACCGCACGACGTCCTCGAGTTCGCCGCTCTCCACGTCGAAGATCACGCCGGCGATCAGGCGTAACCCGGACAGGTACGGCGTGCGCGCCAGGAGCTCCACGTCTTCGCGCAGCGCGGCGGCGTGGTCGTCGATGGGAAGGAAACCGAGGTCGGAGCCGGTGAGCGCACGCAGCTCCTCGTCGCTCACACCGGCCAGGCCACACTTGGTGTGCTGCATCACCACAGCGGTGTCCACCCCGAGAACACCGCTCGAAAGAGCCAAACTCCGCAGCACGTCGTCGGTCACGCGGCCCCCGGCGTTGCGGATGACGTGGGCCTCCCCGAGATGCAGGCCCAGCACGGCGAAGACATCGATGCGTGCGTCCATGCACGTGACGATGGCGAGCCGGCGTCCGGGCCGCGGGTCGTCCACGTTCGCGCGTGCGGCGGCGTAGCCCCGGTTGGCCGCGAAGAGGTCGCTGATCTGCGTCATGGCGTCACGGGGCGGTCAACCTAACAGGACGGCGCAGGTCAGGTGCGGTCGAAGAATCCCTCGCCGCGATGTTGGTCGAGGGCCGGCACTGCACCGGGCGCACGGGGGAGTCCGAGCCGGATGGGGAAGGGTGGGAACGGAGCGGCGGCCAGCATGCCGGGGCGGTCGAGCACCGGCGCCACGGGGACCCCGGACGCCGCGAGCTCGGCGACGAGCGCATCTCGGTCCCGCGACGCGACGGCGAGGGCGATGGCGTGCTGCAACGTCGCGCCGCGTGCGCTCCGGGCCGCGAAGTCCAGGTCGGCCACATCGTCGAGACCGAGGGCCCGGCACAGGTGGGACCAGAACGGCTGCTCGTTGACGACCCCGAGGGAGATCTGCCCGTTGTCTGCAGTCGCGAACAGGCCGTAGCCGGGTACCACGTCCGTACGCCCGGGCGGTGACACGCCGTCGGGCTCCTGTGGACCGGCGGCACCGGCAGGACCTGTCCAGGTGGAGAGGACGTCGGTCATCGAGACATCGAGGTAGGTGCCCTGACCCGTGGTGCTGCGGCCGAGCACGGCGGCGCAGATCCCGAAGGCGGCGGTCATGCCCGAGGCCAGGTCGGCCGCGGGCAGCGGGGGCACCGTGGCCGTGCCGCCTTCTGGCCTGAGAGCGCCCGACCAGGCCTGGTAGTTGACGTCGTGCCCCGGCAGTGCGGCGCGGGGGTCCTGCTGCCCGTAGCCCGAGATGGAGCAGTACACGATCCCCGGGTTGTCCGATCGGACCGCGGCGTCGTCCAGTCCGAGGCGGGCCATCACGCCCGGCCTGAAGCCCTCGATCAGCACGTCGGCCTCTGCTGCCAGCTCGAAAGCCCGGGCCCGTCCGGCATCTTCCTTCAGGTCGAGCTCGATGCTGCGCTTGCCGGCGTTGATGGGGCCGAACAGCGAGGGGTAGTGGCGCATCGGGTCGCCACCTGGCGGCTCGACTTTCACGACGTCCGCGCCCAGCGCCACGAGGAGGGAGGCGGCATAGGGGCCGGGCCGCCAGATGCTCACGTCGAGGACGCGCAGTCCGGCCAGGAGCGTCGCAGCAGTCATCGGTCGAAGAGTCTTGCATCGTCGGCGCCGGGTACCCTCGCAGCGTGCTGGCCTTCTTCTCGTTCACCGAGATCACCGACCCCTCCGCGCACGAGGCGTACAACGCCTGGCACCAACTGGACCATCTTCCCGAGCAGTTCACCATCGACGGGATCTTCTTCGGTCAGCGCTGGGTGCGGTCGCCGCGCTGCCGGACAGTCGAGCGGGGTGGCAGCTCCGAGCTCCGCCCCTTCCACTACATGACGCTCTACCTGATGCGTGACGACGCCGTCCTGCACGAGTTCTTCGCCTTGGGCCGGGAGCTGTGGGAGAAGGACCGGTTCTTCGCCGCACGACGGGCCGTGCTCTCGGGCCCCTTCGCCGTCGGGGAGCGCTGGGCCGCTCCCCGGGTCGCCGTGTCACCCGGGGCGGTGCCGTTCCGCCCCTCCCAGGGCGTCTTCGTCGTGGTGGGTCCCCCGGTCGACGGCGCCGCGCTGGTGGAGCACTCCGGGGTGGCGGGCGCCTGGCAGTTCGCCGACCCAGCCGCCGGACGCACGGTGACCGTGGCCTTCGTGGACGGCGACCTGTGGCAGGCATCGGACTCCCTGGCCGAGGTGGTGCGCGCCGCGGGAACGTTGCCCGAGTGGGCCGGGCCGTTGGAGCGTGTCGACGCCTTCCGCTGGGACTGGTTCGCTACGCTGACGCCGCAATGACCAGTCCGGGCAAGTCGAAGGCCGAGCGCAGGGCCGAGAATCAGCGCCACGCGGCGGAGAAGCGCGCCGCCGAGCTGCGCCAGAAACGGATTCGCACGGGCGTCCGGGTGGGCGCAGTGCTCGTCGTGATCGCGCTCGTCATCGTCCTGATCACGCAGCTGACTGGGGGCGGCGGCTCGAGCAACTCGCCGCCGGAGCAGAAGAACCCCAAGGTGGCGACCCAGGCCATCCCGGCCTCCATGTCGTCGAGCTGGGTGCAGCCCCCGGCCGCCACGCCCGGACCCGAGGGGATCCCTGTTCCCAAGGGGCCGAAGTTGGCGACGCTCGTCAACTCCGCGACTGGACAGACCGTGGACGGGGTCCAGTGTCAGGCGGGCGAGCAAACGGTCGTGCACGTGCACACGCACCTCACGATCTTCGTGAACGGGAAGGCCCAGGTCATCCCCTACGGGATCGGCATCCCCGGCGCCCAGGCCGTCGCGACCGCCCAGGGCCCGTTCGTCCAGACGGGGACCTGCTTCTACTGGCTCCACGTGCACGCCTACGACGGGATCGTCCACGTCGAGTCGCCGAACACGTCGGAGTCGTTCACGCTCGGTCAATTCTTCGACGAGTGGGGCATTCCGTTGAGCAGCACCCAGGTCGGCACCGCCACCGGGCCGGTGACGGTGTTCTTCACGTCGCCGGGCAAGAAGCCCAGGCTCTACACCGGTAATCCCCGCAACCTGCCGCTGGGGTACCACTACCAGATCCAGCTCGACGTCGGGACGCCTATCGTCGCACCCGTCCAGCTCAGCTCCTGGGGCCAGTTGTAGTCGCCGTGGAGGCCGATGCCGTCGTGGTCGGCCTCGGCCCAGGTGGTGAGCAGGTCGCAGCGGACCTGGCAGAAGCCGGGCTCGACGTCGTCGGCATCGAGGCGGAGCTGGTCGGCGGCGAGTGTCCCTATTGGGGGTGCGTGCCGTCGAAGATGATGGTCCGGGCCTCGGACCTGCTCGCAGAGGGACGGCGGATCCCGGGCTTCGCGGGGTCGTCGGTGGTGACACCGGACTGGGCGCCGCTCGCCCGGCGCATCCGCGACGAGGCGACGGACTCGTGGGACGACGCGGCCGCCGTGGCGCGCCTCGAGGACAAGGGCGGCCACGTGGTCCGTGGTGCAGCGCGGGTCACCGGCCCGGCTTCCGTCGAGGTAGGCGGCCGGACCGTCACGGCCCGGCGCGCCCTCGTCCTCGCCACCGGGCAGCGGGCCTGGGTCCCGCCGATCTTCGAGGGGGTGCCGTACTGGACGAACCGTGGCGCAGGCGGCCGAGGAGGTGCCCGAATCCCTCCTGGTGGTCGGGGGCGGCGCCGTCGGCCTCGAGATCGGGCAGGTGTTCGGCCGGTTCGGTGCCGCGGTCACGATCGTCGAGGCCGGTCCGCGGCTCGTGGGGCCCGAGGAGCCCGAGGCGTCCGAGCTCATCACCGAGGTGCTCCGCCACGAAGGGGTGGAGGTGGTCACGGGCGTCACCATCGAAGGCGTCGAGCCCTCGGGCGCGACCGGCGTGATTCTTCATCTCGCCGATGGACGGGCTCTGTCGGCGGCGCGGATGCTCGTGGCGACGGGTCGGCGCAGCGACTTCGCCGCCCTCGGTATCGGCAGGTTGGGTCTCGACGAGCGCGCGGACAGCATCCCGGTCGACGGCCACATGCGGGTCGTGCCCGGGGTGTGGGCGGTCGGGGACGTGACCGGCAAGGGGGCGTTCACCCACGTGGCGGTGTACCAGGCCCGCCTCTGTGTCGCCGACATCCTGGGCAGGCCGCTTCCCGAGGCCGACTACCGCGCGCTGCCCCGCGTCACGTTCACCGACCCCGAGATCGGCTCGGTCGGCCTCACGGAGGCCCAGGCGAGGGAGCACGGCGACGACGTCACCGCGCTGTGCGAGCCCATCGCCGCGTCCGCACGAGGCTGGATCCATCGCGCCGAGGGCTTCGTCAAGCTGGTCGCACGGGGTGACGTGCTCGTCGGGGCGACGTCGATGGGACCGTCCGGCGGGGAGGTGCTCGGGCTCCTCGCGCTGGCCGTGCACGCGCGGGTCCCCGTGGGGACGCTGCGCTCGATGATCTTCGCCTACCCCACGTTCCACCGCGCCGTCGACTCGGCGCTGTGGTCGCCGCCGAGCAGCGCGGCCAAGATGGCGGGCGCCTGATGGGGGAGCAGCGAGAGGTGGCCCTCACCCTCCACGACCGTGACCGTGGCGCCGCGGATGTGGCGCTGCAGGAACGTCCGGTAGTCCGGCGGCCCCGTTCGGTCGTCCGAGCCCTCCCAGATCTGGACGGGGAGGGCGATCTCCTCGAGTGAGAAGCCCCACGGGTCCCCGAAGATCCGGTAGTCCTGCACGCAGCCTTCGGTTCCCTGGCGCAGCGCCTCTCGGACGAAGCCCAGCGCGTGGTCGGAGGGCCCCACTCGGCGAGGATCGTCCGGTCGGCGGGCGGGAACGATCGCATCGCGGCGCGGAGGAGCCGGGTGTTGCTGGCGCTCACGACGCTGGCCTGCAGCAACGCCGAGGCCAGCCAGGGGGTGTGCCTTGTCAGCAGCAGGAGCACGCGGTCCTCCGCGGTGAGCCCCTTCGTGGTGCCGTAGAGGTCGAGGGGCACCGAGCTCGACAGGAGGGCTGCCGCGGTCACGCGGTCGCGGAGCTTGGCCGCGCAGGCTGCGGCATAGGCACCCCCCGCGGACCATCCCATAACGGCGAACCGCTCCAAGCCCAACGCGTCGGCGAGGTGGGTCACGTCCGCCGGCCAGTCGAGCAGGCGCCGTCCGGGCTGGAAGGTGGAGAGGCCCATGCCGGGGCGGTCGGGCGCGACGAGGCGCACCCCGAGCGCAACGGCGGCCTCGTGCGCCGGCGCGGCGTCGAGGCGCGAGCTCAACCCGCCGTGGAAACTGAGCACGGGGAACCCGGTGGGGACGCCGTAGGACTCGTAGGCGAGGTCCCGCCCGTCTGGCAGGCGCACGGTGCCGGTCATCGGCCGATCCGACCGGCTCGCAGTGCGCCGCGCGGACCGATGTCGGCTTCGTGGGGCGGAACGCGGACCGGTGCCTGCACGAGAGCACGCTATAGGGTGCGGGCATGAGCGCGAACGTCGACGAACTGGTTGACAGCCTGTTGGACGACTACCCGCCGGCCGCCGTGCCGGCGCAGGAGTTCCTGGGCGCACAGTTCGACCGGGGCCTCGCCTGGCTCCACTTCCCGCTCGGCAGTGGTGGCCTCGGCCTCTCGCCCAAGGAGCAGCAGCGGTCGATGGCGCGGCTCAACGCCGGTGGCGCTCCCGCGGCGGGGGTCCGCAACCCCATCGGCTACGGCATGTGCGCCCCGACCATCGCCACCCACGGGACACCGGAGCAGAAGGAGCGCTATTTGCGCCCGCTCTTCACCAACGAGGAGATCTGGTGCCAGCTCTTCAGCGAGCCCGGCGCCGGCTCCGACGTGGCGGGCCTGTCGACCCGCGCCGAGCGCGACGGCGAGGAATGGGTGTTGAACGGGCAGAAGGTCTGGACGACTCTCGCCCACATCTCGTCGTTCGGGCTGCTCATCGCGCGCACCAATCCCGATGTGCCGAAGCACAAGGGCATGACCGCCTTCCTCGTCGACATGAAAACCCCCGGCGTCGAGGTCCGACCGCTGTTCCAGATCACGGGCGAGGCGGAATTCAACGAGGTCTTCTTCTCCGACGTGCGGATGCTCGACTCGGCGCGCCTCGGTGGTGAGGGGGATGGGTGGCGCGTCGCCGTCACGACGCTGATGAACGAACGGGTGTCGATCGGCGGCGCGGTGACCCGCCGGGGCGGCGGGCCGGTTGCGGAGGCCCTCAAGATCTGGAGGGAGCGCTGGCAGGGCGATACCTCACCTCGCGCGCTGGCCCTGCGCGACCGCCTCGTCTCCAGCTACATCCGCAGCGAGGCCTACTCCATGACCAACGCGCGGGCGGCACAGACCCGCAAGGCGGGGACCCCGGGACCGGAGGGCTCGGTGGCGAAGCTGGCCTTCGCCGAGGAGAACAAGCGTGTCTACGACCTCTGCATGGACCTCTTGGGCAACGAGGCCATGCTGTTCCCCACCGGTTACCCGATGGTGCGGCCCGACCTCGTCGGGATGGCCTCCCCGGACGTGCGCAAGATGTTCCTTCGGGTACGGGCCAATTCCATCGAGGGCGGGACCTCGGAGGTCATGCGCAACATCCTGGGCGAGCGGGTCCTCGGCCTTCCAGGCGACGTCCGCACGGACAAAGAGCTCGCCTGGAAGGACGTGCCGCGCAGTTGAGGGCGTCCTGGCCGTGACGCCCGACCTCCCGGCGGAGAAGCGGTCCGCCGCGTTGGCTGCAGCTGACCTGGTGGAGGACGGTATGGCGGTCGGTCTCGGCACCGGCTCGACCGTTGCCGAGCTCGTCCCCGCCCTCGGGCAACGACGCCTGGACATCACCTGTGTTGCGACGTCGCTCGCCACCGAGGAGCTCGCGCTCGCCCATGGCCTCGCCGTGCGGCCCTTCACCGACATCGACCACCTGGACATCGCGATCGACGGGGCGGATCAGGTGGACCCCGCCGGCTGGCTCGTGAAGGGGGGTGGCGGCGCACACACCCGCGAGCGGATCGTGGCGGCTGCGGCGGACCGTTTCGTCGTCATCGTCTCCTCCGACAAGCCCGTCGAGCGCCTACGGCCGCCGGTCCCGCTCGAACTGCTCGCCTTCGGCCTGAGTGCCACGCTGCGCGCGCTGGCCGACGCGGTGTTGCGCGACGCGCCGCGGACGCCCGACGGTGGGGTCCTGGCCGACCTGCACGCTCCCGTCGACGACCCCGCCCGGCTGGCCGAGGCGTTGGACGCGGTACCGGGACTCGTCTCGCACGGGCTGTTCCCGCCGGCCATGGTGAGCGCAGTGCTCATCGCCCGGGGCGAGACCGTGGAGGCCCGCCCGGTCCCGGTCTGAGGTCGGCGCGCGGGTCAGGCGGCGGGCCGGAAGCGCACGGGGAGCGCGGTGGGGGAGCGGAAGACGTCGCCGCGGATGTGCGGGTCCGTGTCCCCGGGCTCGAGCGTGAGGTCCGCCAGCCTGTCGAGCACCCGGTTGAGCAGGGCGCGGGTCTCGAGGCGCGCCAGATGCATCCCGAGGCACATGTGGGGGCCGTGGGCGAACGCGATGTGGGGGAGGGACGGGCGGAAGATGTCGAACCTCTCGGGATCGTCCCACCGCGCCTCGTCGTGGTTCGCCGAGCCGATGTGCGGCGTGATGCTCTCCCCGGGTCCGACGGTGACCCCGCCCACCTCGACCTCGACGGTCGTCGTCCGGTTGATGCTGAGCAGGGGCGGCTCGTAGCGCAACCCCTCCTCGATCGCCTGCGGGAGCAGCGAGCGGTCGTTGCGCACGGCTTCGAGTTGGTCGGGATGGGTCAGGAGGAGGTAGAGCAGGTTGCCCGACGAGCGGTACGTCGTCTCGGCCCCGGCAGGCAGCAGGAGGCGCAGGAAGGCGTAGATGGCCTCGTCGGTCAAGCGTTCGCCGTCGACCTCGGCCGAGACCAGGTCGCTTATCACGTCCTCGGCCGGCCGGGCCCGGCGCTCGGCCACCACGCCGGCGAAGTACTCGCGCAGCGCTTCTGAGGCGGCAAGACCCCGGTCGATGTCGGCCACCAGGCCGATGAGCTCGACCGACCAGCGCTGGAACTGTGGGAAGTCCTCCTCGGGGAGACCGAGGAGTCGGGCGATCACGCGCACGGGGAACTCGAAGGTGAGCTGGCGCACGAGGTCGGCCTCCCCGTCGGCCGCGAACCGGTCGAGCAGTTCGTCGATGATGGGACCGATGAACTCGGGCTCCCAACGCGCCAGGGACTTCTCGCGGAAGGCATGGGCCACGAGATTGCGGTTGGTCCGGTGCTCCGGGTCGTCCATGCCCAGGATCATGTGCCCCATGACCACGCCGATGGTGGCGTCGTAGGCGGTCGAGGTGAACGTCTTGGCGTCTCGCAGGATGCGCGAGCAGTCCTCGTAGCGGTAGGCGATCCACCCCGGCTCGACGTCGATGCCCTCCGGCAGGCTTTCCGGCGCCATGGTGTGCCCCTTCACACCGGCGTGTCGCGACGCTTGACCTGCAGCTCGGGCCAGGGGTCCCGGGTCGTGCCCGCGACCACGTCGTCGAAGGCCGCGAACGGGTCGTACTCCTGTGCGTTGGACGTGGTCATGAACTGATTCCCTCCCACCGTACGCTTTGTGACGTCGGCGTCAGGTTAGAGGCCCTGCGTCGGGCTCGGGCCACGGTCTGCCGAAGGGCGCCCCCGTCACCCGGCGGCGTAGGCTCCGGCCTGCATGAAGACCCTCCGCACCCCTGATGACCGCTTCGCCGGTCTGCCCGGCTTCGACTTCTCGCCCCACTACGCCGACGTCGCCGACGGCGAGGGCGGCACACTGCGGGTGCACTACCTGCGCGAGGGCGACCCGGCCGCGCCCGTCGTCCTCCTGCTGCACGGGGAGCCCTCCTGGTCGTACCTGTACCGCAAGATGATCCCGCTCCTGACCGGGGCGGGGCTGCAGATCGTCGCCCCCGACCTCGTCGGGTTCGGGCGATCGGACAAGCCCGCCGAACGCGGCGACTACACGTTCGCCCGCCACGTCGAATGGATGCGCGAGCTCTTGTTCGACCGGCTCGACCTGCGCGACGTCACGCTGGTGGGCCAGGACTGGGGCGGACTCATCGGGCTGCGCCTGGTGGGGGAACACCCCGAGAGGTTCGCCCGGGTGGTCGCTGCCAACACCTTCCTCCCCACCGGGGACACCGACCCCGGCGACGCCTTCTTCGCCTGGCAACGCTTCTCGCAGGAGGTGGAGGAGTTCCCAACGGGGGTGATCGTCCGCGGCGGGTGCGCCAAGGAGCTCGCCCAGGATGTGCAGGCCGCCTACGACGCGCCATTCCCCGACGAGACCTTCAAGGCGGGCGCCGCGGCAGTTCCCCATGCTGGTGCCGTCGCGACCCGACGATCCCGCCCACGACGCCAATGTCGCCGCATGGGTGGGGCTGGCCGCCTTCGAGCGTCCCTTCCTGTGCGCGTTCAGTGACAGCGACCCCATCACCAAGGGTGCCGACCGCAACCTGAAGGAGCGGATCGCAGGGGCGAAGGGACAGCCGCACACGACCATCGTCGGTGGCGGGCATTTCCTCCAGGAGGACTGCGGGGAGGATCTGGCCAGGGTGGTCGTGAACTTCGTCGCCGCCACCTCGTGACCCACGAGCACGACGTCGTCATCGTCGGCGCCGGCTTCTCCGGCATCGGGATGGCGGCGCGGCTGCGCTCCATGGGCGTCGAGGACTTCGTCGTCCTCGATCGGGGCAACGACCTCGGCGGCACGTGGCGCGACAACGCGTACCCCGGGGCCGCGTGCGACGTCCCGTCGAACCTCTACTCCTTCTCCTTCGCGCTGAATCCCGACTGGTCCCGCTCCTTCCCTTCACAAGGCGAGATCTGGGACTACCTGCGCGCCTGCGTCGACCACTTCGAGGTCGGGGACCGGCTGCGCCTCGGGCAGGCCGTCGACGAGGCCCGCTGGGACGACGCAGCCGAGCGTTGGGTCGTGCGCGTCGCCGGCGGCCGCGAATACCGGGCGCCCGTGGTGGTGTGGGCCACCGGGCCGCTGAGCGAGCCCTCCATCCCGGACTTCCCGGGCCTGGCGTCGTTCCGCGGCAAGGTCTTCCACTCGGCCCGCTGGGAGCATGGGTTCGACCTGGCCGGCAAGCGGGTGTGCGTCGTGGGCACGGGCGCCTCGGCCGTGCAGTTCGTGCCCCAGATCGCCCCTGTCGTCGAGCACCTCTACCTCCACCAGCGGACGCCGCCGTGGATCTTCCCCCGGCGCGACCGCGCGGTGTCGCGCCTGCGCAAGGCGGCCTATCGCCGCGTCCCCACGCTCCAGCGCCTGTCCCGTCTGCGCGTCTATGCCATGTTCGAGTCGCTGCTCTCGGTCTTCGTCGGGCGGGGGAGACCGGCGCAAGGCGGCGGTGCGCAAGGCCGCCCTCGACCACCTCGCCCGGCAGGTGCCCGACGAGGCCCTCCGGCGCACGTTGACGCCGCACTACGAGCCGGGCTGCAAGCGGATCCTGCTCTCCGACGACTACTACCCCGCGCTGACCCGGTCGAACGTCGAGGTGGTCGACTCGCCCGTGGCGTCGTTCACGGCGCACGAGGTCGTCGGCCAGGACGGCATTGCCCGGCCGGTCGACGTGGTGATCATGGGGACCGGCTTCGAGGCGGCCGAGCCCCCGTACGCGGAGCACATCGTCGGCCGCGGGCGCCCGGCTGGCCGAGGTCTGGAAGGCCAACGGCGTCGAGGCGTACGTCGGGTCCACCGTGGCCGGGTTCCCCAACCTCTTCCTGATGATCGGGCCGAACTCGACGCTGGCCCACAATTCGATGATCTACATGATCGAATCGCACATCAACTACATCGCCAGCGCGCTGTCCTTCCTGCGTCGACCCGGAGTCGGGGTCGTCGAGCCGAAGCCAGCCGTGCAGCGCCGCTACAACGAGCGCGTGCAGGCGAAGCTCGAGCACTCGGTCTGGGTGGAGGGCGGCTGCGCCAGCTGGTACCTCGACCACCGCGGCCGGAACACCACGCTGTGGCCCGACCACACCTGGAGGTTCCGGCGGCTCACCCGGCGCTTTCACCCGGGTGAGTACATGGTCCGCGCCTGAGCGTCTCCCGCCCCACCGGTCTCGCTCCGCGGCGGTCACACCACAACAACACGCTGCCTGGCGCACCTCTCGAGCCGGCGCGGCGAGCGCCCCGCCGCCGAGCGGGCGCCACCGGCATTACCCTGGACCACGTGGAGAGCGCAACGGACACCGTCGGTGCATTGGTCCTCGACCTGCTCGAGTGGATCGGGTCGTCGGGACGGCCCTACGACGAGGTCATGGAAGCCTGGCGCACATCGTGCCCACGTCTGCCGGTGTGGGAGGAGGCATCCGCGCGCGGCTTCGTCGTCCGTCGTGACGACCCACAGCGCGGGCGGGTCGTCTCGGTGTCGGCGGCCGGCCGGGAGCATCTGGCCCGACGGCGACAAGGCCGGTTCTCGCGCCAGTCCGCGCCGGCCTGAGCGCGAGTCGCTGTCGGACCCGACGTCGAACCGACTCGACGTCGCCCGGCGCCGGCGTGGAGCGAGCCTCAGTCGAAGCTCGGTCGCCGGTCCCGGGTGCGCTTCAGCTCGAAGAAGCCGTCGGTCGCCGTGCACAGCAGCACGCCGTCCCACAGCCGCCCGGCCGCCTCGCCCTTGGGGGCCGGGGTGACCACGGGGCCGAAGATGGCGCGTCCCGTTGTAGTGGATCACGGGCGTGCCCACGTCGTCGCCGACGGGGTCCATGCCGGCGCGGTGCGACGCCGCCAGCGCCTCGTCGAACTCCTCGGAGCGTGGCCGCGTCGGCCAGCGAGGCCGGCAGGCCGAGCTCGTCGAGCGCTTCGGCGACGATCGGTCTCGGCCTCGCCCTCCTCGCGGCCGCGCTGCTGGAGGTGGATGCGGTTCCCGAGGGCGGTGTAGAGCGGCAGGAGGATCTCGCTGCCCTTCATCTGCTCGGCCGCGATGCAGACCCGAACCGGGCCCTTGGCCCGCGCCATGCGCGCCTTGTACTCGTCGGAGAGCTCGGTGCGGCCGGCGTTGAGGATGGCGAGCGACATCACGTGCCACTCGGTGTGGATGTCGCGCACCTGCTCGACCTCGAGCATCCAGCGCGAGGTGATCCAGGCCCACGGGCACAGGGGGTCGAACCAGAAGTCGCGGTGTCGGTCATGGGATGCCTCCGTCGACGCGCAGGATGGCGCCGGTGGTGTAGGACGACGCGTCGGTGGCGAAGTAGAGGGCGGCGCCGACGATCTCGTCGGGCTCGCCGGCCCGGCCCAGCGCGTGGTGCGGCATGCCGCGCTCGAGCGTCGCCGGGTCCCAGGCCTTCGGCGATGTCGGTGAGGAACGGGCCCGCCATGATGCAGTTGACCCGCACCGTCGGCCCGAACGCCTTGGCGAAGCCCTCGGTCAGCGTGTTCAGCCCCGACTTGGCGGCGTCGTAGGGCAGCATGTCGGGCGCGGGCCGGAGGGAACCGGTGCTCGAGACGTTGATGATGGATCCACCATACGGGCCCGCCGCCATCCTCGTGCCGACGAGCGCGGTGAGCCGGAACGGCCCCTTCAGGTTGACGCCGAGCACCTTGTCCCACAGCTCCTCGCTCACCGAGGTCAGGTCGGGGTAGAGCGGCGACATGCCGGCGTTGTTCACCAGCACGTCGACTCGGCCGAAGGCGTCGTAGGCCTGCTCCACCAGGCCGTCGATCTCGTCCCAGTGCCCGACGTGGCAGGCCACCGGCAGGGCGCGCCGGCCCTTGGCCTCCACCTCGGCCGCCACCGCCTCGCAGGCGTCGAGCTTGCGGCTGGTGACGACGACGTCGGCCCCGGCCTCGGCGAAGGCCAGCACCATGGCGCGCGCCCGAGCCCGCGGCTGCCGCCGGTGACCAGCGCCACCTTGCCGGCCAGGGAGCCGCGTCGTCGCGTGCCTCGGCGTGGGCATGTGCGTCATCGGCAGCTACCGCTCGTCTCGGAGCAGCTCGGCCACGGCGTGGGTGACGGCCTTGGCCATGGGGATGTGGAGGGACTCGTTGGGCCCGTGCGCGTTGGAGTGCGGCCCGAGCACGCCGGTCGCCACGAACTGGCGTGCCGGGGAACCCGCGCTGCAGGTCGGCCAGGAACGGGATGGAGCCGCCCTCGCCGACGAAGCCGGGCTCGCGCCCGAAGCGCTCCTTGGAGACGCGCCGACAGCGTCGCCGCGACGTCGCGGGCTCCAGCGGAGGGGCGATCCAGCCCTGGGCCGCCGCCTCCATGTCGATGGTGACGTGCGCCCCCTCGTCGGTGCGGATGGCCGAGATCAGGGCGTCGGTGGCCGCCTGCGCGTCGACGTCGGGCGGCAGGCGCAGCGGAGAACTTGAGCGTCGTCGAGGGGCGCAGCACGTTGCCCCCGTCGTGCGGCTTGGGCAGCCCGTCGGCGCCCGTCACCTCGAGCGCGGCGCCCCAGGTGCGCGGCGACCAGGCGATCGACGGGGTCGGGCGTGAGCAGGTGCAGCCCGTCGACGACCGGCGCGGCGCTGTCGGGGAACTCGGCCGCCAGCGCCGTCGAGGTTGGCCCGGTGCGCGTCGGGGATCCCCGCCCCCAGGAGCTCGGGCAGGAGGATGCGGCCGGTCGCCTCGTCCTCGATCCGCGACAGCATGCGGCGCAGGATGCGGAACGACGACGGGACCACGCCGCCGCCCTGCCCGCTGTGGATGCCCTCGGTCAGCACGTCGACCTTGACCGTGGCGACGAGGTTGCCCCGCAGCGACGAGGTCAGCCACAGGCGGTCGTAGCTGAGCCCGCCCGAGTCGAGGCAGATGACGAGACGGGGCGTGCCGATGCGCTCCTTGAGGTGCTCCAGGTGGCGGCCAGGTCGGGGCTGCCGCTCTCCTCGCTGGCCTCGATGAGGACGAGCACGCGGCCCTGGCCGCCGCCCGCCGCCAGCAGACCCGTCACGGCGGCGAACGTCGCGTAGCCGTCGTCGGCCGTGCCCCGCCCGTAGAGGAGGTCGCCGTCGCGCACCGGCTCGTAGGGCCCCAGCCCGCTGCGCCACTCGCCGAGCGGTGGCTGCTTGTCCATGTGGCCGTAGACGACGATCGGGGTCGCCGCGTGCCGCCGTTGTCGATCAGCAGCACCGGGGTGCGGCCCGGGCAGCTCGACGATCTCGGCCGTCAGCGCCGCGTCCTGGTCGCGCACCCACGCCTGCCAGCAGCCGGCCGCCGCCGCGATGGCGCCGCGCTCGGCCCAGTCCGGGTCGAAGGCGGGGGAGAGGCACGGGATGCGGGTGTACTCGCTCAGGGCGGGGAGGATGCGCTCCTCCCAGGCGGCGTCGATCGCGTCGATGCGTCGGTCACGCGCGCTCACGCTCGGTGATCTCGGCCAGCCGGTCCAGCGTCTTGGACATGGCCGCGGCCGTGTGCTGGCCGACCTTCGCGCTTGCTTAAGAAGAAGGCCTGCTTGTCCTGGTGATGTCCCACGTCTCGGTCACCTTGGTCCCGCCGTCGACCGGCTCGAGCTCGTAGCGCCAGATGCGCCCGCCGAGGAAGCGGCCGAGCGGCCCGACAGCACGGTCTGCCAGGCGATGCGGCGGTCCTGCTCGAACTCGATCACGGTGTTGGTCAGGAGTAGGGCACGCCCATCTTCATCGACATGCCGAAGGTCGAGCCCAGGGTCAGGTGCCGGCTGCACCGTCCTTGGCCTTGACCAACTGGCCCGAGCCGTCGATCTCGGGGTGGCGCGTGGCGTCGGCCACGACGGCGAAGATCGACGCCGGCCGGCGGCCTCGATGACCCGGTCCACGCTGACGACGGTGTGCTGCGTGCTCTGTGCCATGGACGACCTCCGGTAGGCGACTCGGGGCTGACTCAGACGGCGTGGGCGACCAGGTCGCCCAGCTGCACCCACTCCAGGGTGGCGGCGTGCGTCGAGGCCAGGACGACCGGGGGCGCCATGCCCGGCCTCGAACGCCTCCTGCCAGCGCGCCGCGCACAGGCACCACTGGTCGCCCGGGCTGCAGGCCGGCGAAGCCGAACTCGGGATGCGGGCGTCGACAGGTCGTTGCCGACCGATGCCGAGAAGGCCAGGAACTCGGCCGTGACCCGGGTGCACACGGTGTGGACGCCGATGTCCTCGGCGCCGGTGTTGCAGCAGCCGTCGCGGTAGAAGCCGGTGACGCGGGTCGAAGTTGCAGGGCTGGAGCGCTTCGCCGAGGACGTTCTGTGCCATGGCCCATTTGACCACGGTCCGCGCCGCACCGGTGGAGCGGCCCGGTGGTGCGGGCTGGTCCGCCTCACGGCGGCCCGAGACGGGGTGCCGCTCGAAGCGGTCGACCCAGGCGAAGGAGCTGACCGGCGCCCGCCGTCAACCGGCGCGGTGCCGTCACGGGGCGGCCGAGCACGACGAGGGCGGCCACCGCCACGGTGTCGGGGATGCCGAAGAGCGCGCGCACCTCGTCCTCGCGGCGCACCGGCATGGTGGTCATCACGCCGCCGAGGCCCTCGGTCCGGGCGGCGAGCAGCAGGCTCCAGACGAAGGGGTAGATGGAGGCGCCGCCGGCCAGCGTGTAGCGGGGCAGGTCGCGGTCGACCGCGGCGAGCGCGGCCAGGTCGGCCAGGACGAGCAGGAGGGCGGGCGCGGTGTCGAGCGTCTCGGCGAAGCCGGGTGCGGCGGCCCCGGCCTCGGCGAAGCGGCGCCGCGTGTGGCGATCGCCGCCGCCTCGGCCTCACGGTCGGTCACCGGCGCCCAGGGCACCAGGCCGGCCGACACCATGGCCAGGTACTCGTACCAGCCGCGCCAGGTAGAGGTCGCGCAGCGCGACGCGGGCGGCGGGGTCCTTGACCACGATGACCCGCCAGCCCTGCCGGTTGCCGCCGCTCGGTGCGAAGCGGGCCGTGTCGAGCAGCCGGGCGAGCACCTCGTCGGCGACGGGCTCGGGGTGGAACTGGCGGGCCGCGCCGGTGCTGCGCAGCGTGTCGACGAGGTCGAGGTCCACGGGTTGCCCACCGTAGCGGCGCGGTGGGCGCGGTGGGTAAGAGTGCGCGGTGTGACTCGGCATCGTGCGCCGGGCGCTCGTCCCGCTCGGCCGCTCGTCGGTGGCGCCCATGGCCGGGGGGCCGTCGACCGTCGAGCTCGTGGTGGCGGGCGCCGGGGCCGGTGCGCTGGGCTTCCTCGCCGGCGGGTACAAGACGGCGGACCGCCCTGGCCGACGAGATGGCGGCGGTCCGGGCCGCCGGCGTCGGACGTTCGGGGTGAACCTCTTCGTGCCCGGGCGAGCCGACGGCCGACCCGGGTGCGCTGGCCGCGTATCGTCGCTGCGCTCGAGCCCGAGGCCGCCGCCCTCGGGGTGACGCTCGGGCGAGGCGTCGTGGGACGACGACGACTACCCGGCCAAGGTCGAGACGCGTGCTGGCGCGCACCGCCCGCGGCGGTGAGCTTCACCTTCGGGCTCCCCGCGGCCGACGTCGTGCGGGCGCTGCAGGCAGCGGGCTCCGCTCGTGCTTGCTCACGGTGACGACGCCCGAGGAGGCCGGGCGGCGCTGCGGGCTCGGGCCCGACGCGCTCTGTGTGCAGGGCGCTGGGTCACCACGAAGATTGCCCGATGCGGACCGAGCGTGCTTCCGGGCACCCACACGGCACCGTTCTCCGCGACTCCGAACTCGCCCGCGATGACGGCGAGATCGATCCCCTCCAGTTCGTGTGGATCCTTCAGGGCGGCGAGATCGACATTGGCGCCACCTATGCCCGGCAACAGCGAGGCGATCTTGCGCGCCTGGGCATATGACTCGAGCTTCCCGAGTTCGGTGTTGACCTCCGCGAGGCCTGCGACGCGAAAGAATTTGCCACCCACGGAGCCGAACGCTTCGGCGAACTGTTTCTCGGCGTCGGCATAGGTAATGGCAGTCGGCGCTTCCGGTAGCGGCGACACTGGAGGTGCGTTGCGGCGCAAGGAGTCGAGCATGGCGTCCCGGCTGCTCACTTCGACTCCTTCTTAATAAGATCACGAAAGCTCTGTCGTGGCATTGGCGGCAGCTCGCGTTGGCGCCCCCACGCGTTCCAGGGACCATACACAAAGGCCCGAGGCAGCCGCGGCAGATCCAGCGCATGAGGCTGCCTGCGAGCCGGTAGGCCCACGGTCTCGCCAGAACGGCGCTCATTACTGCCATGCCAAGCGCTTCTAAAGCGGCACTACCTTCTTTCGGACCAGCTCTTGCCGGAAGGCGTACAATTCGTGGTGCAGATCGATCTTCACCGGGCAAACGTCGGAGCAGGAACCACACAGGCTCGAGGCAAACGGCAGGCTGACGAATTGGCGGGGGTCGCGCAGCGGCGCAAGTAACGAACCGATCGGGCCAGGGACGGTATAGCCGTAGCTGTAGCCGCCTGAGCGCCGGAACACTGGGCAGGTGTTCATGCAGGCGCCGCAGCGGATGCAGGAGAGCGAGCGGCGGAAAGTCTGCTGACCAAGGATCGCGCTCCGGCCGTTGTCGACAATGACGACGTGCAGTTCGCCGCCGCGCATCGGGCCGTGGAAGTGTGTGGTGTAAGTGGTCACCGGCTGCAGTTGCGCTACGGGCTAGCAGCCGGAGGAAGATGGCGAGATCCTGAGCCCGGGGTACGATTTTCTCGACCCCCATACAGGCAATGTTTACCGAGGGCAAGCTCGTTCCCATGTCGGCGTTGCCTTCATTGGTGCAGACGACGAAGCCGCCGGTTTCGGCGATCGCGAAGTTGACGCCGGTGAGGCCCGCTTGCGCTGCCATGAACTTCTGCCGCAAATGGGCGCGCGCCGCCTCGGTGAGGTACTTGGGTCGGAAGCACCCTCGGCTGTCCCGAGTTCTTTGTGGAACAAGTCGCCGATGTCTTCCTTCTTCAGATGAATCGCCGGGAGTACGATGTGGCTCGGTGGCTCGTGCCGAAGCTGGACGATGCGCTCACCAAGATCCGTGTCCGTCACCTCGATGCCACGTGCCTCCAGGTAGGGGTTCAGGTGGCACTCCTCGGTAAGCATCGACTTCGATTTCACCAGCCGGGTGAGGCCCCGGTCCGCGAGAATACGGTGCACGATGGCGTTGTGCTTCGCACCATCGCGCGCCCAGTGGACCTGGATGCCGTTGGTCCGGGCGTTGCGCTCGAACTCCTCCAGGTAGTCGGCGATTCGTGACAACGTGTGCGCCTTGATGGCCGCGGCGGCCTCCCGCAGAGCCTCCCATTCCGGAATGCTCTCGGCCTGGCGGTCGCGCTTCAGCCGAACGAACCACAGCGCCTGGTCGTGCCAGTGTGCCCGACCTTCATCCGCGACAAAGATCGCCGCCTTCTCAGCATGTCCGGTCATGCATGTCCGATCATGAAAGCTTCGCGCCTTCCAGGATTTCCGCGACGTGCATTACTTCGCAGCGGCACTGTTCTCGCGGCGGATCAGGCCGTCAAGGTGCATAAGGCACGAACGTGTCAAAGCCGGCGATTATCTTCGCGCCCGCCTTCTCATGGTCGGCGATCCGGTCCCGGCCCATAGGCAAGAAACGGCCTCCTCGTTCACCGCAAAGGTGCCGCCGAAACCGCAACACTCGTCGGAGCGCGTGAGTTCGACCAGTTCTATGCCCCGCAATTGGCCGAGAAGGAATCGCACTTTGTTGAAGGGCTTAACCATCACTTCCGAGGAGCGTCCGAGCCGCAGCTCTCTCAGACCGT
>CAVZUX010000026.1:0-77272 GCA_963778435.1 uncultured Actinomycetota bacterium
CAGGGGGGCTGTCTTTCGCGGATTCGCGCTCGGCGCGGCCGGCCTTGGCGCGTGCTTGCTGATCGCTGCGTGCTCTCCGGTGAAGGCGGGGGCGGCGGCGATCGTCGGTAACCAGCGGATCACCGTGTCGTCGCTCGACGCGCAGGTCTCCAACCTTCAGGTGGCAGCCAAGCCTTACGGCAGCGGGATCAACCTCACCAGCGCGGAGGAGCCAGCGGCGGTGCTGACCTGGCTGGTCAGGTTCGCCATCATGGACCAGGTGGCCGCCGCCAATGGCATCTCGGTGACCCAGGCGCAGTCACAGACGGGGCTCGCGGAAATTCAATCCGAGGCCGCGTCCTCGGCCTCCCAGGACGGGTACAGCAGCGCGCAGGCGCTGTTCCTCGGCAACGGGCTCTCGCCGCAGATGCTGCCTGGGCTCGGCCAGTGGGTGGCCCAGGACAACGCCTACCAGATCAAGGTGAACGGCGGCAAGGCACCGACCACGACCACGGAGTCCAACGCCGTGACCGCGAAGTACGACAAGGCGGAGTGCCAGGCCGCCAAGACGCTGAACATCCAGGTCAGCCCGCAGTACGGTCGGATTGACTACTCGAGCTACACCATCGTGGCCGACTCGAACCTGCTCTCACAGCCAGCGGGCACGCCGTCGCCGGCGTCCACTGCGGGGCTCGTCCCGGCCTGCTGAGGTGACCAGCCCGGACGCTGCGCCTGCTGAGGGCGCGCCTGGCGAAGACGACGTGACGGGCGCGCGGCTGCTCGATCTCGTCGCGGTGGTGGACACGCTGCGGACGTCCTGCCCCTGGGACCGGGAGCAAACGCACGCGTCGCTGCTGCGGTACCTGCTTGAAGAGGCGTACGAGGCGGCGGAGACCATCGAGGCCGACGACATGCCCGGCGCTCCGCGAGGAGATCGGCGACGTCCTGTTCCAGGTGCTCTTCCACGCCAGGATCGCTTCGGAGCGCTCCCGCGCGGACGGCGGGTTCACGATCGATGACGTGGCCGAAACGCTGGCGGCGAAGCTGGTTCGGCGGCATCCGCATGTGTTCGGGTCAGTGTCGGTGTCCTCGGCGGCTGACGTCAACGCTAACTGGGAAGAGATCAAGAAGGCGGAGCGGGCGGCCAAGGCCGCAGAGGCCGCTAAGGCGGCGGGGGCGGCCGTCGGCGCGCCTGGTGGCGCGGTGGCACCTTCGGTGCTTGACGGCGTGCCATTCGGCCAGCCTGCGCTTTCGCTGGCCGCACAGCTCCAGCGGCGGGCGGGGCGGGCGGGTGTTTCCGTGTCGCTCGAGGGCGCGGGTTCCGCGGGTTCCGCCGGATCCGCCGACTCGGACGGCGATGCTGGCCTGACCGGCGAGCGTCTCGGCGCGGAGCTGATGGCTTTGGTGGCTCGTGCGCAGGCAGTCGGCCTCGATCCGGAGCTGGAGCTGCGCGCTGCGGCCCGGCGGTTCGCCGACGAGGTGCGCGAGCAGGAGCGGCAGCGGTAAGCCTGTTTGCATCCAACGTAGGCCGATGACATCGCAGCGGGACGGCTCGCAAGATCTGAACGTCTCATTTCCGTGACACTGGATGGCGCGCCGATACAGCAACATGCTCGGTCCATGCCGCACAATGCCTGATAGGAAACAAGTAGGAAGGGTGAGAATGTGGCATATGCGACGACGATGGCCGCCGCGCTTTCCGGCGCGACCCTGAATCAGCTTCGCCACTGGCGCAGCCCTAAGACCGGGCCTTTGCTTCCGCCCGAGCTTGCCGCCACCCCTCGGGCCCTGTACTCCTTCCAGGACGTGCTGGCATTGCGCACCTTCGTTCGGCTGCGCGAGAACGCATCGCTCCAGAAGATACGGGCGGCGATCGGCAACCTCCGCAACTTGGGGGAGGCCGACCCTCTTGCTTCCTACAAGTTGGTCTCAGACCGGCGAGGAAATATCCAGCTGCTCACCGGTGGCGAAGCCGTGAACCTGGGCTCGAACCCGGGCCAGCTGCAGCTCATTGCAGTGATCGGCGACGTCATCGAGGCCTTTGCCGTCCGCGCCGGAGTCCTGGTCCCCGATCTCCTCCAGCCCCGGCCCGGCCTGGCCGTCGACCCTGAGACACAGGGCGGAATACCGGTCATCGTCGGGACCAGGGTGCCATACGACGCGGTCGCAGGGCTGATGCGGGACGGGGTGCCAGCCGACGGAATCAGTCAGTACTACCCAGCTGTCACGGCCGAGGCCGCCAGAGACGCACTCGACTTCGCCCGTTACGTCGACAGCTACGACCCTGCACGCCTGGCCGGGTAATGCGAGTCCTCATCGACGAGGACACCGCCGTCCAGGTCATGGGACCGCTGCGGCACGTCCTGCTCGGTCACCAGGTCACGCACGTCTGCGAGGTCTCCTGGAAGGGCAAGAAAGACCGGCAAGTGCTGCCTGACGCCAAAAAGGCGGGTTACCACGTGCTCATCACGCGGGATCGCGCCCAGCCCAACGACCCTCGGGAATGCGACGCGATCAAGAAGTCCGGGCTCCACCACGTCCGGTACACGCAGCGCCATGACGGAATGCGCGGCCTGGCGCTCGCCGTCGGCGCCCTGATCGCGGCGATGCCCATGGTCATGGAGCAGCTGGCCGAGGCCGACGCCCAGCGGCTGGTCAAGATCACGAGCATCGAACCGAGGCAGCGCTTCGACATCACTGACCCGCGGCGAACGCCCCCGTCGCAATACTGGCCACGCTAGGGCTGCCAAGCACCCCCGAGATCTTCACGGAGCGGCGGTTCTGCACACGCCGCGGCGCAGCACTAGGCGACTGTCACCAGCGCGGCTGAGTACGGGGCCAGGGTCAAAGGGCAGGAGTGCGCCGTGCAGTGCACGTTCTCCGGCTGACCCGGCGGGAAGGTGCCGTTAGCCGTGACCGAAGCGCCCTGGACCTGGACGCCAGAAGTGGCTAGCAAGGAGGGGCCGGTCAGGGTCAGCACCGTGGCGGAGCCGGAAGCGTTGCCGACGCGCAGCGTAGTGTCTGCTTGGTCTTTGCTCAGGTTCTCTACGATTAGCCGCACGCCGATGCCGTCCGTCGGCTTTAGCGCGAAAGCCACTATGTTCGCTAGGTGCGCTGAGGTCTTCAAGGGCCAGATCAGCTACACACAGAATCAGCATCTTTACTTCCCTCCGCTTACCCAGCTTCCCCCGACAAAGCTGACCGGGGTGGACATGTACGAGCCGCTCAAGCTGCCGGCTTCCGCTGCGCTCAGCAAGGTCGCAGCAGCCTTCGAGGCGTTCTTCGCTAAGGTGCCCGGCTCGCTGCTGCGCAAGACCTCGATCCAGGAGACGGGCATCGAGGCCCGCGCGGGCGCCTACTCCGACCCGCCGAACCTGCGGCTGACGGGGAAGCTCGACCCGGCAATTCAATTCAACTGGTTCACCGCCGCCTGCGAGACGGTCAAGCGGTTCCACATGCGCGGCGTCTTTTTTTGGAAAGTCGATCTCTCTGATTATCCGGTGACCCATCCGGCGTCTTCGCTCTCTACGTTTGAAGGCAAGGAGGGCGCAGTGGCGATTAGCAGGTGCGAAGACATCATCAAGGGTTCAGATATACGTAATAAGGTATACGGCTATCAGTGAATTATCCCTGAGGGGGAATTGTGAGTATCAATGGGCGGGAGATAACGAAGACTAAATATCGCGGCGTCGAATTGCCTGAGCCGTGGCGATCGGCGGACGTGGTCGTGGTGCTGCCGACGTACCAGGAGGCAGAGAACCTTCCAGTTATCATAAAGGCACTCATGGAGCTTCCGCTGCCGTCGATGCGGGTGTTGGTCGTTGATGACAACTCACCCGATGGCACCGGGAACATCGCCGAGCAGCTCGCCGAATATTACGGGCGAAACCGCGTCGGCGTGGTGCACCGGCAGGGAAAGGAGGGGCTCGGCAGGGCCTACCTAGATGGCATGGCGAGGGCAGTCCAGGCTGGTGCCGAGTTCGTGGTCCAGATGGACAGTGACCTGTCCCATGGCCCTGAGTACCTGCCGGGCATGCTCGGCACGCTGTTGTCTGCCGAGGCGGACGCGGTAATCGGCTCACGCTACGTCGTCGGGGCGAGTGTGGGCAGCGACTGGCCGTGGCACAGGAAGGCGCTGTCGGCGTTTGCGAACGCCTACGTGCGGGCGTTGCTCCACCTCGGCGTCCGTGATGTAACGGCGGGCTACAAGATGTGGCGCGTCTCCGCGCTTGAGGCGATTGGCCTTGGGAACGTGCAGAGCAATGGCTACAGCTTCCAGGTGGAGATGAATTACCGGGCCAGACTGTGCGGTCTGAAGATCGTCGAGTTGCCAATTCATTTCTCCGAGCGCGTTGCCGGGGAATCTAAGATGAGCCTCAAGGTCCAGCTTGAATCGGCTGCGATGCCGTTCAAGCTCAAGCGCTATGCCCGGCAGACCGGCTTAGACCTTCGAATACTGGCAGCAGTGCCGCTGTCGCCTTGCTGTGTCAGTTCTGCCCACGAGGCGTTTCTGTTCTCACCATGGGAGCGATAAATGCGTATGTCGGTAATCGGCTGCGGGCACCTCGGTGCCACGCATGCCGCATGCATGGCCTCCATTGGCCACGAGGTCATCGGAGTAGACATCGACGAGGACAAGGTGAGCATGCTCAACTCGGGGAAGGGCTGGTTCCATGAGCCACACCTAGACCCGATGCTGGCCGAGAATATCGAGCGCGGGCGACTCCGGTTCACCACCAGCTACGCCGAGGCGGCGGAGTTCGCCAACATTCACTTCATCGGGGTGGCGACGCCGGGGAATGCGGACGGGTCCTATGACCTGTCGCAGCTTCGCGGCCTCGTCGTCGCTTGTCCTGCACCTGCGCGGCGATTGCCTGATCATCGGGAAGTCGACCGTACCGCCTGGGACCGCCGCGAACCTCCAGGCAATGATCGATGGCATGCGCAGGCCCGGGCAAGCGCGGACCGAAATCGTCTGGAACCCGGAGTTCCTGCGAGAGGGCCGCGCGGTCGAGGATACGCTTCGGCCAGACCGGATCGTGGTTGGTGCGGTGAGCGCCGAGGCGGCCGCGACCGTCAGGGAGATCTATCGGCCGTTGACCGACACCGGTATCCCACTGGTCCTCACCGATCTCGCCACGTCGGAACTGGCCAAGGGAGCGGCCAACGCGTTTCTCGCCACGAAGATCTCGTTCATCAACGCGATGGCGGACATCTGCGCCGCGACCGGTGGTGACGTCTCTGCGCTAGCACGCTCGCTGGGGCTCGACCCTCGAATCGGGCGGGCTTTTCTCGGGGCAGGGATCGGTTATGGCGGGGCGTGCCTGCCGAAGGATGTCCGAGGACTCGGCACGTTCGCCCGCGCGATCGGCGTGGAGAACGCGACCACGCTGCTCGGCGCGGTGGATGAGGTCAACATCGCCCGCGGTCGCCAGGCGGTCGCGCTAGTCGAGCGGGCCGTCGATGGGGTAGCCGGAAAGCACGTGACCATCTGGGGCGCAACGTTCAAGCCCGGCACCGACGACGTGCGCGACTCAGCCGCGCTAAAGATCGCGGACCGACTCCGTTCGCTGGGCGCTATGGTGACTGTCTACGACCCCATGGGGAGCGGCAACGCGCTCGCTAGCTATCCCGAGCTTGCCTACGCAGACTCCGCGCACGCTGCCGCTGCGGACGCCAACGTGATCGTGGTGGTCACCGCCTGGCCTGAGTTCGCCATGGTCGAGCCTGCGGAGATCGCGGAGGTTGTCCGCGAGAAGGTCGTGGTCGATGCTTGCCAGGGCATCGAAGCGACCGACTGGCACGTTGCTGGCTGGCAGGTGTACTCGCTTACCGGTGTGCCAACGGTGAGCGTGCAAGTGCCAGCAGGGCGTTTGTAATATGCCCGCGCTGTGAACCCCGCCGGTTTCGCCGGGTCCTCGGGTGAGGCTCGGAGATCGACGAGTATCCGAGCCCGCAGGCAGGCGTCGATGCCGGAGCGCATCAGGTCGAGAACGTTCTCCACGCCCGCCTGCCCGTTGGCGCCGTTCGCGCCCCACAGGTAGGCCCGGACGCGGACGCGGCCGAGGGGGTGGACAGCGAGCAGGTCCGCACCCATCGTCCCCACCGCCGGCCGCTTGTGTTCTTGAAGATGCTCGCGAACATTGATGAGAATGCTGGGTTCTCCGTTAGCGCGCTGCGGCACCTGGAATACTCACGCAATCGTATGGAATACCTTCCAAAGAGGGGAATTCACGGAACAGGATGACAACACTGTTACGATATGCCCCTTATGTCCACTATGGGATAGATTTATCTTGTGGTCAATTATTTACCGAATCGCTCACGCTAATGTCGCGAAATATATTTGTAATCGGCGTTGTGCGGTTCATGGCAGGCGATTACGCTACGGAATGGGTGAGGTGGGGTTACTAGGGGGGGCCAACCAAATATGGACAGAATAGAGGACGTTCGCGCACGGCCTGGGCGCCCGGGTATCGGCTGGGACCTGGCCATGGAAGAGCAGGCACGGCCGATTCGCGTGCTCATCGCCGACGGTGACCGGCTCGCGCTTGAGGAGCAGCGGATCGCGATCGAGAAGGACTGCGGGCTCACGATCTGCGCGGTGGCGGCCAACGCCGCCGGCGCCGTGTCCTCCGCGATGCGGGAGCGGCCCGATGTCTGCGTGCTCGACGTGCGACTGCCTGGCGGGGCACTGCCCGCGACGTGGGAGATCGGGGCGCGGCTGCCGCGGTCAAAGGTGCTGATGCTGGCCGCGTCCGCCGAGGACGATGAGCTGATCGCCGCGATCCGCGCCGGCGTGCAGGGGTTCCTGCTGAAGACGGTCGGCTTTGGCGACCTGGCGGCCGCGATCAATGTCGTCTGGGTCGGAGAGGCGGCGCTAGACCCGAGGTTTGTCGCGCAACTGCTGCGGCACCTGCGCTTCAGGGAGCCTCGGTGGAGGCGGCCCGCCGGGGCCGGTCCCGGCGGGCCTGAGATCCCAGGCCAGCCAGCAGCCGGCTGACCAGCCGGGAGTGGGAGGTGCTCGACCTTCTCTCGCAGGGTCTGTCCACCGTGGAGATCGCCCGCGCCCTGACCATCAGCACGAGCGTGGTCCGTGTGCACATCGCCGCGGTCGTCCGCAAGCTCGGGGTGCCCGACCGGGCGGCCGCCGTGGCGATGCTGGCCCGTCATGACGTGCCCGCCGATCGCTCAGGTACCGACCGCTCAGATAACTGAACGGCCTAGCGCGCCCTGCGGCTTGTGATCTTCGTGCGCACGCACCATCCTGAAATTGGCGGAAACGTAAGGGTCAGTAAAAAGGGGTCGGGAGGCCGCCAGAGCGACTTATTCGTGCCCTAATCAATGGAGAGCAGGGGCGGCTAAGGATGGCTTCGCGCTGCCGCGAAACGCAAGCGAGCTCTAAGCGCAGGTGAAGCCTAAGTGTTAATGCAGTGCTGATTCTCCGTCGGGAACGTGTCCGACGTGCATGGGAATCGGTTCTCTTTGGCATGCCTGCGCGCTGGTGACCACGTTGGGGGAGCACAGGTGTATTTCTCCGCAGGCGTTGCGGGATTGGCCGCGTTCGGGGCCGGGCAGGCGCTGCCGAATGAAGGGCCGCTGTGGCTGGCGGCCCACCTGCTTTTCGATGGCGCGGGCGGGCTGTTCGGCCTGTACCTGCTGGCCGGGCTTGGGATGTCGGTGGCGGGATACATCGCGCGCGGCGGGCGGGACAAGGACCCGGCCGGCTGTCGGCCCGAGCCGTGAGAGGGCCAAGGGCGCTCCTGGCCCTCCGGGTGTCGGTCGTCCCGTCGCTGGTCGTCCTGGTGCTGGCCGTCTCGGTGCTGGCCGTCTGGGTTGTACTGTCACCGGGCAATACCCGGGCACTGGCCGCGTCCCCGCCACCCACGCCGGTCGTGGCCTCAGCCGAAGCCCCGGCACCGGGCAATACCCAGGCACAGGCCGCGTCCCCGCCACCCACGCCGGTCATGGCCTCAGCCGAAGCCCCGGCACCGGGCAATACCCAGGCACTGGCCGCGTCCCCGCCAGCTACGCCGGTGGCCTCAGCCGAAGCCCCGGTTTCAGCGAGCCCTGGCATCGAGCGGCTGACAGTCTTCCGGGTGGACGTGTCGCTCTACCCCCAGGTCGACTTCGTGGTCACGGTCCCCGATGCGCCGCGCGGCCTGACCGCCGGCGGCCTCTCGGTCACGATCGGGGGGCGGCCCGTCGTCGCCTCGGTCAGGCAGCTCTCACCGGATGACGTGGAGCTGGCAGTCGCGCCGGCAACCGGGCTACCGTCGGCCGGGTTCGCAGCCGAGGGGGCCGCGGCGGCCCGGTTCCTTGCCGGGCTGCCAACGGGAGTACGGACGGTCGGCGTGGACCCCGCCACACCGGGGGTGCTGCCTGGGATGCTGTCCGCCGATCCCGCGCCCGCCGTGGCGGCGATCGCGACTCTGCACCGAGGCGCTGCCGGCAGCGCCGTGGGCACGCTGGAGACGGCGCTGTCCGCGTTCACCGCCGGTCCTCGGGTCCGCCGCACCATCATCCTGGCGGTGGCGGGGGACCCGCGGCTGGCCGCCGCGCCCGCCGCCCGGTTGCGCGCCTGGCTGGCGGCGAGCGGGACCTCGCTGTACGTGCTCGACGCCACCCCGGGCGGCGCGGCCGGCTATGACGCGCTAGCCGCGGGCAGCGGCGGGCTCGCGGTGCCAGTGCCAGGTCCCGGCGGCTGGAGTGCAGCGTTCGCACAGGTCAGCGCGAGTCTAGGCGAGCAGTACTACGTGCGCTTCACCGATCATGCGTCGCTGCCTGGGCAGGTGCGCATCACGGCCCGGGTCGGCCGCGGCGAGCTGACGGGTCTGGCATCCCTGCCGACGGCCAACCCTGTCGCGCCTCCGCTGTCGGCTCCGGCTCCGGCTCCCCTGCCCCGGACGGGCACGGTCCAGGCGGAGCCCGCCTGGGACCTGTCGCTTGGGCTGCTCGCCACAGCGCTGATCGCCACCGGGGTCTGCTATGGCATGGCCATGCTTGCGGTGTCCCGGAGGGAACCGCGGTGGCCCCGCAAGCGGCTGAGGGGCCGGAACCGCGGATCTCTCGGCGGTCGGCGCCGCCGTCCCATCGAGGAGACATCGGCGACGGGAGCCTTGGGTGCGGGAGCAGGGACTCCGCAGGCGACTGCCACGCCCGCAGGCGTCCCGCTCTTCGTGTTCCTGATGCCCTGCCTGAACGAGGAGGCGGTCATCGCCAACAGCCTGGAGCGGCTGCTCGCCATGAAGGGCGGCGACTTCATCGTCCTCGTTATCGACGACGGCTCGGACGACAGCACCGCCGATGTCGTGGCCGGGATGGCGGCGGAGGCTGGCGGCCGGGTCCGGCTGCTTCGCAGGCGGCCGCCGCAGGCCCGGCAGGGCAAGGGCGAGGCGCTGAACGCCGCGGTCCGCTACCTGCTGGACGCCGGGCACCTGGACGGCCGCGACCCGGACCGGGTCATCCTCGTGGTCGTCGACGCTGACGGCCGGATGGACACGGACTCCGTGCGGGTGGTGGCGCCGATCTTCGCCGACCCGGATGTCGGCGCGGTGCAGATCGGGGTGCGCATCAACAACCGGGTGAGCAGCACCCTCGCGCGGATGCAGGACATGGAGTTCGTCATATACACCGAGGTGTTCCAGCGCGGCAGGCGCCACCTCGGCTCGGTCGGGCTCGGCGGCAACGGCCAGTTCATGCGGCTGTCGGCAATGCTGTCGCTCGGGTCCAGCCCGTGGTCCCGGTCGCTCACCGACGACCTGGACATGGGCATTCGGATGATCGCGGCCGGGTGGCGCAACGAGTACTGCTCGACGGTCGCCGTGCACCAGCAGGGAGTGGTCGAGCTCAGGCGGCTGATCAGGCAGCGGTCCCGCTGGTTCCAGGGCCACATTCAGTCATGGCGGCTGATCCCGCTCGTGCTGCGCAAGGCGCCCAGGCGGGCCAGGGCCGACCTGATCTACCACCTGACAAGCCCTGTGGTGCTGCTCATCGCCTCGCTGCTGTCGGCCTCGTTCCTGGTGTCCGTGGCCAACGCGGTATTCGAGGCGACCAGGGGCCAGAACCCCGCCGGCTGGTGGATCGCCTCGACGTACGCGCTGACGTTCGGCCCTGCGCTCGCCTTCGGCTCCGTCTACTGGGCACGGGAGCGGCATGAGGGCGTGGGCTTGGCACGTACTATCGCGCTCGCGCACCTGTACGTCTGCTACGGGTTGATGTGGTACGCGGCTGGCTGGTGGGCGGTCGGCCGTACGCTGCGTGGCCAGACCGGCTGGGCCAAGACCGCCCGCGTGTCAGAGTCGCCGCTGGTGAGCAGCAACGCCGCCGCGGTTAGCACGGCCCCAGTCTTTAGCGCGGTCTCGGTTGGTACGGCCTCGGTTGCTAGCGCGACCGGGACGAGCCTGCCAGCGGCTGCTCCTGCCCTCGCGGAAATGCCGGTGGCCATGGCGGCCATGTTCGGCCCGGGACCCGGAGCGGACCCGGGACCCGGCGCGGACCCGGGACCCGGAGCGGACCCCGGACCCGGCGCGGGCGCCGGGGGCAATGCGGGCGCGGGGGACGACGGGCGACAGCCACGCCGGCGGTTCACGAGGCGGCGGGTTCTGGCCGTGGCGGCGGCCGCCGCGCTGGCGGGCGCGGTCGCTACCGCCACCACCACGGGGCTGCTCGGCGGCAGGACGCGGGATCCTTGGGTGACCGTCTTCACCGGGTACGGCAGCGTGTCGGTCGCCGGCTCGGGACCCTCGCTCAAAGTCTCGCTCAGCCCGGCGGCCGCAACCAGCCCGGGAACGTCCCACTCGGCCCTCGTTGTCTCCGCCGCCTCATACACGGACTTCGCCGCGACCTTGCGGGTGCGCACCGTCAGGCAGCTCCGCCGTGGCCCAGCGGGCAAGCCCCATGCCTGGGAAGTCGGCTGGGTGGTCTGGCACTACACGTCGAACGAGCGCTTCTACGCGCTGACTCTCGAGGCGAACGGCTGGGAGCTGTCCAAGCAGGACCCGTCGTACCGCGGCGGCGAGCGGTTCCTCGCGTCCGGGCTGCGCCCCGCCTTCGAAGTCGGCGTCCCGCACACCGTCGGGATCGTCCAGGTCGGTAACCAGATCACGGTCTCGGCCAATGGCCAGGTACTCACCCGCTTCACCGACACAGAGAACCCGTACCTGTGGGGTGCGATCGGCTTCTACAGCGAGGACGCCCAGGCCGCCTTCGACCAGTTCCGAGTCGTTCAGCTACCCGAGGAAGGGCATTGACCAATGGGACATTTTCCACTTGCCCAGGATCTGACGCCTGGCCGATCCAAACCCGAGATCATGGTGGTATACGGCACCAGGCCTGAGGCCATCAAGGTGGCGCCGCTGATCAGGGCGCTCGACGAATCTGGCCTCTTTACCGTCCAGGTGGCGGTCACCGCGCAGCACCGCAAGATGCTTGACCAGGTCAACGAGGTCTTCGGCATCAAGCCCGAGTTCGACCTCAATATCCACAGCCAGGGGCAGACCCTCGCGCAGATCACCACCCGCGCGCTGACCGGCACGCACGAGCTGCTCGCCGAGGTCCGTCCCGACGCGCTTGTGGTTCAGGGCGACACGACGACGGTGTTCGCGGCCGCGCTAGCCGCCTTCTACGAGAAGATCCCGGTCGCCCACCTGGAGGCCGGGCTGCGCACGGGAGACGCGTACTCGCCCTATCCGGAGGAGATTAACCGGCAGATGGCGACCAGGCTGGCCGCACTGCACCTCGCCCCGACCGCCACGAGCAGGGCCAACCTCCTCGCCGAAGATGTGGATCCCGCGTCCGTGGTCATCACGGGGAACACCGTCATCGACGCGCTGCTCTGGACGGTTCGCCAGTCGTGCGGCCTCGGCGAGCCGCGGTACGGAGACCCGGTCCTCGACCGGCTCGACCGCGACGACGCGCCGGTGCTGCTTGTTACCGCGCACCGCCGCGAGTCGTGGGGCGAGCCGCTCCGGGCGGTCGGCCGGGCGCTGTCCCGCATCGCCGGCACCCACCCGGGCCTGCAGATCGTGCTCCCCCTGCACCATAACCCGGTGGTGCGGGAGGCGATCATCCCTGAGATCGCGGGCCTGCCGAACGTGATCGTGACCGATCCGCTGCCCTACGCCGGGTTCGCGCGGCTGATGAGCCGCGCGACCGTGATCCTCACCGACAGCGGCGGCGTCCAGGAAGAGGGGCCGAGCCTGGGCAAGCCCGTGCTGGTCATGCGCGACACCACCGAGCGCCCCGAGGCGGTCAGCGCAGGGACGGTCCGGCTCGTCGGCACCGGCGAGGACCAGATCGTCGCCGCCGTCGGCCACCTGCTGACCGACATCAGCGCCTACGCGTCGATGGCCAACGCCGTCAACCCGTACGGCGACGGGCGGGCCGCCGAGCGCGCGGTCGCCGCGCTTGCGCACTTCTTCGGCCTCGGCCCACCGGCGGAGGAGTTCGCCGGCAAGAGCCGCTAAAGCTCCCGCGCTCCAGCGGGTACCGCCGCTAGCGGCGGCACGAACAGAAAGGCACACCGTCGTGTTTCAGATGCGAAGAAGGCGCAACTGGCGACTGGCGGCCGCAGCCGCGACCGTTGCCGCGCTCTGCGTCCCCATTGCCCTAGCCGCCGCGCCCGCCGCGTCGGCTGGTGCCGCCGCGCAGGCGGCGCCGTCCAAAATCAAGCACGGGCACCGGCTGAACCAGGGACTGGATACTCCGGCCCTGCCCGCGCCGCCCAAGCCCCCGCAGTCCAAGCCGGCGCCGCGCGCAGGCTCCAAGCCGCCGGGCGCCATCGTGTCCCCGGCTATCCGGCAGGCGATCGCCGCCGCAAGGACGGCCGCCAACCGGGCCGCCACGCATCCGCTCACCAGGGCGCAGGCCGCCGCCAGCCGCCGTGCCGCCGCCGCGCTCGCACCCTCTGAGGCGGTGACCTGGGGGAACGGTCCCGGCACGGCGAGCGCCCTGGTGCTGTACGACAGCACGGGCACCTGGGGCTGGCTCGGCGAGCTGTACGCGATCGCGGCCGGCAACCTGGCCACCCACTTCGGCTCGGTGACCGCCGAGCCGGTCGTGGACTATGTGTCCGGCCAGGTGAACAACTACACCGCCACCATCTACCTTGGCTCCACCTACAACGAGCCGATCCCGGCCACGTTCCTGTCCGACGCGGTGAGCACCACCAAGCCGATCATCTGGGCCGCTGACAACATCTGGCAGCTCACCGGGACCGAAGGCAGCACCGCCGACACCGCCTTCAAGGCCGCCTACGGCTGGGACCCGTCCAACTCCTACTTCGACACCACCGACAACCCGCTGACCGTCAGCTACAAGGGGCAGACGTTCACCCGCAACTCCGGCGCAGGCGCCGAGGTGCTCGCACCCGACATCACAACCCCCTCGCTGGTCACGGTCTTGGCCAGCGCCAACTGCACGAACTCAAGCGGCGCCCCGGTCAACTGCGCGCCGATCGCGCAGACCACGGGCACCAGCTACCCATGGGCCATCAGGTCGGGCAACATCACCTACGTGGGGGAGATCCCCTTCTCCTACATTAGCGAGACCGACCGGTACGTCGCGTTCTCCGATCTGCTGTTCCCCGCGCTCGCCCCGACGACGACCGCGTCCCACGTGGCGCTCGTCCGGCTCGAGGACGTGGACGCCACCAATGACCCGACGGCCCTGAACAACATCACCAACTACCTGTCAAGCCAGGGCGTGCCGTTCAGCATTAACGTCATCCCCGAGTACACCGACCCGAACGGCTACTACAACAGCGGCACCCCGCTCACGGAGACCATCGCGCAGGCGCCTACCGTGGTGACGGCACTGAAATACGCCGTGAAGCACGGCGGCAGCCTCAACGAAGAGGGGTACACGCACCAGTACTCCAACGTCGCCAACCCCTATGACGGGGTGAGCGGTGACGACGCCGAGTTCTACCGTGCTCAGTGCGCGACCACCCAGAACCCGCCCTACACCTACGATTCCCCGTGCCTGAACACCGACTGGGTGCTCTGGGAGGGACCGGTGCCCGGCGACTCGCAGACCTGGGCGCTCGGCCGGGTCACGGCCGGGCAGGCGCTGTTCACCGCCGCGGGGCTAACGAAGCCGACCGTCTGGGTGACCCCGCATTACTTCGCCTCCGTGGCCGACTACAACGCCATCGACAGCGTTATCAAGACGCGATACGAGCGGGAGATCTTCGTCAGCGGCCAGCTCAGCGGGCAGCCGCTCAACTACAGCCGGACCTTCGGCCAGTTCTTCCCCTACGAGGTGTACGACCTGTACGGGGAGCGGATCGTCCCGGAGAACCTCGGCGACTACGAGCCGACCGCGGTCAACAACAACCCGCCGCGGACCGCGGCCAACCTGATCGGCAACGCCCAGGTGAACCTCGCGGTCACCCAGTCCACCGCGAGCTTCTTCTTCGACCCGTCCGAACCGCTTAGCGTGCTAGAGACCATCGTCTCTGGGATAAAGGCATTGGGCTACACATTCGTGGGCCCGACCGGCACCGGCCTGCCTAGCTAAGCCAGCGAGCGCGCGGCCGGCGCCTGCTCCCGACCGCCCCTGGGCGTCGGCCGCGCTCCACCCAGGAAGGACCATGGCGACCATGGGATCGCGCTTGACGGGGTCGGCCTGGCCGCGCGACGGCCATCACGCTGCTCGTCACGGGACTGGTTGCGGCAAGCGGCGTCCTGGCTGGTGGCCAGGCTCCCCGGACCGTCGGTCTGGGGAGCCTGGCCACCCCGGCGCAGCGTGCGCTGCCTCGCGTGCTCGCCGGGGTAACCGCCGACGACGTCTCCGACCTCGGCGGGCTCGTCGCGAGCTCCCGGCACCTGCCCGTGATGCCAGCAACCCGGCTCTACTTCGACGTGACGCAGCCGCCGCGCGCCTATGCGGCAGCCGTCACGGCGCTGCACCCTGTCAGCTACCTCATGGGGGAGTTGCTTGATTCCTCCGAAGAGACGTCCATCACGACTGCGGCGTACAAGCGGCGGGTGAGCGCCTACCTCGCCGCGTTCGGCGCCGCGATCGATATCTGGGAGATCGGCAACGAGGTCAACGGCGACTGGACGGGGCCGTACCCGGTCGTCGCGGCGAAGCTCACGACCGCCTACCAGCTGGTCGCTGCCCGGCGCCTGCGCACCGCGCTGACCCTCTACCAGAACGCCGGATGCGGTGACGGCCCAGGCGAGCTGAGCCCGCTTGCCTTCTCCCGCAAGTACGTGCCCGTGTCCGTGCGGGACGGACTGAGCTACGTGTTCCTGTCGTATTACGAGGACCAGTGCGGCGGGCGCCGCCCCTCCGCCGGCACCTGGACCGCCGTCTTCCGCTCCCTGCACGCGCTGTACCCGCGCGCGCGGGTCGGTTTCGGAGAGATCGGCCTGGACGACCCGGTGACCAAGGGCACCATCGGCGCGGCTAGGTCGCTCGTCCGGTACTACTACGGGCTCCCCGTCCACCTGCCCTACTACGCGGGCGGCTACTTCTGGTGGTACTACGCGGAGGACTGCCTCCCGTACGCGACGAGGCCGCTGTGGCAGGCGATCAGAGCCGGCTTCCTGGCGGAGCGTGCCGTGAAGTAGGAGTAGTCCGTGCAACCTCGCGGAACGCGACTCAACCCAATGTCGCCAAGGGGACCACGCCTGCCGCCTCCCCGACATATCTGGCTTAACGGTGGGTGAAGTCGGCGTGCCCTGTGTGTCAGCGGGGTGCCCCTCCACTAGTCTTTTAGGCTTACAGGAAGTTGTTGCGCTCACAGGCAAGGAGCCCGACGGTGGCGTCGATTGAAGCGGTGCATGCCAGGCAGATCCTGGACTCCAGGGGCAACCCGACCCTCGAGGTCGAGGTTGCGCTCGACGATGGCTCCATCGGCCGGGCCGGCGTACCGTCCGGTGCGTCTACCGGCGCGTTCGAGGCCGTAGAGCTCCGCGACGGCGGCGCCGAGTACGGCGGCAAGGGCGTTACCAGGGCCGTCGACAGCGTGGTGGAGGAGATCCAGGAGGAGCTGCTCGGGCACGAGGCCGACGACCAGCGGCTGGTCGACCAGGCGCTGATCGACCTGGACCGCACGCCGGACAAGTCGCGGCTCGGCGCCAACGCGATCATCGGCGTGTCCATGGCGGTGGCCAGGGCCGCCGCCGACTCCGCGGGCCTGCAGCTCTTCCGCTACCTGGGCGGCCCGCAACGCGCATGTGCTCCCGGTCCCGATGCTGAACATCCTCAACGGCGGCGCGCACGCCGACTCCAACGTCGATATCCAGGAGTTCATGATCGCGCCGATCGGCGCGCCGACCTACACCGAGGCGCTGCGCTGGGGTGCGGAGACCTACCACGCGCTCAAGTCGGTGCTCAAGCAGCACGGCCTGTCCACCGGTGTGGGCGACGAGGGCGGCTTCGCGCCGAACCTCGAGAACAACCGGGCCGCGCTCGACCTGATCATCGAGGCGATCGGCAAGGCCGGGTTCACCCCGGGCCGCGACGTCGCGCTGGCCATCGACGCGGCGGCGACCGAGTTCTACAACGACGGCGCCTACACCTTTGACGGGAAGCCGCAGTCCGCGCAGGACATGATCGCGACCTACTCCGACTGGGTGAGCAGCTACCCGATCGTGAGCGTGGAGGACCCGCTGGCGGAGGAGGACTGGGCCGGCTGGCAGGCGTTCACCGCCGCCGCGGGCGACCGGGTGCAGATCGTCGGCGACGACCTCTTCGTGACCAACCCCGAGCGGCTCCGCCGGGGCATCGCCGAGAAGTCGGCCAACGCCCTGCTGGTGAAGGTCAACCAGATCGGCACCGTCAGCGAGACGTTCGATGCCGTCTCCCTCGCGCACCGCGCCGGGTTCGCCTGCATGATCAGCCACCGCTCCGGCGAGACCGACGACACCTTCATCGCCGACCTCGCGGTCGCCACCAACGCCGGCCAGATCAAGACCGGCGCGCCGGCCCGCGGCGAGCGGGTTGCCAAGTACAACCAGCTCCTGCGCATCGAGGAGCACCTCGGCGACGCGGCGGTCTACGCGGGCGCGGGCGCGTTCCCGAGGTTCACCGCCGCCTGACATGAACGCGCAGGCTCAACCGCCCCAGCCGGCACGGCCGTCCCCCGCGCAGGCCGCCGCGATAGCGGCGGCCGCGCGGCCCACCAAGCTGACCGGCAGGGCTGCGCTGCTCGCCGTGGTGATCTGCGCCATCGCGCTGAGCCTGGCCTACCCGGTGCGCGAGTACATCGCCCAGCGCCAGCAGATCGACCAGCTCCTGGCGCTGCAGCAGGCCAACGCGGCTCAGGTGCAGGCGCTAGAGAAGCAGGACAGCAAACTGACGCCAGACGTGGTACATGGAGCAGCAGGCCGAGGACGAGCTGCACATGTGCTTCCCGAAGGAGCAGTGCTACCAGGTCGTCTCCGGCCGGTCGGCGCAGGCAGGGTTGGCCGCGGCCAAACAGCAGGCCGTGACCAACCCGTGGTACGCCAAGCTGTGGCAGTCGGTCCAGCGAGCCGACGCCGAGCCGGGCCGGTGATCGCGCCGCGGGACGTGGCGGCGGTCACGGCGCAGCTCGGACGTCAGCCGCGCGGACTGCGGGCGGTCGCGCACCGCTGCCCGTGCGGGCTTCCTGACGTCGTCGAGACGGCGCCACGGCTGCCTGACGGCACTCCGTTCCCGACGCTCTACTACCTGACCTGCCCCCGGGCCGCCGGGGCGATCGGCGGTCTTGAGGCGGCGGGCACGATGCGGGAGATGACCGAGAGGCTCGCCGATGAGCAGGTCAAGGCATCCTACGACCGGGCGCACCACGACTACCTGGCGCGCCGAGACGCGGCGGCCATGAACGCTGGCGTCGAGCCGCTGCCGACCGGAACGCAGTCGGCGGGCGGGATGCCGGACCGGGTCAAGTGCCTGCACGCGCTCGTCGCGCACGAGCTTGCCGTGCCGGGCGCGAACCCGTTCGGCCGCGAGGCCCTCGACGCAGTCGGCCCATGGTGGTCGCGCGGCCCCTGCGTGCAGCCCCCGAGGAGGACCACGTGACCCATCGCGTGGCCGCGATCGACTGCGGCACCAACTCGATCCGGTTGCTCATCGCCGACATCAAGTCAAACGCAGATGACCTCGAACGGTCCCGTGGTTCCAGTGACAGCGCACGGTCTTCTGGTCCGACGCTGACGGACCTCAGCCGCGAGATGCGCATCGTCCGGCTCGGCGAGGGCGTGGACCGGACCGGGCGGCTGTCCGAGGCGGCGCTCGACCGGACGATGGCCGCGCTGCGTGAGTACGCGGGCCTCATCGCCGAGGCCAAGCCGGCAGGCCATCCGGATGGTGGCGACGAGCGCCACCAGGGACGCCGAGAATTCCCAGGAGTTCACCGACCGGGTCGTCGATGTGCTCGGCGTCGCGCCGGAGGTCATCTCGGGCGAGGAGGAGGCCCGGCTGTCGTTCACCGGCGCCACCAGGGAGCTGGCCGGCACCGCGCTCGCGGCCGAGGGCGCCTGCGCCGCCCTACCTGGTTACCGACATCGGCGGCGGGTCCACCGAGTTCATCCTCGGCGGCCCCGAGGGGGTGCGACGGCGAGCGGTCGGTGAACATCGGCTGCGTCCGGATGACCGAACGGCACCTGCACAGTGACCCGCCGCGCAACCAGGAGGTGGCGGACACCATCGCGGACATCGACGCTGCCCTCGACCTGGCCGCTGCCGCGGTCCCCGTTGACAAGGCCAGGACGCTGGTCGGGCTCGCGGGGTCGGTGACCACGGTCGCCGCGATCACGCTCGGCCTTGACCACTACGACTCCGCTCGCATCCACCACTCGCGCGTATCCGCCGCCCGGGTACACGAGATCGCCGCCGAGCTGCTCGCCATGACCCGAGCCGAGCGGGCGGCCATTCCCGCGATGCATGCGGGCCGGGTCGATGTGATCGGCGCGGGCGCCCTCGTCCTCGACCGGATCATGACTAGGTTCGGGTTCGCCGAGGTCCTGGTCAGCGAGCACGACATCCTCGACGGCATCGCCTGGTCGCTGGTGCCGTAGTGGCTCGCGATTCCGCGCCTGACCGCGATGAGGTTCCGGCGGCCGTGCTGCCAGGTACCGGCTGGCCTGGCGATCCGGCGGATGCGGGCACGCCGGTAGCGGCCTCCGCCGGCGGCGGTCCGTGAGCTCGCGATCGGCGCGGAGTCGCTGCACGAGCTGACCGCGCGGCAGTCGGTCTGCCGGGCCTGCCCGCGCCTGGTCGAGTGGCGGGAGGAGGTCGCGATTACCCGGCGCAGGTCCTTCCTTGGCGAGCGGTACTGGGGCCGCCCGATCCCCGGCTGGGGCGACCCGGAACCGTCCATCCTCATCGTCGGCCTGGCGCCCGCCGCGCACGGCGGTAACCGCACCGGTCGAGTCTTCACCGGTGACCGCAGCGGCGACTTCCTCTTCTCCTCGCTGCACCGTTGCGGCCTGGCCGAGCTGCCGACGAGCGTATCCGCGGGGGATGGCCAGCGGCTGATCGGCGCCCGCATGGTCGCCGTGGTCCGCTGCGCGCCGCCCGCCAACAAGCCCACGCCGCAGGAGCGGGACGCCTGCGCACCGTGGCTGATCGCCGAGCTGCGGAGGATCGCGCCGTCCCTGCGGGTGGTCGTGTGCCTGGGCGGCTTCGCCTGGCAGGCCCTGTGGCCCGTACTCGCGGCAGACGGGCTACGAGATCCCAGGCCGCGCCCGGCGTTCGGGCACGGCGTCGAGGCCACTCTCCGCGCCCAAGAGCGGACGGACGTGCTGCTCCTCGGCTGCTATCACCCCAGCCAGCAGAACACCTTCACCGGTCGCGTTACCCCCGATATGCTCGACGCCATCTTCGCTAGGGCCGCCGCCATCGGACGCGATGACGTTCTCTGACGCTATCTTCTTCGACCCAGCCGGAAAGGTCCTGCGGAATGATCACGAAGGTCCTGCGGAATGATCACGCGTGACGAGGCGAACCCATCGCGACGGAACTAGTCGGGTTTCACCCAACGATGCTGAACACGGCTGGGATCTTGAGCAATGCCGCTTGGACTATTTTTCCCGTAGCTCCCGGAGGAATCATTCGTAACTAGTAACTAGATAGGTCTGTCTGGCCAGCCCATTCGCTACCTGTGCTTTCTCGTCTAGTCCAGTCGCTTCGATGCCTGCCTATTTGCGGGCGGGGCGGAGCCGTGGCAACGTTCGGCCGTGCCCGAGATGCCCGTCGTTCCCGACAGCGGTGATGACGGGCTTCGCGCTGCGAACGCGCGGCTGCGGGAGCTGCTGGCCGAGCGGGACGCCCGGATAGAGGAGCAGGCCGCGGAGAACGCGGCGCTGCGCGAGCAGCTGGCCTTGCTGCAGTCGCAGGTCGCGGATCTCGCCGCCCAGGTGATGGCGAACTCCCGGAACTCATCGAAGCCCCCGTCGTCGGACGGGCCGGCGAAGCCGTCGCCGAAATCGCTGCGCGGCAGGTCCGGCCGCAAGCCGGGCAGGCCGAAAGGCCAGCCCGGGGCCACGATGGAGCTCGCGGAGCACCCCGACAAGACCGTGAAGCACCGGCCGGCCAGGTGCTCCTGCTGCGGGAAGTCCCTGAAGAAGGCCCCTGTCACCGCGGTCGAGCGCAGGCAGGTCACCGACATCCCGCCGGTCAAAGCGGTGACGACCGAGCACCAGATGCTCACGGTGAAGTGCGGGTGCGGCTGCGAGACGAAAGCGCAGGCCCCGGGCGGCGTGACCGCGCCGGTCCAGTACGGGCCCCGGATCATGGGCGCCGGCATCTACCTCTGGCACGGCCAGTTCCTGTCCCGCGACCGCGCCTGCCAGGCGCTTTCAGACCTGTTCGGCTGCGCTCCCTCGCCCGGCGCCCTCGCCGCGGCCGCGCGGAAGACCGCGGGGTTCCTCGCCCCGGCGGTGCAGGCCATCATGCGGCACCTGATCAGCGCGGAAGTCGTCCACTTCGACGAGACCGGGTTCCGCACCGCCGGGAAGCTCGCCTGGATCCACTCCGCCTCGGAGGGGAAGTTCGCGCTGTTCACCGTGCACGCCAAGCGCGGCAAGGACGGGATGAAGGCCGCCGGGGTCCTGCCGCACTTCGCCGGGATCGCCGTCCACGACGCCTGGGCGCCCTACGACACCTTCGGCAACGTCGCAGGCCACGCACTGTGCGGTGCGCACGTGCTGCGCGAACTGGTCGCGGTCACCGAGACCGGCACGGACCTCGACAGGACCTGGGCGCAGCAGGCCATCGACGCGCTGCTCGCGCTGAACGAGGCCGCAGAGGCCGCCCGCGCCGCAGGCCAGGCCGCCATCGACCCGGAAACCCGCACGAAGCACGAGAACTGGTACCGCCAGGCCGCGGAGACCGGGATCGCCCTCAACGCCGCCCGCCAGGGCAAGCTCCAGCAGAAACGGCACGCCCTCGCCACGAGGATGAAGACCCGCGAGGGCGACTACCTGCGGTTCGCCCGCGACCTGCGCATCCCGTTTACGAATAATGCCGCTGAGCAGGCAATACGCATGAGCAAACTCCGGATCAAGATCTCCGGCTGCATGCGCTCCATGGCCGGAGCCGAGGAATTCTGCGCGCTCCGCTCCTACCTCGCCACCGCCGCCCGCCACGGCATCGGCGCACTCGACGCGCTCACCACCGCCTTCCAGGGCGATCCCTGGATCCCCGAAACCGGATAGCCGAGCCCGGCAACAGAGCGCCGGCCAGCCCAGCCAGAATCGCGGCCGACCTATCTAGTTACCGTAACTACAGCCCTCCTGGTCGCGCGTGCGTGACGGCTGGCGACGGAGCCCATCGCCCGGCCTCGAGTACCGCCCAGGGCGGCGGGAGCGACGCCGGCCGTCCCGTAATTCCCGGGAAGCGCCAGCATCATAGTGACAGCTGCGAACTGAGCGGCCCTAGTGACGTATAAGCCTGGCGGCATCGCCGCACGACTTGATCACGAATACTGGAGAATCTCCCGCCGCCGCGACCGCCGAAGGCGAGAAGGCTTCCTATCAGTTTTGACCAGGCAAATCATCTCAAAGCGGACACGAAAGTGGTCAGAACTGATAGTAAGGTGGGAAAGACGTTCCTACCGCGAGACTTTTTCGCGCATAACGCGAATTTCTTCCTTCATAAAAAATCCTTCGCGGTCGCGGAAACCGGACGCGAATCATCCCGCGGACCAGGACGCCGGTGATCCTGGCGCGCCCGGAGGAGATCGACGACGAAGCAGTCGACTCCCGCCGTCCCCGGGCCGATGACGCCCGGCCTGAGCCGTGGCATTGGATCTTGAGGCAATGTCGCTTGGATCTTGACTGGTTCGATGAGGGCCAGATCATTAACGAACATAGGCGTAACGGTTTTCCCGGTGTAGATACCATCGCTGGCCATGCGCTCGCAATACGCCGACAAGTTATCGGCCCTATCGGGCTGCAGTGCCTGCATGTCCTAAATAAACCGGGTTACTATTAATGCGCCCCCGTAGCCCAAGAGGGAAGAGGCCGGCCCCCTAAAAGGGCCCTAGCGTCGGTTCGAACCCGACCGGGGGCACCGGTTTCGGTAAGGGGACTTTAGCCGCAAGTGACTGTGCATCTGCGCTTGCAGCTCCGGTTGCAATGGTAATTGCAACCGCTTTAGCCGCCAAAGAGCCTGAGATGGCGCTGAATTTCGTACTCCCTGACGATGGCCACGGCATAGCGATCGCAGATGCCGTGCTCGTCTGCGAGCCAGTTCGCCCGCTCCTCACGCCGGAAGAACGCGGGCCCGGATTCCAGGTGTGTGAACCACTCTGACAGCGGGCGTCCCGTTACGGACGGGATGCGAGCGATGAGGCTTTTGTGCGTGTCGGGCGAGTGCGTCAGCGACATTGGCACCTCCGGGGTGGGTTAGACGCCGCTTTCCCCCGAGCCTGCCTCACCGGAGGTGCACTGGCAAGGCCCAATCGCAACCTTCCTGTAATGTCCCGTTTGTCGAGGGCGCTAGCTAAGCCGTTCGAAGATCATCGCCATGCCTTGGCCGCCGCCCACGCACATGGTCTCCAGGCCGATGGTCTTGTCGTGGAACTGGAGGCCGTTGATGAGCGTGGTGGCGATCCGCGCGCCGGTCATGCCGAACGGGTGGCCGACGGCGATCGCGCCGCCGTTCACGTTCAGCCGGGACAGGTCGATGCCCAGCTCTCGGTAGGAGGGGATGACCTGCGCGGCGAACGCCTCGTTGATCTCCACCAGGTCGACGTCGTCGATCGCCATCCCGGCCCGGCCGAGCGCCTGCTTGACCGCCTCCACCGGCCCGAGGCCCATGATCTCGGGGGAGAGCCCGCTGACGCCGGTCGCGACGATACGCGCCAGCGGCGTGAGACCGAGCTGGGCGGCCTTGGTGTCGCTCATCACGACCAGCGCCGCCGCGCCGTCGTTCAGCGGGCAGCAGTTCCCGGCGGTGACCGTCCCGTGCTCACGGAATACGGGCTTGAGGGCAGAGATCTTCTCCAGCGTCGTCCCCGGCCGGGGCCCGTCGTCGGCCGACACGACGGAGCCGTCAGGCAAGGTCACCGGGGTGATCTCCCGCTGCCAGAACCCGTCGGCGAGGGCCTTCTCGGCGAGGTTCTGCGACCTGACGCCGAACTCGTCCTGATCCGCGCGCGAGATGCCGCGCAGCCCCGCGACGTTCTCCGCGGTCTGCCCCATCGCCATGTAGACGTCAGGCACTTCGCCGTCGGCGCGCGGGTCATGCCACGGGCTCTCTGCCTCGGCGGTCGACTTGGTGCGGGCCCGCGCGGCGTCGAACGCCGGGTTCTGCGTGTCCGGCAGGGAGTCGCTGCTCCCCTTCCCGAACCGGGAGACGCACTCGACGCCGCCGGAGATGAACACGTCACCCTCGCCGGCCTTGATCGCGTGATAGGCCATCCGGGTGGACTGCAGCGAAGACGAGCAGTACCGGTTGACGGTAGTGCCGGGCACGGTGTCGAGGCCGAGCAGAACCGCGGTCACGCGAGCGATGTTGAACCCCTGCTCGCCGCCGGGCAGCCCGCAGCCCACGATAAGATCCTCTACTGAGGCGGGGTCCAGGGCAGGGACCTTAGCCAGCGCCGCCGACACTATCTGCGTGAGCAGGTCGTCGGGCCGGATCGAGGTCATCGACCCCTTGAAGGCACGGCCGATCGGGGAGCGGGCGGCTGCGACGATGACTGCTTCTGGCATGATTTGCGCCTCCTTGTGCACGTGTCAGTGACACGTTAACAGCCGAATTGAGCCGCAGCCGATAGCGTCGCTCCATAGCGATACCCGCGATGAAGCGGTTAACCAGGGGGAGAGCCACGTGCAGGTCCACAACTCGCTGACCGATGTGATGGGGGACACGCCGCTGATCCGGCTGAAGTCCGTCACCGCGGGCGTGGCGAAGACGGCGAACGTGCTGGCCAAGGTCGAGTACCTGAACCCCGGCGGCTCGGTGAAGGACCGCATCGCGCTGCGGATGATCGAGACGGCGGAGCGGGAGGGCAAGCTCCATCCGGGTGGCGTGATCGTCGAGCCGACCTCAGGGAACACCGGCGTCGGGCTGGCGATCGTCGCTCAGGAGCGCGGCTATCGATGCGTGTTCACCTGCCCCGACAAGGTGGCTGGTGACAAGATCGCCGTGCTGCGCGCCTACGGCGCCGAGGTCATCGTCTGCCCCACGAGCGTGCCGCCCGACCATCCGGACTCGTACTACAGCACCGCCCGCCGCCTCGCCAGACAGACGCCCAATGCGTGGCAGCCGGATCAGTACGCGAACCCGGACAACCCGGCCGCGCACTACCACTGGACCGGTCCGGAGATCTGGGCGCAGACCGATGGCAGGATCACGCATTTCGTGGCGGGCATCGGCACCGGCGGCACGATCTCGGGCATAGGCCGCTTCCTGAAGGAAAAATCGGGCGGCAAGGTCAAGATCATCGGCGCGGACCCGGAGGGCTCGGTCTACTCGGGCGGGACCGGGCGCCCTTACCTGGTCGAGGGGGTCGGCGAGGATATCTGGCCGATCACCTTCGACCGGGAGATCGCCGACGAGGTGATAGCGGTCAGCGACGCCGACTCGTTCTCGATGACGCGGCGCCTCGCGCGCGAAGAGGGGCTGCTCGTCGGCGGCTCGTCGGGCCTTGCCGTCGTCGCCGCCCTCGAGGTCGCGGCCAGGGCGGAAAGCGACGACGTGATCGTCGTCTTGCTTCCCGACGGCGGCCGAGGGTACCTGTCGAAGATCTTCAACGATGCCTGGATGGCGGACTACGGTTTCCTGCGCGACCACAGCTCAGGGCCGACGGTCGCGGATCTTCTCGCGGCCAGGCAGACGCGGATCCCTGCTCTCGTGCACGTCCACCCGGACGAGACCGTGGCGCAGGCCATCGCGCTGCTGCGCGAATACGACGTCTCGCAACTGCCGGTCGTGCAGTCCGAGCCGCCGCTGATGGCCGCCGAGGTGGCCGGCTCGGTGGCCGAGCGGGACCTGCTCGACGCCCTGGTCAGCGGCCGCGCCGGGCCGCAGGACCCGATCAGCGGGCACATGTCGCCGCCGCTGCCGGTGCTCGGCCAGGGCGAGCCGGTCAGCAGCGCCGCCGCGGTCCTGGAGAAGTCGGGCGCGGCCCTCGTGCACGTGGAAGGCAAGCCCGTCGCGGTACTCACCCGCGCGGACCTGCTCGCCTTCTACGCTGCCGCGTCCCCCGCCCTCGCCTCCACCACCACCACCATCGGAGGAGAACAGTGAACGACTTCTCGCTTGGCTTCGAGACCCTGGCCATCCACGCCGGCCAGGACCCCGACCCGGTCACCGGGGCGGTCGTGCCGCCGATCTACCAGACCTCGACCTACAAGCAGGACGGCGTCGGCGGCACTCGCGGCGGCTACGAGTACTCACGCACCGCCAACCCGACGCGGACCGCGCTCGAGACGTGCCTGGCCGCGCTCGAGGGCGGCGCGGCGGCGCTCGCGTTCGCCTCGGGGATGGCCGCGGAAGACTGCCTGATCCGCACGCTCTGCCGACCGCTCGATCAGGTGCTCATCCCCGGTGACGCCTACGGTGGGACGTTCCGCCTGTTCGACAAGGTGCTCAGGAACTGGGGCGTGGAACACCGGCCCGTTCATCAGACCGATCTTGATGCCGTCGCCAGTGCCGCGGCTCACTGGCGGCCGAAGCTCATCTGGGCCGAGACCCCTACGAACCCGCTGCTTTCAATCGTGGACATCCGGGCGCTGGCCCAGATCGCGCATGAGGTCGGCGCGCTCCTCGTGGTGGACAACACGTTCGCCTCGCCGTACCTGCAGCGCCCCCTCGACCTGGGCGCCGACGTCGTGGTGCACTCCACCACCAAGTACCTCGGCGGTCACTCGGATGTGGTCGGCGGTGCCATCGTCGTCGGGGACCAGGCGCACGCGGCGGGCCTGCACTTCACGCAGAACGCAACCGGGGCGGTGGCCGGCCCGTTCGACTCCTGGCTCACGCTGCGCGGCATCAAGACCCTGGCGGCGCGGATGGACAGGCACTGCGCCAACGCCGCCCGTATTGCCCGGATGCTGGCCGACCATCCCGCCGTCGAGGCGGTGCACTACCCGGGGCTGGCCGGGGATCCGGGGCACGAGCTCGCCAAGTCGCAGATGCGGGACTTCGGCGGAATGGTGTCGTTCCGGGTGCACGGCGGGGAGGAGGCCGCGGTCGCGGTCTGCGCCCGCACCCGGCTGTTCACCTTGGGCGAGTCGCTCGGCGGCGTCGAGTCGTTGATCGAGCACCCGGCACGGATGACGCACGCCTCCGTCGCCGAGTCACCGCTCGCCGTGCCGCCGGACCTCGTCCGGCTCTCGGTCGGCATCGAGGACCCGGCGGACCTGCTGGCCGACCTGAGCCAGGCGCTCGGTTAGCGTCCGCGTGAGCTCGCCCCGCGATTAGTGCCAGACCATCAGCACCAGGATCACCAGCCAGATCACCGCCGTGATCCCGCCCATTGAGGCGATCCGCCCGCGCTCGACCGCTGCCAGCCTGAGGCCGGTCTTCGGATCGGTGGTAATGGGTGGCTGGGCATCGGAGGCGACCGCCGACGCCGGCTGCTCGCCTGCCGCCTCGGTCTCCTGCGGTTCCGGTGCCGGTTCGGATGAACGGGCCACTTCGGATGAACGGGCCACTTCGCTGCGCTCGGCGGCGACCGTATCGTCCGCCGTGGTGAGCGCGGTCATGGCCGTGCGCTGGTCGCGGATGATCAGCATGAGCAGCACGAACGCGACGACGAACAGGGTGAGCGACACGGAGATCCACCACTGGCTGAACTTGTGCGTCAAGCCGGCCAAGACGGCGCCGAAGATGAGGGTGAGCAGGGCGGCGATCGAGTAAATTCGCGTGGTCCGGTAGAGATAGCTAACCAGGACGGTGTTCTGCCTGCGAATATAACGGGGCGTAGACATGATTGCTGCGGTACCCGGGCCGATCGTGAAGATCGCGGCCACCAAGTGGAGCCACAGGACGGCGTTGTCGGCAAATGACATGGTGCGATCCTAAGGGACGGGGCAGGCGCGTGGTGGCCGCGCTGGCCAGCGGTGCGCTCTGCCTGGTAGCCGTGGCTAAGGGCGGGACGGCCCCTGCACCGGGCTTTGTCACCAGGTCCGGCGCGGAGCTGATGCTGAACTCGCAGGTGTTCCGGTTCTCCGGTGCGAATATCTACTGGGGCGGGCTGGACGATGACGAGGGGGTACCCGACTACCCGAGCTCGGTCCAGGTAAACGCAGGGCTGCAGACGGTCGTCGATATGGGCGGCACCGTCGTCCGCTGCCAGACTTGCGGCATTTCGACGGGCAACCCGCAAAGCGTCGAGCCGTCACTCGGCACGTTCAACGCGACGGCGCTCGCGCACATCGATTATTTTGTCGCTGAAGCCGGGAAATACGGTATTCGCCTCGATATACCCCTGGTTGACGCTTACGACTACTACGTCGGCGGATACCATAGCTTCACCGACTGGCTGGGCTTGTCATCGCCGAGCGACTGCCCGTCGGCCGCGTGCGCGAGCCAGTTCTATGACAACCCGGAGGCCATCGCGGCCTTTGAACAGTACATCTCGGTGCTGCTCAACCATGTGAACGTCTACACCGGCGTCGCCAACAAGGACAATCCGACCATCATGAGCTGGGAGACCGGGAACGAGCTGCCCTACGGGCTCGGCGGGGCGCCCGAGTTCACCCAGTGGACCGCGACGATCTCGGCGTACATCAAGTCGATTGCCCCGGATCAGCTCGTCATGGATGGTTCGCTCGGCATGGACCCCGGTGACCTGCAGCTGCCGGATGTGGACATCGAGGACCCGCACTTTTACCCACTGAACACCTCGCTGCTCGCCGCCGACGCGAGTCAGTCGGCGGCCGCCGGCAAGGCGGTCGTGGTCGGCGAGTACGGGTGGAACGACACCGGCCTGGCACCGTTCCTGTCCCTCATCGACAGCACCGCCAGCATCAGCGGCGACCTCTACTGGAGCCTGCTGCCGCCGAACAACGACTTCGGCTTCGAAGAGCATTACGACGGCTACCAGCTGCACTTCCCCGGCGACAAGAGCGACGTGGTCGCAGGCGGCGACCTGCCGCCGGTCTTGGCGGCCAGCAGCGACGCGTCGCTCGTCAGACAGTTGCGCAGCCATGCCTACACAATGGCGGATAAGGCCGTCCCGGCGTACGCCGTGCCCGGCACGCCGGTCATCACCAGTGTGGAACGGGTGACCGGCACCATTGACGGCAGCGGGAACATCGTGGAATGGCGGGGTGCCGTGGGCGCCGCAACCTACGTGGTGCGCGGGTCGGTCGACGGGCCAACGGGGCCGTGGACCGTGGCAGGCTCCATACCCGCCACGTGGCAGGAGCCGTGGTTGGACAGCGGGGGTCCTGCGGGGCCGGACGTCTGGTATCAGGTGACCGCCGTGAACCCGGACGGGGTCGCCGGCCCGCCCTCGGCCGCCTTCCAGATGCAGGACCCGACTCTTGACGACAACGCGGCGGACTTCTCCCTGTCCTTGAAGCACAGCGACGGCGTAGCCATCGACGACCGCACGCCGTCTGAGTATGGCGGGGACGCGGCGCGGATGGCCTTCTGGGCGGCGGAGCCGTACGCGTATGTCGAGTGGGAGACGGCGGGCCCGATACAAGGGGTCGAGGCGCTCGCCTACTACAGCTCGCTTACCGAGCCCTTCCAGTTCCTAGTCTCCGCCAACGACGTGACCTGGACCATCGTGCCGGCCAGCGACTTGCAGGTCCAGCCGCTGCCGGTGGGGACAAGCAACGACCAGGCGCAGTTCATCTACACCATCGACGGAGTGCAGAAGCTGCTGCCCGGCGCCCGGTACGTCGTGGTGCAGCGCAGCGGGAACGCGCCTGGCACGGCAGAGCTCGGCGAGATCCGCATCAGCTATGCCCCACCCGCCTAAACGGCGATACTCAGCGTGTGCGTTGCGCTACTATCGGCTGTTCGCGAGGGGGGGCTGAGGGCCTCCCTTCGCAGCGGAGGCTGGGGGGCTTCTCCAGAAAATAGATCCGTACCGGGGGGCCGATGGCGCTGGATGAGGTTTCCGATGAGCAGGCATACGAGTCGGAGCTCGCTTACTGCGTCGGCGTTACCGGCTACCATCGCTGGTTCTTCCTCTCCGCGCTGGCGGAGGCACTCGGGCTGCGGCTGCGGGCATTCGCGGTCTCGGCCGGGGGCTCGGGCGGGGATGGGCGGCTGGGGGTGGTGCCGCTGCTGCTCCGCCGTCGGGGACCGGTCTCGACGGTCAACTACCTTCCCGTGCCGCACATCGGCCCGGTGCTGACGGGTGATGCGCTCCGGGCCGGTCGGCTGGCGGAGGTGCTCGGCGCGATGGAGCCGGTCCTGCTGCGGGAACGGGCAGTGGTGACGAAGTGGTCGTTCGCCCCCGGCGTGGCTATCCGCGAGGCGGATCTCCCCACCGGCGGGTTCGAGCTCTCGCGCCAGGCGAACTACTTGGTGCCGGGGACCACCTCGGTTGAGGACTATCTGAAGGGGCTGACGCCGAAGCAGCGCGCCGCGATCAGGCGCGGCGACGCGCGGGGGCTGCGGGCCGGGCAGAGCAGCCTTGACGAGATCACCCGGTGGTTTCCCGAGCGGGTCAGCGGGCCGTATCAGCGCCAGGGAGTCGCGCCCGACTACAGCCTGGCCGCGGCCAGGGCGCTGGCCGGGCGACTCGCCGCCGACCCTCGGATGCTCTGGCGGAGCGTCAGGGACGACGAGCGGGTGCTCGCGGTGAACGCGTGCATCGTGGACGGCGATCGGCTCTGGGGCTGGATGCTCGCCGGGGACCGGGTTCCCGGCCCGAGCCCGCACGTGGCGGCGTACTGGGACGCGATCATCTGGTCGCGCGGTCGCGGGCTCGGCTGCGACTTCGGCGGAGCGCCGACGAGCGGCATCCGCGACTTCAAGATCGCGATGGGCGGCGAGCTTGAGACGTGCTCGGTAGCGGAGCGGGTCCGGCCAAGGGCGTACCGGGCCGCGCGGGCACTGCACGCGCGGTTGGCCAGCCGGCTGGCCAACCGGCACTCCGACCCGCCCGGCGGCTGATTGATTCTTAATTCGATCTATGTCTGATCTTGTTTACTTTGCGCTTGACGATGACGATGACGATGACGATGACGATGACGATGACGATATTGATAATTATCGATCCAAAGCCCGGCTGAATTTTAAACTGAGGTGGCGAAATCGCGCGGAGACTTTGCCTTGCCGGGGCATTGCCAATACCCTGTTGTATGCGCCGAATCGGGAACGGCGAAAAGGGGAAGAAAATCGGGGATCGTTCCACTTCCACGGCCTTGCGTGGAGAGGGTAAGTGGTCGTAGTCGCGCCCGATGGTGTGGATTTACCGGGTATGCCGCGGCTATGTCTTGGTTTTACGTCTTTAGGGTCAGTTTTACGCATTTAGTCCATACGCTCTAGTATGCCGTTGTGCCGATTGAGGCAACGGCTGCTCCGGGTTTGCATGATGCCATCTATGAAGGGGTATTTTCGTGCTATTGCCGTCGATATCTGTCGTTATCCCCGCGCTTAATGAAGAGCGCAATATACCGCATGTTTTGGATCGAATTCCCGAGGACATCCACCAAGTGATCCTGGTGGATGGTGAATCCACGGACAACACCGTCGAAGCGGCTCGAAATGCGCGTCCTGATGTTGTCGTGGTAAAGCAGACCAGGCGCGGCAAGGGGAACGCGCTCGCCTGCGGCTTCGAGGCCGCGACCGGCGACATCATCGTCATGCTCGACGCCGACGGCTCGGCCGATCCCGATGAGATGCCGAGGTTCGTCGATGCGCTCGTCGCGGGCGCCGACTTTGCCAAGGGGACGCGGTTCGCGTTGGGCGGCGGGAGCAGTGACATCACTCGACTGCGGCGGTTCGGCAACGACGGGCTGACCGCGGTCTTCAACCGTTGCTACGGCCGCAGGTACTCCGACCTCTGCTACGGCTACAACGTCTTCTGGCGGTACTGCCTGCCGGTGCTCGGACTCGACGCGACCGCGCCCGCGCCGCCCGGCGGTGGCAAGCTGTGGGGCGACGGATTCGAGGTGGAGACCCTCATTCACGTGCGGATCGCCAAGGCCGGCCTCAAGGTCGCCGAGGTGCCGAGCTACGAGTACCCCCGGCTGCACGGGGTGAGCAACCTGAACGCGACGCGGGACGGCCTGCGGGTGGTGCGGACCATGCTCGCCGAACGGCGCGGCGGTCGGCCCGCACCGGCGCCCGTGCTTGCACAGCCTTCCTCCGCGGTGGTGTCCCGTACGCGGCAGGAGCCTTCCTCCGCGGTGGCGCCCCGTACGCGGCAGGAGCCTTCTTCCGCGATGGCACCCCTTGCCCGGCCGGAGCGCTTGGCGACGGAAGAGGAGTCCGTGCTGTGACTGCCGAGCCGCGCCGGCCGCGGGTGATGGTGGTCCGCGCCGGCTGGCACCTGACGTCGGGGATCAGCTACCACGCCACCGTATCGGGCGCGCGCACGCCCTGGGCGGACGGCCTCATTGGGGTCGAGAAGTAGCAAATGCCCGAGTGTCTTGTCCTTTCGATGCCACGGTCCTGTCATAGGTACCAGCCCGAACCGTCAGCGCATTCCTACCTAGTTTCCTACCTAGAGGTGCTGTCTCTGTCCAGCCGCTCCGCCATCCATGTAACCCGTGAGCCCGCCCACCGCCGGCCGCCGCGTACCGTCCGGTTCAGCCTCGGCGCGCCGACATTGATCCTGCTGCCGGTGGCAATAGGACTCGGCTCGGTCCAGATTTCCGACCAGACCGCCTTCAGCGGCGGCAGGTACGAAACCGGCTTGATCTTCTTCTGGACAGGCCTGGGCTTCGTTTTCATGCCGATTGCCGCGCGCATGACCATGCGCGGCACCGGTCGGGCGGAGCGGATCGCGCTGGCGATCCTCCTCGGCCTGGCACTTTATGTGATCAAGATCCAGGGCTCACCGCAGGGGTTCACGTATATCGATGAATATATTCATCTGCGGAACACGCAGGATATCTTGCGCAGCGGGCGCATACTCCAATACAACCCGTTGCTGCCGACGGCTACGTACTACCCCGGGCTGGCCGCGGTCACCGCAAGCCTGGTAGACGTGACCGGGCTGAGCGTGTTCGTGTCGGGCCTGATGGTCGTGGGGGTGGCCCGGGTCATTGTGTCCGCGTGCATCTTCCTGATCGCCGAGAAGGTGACAAGATCCGACCGGGCGGCCGGGGTGGCGAGCCTTATCTACGCGGCCAATCCCATGTTCCTCTTCTGGAGCTCGGCGTACTCCTATGAGGACCTAGGGCTTCCGCTCGCGTTCTTTGCCGTCTGGTGGCTGGGTAGAACGCGCACGGCCGCCAGCTACCCTGCCCAGTTGATTACCGTCGTCGTGATCTTCGCCGTGACGGTCACGCACCACATATCCGCGTTCGCGCTCACCGGCGCGCTTGGCAGCTGGTATCTGGCGTCCGTCATTGCCAGGCGACCGCGCGCAGAACGGCGCCATGTTGGTGCGTTCGCCCTGCTCAGCCTGGTGACAAGCACGGGTTGGTTCTTCGTGGTGGCCCGTCCCGCGGCCGCCTACATTGTTGAGCAGAATCTCGCGCCAGGCCTGCGGCAGCTGCGCTCGCTGGTGCTCGGCGGGCACGCGGGCAGGCAGCTTTACAGCGGCGGCGGCGGCGTCACGCCGCCCGCATGGTGGTCGCTCGCGGGGTTCGCGGCCATCGCCGTCATCATGGCAGGCCTGCTCCCCGCCCTGCACCGCGCCTGGGCCGGTTTCACCGCGCGGCAGGCAGAGAACGCTCTGCGCCGTCATGTGCCGGTGCTTATTGTCGCGGGTGTGTCGGCGCTATTCCCCGTCACCCTGCTGCCCAGGCTAACCGCCGACGGCGGCGCCCTTTCGTCGCGCACATCGGAATATATCTTCGCCACGATAGGGTGCACGCTCGGGCTGCTTGCTATCGAATTCGATGAGTCGGACGGGCGCGGCATAAACAAGATATCGCGAGGTATCAACTGGGCTCTCGCGGGCCGGCGGGGTACGGCGCTCCCTATTCTCATGGTTGCCGCGATCTTCTTTGGCGATATCACCATTGGCAGCCCCTACTTTCAGCTGCTGCCACCGTCAACGCATCCCATCGGCTTCCCTTCCATCCCGCAGCCAGCCGTGATCAGCGCTTCGACCTGGGCGCGCGTTCATCTTGGCCCTGGTCAGTCGTTCGCCACCGACCTCGTCGACTCGCTCGCGCTAGCCACCAATGGCGCGGAGAACCCCGTGTCCGAGAATGCCGCTTATCAGGTCTTCTTTGGCGTTGGCCTCGCCGGGCAGCCCGCGCGAGTCATAAGGACGGCCCGGGTGCGCTACATCCTCGTGGACTGGCGAATGACGGAGGGTCCCGCTGGCAGCTCGGGCGGCTATTACTTCAGCCCGTGGGAGCCCGGCGCCGGTCCCAGTGATAAGGCGTTCAACGCGTCCTACCTGAGAAAGTTCACCGTGTATACGTGCAGTCGCCTTGTGTATAGCGTCGGCGCCATTCAGATATTTGATGTCTCCGGAATCGAGAACGGGACGTGCGTCCCGAGGCCGGTGGGCCGCGGGACGGCAGCACGCGGGAAGGCAGCACAATGACGGCCAGACGAGATGCCGCGATCATCATCGCGGGTGCACTGGGGTTCCTCGCCATCGCGGCGGAGAATCTAGACGTCCCCACCCCGGCGCGGATCCTGCTTGGCGTGCCACTTGTGCTCGCGCTGCCGGGTTTCGCCCTGGTGTGCGCGGTGGTGCCAGGGGGAGAGCTCACCGCTGGTGAGCGGCTGCTCGCCAGCCTGGGCGCCAGCACCGCGATCGCCGTGTGCTCGGCGGTCGCCCTCGGTGCGACGGTCGGGCTCTCCGCGCGGTCGGCCGCGGCGCTGCTTGGATGCGTGACAATCGTGGCGTCGGCCTGCGCCTGGCGCCGGATGCCCCGGCTTGAGCGGGCACCGGGCGAGGGAGTCCGATGACGGCGTTGGCCGTGCCCATCAGCCGGGCTCGCGCGTACGCCCGGATCGCCCGGACGGACAGCCTGGTGCGCAACAGCCTGCTCATGATGACCACGACGGTCGCCACGGGCCTGCTCGGCTACGTGTTCTGGATCGTCGCTGCCCGCGTGTTCAGCACTGCTGATGTCGGGATAGCGAGCGCCGTCATCTCGCTCTGCTCGACCGTCGCCCTGCTCACTTATCTCGGGCCGTCGGCGATGCTCATCGAGCGGCTGCACGCCTACGAGCGGTCCAGGGCGTGGACGTCCCACCTGTTCCGGATGTGCGCGGCGACGGCGGTGGCAACCGCGGTCGTCGCGGCGGTGGCCATCCCGGTCGTCGCGCACTCGAAGGGTTACGGCTCGTTCTTCGGCCCGGCAGGCGCGGCGGTGCTCGCTGTGATCGGCGCCGTGGCCTGCAGCGTGGTGAGCCTGTACGGCTCGGCCTTCATCGCGGCCAGGCGCGCGGACGGGCTGCTTGCCGTCCAGGGGCTCATCAGCTTGATCAAGGTGCTGCTGGTGGTGCCGCTGTGCGTCCTCGGGCTCGGCGCATCAGGGATCGTCATGGCCTGGGTGGTCAGCTGGCTCATCGGCGTGGCCCTCGGCCCGCTCTGGCTGCTGCCGCGGCTCGGCCTCGGCGGCGGTCGCGGTCGTCATGCGGTCCATGCGGCGGCGGCCCGCGAGTCGGGGCACTCCGTCGGCGTGGCCCGCGACAGGCAGCCGCGGCGGACGACGGCCGCCTATGCCTGGCACCTGATCGGGCAGCACCTCACCAGCGTGGGCGGACAGCTGACCCCGCTCGTCCTGCCGATTCTGGTGGCGGTGCGGCTCGGCGTCCAGGCGAACGCTCATTTCTATATAACGTGGATGATCGGCAGTGTGTTCTTTATGGTGAGTCCAGCAATTTCGAATGCGCTTTTCGCGGAGAGCGTGCGTGCGGGATCGGGTCTGCGCGCCACGGTCGGCAAGGCATTCCGGGTGACCTCATTCTTGCTGCTGCCCGCCACCGTGGTCATGGTGGCCGGGGGGAAGCTGATACTTGGGATCTTCGGACCTGTGTACGCCACCGACGGTTACGGACTGCTGATCGTGTTGGCCGTGTCCGCGTTGCCGGACGCGGTGTCGAACATCGCGGTGACGGTCTGCCGCTCCACGGACCGGCTCGGCTACTCCGTCGCGATCAACATCGGCATCCTGGTCACCACGGTGACCGCTGCCTGGCTGCTGATGCCGAGGTTCGGCCTTCTCGGCGTCGGCGTCGGCTGGCTCGGCGCGCAGGTGCTAGGCGCGATCGCTAGCGCCCCCGCCTTTCTCAACCTGGGCAGAAAGGAAGGTGTCGGCATGAACATGGTGGCGTCCATCGCACCACCTAGTCTCCTCTCGGCCCCCCCGCCAGCACCGGAAGGCGTGCCGGGCAGGCGTCGGCGGCGGCGGGACGGCGTTTCCCTTACCGTGGCCCGCATCCGCACGTTCGCCGAAGCGGATGCCCTCGCCGAGGATTGGCGGGCCCTTCACCGCACCGCGGCCGTGAGCAACCCGTTCGCCGCGCCCGACTGGCTGCTGACCTGGGCGCGGCATTTCGTCCCCGAACGCGACCTGGATATCTTCACGGTCTGGCGTGACGGCGCCCTCGTCGGTCTCGCGCCGTGGTACGTCAAGCGCGACCCCCTGCTGCCGCGGCGACTACAGCTGCTCGGCAGCGGCAGCCATGACGCGCTCACCGAGCTGCCGCAGGTGCTGACCGCACCGGGGGAGGCCAGGTCCGTGCTGCGGGCGGTCATCGGCGAGTGGTCGCAGCGGCCGGGCGACTGGGGCTGGCTTGAGCTCCCCGTCATGGCCGACCAGGGCTGGTTCGAGCCGGAATGGCTCACGGGGACGGTGGGCGAGGGCGGCCTGGTGCAGCACAAGACGACCAGGGCCACGGTCGTGCTCGACCTCCCGTCCGACGTGCCCGCGCTGCATGCCGGGCTGAAGCGGAATCTGCTTGAGTCCACCCACCGCGCTAGGAACAGGCTGGACAAGGCGGGCCGGCCCTGGGCCATCACTGCCCATGAGGATCCGGTGGACATCGTGCGGGCCCTGTCCGTGCTGATCGTGTTGCACGCGGCCCGGTCAAGGCTCAGCGGGCCGCAGGAACCATCCCGACCAGCTTGCCGTGGCGGCCCGGCGGGAGTTCCTCAGGGAGGCGCTCGCGGCGATGGCGCGCAGGGGACAGGCGCAGATCCTGACGCTCGATGTCGAGGGCAGGCCGGTGGCCGCGCAGCTGGTGCTGCATGCACCGGATGGCAGCTACCTCGGGCTCAGCGGGGTCGACCCGGACTGGTGGCAGGCAAGCCCGGTGACGCTGCTTCAGCTGCACGCGGCAGAGGTGGCGGTCGAGCGCGGGCACCGCGAGTTCAACCTCTCCCTCGGCCCGAGCGTCAGCAAGCTTCGCTGGAGCGAGCAGGTCAGGCAGCATCCCGAGTTCATCGTCTGCGGCCCGCGGCGGTCATCGCGGGTGGCATTCACCGGGTACCGGATGGCAGCCGCGGCCGCTGGGCGTCGCCCGGGAGGCCGCGCGGCATCGCACCACAGGCGGGCGCTAACAGAGGCGAGCCAGACGCTAACATTCGAGTCTCATGACCGAGGATTCGCGGCAAGACGCTCGCTGCCACTGCGGACATCCGCGGTCCGCGCACCAGCACTACCGTGGCGGCACGGAGTGCGCGCTCTGCCTCGACTGCCTCCGCTTCCGTTCGGCTGACGGCCTCAACAGGCAACTGGTCGCGATCCTGCTGCGGCGATCGAGGCAGCTGGCCGTGATCCTGCTGAGGCGATCGCGGGCCTGAGCCGGGCCACTAGGACCAGTCAGGGGACCGGGCCGGCCACTGTCATTCCACTTCTGATCTCTTCAACCGGCCGCGCAGTGCATCCTCGTACACCTCGACGATGCCCGGCACTACGTTTCGCACGCCAAACTGGCGCGTCCGCGCCCTGCTTGCCTCTCCCATGAGCTTCCGCAGCTCTGGATCGTCAAGAAGACGGTCGACGGCTGCCGCGAGCGCATCAGGATCCCTCGGCGGAACCAAGAAACCATTGGAGCCGTGCTCCACCACATCACGCAACCCACCCACGTCCGACGCCACAATGGGACACCCGACGATCGCGGCCTCAACAGCCACGAAGCCAAGGGCTTCGTGCCAGACAGATGGCACGACGGCAATTGACGCACGCATCCACGAGGCCATTACCTGGGGGTGGGGAACGTTATGGACCACAGTGATGTTGGGATCATCGATTCTCGGGGTGTCGCGTTGCGGCGTGCCGAGAAGGACGAGTGGGACTTCATTGCGCATCCTACGGTGTGCCGCAAGAAGCACATCAATGCCTTTGTGCAGCCCCAAGGCACCAGCGAACATCAGAAAGCCATCCTGCGCCGGAAGGAAGTCAGGGCGGGGGGGCTCCTGAGCGATTTTCAGCAGATCATCCGGCACCATCGGTGGATGCAGCGACTATCTCAGCGTCGGCAGGCAGACCTGCCCGGGAACCGTCCGCGGCCGCCGCGCTCACGGCCAGGTACCGATCGGCACGGTGCTGGAGGAAGCGGCTTGCGCGCATTGTCAGCGTGATCATCGAGCCCTTGAGCAGGCCGTACTGCTCGGGCGCACACGATAGGCACCGAACGATCCCCGGTCCAGAGCACTGCCCTGCGTGACCGGACCGCATCAAGGTCTTCCGCGGGCATGCCATCCCGTAATCGTGCAGGGTGACCACATGAGCGGGTCCCTTATGCGCGTGGTATAGCGGGAAAAAAGAGTGGTTAAGCCAGCTGTGGCTATGTACCACAGCTGGCTGTTCCTGCTGAATTATTCGGCGCAGAGCGGCAACGGCGCCCGGGTCGGGCGCCGGTGGATGAAAGGGATGCGAGGTGTCCGAATAAAAGCGAGTTAGGTTCTGGCTCCAGCTTCGTATACGGATTACTCGAACCCCATCGATAGTCTCTTCCTCGGGCAGGCCACCAGGCTGAATCGTGACGACAACAGCAGTGTGACCGCACTCCACGAGCCCCTTGGACAGTGCGGCAACATAGCTTCCCACACCGCCAATGAGTGGATTATAGAAGTCGGTAAGCTGCATAATGCGCATTATGGCTACCCCGATTTCACAGGCTGCGGTCGGTTGCGATCGCCGAGAATGAGACGCACGGCTTCGGCAAGGTTGGCAACTGCGTAGTCCGCGCGTGAGGGCGCATCAGGAGTCGCGGATAGCAGAATTGTGGCCGTGCCGGCAGCTCGACCAGCCTCGATATCCGATTGGCTGTCACCGATCATCACGGCCTCGGCCGGGCTAAAGAGGTGCTCCTCCGCTGCGCGCTCCAGCATGCCCGGAGCACGGCTTGCGGCAGTGACAGGAGCCGGAGGCATGGGGGCAGTAGTAGGCGCCATCAAGGTGCGCGCCATTCTCCGCCAAGAGTTCCTCCAGGCGAGCGTGCACCCGCTCGTAAGGCATCACGTCAGCCATGGTTGACAGCCATCTCTGGTTTGTCACCAGGATGACCTGAACCGACGCCGCATTGAGCTGCGTAATGGCTCCCGCTGCGCCGGGAAGGAGCACCAAGTCACCCGGCGAGGTGATGTATTGGCCCGCTGCGGCCTTGATATTGACGGTGCCGTCCCTGTCAAGGAGCACTGCGGCGATGCGCGTAACGCCAGCTTCCGACAGAAGTGTCCCGGTGGCCGATTCCGTCATGGCCGAGGGAAGAGTGCCGCCTCGACCATCTCGCAGATGACATGTCCGAGATGCATGCACGCCTCCTGGACCCGGGCGGTATCTGTTGTCGGTACCCGCAAGGTGATCGTGGCCGCATCGGCCGCCTTACCGCCGCCCGCGCCGGTCAACGCGACCGTGGCCATCCCCGCCTTTGCCGCGGCCTCAAGCGCCTGCACCACATTGTCGGAGTTTCCGGATGTGGTCAGGCCGACGGCCACGTCGCCTGGGCGCCCCGCGGCGAGTACCTGGCGGGTGAATACCTCCGAATAGGAATAGTCGTTTCCGATGGCCGTCATGGCCGCGGTGGCGTCGGGCAAGCTCATGGCGGACAGCCCGGGCCGGTCGAAGCCGAAGCGCCCCATGAGCTCGGCGGAGAGGTGACCGGCGTCCTGCGCGGATCCCCCATTGCCGAAGAAGATCACCTTGTTGCCTGACCGTAGCGCGGCGATCATGACCCTGGCTATGTCCAATACCTGCTCGGGGTACACGCCCGCAGCGATCTCCTGCTTGATTGCGATTGCAGTCGCCAGGCGATCCCGCACGAGATCAGCGCTCGGCTCGACCACGTCGTATGCGCTCACACCGTCCATGTCATGATCCCCTTGTTGGAGAAGGTGAACTCGGTTATAGGCGCGCCCGCGAGCTCCAGGGCCTCGATGACGCGATGCTTCTTCTCGAAGTCACAGAAAAGCAAGATATAGCCGCCGCCTCCGGCGCCGGTGATCTTACCGCCGAGCGCGCCTTTGCGCAGGGCGATGTCATAGAGCTCGTCGATCCGCGGGTTGGTGATGAGCGGTGACATTCGCTTCTTCTGTATCCAGGCCTCACCGAGCAGTGTGCCGAATTCGTGCAGCGCTCCGGTGAGCAGCGCCTCCTTCATTGCGACCGCAAGCTTTTTTTGCGCGCGCAGCCCCCCGATAGTATCCGTGGAGTGAGTGACTGCCCTGCGCGTCTGGTCTTCGATGACCCACGCCGAATCCCTGGTGATGCCGGTAAAGCACAGCAGCAGGCTCAGCTCAAGCTCGTGACTGATCTCATCGCGTACTCGCAGCGGGTTCACAATAACGCGGTCGGTGAACTCAATGAAATTGAATCCGCCGAAAGCCGCGGCGTAGTGATCTTGCATGCCGCCCGCAATATCCAGGTCTGCGCGCTCGATTCCGTGCGCCAGGTTTGCGGTGTCGTAGTCCTTCAGGTCGATGCCGTAGTGCCTCGCTAGCAAGCCCGTGAGCGCGACCATCATGGTCGACGACGCGCCGAGACCGGACCCGGGCGGAGCATTGGACCGCAGGACAAGGTCGTATCCGGAAGTGTTCTCTCGACCGAATCTCTTGACTGCCGCCTTTATCAGGTCGAGGTGGCCATCACGGAGGATCTCCTCATCGAGAGATATCTCTGCGCTGGTCTTGAAGTCCACCGACTCAATCGTCACCAGTCGGTCATCTCGTGGATTGAGCGAGCCGTATGCGAATCGGTCGATGGTGGCGCTCAGCACGCAGCCACCCTCTTCGGCTGGGAAGGGCGGAACATCCGTACCGCCACCAGCGAAGGAAATTCTTAGTGGCGCCCTAGCGCGGATCCGCTGACGTGCCATCAGTTAACTCTCCATCTCATATCAGTTTGCTACGTGGCCAGGAGGTCATCTGCTTAGTGCCGACTCACCCACGCGCAGCTCGTTGATCAACGCTCGATATCCTTCTAGCGTCTGCTCCCATGACCGTGGGTTCGTATACCGCTCGCCGCGGCGCGCGGGCAGCTCGAGCAGCGCATCCCGGAGAGCCACCCGATCCTGCGGCGGGACGAGCACCGCGCCGGCGTAGTCCTCGACCACTTCGCTGAGGCCTCCGACCGCGGTCACCACAGTCGGCAGTCCGGCCGTCATCGCGATGAACAGCGGCCCCGATAGGGAAGAGCGGTGGTAGGGCAGTACGACCGCGTCGGTCTGGGCCACGTACGCTCCCAGTTCCTCGTCGCTCACGTACCTGTCGACACGCTCTATCAGGTCCTTGTGCGGACTGCGAGCGATGGCCTCGTCCGGTGCCGTGCACCCCTCCCAGGTCTCCCCCACTATGGAGAGCCGGAATTGGCTGGCCTGCTGTCGATCGAGCAGGCTGAACGCCTCAACCAGGTCCTCGACTCCCTTATAGGGGCGGATAACGCCGAAATACAGCAGCCGGAACGGGGAGTCTGCGGAAGCGTCGGCGCGTGCAGCGGCCGAGGTGACGAGGTGATGGTAGGGACCGTGCGGCATGACGCGCACGAGCGCGTTGCCTAGTGAGTAGGCGGCAGGGATCGCCTCGCGGTCGAAGTCGGAGTGCACGACATGCGCATCTACGAGGGACAGCAGGCGAGGCATCAAAGTTTGGACGTACAGGCGGGCGATGGGCATTGCTGCTTCTCCTACATCCTGCCCCTCGTGCCACTCCAGGATGATTCTCGCGCCGAGACGGGTCGCATACTTGGCCAGCCGCAGGTAGGTGTGCAAGACGGCCCCGGTCCACCACTCGAAGATCACGACGGTGGGGCGCTGCTCGTCGAGATACCTGAGCGCCCCCGTCAACGAGCGTCCCCAATACCAGTCCACGCCGTCGTAAACCGATACTTCCGGTGGATATGTCACAGAGCCGGCCACTGCGGCGCCCACGTGATCTCGCCCGGGATATACGCGCTCGGGGACTAGTCTACGCATCAGCAAAGCGCCAACGCTATATTCGCCCGCCAGCGTGCTGCTTAGCAGATAGGTGTAGTGACTGATTCCTGAGGCAAAATGCAGCCCAGACCCAATAACAACAACTCGTTCACCGGCACTCGGGCTGGCCGTCGTGTCCTGGAGTGGAATGCTCATTATCGTCGCCTCAATTTCCGAGGCCGCGGCCAGCTGTTGAAAGGTACAATTGCCTGAGTTTCTCGGCTGAGGTATCCCAGGTCGGCAGGTCAGGGATGGCCGCGGGCGCCGGGATCGACATCGCCCGCAGGAGCTGCTGCGCCACCATCGACGAAGGCGCGCCAGGAGCCACCCCCTGTACTAGCTTCTCGGCTACCAGCTCGCCGATTCCGGCGGTGTCGTACCCGACGACGGGCCGGCGCACGCTGAGGGCCTCCATGACGGCGACCGGATGCGCTTCGTACTCCGACATCGCCGCGATCACGCTGGCTTCTGCGATCGCGGTGGCCATTGCCTCCCGCTCGGCTGGCGGCAGCCGTCTGATCGTGACCCGGTCGGCCACGCCGTGGCGCTCGGCGGAGCTGCGCAGCTCGGCCTCGTACGGCCCGGCCCCGATAATCACCAGGTGAGCGTCAGGGTTGCCGCGGATGACGTCGGGCAGGGCCTCGATGACCCGGTGATGGCCCTTGTACCGCTCCAGGCGGCCGCAGGAAACGATGCGGCCCGGAATGACCTGGGTTCCTGGAGCGGGCGGTGGCATGGTCCCGCCATTGCGGATGACGGTGACTGGCTTGCCGCCCAGATGCGCCTGGGCCGACAGGCTATCGGCTTCAAAACGGCTCACGGCCACCAGCGATGCCGCCTTCCGCAATAGCGGCCCGATGACCCGCCACTGGACGGCCCGCAGGGCATTGCGATGAGGCAGCGTGTGACCTCCGGTGTGGAACGTCACCATGTACGGTGTGCGGGCGCGGGCGGCGGCCAGCATGGCCAGGACGGGCACCGCGGTGTGAACTCCCTGACAGTGGACGAGATCCCAGGTGCCGCGATATCCGACCACGTTGGCGATGCTCGGCGCGAGGTAGTAGTCCCGGTCGCTTGGCCAGGCTGGAACGCGCAGCACGGTGACCCCCTCGATGACCTCGACGCGGGGACGGCTGCGCGTCCGGTCGGCGGCCAGGACGGTGATCTTAAAGTCGCCCGTTTTAGCCAGGCGACTGCTGACCTCGCGCACATGCGTCTCGGTGCCGCCCATTTCGGGCAGATAGCTCGCACTCACCATAAGAACGCGCATCGGCTCAGCCGACATTGCTCCCCCTCGCCCCGATGATCTACTACGTGAAGATCTGCCAATGCCGTCGGATACGCCGACTGTGCCGCCCCGTAAGCCAGCAGACTGCCTGATTGATTGACGCCACCTGCGCTGATGCGGGAAACCTTGACCAAGGGGCCCACAAACTAGCCGGGGGCTTTCCGCACAGGACACGTGCGACTATCGGTCATAGTCCCAGCCAAAGTGGCCGGGCATGAGCCCCGCGACATTCATTGCGGGTTGACATTACAAGGGAACCCTCTGGAATGCAAACTCCCTGACCCAACAGGAAGAATCGGTCATATGTCGGGATTAATCAAACTGTGTCATTTTGCGCACATCGGCTGGGCGGTTTATGCGTGCCTCGGCACAAATCAGCGTCGCGCGAGCTTGCGGCGAGCGCGGGTCGCCACAGCGGTTGATCCCATCCAATCCCTGATTGCATCGAGGATGGCGAGTCGTTTGACTGCAAGCAGCAGCGCATAGGAAACCCTGGGCGGCAGGAGCGGGGTAATCGGAGACCGACGCGCGCCAAAAAGAGCACCGAGTTGCTGCGGCTCTAGATCCATGTACCGAGAAATGTTCTCGAACCACCGCTCGCTGTAGCGAGCCCCGATCAGGACCGGAAGCGATTCCGCTATTCGTTGCCTTTCGTATGATTTGAGAGCCAATTCAAGATGATCATGCCGATGCAGGCTGTCGGCAAGCGCGATGCCATCTTCGATGGCGAGTGTCGTGCCCATTCCTATGGAGAAGTGGGCGGTATGTGCGCTGTCCCCGATGAGTACGATTTTGCCAGAATGCCAGCGTTCGTTGGTTATGGTCTTGAAGCTCAGCCATCGCGCCTTGCTGCCGTCGCCGAGATCGCTACTCAACTGATGGCCATCCAGGCAATCTTTGAACAAGCCTTCGATAATTGGCAGTGCATCGTCTACCGATATTGAGTCGAAACCAAGCCCGGTCCATGCTCCCGCGGTACATTCCACGACGACCGCGCTTGACTCGGCGCCGACTCCGAAGGTATGCGCCCATATCCAATCGGTGTTCGCAGGCACGAAGATGAAGTTGAATGAGTCGAATGCCTTGTCCGTGCTCAGCCAGATGTACTTGTTAGTGCCCGACCTATCGGCGGTCCGGAAGCCCCCAGCCTCCCCGCGGACTCGACTGTTGACGCCGTCGGCAGCGATAATGAGGTCCGCTTCCGGTAGTTGGGACAGGCTCACGATTTCTTTGCCGTACTCGATGTGCACGCCCAGGGCCGTCGCCCTAGCGGCCAGGATGCCCGTCAGGCCCTGCCGAGTGATGTTGTAGTCCTCGCCGCCCTGAACCACCACCTTCTCGCCGCGGCTGTACATGGCCTGCTCGTGCAGGATAAAAGCGGTCCTATATATCAGGTCTGCTGATTCTTTATCCTGTTCGTAAAGGCGCGCGAGAAGATCTCGCCCAATCGTTACCCCGGCGCCCGCGGTCGATCCTGCGTTGCTCCGCTCGAAGACCGTGATGTCGTGCCCTGGGTCACGCAGTTTGATGAGAATGGATGCATACAGGCCCGCCGGTCCGCCGCCAACGCACACGATCTTCATATCCGCCGATCCTTCCTTTGGGCTGCAAGTCCCAGCCTGTAGACGATGGTTGCCCAGGCAGACTCGCCATCGGGCGGATAACTCAAGCGGCAGCCTAGCAGTCACAAGCAGATCAAGTGGGGAGGTCCGCAAAGAGAATGCCAGTAATAGTCATCGCAGTTGGAAAGGACGGGACTCATTGCGGAAAATTTCAATGCGGATCATTACCTGAGATCTCGCACGTCGCAGCATTTCCTCATATATTGAGGTTTTCCACCTGGCAAGGGCGAAACCGGCATTCGGCGCTCAACCGGCAGGTGAGGAAGCCCACGTTCGGCGGGTGATCCTATAAGCGGGTGACTAGGGCGCGGAGGGCGTTCATCGCGGGGAAGCGCTCGCGGGCGCGGTTGAGCCGGCAGAAGACGCTGGGCGGCAGGTAGGGCAGCAGCGGGGCGCGGCGGGCGTGCAGGACCGTGGCGAAGTCTCTTGGCGGCAGGGCGGCGTAGCGCGGCAGGTTCTCGAACCAGGCCTCGCTGCGGTCGGCCTCGATCGCGTGCCCGCGGAGCGCGGACTGGCGCCGCTGCTGATAGGCCGCCAGGGCTGGTTCCAGGTCGGTGCCCGTCCCGGCTGTGCGGAGCTGCTTGGCCAGCGCGATGACGTCATCGATGGCCAGCGTGGTGCCCAGGCCCACGCTGAAGTGGGCGGTGTGCGCGCTGTCGCCGACAAGCGCCACCCGTCCGTCGTGCCAGCGTTCGTTTCTGACCCTCCGGAAGTTCTGCCAGCGTGCCTGGCTGCCGTCGGCGAACCGCGCCGTTAGCCGGTGACCGTCTAGGTGCACGCCGAATATCTCCTCGAGGCGATCGAGCGCCATGGTCGCCGGGCCGTTGTCGAAGCCGAGAGCTGCCCACGTGGCGGGCGTGCACTCAACGATGAAGGTGCTCGCCGTCGGCTCGTGCTGGTACGCATGGGCCCAGATCCAGCCCGCCTCGGTCTGTTCGAAGAAGAAGCTGAACGACTCATACGCCTTGCTGGTGCCGAGCCAGGCGTACTTGTTACGGCCCGTCCTGATGCTGGTCCCGAACCCGGCCCGGCCGTCGCGGAGCAGGCTGTTCACACCGTCGGCGGCGACGATCAGGTCCGCGTCGGGCAGCTCGGCGGCGTCGCGGACCTCATGGGAGTAGCGGATATCCACCCCGAGCCGACTTGCCCGGGCGGCGAGGATGTCCACGAACCGCTGGCGGCTGATCGCGTAGGTGCCTTTGTTATCCGGGTTGACGCCCCGTACGCCGCGGAAGTCGATGACCTGATCCCGCCAGCGGGTCGAGTTACGCTCGATCTCCGCCGCCGACTCGGCGTCGAGCAGGGCCAGCCTGTCCAGGAATACCCGTTCCCAGATCACGCCCCAGCCGTGCGACACGCCCGCGGCGTTGCGCTCGAATACGGTGACGTCGCTCTCCGGTTGCCAGAGCTTCATCAGCACCGCAAAATACAGCCCGGCCGGCCCCGCCGGCGCACGCTATACGCACATCGCCCCCATTATTTGATTACTGTGCCGGAGTCACCCCGGCGCCAGTCCCCGCGCCTGCCTCCGTCCCCGTCCCCGTCCCCCTGTACTTGAGGGAGAACCACGCCCCGATCGCGAATACCAACCCGGCGATCAGGCTGCCCACCGCGCGCAGTGGGTGATAGCCGGGCGATGGCAGTTCCTTGTTGCCCACCAGACCGTACTGTGCCCAAGCCAGGTGGGCAGCGAGCCCGAGGGCTCCACGCAGAAGATGATGCCCACGACGAGGAACGCGATCGCGATGACCGCGAGGATCACCGCAGAGGCAATCCGGCCCGTGGTCCCGCGGGACCCTGTCGAGGAGCTCACTTTATCCTCCTGCTGGTTCGGTTCGCCTCCGGCGCGCCGCTGATTGTTGCGGCAAATCTACCGTCGCCGCCGGGCTCCTCGGGTGCGAAGGAAGTCGCTGACCACATATTCTCCGAGGTGCTCAGGAGCGGCCCGCAGCACCCGGCCGCCGTTCCGCTTGGCCACGTCGTCGACGAACGCGGCCAGCCGGTCATCGTCGGCCAGCATGAAGATGTTCAGCGCGGCATGCCTCCTGGTCATCTTGTCCACCTCGGCCAGCGTCAGCTCGATGGTCTCCGGCGCCGGCGGCCAGTCGAACCAGGGCCTGCCATCGCGCATCAGATGCGCGGTCGGCTCGCCGTCGGTGACGATCAGCACCACCGGCTCGTGCTCGGGGTGCTTGTCGAGGTGGCGGCCGGCGATCATCAGCGCGTGATGCAGGTTGGTGCCCTGCACCATGTCCCAGCCGAGCCCGGCCAGCTCGGTCTCGTGCAGCTCCCTGGCGTAGTTCGAGAACCCGACCACCTGGATCGCGTCCTGCGGGTACTTGGACCGGAGCAGCGCGTGCAGCGCGAGCGCGGTCTGCTTGGCCACCGCCCAGGTGCCGCGCAGCGCCATCGAGTACGACAGGTCGACCAGCAGGCAGACCGCGGCCGCGCTGCGCCGCTCGGTCTCCGCGACCCGGAAATCCTGCGCGGTGAGCCGCACCCGGCCCCGGCCGGGCCCCTCGGCGGCCGACCGCAGCAGGGCGGAGCGGACCGTGCCTGGCACGTCGATCGGCTGCTCGTCGCCGAACTCCCACTCCCTGGTTGCCCCGGTGGTGTCGCCGGCCTGGCCGGCGTCCTGCCGGTCGTGGTCGCCCGACCTGACCCCGTCCGCCAGGCCGGCGAAGACCCGGCGCAGCGCGGTGTCGCCCAGCCTGCGGACGGCCTTCGGCGTGAGCTCGAGGTCACCGCCGTCGCTGGTCAGGTAGCCCTGCTGCTGCAGCTCGCGTTCGAGCCTGCGCAGCGCCTGCAGGTCATCGACCGCCTGACGGCCGAGCGCGCGGCGCACCGCCTCCTCATCGACGTCTTCCATGGTCGCGCCCGCGTAATCCTGGCCGAGCGCGGACTCGAGATCGGCCAGGTCGGCCATGTCGGCGACCGCGCTGGTGGCGTCGCCGAGCCCGAGCGGCGTGCCGCCGGACATCCGCACCCCGCGTTGCGGCTGGCCGAGTTCCGGCCTGCGGGCGCGCAGCGAGTCGCCAAGCGCGGACAGCTCGGCCGCGAGACCAGCGTCCTCCATCGCCGTGGCCATCAGGTTCGCCAGCTCTTCCCGCTGGGAGTCGGAGAGCGATTCGAGCAGCCGCTGCGCGGCCGTCATCCGGCGGACCAGCGAGTCGACGAGCTCCTCCAGGTTCTGCGGGCTGTCAGGGAACATGTCTCCGTACTCGCCCATGAACTGCTCGAAGTCCTGCTGGGTGTGCTCGCCGCGGGTGTCCGCGTCGAGCATCTGCCGCAGGTCCGCGAGCATGTCCTTGACCCGCTGCATGGCCCCGGGGTCGGGGTTCTCGAGCGCCTGCTTCATGCCCTGGAACTGGCTGTCGAGCACCTCCCGGCGGAGCAGGTCGCGGAGCTGCTCGAACTTCTCCCTGGCGGCCTGCGACCGCCAGTCGTAGGTGGCGAGCTCACGGATGGCGCGCGAGGTGTCGCTTGGAAGCGTGTCAAGCTCGGCCTCGCGGAGCCGCGCCTCGTCGCTCGGGTCGGGGAACAGCTCGCCCCGCTCGGTCTCGATCGCCTCGTCGAGCAGCTGCCTGGCCTGCTCAAGCATCCCGTCTAGCCTGCCCCGGTCGCGCAGTTCGCGCTGGCGCTCGCGGACCCGGCGCGACAGGTCGTCGAGACCCCGGCGCTCCTGCCAGCCCCTGCGGAGCAGGTCGCGAAGCGCGTCCCTGGTGTTCTCGCCGCCGAGGATGCGCTCGCCCATCTCGTCGAGCGCCTCCCGGGCGTCGTAGGGCGGCGCCAGCGGGTCCGGCCCGTCGTCGTACGGTCCGTACCGGTAGTTGGCCATCAGTCCTGCTCCGTCCTCGCCGCAGACCACGCCCTGCTAGCCGCGGTCAGTGGAACCACGCGTGCGTTCCGGGATGACTTCTTTCAGCTTTATGTCCGGTATGTGGTCGTTCCATTGCTGCTGTCCTTGGAAAGCCGGCGGATCAGGTACAGGCCCTCGAGGACGAACTCGATGGCCGCGGCGGCCTCGCCGAACGACTCCCGGCCGGCCATGCCGAGCCTGCTCATGATTTTCGCCAGGCCCGGGACCTCGCCGGTACGGCGGAGCAGCTCGGTGCTTGAGACCAGCTCGCCCGACTCGATCGTGCCGCCCTCCTCGAACTTGGCGAGCAGCCCGGTCAGGTCAGCGCCGCCGAGACGGGCCCGAAACGTCTCCGCGATGGCCCGCCGCAGCAGGTGGACGAGGATCTCCTCCTCGCGGCCCTCCTCGCTGACCTCGAACTCGACCTTGCCGCGCAGCGTCGGCACGATGCCGGGCAGGTCGCCGACTCGGGCGACCGGCACCTCCTCGGTGCCGTCCGCGCTCCACGCTTCGGTGACCAGAGCGGTCCGCCGCACCGCCGCCGCCGCCGCCGACTCCGCCGCCGCGATCGCGAACCGAGCCGAGACGCCGGAGCGGCTGTCGACCGCCGGCGACTCCCTGACCAGCCGGGTGAACCGCGCGATGACCTCGATCAGGTGCTCGGGCAGCTCCGCGCCCGGGTCCGTGCCCGCCCAGGAGACCTCGGCCTCCTGGGTGACCAGCGCGAGCTCGTCGGTCAGCGAGAGCGGGTAGTGGGTGCGGACCTCGGCCCCGAACCGGTCCTTGAGCGGGGTGATGATCCGGCCCCGGTTGGTGTAGTCCTCCGGGTTCGCGCTCGCGACGAGCACGATGTCGAGCGGCAGCCGGAGGGAGTAGCCGCGCACCCCGATGTCGCGCTCTTCCAGGACGTTGAGCAGCGCGACTTGGATGCGCTCGGCCAGGTCGGGGAGCTCGTTGAGGCAGAACACGCCGCGGTTGGTTCGCGGCACCATGCCGAAGTGGATGGTCTCCGGGTCGCCCAGGGTGCGCCCCTCGGCCACCTTGACCGGGTCGATGTCGCCGATCAGGTCGCCGACGCTGGTGTCCGGGGTGGCCAGCTTCTCGCCGTAACGCTCGCTCTTGTGCCGCCAGCTGACGCTGAGCTCGTCGCCCTGCTCTGCTGCCAGGCGCCGGCAGCGGGCGCAGACGGGGGCGTAGGGGTGGTCGTTGATCTCGCAGCCGGTGACCACAGGGGTCCACTCGTCGAGCAGGCCTCCCAGCGTGCGGATCAGCCGTGTCTTCCCCTGGCCGCGCTCTCCCAGCAAGATGATGTCGTGCCCGGCGATCAGGGCGCGCTCCATGTGCGGAAGCACCGTCTGGTCAAAGCCGACGATGCCGGGGAACCGGTCCTGCCCGGCGCGCATCCGCGCCAGCAGGTTTTCTCTGATCTCTTGCTTGACCGTGCGGTAGACGTGGCCGCTCGCATTCAGCTGGCCCAGAGTGGCCGGCCGGTCGTGCGAAGCGCTTGCATTGGGATGATCGCTGCTCTGCTGCACACTTCCGACACTATGTCGCCTCAGCGCGTGTTCGCATCTTGAGGCAGGCTGACCGGGCGCTAATGTTCGCTGTTGTGGCTTCTAATACCCCGCTAGTGCAGTCCGATGACATCGTCGCGGCCCGCGAGCTGCTGAATGGCGTGATCTCGCCAACCCCGGTGCTCTACTCGCGGGTGCTCTCCGAGCAGGCCGGCGGCCCGGTCTACCTGAAATGCGAGAACCTGCAGCGCACCGGGTCGTTCAAGGTTCGCGGCGCGTACACCAGGATCGCGCGGCTGTCCGACGAGGAGCGGGCCCGGGGCGTGGTGGCGGCGAGCGCGGGCAACCACGCGCAGGGTGTCGCCTTCGCCGCCGGGCTGCTCGGGGCCTCGGCGACCGTGGTGATGCCGGAGCGCGCGCCGATCCCCAAGGTGGAGGCGACCCGCGCCTACGGCGCGGAGGTGATCCTGCACGGGGCGTCGGTCGAGGACGCGCTCGAGGAGGCGCTGCTCTTCGCGGCCCGGACCGGCGCAGTGTTCATCCACCCGTTCGATCACCCGGACATCGTGGCAGGCCAGGGCACACTCGGGTTCGAGATCATCGAGCAGTGCCCGCAGGTGCGCACGATCCTCGTCCCGGCAGGCGGCGGCGGGATCGCGGCGGGCGTGACGGTCGCCGTGCACTCGCTCGACCCCGAGGTCCGGGTGGTCTGCGTGCAGTCGGCGGCGGTGCCCGGCCTGGTCGACTCGATGGCGGCGGGCCACCCCGTCCAGGTCGTCGGCGCGCCGACGATGGCCGACGGGATCGCGGTGCAGCGGCCCGGTGACATCCCGTTCGCCATCCTGGCCTCGGCCGCGGAGCGGGTGGTGGCGGTGTCGGAGGCGGAGCTCGCGCGCGGCCTGCTGCTCTGCCTGGAGCGGGCGAAGCAGGTGGTCGAGCCGTCCGGCGCGGCTGGGGTGGCGGCGCTGCTGGCCGAGCCCGGCGCGTTCGAGCCGCCGGTCGTGGTGGTGCTCTCCGGCGGCAACATCGACCCGCTGCTGTTGTCCAAGCTGCTGCGGCACGGGCTCTCAGCGGCCGGGCGCTTCCTCGGCTTCCGCTGCCGCGTCCCCGACTACCCGGGCTCGCTGGCCACGCTGCTCGGGCTGCTCGCCGGGCTCGGCGCCAACGTGCTCGAGGTCAGCCACGCGCGGCTGGCGCCCGCGCTGCGGGTGGACGAGGTCGAGGTTGTGCTCCAGGTCGAGACGCGCGGCCCCGAGCACTGCGAGCGCGTCAAGGAGGGGCTGCGCGGGGCCGGCTACGACCCGTCGTTCAGCTGACGGAGGAATCCGCCGGAGGAATACTGATTACTTATGAGAAATTGGACTTACCGGACGGCGGACCGGCTTTCATTTCGGGCCTGAGGAGTGGAACGTGAGCAAGGCGGCGGGCGCGGGCGCCCTTGCAGGGGCGGACGAGGGCGGGGGAGGAACGGACGAGGGCGGGCCGGGCGGGTACCTGTCCCACAAGCAGATCATGATCGTGCTGCCCGGCCTGCTGCTGACGATGATGCTGGCGATGCTGGACCAGCTCGTGGTCGGCACCGCGCTGCCGAGGATCGTCGGGGACCTGGGCGGCGTCTCGCACCTGTCCTGGGTGGTCACCGCCTACATCCTGGCCTCGACGATTACCACACCGTTCTACGGCAAGCTCGGCGACATGTACGGGCGGAAGAAGCTCTTCATCTTCGCGATCGTGCTCTTCCTGATCGGCTCGGCGCTGTCCGGCCTGTCGTCGTCGATGGCGGAGCTGATCATGTTCCGGGCGCTGCAGGGCCTGGGCGCGGGCGGACTGATGGTGGGCGCGATGGCGACCCTCGGCGAGATCGTGCCGCCTCGCGAGCGCGGCAAGTACATGAGCTACTTCATGGCCGTGATGATGCTCGCCACCGTCGGCGGCCCGCTCCTCGGCGGGTGGATCACCACCTCGTTCTCCTGGCGCTGGATCTTCTACATCAACCTGCCGGTCGGCGGGGCCGCGCTCGTGTACCTGTGGGCCACGCTGAAACTGCCGGCCCGCCGGGTCGAGCACCGGATCGACTACCTCGGCGGCGTGCTCCTCGGCGTGATCGCGACCGCCGTCATCCTGGTCGCCACCTGGGGCGGTACCGAGTACCGCTGGCTCTCGGCGCCCGTACTCGGGCTGATCGCGCTCGCCGTCGTCGCGCTGGTGGCGTTTCTCGCCGTCGAGCGGCGGGCGGCTGAGCCGATGCTGCCGCTGCACGTGTTCAAGAGCAGGAACTTCAGCCTGGCCATTGCGCTGGCATTCTTCGTCGGCCTCGCGCTGTTCGGCGCGATGACGTTCCTCCCGCTGTACCAGCAGACCGTGCAGGGCGCTAGCCCGACCGTGAGCGGCGTGCTGCTGACGCCGATGATGATCGGCTCGGCCGGCATGTCGGTGCTGGCGGGCACGCTGGTGACCAAGACCGGCCGGTACAAGCTGTTCCCGATCGTCGGCGGGGCGGTCATGACGGTGGGCATGTTCCTGCTGACGGGGCTGAGCGTCAGCACCACGCGCTGGCAGACGAGCATCGACTTCCTGATCCTCGGCGTGGGCATGGGCTGCCTGATGCAGATGGTCTCGCTGATCGCACAGAACAGCGTCGAGCTCAAGGACATGGGCGTGGCGACAAGCGCCCGGATGTTCTTCCAGCAGATGGGCGGCTCGCTCGGGGTGGCCGCGTTCGGCGCGGTGTTCGCCAGCAGGCTGAACTCGGTGATGGCGGCGGCGGGCGGAACGGGCTCGAAGTTCCACGTCACCGGGACGTTCGACCCGGCGCAGGTGTCGTCCCTGCCGCGCGCGGTGCAGGAGGTCGTGTTCCGCGCCGTTGCGCACGGCGAGCAGGCCGTGTTCACCTGGGTGCTGCCCGCGTCAGTCATCGTCTTCGTGCTCGCCCTGTTCATCAAGCAAGTGCCGCTGCGCGGCCGGGCGCCGAGCGAGACACCGTCCGCCGCCGCCCCAGAGGCGGAGGCGCTCATCGGCTAGCGGGCCGTACGACGGCCGCTAGCGGGCCGGCAGCGCCTAACGCAAACGGGCGCCCGGCGGCGAGAAGCCGCCGGGCGCCCGTTTTACGTACTCAGGCGCCTACGTAAGGCACGGCGTCGAGGATCTCCACGGCGATCGACCGGCCGTTTGGCAGCGAGTAGTTCGCCTGCTCGCCGACCTTCTTGCCGCTGATCGCCGCGCCAAGCGGCGACTTCGGCGAGTACACGTCGATCGGCGCGCCGCTCTCCTCCCGCGAGGCCAGCAGGAACGTGACTTCCTCGTCATCGCGAACAAACCGGACGGTCACCGTCATACCGGGGCCGACCACGCCGTCGGTGCGCGGCGGCTCGCCCACCCGGGCGTTCTCCAGGATGTACTGGAGCTGGAGGATGCGGCCCTCCTGCTTGCCCTGCTCCTCCTTGGCCGCGTGGTAGCCGCCGTTCTCGCGCAGGTCTCCCTCTTCGCGGGCCGCCTCGATCTTTTTCGCGATGTCGATGCGTCCCTGCACGGAGAGATAGTCGAACTCGGCCTTAAGCCGGTCGTACGCCTCCTGGGTAAGCCAGGTGACGCTCTCATTGCGCGTCTCGGTCACGGCCACTCCTCAGTACTACGCAGGGCTCATCTGGCCGCTGCGTGCTGGTGCTTCTTAGGCGCAAGGCCTTGAATGCCTTCCGCCAAGCAGCCAGCTGGTCTCCGGGGGTAATCTTCTGAGGCTAACAAGGTTCGGCCACTGACGCGAACTAGTCAAGTGCTCCCAGTAGGCGGTGTGGCATCTAGAAAGCCTCCGGGCCAGCGTTCCCGGCGGGAATGCGGCTAAACCGGGTGGGCGTTCCGGTGTAAGTGTTCCGGTGTATCCGGTTTAGGTAGCGAGAGCGGACGGATGGTGACCAGGGTGTCGTCCCAGGAGCCCGGGCAGGACCAGGCGGCAGCCCCCCACGCGGGAAGCCCCGAGCCCTCCATGCCAACGGACAGCGCGAAGCTGCGCCTCATGGCGGTGCACGCGCACCCCGACGATGAGTCGAGCAAGGGCGCTGCGACGATGGCCAGGTACGTCCGCGAGGGCGTCGAGGTTCTCGTCGCCACGATGACCGGCGGCGAGCGCGGCAGCGTGCTCAACCCAGCCATGGACCGGCCCGAGGTCCTGGCCGACCTGCCCAGGATCAGGCGCGAGGAGATGGCGCGGGCCAGGGAGATTCTCGGCGTCGAGCAGCGCTTCCTCGGTTTCGTCGACTCCGGCCTGCCGGAAGGCGACCCGCTGCCGCCACTGCCCGCGGGGAGCTTCGCCCTCGTCCCGCTGGCCGAGGCCGCGGCCCCCCTGGTGCGCCTGGTCCGCGACTTCCAGCCGCACGTGATCTTGACCTACGACGAGTCGGGCGGCTACCCGCATCCGGATCACATCAAGACCCACCAGGTTGCGGTGGAGGCGTTCGAGGCGGCGGCGGACCCCGACCGGTACGCCGACGTCGGCGGCGAGCCGTGGCAGCCGTCCAAGATGTACTACTTTGTCTCCTTCCACCAGGCGAAGTACGCCGCGCTGCATGAGGAGCTCGTGCGCCGTGGCTTGGAGTCGCCGTACTCGGAGATCTTCGCCGAATGGGAGGAGCGCGCCCGCAAGCGACTGGAGCGCGGCCAGCGGCTTGTGGAGATCTCCACCCGAGTGCAGGCCGCCGACTACTTCGGCGTCCGCGACGACGCGCTGCGCGCCCACGCTACCCAGATCGACCCGAACAGCTCGTGGTTCGCGTGCCCGCGCGAGGTCGAGCGCGTCGCGTGGCCGACCGAGGACTATCATCTTGCTAGGTCGCTCATCGATACCGAGCTGCCGGAAGACGACCTTTTCGCGGGTATCCGGGAGAGTGTGACTCTGTGACGTTCATCGCAGTGCTGGCCAGCAGCGCAAGCAACTCCACGTCCACGATCAGCAACGTAGAGCCGGGCCTGCTTGGCTTCCTGGTCGTGGCCGCGATCGGCGTCGCGCTCGTCTTCCTGCTCCGCTCGATGAACAAGCAGTTCAAGAAGATCGGCCCGCGCCCGGAAGACACGTCGGACGCGGACGCCGACGGGTCGCAGTCGGACGCGGCGTTTGACGCCTCGGCCCCGGCCAAGCGCGGCTAGTACTCAAGCGCGGCTGGGGTGAAGCCCCGTTAGTACTACAGCAGCGGCTTTTTACCTCTGCGGCGTTGTGGCGGTGGCCTCGGGCATCGCGACCTTCCTGTTGTCTCGGTCGATTCTCCGATAACAATGTTCTGCCGACGGCCGCTGACATTCCATCTCATAGTAATTGCTGCAAAATCTATCTAATGGTGCCGTAAATCCCATTACGCTTGCCTCGCATAATAGGACATACCCGAAACGGTCTATCGGTCGGAGGGCACCAATCACTGCGTTGTGCCAAATGTTCTTCGAAGATTGTGCAGCAGCGGTAAGCTTCGTTGGCGACGGTCTCGATGCGCATCAGTCGGCGTGTCCTAAGCCAGGCTCGGAGTGCGCGGTCGCGGCCATTTCATGAAATCCGCATCCCTCTTCCGGGAGCTTGCAAAATCTCCAACCCGCTCGGAGGCGCGAGTCACATGCCAGTAAGCCAGCCCATTCGCGGTACCAACACGGCAACGCCGCAAAACTTGACGTACCGAGTCGGCAAAATCGCGCCCTACCTATCGGGGTGCTGGCTCGATTACGGATGTGCCGAGGGTGGATATGCGGAGGCCCTGCTGAAGCATGGCGCGAGCTCAGTTGTAGGGGTGGATGTGGAAGAAAGGCGAATCATTCAAGCGACCGCCCGTGGCCTACCGAATGCCACCTTCCAGGTCTTCAATGGGTACGAGGTCGAATCCAAGGACAACTCATTTGACGGAGCGTTCGTAAATGAGGTTCTCGAGCACGTCGCCGATGAAGAAGCTTCACTCCGCGATATATACCGCGTGCTTCGGCCAGGCGGGCACCTGGTGCTGATCGCTCCGAATAGGTGGTTTCCGTTCGAAGGTCACGGTGCCAGAATACTGGATGTGGAGCTCGCTTTTCCTACTCCGTTGCTTCCCTGGTTGCCTGAGCGATTGACTCGTAATTGGCTCCATGCTCGGAACTACTGGCCTCACCAACTGGTCAAGCAGGTCCAGAATGCGGGCTTCGTTATTCACGAGACTGGCTTCATCTGGCCAGTATTCGAAACGTTTCGTTGGCTGCCGTCGCCTGTAAAGAAAGGGGGAGATGGGGGGGTAAATCTCTGCCTACCGGCAATGGATAGAGCGGCTGGATCGCACTCCCGGCGTGCGGCGGTTCGGGCTCTCGACGCTTGTTATCGCTACCAAGCCGTCAAAGCCTTGACTGCTTTGCTAGCGATCTTGGCCGCCGCTGCCTTACCACCCGCCCAGCCCGGCCCTACTCGGACTCCGGCTCCGTCCAGGCGCGGCTCATCGCCTCGGGAAGGCCCCACCAGCCGAGCGGCGTGAGGCGGTCGTCTTCGTCGATCGCCCCGAGCACGGACCACATGGCGGTCACGTTCAGGAACAGTTCCTCGATGCTCAGCTCGTCGAAGTCCTCATCGAAGTCCTCGTCCTCGTCCTCGTCCTCGTCCTCGTCGGCGAAGTCGCTGGCGTCGAGATCGGCGTCGTCGAAATCCACGACCCCGGCGTCGAAGTCGGCGTCGGCGGCGCTTTCGACGTAGTCGGCGTCGTCGATGTCATCGGCGACAGCAGCCGCGACGGCGGCGGCGAGCGAGAACTCGCCGTCGGTCGAGGCGAGGCCGATGACCTGCTCCGGGTCGAAGTCCCTGACGTACCGGGCCAGGTCCGCCGCCGAGGCGGGCGTCCCCGGGCCTCCGGTGACCAGCGCCGACATGACGGCCAGCCAGTCGAAGTGGTCGAGAGCGCAGACCGCGGCGATCGCCGCGGACAGCTCGTCCGGCTCGTCGTCACCGCCGCCGTCGTCGAGGTCGTCCCCGAATTCGAGGTCCTCCTCCTCGGCCCACTCCATGGCCCGGGCGAACTCCTTGTCCTCGTCGGACAGCGGGCCGCCCTGCGGTGCCGCCACCGAGGTGGCCAGCGTGAGCCAGAGCTCTGCGTCGTCCGACGGCAGGGAATCCGCGTTACGGCCGCTGAACGAGACGAGCATCTGCCCCGGCCACCCGGGCCTGGCGATGTCCACCCGGAGCTTGGCGACGGCGGCGCGCAGGTCCGCGGCCGGCAGCGGGCGATCGCCCGCCGCCGCCAGCATGGACTGCAGCGCTGTGCGCGCCTCCGCGTCGGCGGCGGCCCAGTCCGCGAGGAAGGCCTCGTCCTGCTCGTCAAGGAGCGCCGTCATCGGTACCCGTCCGTCCGGCAGCGGGGTGGTCATCCACCGCTGCTGGGCCGTCACGTAATCCAGGCGGGCTTCCTCGTCCCCGGTGGCGAGCCGGTCCGGGTCGATCTCGCCCGACGCGACGCATTCCTCCAGGTGACCCACCAGCCGGGCGTACATCTCCTCCTGCAGCGGGCTGCGGGCGGCCGGCTCCGCCCAGACGTGCAGCCCGATGATCCCGGTCGGTTCGGTCCCCGTCGCCTCAAGCCAGCCGTGCACGTCCCCGAAGGTGGCGACGTGATCGCTGATCTTGTGCAGGATCGTCTCGGCCGACTCCCAGAACGGAGCGGACAGCGGGTTGCCCGCCGCCAGGAGCCCTCGCCTGATGGCAGGCAGCGACGCGAGCGCGTCGGCCGCCGGCACGCTGAGCAGCGCGATGGCGACATCGCGCCGCCGCAACTCGGCCACGCGGCGCTGAGCAAGCTCGGCGACTCGGTCAGCTTGGAGTTCCACGCCTCGCAGCGTACGACGCTCGCGTCCCACGGCGCACGACCCTCCCGATTCGGTTAAGCGTATTAGAGCTCGGTCCGGCCGCCGAGGTACGGCTGGAGTACCCCAGGCACCCGGATTTTCTGGTCGGCGGTCTGGTAGTTCTCGACGACCGCGGCGAGCAGCCGGGGCGTCGCGATCGCGGTGTTGTTCAGCGTGTAGGCGAACTTCACCGTTTCGTCGGTGTCGCGGTACCTGACGCTGGCCCGGCGGGCCTGCCAGTCGTGCAGCGAGGAACAGCTGTGCGTCTCGCGGAACCGGCCAAGCGAGGGGAACCAGGTGTTGACGTCGTTCATCCGGTACTTGCCCGCGCCCATGTCGCCGGTGGCGCACTCGACGACCTCGTAGTGCAGCCCCAGGCCCTGCAGCAGCTGCTCGGCGCCGCCGAGTAGCTCGGCGTGCCAGCGGTCGGACTCCTCGTCATCGGCTGCGCAGATGACGAACTGCTCGACCTTCTCGAACTGGTGCACCCGGAGCAGCCCGCGCACGTCGCGCCCGGCACTGCCGGCCTCCCGGCGGAAGCACGGCGAGATGCCCGCGTAGCGGATCGGCAGCGCCTTGGCGTCGAGGATCTCGCCGGAGTGCAGGCCGACGAGTGCGACCTCGGCGGTGCCCGCGAGGTAGAGACCGTCGGCGGGGAGCGCGTAGGTCTCCTCGCGGTGCGAGGGGAACTGCCCCGTCCCGATCAGCGCCTCCTCCCTGACCATCACCGGGACCGAGATCACGGTCGACCCGGTCGAGATGAGCTGGTCGAGCGCGTAGGAGAGCAGCGCCCGCTCGAGCAGCACCATGTCGCCGGTGAGCGCGTAGGCCCGCTCGCCGGCGACTTTCCGCGCCCGGGCGAACTCCGCCCAGCCCCGGTTCTCCAGCAATTCGACGTGGTCCTTGACTTCGAAGTCGAAGACCGGCCGCTCACCCCACGTCTTGATCGTCACGTTGGCGGAGTCGTCGCGCCCGACCGGCGAGCCGGTCCACGGGATCGTCGGGGTGAGCAGCAGCAGCGCCTGCAGCTTCTCGTTGACCTCGGCGAGCGACTCGCGGACCTCCTTCAGGTGCAGGTCCTGCTCGTCATGCTCGGCCCGCAGCGTCACCCGGGTCGCCTCGTCGGCCCGCGCGAACTCCCTGGCGAACGCCTTTCGCCTGGTCTGTGCCTCGTCGAGCTCGCGTTGCAGGTCACGGCTTGACTGGTCCAGGCTGAGCAGCTGGTCCACGTCCAGGTCGATGCCCTTAACCCGGACGGCGGCCTTCACGGCTTCCGGGTTGTCCCTGATGAATCGTCTGTCCAGCATGGTGGAAACGCTACCAGGAGTGGCGCGCCACGTGCTTAGGACGACGATGCCGCAGCGGTTCCTTTGGCGGCGCAGCGGTGTTGCTGCTGCGCCGCCGTCACTAAGAGCGCGACACCCGGGGGACAGGGTCCCCGGGAGACAACTGTTGGAAGGTCTCCAGCGCTACAAGCTGAGTTCCTTGCCAAGCGCCGAGTAGTCCGTGTTGAACTCGGTCGCGGTCCGAGCGAGCCCAGTGCTCGTGAGGGTCGACTGATACTGGCTGGTGGTGGTGGTCTGGCTCAGCGCCGTGAAGTCCTGTGCCATCGTCGTCGCGTCCGCGTCGAGGCGTGCGCCTGCCGACGCCGCGCTAGCGGGCAGCGCGGTGGCCTGGAGCCGGCTCGCGAAGGACGAGAAGTCGGTCGCCGCCGTCGCGTCCTGGCCGGTCACGCAGGGCACGTTCTGGTCGCAGGCCTTGGACGCTTTCTGCCAGGCGGTCAGCTGGCTGTTCAGCGTGCCGTAGGAGGTGTTCAACGCGGCGATCGCGTTGGAAGCGACCGCGGTGTTTTTTGCGGCTGAGTACCCCCTGTAGACCCCTAGGCCTACGTCGGCGAGCAAGACCACCACTCCCAGCACGATGAACGTGGTTACCAGCCTCTTCGCCCCAGACGTGAGCACCAGAGTCCAGGTGGCTGGCTGGAAGAGGGGCCGCGCGCCGTAGCCGGCCGGTGCACCGTAGCCGTCGCCGGCCGGTGCACCGTAGCCGTAGCCGGCCGGTGCACCGTAGCCGGGCCGGCGGGATAGCCGTAGCCGCCCGGGACTGGGGCGGCTTCGGGCTGTGCGTAGGGGAGTACGGGGCGCCGTAGCCGCCAGGTGCGAAGCCGTAGACCGACTCCGGGGTGCCGTAGCCGGGCGCTGCCGGGGCGGTAGGCGCGGCGGGCTGGTCCGCCCAGGTCGGGATTCCCGGCTTGTCACCGAAGAGCCCGCCCGGGTAGGTCGGCGTCAGCATCCACAAGTAGGCGTAAAGCCGCACCTCATAGCGGACCACGGCGGTGAACGCCCCGTGGAAAGGCGCGGGCAGTCGCCCGGCGACCAGCGTGATGAGCCATGCGATGAACGCCATCAGCGTGTCGGCCCCGTAGACGACCACGGCACTGACAATGCTGGCCGGGATGGCCAGGATGATCCGGAAGAATACGGCGGCGCGGTTCAGCCGCTGCGGTTCTGGCAGCGCGAGGCGGACCGGGTAAGCGGGGTCGTCGTCAAACGTGAAGGGCGGGTAGGCGTCGGTGAGCAGCAACGCGTAGGCGATCACCCGAGTAAACCACCGCAGGAGGCCGGTCAGGGGGCTGCCCACCCACCGGGGTTGCCGCCCCATGAACAGCGCGCCCCACCAGCCGAGGAAAACGACCACGCTGCCGGCCCATAGCAGGATGTAGAGCACGATGAAGTGCGGTATCAGCAGGATAAGGCGGACCAGTACGGTGAGCCGGCGCTGCGGCGCGGGGTCGGCGACGGCGACCAGGACGGGCGGCGGCCCGTCCGTGTACTCGGGCGCAGAGCCCGGATTGGCTGGGTACGGCGAGAACGTGGTCAAGGAATTCCCATTCCTGTCAGGCCCCGAGCAGATGGGCAACTGCATGCGGACCACGCGATCTTAGTGAGATCTTGACGGCTCTATCCGCAAATACCGTTTAATTCTGCACATCCGGGTTTGGTTACGTCGCTTTGTGACATGAGTGGCGCGCCACGTGCCTAGGACGACGCCGCCGCCGGTACGTTTGTGGGCATGCTGGTCACCAACCATGTTCTTTCCGGTGCCGTCATCGGCGCCGCGACGCGTCGCCCGGTGCACGCGTTCGTGCTGGGGGTCGCGTCGCACTTCGTCCTTGACTGGGTGCCGCACTGGGGCAAGTTCGGCGGTGGCCGGCGGATGCTGCGGGTGGCGGTCCCCGACGGCCTGATCGGCCTCGCGGTGATGGGGACCATGGTCGCGGTCGCGCCGCGGGAGCGCCGCGCAGCGGTGCTCGCGGGCATGGCAGGCGCCGCGCTGCCCGACCTCGACAAGCCGTCCGAGCTGTTCTTCGGCCGCTCACCATTCCCGCCCGGCGTGGACCGCTTTCACAAGGCGATTCAGCATGAGAAGTCGCGTCGCGCCCACTACGAGGCGACCGCCGCGGTGATCTTCGGCTCCGTGGCCCTCGCGATTTTGCGACGCGCGACGAAGTAGTAGAGCGGGCCGACGACCGCGCCGCCGACCAGCCAGGCGATGTCCGCGCCGCCGAGCGCGGTCGCGGCCGGCCCGGCGAACGCCGGCGTCTTCACGAACGGCGCCTCGACCGCGACGCCCGCCAGGAAGCACCCGACCGCGGCCCAGCGGACCCGGCCGTAGCCCCCGCCGTCGCCGCGGGCCAGGTCCGCGACCTCGGGCCGGCCGGACCGGACCAGGTAGTAGCCCACCAGGTTGATCGCAATCCACGGCACGAGCACGTACATCACGAGCACGACGATGTTGGTGAAGCCGATGAGGAAGCCGATGCGGCCGAAGACGGCCCCGAGCGCGGCGAGCGCGGCGATGATCACAGCGAGAGCGGTGCGGCTGCCGACCCGCGGCTGCCACCGCGGCACGAGGGCCTGCCCGATGGTGAGCGCCGACATGGTGCCGCCGTAGACGTTGATGGAGCTGGCGAGCGCGAGGCAGACCGTGAATGTCCCGACGACCATGATGCTGCTGCCATGCGCGAGGCTGATGAAGCCGCCAAGCACGTCCGAGCTCTGCACGCCGACGATCGCGCCGAGGAGCATCGCCGCGATCGAGCCCGCCGAGGTGCCAGGAAGCTGGCCAGGAACGTCTGGCGGGCGGCAGTGGCCGCGGGCAGGTAGCGCGAGAAGTCGGCGGCGTAGGGGGTGTAGGAGATCTGCCAGAGCACCGCGACGCTGACCGCGCCGGCGAACCCGACCGCGCTGACCTGGCCCGAGTGCCAGAATCCGACGGCGAGATGGCCGGCCCCGATGACCCAGACGAAGGCGAGCATCAGCACCACGCCGCCGACCCAGGAGAGCAGCAAGGCGGCGGAGTGCATGACGTCGTAGCCGAAGACCGCGAGCAGCGCGCTCACCGCGGCCACCCCGATGATGGCCACGACGACGGTGATGTGGCTACTGAGCGTGTTGAGCGACTGCCCGGCGAGTACGAGGTTGACGGCGAGGAACCCGACCGAGATAACCGTGACGCACGCGGCCACGACGATCGCGCCCGATGAGCCGAACTGCGCGCGCGTCTGCACCAGCTGCGGCAGGCCGAGTTGCGCGCCCTGGACCGAGTGCAGCGCGAGCACCGCCCCGCCGATCAGGTTGCCGATCACCAGGCCGAGCGCCGCCAGCCAGAACGGCAGGCCGTAGACCGCGGTCGCCAGCGCCCCGTTGACCACCGCGAGCAGCGTGACGTTCGGCCCGAACCAGAAGGTGAACAGGTCCCGAACATCGCCGCAGCGTTCGTCGTCCGGAACCGCGGAGATGGTCCTGTCCTCAATGGGCGGTACGACGTCATGTATCGACACATATGAGGACACGGCTGACAGAGTAGAGCCTAAATATCGCTTTCGGGTAGTCTTCGGGACCGGGCTCTCTGAAGATCAAAATCGTAGTCATATGGAACGGTCCCGTGTTTCACCCGACCGCACACGGGTCCCGCGCCCTGTGGGGATCGCCCCAGGCCGGCGGGGCAATTGTGCGGGCGGTACAGTAGCGCGCACAGCGTGTTGACATAGCTGCGTCGCAAGTTACGCCCCGTGCGCGATATGAGGAGAACGACCGTGTTTCACTCCGACGATGCCCAGCCCGCTGTCATGTCGACCGAAGTCCCCGCCGGGGTGTACCTGCTCGACGTGCGCGAGGACGACGAGTGGGCGGCCGGGCACGCCCCCGACGCCGTGCACATCCCCGTCGGCGCGCTCTCCGAGCGGGCCGCCGAGATCCCGCAGGACGGCGAGGTCTACGTGATCTGCCGCTCCGGCGCCCGCTCCGCCTACGCCGCGCAGCAACTCTCGGTCGCCGGCTGGAAGACCATCAACGTGGCCGACGGAATGACCGGCTGGGCGGTCGCCGACCGCCCCATGGTCAGCGAGACCGGCGCCGAGCCCTACGTCGCCTAGCCCTTGGCGCCCCGGCGCCCCGATCAATGTGACGTATGCGGTCCAATGTCTAAACCTAACCTTCAGGCATAATGCCCATGTCAATGATTGTGTGCAGTTCGGGTCGTATAGGACCCCAAAGTGCACACGATCATGATTCGACCCCGAATCGGCGCCTAGCCGGTGGTGACGGCTGGGCCAGGGGAGGACGGTGGGGTCCCGGTTGCGGGCGGGAACGTGCTCATGCGCGCAGGAAGGAGACAGCTGATGAGGTAGCGTGTCCCGCAGGCGCGAACTCCGGCCACCTGGAGCGAGCCGTGGAGACCGCCGGGGGACAGCAAGCCTTCGAGACCGCTGTCGCCGTGATGCTCGACAACGCGAGGGGCTGGCTGGGGGCTGGCGGTTGGCCGTGATCCAAGCGGCGCCTGATGATCCAGGAGCAGATCGCCGAGCGCATGGGCGTCTCGGTCGCCCGCGTCTCGCAGATCGAGAGCGGCGACGTCTCCACCCAGGACGTGCTGAGCCGCTTCGTGGCCGCCCTCGGGGGCACCCTCAAGCTCATCGCCGACTTCGGCGACGAGATGTTCAAGCTCGCGTAAGTGGGGAAGGGAAGCAAGTGGGCGAACCCGCCCAATCAGCAGTGCGCTGGCCGTCATTGCCACGGGAATCGGGGGCATCGCCGCAATCACGTGGTGGGTCAACGGCAGGCTGCCGACCGTGGGGCTGATCGCCGTGGGCGTAGGGACTTACGGACTCGGAGTGATATCGGCGCGAGCCATATCCACCCCCTCGCGTTGTCATGCGTATGAAGGCGGGCGTGAATGTCCAAATCCGGTAATGCCGAGCCAAGAGTCGCGCCAGAGGGCGGCGAGGCGCTATGCGCTGTTGTGGCGGCGCGGGCCGGGGGCCGTCGTCGGTGGCGTAGCCGAGCGCGCCGAGAGAGGGATGGCGGCCGATGGCGGCGGGAATGACCGGCTGGGCGGTCGCCGACCGCCCCATGGTCAGCGAGACCGGCGCCGAGCCCTACGTCGCATAGCGCGGCGACGAGATGCTCAAGCTCGCGTAAGCACAATTGGTGCCAGCCTGGCCGTTCCCAGCCGATCACAGCGAGCGCCCCACCGCCAGCGCTTCCATCCCACTGGACACGTGTCTAAAAAATTGGATGCGTGTCTGATAGATTAGACGCTATGGACGTTGGGCATCCCATCAGGGACATAGTAACTGGCCCCCGGGGCCCGGCGCTGGCCGTCCTATTGTAGTTGGGAAGCGCTCAGTGTGCGTGCGCTGGCACGGCAGTCCAGAATGTCCGCCCTGATGGCACTCAATCTTTTAATGAGCTGTCGCAGGTTGGGCTCGTCCACGCGGTGAGAACGGGCGGGCTAATCCTCATGGCTTTGAACCGCGGCCATAACTACGTAGAGCCGCTGTATGCCCTGGTCAGGGCGCGAAGGTCGGCTCATCGAGCGATTGAGCGAGGACCTGGCGAGGTGGCCGGGGGTGGCCGCAGCCTGGCTATTCGGGTCTGCCGCGCGCGGCGATGGTGATCGCTTTTCTGACATCGATCTGCTCCTCGTGGCCGACGCTGACACCGGCGATACGGCCTGGGCAAGCAACGTTGCGACGCTCGCTGAGCATGTGTACGACTGGACAGGAAATCCCGCTCAGATCACGGAACACAGGCGTGAATCGTTTGAGCAGCTGGTGCGCGATGGCAACATCCTGGTTTCCGCGATCCGTGACGATGGCGTCCCGCTGACGCCCGGGAGCCGTAGGAGTTTGCGGGATTCGGCATGAGCCCTAAGTCGGCCGGGCGTCGGACGCCCTGCACGGTGCCCGACGCGAAAGCTCGATTGCGCGATGCCGAAGCTTTCCTCGAAGCGGCTGAGCTGTCGTAGAACTTCGACGTCATCGCCACTAACGCAATCCACGCGGCTATCGCTGCCGCGGACGCGATCTGTTGCGTTGCCCTGCGAGAACGGTCAGCAGACGGGAATCATAGCGCCGCCGTCACCTTGCTCGGCGAGGTCGATAAGACTCTCGCCGTCTGCGCTCCGTCGGGCGCTTGACCGTAAAAACCAGGCCGCGTACGAGGCCAGGGACATCGCCGATGCCGACGCGCAATCGTGCGTCCGCCAGGCGACCACGCTCATCGAGGCGGCGAGGGAACGGGTCACGGCAATCTAAACGTCTCTGAGTCAGATCTCAGCCCGCTGGTGACGGCCAAGGCCAGGGGAGGAGGATACTTCGGCGAGCGCTAGCCACCCCTCTGCGCGGGCGCCTTAGGGCGGTATGCGGGGTGCTTAGCCGGTGGTGACGGCGAGGGCTAGGGGGAGGACGGCGGGGGCGCCGGCGTCGCGCAGGAGCGCGGCGGCGACGGTCATGGTCCAGCCGGTGTCGATCTGGTCGTCGAGAGCAGTACCGGGCCGGCGACGTTGGACGTGAGCGCGTCGCTCAGGTCGTCCGGGACCACGAGCGCGCGCCAGAGCGCGGCGAGGCGCTGGGCGCTGTTGTGGCGGCGGGGACCGGGGCCGTCGGCGGTGGCGTAGCCGAGCGCGCCGAGGTAGGGAAGCCGGCCGATGGCGGCGATCCGCTGGCCGAGGCTGGCGATCAGCTCCGGCCGGGTCCGGGACGGCATGGTGACCACGGCGGCCGGCCGCTGTATTCCAGTCCCAGCGGCGAGGACCTTGACCACCGCGTCGGTCGAGCTGGTCGGTGACCGGGCCGTCCGGGGCCTGCTCGGAGAGCAGGGCGCGCAGCGTGGCGCCCCAGCCGACGTCGGTCAGGCGGCCGAGGGCGCGGCCCGGCTCGGCCAGCGCGGTCGCGCGGGATCTTGCCGGACGGCGTCGATCCCGAGCTCCTTCATGCCGGTCGGCCACATCTTCCGCGGCTCGACCGTGATGCCGGGCCGGGCGAGCCGGTCCTGCGCGGCCGCCACGCCGGCGGGCGGCACGTCGCCGGCCAGGGCTCGGCCGGTGCAGTTGTCGCACCGGCCGCACGGGGCCGCCTCCGGGTCGTCGAGCTCGCGGCGCAGGAACTCCATCCGGCATCCGTCGGCCGCCTGGTAGGCGAGCATCGCCTGCTGCTCGCGTGTCCGCTCCCGGCCACCCGCTCGTAGCGCTCGCCGTCGTAGTCCCACGGAATGCCGGTGGCGGCCCAGCCGCCGGCGGTGCGGGTCACCGCGCCGTCCACGTCGAGCACCTTGAGCATCGACTCCAGCCGCCCCGCGACAGGTCGACGTGGGTCTCGATCGCGGCGGTGGACAGCGGCCGGCCCGCCTCGGCCAGCGCCTGGAGCGTCGCGCGGACCTGGCCCTCCGGCGGGAAGGCGAGCGAGGCGAAGTAGGCCCAGATGTCGCGGTCCTCCCGGCCGGGCAGCAGCACCACGTCGGCGCGCTCAACGCCGCGCCCGGCCCGGCCGATCTGCTGGTAGTAGGCGACCGGCGACTGCGGCGCGCCGAGGTGGACGACGAAGCCCAGGTCGGGCTTGTCGAACCCCATGCCGAGCGCGCTGGTCGCGACGAGCGCCTTGACCCGGTTGTCGAGCAGGTCGTCCTCGGCCGCGAGCCGCTGCGCCTGGTCGTCCTTGCCGCTGTAGGCGGTGACCGCGATGCCCTGCTCGCGCAGGAACGCCGCGGTCTCGTACGCCGCGGCGACCGTCAGCGTGTAGATGATCCCCGAATTCGGCAGCGCGCCGCTGCCCAGTTGGCGGCAGCCAGGCCAGCCGCATCGGCGCGGCGGGCAGGCTCACCACGGCCAGCCGCAGCGACTCGCGGTCGAGCGCGCCGCGCAGCACCAGCACCCCGCGTCTTGCGTCGTGTCGCCGGCGCCGACGCGGCCGACTCCAGCTGCTCCGCGACGTCGCGTGGTGACCCGGGCGTTCGCGGTCGCGGTGGTGGCGAGCACCGGTATGTCCGCCGGCAGGGTCTCGAGCAGGGTCCGGATCCGCCGGTAGTCGGGCCGGAAGTCATGCCCCCAGTCGGAGATGCAGTGCGCCTCGTCGATGACGATCAGCCCGGCCGTCTCGGTCAGGTGCGGCAGCACGTTGTCGCGGAACCCCGGGTTGTTGAGCCGCTCCGGGCTGACCAGCAGGACGTCCACCGCGCCGTCGCCGACCTCCGCGTAGACCTGCTGCCAGTCCTCCAGGTTCGCGGAGTTGATCGTGCGCGCGTGGATGCCCGCCCGCGCCGCCGCGTCGACCTGGTTGCGCATCAGCGCGAGCAGCGGCGAGACGATCACGGTCGGGCCCGCCCCGGCCGCGCGCAGCAGCGCCGTCGCGACGAAGTACACCGCCGACTTGCCCCACCCGGTCCGCTGCACCACGAGCGCCCGCCGCTTCTCGGCGACGAGGGCGCGGATCGCCGTCCACTGGTCCTCGCGCAGCCGCGCGTTCTCGCCGGCCAGCGCCCGCAGGTGCTTCTCGGCCGCGGCCCGCAGTTCCCGTCGTCGCCCATGAACTACTTGGTATCAGAAAAAGCTGCGCTCGTAGCATTGTCCGACAGTTAGTGACTGAGGGTTATGCTGTGCGGCAGGGGGCAGGGCCCCGTCGACGTGGGTGGCTAGCATCGTGGGAGGTGCTGGCGAGCAGTGACGGACACGGTATCGATCAGGGACCTGCGGGTCTCCACGGTCATCGGGGTGTACGACTGGGAGCGCGAGACCGAGCAGGCGCTGGTGTTCGCGGTGGACATGGCCGCCGACGTCGCCAAGGCGGCGCCCGTGACGGACCTCGTGGACGCGCTCGACTACTCGGCGGTCGCGCAGGCCATCAAGACCGTCGTCATCGAGGGCAAGTTCCAGCTCATCGAGACGGCCGCCGAGCGCGTCGCGCAGCGCCTGATCGCCGACTACGGCCTGGCCTGGGTCCGCGTCGAGGTGGTCAAGCCGATCCCGAGCGAGGGCTACACGGCCGCGATCACCATCGAGCGCACCGGCGCGATAGCCGGCACTGCGCGCGCAGCCCGGCGAAGCGGTGAAACCAGGTCCGTTACATCCTGACTGCGAACGGAACCACCGCAAACCCTTCGCTCTGGGCGGACAGCGGCCGGGGAACAACAGCGGGCTCTTCTTTCTTGAGTGTAGGTGACTCAACCTTTAGGAGGGCTGATGAGCGAAACGCTCACGCTGCCGGTGCTGCCGCTGGACGACGAAGTGGTGCTGCCGGGCATGGTGGTCCCCATCGAGCTCTCCGACGCCGAGGTCCGCGGCGCCGTCGACGCGGCACGGAACAGCGCGGGGCTCGGGCGGGGGCCAGGGATACGTTCGGAAGAGAAGTCCCAGGTGCTCCTCGTGCCGAGGATCGGTGACCGGGGCCTCGCCGCCACCGGCACGCTCGCCGTCATCGAGCAGGTCGGGCGGATGCCGGGCGGAGAGCCCGGCGCGGTGCTGCGCGGCGTCTCCCGCGTGAAGATCGGCCACGGGACCACCGGCCCGGGCGCCGCGCTCTGGGTCGAGGGCACCGTCATCGAGGAGACCGGGCATGGCGCCCGGGCAACCGAGCTGGCCAAGGAGTACAAGTCCCTGGTCGTCGCGGTCCTGCAGCAGCGGGGCGCGTGGCAGGTCGTGGACATGATCCAGCAGCTCGACGACCCGTCGGCGATCGCCGACCGGGCCGGCTACGGCAGCTACCTGACCACCGAGCAGAAGCTCACGCTGCTTGAGACCGCCGACATCGTCGAGCGGCTCGAGACCGCCATCAAGTGGACCCGCGAGCACCTGGCCGAGCTCGACGTCGCCGAGACGATCCGCAAGGACGTCACCGAGGGCATGGAGAAGCAGCAGAAGGAGTTCCTGCTGCGCCAGCAGCTCGCCGCGGTGCGCAAGGAGCTCAAGCGACCTGAGCGGCGACGGCAACGGGACCGAGGAGGACGACTACCGGGCCCGCGTCGAGGCCGCCGACCTGCCGGAGAAGGTCCGCGAGGCCGCGCTCAAGGAGGTCGACAAGCTCGAGCGGACCTCGGACGCAGTCGCCCGAGGTCGGCTGGATCCGCACCTGGCTCGACACCATCCTCGACATCCCGTGGAACGAGCGGACCGAGGACGCCTACGACATCGCGGGCGCCCGCGCGATCCTCGACGAGGACCACACCGGGCTCGACGACGTCAAGGACCGGATCATCGAGTACCTGGCGGTGCGCAAGCGCCGCAGCGACCGCGGCCTCGGCGTCATCGGCGGCCGCCGTTCCGGCGCCGTGCTCGCGCTCGTCGGCCCGCCCGGCGTCGGCAAGACCTCGCTCGGCGAGTCCGTCGCGCGGGCGATGGACCGCAAGTTCGTCCGGGTCGCGCTCGGCGGCGTGCGGGACGAGGCGGAGATCCGCGGTCACCGGCGCACCTACGTCGGCGCGCTGCCCGGCCGGATCGTCCGCGCCATCCGCGAGGCGGGCACGATGAACCCGGTCGTGCTGCTCGACGAGGTGGACAAGATCGGCGCGGACTACCGGGGCGACCCGGCGGCCGCGCTGCTCGAGGTGCTCGACCCGGCGCAGAACCACACGTTCCGCGACCACTACCTGGAGGTCGACCTCGACCTGTCCGACGTGGTGTTCCTGGCCACGGCGAACGTGCTCGACTCGATCCCCGGGCCGCTGCTCGACCGGATGGAGCTGGTCACGCTCGACGGCTACACCGAGGACGAGAAGGTCGCGATCGCGCGTGACCACCTGCTGCCGCGGCAGCTGGCCAAGGCGGGCCTGTCGGCCGACGAGGTCACCGTCGACGAGGCCGCGCTCCGGCTGATCGCGGCCGAGTACACCCGCGAGGCGGGCGTCCGCTCGCTCGAGCGGGCGATCGCCCGGGTGCTGCGGAAGGTCGCGGCGAAGCCGAGGCCCTCGGGGAGGACCGGGCGCGCTGCCCGGTCACGGTCGGGCGTCGGCTAACCTGCGCGACTACCTGGGCAGGCCCCGGTTCACCCCGGAGACCAGCCTGACTCGAGGCTGACGCGCCGGACGGCGGTGCCCGGCGTGGCGACCGGCCTCGCGGTCACCGGCGCGGGCGGTGACGTGCTCTACATCGAGGCGTCGCTGGCCGACCCGGAGACCGGCGGGACCGGCGTCACGCTCACCGGCCAGCTGGGCGACGTGATGAAGGAGTCGGCGCAGATCGCGCTCTCCTACCTGCGCTCGCACGGGGCGGAGCTCGAGCTGCCGGTGACCGACCTGAAGGACCGCGGCGTGCACATCCACGTGCCCGCCGGCGCGGTGCCGAAGGACGGCCCGTCGGCGGGCGTCACGATGACGACGGCGCTCGCGTCGCTGCTGTCCGGGCGGCCGGTCCGCTCGGACGTGGCGATGACCGGCGAGGTCTCGCTCACCGGGCGGGTGCTGCCGATCGGCGGCGTGAAGCAGAAGCTGCTCGCCGCGCACCGGGCAGGCATCACCACGGTGCTGATCCCGCAGCGGAACGAGCCCGACCTGGACGACGTGCCCGCCGAGGTGCTGGAGAAGCTGGCGGTGCACCCGATGAGCGACGTCGGGAGGTGCTGGCGCTGGCGCTCGAGCCCGCGTCGGCGTCGGACGTCGCGTCGGCTCGACCAGCGCGGCGGCATAAGCGCAGCTGAGCCAGTCCGCGTAGCGGTCCCGACACGGTGCGGTCCGGCAGTTCGGCGCCTGCTCGTGGACAATGTCGCCGGGCGGCTCCGGTGCGGAGCCGCCCGGCGGTATCCGTTTCCAGTCTAGACCGAATTGTCGGATCTTGTTTGCCGTTACCAGATGTGCCAGAGGACGCGGGGGTTGCTCGCGGCGCACTTGGCCGTGACGAGCTGTGGTGGCGTTCGGTGGCGGTCATGCTCGTGGATGGCCAAGGCAGACGCCGCCGACGGCTGAGCTCGCTGCCCAGCGCCGCCGCGTGGGGACGACGGTCCACTGCTGGCTCTTGTCGCCCGCGGAGCAGGCCCACAGCACGACCTGCGCGCCGATCGTGCCGAGCTTGCCGCGCAGCGGTGAGGCACTTGTTGCTGTACAGGCTGGCCCTGATCGTGCCGTCCGGCTCGAACGTACCAGGCCTGGCCCGTGAGTGCCGTTGCACCAGAACATGTCGACGACGGTGCCGTTCGCTGCCCACGCTGAAGCTGGTCGTCCGCGCACGAGCCGCCGACCGAGGTCAGGATCGGCTGCGCGGGCAGCGTCCACTGCTCGCGACGACCTGACGTGGCAGGCGCCCATCGTCGGCACGGTGCCGTTCCTCTTGCTCGACCCCGGGTCGGTCACGCACAGGCCGGAGGCCGGGTTGACCAGCTCGCCGTCGGCTGCCCTGCGTCCAGACCTGCCGCGGTGCTGGCGTCGCAGCTCCACAGCTGAAGCTGCTTGCCCGTTCGCGCTGCCGGTCCCGGCGATGTCCAGGCAGCGGCCGTTGACGCGGAGCGTGCCGTCCGAGGCGACGGTCCACCGCTCGGTGGCGCCTGACGACGCAGTTCGCGATCTCGACGCGGGTGCCGTTCGCGGTCTTGCTGCCCGGGTCCTGCAGGCACTTGCCGTCGAGCGCGAGGTGGACCTGGCCGGTCGGGCCGCTGTCCGGCGCGGGCTTCACCACCAGCTTGAACGTCATCGTGGTCGGAGGCGCCGAGGTGCCCCGCTACCGTTGATCGTCACGGTGTACGTGCCCGCCTGGGCGGGCCAGCCGTAGAGCATCGCCGGGCTCTGGCCGTGAATCCCCATCCCGGCAGGAAGGCTCTGGCGGACAGCGACGTCGACCTCGATGCCCTTCAGCACGACGGTGGAGCGGAACCCTAGGTCCACGCGCCCTGGCCGACCGTCGTCGTCTAGGTTCCGCTGGGTTCGGTGATGGTCGAACGTGCGTAGGCGACAACGATGGCGACCGTGAGCCGATGCCGGCGACCTTAGTCGTCGCGTCGGTGGCGGTCAGCTTCACGGCGTCGTACTGGCCGCGGCCGAGCCTGGCTCGGTGATGGCCCCGGTGCTCGGGGCTGATCGTCAGGCCCGGCGGAAGACCGGTGGCGCTCCACGTCAGCGCCTGGCTTGGCGGCGGTGTCGGTCGCCTTGGGCGTGATGTCGACGGCGACGCCCGTGTAGCACCTGCGTTTGTCGCCGGGGCGGTCACCTTGACGGTGTCCTGCGGCGGTGATGGTCCAGGCGAACGCCTTGGTCGTCGCTGCTGCCCCGGTGGAGTCGGTCGCGGTGACCGTGCGTGCTGCTGGTCCCCGCCGCGGTCGGCGTACCGGAGATGACGCCGTGGTCGCGCGTCGATCGTCAGCCCCTTGGCGACAGGCCGGTGGCCGTGTACGGTGAGGGTGCGCCGTGGCGTCATTGTCCGTAGCGCCCGATCGTCAGCGGTGTGATGGCGGTGCCGAGTGCGCTGCTCTGAGCCGCTGGCTGCGCGGCGAATGTGATGTCATTCGTTGCGACCCAGGTAAACGTGGCCGTTCCAGAGACGCCGGACACGGCGGATCGGTGGCCGTCGATGGTGACGGTGTGGTCGAAGGGGGCCGCGAACGTCCCCGGGATAGCCCCGGTGGCATTGCCGGCTGCCGTCGGCTGGGAGATGGCGAAAGTGTCAGCGGGGGGCTCGGCCGGAGCCCGTTCGCGCTGAATTCCAGCGGTTCTGGCTGACGGCACGGTCTGCGTCGCCGTGAAGGAGAGGTCCACGGCCGTTGAGAGCGGATCAGTGGTCTCGGAGGTGGGCGCGGCAGCGGGCGTGTTCAGGGCGGCGGTCACCGTGATCACGGCGGCCGTGGCCGCCTGGGCGGGCGCGGTCGCCGCCGCGTAGCGCTCCGCCGGAGAGCAGGACGCTCGCGGCAATCGCGAGAACCCGGCTTCGGCCTGGCTTTATTGATATTCGCATAAGCTTCCCCAGTTATCAACGCAAGCGAACAGAATCGAACTGGCCTCGGGCGCGCGGCGGCGTCACATCACTTAACTGATGCGCTGGCTGCCGACCTGGTTTACAGACAGTGGCCGTTTTGTGACAAAGACAGGTTCCGTGGCGAAACTACGCTCTAGTTTTCCGCGCGGAGTGGTCGGGGCAGAGGCCGAAGAGCTCGACGGTGTGGTTGACCGAGGTGAAGCCGGCCTCGGCGGCCACCTTCTCCGCCCACTGCTCGACGACGCGGCCCTCGACCTCGACGCTGCGGCCGCAGACGCGGCAGGTCAGGTGGTGGTGGTGCCCGGTGGAGCCGCACTGCCGGTACAGGGCCTCGCCCGACGGGTCGCGGATCGTGTCGATGACGCCCTGCTCGCTGAGCACCTGCAGGTGGCGGTAGACGGTGGTGAGGCCGACGGTCTCGCCCTGGCGGCGCAGCTCGGCGTGGATCTCCTGCGCGCTGCGGAAGCCGGGAAGGCTGGTCAGCGCGGCGGCGACGGCCGACGCCTGCTTCGTCCCCCGCACCCGGGTGCCGCGCGGCTGATCCACTGTCACATCTTGCAAGTTAGCCGGCCTTCCCCTCGCTGGCCATGGACCGCGATCCGGACCGCGCGGCCAGCGCGAGCGCGATTCCGCGTTCCGGTTGCTTAATGATAATAGAAACGATTATCATTACGAGCGAACCGGGACGACGACGACCAGCGAGGAGCAGGGCATGCGGAGTGGTGCGGTCAAGCAGCGGATCGTGCAGCGGGCAGGGCGGACGGCGGCGGCCTGGCGCGGATCCGCTGCTCGCGGTCGTGGCGGCGGTCACCGCCACGGCCGTGGCGGCCTGCTCAGGTCGGCGCGAGCGCCGCCGGGTCCGCTCCGGCAAGATCGTCGCGGTCGGCGCGGAGAACGAGTACGCCGACGTGATCGGCCAGGTCGGCGGCAAGTACGTCCAGGTCAGCGCCATCATGTCCAACCCCAACACCGACCCGCACACCTTCGAGGCGAGCCCCGCCGTCGCCCGCGAGGTGAGCGCGGCCCAGCTCATCGTGCAGAACGGCGTCGGCTACGACACGTTCATGAACACCATCGAGAGCGCCGCGCCCGAGCGGCGGCCGCACGGTCATCGACGTGCAGCAGCTGCTCGGGCTGCCGGACACCACCCCCAACCCCCACCTGTGGTACGACCCGGCCACGATGCCGAAGGTGGCGGACGCGATCGCCGCCGACCTGGCCGCCATCCAGCCGGCGCACGCGGCCTACTTCAAGGCGAACGCGAAGACCTTCATCGCCTCCCTCGACCCCTGGTCGACGCCGCCATCGCCGCCTTCAAGACGGCCTACGCGGGCGTCCCGGTGGCGACGACCGAGCCGGTGGCCGACTACCTGCTGGAGGCGCGCTCGGCGCGGACAACCTGACGCCGTGGACGTTCCAGGCCGACATCATGAACGGGGTCGACCCCTCGCCGCAGGACGTGGCCGCGCAGAAGGCGCTGTTCACCGGCCATAAGGTGAAGGTCTTCCTCTACAACCAGCAGGTCACCGACCCGCTCACCGAGTCGCTCATTACGCTGGCTGAGCAGAATCGACATCCCGGTCGTCGGCGTGTACGAGACGATGCCTGCGCCGGGATACGACTACCAGACCTGGATGCTGACCGAGGTGCAGGACCTGCGCAAGGCGGTCGCGGCAAGACCGACCGAGCACCTGTGAGGGCCCGCATGCAGCAACTATAGAGGCGACGATGACGTACACGAGGCAGCGCCAGATGGCTGGCCGCGGCGCCGGCGCCACGCAGGCCGCAGCAGCGCGGGCGACGGAGCCACGACCTGCTGCGCTGGACGGCGTCGGCGTGCGCCTGGGCGGCCGCCAGGTGCTCAGCGACGTGACGTTCTCGCTCGGCAAGGGCGAGTTCACCGGGATCATCGGCCCGAACGGCGCGGGCAAGACCACGCTGCTCCGCGTCATCCTCGGCCTGCTCGAGCCGTCGGGCGGCCGGGTGCTCATCGACGGCGAGCCGCTGCACACAAGAACAAGGCCGCCATCGGCTACGTGCCGCAGAAGCTGGTCATCGACCCCGACATGCCGCTGCGCGCCCGTGACGTGGTGTCGCTCGGCCTTGACGGGCACCGGCTCGGTTTCGGCTTCCCGTCGCGGCAGCGCCGGGAACTGGTCGAGCGGGCGCTGGCCGACGTCGGCGCGGCCGGGTACGCCGACGCGAGGGTCGGCGAGCTGTCCGGCGGCGAGCAGCAGCGCGTGCTGATCGCGCACGCGCTGATCTCCCGGCCCAAGCTGCTGCTGCTCGACGAGCCGCTGGCCAACCTCGACCTGCGCAGCGAGCAGGAGATCGTCGCGGTGCTCGGCAAGCTGGCCCGCGAGCAGGAGATCGCCGTGCTGCTGTCCGCGCACGACATGAACCCGCTGCTTGGCGTCATGGACCGGATCGTGTACGTCGCGAACGGCCGCGCCGCCTCCGGCCCGACCGACGAGGTGGTCACCTCGGCGGGCCTCACCCAGGCTGTACGGCCATCACGTGGACGTGGTCCGGGTGCACGGCCGGGTCCTGGTGGTCGCGGGCGAATAGCGATGCACTACCTCTTCGAGCCCGGGCTGTTCAGCAGCGGCCCGGTCAGGACGGCCCTGCTCGTCGGCACCGTCGTCGCCATCACCTCGGGCGTCATCGGCGTGTTCACCGTCATGCGCGGCCAGTCCTTCGCCGGCCACTCGCTCGCCGACGTGGCCACCACCGGCGGGTCCGGCGCGTTCCTCGTCGGCCTCAACCAGTTCTGGGGGTTCCTCGTCGCCGGGATCGCCGCCGCCGCGCTGATGGAGGCCATCGGCGTGCAGCGGCGCAGGGGACGGGACGTGGCCACCGGGGTGGTGCTCGGCGCGGCCCTCGGGGCGGCCGCGCTCTTCCTCTACCTGGGGACGCTGCAGACGGCGACGACCGGCGCGTCGTTCACGGTGCTGTTCGGCTCCATCTTCGTGATCAGCCCGGACACGGTGCCCGCGCTTGTCGCGTCCGGCGTCATCGCGCTCTCGTGGTCGCCGTGCTCGCCCGGCGTCCTGCTGCTCACCTCGGTCTCGCCCGACCTGGCGCGGGCCCGCGGCGTCAACGTCCGGCTGTCGGCATCGCCTACCTCGCGGCGCTGGCCGTCTCGGTCTCGCTCGCGGCCGTCGCGATCGGCGCGGTGCTGTCCACCGCGCTGCTCATCGGCCCGTCCGCGACCGCGCTGCGGGTGACCAAGAGCCCCGGCCGGGCCATGGCCGCCTCCGCGCTCACCGGCCTGGCCGCCAGTGGCTCGGCATCGTGCTCGCCTACGACTCGTACTACTGGCCGCCGTACGGCCACGGCTGGCCGGTGTCGTTCTTCGTCGTCATCCTGGTTCTCGTCGGCTACCTGCTCAGCTACGTAGCGGCCCCGCGACCGGAAGCAGCGCCGCGCTCCCCGCACGAGGGGGCCGCATGTTCTCCGGCCTGATGTGAACACCTGGATCACCGCGTCGGTCGTCGCGGTGATCGCCGGGATCATCGGGTTCTTCGCGGTGCTGCGCGGTTCCAGACGTTCGCCGCGCACGCCATCCCGAACGGCGCGTTCGCCGGCGCGGCAGGCGCCAGCCTGCTCGGCATCAACGTCATCTGGGGCCTGGCGGTCTTCGCGGTCGGCGGCGCGCTCGGCATCGGCGCGCTCGGCTCGAGCGGCAGGGCCGAAGGCGCGCAATGACGTGGTGACCGCGCTCGCGCTCGTGGTCATGCTCGGCCTCGGCGCGCTGTTCGTCAGCATTAGCAGCCAGTACGCCGAGGAGACGTACTCGCTGCTGTTCGGCGAGGTATTCGGCGTCAGCCAGGGCGAGGTCCTGCCGATCCTCGGCCTCGGCGTCGCTCCGGCGGTGGCGATCGGCGTGGCGTTCCGCCCGCTCATGCTCACCAGCGCGCTGCCCGAGGTCGCCGAGGCCCGCGGCGTCTCCACCCGCAGGGCCGACTCTACTTCCTGATCGTGATGGCCCTGGCCACGTCGATGACCGTGCCCGTGGTCGGCGCGCTGCTGATGTTCAGCC
>CAVZUX010000027.1:0-14263 GCA_963778435.1 uncultured Actinomycetota bacterium
AGCCGGTCAGTTGGTAACGGCCGGGGGGCCCAGTGCGGGCCGCCCGGCCGTTTCTCTTTTCGGACGGATAAGGATTTTTCAGACGATAAGGAACGGACCGTGGCCAGGGCCGAGTCTTGTTACTCGATATGCCAGAGGTCGCGCGGGTCGGTGTTGCTGCACTTGGACGTGATGAGCTGGGTGTTGGTCGGCTCTAGCTCGGTGCCCTTGGCGGATGTCGTGCTCGGGATGGCCAGGCAGACACCGCCCTCGGCGAGCTCGCTGCCCATCGCGGAGGTGCGGACCACGGTCCACTTCTGGGTGTTGTCGTTTGCGCTGCACAGCCCGATCACGGCCTTCTTGCTCTTCACGGTGACGCACTTGTTGCCGAACATCCGGATGGTGCCGTCCGGCTCAAACGTCCAAAACGACCCGCTGTACGTGCACGTGAACATGTCGATGCGCTGGCCGATCGCGCCAACACTGGAGGTGTCGAGGCACGAACCGCCGAGCGCGGTCAGGACCCTCTGCGCGGGCAGCGTCCACTGCTCGTAGGAGCTGGTGCGGCAGCCGCCCATCGTCGGCACGGTGCCGTTCCGCTTGCTCGACCCGGGATCGGTCACGCACAGGGCGGCTGCGGGGTTGACCAGCTCGGCGCGGCTGCCCTCGGCCCAGCGCTGGCGGGTGCTGCCGGTGCAGCTCGAGAGGACTAGCTGCTTGCCCGCGGAGCTTCCGCTCCCATCGACGGTGAGGCAGCGGCCGTTGATGCGGATCGTGTTGTCGGACGCGACTTTCCAGCTCTCTGAGGCACCGGAAACGCAGCTCTCGATCTCGACTCGGGTGCCGTTCGCGGTCCGGCTTCCTGGGTCCTGCAGGCACTTGCCGGCCAACGGCAGGTGGATCTGGCCGCTCCCGCCGCTGACCGGAGCGGCCTTCACCACTAGCTTGAACGTCATCTCGTCGGTCGAGCCGAGGCTGCCCTGCTCGTGGATCGTCACGTGGTAGGTGCCCCCAGCTTGCGGCCAGCCGTAGAGCAGCATCGGGTCGCCCTGGAAACCCATGCCGGACGGCAGCCCGGTCGCCGAGAAGGTCGGCTTGTCGCCCGGCACGGCGTCCTTGTACGTGAACGGGTTGATGCCCAGCCACTGGCCGACGGTCGTCGTCTGGGTGCCTGGGTTGGGGATGATGACGGGGACGGCGACGTTCCACTTGATCGTGGCGGTCCCGAACGAGCCGGTACCGTCGGTGGCCTTCACGACCGAGGTAAAGGCCGCCAGCTTCGTCGGCAGGCCGGAGATGACCCCCGTCGCCGGGTTGATCGCGAGCCCGGTCGGCAGGCCGGTTTCGGTCCATGTCAGCGCCTGGCCGGCCGCTGAGTCGGTTGCGCTTGGCGTAAGGCTGACCGCGACGCCCGGCCAGACCGTCCTGCTGGTCGGCGCTGTCACCTTGATGGTGTTGCCCAAGGTCCAGGTGAACGCCATCTCTGCTCGTGAAGGCGTCCGCGTCGGTCGCGGGAACGTGGACGGGCAGGTGCAATGCGAGGCCGGTAACCGTCCCGGTGATCGCGGCCGTCGGTGCGGTCGACGTGGTCGGGGCGATCGTCAGACCGGAGGAGCGTTACGCCGCGGATGGACCATATCAGCGGCACGCCGATCAGTTCGTCGGTCGCCTGAGGGTAAGGTCGATCGCGGTGTTCAGCGGTTGGTGACCTGGTTCCCGAGGTTGGATCCACCGTGACCGGGTCCACCGGGGCAGGCTTGGCTGCGGCGGCCGTCGGGTGCGCGGGGGCGGTGGCCGCCTGGGCGGGCATGGTCGCCGCCGCGAGCGCGGTGCCGGAGAGCAGGACGCTCGCGGCAATCGCGAGAGCCCGGCTTCGGCCTGTGTTTATTGATATTCGCATATGATCCCCCAGTTATCACGGCGCCGTCACATCACTTAACTGATGCGCTGGCTGCCAACCTGGTTTACATAAGTGGCCGTTTTGCGACAAAAGTTCCTTTAAGAAGATATCCATATGTACACGTCAGTCGGCTTCCGCGACGACGCGCGCTCCCTATTTCGAGATAAGGAGCGCGCGCCGGTGCTTATTTGGCTATTTGGTTGTTAAGCGATCAGGGGTCGAGTCTTGTTACTCGCCCCGCACCTGGCTGCTACCAGACGTGCCAGTGGACGTTGGGATTGCCCGCCGTGCATTCAGCCGTGACCAACGCGGTGCCGTTCGCCGCGGTCAGGCTCCGGATGGACAGGCAGACGCCGCCGAGCGTGATCTCGCTGGCAAGGCCGCCGGTGTGGGACACGGACCACTTCTGCTCCTTGGTCGGAGCGGCGCAGCCCGCCAGCAAGATCTCCGACCCGTGCACGGTGAAGCAGGAGCCCGGGTACTGGCTCGGCCTGATCGTGCCGTTCGGCTCGAAGATCCAGGTCTGGCCCACGGTGCCGTTGCACCAGAACATGTCGACCTTGGTGTCGGCGCTGTGATAGTCGTCCGCGCACGAGCCGCCGAGCGCCGTCAGGATCGACTGCGCGGGCAGCGTCCACTGTTCGCTCGACTTGACGCGGCAGGGGCCCGTCTGCACCGCGGTCCCGTTCCTGGTGGCCGAGCCAGGGTCGGTCAGGCAGACGCCGGACGGCGGGTTGACGAGTTCGCCGTCGGTGCCCTGCGCCCATTGCTCGCGGGCGCTGCCGTTGCAGCTCCACAGTTCCGCCACCTGGCCCGAGTAACCGCCGGTCCCGCTGATGTCCAGGCACCGGCCGTTGACGCGGAGGGTGCCGTCGGAAGCGACGGTCCACTTCTCCGTGGCACCTGACACGCACTTCGAGATCTCGGCCTTCGTGCCGTTCGCCGTTTCGCTGCCCGGGTCGAGCAGGCACTTGCCGCCGAGCGCGAGGTGGACAAGTCCGGTCGCGCCGCTGTCAGGCGCCGCCTTCACGACCAGCTTGAACGTCATCGTGGAGATGGCGCGCGAGGTGCCGCTGCCGTTAATGACCACGGCATACGTGCCCGCCTTGGTGGGCCAACCGTAGAGCATCGCGGGATTGGCGTGGAAGCCCATCCCGGCAGGAAGGTTCTTGGCTGACAGCGACGTGACCTTGATGCCCTTCAGCACGACGGTGGTGCCGAACCCTAGGTCCAGGCCCTCGCCGACCGTCGTCGTCTGGGTTCCGGGGTTCGGAATGTCGAACGGGTAGTTGACGTCGATGGCGACCGTGAGGGTGCCGGCGTGCTTAGTCGTCGCGTCAGTGGCGGTCAGCGTCACGGCGTCGTACTTGCCGGTTTTCGAGGGCCTGCCCGTGATGGCCCCGGTGCTCTTGTTGATGTTCAGGCCTGGCGGAAGACCGGTGGCCTCCCACGTCAGCGCCGGCTTGGCGGCGGTGTCGGTCGCCTTGGGCTTGATGTCGGCGGCGACGCCCGTCCACACCTCCGTCTCCGCCGGGGCGGTCACCCTGACCGCGGCAGCGGCGGTGATGGTCCAGAAGAAGGTATTGATCCCGATGTCGCCGACCGCGTCGGTGGCGGTGATCTTGACGGTGTGGGGGCTGGCTGCGATGCCTGCGGCGGTCGGGGTGCCGGAGATCACTCCGGTCGCCCCGGCGATGTTCAGGCCTGGGGGCAGGCCGGTCTCTTTGTAGTTGTAGGGGGGGACGCCTCCGGCGGCGGTGACGGTGACGGGCGTGATGGCGGCGTTGGCCGGGGTTGTCTGGTGCGCGGGGATGGTGACCGTGACCGTGCCGGGGGCGGTGGCGGCCGTGATGGTCACGGTGATGTCTGCCGTCGCGGTGTTGACGTCTGCGTCTTCGGCGGTGACCACGACGGTGTAGGTGCCGATGTCGGCCGCGGTTGGGGTGCCGGTGATGGCGTCGGTGGTGGTGGCGATGCCGGTGATCGGGTCATCGACGGTGGTGCCGGTGGGGGCGATGGCCAGGTCGCCGCTGACCGGCAGACCCGTGGCGGTGAAGGTGACGGGCAGGTCGGCGCTGTCGGTGGCGCTGACCGCGATGTCGGCCGCGGTGCCCGCCGTCGCGGGCGAGGTGGCCGGAGCGGTCACGGTGATCGGGTCCGTTACGGGGGCGGCCGTGATGGTCAGGGTGATGTCTGCCGTCGCGGTGTTGCTGTCTGCGTCTTCGGCGGTGACCACGACGGTCGTAGGTGCCGATGTCGGCCGCGGTTGGGATGCCGGTGATGGCGCCGGCGGTGGTGGCGATGCCGGCGATCGGGTCTTCGACGATGGTGCTCGGTAGGGGCGATGGCCAGGTCGCCGCTGACCGGCAGACCCGTGGCGGTGAAGGTGACGGCCAGGTCGGCGCCGTCGGTGGCGCTGACCACGATGTCGGCCGCTGTGCCCGCTGTCGCGGGCGCGGTGGCCGGAGCGGTCACGATGATCGAGCCCGGGACCGGCAGTGCCTGGGCCGCCTGGGCGGGCACGGTCGCCGCCGCCGTGAGCGCGGTGCCGGAGAGCAGGACGCTCGCGGCAATCGCGAGGACCCGGCTTCGACTTGGCTTTATTGATATTCGCATATGCTTCCCCACGTATCAACGCAAGCGAACGGAATCGAACCTGCCTTGGCGCACGGCGCCGTCACATCACTTAACTGATGCGCCAGCGGCCGACCTGGTTTACATAATCGGCCGTTTTGCCACAAAAGTTCCCCTAGAAGGTATCCACAAGCACGCGCCACTCATGTGCGCTGTGCGGGAACGTGACCTGTTAGCCGAGGAAGTGATGCAAACGCCGTCGCCTGGTCAGTCGTTTTCCGCGCCAGAGTGGTCCGGGCAGAGCCCGAAGAGCTCGACGGTGTGGTTGACCGAGGTGAAGCCGGCCTCGGCGGCGACCTTCTCCGCCCACTGCTCGACGACGCGGCCCTCAACCTCGACGCTGCGACCGCAGACGCGGCAGGTCAGATGGTGGTGGTGGCCGGTGGAGCCGCACTGCCGGTACAGGGCCTCGCCCGACGGATCGCGGATCGAGTCGATGACGCCCTGTTCGCTGAGCACCTGCAGGTGGCGGTAGACGGTGGTGAGGCCGACCATCTCGCCGTGGCGGCGGAGTTCGGCGTGGATTTCCTGCGCGCTGCGGAACCCGGGAAGGTTGGTCAGGGCGCCGGCAACGGCGGAGGCCTGCTTCGTCCCGCGCACCCGAGTCCCTCTCGGTTGATCCGCTGTCACACCTTGCAAGTTAGCCGGCCTTTCCCGCGCTGACCATGGACCAGGACCCGCGTCAGGCGCGATCTCCGCGTTCCGGTTGCTTAATGATAATAGAAACGATTATCATTACGGACGAAGCTGAACGACGATAGGCGAGGAGTGCGGCGATGCGGAGTGGTGCGGTCAGCGAGGGGGCCGTCAGGGGCAGCGGCGGACGGCGGCGGCCGCGGGTGTCGCGGGTGGCGCTGCTCGCGGTTGCGGCGGCGGTCACCGCGACAAGCATCGCGGCCTGCTCGAGCGCTGCGGCCGACGGTGGGTCCGCATCCGGCAAGATCGTCGCGGTAGGCGCTGAGAACGAGTACGCCGACGTAATCAGCCAGGTCGGCGGCCAGTACGTCCAGGCCAGCGCGCTCATGTCCAACCCGAACACCGATCCGCACACGTTCGAGGCGAGCCCGGCCGTCGCCCGCGAGGTCAGCGCGGCCCAGCTCATCGTGCAGAACGGCGCTGGCTACGACACGTTCATGTCCACGATCGAGAGCGCTGCGCCGAGCGGTAGCCGCAAGGACATCAACGTCCAACAGCTGCTCGGGCTGCCGGTCACGACCCCCAATCCGCACCTGTGGTACGACCCCACCACCATGCCGAAGGTCGCGAACGCGATCGCTGCGGACCTGGCCGCCATCCAGCCGGCCCACGCGGCCTACTTCAAGGCGCGCGCGAAGTCCTTCAGCGAGTCGCTGGACTCCTGGTACAGCGCCATCGCCGCCTTCAAGAAGGCCTACGCCGACGTGCCGGTGGCGACGACCGAGCCGGTGGCCGACTACATGCTGCAGGCCGTCGGGGCGGACAACCTGACGCCGTGGGCGTTCCAGGCCGACGTCATGAACGGGATCGACCCGTCGCCGCAGGATGTGGCCGCTCAGAAGGCGCTGTTCACCGACCATAAGGTGAAGGTGTTCCTTTACAACCAGCAGGTCACTGATCCGCTCACGGAGTCGTTGATTACGCTGGCCAACCAGAACGACATCCCGGTGGTCGGCGTCTACGAGACGATGCCGGTGCCGGGGTACGACTACCAGACGTGGATGCTGACCGAGGTGCAGGATCTGCGCAAGGCGGTCACGGACAAGATCTCCACCGAACACCTGTGACGGATGAGCCTATGAGGTCCACTATGACGAACGAGGCAGCGCAGCGGTCGGCTGCGGTGCAGGCGACGCTGCCTGGAGCGCGGGCGGCGGAGCCTGACCTGCTCACGCTCGACAACATAGGCGTCCGCCTCGGCGGCCGCCAGGTGCTCAGCGACGTCACGTTCTCACTCCGCAAGGGCGAGTTCACCGGGGTGATCGGCCCGAACGGCGCGGGCAAGACCACCCTGCTCCGGGTCATCCTCGGCCTGCTCGAGCCGTCGGGCGGCCGGGTGCAGATCGACGGCGAGCCGGTGAACAGTAAGAACAAGGCCGCCATCGGCTACGTGCCGCAGAAGCTCGTCATCGACCCGGACATGCCGCTGCGCGCCAGGGACGTCGTCGCGCTCGGCATCGACGGACACCGGCTCGGGTTCGCGTTCCCGTCGCGGCAGCGCCGGGAGATGATCCAGGCGGCGCTGGAGGACGTGGGCGCGGCCAGGTACGCCAACGCGCGGGTGGGCGAGCTTTCCGGCGGCGAGCAGCAGCGCGTGCTGATCGCGCACGCCCTGATCTCCCGGCCCAAGCTGCTGCTGCTCGACGAGCCGCTGGCCAACCTCGACATCAAGAGCGAGCAGGAGATCGTCGCGGTGCTCGGCCGACTGGCCCGCGAGCAGAAGATCGCCGTGCTGCTCTCCGCGCACGACATGAACCCGCTGCTCGGGTTCATGGACCGGATCGTGTACGTCGCCAACGGGCGGGTCGCCACCGGACCCACCGACGAGGTCGTCACCTCCGAGGGCCTCACCAGGCTCTACGGCCACCAGGTGGACGTCGTCCGGGTGCAGAACCGGGTCCTCGTGGTCGCGGGAGAGCAGTAGCGCATGCATTACCTCTTCGAGCCGGGGCTGTTCGGCAGCGGCCCGGTCAGAACAGCCTTGCTGGTCGGCGCCGTCGTCGCCATCACCTCGGGCGTCATCGGCGTCTTCACCGTCATCCGCGGCCAGTCCTTCGCCGGGCACGCGCTGGCCGACGTCGCCACCACCGGCGGGTCGGGCGCTTTCCTGGTCGGCCTCAACCAGTTCTGGGGCTTCCTCGTCGCAGGGATCGTGGCCGCCGCGATGATGGAGGGGATCGGCGTGCAGCGCCGCCGGGGCCGGGACGTCGCCACCGGCGTCGTGCTCGGCGCCGCCCTCGGCGCGGCGGCGCTCTTCCTCTACCTGGGCACCTTGCAGACGTCCACCACCGGGGCCTCGTTCACGGTGCTGTTCGGCTCCATCTTCGTGATCAGCCCGGACACCGTGCCCGCGCTGATCGCGTCCGGCATCGTGGCCCTCGTCGCGGTCGCCCTGCTCACCCGGGTCCTGCTGCTCACCTCGATCTCGCCCGACCTCGCGCGGGCCAGGGGCGTCCGCGTCAAGACCGTCGGCATCGTCTACCTCGCGGCGCTGGCCGTCTCCGTCTCGCTCGCGGCCGTCGCGATCGGCGCGGTGCTGTCCACGGCGCTGCTGATCGGCCCGTCCGCGACGGCGCTGCGCATCACCAAGAGCCCGGGCTGGGCGATGGCCGCCTCCGCCCTCGCCGGCATCGCCGCCACCTGGCTCGGCATCGTGCTCGCCTACGACTCCTACTACTGGCCGCCCTTCGGTCACGGCTGGCCGGTCTCCTTCTTCGTCGTCGCGCTCGTCCTGGTCGGGTACCTGCTCACCTACGTGAAGCGGCCGCGGCGGCTCGCGCCGCGCTCGCCGCACGAGGGGGCCGAATGTTCTCCAGCCTGATGCTGAACACCTGGATCGCCGGGTCCATCGTCGCCGTGATCGCGGGGATGGTCGGGTTCTTCGCGGTACTGCGCGGCCAGACGTTCGCGGCGCACGCGATACCCAACGGCGCGTTCGCCGGCGCGGCCGGGGCCAGCCTGCTTGGCATCAACGTCATCTGGGGCATGGCGGTCTTCGCGATCGCCGGCGCCCTCGGCATCGGCGCGCTCGGCTCAGAGCGGCAGGGCCGCAAGGCCCGCAACGACGTGGTGACCGCGCTCGGCCTTGTCCTCATGCTCGGCCTCGGCGCGCTGTTCGTCAGCGTGAGCAGCCAGTACGCGGAGGAGACCTACGCGTTGCTGTTCGGCGAGGTGTTCGGGATCAGCCAGGGTGAGATACTGCCGATCCTCGGCCTTGGCATCCTCTCGGCGGTGGCGATCGGGGTGGCGTTCCGCCCGCTCATGCTCACCAGCGCGCTGCCCGAGGTCGCCGAGGCCCGCGGCGTCTCGACCCGCAGGGCCGACATCTACTTCCTGATCGTGATGGCGCTGGCTACCTCGATGACCGTCCCCGTCGTCGGCGCGCTGCTGATGTTCAGCCTGATGATCGGCCCGCCCGCCGCGGCCCGATCGGTCACCGCCCGGCCCGGGGTAGCGCTCGCCCTCTCGGTCGGGATCGCCCTCGCCACCGTCTGGATCTCCATCGCCCTGTCCTACCGGACCAACTGGCCCCTGGGCTTCTTCGTCGGCGTGGCCGGCGCCGTCTTCTACCTGCTCGGCCAAGGCGTCCGAGCCCTGGGAACCACCCTGGGAACCGGTCGCCCCCGTCCGGCACAGTCGAAGTCCCGGATGAAGATCACCTACTCGAAATCCATGGCGAAACTGCTACTATAATGACGGAAACACCATGGATTTATTCGATCTTGAATGCTTATAGGGTGAATTTCGGGCACAGGTCAGCGCAGGGGAACCGTTTGCCGTCGCGTCACGTCAAAGGAACACTGAACGTGAGACGGAGACGGCTGATGAAACGGACTTTTAAGGCGGCCATCGCAGGCGCTGTAGTGCTGATAACGCTGGCGGCGGTCGGCTGTGCAGCCTCGGCGACGACGCAAGCCCGCTTCGTCGGCTACAAGTGGCTGGTCACGTCGATCACCAGCCATGGGAAGCAGACACCCATCCCCCGCAGCGACCGCCAGGTCAACCAGGTCTACGTGCAATTCACGCCCGACGGCCAGTTCGGCGCCAACGACCCGGTCAACTTCCACCAGTCGACCTACCGCCTGGTCGGCGATGGCTTCACGACGGGCGACGCCATCACCACGCTAGTCGGCTACGCGGGCCATAACCAAGCCACCCTGCTGGCGATCGACGCGATCTCGGCCTTCGACAACGGAGTTCACGCAACGGCCACCGTGACCGGCGACCGGCTGGTCATCTCGGTCGGCGGCTTCCTGCTCAACTGCCAGCGCGACGGCACTTCGGGGTCCTCCCTATCCTGACGCGCCACCGCGAAAATGAGACGACGCGGGGTGGCGGAATCGGACAGAATGACGGATTGTGCTGCTGACGATTACGACGACCGCCGAACCCGCGTCCGACCTGGGGTTCCTGCTGCACAAGCATCCCGGGCGGGTGCAGTCGTTCGACGTGTCCGTGGGCGTGGCGCACGTGTTCTACCCGGAGGTGGGGGAGCGGCGGACAACGGCGGCGCTGCTGCTCGAGGTCGATCCGGTGGGTCTTGTCCGCGGCCGTCACGGGCCGTCCGGCGAAGGCTTCGCGCTTGGCCAGTACGTGAACGACCGTCCGTACGCGGCATCGAGCATGCTCGCCGTCGCGATCAAGGAGGTGTTCCGGACCGCGCTCACCGGCCGATGCGCGAGCCATCAGGAGCTGGCGGACTCGCCCCTACCGCTTGAGCTGCACGTCCCGGCGCTGCCTTGCCGGGGCGGGATCGACCTGGCGCGGCGGGTGTTCGAGCCCCTGGGCTGGCAGGTCTCGGCGACCACGGTGCCGCTCGACCCGACGATTCCGGGCTGGGGCGAGTCGCGCTACCTGGACATCCGCCTGGCCGGCACGGTGCGGTTGGCGGACGCGCTCAACCACCTCTACGTGCTGCTGCCGGTCCTCGACGACGGCAAGCACTACTGGGTGGCCACGGACGAGGTGGACAAGCTGGTCCGCGCGGGCGGCGACTGGCTGGCCGGCCACCCGGAGAAGGAGCTGATCACGCGCCGCTACCTGGCGCACAAGCGGGAGCTCACCAGGGACGCGCTCGCGCGCCTGGCCGAGGTGGACGAAACCGAGCCGGAAGACCTGGACAACGCGCTGGAAGGCGCGCGGATCGTGGCGGAGCCCGACCAGCCGGCGCCGCTCAGCGAGCAGCGCCGGGGCGCCGTGCTCGCCGCCATCCGCGCGGCGGGCGCCAGGCGCGTCGGCGACTTCGGCTGCGGAGAGGGCGTGCTGGTCCGCGACCTGCTCGGCGACCCCGCCATCGAGCAGGTGGTGGCCACCGATGTCGCCGCGAGGGCGCTGCAGGTCGCCGCGCGCAAGCTCAGGCTCGACCGAATGAGCGAACCCCAGCGCAATCGGCTGCAGGATCTTCCAGTCCTCCCTCACCTACCGCGACGACCGGCTCGCCGGGCTGGACGCGGCAGTGCTGATGGAGGTGATCGAGCACATCGACCTGCCCCGGCTTGAGGCGATGGAGCGCGTCGTCTTCAAGCATGCCGCGCCGTCCACCGTCATCGTCACCACGCCCAACGTGGAGCACAACGTCCGCTACGAGACGCTGCCGGCAGGCACGCCGCGCCACCGCGACCACCGCTTCGAGTGGACCCGCCGGCAGTTCCGCGACTGGGCCGCCGCCGTGGCGGACCGCCACGGGTACCGCGTGCGGTTCCTGCCCGTCGGGGCGGACGACCCCGAGGTCGGGCCGCCGACTCAGATGGCGGTCTTCGACAAGCCCGCGATCGACAAGCCCGCGATCGACAAGCCCGCGATCGACAAGGCGGTGGCGCCGTGACCGAGCTTGAGGTACCGGAGCTGAGCCTCGTCGTCCTCATCGGGGTCAGCGGTTCGGGCAAGTCGACGTTCGCCCGCGAGCGGTTCAAGCCGACCGAGGTGATCTCGTCCGACTTCTGCCGCGGCCTGGTGGCCGACGACGAGAACGACCAGTCGGCCTCCGCCGACGCGTTCGAGCTGCTCCACTTCATCGTGGGCAAGCGGCTGGCCGCGGGGCGGCTGACCGTCGTGGACGCGACCAACGTGCAGCTCGACGCTCGCCGCGCGCTGGTGGCGCTGGCGCGCGAGCACGACGTGCTGCCGGCCGCCCTCGTGCTCGACGTGCCGGAGAGCGTCTGCCGGGCCCGGAACGCGAGCCGCCCCGACCGTGACTTCGGCGACCACGTGATCCGCCGCCAGCACGCCGACCTGCGGCGGTCCCTGCGCGGCCTGCAGAAGGAGGGCTTCAGGACCGTCCACGTCCTGCGCGGCGAGGATGAGATCGCCGCCGCGACGATCACGCGCACCCGGCTCTTCAACGACCTGCGCCACGAGACCGGACCGTTCGACGTCATCGGCGACATCCACGGCTGCGCCGCCGAACTGCGAGACGCTGCTCGCCGAGCTCGGCTACACGATCAGGCGGGACGAGTCCGGCCGGGCGACCGGTGCCAACCACCCGGACCGCCGCGCGGTCTTCGTCGGCGATCTCGTCGATCGCGGACCGGACACGCCGGGCGTGCTGCGGCTGGTCATGGGCATGGTCGACGCGGGCGACGCGCTGTGCGTGCCCGGGAACCACGAGAACAAGCTGCGTCCGCGCCCTGCGCGGCCGGAAGGTCCAGGTCACCCACGGCCTGGCCGAGTCGCTTGCCCAGCTGGCGGCCGAGCCTGACCAGTTCCGGGCCGAGGCCGAGCGGTTCATGGACGGCCTGGTCAGCCACTACGTCCTCGACGGCGGGCAGCCTCGTGGTCTCGCCACGCCGGGCTGATCGAGCGCTACCACGGGCCGCGCGTCGGGCCGGGTCCGCGAGTTCTGCCTGTACGGGCAGACGACCGGCGAGACCGACGAGTACGGGCTGCCGGTGCGCTACCCGTGGGCCAGCGAGTACCGCGGCAAGGCGATGGTGCTGTACGGCCACACCCCGGTCCCCGACGCCGGAGTGGGTCAACAACACGCTGTGCCTGGACACCGGCTGCGTCTTCGGCGGCCGGCTCACCGCGCTGCGCTACCCCGAGACGGGAACTCGTCTCCGTTCCGGCGGAGCGAGGTGTACTACGAGCCGGCCAGGCCGTTCCCGGCCAACCCGACGCGCCGAGCGGGGCGCCGCAGCCCGCCCAGCCGCGAGCCCGAGGTCCTCGACATCACCGACGTGACCGGCACGCCGGGTCATCGAGACGAGCTACCAGCGGCGGATCGGCGTCCGGGAGGAGAACGCGGCGGCGGCGCTGGAGGTGATGAGCCGGTTCGCGATCGACCCGCGCTGGCTGCTCTACCTGCCGCCGACGATGAGCCCGGTCGCGACCTCCGCCCGCCCGGACCTGCTCGAGCATCCGGACGCAGGCGTTCGAGGCGTTCCGGGCCGAGGCGTCGGCCAGGTGGTGTGCGAGGAGAAGCACATGGGCTCGCGGGCGGTGGTGCTGGTGTGCCGGACCTGGAGGCGGCGCGGGCCAGGTTCGGCGCGCCCGGTGACCAGCTCGGCGCGGTGTGGACGCGCACCGGGCGGCCCTTCTTCGACCAGCGCGCTGACCGCGCAGCTCGTCGACCGGATCCGGGCCGCCGCCGAGGCGGCCGGGCTGTTCGACGAGCTCGGCACGCCCTGGCTGCTGCTCGACGCCGAGATGCTGCCCTGGAGCGCCAAGGCCGGGCAGTTGCTGCGCGATCAGTACGCCGCCGTCGGCGCGGCGGCGCGCGCCGCGCTGCCGGCTGCGGTCGGCGGTGCTCGAGCAGGCGGCCGCGGCCGGGCTCGACGTCGCCGACCTGCTGAGCGCACCCGCGCGCGGGCGGCGAACGCCGCCGCGTTCACCGCTGCCTACCGGCGCTACTGCTGGCCGACCGACGGCCTGACGGGGTGCGGATCGCGCCGTTCCAGCTGCTGGCCGCGGAGGGCGCCGCGTACCACGAGCGAGCCGCACGCCTGGCATCTCGAGGTGGCCGACCGGCTCGTCGCCGCCGACCCGGAGTTCGTGGCGCCGACGCGCCGGGTCTTCGCGGACACCACCGACCCGGACTCGGTGGCGCCGGCGACCAGCTGGTGGTCGGACCTGACCGGCGGCCGGCGGCGAGGGCATGGTGGTCAAGCCGGCCGCGAACCTGACCCGCGGGCGCAAGGGACTCGTGCAGCCGGGCCTGAAGGTCCGCGGCCGGGAGTACCTGCGGATCATCTACGGCCCCGACTACACCGAGCCGGCGAATCTCGAGCGGCTGCGGCGCGCGGCCTCGGGCACAAGCGCTCGCTGGCGCTGCGCGAGTACGCACTCGGGCTCGAGGCGCTCGACCGGGCCGCCCGCGGCGAGCCGCTCTGGCGGGTGCACGAGTGCGTATTCGCCGTCCTCGCGCTGGAGTCCGAGCCGGTCGACCCGCGGCTCTGAATCGAAACTCGTAGACACCGGGTTGAGCGTCCGGAGGCGCGAGCGAGGAGAATGGCAGCATGAACCGGCTGAAGACAGCGACAAGTCCGTACCTGCTGCAGCATGCCGACAACCCGGTGGACTGGTGGCCGTGGTCGGAGGAGGCGTTCGCGGAGGCGCGGCGGCGGGACGTGCCGGTGCTGCTCTCGGTCGGGTACGCGGCCTGCCACTGGTGCCACGTGATGGCGCATCAGTCGTTCGAGGACCCGTCGGTGGCCGCCGTGGTCAACGACAGTGTCGTCGCGATCAAGGTGGACCGGGAGGAGCGGCCGGACATCGACGCCGTGTACATGTCGGCCACCCAGGCGATGACCGGGCAGGGCGGCTGGCCGATGACCGTGTTCATGACCCCGGACGGCGAGCCGTTCTATGCGGCACGTACTTCCCGCGGGCCCAGTTCACCCAGCTCGTGACCTCGGTGGCGGAGTCGTGGAGAAAGAACAAGGCGAAAATCAAGAGTGAGTCTGAACGGATATCGGTTGCTCTGGCTGAGAACGCTTCGGCGCTTTCCGGGCTGGGCGGCGCGGCGGGCGGGCTCAACCTGGAAGAGGTGACCTCCGCGGCGGTCGCAGGCCTCGCCAACGGGTTCGACGAGGAGCACGCCGGCTTTTGGCCGGGCGC
>CAVZUX010000028.1:0-102684 GCA_963778435.1 uncultured Actinomycetota bacterium
TGCCGTGGAACCTGTCAAACGAGATGGAACATCAGGCGACGAATACCTAGGCTGCTGTGTCCTCCTGTGACTCGATGGTGGGTCGCGGTTGGTTGATCCAGGTTTTGCGTGGCAGTTCGGGTGCTCTGGGCGGCCGGCGGAAGCGGTCGGGACGGGCCGCGTAGGCGGCGTCGAGGACCTGCTGGCGGCGGGCGCGGATCTCCCGCCAGGTGCCGTCGTGGACGGTGGCCGGGGTGTGCAGGCCGATGCCGGAGTGGCGGTGCCGGGTGTTGTAGTAGGTGAAGAAAAGTTCGCAGAACTCGCGGGCCTCGCCCAGGCTGCTGAATTTTCCTGGGAATGCCGGGCAGTATTTCAGGGTTTTGAAATTTGCCTCCGAGTAGGGGTTGTCGTTGGGTAACTGGATAGGTCTGCCGCGATTCTGGCTCGGGCGGGCCAGCGCTTTGGTGCAGGGCTGAGTTATCCGGTTTCGGGGATCCAGGGGTTTCCCTGGAAGGCGCGGGTGAGCGCGTCGAGTCCGGTGATGCCGTGGCGGGCGGCGGTCGCGAGGTAGGAGCGGATGGCGCAGAATTCCTCGGCACCGGTGATGGAGCGCATGCAGCCGGAGATCTTGATCCGGAGCTTGCTCATGCGTATTGCCTGCTCAGCGGCGTTATTAGTAAACGGGACGCGCAGGTCACGGGCGAACCGCAGGTAGTCGCCCTCCCGGTCCTTCATCCTCTTCGCGAGGGCGTGCCGCTTCTGCTGCAGTTTCCCGTGACGGCCGGCGTTGAGGGCGATCCCGGCGGCGGCGGCCTTGCGGTACCAGCCCTCATGCTCGTCCAGGACCTGCTGGTCAATGACGGCCGCGCCGTCGGCGCGGGCGGTCTCGGCGGCCTTGTCCAGGGTCAGGAGCGCGTCGATGGCCTGCTGCGCCCACGCCCGGTCGAGGTCCGTGCCGGTCTCGGTGACCGCGACGAGCTCCCGTAGCACGTGGGCACCGCATAGTGCGTGGCCTGCGACGTTCTCGAACGTGTCGTAGGGCTTCCACGCGTCGTGGACGGCGATGCCGGCGAAGAGCGGCAGGATCCCGGCGGCCTTCATCCCGTCCTTGCCGCGCTTGGGGTGCACGGTGACCAGCACGAACTTCCCCCACGAGGCGGAATGGACCCAGGCGAGCTTCCCGGCGGTGCGGAACCCGGTCTCGTCGAAGTGCGCGACCTCCGCGCTGGCCAGGTACTGCGTGATCGCCTTCAGCGCGGGCGCGAGCAGCCCGGCGGTCTTGCGCGCCGCCGCCGCGAGCGCGCCAGGCGACGGCGCGCAGCCGAACATCTCCGAAAGTGCCCGGCAGGCCCGGTCCCTCGACAGGAACTGGCCGTGCCACAGGTAGATCCCGGTGCCCATCAGCCGCGGCCCGTACTGCACCGGCGCGGTCACCCCGTCCGGGGCATCCGCCTTCGTCTCGTGCCCGCAGCCGCACGCCAGCGTGAGCAGCTGATGCTCGGTGACCTTCGCCTTCACCGGCGGGATGTCGATGACCTGGCGGCGTTCCGTCCCGGTGACCGGCGCCCGTTTCAGGGACTTCCCGCAGCAGCCGCACGTCGCCGGCCGGTGCCGCACCGTCTTGTCCGGGTGCTCGCTGAGCTGCAATGTCGCCCCGGGCTGGCCTTTCGGCCGTCCGGGCTTGCGCCCGGACTTGGCCCGCAGCGACTTCGGCGCCGGCTTCGCCAGCCCGTCCGACGACGGCGGCTTCGAGGAGTTCCGCGAGTTCGTCTTCACCTGCGCGGCCAGATCCTCGACCTGCGCCTGCAGCGCCTCCAGGGCCGCCCGCAGCACCGCGATCTCCGAGTTCTGCTCCCGCAGGACCGCGATCTCCGCGTCCCGCTCCGCCAGCAGCTCCCGCAGCCGCGCGTTCGCAGCGCGAAGCCCCGCAGCGTGATCGGGAACGGCAGGCACCTCGGGCACGCGCCGAACTACACCACGACCCCGCCCGGCCCGCAAATAAGCGAACGTCGAACCAGCTGCAGCCAGGAAGAACGCGCTGGCTATTGAGGTGAAGAGGGGGCCGACCTATCTAGTTACGTCGTTGGATACGTGCGGCCTTGAATGCGACTGGGTGATCCGGAGGTCCGTGAGAAGGTCGGCGACCGGCTTGGAAGTCATCGAGGTCCCGTTGTCGGCGTGCACGTAGTCCGGCCGTGCTCCTCCGTTGGCTTTCACGGCGTTCTCGATGAACTCTCTCGCGAGGTCCCCGTTCTCGGTGGCGTGGACTTCCCAGTGAATGGCCTTCCGGGAGTAGATGTCGATCATGGCGTACAGGTCGAAGTAGAGCCCGCGCCATTCCGACTTGAGTTTCGTGATGTCCCACGTCCATACCTGGTCCGGGCCGTCGGCGACGAGCTCGGGGCGGACGCGGGCGGGGTGGGCGGCCTGGGCGCGGCGGTCGCGGACCTCGTCGCGGTCGGCCAGGACCCGGTACATGGTGCGGATGCTGCAGTGGTAGCGGCCTTCGTCGAGCAGGACGGCCCACGCCTGGGCCGGGGACTTGTCGGCGAGCCGGTCGCTGTCCAGGGCTTCCAGGACCTGCTCCCTTTCCTGCGCGGACAGGGCGGCCGGGTGCGGCGCCCGCTCGGCTCCCTGCTTTTCCGGGGATGACGGGCGGGGGTTTTCCGCGCGCCAGAGAGTTGTCCGGGATTTCCCGAGGAGGCGGCACGCCTCCGTTTTCGAGGTAGTCTCGGTAAGGGGCGCGATGAACCCGTCTTTTATTTCTTCTGATTGTTTTCCGAGTCCGCGCTCTCGGAGAGCGTTTCCAAGAGCGCGTGAACTTTTCCCATGATCTCCAGGGCGGCCTCGGTCTTCGAGAGCTTCGCGGCGAGCTTCTCGTTTTCCTTCCTCAGCCGCTCGTTCTCGGCCTCGGCAGGGCTTTTCCCGGGGCGGCCTGGCTTCCTTTCCGGGGCGGCCGTGGTTGCCGCGCGGTCGCGGTCCCTGCGCCATTCCGTCATGTAGGCGCTGTAAATTCCCTCGCGGCGCAGCAGGGCGTTCCGTTCCTGCGGGGACGACGCGGCCTCGTATTCGGCGAGGATCCGCATCTTGCACTCGCGGGTGAACGTCCGGTGCTTCGGCCGCGATGCCCGCGGCCCGTCTGGGCTGGCCACGGTCCCATCCTGCTCGGCCCGGGCCGCGTTCACGTCGGCGGTCGACATCGTCACGTCTGGTAGGTCCTACTCTCGCCCTGCATGCACTATTTGCACGGATATTTACGAGTTCATCATGTTTCACACCATTATGGCAGGGAGGGGGGCGCCCTCTGTACCCCGGGGACGGCGGTGCCTGCACGGCCACGTATGCATCCCGTGACCGCCGCCTGCCGCCTTACATCGGCTGGTCCCTGTCACCCCGGTACGACAGCCCGTCCCGGGATGTTCTTCTCACGAGGCATCAGCAAGGGTTCACTGGCGTTCGCCCCTCCCGGCCTTCCCCTCGCCTGTAACCCCCGGACGGAACGGGAGCCCTCGGGCTTTACCCCGGGCTTCACACCCGGCTGGGCAGGACCCAGCCGCGCATGCCGGGGCGGGGACGGGCCTCAGGCACTGGCCCGGGGTAACGTCGCCGCCATCATCAGCGGCCTCCTTCCTCGACGCACCCACTCACAACGAGCGACATCACGTCGCAATGCATGGCGAAGAGCGCTCCAGTTCAGGTGAATACGTGGCGTGGTAACCCGTAATCTCCCAGAACCAGGGCGCTCTTCGCCTTTAAACACCGAACGGGACGGCCGCTGCGCGGCCGTCCCGTTTCCTTTCCAGTGCCGCCGGATCGCCCCGCACCCATAAGGTGCACCCGTCCTCAACCGGCCACGACAAGAAACCCCAGCTCACAACCCCGGGAATGCGATAACCAGGTCAGCGGACCTTTAATGCTGAATGCCGGAGGCCAGGTCCTCGACGTGACCAGGTCTGGGAGAACGGTCCCCGGCGATAGTCGTCACAGGGATTCTGGACAAGTGCTTGATACCTCGCGTAACTATGCCTAGGATCGCTAGGTATGAACAGGGAGCGGCTCAAGGGGCACTTGGACCTGCTGTTGCTCTCGGTGCTTGCCGCTGGTCCGGCGCACGGCTACGCCATAATCATGTCGCTGCGGGCTCGCAGCGACGGCACTTTCGACCTGCCGGAGGGAACGGTGTATCCCGCACTGCACCGGCTTGAGTCGGCCGGGTTGCTGTCCAGCGGGTGGGTCGCGGGCGAAGGGCGCCGGCGGCGGGTCTACGCGCTGACCGACAAGGGCGAGACTTCCCTGGCTGCAGGTCGGAGGGAGTGGACCGCCTTCGCGAGCGGTGTCCAGGCGGTACTGGGTTGGCAGGCATGATCTACCAGCGGAGGCAGGGAACCCGAGATGCGGAGCAACGACGAGGGGGCAGGGTAGGCGGCGATGAGATCGCTGCCTACCTGGGAGAGCTTCACCGCCGTCTGACGAGCGGGATTGTACGCAGCTCGGCCGGGCATGCCGATCAGATCGTCGAGAGGAGGCGGAGAACCACCTTCGGGAGGGCGCCGCGATGTGCGTGGCCGCCGGGATGAGGGAGCACGCTGCCCAGGTTGGCGCCGTCGAGGCGTTCGGCCCGGCCCGGGCCGTGGCCCGCGCTCACCGTCCCCGGACTGCGGCGGTCCTGGCGAAGCTCGCTGAGTCAGCCTGCCCGCTGCTGGGCGTGTACGCGCTGTTCGCCTCCGCCCTGGCCGGGGCATTCGTCCTCCGGGGAAACGAGAACGTGGTACCAGCCGGGCCGTCCGTGCCGCTGGGGCATACCGGTGCGCCCGCGATCGCGCCGGGTGGATTTCCATTCGGGCAGGCGGCACTGCTGCTGGCTGCCTGTGCCCTCGCCGGGCTTGCGGTACTTGCCGGGTACATGATCACCCGTCAGCGCCGGCATTCGCGCGCCGGGGCGGCATTTGGCGTGCCGCTGCCCGGCTTCTTCTTTCCCGCTGCTGGGGTCGGTATGGCTCTGCTCGCTGTCGCCGAGCGGAAGGCAGCGGCATGGCCACCGCTCTACACGCTGCCCGGCGGGCACGAGTTCATCGCCATGGGTGCGCCCGGAGCCGCCATACTCACAGCCCTGGCGTGCGGTGGATGGTCGTTGGTGCGGCTCGCCCGCTGGGTCGTTAACCGTCTGGCCCGTCGACCGTCAGCTACCGTCCGCGCTCGACCTTGCTCCTCTCGCCCGAGATCTCGATAGCCCCGCTGACGAGCCTCACACAAACCTCGACCCGCTCGAGGACGGCGCCGGACTGGCGGACCCGCAGGCCCCGCCCTCGTGCGAGCAGCCCGGGAGCAGGACGGCGAGCTGGACCAGCTGATCACCGACTTGCTCGACCTCGCGCGCTACTACGAGTCCGCGCCCCACCGCGAGACGGTGCGCCTGGACCTGCTCACCGACGAGGCGGTACGCCGGGTCCGACAGCGCGCGCCCCACCAGGTCATCGATACCCAGCTGCATCCGTGCCTGGTGCATGTCGACCCTTCTGCCGTCGATCACGCGGTCAGCAACCTGGTCGACAACGCCCTCAAATGGACGCCGTCCGACGCCGCGGTGCGGGTGGTCGTCGAGAACGGCCAGGTGTCGGTCACCGATTTCGGCCCGGGCATCGCCGAAGAGCCCCCTTACCTTCTTCGTGGGCGCCGGACAACGGTTACGGTGCTCACGGGAGTCCGGTGGTGCCGGTATGGCTCTTTGCCCCCTGCAGTAGTCATGGCCTGGGGGGTGTTGCCGCCGGCACCGCTGGTGCGTGAACCTCTGATGGGGACATGCGGCTAACGGATCGCTCGTTCGTAAGGTGGATGGCGGCGAGCGCACCGTCTCGGGCCTCTCCCAGCAGGTTCAACGGGGTTTCTTCGACGCAGGGGGAAGGATCCAGGTGGCGACGCCCGAGCAGGTAAGCGTGTGGGTCGGCCTGGACGTGGGCAAGGAGACCCACTTCGCCGACGTGCTGGACAACGACGGGGAGCGGCTGTTCTCCCGGGCCATCGGCAACGACCAGGGCGACATCGAGGCCCTGATCGACCGGGCCGGCAAGCACGGCGTGCCCGGGCCTGGTGATCGACCAGCCCGGCTCGATCGCCAGCTGGCCTGGCGTCGCCCGAAGCACGAGGTCCCGGTGGCCTACATCCCGGGCCTGGTCATGCGCCGGGCCGCGGACCTCTACCCGGGCGAGGCGAAGACCGACCGGCGCGACGCCTACATCCTGGCCGACACCGCCCGCACCAGGCGCAAGCAGGTCCACTGGCTCGACGCCTCCTCCGACGAGCTGCTGGCGCAGCTGCGCGTCCTGAACGGGTTCGACACCGACCTGGCCGAGGACCAGACCCGGATCACGAACCGGCTGCGCGACACGCTGACCAGCATCGGCCCCGTCCTGGAGCGGGCGCTCGGGGCAAGCTGGCCCATGCCGGCGTCCGCGACCTGCTCGCCGCGTTCCCGACGCTGACGGCGCTGCGCGCCGCCGGGCAGGACAAGATCCGGGCCGCGATCGCCCGCAGGTCGCCGCGGCTGGCGTCGAAATCGACCGAAGCCGTCACGAAGGCCCTGGCCGCGCAGGACGTCACCGTCCCGGCCGAGGCCGCGGCCGGCCGGGTCATCGCCGAGCTCGCCGGCGAGCTGGACCGGTCTTCGCCCGCGGCGCGACGCGCTGGAGAAGGAGATCGAGGAGGCGTTCCTCGCCCACCCTTTCGGTGAGATCCTCGCGTCCATGCCAGGAATAGGCCCGCGCACCGGCGCGAGGATCCTCGCCGAGATCGGCGACGGCTCCGGCTTCGCCAGCGGCGCCAAGCTCGCCGCCTACGCCGGCCTGGCCCCCGTGACCCGCCAGTCCGGCACCAGCCTCAACGCCGAGACCCGCAGCCGCAGAGGCAACCACCGGCTGAAGAACGCCATGTTCCTCGCCGCGTTCGCGTCGCTGCGCGATCCCGCGTCCAAGGCCTTCTACGACCGCAAGAGAGCCGAGGGCAAACGGCACAACGCCGCCCTGATCTGCCTCGCCCGCCGCCGCTGCGACGTCATCCTCGCCATGCTCCGCAACCGCCAGCCCTACCAGCCCGACCGCGCGCAGGCCGCCCGAGGCCGCCTGACCGCCGGGCTGACCGCACGACACGGCACCCGCCCCCGCCGGAACGCCCGGCAGGAGCGGGCCGTCGTGCTGCCCAGCCCCGCCCTCCCGCCAGAACCGCGCAAACATCACAAATCGCCCGACATCCCAGAGCCAGGGCAAGGAAAGCGGACAAGCCCGCTAAGCCCGAAACCCTTGACAAGGAACATGGGGACACCCCCCGCATCTTCGAACGCTTCTACCGGGCACCCGCCGCACGAGGCATGCCAGGCGCCGGGCTCGGACTGGCCATCGTCGGAGGCGTCACGCATGCGAACAACGGCGCCGTCGCGGTACAGATGGGACCGCACGGGTCGACATTCACACTGGCGTTCCCGCCGCTCCCGAGCGCCGTCGAAGTCTCGCCCGGCCAGCGGGAATGAGTGCGCCACAGCGACATCGGGCCCCGGTCCGGCACGCCGACCACCATGAGAACGCCGAGCGCTAGCGCAATGATCGCCTGGCTGCGGGAGAACAGCCGCGCTGGGCGGGTCAACAGGATCCGCGCGCCGTTGCCGTCCGCGGCCGCGGACCAGCTCCAGCGAGCTGTCGCCACGATCCCGCCGTTACCGCCGCCATGTATTCGTCACTGATTTCGATCATGTCAAGCCCCCCTTCCGAAGGAGGTGCCACGGGAGCCAGGAACGGGGGCCAACGTGTTCAGACGGTCCCCGACTCACCGCGACCCGCTCGGACCGTTTGCGCTGGTGAGAGACTCTCCGTTCGACTCCAGCCGACCGTCCCGGACTTCTCGGACTTACATGGCATGCAAAAGGTCACCGCTGCCTCGGCGATAGCCTGGGGATCGCCGCGAAACTGTTCGCAGCGGGACTCCTCCGACCGCTATGAAAGCCTGCACCGCTTGGACGACGCGGGCCGCCGGCCACAGCGCTTGACTGCGGGCAGGTGCACCTTTTGGCTGCAGCGCTTCTAGCTCTGAGCGGCTCGCAGTGCCCGCAGCAGCTGGATCGCCGCGATCTTCTCCTCGGTCAGGACATCCCACCGATGCCAACTTCGGGCGCGATGGCACGCCGGGGTTGGGAGCGAGTAGGCACGTCGATCACGCCATGCCTGTCTGCTCAGGAAGAAAAACAGGATGCGCAGCGGTAACTATTCGGAGTCGTTAGCTGCGGCAACCTTTTCCAGTGCTGTCCCGGTATGACATCGTAACCGATGTTAAGGGGGTTTGAGTGGCTCGCGAGGCCCTTCGGGGCGAGGACCCGGCTCGGATCGGGCGTTACCGCCTGACAGCGCGGCTCGGGGCTGGCGGCATGGGGGTGGTTTACCTCGGCCTGGCCAAAGATGGCGCCGAGGCCGCCATCAAGGTGCTGCGCCCCGAACTGGCCGACGACCATGAGTTCCGTGCGCGGTTCCGGCGGGAAGTCGCGGTGCTGGCCCGGGTGCAGGGGCTGTGCACGGTACGCGTGATCGAAGCCGACACCCAGTCGGCGAAGCCGTTCCTGGCAACGGAGTACGCCGACGGCCCGTCGCTTGCTGAGCACATCGGACAGTCCGGCCCGCTCGGGCCTCTAGTGCTGCTCGGGTTGGCGACCGGCCTAGCGGAAGCACTGGAGGCGATCCACACCGCTGGCGTCATCCACCGGGACCTTAAGCCGAGCAACGTGCTGCTCACTCACGAAGGGCCGAAGGTCATCGACTTCGGCATCGCGCAGACCATGGACGCGACGGCCTTCACCCGCACCGGGATGACGGTCGGCTCGCTGGGATTCATGGCGCCGGAGCAGATCACCGGGAAGGCCGGGCAGCCGGCCGACATCTTCTCCTGGGGCCTGACGGTGGCGTACGCCGCAAGCGGACAGCCGCCGTTCGGCACCGGGCCGACAGACGCGATCATGTACCGGATCATCCACGCCAGCCCCGACATTGCAGCCGTACCGGCGGAATTGCAGTCGCTCGTCGTCGCGGCTCTGGCAAAGAATCCGGACGAACGGCCCACCGCAAGTGACCTGCTCAGACAACTAACCGGCGGGGCAGGTGCAACGGACGCTGCCGCGGAGGCACGGACGCGGACCATGCTGGCGCGCACCTGGCTCCTCCCCTCTCCCCCCGTCGCGGATTCCGCCTCGGGCATCGCGGCCGGAAGTCGACGCCGATTCCCGCTCGTTCTGGTATCCGCCGCCGCGGTCGCGCTGGCGATCGCCGCCGGTACCGGCGCGGCTTTGGCAGGCAACCCCTCGAGGCAGCCGACGGCCGGTCCGACGATCGCCAGTACCGCGACGACGAAGGCCACAAAGACAGCCGCGTCGACCACCGCTCCCGCGCCAACCACCCGCCCAGCAAGTCAGTCGTCGTCCTCGGCCGCACAGGTCACTGGCCGTTGCGTCACCGGAATGCTCGACCTGGACGACAATGAATTCATCTCGATGAGCAACATCGCCGCAGGGGGATTGCTGCCCTCTGCTGCCGCTGACATCGCGGAGGCCTACCAACTCACGCTCACTGACAGCCGGTCCTCCGGCACTGCCGAGGTTGCGGGATACGCGGTCGCGTTCTACTCTGACGGGCAAGAGCTTACTTCCGACTCTGAAAGCCTCAACGAGCCAGTGTTCATCACGCCGGGACAGTCGCTTAACTGGACGGAGCATCCGTGGGGCACCTACGCGCCAGGCGAAGCCTCCGTTGGCCCATTCGCGGCTGGGACAGCCGTAGATCCCGGAGCGACGTGCGAACTAATCCAATGGCACAACTCCTAACCCATGACTGCAAGTTACTGCCAGCGGGACTGGCGCGCATAGGTGCACAATGCAGCATCCAGCAGTCCCGGCATTGTCGCCCAGGCGACGCGTGCGTGCCAAGCTCCCGGGCCGCCGCTACCCCGAGGTTGCCGCCCGGCGGGGGGCAGGGCGGCGCCGACGCTCAGCTCCGGCCGCATCCGCGCTCGAACGCCTCGGCTACAAGGTCACCATCGAGGCCCCCGACCCCGAAACCGGCGAGTACCTCCCCATCACCACCAGCTAACCGGCACCCGCACCCCCGCCGGCGCTCCGCGCCGGAAGCCGACGGCTCCGCCGTCGGCTCTAAAGGCATGCCCGGCTAAGGCTTAATTTTCGGATCAGGGAGTCACCCCTTCCGGCCGCCGATTCAAGGCCGGTTACAGCGGCAAGTCCCACGTCTCGACTGCTACGATCGCGCACGCCCTGACCGAGAACGAGGAGCACGCGTGAGCAAGCAGTACATCAACGTCGTGTCCGGCGAGCTGTTTCGTAACAGCATCGACGAGGGCCCGCAGCTGGTCGTCCGGGTTGGCGGCGAGACGCTTTTCGTCCGGATCAGTGGGAAGCAAGCCAAGACGTTCGAGAAGGCCACCAAGCTTCTCGACGCTCGGGCCCGCATCGCGACGGTGCTTGCGATTGTCTGGGCTGAGGACGGTATCCCTACCAGCCAGATTGAGGTCGACACGTCAGCGGAGATCATGCTCAGTTACTCGAAAGTCCGCAAGGCCGCGAAAGAAGCCGACGACGAGACGTTCAAGCGCGTGCTCGCCGACGCCGTGCACAACCACAAGTTCAGTCAGGCGCCGCAGTTCCAGACAATGCCGTTAAGTTAAGGCGGCTGGTGCGTGGATGCGGATTTCGGGTGGGCCGTTGTGCCTGGTGGTGGTGTCGCGGGGGCGTTTGATGAGGTAGCTGTTGTGGCGGCCGCGTTTGATGACGCGGGGGCAGGTGCGGTTGCGGCGGCCCGGGCTGGGGTGGCGGAGGATTTCGGCGATGGCCTCAGCTGTCGCGCGGTTCAGGCGTGAGGGGGAAAAGGCCGCCTGGGCGGTGACCTGGCGGCGGACGATGTTGAGGGCGCGGGTGAAGGAGAGCCGGTCGGGGTCGAGTTCTGCCTGGTCGGCGGCCTCGGTCATGAGCCTGCGGATGGCGTAGTGGGTGATCAGGAGCCCGTAGAGCTCCTGCAGGACCAGGTCCGGGGCTGCGGGATCGGAGGATGACGGCGGGGCCCCGCTGGTGGGTTTCGATCTCGTCGAAGGTGAGCTCTATTTCCCAGCGCTCGTCGTAGGCGGCGGCCAGGTCCGGGGCGGTCATGTCCTGGTGGTCCAGGACGCTGGTGACGATGGTGATGACCTCGCCGCCGCCGCGGCCGGGGACGTCGTAGTCGACGACGCGGACGCGGACGCCGGGCAGGTCGGTGACCTGCAGGGTGCCGGCGAGGAGCCGCCTGCGGTTGGCGTTCTTGGCCTTCGGGTCGGCGATGTAGCTGAGGTAGGACCCGTCGGGCAGCCATTCCAGGACGGGCAGCTGGAGCCGGGTGGGGACGCGGAGGCAGAAGTCGGCGCCCGCGGCGGTGATCGCGGTGATCATCTCGCGGCTGTAGAGGCCGCGGTCGGCCATGACCAGCATCCCGGGCGCGAGGTTGCCGGGCGCCCGGGCGAGGGCGAGGGCGAGGGGGTGCTCGCTGCCGTCGGCGCCGCCGGTCTCGATGGCGGTGATGGCGTGGGTGCCGCACTCGGCCAGCGCCATGACCAGGACCTTCGGGAACGGCCCGGTGCCGGTCTTCAGCGTGGAGTACCCGAAGTGCGCCGCGTTCTCTGGGGTGTCGGGGGCGTCGAGCTCGACGCCGTCCAGGGCCATCAGCCGCCGCCCGCCCAGGTGCGCCCCGGCGGTGGACAGCTCCGCGCACGGCTCGGCGACCCGCTCGAACAGGTCCCGCAGCGGCTCCGGGCCGAGCCGCTCGCGGGCCTGGGCCAGCGCGGACGCGGTCGGCACGTGCCAGTCCTTCCTCCAGATCGCCAGCCAGGAAAGGCCCTGGACCAGCTTCCGCATGACCTCCTCATACGAGTCGCCGTAGAAAAGCGCGAGCGCGAGCACGAAGTACACCGTGACCCGCGCGGGAAGGAGCCTCCTCCGCTTCTCCGCCCGGCCGCTGACCGCGATCACGTCCTCGACCAGCTCCCGGGTGATGAGCCTGGTCAGCACCCCCAGCGCCACCCTGTCGGTCAGCGACGCCATCACGGGGACCGCTATCCCCGAGTCCTTCTCAGCCACGACCAGGCAATAGCCCCGGCAGCCCGGAAAGAGAAATAGAACACGTTATCCACAACAAGCACGGCGTGTCGCCTGTGGAAATGTGGACGCCTGACGCGCGAATCCTTAAATTAATGGCATTGGGTTATAGCACGTTCGGGCGCGTTGCGGTTGATGGCGCACGAAGGCTGGACAAACTTCGACATGTGTGCTCCAGGTTCGCGGCCGGCTGGTGGGGCTCTGCTGATTATTGCTACCGAGATTATCGAAATTAGCGACGCTGTTATTCCGGTTGCGCCGGTATTCCGGTTGCGCCCTGCCGGCCGGCCCGGGCATGATGGCCACGTCTTATCCCCGGCGGACGGAGCCTGGCTTGGAGCTCTGAGGTCTTCTCAGTGCCGCGTCGCAATGACGCGCGCCCGTGACCTCTGTTTGGAGCTCCGCTATGCCCTCTCAATCTGGGCGCTCAAAATTCGCCGGGCCTACTAGATCCGCTGGTCCCTCCGTTGTACTGAGCGATCTCAGCTTTTCCTGGCCGAACGGCCGCCGCGTTCTCTCTCACCTCAGCGCGTCCTTTGCCCCCGGCCGGACCGGTCTCATCGGGGTGAACGGCGCAGGCAAGTCCACGCTGCTGCGGCTGATCGCCGGCCAGCTGCGGCCGTCGTCGGGGTCGGTGGCGGTGACCGGCGACGTCGGCTACCTGCCGCAGAACCTCACCCTCGACACCGGTGCCCGGGTGGCCTCGCTGCTCGGCATCGCCGACGTGCTCGCGGCGATCGGCGCCATCGAGGCCGGGGATGTCGGCCCGGCGGCGTTCGACGCGGTCGGCGGCGACTGGGACGCCGCCGACCGGGCGCGCGAGTGGCTGTCCCGGCTCGGGCTCGCGCATGTCGGCCTTGACGACCCGGTGGGCAGGCTGTCCGGCGGTGAGACGATCATGACCGCGCTGACCGGCCTGTTCCTGCGGCGGCCCGCGGTCCTGCTGCTCGACGAGCCGACCAACAATCTCGACCTAACGGCGCGGCGGCGGCTCTACGCGACGGTCGAGTCCTGGCCCGGGGTCATGCTGATCGTGAGCCATGACCGGGAGCTGCTCGGCCTGATGGACCAGATCGCGGCTCTGCGCAGCGACCACTACGGCGACTCGCTGCGCCTGTACGGCGGGAACCTGGCCGCTTACCTGACCATGCTCGAGGTCGAGCAGGCAGCCGCCCGGCGTGCGGTTGTCGCGGCTGAGGCCGATGTCCGGCGCCGGCGGCGCGTGGAGATCAAGAGCCAGACCAAGCAGGCCGGGCGCGACCGGCAGGGCAGGAAGCTGGCCGCTTCCGGCAGCATCCCCCGGATCGTGGCGGGCGCCCGCGAGCGCGCGGCCCAGGAGAGCGCGGGACGGTCGCGCGACGTCCATGCCGAGCGCGTCGCGAACGCGCAGGCACGGCTGGCGGAGGCGGAAGAGGCGGTTCGCGACGACGACACCATCAAGATCTCGCTGCCGGGGACGGCAGTGCCCGCGGGCCGGACCGTGCTCACCGTCCGCGGCCTCGACGGCCCGTGGCTGCCGTGGCGTCCGGCGCAGGCGACAGGCGGCGCCTGCGACACGGCTGGCACCGGAGACACGACCGGCACCGGCGCGCTGGCCGAGCTCATCGTCGCGGGGCCGGAGCGGATCGCGCTGACCGGGCCGAATGGGGCGGGCAAGACCACCCTGCTCCGGATCGTCGCAGGGAAACTCCTCGGACCGGACCTCGACGAGCCGGGCCTCGCGCAGCCGGGCCTCGCCGGGTCGGGCCTGGACAGGTCGGGCCTGGACGAGTCGGGCCTCGGCCGGGCGTGCCTCGAGGGGCCCGGACTCGCGGTGGATGGGAACGGCCCGCTCGGCTACCTGCCGCAGCGGCTCGATGTGCTCGACGACGCGAAGACGGTAGCCGACAACGTGCGGGCGGCCGCCCCGGCCGCTTCGGTGAACGAGGTCAGAGCGCGGCTGGCCCGGTTCGGCCTGCGCGGCGCGCGGGCGGACGCGATCGCCGGGACGCTATCGGGCGGCGAGCGGTTCCGCGCGGTCCTGGCCGCGCTGCTGCTGGCCGACCCGCCGCCGCAGTTCCTTCTCCTCGACGAGCCCACCAACAGCCTCGACCTGGCCTCGGTGGGCCAGCTCACCCAGGCGCTCTCCTGCTACCGGGGAGCGCTCCTGGTGGCCGGCCACGACCTGCCGTTCCTTGGCTCGATCGGGATAACCCGCTGGCTCCGCCTCTCCCCAAGCGGCCGTCTGACCGAGATCGACCCGGTGACCTAGCCAGGCGCCCCGCCCGCCAGGATGCGGGCGGGGGTACGGATGAGTCGCGGATGAAGAAGTCGGTCATCGTCTCCTTCGGCCGGCGCGAGAAGAAGAGCGGGGCCTCGTCGAAGGTGTAGATGCCGGTGGCTACCACTATTACGGGGCTGGTCACGCAATGCGCTACGGCTTCCTGGCGACCGCGCCGAGCAGCGGCATCCCGCCCGGGTACTGCGGGTCGCCGGGCGTCGGACGCCAGCGGTCAAGCTCGACGAGGCCTGGTTCGATGAGGGCCAGACCGAGGTCGGTGAACCAGCTCTCGACCGTGGCGCGGTCACGGAGGAAGACCTGGACCGGGCTGATCTTGTTCCAGCGCTCGCCGGCGGGCGCCAGCCGCTCGTCCGCGGTCGGGTGCATGACGACCAGGTAGCTGGCCGACGGCAGCGCCGCGATCAGCCCGGCCATGACCGCGAGGGGATCGGGGAGAAAGTTCAGGATGTCGATCATGACGACCGCGACCGGGCGCGTGAGGTCGAGCGTCTGGCGGGCCCCGTCGATCACCGAGGCGGGGTCCCGGGCGTCCGCGTCAAGGAAGCTGACGCCGCCTGCCGCCGAGCGGAGCAGGGCGCGCGCGTGCGCCAGCACGACCGGGTCGTTATCGACGTAGACGATGCGGCAGCCCGGGGCCGCCGCCTGGGCGACCTCGTGCGTGTTGCCCGCTGTCGGCATGCCGGTCCCGATGTCGAGGAACTGCCGTATCCCGGCCTCGGCGGCGAGGTGAGTCACCGCCCGGCGCAGGAACGCGCGCGACGCGGGCCCGAGCTCCGCCATCACCGGGGCGGCGGAGATGAGCACCCGGGCGGCCCGCCGGTCGGCCTCGAAGTTATCCCGACCGCCGACTAGGTAGTTCCAGACGCGCGCGACGTTCGGCACCGAGGTGTCGATTTTGACGGGCCGGACGGGCCGGGACGTCGCGCGCAGCCACTCATCCGACATTGCGGCCCACCTCTCGCCCTCGCCCCTCGCCGCGACATTTAGCACGCGCGGCCTCACGGAGCGAAGCCGGCTACGTAGTAATACCTATCACGCTTGGGCTCCAGGGGCTGTACCTATACCTACAAATTTTTAGGTATAGGACCTAGGCAAGCTCGCTACCGAAAGGTCGCACCGTTGACCTTGGCCGAGACCCCCGTCCGATCCAGGTAAGGGGTGATGCCGCCTAGGTGGAACGGCCACCCGGCCCCGAGGATCATGCACAGGTCGATGTCCTCGGGAGCGGCCACCACCCCCTCGTCGAGCATGATCGCGATCTCCTGGGCGAGCCCATCGAGCGCGCGGGCCAGCACCTCGGCGCCGGTCGACGGGTGGTCGCCGCCGGCCAGCAGCGCGATGACGCCGGTGTCAACCGAGAAGTCGGGCCGGTACACCGAGGTCTTGCCCGAGTCGGCGACCGCGCGGAGCTTGTCCGAGACGGCGAACCGGCCGGGGAACGCCGCCGCCATGGTCTCCGCGACGTGCAGCGCGATCTTCGGCCCGACCAGCTGGAGCAGCAGGAACGGGGACATCGGCAGGCCGAGGGGGTCGGCCGCGTGCTCAGCGACCTCGAACCCGGTGCCCTCGTCGACGGCGGCGATGATATCGCCAAGGAACCGGGTGAGCAGCCGGTTGACCACGAACGCGGGACGGTCGGCGACGATCACGCAGTTCTTCTTGAGCGTCTTGCCCACGTTCAGCGCGGTCGCGACCGCGGCGTCGCCGGTCCGCGCCCCCCGGACGACCTCGACCAGCGGCAGCACCGCGACCGGGTTGAAGAAGTGGAACCCGACGACCCGCTCCGGGTGCGCGAGGCCCTCGGCCATCGCCGTCACCGAGAGCGAGGAGGTGTTGGTGGCGAGCACGCACTCCGCGCTCACGACCGCCTCGACCTCGGCGAACACCCGCTGCTTGAGGGAGAGCTCCTCGAACACCGCCTCGATGACGAAGTCGGCGTCGGCGAAGCCGTCCTTGCTCACCGACCCGGCGACCAGCGCCTTCTGCCGGTTGGCGGCGTCGGCCGAGATCCGGCCGCGGGAGAGCTGCTTGTCGATCTCGGCGTGCACGTAGCCCACGCCGGCATCGACCCTGGCCTGGTCCAGGTCGGTCATCAGGACGGGGACCTGGAGGCGGCGGACGAACAGCAGCGCGATCTGCGCGGCCATCAGGCCGGCGCCGACGATGCCGACCTTGGTGACCTTCCCGGCCAGGGCGCGGTCGGGCGCGCCGGCCGGCCGCTTGGCCCGCTTCTGGACGAGGTCGAAGGCGTACAGGCCGGCCCGCAGCTCCTCGGACAGGAGCAGGTCGGCGAGGGCCTCGTCCTCGGCGGCGAACGCCTCGTCCCGGCTTGCGCTCCGGGCTCCCGCTACCAGGTCGATCGCGCGGTAGGGGGCGGGCGCGGCGCCGTGCAGCTTGCCGTCGGCGAAGAACCGCGCGCCGGCCACCGCGGCGTCCCAGTCGGCCGCCGACGCGAGCTCGGCCCGCTGCACCGCTGCCGTGCCGGCTAGGACTCCTGAGGCCCAGCGCAGCGACTCCTCGAGGAAATCGGCGGGCTCGAGCAGCACGTCCGCGATGCCAAGCGCGAACGCCTCGCGGCCGCGCAGCATCTTGTTCTGCGAGAGCGGGTTCTCGATGATCAGCTTCAGCGCGCTGGCCGGCCCGATGAGGCGGGGCAGCAGGTAGGTGCCGCCCCAGCCCGGGACCAGGCCGAGGAAGCACTCGGGGAAGGCGACCATCCCCGCGGCCGACGAGATGGTCCGGTAGGTGCAGTGCAGCGCGATCTCGAGGCCGCCGCCGAGCGCGACGCCGTTGATGAAGCAGAACGATGGCACCGGCAGTTCGCCGAGGCGGCGGAAGACCGCGTGGCCGAGCGTGGCGATGGCGGTCGCCCGCTCCCGGGCCACCGCCGGGTCGGTCCCTGGGGCCGTGATCGCCGCGGCCGCGCCGTCCAGGTCGGCCCCGGCGGCGAGGATGAACGGCTTGCCGGTGACGCCGACGGCGACGATCTCGCCCGCCGCTGCCCGCGCGGCGACGGCGTCAAGCGCGGCGTTGAGCGAGAGCAGCCCCTGCGGGCCGAACGTGTTCGGCTTGGTGTGGTCATGCCCGTTGTCCAGGGTGATCAGCGCGAGCAGGCCGACGCCGGGCCCGAGGTCGACGTCGCGGACGATCGCCCGGGTCACCACCTCGCCCGGGAACGCGTCCTCGGCCAGTACGCCCGACAGGTTCTCGATAGCCGTCATCGCCGGTGGTCTCCTTGGGATACGAAATCAGCGGGCCGGATGACAGGAACGCAGGGTCCGTTCGATATGGGCATCGGCATTTTCTAGACCCGCTCCCACAGAACCGTGCCGCCCATGCCCATGCCGACGCACATGGTCGCCATGCCGTAGCGGACCTCGGGGTGGGTGGCGAACTGCGCGGCGAGCTGGATCATCAGCCGGACGCCGGAGGAGGCCAGGGGATGGCCGAGGGCGATCGCGCCGCCCCAGGGGTTGACCCGGGGGTCGTCGGCGTCGATCTTGAAGTGGTCGAGGAACGCCAGGACCTGGACCGCGAACGCCTCGTTGATCTCGATGAGCCCGATGTCGTCCATGGTGAGGTTGTTGCGGGCGAGGAGCTTCTCGGTCGCGGGGACCGGGCCGACGCCCATCACCTCGGGCTCGACGCCGGCGAAGGAGAAGTCGACCAGGCGCATCTTGGCGGTGAGGCCGAGCTGCTCGGCCACCTCTTCCGCGGCGATAATGCAGCCGGTCGCGCCGTCGTTGATGCCGGATGAGTTGCCGGCGGTGACCCGGCCGTGCGGGCGGAACGGGGTCTTGAGCGAGCGCAGGCCCTCGAGCGTCGTCTCGGGCCGCGGCGGCTCGTCCACGCTCGCCCAGCCCCAGCCAAGCTCGGAGGTGCGGACCGCCATCGGGACCAGGTCGGGCTGGATCTTGCCCGCTGCGTAGGCGGCGGCGACCTTCTGCTGGCTCGCAAAGGCGTAGGCGTCGGCGCGCTCCTTGGTGATGGACGGGAACCGGTCGTGCAGGTTCTCGGCGGTCATGCCCATGAACAGCGCGGACTCGTCGACGAGGTGCTCGGAGACGAACCTCGGGTTGGGGTCGACGCCCTCCCCCATCGGGTGGCGGCCCATGTGCTCGACGCCGCCCGCGATCGCGATGTCGGCCGCGCCGAGCGCGACGGTTCCGGCGACGGTGGTGACCGCGGTCATCGCGCCGGCGCACATCCGGTCGATCGCGTAGCCGGGCACGCTCACCGGCAGCCCGGCCAGGATGGCGGCCGACCGGCCGATCGTCAGCCCCTGATCGCCGATCTGGGTGGTGGCGGCGACCGCGACCTCGCCCACCCGCTCCGGCGGCAGGTCAGGGTTGCGCCGCAGCAGCTCCCTGATCACCCGCACGACCATGTCGTCGGCCCTGGTCTCGGCGTAGATGCCCTTGGGTCCCGACTTGCCGAACGGCGTCCGTACGCCATCCACGAAGACCACGTCGCGTGCCCGCATTGGCTGCTCCCGAATTTTTTGCTACTCGCCAGTAACTACCCTAGCGCACGTGGCTGGTGAAGAAATTCCGTGAGCCGCTTCAGCGGCCAGGCGTTGATCACGTCGTCGTCGGTCAGCCCGCCGAGCCGGGCCGACGCCACGCCGTAGCGCATGTTGTTCAGGTCGCCGAGCGAGTGCGCGTCGGTGTCGATCGAGAACTTCACCCCGCGGTCTTTCGCGGCGCTGATGTGCTCGGGCGGCAGGTCCATCCGGGCGGGCGAGGCGTTGATCTCCAGCGCCGTGCCGGTCCGGGCGCACGCCTCGTACAGCGCGTCGAGATCGACGTCCACCGGCGGGCGGCGACCGAGCTTGCGGGTGAGCGGGTGGCCGATGATGTTCACGTACGGGTTCTCTGCCGCGGTGATGAACCGGTCCGTCATCACCTTGCGGTCCTGGTCGAAGTGCGAGTGGACCGACGCGACGCAGATGTCGAAGCCGGCCAGGAAGCCGGCCTCCCAGTCCACCGACCCGTCCGGCCCGATGTTCAGCTCGGTCCCGTGCAGCAGCGCCAGGCCAGCGCGGTCGGCCAGCGCGGACACCTCCGCCCGTTGGGCGAGCATCTTGGAGTCCGTCATCTGCTGCATGACCAGGTTGGGCGCGTGGTCGGTGACCGCGTAGTACGCGTAGCCGCGCTTCTTGGCCGCCGCGACCATCTCCGCCAGGGACGCGATCCCATCGGTCAGGTTGGTGTGGGTGTGCAGGTCGCCGAGAAGATCTTTCGTCTGAACGAGCCGGTGGGTTCCGTTCGCTGCGCTTCTTGCTGTTATCTCGGGGAGAGCGGTGGCGAGCACCGCCTCGATCTGCTCCTCGGCCGGGTCCGGCGGCAGTGACCGCAGCGCGTCCCTGAGCGGTTGGTCACGGGTGATCACCCCGATGGAACGCAGGATGCGCTCCTCGCTCTTGGCGCCGAACCCGGATACCTGGCGCAGCCGGCCCGCGCGGACAGCGGCGTCGAGGTCGGCGATGGAGGCGACGCCGAGCTCGCGGTTGAGCTGCAGCGCCCGCTTCGGCCCGATGCCCGGCACCGTGGCGATCTCCTGGACGCCGGGCGGGATCTTCGCCCGCAGCTCGTCCACGGCGGCGATGGTGCCGGTCCGCCTGAACTCGGCGATCTTGCCGGCGATGGAGGCGCCCACGCCGTCGATCTTGGTCAGCGCCGCGTCGGGCACCGCGCCGAGGTCACCCGGGTACCCGCCGACAGCCTTGGCCGCCTTCTCGTAGTTGCGCGCCCGGAACTGGTCACCGCCGGTGATGGAGAGCAGCTCCGCGTACTCCCGCAGCAGCGCCGCGATGTCGTCGTTGGTCCGTGCCATGTTTTCAATTATGAGACGGATCTCGATTATGGGACGGGTCCAGGGCACGCGCCTTGGTTAGGGGACGGAGGCGGGCACCGGGTCGGTGGCGGGGACCAGCGGGTCCTGGGGAGTCTGCCTGCGGACGCGGAACCCGATCACGAGCAGGAGCACCAGCAGCGCCATGCCGCCGAGGATGTAGGCGTTGCCCCAGATGAGCTGGAAGCCGTGCCAGTGGTACTCGACGTACCAGGGCTGGTCGCCATTCTTGGAGAACACGATCGGCGAGGTGTTCTTCTGCAGCCAGAGCAGGCCGAGGGAGAACTTGCCAAGGTTGCGGGCGTGGGTGAAGAGCGCGTCCGGCCACGCAGCGTAGGTGAAGATCATCCCGGCGACCGCCAGCCAGAGCCAGCGGGCGGTCCCCTTCGCGCCGCGCCGGGTCGCGCTGATCGCGTAGTGGCCGGCGGTGGCGACCGCGAGCGCGATCCAGACCCAGTGGTGGTCCCAGCTGATCGGGGAGACGAGCAGGCCGGTCAGCGCGGTCGCCAGGAGCGCGACCACGTGGTAGCCGGCGCGCTCGAGCAGGTAAGCCGCGGTGATGCCGAGGATGACGGCGAGCACCGAGGCGATGATCCACGGGGCGGTGCCCGCGGCGATCGAGCCCATCAGTCGGGTGATGAGCCCGCGCAGCGACTGGTTGCCCGCCCAGCCGGTGAACCCGGTCCGGTTCCCGTCGGACAAGATCATGCCGTCCAGCCACCACTTGGTCGAGTCGTGCGGCAAGATGATGAACCCGATGACGACGGTGGCCAGGAAGCCGCCCACGCACCCGGCCGCCTCGCGCCACTTCCTGGTGACAAGCAGGTAGGGGACGAAGATCAGCGGGGTGAGCTTGATGCCCGCCGCGACCCCGGTCGCCACGCCCTTCCACCAGCGGTATTTCCCGTTCTTGGTGTACTCGGGCTGGGTCAGGTCCCACATGATCGCGGCCATCAGGATCAGGTTGATCTGGCCGAGGTAGATGGTCCGCACCACCGGCTGGAGCCAGAAAACGACCGCCGCGGCGATGAGGACGACGCCGAGTCGCACCCGGCGGTTGGCGTAGCCGAGACCGTAGAAGGTGAACCAGAGCGCCGCGACCAGGCAGCCGATGTTCACGATGACGGACAGGGCCTCAAGCGGCGTCCACGGGATGAACGAGACCAGCGCGAAGGCGATCGCCGCGAACGGGGTGTAGGTGAACTTCAGCGTCAGCGAGCTGTAGCCGCCCCAGTCGTAGAGCGGGTCGTACTCATTCGGGTCGTAGAACGGGCGGACGTGCCGCACGATCAGCCCGCCGTCGCGGTAGACGGTCAGGTCCACCGGGTCGAGCGCGCCGTCCCTCCCGCTGATCACGCGCGTAGATCACCCAGCTCGCGATGACGGCGAGAAAGGCGATGGCGCCGGCCCGCACGAGCCGGGTTCCCGGGGCGCGCGTCTAGCCTTGGGGTTATCTTTACTTTCGCCCTGGGGTGGTCGACCGAATTCACACCGTAACGATATCGGGTAACGGGACCCGGGCCTCGGCGCATCACCGCGGAATCTCGGCCATACTGGAAGCATGACGACGCAGATCGAGATCGACCGAGCGGGCGCCCAATGAGCATCGGGAGCCTGATATCGAGCGGGCCGCTGCTGCTTGCCATGCCCGTCGCCGCGGCGGCCGGCGCGGTGACGTTCCTGTCCCCGTGCTGCCTGCCGCTCGTGCCGGGGTACCTGTCGTACATAACCGGCATGTCCGGCGTGAGCACGGACACGGCCATGGAGACCGAGACGGATGCCGCCGCGGGCGAGGCGGGTGCTGTCGGCGAGGCGGCTACCGGGGCAGCGCGGGCGGTCGGCGTACCACCAGGACCCGGGCGACGGCGGCGGGGTCCGCCGCTCGGCCCAAGGGCCGGATGGTCACCGGGACGGTGCTGTTCGTCCTCGGGTTCTCCGCGGTGTTCGCGCTGATCGGGCTCGCGGTCGGCGGGGTCGGCCAGCTTCTGCAGGCGCACACGGCCGGCATTACCCAGGTACTCGGCGGGGTGACGATCCTGCTCGGCCTGCTGTTCTTCGGTGCGTTCGACCGGTTCATGTTCGCGGGCCGGGTATTCAAGCCGTCGCTCCGGCCGCGGGCCGGCCTGGCGGGCGCGCCACTGCTCGGCGTCATGTTCGGCGTCGGCTGGACGCCGTGCATCGGTCCCACGCTGTCCGCGGTCGAGATCATGTCTCTCCAGTCAGGGACCGCCGCGCGCGGCGCGTTCCTCGCGTTCATCTACGGGCTCGGCCTCGGCATCCCGTTCTTGCTCGTGGCGGCCGACCTTCCAGCGCATGATGAACGTGCTCGGCTTCTTCAAGCGCAACGGCAGGCTGGTCAGCAGGATCGGCGGCGTGATGCTGGTGGCCGTGGGCCTGCTCGAGGCGACAGGCGCGTGGACGCGGTGATCGTCTGTCTGCACACGTCACTGGTTCGGCGGCTTCAAGCCGTCGCTGTAAGCGCGAGGTTCCGCGGCGCGAGTCTGCCTTGGGCTTGCCGGCGACTCGGCTTTCCGCGGCTGGTCGAGCGGCGGCGGGTCGGCCGCGGCGTCCCGCGGCGCCTGGGGAGCGGCGGCACGGAGGCGCGTGCCTCGCTCGCGGCCTCGATCAGGGCGGTGAGCAATCGGAGGTCGTCGCCCTCCTCGGGGTGCCAGCTGGACGCCGACGCCGAACCGGTGGCCGTCGACCTCGAGCGCCTCGGTTACCTCGCCGTCCGGCGACCAGCCGGCGACGGTCAGCCCCTCGCCGAGGCTGGTAGGGGGCCTGGTGATGCGCGGCGGGCACAATGATCCTGGTGCCGAGCAGCCGCCAAGGAAGCTGTCGGCGCCGAGCGCCACGTCGTGCGGCACGTAGCGCGCCCGGTCGGCGCGGTGGCCGGGCAGGTCCTGGGTGAGCGTGCCGCCGCGGGCCACGGTGAGCACGTGCAGCCCGCGGCCGATCGCGAGGAACGGGAGGCCGCTGGCTCGAGGGCGGCGCGCATCAGCGCCAGCTCGAAGCGGTCCCTGCGATGCTCGGGCTCGTCGGTCTCCTCGAGCCGCTGCTGGTCGTAGATGGACGGGTCCAGGTCCCGGCCGCCGGTGAAGACCAGGCCGTCCAGGACTGCGATGAAGGCGGCCACCGAGTCCGGCGGCACCGGCGGCAGCACCAGCGGCGCTCCCCCGGAGCGGTCCACCGCGCGGATGTAGCTGACGGGCGAGACCACGGCCTCCCGGACCCAGTCCCCCCAGCGGGCAGCGTCAAGCTCACCGGTGATGCCGATGATCGGGCGAACCATCCAGTCCTCCTGTTCGCTGCGATGACACGAGAAGCCGACCGGCCAGGGAGCCCCCGCTCCGGCCTTATCCCATTCTTCCGGACAGAAGCGGTTTCTGCCGTGACGATGGAGTAATTCCGCGTTCATGTTTGCGCGTGCGCCGTTCATCTTTGCGCAGCACCGAGCCCGCCGCCGGACGCCCGGAACCTTCGCCGCGTAGTCGCCGTCGGCGGTGCCCGTGCTGGGCCTTGGGTGGGGCCTTGGGCTAGACGTTGGGCTAGACGTTGGGCTAGACCTTGCGCCAGCCGGGCACCCAGGCGCCGTCGGTCACGGCGTAGTCGCCGAACAGGGCCGGCGCCTCGGCCCGCATGGTCTCGCCGATCCGGTCGAAGACCAGCCGGATCTCCTCCTCGGCCCCGGGGTCGGTGCGCATCTCGATGGTGTGGCGGAGCGCGCGGATGTTCGCGGTCCAGACAACGCCGGTGGCCACGCCGTCGGGAGCGAGCCGACGCATAAACGAGGTCTTGTGCTTCTTCTCGTGGAACGGCACGCCCGTCGTCGTCGAGCTCGAAATGGTCCGCCATCCAGCCCTGGAACGCCTCCATCTCGGCCAGCAGCGCGGTGGCGCGCTTCATCAGCTCCGGGTCCTCGCGCGCCCAGTCGGGGAACCAGAACGGGATCTCATCGAGCCGGACGAACCGCAGCGACTCCTGCGAGATCGCCGTGCCCGGCCGGTGCCTGAGCAGCTCGTGAGTGAAAACCCGGCTGACGTTATGCAGCACGAACGTGAAGCTGACGTGCTCGAGGACCGATCCGTGACCGCTGCGCAAGATGTTCTCCAGGTAGGCGGCGTGGTCGTCGCGGACGCGGCGAACGTTGGGGTTGAGGCCGGGTTCCCAGGAGCGGTAGCACATCTTCCCTGCGAACTCGGCGAGGTTCTCCGCGTCGCCGAACTGGTCACGGTCGAGCCGCTCAAGCCATCGCTCCCCGCCGACCTCGCTCAGGTAGCCCGCCAGCGCCTCATAATCGACCGACGGCCGCGCGACCAGGAAGACCTCGGGTTCTACGTTCTTCATGGCCAGCACACTACCTGCCACCTCCGACAGTCCGGCGGTCTTGCGGCCGCGTATGGGATCGTGGACGGCATGTCCTATCGGTGGCTTACGGTTTTCCTCGACTTCCCCGCGGACGCGTTCGGCTCGGGGGCGGCCTTCTGGCAGGCGGTGACGGGCTCCGGGCGGTCGGCCTACCGGGGACCGGCCGGCGAGTTCGCCACCCTGCTGCCGCCGAGCGGCGATCCCTACCTGCGGGTGCAGCGACTGGCCGCGGGCGACGGCGGATGCCATCTCGACCTGCACGCCGATACCGCGGTGGAGCCGCTGGCCGCGGCGGGCGAGCGCGCGCGGTCACTGGGCGCCCGGCTGCTCCACGCCGAAGACGGGCTGATCGTCGCCGAAAGCCCGGCCGGGTTCACGTTCTGCCTGGTCCCTTGGGACGGCGAGCGCGTCGTGCCGTCCCCGCTGCCGGGAGACGCCGGGGCAACCCGCGTTGACACCCTCTGCATCGACGTCCCGCCGGCCGAGTTCTCGCGCGAGTGCGCGTTCTGGTCGGCCCTCACCGGATGGGAGGCGCGGCCGGCGCCGTTCCCCGAGTACGCCTTCCTGCGGATGCCGCCCCAGCTGCCGATCCGCATCATCCTGCAGCGCCTGGAGAATGCCGCCCCAGGACAACGGGCCCGCGCACACGTCGATTTCGGCTGCCCCGACCCCACCATGGTCGCTCATCACGTGGCGCTCGGCGCCCGGGAAATAACCAGGCAAGAACACTGGACCGTCCTAGCCGACCCCGCAGACCGCGAGTACTGCCTCGTTAACCGGCCGCCGATCGCCTAATCGCAGAAAGTTGCCTGGGCGAAGCAGCGAGACGCCGACGGCGGCGTCTTTATAGGAGCCTCCGTAGTCCGTCCGACTTAGGGCCGAAGTTGTACCAAAATTATGCGGACAAACCGGGACATAACGTCCGCCGTGGCGTACAACTTTGGCCCTAAGCTGGCTGGCCATGATCGTTTAGCGAAAATCCATGGCGTTTCCGTCATCCTGACGACGGAAACGCCATGGATTTATTCGATCTTGGTGCTTATATGACGATATTTCGGGCGCGGGAGGGCGCGGAAGGGGCGCGGGCGCGGGCGCGGGCGCGGGGGGCTGTGGTGGGTGTGAACTTAGAGGAGGACGGCGCCGGTGATGAGGGTGTGGGTGCCGCCGGCTATCCAGACGGTGCCGTCGGGGTCGGCGGTGACGTGGACGCGGCCGCGGCGGCCTAGAGCGGTGCCCTGGGCGGCGGTGTAGGGGGCGGTGGCCTTGCCGCTGGCGAGCAGCCACTGGGCGAGGGCGGCGTTGAGCGAGCCGGTCACCGGGTCTTCGGTCGTGCCGGAGGCAGAGGGGAAGAAGGCGCGGACCTCGTAGGCCTCGGGCGATCCCGCCGGGTGCCGGCCGAACACGCCGATGTCCATGTGCGTAACGCCTGGGTTGAGGTTGAGCACCGCCTGGGCGCTTGCCAGCTCGACGGCGGCCCAGCCGGGGCCGTTGTCGGCCCACTGGGCGTCGATGATCTCCTCGCGGTGCAGGCGCAGGACGGCGGCGATCTCGTGCAGCGTCGGCTCGTCGACAGGTCCGGTGCGGAGCGTCGGCGGTGCCTTGAACGCGAGGCCGCCGGTGGTGCGGCGGAGCGGTACGAGGCCGGCCGCGCACTCCTGCACGATCAGGTCGCGCCTGGCCGGAGGGCCGCCGGCCTCCAGCCAGGCGTGCGCGCTGCCAAGCGTGGGGTGACCGGCGAAAGGCAGCTCCCGCGTCGGGGTGAAGATCCGTACCCGATAGTCGGCCCGGTCGTCGGTCGTCGGCAGCAGGAAGGTGGTCTCCGAGAGGTTGGTCCAGCGGGCGAAGAGCTCCATCTGCTCGTCTGCCAGTCCATCCGCCCCATGAACGACCGCCACCGGGTTGCCAGCGAATGGCTCCTCGGAGAACACGTCAACCTGCCGGAACTGCCGATGCACGGTGTCCATCCTAAGCCGTCACCCCTGCCGATGAGCGCCTTCCTGCCTTTGATGAACCAAGAGACACGAGTTAGCTCCTCGATAGGCCGCCGGATGATTCGATAATTATGCCCATGAATTGCGCCGCCCGTGCGCCGCCGAGCCCCGGGATGAGCTACGCCACCGGGTCCAGATATGACGGGGTAACATTGTTCCGGCAGCATGAGGGGATGATCTTCGACCGGAACGGGACACTGACGGGGTGGATCTGAACACCGTCACCGAGTTCGCGCCCGCCACCGCGGCCTGGCGCGACGGCGACGCGTGGCTCGGCGGCGGCACCTGGCTGTTCTCCCAGCCGCAGCCCCGGGTGCAGCGGCTGCTCGATCTGCACGCCTTCGGCTGGACGCCGCTCACCGAGACCGACGACTGGCTGCGCATCGCCGCGACCTGCACCCTGGCCGAACTGGCGCGCTGGCGGCCGAAGCGCCCGGCCTACACACCCGGCGCGAGCCTCGGGCGGCGCTGCTGCGACGCGCTATTGGGCTCGTTCAAGGTGCAGAACGTGGCGACGGTCGGCGGGAACATCTGCCTGTCGCTGCCGGCCGGCCCGATGACCTCGCTGGCCGCGTCGCTCGACGGGACGGCCGCGCTCGCCGGGCCGGACGGCGGCGTGCGCCGCGTGCCGGCCGCGCAGTTGATCACCGGCGACGGGCGGAACGCGCTCACCCCCGGCGAACTCCTCACGCACATCGACCTCCCGGCGTCGGCGCTGGCCGCGCGGTCCGCGTTCCGGCAGCTCTCGCTCTCCCCCGTGGGCCGGTCCGCGGTCCTAGTCATCGCGCGCCAGGGCGGCGACGGCGGGTGCGTCGCCACCATCACCGCGGCGACCCCGCACCCGGTCCAGCTCCGCTTCCCCGCGCTGCCCGACGCCGGCACGGCGCTGGCCGCGCTCGACCGCGCCGACCCCGTCTACTGCGACGACGTGCACGGCGGCGGATCCTGGCGCGCGGCCATGACCCGCCGCTGCCTGGCCGAGGTGATCGCGGAACTAGCCGGAGGCCCGGGACCCGCCCGGTGATCGTCAACGGCCGCCCCGTCGACGACGACCCGCGCCCCGGCCAGTGCCTGCGCACGTTCCTGCGCGAGCAGGGGTGGACCGGCGTCAAGAAAGGCTGCGATGCCGGCGACTGCGGCGCCTGCACGGTCCACCTCGACGGGATTCCGGTGCATAGCTGCATATTTCCGGCGACCCGGGCGGCGGGGCGCGAGGTCACCACGATCGAGGGGCTGACGCCGCACCCGGTGCAGGACGCGTTCCTTGCCGCGCAGGGCTTCCAGTGCGGCTTCTGCACCGCGGGGATGATCATGACGGCCGCTGCGCTCACCGACGACCAGCGCGCCGACCTCCCGAGGGCGCTCAAGGGCAACATCTGCCGCTGCACCGGCTACGGAGCGATCCGCGACGCCATCGAGCAGCGGGCACGAATAAAGACAGAAATATCGAACGGTCCCGTGGTTCCCGCGATCGGCCGGTCCGTTCCGGCGCCAGCGGGTCCGGACGTGGTGACGGGCCGGGCCCAGTTCACCGCGGACTTGCCGCTACTAGTGGGGTGCCCCGGAGGGGCGGGTCACGCGGGAGGGGCGGAAACGGCGGGAGGGGCGGGAGGGAGGAAAGCAGCCGATCCCACGGAGATCGCGGGCGTACAAGGGGATGCCGACGCACCGCCGGAGCCGCCGCTGCACCTGCAGCTGCTGCGCTCGCCGCACGCGCACGCGTGGATCTCCTCGATCGACTCCGCGGCGGCGGAGCGGCTGCCGGGCGTCATCGCAGTCCTCACCTACGCGGACTCCCCCGCAAGGAGATTCTCCAGCGCTCGGCATCACAACCCCGACGACGACCCGTACGACACCCTCGTGCTTGACCGGACCGTCCGGTTCATCGGCCAGCGGGTCGCCGCCGTAGTCGCGGAGACGGCCGCCTGCGCCGAGGCGGCGTGCGCGCTCATCAAGGTCGACTACGAGGCGCTGCCCGCCGTCACCGACCCAGCCTCGGCGATGGCGCCAGGCGCGCCGCTGCTGCACCCCGGCCCTGCGGTCACGCCGGGCGGTGACGCCCCGCCGTACCCCACGGGAGCGGGCAATGTCTGCGCCGAGATCCACCGCGAGGTCGGCGACGCCGAGGCCGGGTTCGCCGCGGCCGACGCGGTGTACTCGGCGACCTTCCGCACCCAGCGCGTGCAGCATGTCGCGCTGGAGGCGCACACCACGATCGGCTGGCTGGAACCAGCCGGGAGGCTGGTGCTGCGGACGTCCACCCAGGTGCCCTTCCTCACCCGCGACGAGATCTGCCGGGTGTTCGGCCTGGCCAAGGATCAGGTGCGGGTGGTCGCCAAGCGGGTCGGCGGCGGGTTCGGCGGGAAGCAGGAGATGCTGACCGAGGACGTCGTCGCGCTGGCCGTGCTGCGCACCGGGCGGCCGGTGCACCTGGAGCTGACCCGCGAGGAGGAGTTCACCGCGGCCACCACGCGGCACCCGATGGAGGTCACCGTCACGCTGGGCGCGGCGGGGGACGGGACGCTGGTCGGGCTGGCGCTCGACGTCACCGCCGACACCGGCGCGTACGGCAACCACGCACCGGGCGTGCTCTTCCACGCGATCGAGGAAGCGGTCACCGTCTACCGCTGCCCGAGCAAGCGCGTCGACGCCCGCGCCGTCTACACCAACACCGTCCCGGCCGGGGCGTTCCGCGGCTACGGGCTCTCGCAGACCGTGTTCGCCGTCGAGTCGGCGATCGACGAGCTCGCCCGGTCCCTCGATATCGACCCGGCGGAGTTCCGCCGCCGCAACCTCATCCGGTCGGGCGACGAACTGGTCAACGGCAGCGGCGACAGCGGCGACGTCTCCACCGAGTCGATCGGCGTTCTGGACTGCCTCGACCTGGCGGAGAAGGCCCTGGCGGACGGGCGGGGCGGGTCGGACGGGGCGGGCGGGTCGGACGGATCGGCGCCCGAGGGATGGGCCACCGGGACCGGGATCGCGGTGGCGATGCTGGACAGCAGCCCGCCCGGCGGCCACCCCGGGAGGTCCCGCGTAGCGGAGCGGCCAGACGGGAAGTACGCCGCGTTCGTTGGGACGGCGGAATTTGGCAACGGGACGACCACCATCCACCGGCAGCTCGTCGCGGACGTGCTGGGGTGCGAGCCCGCCGATGTCTTGATCTTCTCCTCCGACACCGACCGGTCCGGGCACGACACCGGCGCGTACGGCTCGACCGGGATCACGGTCGCGGGCACCGCGACCGCGCGGGCGGCGCTGGCCCTCGCCGACGCCATCGCGGCGCGCGCGTCCAGCGGTGATTCCGACGGGAAGCTCCTTGAGGCCGAGGGGTTCTGCGACGGGCTGTCCCGGTCGGTGGCGTTCACCGTGCAGGGGTTCCGGGTCGCGGTCTGCGCGGCCACCGGGGAGATCCGGGTGCTGCAATCGGTGCAGGCGGTGGACGCGGGGACGGTGCTCAACCCGGTGCAGCTGCGCGGCCAGGTGGAGGGCGGGGTGGCGCAGGCCCTGGGGGCGGCGCTGTTCGAAGCGGTCGTGGTCGACGGTTCCGGCCGGGTCGTCACCCGGGCGCTACGCGAGTACCACGTGCCGGTGCTCGCCGACCTGCCGCGGACCGAGGTCTTGTTCGCCTCGACCGTTGACCCGTTCGGCCCGTTCGGCGCCAAGCCGATGAGCGAGGCGCCGTTCAACCCGGTCGCGCCGGCGCTTGCCAACGCGGTGCGCGATGCCACCGGCGTGCGCTTCACCTCGCTGCCGCTGCGGCGGGACAGCGTCTACACAGCACTCAGGGCTTTCTCGACCCGCCCCGCCCACCCGAATTCGACCCGCCCCGCCCACCCGATTCTCCAGGAGGACTGACCATGGCCCGGATCGGCAGCAACCGGTACGGCAAGTCCGAGGTCCGGGTGGTCCGGGTCGCGCGGGGCGTCGCGCCCGACGGCGGGGATGTGGTCCGCGACTGGAACGTGTCCACGGCGCTGTCCGGCGACCTAGACGACTCGCACCTGACCGGGGACAACTCCAAGGTGCTGCCGACCGACTCGCACAAGAACAGGGTGTTCGCGCTGGCGAAGGAGATGGGCGCGGTGCCGCCGGAGGATTTCGCGCTCGCGCTGGCCGCGTTCTTCGTCTCATCGCAGGAGGCGATCACGCGGGCGCGGATCTCGATCGACGAGTTCGGCTGGACGCCGATCGGGGCGACCGGGTACTCGTTCGCCCGGGCCGGCGACCTGGTGCGGACGACAACGGTGATCCATGACGCGGCCGCCGGGACCTCGGTGGTGTCGGGGATCAAGGACCTGGTCATGCTGAACACGACCGGGTCGGAGTTCTGGGGGTTCCCGAAGGACGCGCACACGACGCTCGCCGAGACCAGGGACCGGATGCTCGCCACGGCGGTGAACGCCTCCTGGCGGTTCCGGACCGACGCCGTCGAGGCCGCCGACTGGGACGCGGTGGCCGTGATCGCGAGGAAGACGCTCCTCGACACCTTCGCCGGCACGTATACGTACTCGCTCCAGCAGATGCTCTACGCGCTCGGATCGGCTCTGCTGTCCGCCCTGCCCGCTACCTGCGAAGCCCGTCTGGCGCTGCCGAACAAGCACCATTTCATCGTCGACCTGGAACCGTTCGGGCTGGAGAACGACCGTGAGGTCTACTACGCCGACGACCGCCCTTACGGCCTGATCGAGGGCAGCGTGCTAGCTGACGACGCGCCGGACGCGGGCCTGGCTTGGACCTGATGCGGCGTCTAACCCTTATATCGGTCTAGGCTGGCGAGCGCGTCGGCAACGCAGCCCGGGTGCTCTACCCAGGGAAGATGCCCGGCGGCCGGGACCGTTGCGACCTGGGCGGACGGGATCAGGGCGGCGGCCTCTTCCCCCGGGGAGAGGGGCATCGGGCTCAGCTCGCCCAGGACGAAGATCACGGGCGCGGTAATGCCGCTGAGCGACTCGGCGAACCCGGTTGCAAGGTGCTCGAGCATGGAGCCCATGGTGCCCACATAGGCGGCGGCCGAGACGCGCATGGACGGCGGCCACGGCGGGGCAGTGGCGGGCTCGGCGAAGTAGCCCGGCCACAGCAGCGCGGTCTGCTCGGTTACCGCGTCGTCGGCAGGCCCGTCGGCGGCCATCCGATCGGCTATCTCCTGCAGCCGGTCACGTCCGGCGGGAGCGAGCCGGTCGATGAGAGCCTGGCCCATCTCCGCGATGCCGCCGTCGCCGGTAGCGCCGGGGCCGTCGATGAGGACCAGGCCGGCGACCCGCTCGGGACGGGCCACGGCCAGCTCCAACGCCAGGTGCGCCCCCCACGAGTGGCCGACCACGACCGCCCGGCTCACGTTGCGCGTGTCGAGCACGGCGATGGCATCAGCAAGGTGCTGCTCGACGGTGAAGGGGCCGTCAACGCTTGACGGGGGCAGTCCCCGCTGCTGGTAATGGACGGTCCGCCAGCCGTCCAGCTCGGGCGCGAGCAAGTCCGTGTAGTCCGACAGCCCGGGGCCGCCGTGCAGGAACAGGAGCGCGGAGCCCTGCCCGCTGTCTGCGCCAGCGATCGAGCCCGTGGGCGTGTTGATCGTGAAGGGCGTCTCGGTCACCTCATGGTTATATCGAATACGGGCTGATTTGTCTCCTGCGATGGTTCACGGTCGAAGTGACCATTGGCAGTAACCACCGTACGTTCAAGAACGGGAACTTAACCTATGCTCGACGCCCATCCGGTTATCTCGACCCGATCGCCCCTGCAACTGACAATCCGGCGATCGGCCGGAGTGAAAACAAAGATCGCGTCCTGGTTGAATTCCGTGCCGAGCGCGATGGCGTCTGCTTCGGGAATGCCGATCAGCGCGACGCTCGCCTCGACGTGCGTCCACGGCGGGTCTCCCCCAGCCGCGGGCCACCACGTCAGACCACGCTGCCGCAACTGCGACTCAAGGTGCGCCTGCGCGGCGGCGTTCGTTGCACCGGACGCCAACCGTCCACAGGGATTGTGGGCGGTGATCACGGAGATAGGGCGGCCATCCGGATCTGGGTATCGCCCATCAATGCGGGTGATCGGCGCGGGCCTCAGCCAGACCACGCCGCCAGGCGAGTCGAGCCGTACCACGGCAGTGGTGTAAGCGCCCCATCCGGCGAGCTCTTTGGTCATCCCTCGTCTCCTCTGGCGGCCGTCTCAGGCTACCGATGCCCTCCGTCACGTCCACATCGGCCCAATCAAGGTCGCCCGCCGACCGCTCGGCGCGAAGAGCCAGCGTCCGTGATCGACTGGACAGTTAGCTGGTGAGCGCGTCACTGGTCGCCAAGGATGCGGGTCAGCAGCAGGGCGAACTCGACCCGCTCCGCGGGTGACAGCGGTGCGAGCAGTTCGTCCTGGACGTCGGCCAGCACGGCGTCGAGTCGCTGCAGCCGGGCCGCGCCCGCCGGGGTCATCGTGACGATGTTGCGGCGCCGGTCGGCCGGGTCACCGGTCCGCTCCGCCAGTCCCTGGTCGACCAGTTCGTTGACCGCCGCCACCACGTCGCTGCGGTTCATCCCGGTGCGGCGCCCCAGGCTCGCCTGGCTGGCCGGCCCGAACTCCTCAAGCGCGGCCAGCAGACGGTAGTGGTAACCGCGTGATCCGACCGCGGCCAGACGCTCGGTCAGCTGCCGGTGCGCGCGGTTCTCAACCTGGCTGATCAGCCACGTTGGCATCACCCGGAGCCGGGCGGGCGTCGCGTCGTGCACTTCAGTCCCATCGCTTACTAGCTTGTCAGCCTCGACTGCGCCGAATATCGTTGGTAGCTCAAACGTTTGCCCGTCCAACAATCTAGTTCAGCGTACCGGGAGCAGAGATGCAGGCCTACCCAACACTCAGCACGCAAGTCATCGGCCAGGCCGAGAGCGCCCTCGGCGCGCTACTCGACCCCATCCTGGCCCAGGTAGGGACCAGCTTCCACCAGTGGCTGGTGCTCACCGTCAGCACGGCCGGCGGCGGTGAAATGGACCGCGCCCAGCTTGTCGCCCGGATCAGCGGCGCCAGGAAGATCGGCGGCGCCGAGGTCGAGTTGGCGATCGACGAACTCCGCGCCGCGGGACTGGCCCGAGCGCCGGCCTGGTGACCCTCACCGAGCGAGGGCAGGCCAGGCACGGCCAGATCCGCCGCGCGATCGACGAGCTCACCGCCCGGCTGTTCGACTTCCCGGCTGAGGATCTCGCGACGGCCGGGCGCGTGCTGTCCATCGTGACAACGCGCGCCAACGCCGAGCTGGCCGCTGACTAGCATCGGGGCTGAGCCGCCGGGGCATGAAGGTTCCATGACGAACGTCCATCCGCCATCGGCCTCTCCTGCTCCGCTGCACGATCTGTCGGCCACGATGGCCGACAGACGCGCGAGCGGGAAGGCTGCGAGGAAACGGGTCAAGCGGGGCACGCTCGGAGACTGGCTGGAAGACGATCGCGGGCACGACGCGCTGAACACGATCCTGCACCAGGACAAGATCCGGATCCCCGAACTGGTACCCATCCGGCATGAGCGGATGGCGCTGTCGGCGTGGAACTACTACCGCGGCGCCGCGGCGGTGATGGCGGCCGACCTCGCCTCGCAGCCCGACAGCGGGCTGACCGTTCAGCTCTGCGGTGACGCCCACGTGCTGAACTTCGGCCTGTGGGCGACGCCCGAGCGGAGCCTCTCGTTCGACGCGCGCGACTTCGACGAGACCCTGCCCGGTCCGTTTGAATGGGACGTCAAGCGCTTCGCCGCCAGCCTGGTGGTGGCGGCACGGGAGAACCGGATCCCGCCGGAGGGGGCCGACGCCGCGGTCGCCGCCGGCGTCGAGGCCTACTGCGACCGCATCCGCCGCTACCGGACCATGCCCGAGCTCGACGTCTGGTACGACGGCATGCACGTCGACAGCCTGATCAGTTACTTCGAGCCGGCCGACCGCGGCGAGGTTTCCATTTACATCGAGAAAAAACGCAAACGCCGCACCAGCCGCGGCGCGTTCGCCAAGCTGACCGCGATGGCGCACGGACGCCCGCGGATAACTGCGGAACCGCCGATCCGCATCACCATCAGCGACGAAGAGCAGGACGACCTTACCGATCACCTCCTCGCCCAGTACCGGCTGACTCTCCAGGAGGACCGACGCGCCCTGTTCGACCGGTTCACCGTGGTCGACGTGGTGCGGCAGGTGGTGGGGGTCGGCAGCGTGGGCATGCAGGTCTACCTGGTGCTGCTCGAGGGCCGCACCGGCGCCGACCCGCTGTTCCTCCAGGTCAAGCAGGCCGGACCGTCGGTCTACGAGAATCACACCCGGCCCAGCGAGCACGGCAACCACGGCGAGCGGGTGATCAACGGCAAGCGGCTGGTGCAGAGTGCCACCGACATCTTCGTCGGCTGGGGCACGCTGCACGGCAAGGACTACTACGTCCGGCAGTTCCGCGACATGAAAATCATCTGGTCCACCGAGCTGATCGAGCCCCGCATGGTCGAGTTCGCCACCGCCTGTGGCGAGACGCTGGCCCGAACCCACGCCCGGACCGGCGACCCCGCGGCCATCACCAGCTACATCGGAAAAGGCCGCAAGTTCGCCGCCGAGCTCGGCCGCTTCGCCCGGGCGTACGCCGACCAGAACGAGCGAGACCACGCCCAGCTGGTGAAAGCCATCGCCAACGGCGATGTCGACAGCGCGTTAGTGGTGGCTGGGCGGGACATCCAGAGACGGGTTGCGGGCGACAATTTCCTCGAACGGACGGTGGCTTCGCCTTATCCGACGACTTGGGCGTTGTTGTGCAGGCTGGCCAGGTCGGCGGCGGCGCGGCCGGAGGTCCAGCCCTCCGCGTCGGTCGCCCGGACCGCCCTGCTCCTGGTCAGGGTCGCGCCGAACATCCCGTCGACCGCGTCATCGACTGCCTGGTGGCGCGCCGCCAGGAACGGCACCAGGTCGGTGCCGCCGCCGGCGTGCCGGCGGCGTGGGTCGCGGCCCGCTGCTCCGCCACGGCTTCCTGTTCGGCGTGGCCGGCCGCCGCCGACCAGCCGCTCGCCGATGCGGATCGCGTAGGAGACAAGGAACGACTGCGGAAGGCCCTGGTCCTTGACCGGCCGTAGGCGTCCTGCTTGCCGCCGGCCCGGAGCATCGCGGTGTTCGCCTGGACAAGCAGCGAGGTGAACAGCAGCTCGACCGCGTCCAGGTCCGGCAGGGAAGCCGATCACCGTGACCAGGCCGATCTCCTTGGACCAGACGACGCGGCAGCGGTTGGCCTGCGCCACCGTCTGCAGCAGCGACGCCTTCGGCGCCTCGTAGGGGTTGTCGACGGCGATCCGCCGACCGCCCGGCGTCTCCTCGCGTCCCGACTCGGCGGCCAGCAGCGCATGGTCGATGCTGTACTTGGCCATCAGTTCCTGCGCGCGGGCCGACAGCGCCTCCGCCTCCTCGGCGAACTCGGTCGACTCCGCCTTGGCCAGCAGCGCGCGGATCCGGCCGAGCATCCGCTCGTCGGCGGTCCCGGCTGTCCCGGCCGTCCCTGCACGCGCTGCGGCGGTCGGCCTGGCCGTCCCCGGCGGCGGGAGCAACTTCTCCAGGGCCTGCAGATGCTGGAACAGATGCAGCGTCTCGAGCGCGGTAGCGACCGTGACGATGAACTCGGCGTCCCGCCCGAGCGCGTACCGGGCGCTCAGGTACTCCGCGTCGCTCCCCCACCAGGTGCCCTTGGCCGGCGCGGCAGCCTCGATCACCGCCACCTGGGCGGCCCAGCGGGCGTCCACGGTGGCCGCGGCGTAGCCGAGCATCTCGGCCGTGATCATGTCGGAGACCACCGCCGCGTGCGCCGCCGAGAGCTCCCTGCTGACGTGCCGGGCCAGCTCGGCCGGCTGCCATCCGCGCTTCCAGGCGAACGTGACCGACACGCGCAGGTACTCGACCAGGGTCCGGCTGACCGCCTGGGTCCAGCCCGGGGCCAGCTCAATCGCCAGCAGGTCCAGGTGCTTGCCGTAGGCGTCCTGCTTGCCGTCGCAGACCGCCTGCACCGCCTCCCCGATCGCCGACGCGACCAGATCCTGCTGCGAGGGAACCGGGCGCGGCGCGGACTGGAATTCCAGCCCCGGCCCGGAAGACCCTTCGGCCCGCTGCCGCTGACGCTCCCTGGTCTGCCTCAGCCTCCGCTGCCTGCCGGCCTTTTTGCTCATGCCCCGCCCCCTACCGACACCAACCCGACTACCAACCTTACGATGACGGCATGCGAGCGATTGACTTTCACGTGCACCTGCCGACCCCGGACTGGCTGGACGGCAGCATGCAGGGCTACGTCGAGGCAGCCGAGGCGTACTTCCGCTCCACGGTGGAGCGGCAGTCGCTCGGCGAGCTCGCGGACAAGTACCGCGCGCTCGACGCGATGGCCGTGCTGCTGGCCTGGGACGCCGAGACCGCCACCGGCCGCCCCCGGGTGCCGAACGAGACCGTGGCCGCGGCGTGCGAGCAGTATCCCGACTCCTTCGCCGGGATCGGATCCGTCGACCCGCACAAGAAATCGGCCGTCGACGAGGTCGCCAACATCGCCGAGCTCGGCCTGCGGGGGGTCAAATTTCACCCGTCGCTGCAGGCGTTCGCCCCCGACGACCCCGCGTTCTGGCCGGTCTTCGCCGCCTGCGAGGAGCACGGCCTGCTCGCGCTCTTCCACACCGGGACGAGCGGGATCGGGGCCCGCCAGCCCGGCGGCCAGGGCATCAGGATCGACTACGCGCACCCGCTCAAGCTCGACTCGGTGGCGGCCGCGCACCCCGGGCTGACCGTGGTGGCCGCGCACTTCGGCTGGCCCTGGCACATGGACCTGATCGCGGTCGCGCTGCACAAGACCAACGTCTACATCGACATCTCCGGCTGGTCGCCGCGGCGCATCCCGGCCGAGGTCGTCCGCGAGCTCAAGGGCAGGCTCTCCGATCAGTTCGTCTGGGGCAGCGACTTCCCCTTCATTAGCCCGCAGCGGTGCCTGACCGAACTAGACGAGCTCGGTCTGGCCAGCGAGACCCTGCTGCACGACAACGCCGCCCGCATCCTCGGCCTGCCCGCGGACTAGGGCGTGTTCCCGGGAAAGTCATGGCTATTCGCCTCTTTTCGGGTTAGCGTCGAAACGGGACCGGGGCCGGTCCGCGATCCGGGCCGCCGGACGGGGGGCAGTTACTTGCGCGCATCTTGGCGTGCCATGGCCGCGATCGCGGCGACGGCCATTTCTGCGGGCCTGGCGAGCGTAGCCGCCGGGCCGGCTGCACGCAGCGGCGGCGCGGCCGGCCGCCAAGCAGTACAGCATTCCCGGGGGGCTGGCCGACGTCGCCGCCGCCTCGGCTGCCAACGCGTGGGCCGTCGGTTACGCGGGCCCGCTCTCCAGCTCGAAGGTGCTGATGCTGCACTGGAACGGCGCGAAGTGGTCGCGGGTCACCAGCCCGAAGGCGCTAGCCGGGACAGGCGCGCTGCGCGGGATCACGGTCGTCTCCGCCAAGGACGCCTGGGCCGTGGGCTTCACCGGCACCTACGCCAGCGATCACACGCTGCTCCTGCACTGGAACGGAAGGACCTGGAGCCAGGTGACCAGCCCCAAGTCCGTCGGCGGTACGCTCACCGCGGTGACGGCGACGGCGAGCGGCGGCTGGGCGGTCGGCGATGCCCACCCCGGAGGGGCCGCGTTCTTCCCGCTCATGTTGCGGCTGACCGGCACGACGTGGTCCCGGCCGAAGACGACGTACGGAACCCACGACGACGATGACGTAACCCTCGACGGCGTCGCCGTCACCTCGGCAAGCACCGCGTGGGCGGCCGGCGGGACCCAGGAAACGGGCGGCCTCGCCCGCTGGAACGGCCGCACGTGGACATCGGAGTACTCGCTGTTCCCGCTGCCGAACGCCTACAATTTCAACGCGCTCGCGGCCGGGCCCGGCGGGACGGCGTTCGTGGTCGGCTTGGAGTGGGCCGGCTCGAGCCCAGGGCCGTTCAGCGCGCGGCTGACCGGGACCACCTGGAAGAAGGTGACGGTCAGCGCCCCGTCGAACGCACAGCTGAGCGCGGTCACGTTCGCGCCGGGCGGCACCGCCTGGGCGGCGGGGGCGGCCGGCACGCGCACGCTGATCGTCACGTGGACCGGCTCGGCCTGGGCGCGCACCAGCAGCCCAAGCCCCGGACCGCGCAGCGCGATCGGCGGCCTGGGATTCTCCGCGCCGGACAACGGCTGGGCCGTCGGCACCAGCGGCCCGGACACCCTGGTCCTGCACTGGGACGGCAAGACCTGGAGCTGACCGGGCCACGGCGATTGATGACTATGTGTGCCGAGCCCGCTAGGCAGACGTCGCCACCCGGGCGCGGCAGGCGGCGAGGACGTTGGCGATGACCGCGTGGCCGTTGCGGCCGGCCGCGGTGAGGATCGACTCGGGGTGAAACTGGACCGCCCAGCGGCCTGCCTCGTCGTCCTCGATGGCCATCACCACGCCATCGGGGGTGGTCGCGGTCACCGTGAACCCGCCCTTGACGTCCGCTTCCGTGGCGTACAGGGAGTGGTAGCGGGCGCCGGTGAACTCGGCGGGCAGGCCGGCGAAGAGCGCGCTCTCGCCGCGGACCAGGATCCGGCCCGGCTTGCCGTGCTGCGGCGCCGGCAGCAGCGACAGCTGGCCGCCGGAGTGCTCGACCATGGCCTGCAGGCCGAGGCAGACGCCGAAGGCGGGGAGGCGGCGCGCGTCGAGCTCGTTCAGCAGTTCGTCGCAGCGGAAGTCCGACGGGCGGCCGGGGCCGGGCGAGAGGACCACGAGGTCCGGGGCGAGCCGGTCGAGCATCGCCGCAGGGAAGCCGGCCCGCAGCGTCGTCACCTCGGCGTCGTGCTGGCGGAAGTAGTCCGCCAGGGTGTGCACGAACGAGTCCTGGTGGTCGACGAGAACGATCCGGAGCGCCCGCGGCGGCACCGGCGCGGCGTGGCCCGGCGGGTCCGGGTAGTCGGCGGAACCAGAGGAGCTGAGCACGGGGTCGGCCGAGTTGGCCGCGGTGACCTCGGTCTCGCGCTCGACCTCGCGGAGCGTCTCGAGCAGCGCGCGGGCCTTGATGTGGGTCTCCCGCTCCTCCGACTCCGGGTCCGAGTCGTACAGCAGCGTCGCGCCCGCGCGGACCACCGCGACGCCGTCCTTGATGCGGGCGGTCCGCAGCGTGAGGCCGGTGTTCATGGAGCCGTCGAAGCCGATCTTGCCGACCGCCCCGCCGTACCAGCGGCGCGGCGCGGTCTCGTTGTCCTCGATGAACTGCATCGCCCAGGCCTTCGGGGCGCCGGTCACGGTGACCGCCCACATGTGGGTGAGGAACGCGTCGATGGCGTCGAACCCGGGCTTGAGCCGCCCTTCGATGTGATCGACGGTGTGGATGAGGCGGCTGTACATCTCGATCTGCCGCCGTCCGATCACCGTGACCGTGCCGGGGACGCATACCCGCGACTTGTCGTTGCGGTCCACGTCGGTGCACATGGTCAGCTCGGACTCTTCCTTGGCCGAGCCCAGCAGCATCGCGATGTTGGCCGCGTCCTCAAGCGGGTCGGCGCCGCGGGCGATCGTGCCGGAGATCGGGCAGGTCTCCACCCGGTCCCCCTGCACCCGCACGTACATCTCGGGCGACGCGCCGACTAGGTATTCCCGCTCGCCGAGGTTGAACAGGAACTCGAACGGCGCCGGGTTCCGCCGCCGCAGCCGCTCGTAGAACGCGGCCGGCGACGCGCACCGCGCATGGAACAGGTGACTCGGCACGACCTCGAAGAGGTCGCCGCGGCGGAACCTTTCCTTCGCCCGCTCGACGATCGCGGCGTACCGGCCGGGGACGGGAAGCTCAAAATCGGTGTCCTGAGCGGTCCCGTGCTTCGACTCCGGGGTGTCCGCCGTCTCCCTCTGCAGGCCGGCCGTCCCGGCGCCGCCGACCGTGAACTCGTAGGAGTACTTGACGGCCTCCTCGCGGCGCAGGTCGACGACGTAGATCTCGTCTGGCAGGTACAGCACCAGGTCCCGCTGGCCGTCGGACCGGTCCTGCTTGAGCTTGAGCGGCTCGAACTGGAACGCCAGGTCGTAGCCGAACGCACCGTAGAGCCCCAGGTGCGGGTCGTCGCAGCCGAACGCGGCGACGATCTCCCGCAGCGCGCTGAACACCGTCGGCTGCCGGGACCGCTCCTCCTCGGTGAACGCCCCCTCGCCTTCGGGAACGTAGACCGTCAACTCGGGCGCTCCGCGCTTCTTGCTGTTATCTTGCGGGGCCGTGTTGTCTTGGGGGGCCCGGTTGTCTTGGGGGGCCCGGTTGTCTTGGGGGGCCCGGTTGTCTTGGGGGGCCCGGTTGTCTTGGGGGGCGTTGTCTTGGGCGGCCCGGTTGTCATCGGCGACCTCATCGCCCACGCGGCGCATGGCGTCCGCGATCACCGGGAGGATGATCGCGCCTCTTTCGTTGAGGGCGCGGGCGGTGATGCGCCGGCCCTGCGTGGTGATCTCAACCGGGGGGTTCACGTACGCGAGGTGCCAGCGGGTGTACCGGCCTGGGTACTCCATGCCGGAGCTGAGCACGCCGCCGCGCCGCCGATCGACCAGGGTGGCGATCCGATCGAGCTCGGCCGGGTCGAAGTCGCTCGTGGTGCGGGTGATCGTGACGCCTGCGCCTGTTGTCAGTGTGGTGGTGTCCACCGTTGGGCCCCTATTTCTCGGTCTGGCCCGGTCTCCGGCGGGAGAAACAAAAAAGCGGCCGCCGTTCCCGGGCGGTCGCTGCAGACTGCCGACTATGGCAAAACAGCGGACACCGCCTACCGGCGGCGCCACCACTGAAGCTCAATAATCGTTTCCATCGGGTAGCAGCCTAGCACCTAACCGGGGCAGGCGGAGGTGGTTACCGGCATCCGCCAGGCGGTCGCGACGCTGGTGATGAGCTCCGCGTCGGAGCGGAGCTGGGCGTCGCCCGCATCGATCACCTGGCGGCCGGACAGGAACTGAGCGATCGTCGGCTGCACGGTCGGGTCGCCGAGCAGGCCGCCGTGCAGAGCGGGGACCACGAGCACCTCCGTCGGCAGGTTGCAGACTGGGAGGGTCACGGCATCGGCGAGCGGTATCACCGACAGCCAGCGGATCGGCTTGCCGTCCGCGCCGCGGGCGAGCCCCGCACCCGTGGCTACGTCGGCGAAGTACTTGGCGCCGAACTTGCTGACCGAGTTGAGCAGGTCCGCCGCCCCGCCCGGGCCGTAGGGGGACATGGAGCCGACCAGGGAGTTCAGCTCGTTGAGGGCGTCCTCGGAGACCGACGCGCCGTCCTGCCCAGCTGGATGGCTCAGCTGCCCCGGCTCGACGATGGGGCTGAGCAGCACGATCGCGCCGACCGGGAGGCCGGGGTGGCGGTCGAGCATCGCGTAGACGGCGAGAGTGCCCTCGCTCTCCGCGACGATGTCGACCGGCTTCTTCGAAGCCGCGTGCAACGCCTGCACCTGACGGGCCAGGCGATCTCCGAGCGCCGGCAGGGACAGATCATCCGCGCCCGCCCCGCTCGGCAGCGGCAGGCCGTTCGCGCCGAGACCCAGGTAAGAGAATTGGCGGACCGTCACGCCGGGCAGGGCGGCGCGCAGCCCGTCGCCCGCAACGCAGCAGGAGGAGCCCCAGCCCCCCACGACGAGGACCGCGGCGGGCACGGCCGGCCTGCCGGCGGTGCTGCTGGCGGCCGAGCCGATCTCGTTGTGAGTGCCATCGCCCGAGCCGCCCAAGACGTTCGCGGCCGCGGCCGGCGCGCTGGTGGTCTCGCTGACCGGCAGCACGATCGTCCCGGTGAACATCAGCCGGGCCACGCCGACCACCAGGGCGAGCACCATGAGCGCGGCCAGCGGAGCGAACGGGAGCCCGAACAGCACCCTGGCCGGCACCGACTCGTGGGCGCGGGGCTCCCATCGGGCGGCCAGCCCGGCGATCCCGTACCAGGCCCTGGCGTTGACCAGGCCGGCCGCCGCGATGACGGGGAGGGCCCCTGCGGTCGGCAGGTGCGCGATCACCGCGCCTGCGGCGGTCAGCGCGATGAAGCTGCCGAGCAGCCAGGCGACCGCGCGGACCGGCGGCAACCGACGCCACCAGGCCTGGAACGCGCCCCCGTGGCTGAGCGCCGTGGCAATGCCGAGCATGATCGGGAACGCCGCGAGGAAGGGCCAGGAGAACGGGATCACGGCGACGCCGAAGGCCAGCGTGGCAGCGGGCGTGAGCAGCACCCAGGCCAGCGCGGTCAGCGCCGCGCAGGACGCGAAGGAGCGGCCGAGCCTCGGCCCGGCGAGCCCGCGCGGCCAGGCCAGCCGGAGCAGCGCCACGTCGAGCGCCGACCTGACGATGAGCAGGGCCGCGACCAGGCCGGCGAACCAGAGCCAGGACTGGCCGCCGGTGAACAGCCAGCGCAGGTCGTGATAGGCGGCGACCGACGGCAGGGCGGTGACCTGTGGCGCCACCGACCGGGCGGCCGGCGCTACGAGCGTGAGCAAGCCACCCTCGGCCACGGTGCCGCCGACCGCGACGAGGATCAGTCCTCGGTGCCGAAGGAACCCCTCGGCAGGAAGTTCCGTGCGCATAGGTCTCATCCGGTGCGAAATACCAGCCAGGCACCTATCCGGAGCAACACTCCGCCTGTTGATCGCATTCCGGTTTTAAGCCACCATCCGGCATAGTCGAGATCGCCACCTGTCGGGACGTTCTTCCCGGTCACAGCGGTCGCTACCCACCGACGGCCGATCGCCTGGGGGCGCCGGGGGTGCGACCGGTAAGATCCCGCCAGCCGGACCCCCGCGCGCGCTGCGCTTGGGAGCAGTTGAAAAGGGAGATAATCAGATGAGTTCCGCCACGACGACCACGCTCGCCGAACTTCCGTCGCTCAAGGGGCAGGTGCTCGGCACCAGCGAATGGTTCGAGGTGACCCAGGACCGGGTGAACACCTTCGCCGACGCCACCGACGACCAGCAGTGGATCCACGTCGACCCGGAACGGGCGACGGCCGAGTCGCCGTTCGGCGGGCCGATCGGGCACGGGTTCCTGACGCTCTCCCTGTTTGTACCGATGTGGTCGCAGATCCTCCTGGTCACCGACGTGACGATGGGGGTCAACTACGGCCTGAACAAGGTCCGCTTCCCCGCCCCGGTGCCGGTCGGGTCCAAGATCCGGCTGACCGCGACGCTCATCGACGTCGAGGAGGTCAAGGGCGGCGGCCTGCAGCTACTCGTCGGCGGCGTCATCGAGCGGGAAGGCTCGGACAAGCCGGTCTGCGTGCTTGAGTCGCTTTCGCGGTTCTACGGCTAGGGCGGCTTCGGTACCCTTAGCGCGTGGCTGAGGTGCTTGATCATGCATGGTTCTGCGAGGCGGCCTCGGCCGAGATCGCGCGGATGGCTGCCGCCGTATCCGGCATAGCGGATACGGCGGCAGACATCCCGACCTGTCCGGGATGGAGCGTCGCGGACCTGGTCACGCACATCGGGGGCATTCACCGGTGGGCCACCGCGATCGTGGCGAGCCAGGCCTCGTCCCGGCTGCCCTTCCCCGAGGTTGAGCCGGAGTCCTCGTCGGCGCGCGGCCTGGCGGACTGGCTCACGGCCGGCGCGGCCCCGCTGCTGGAGTCGCTGCGCTCGGCCGGGCCGGTCACCCCGGTCTGGACCTGGGGTCCGGGGCGGACCTCGGGCTGGTGGGCGCGGCGCATGGTGCATGAGACGGCCGTGCACCGGGCGGACGCAGAGCTGGCCGTGGGGGTCGCGGCGCCGGTGATCGACCCGGTGGTCGCGGCCGACGGGATCGACGAGTTCCTGTTCAACCTGCCGTCTGCCCGGCGGCCGTACAAGCACCTCGCCTCGCTGCCGACCGGGGCCTCGCTGCACCTGCATGCGACCGACGCCGACGGCGAGTGGCTGGTCCGGTTCACGGAGAGCGGGATCGCCTGGGAGCGCGGCCACGCGAAGGCGACGGCCGCGGTGCGCGGGCCGGTCGCGTTGCTGCTGCTGTTCACCTACGGGCGCGTTCCCGGCTCGGACGAGCGGTTCGCCGTCTTCGGTGACCCCTCGGTGCTCGACGCCTGGCAGCAGAAGTCGACGCTGTGACGGCTGTTTGCTTATGGGCAGGGTTTTCTAACATGGGCAGGGTTTTCTAATGTCCAGGGGGCGACTGCTCGCGATCAGCGACCTGCACATCGGCTACCCGGAGAACCAGGCGTACGCCGATTCGCTGGCCCCGGCGGACCCCGACGACTGGCTGATCGTGGCGGGCGACGTCGGTGAGGTCTTCGCCGACGTCGGGTTCGTGCTCGCGTCGCTGGCCAACCGGTTCGCCCGGGTGATCTGGGTACCGGGCAACCACGAGCTGTGGACGCCGCCGTCCGATCCGGTCGGGCTGCGCGGCGTCGCTCGGTACGAGGCGCTGGTGAAGGTGTGCCGGCGGTTCGGCGTGCTGACCCCGGAGGACGAGTTCGCCGAGTGGCCCGGTCCCGACGGCCCGGTGACGGTCGCACCGCTTTTCACCCTCTACGACTACTCGTTGCGGCCGAGCGGCGCTGCGCCGACGGCGGGCGAGACGCCAGCCCCGATCGACGGCGCGGACCTAAAGTCAGCGGCGCTCCGGACAGCGAGCGCCGCCGGGGTGGTGCCCGCCGACGAGGCACGGCTGCACGCGGATCCCTACCCGTCGGTGGCCGACTGGTGCCGCGACCGGGTGACCGTCACCGAGTCGCGGCTAGCCGCGCTCGACGGTCCGACCGTGCTGGTCAGCCACTGGCCGCTAGTACCTGGGCCGCTGACAGCCCTCCGGCACCCGGCGTACGCCGCGTGGTGTGGAACCACGCTTACTGCCGATTGGCACACGCGCTACCCGGTGCTCGCCACCGTCTACGGTCACCTGCACATCCCGCGTACCAGCTATCACGACAGCGTCCGCTTCGAGGAGGTCTCGGTCGGCTACCCCCGCGAATGGCGCCGCCGCGGCACCGCTCCGCCGCTCCCGCGCGTCATCCTCGGCGGTGCCGTACCCTGATCCGTCGGCCGCTCCCTGATCCGATCGGGCCGCCACGATCGCGACCACGATGAGCGGATAGCACCAGGTGAGATAGCTGTAGAACCAGTATCCCAGGAGGAGCTGCGCGCCGATGAGGAGCGCGGCGGCGAGAGCGGCGTCCTCGCGGGCGTCCCGCACGGACGGACGCAGCATGGGTGAGAGCGCGAGGAGCAGGAGCGCGGCGGCGAGTACTGGCCTTGCCACAATCGCCACCTGCGGTAGGTAGGTCCAGATGCTGAACTGCACGCTGCCGCCGCGCTGCAGCAACTGGTAGCCGAACGTCGAGTCGAGGAACGCCGCGGGGCCGGAGGTGATAAGCGGCCAGGCGAGCATGGCGGCGAGCGCGGCGACGAGGGTTAGCACGTAGCGCCAGCGCCCCCGTCTGGTGGCCAGGAACTGCAGTGCTAGCAGCGCCGGGAGGAATTTGGTCAGGGCGGCGGCTGCCATCAGCAGCCCGCGGGCGGCCGGGCGCTCCGCTGCGACGATTGTCCATATGCAGAGGGCGGCGATCAGCGCATCGTTGGTCTGCGCCATCAGGGAAAGGTCGGGAAACGGGTAGAGCAAATAGGCGAACGCGAACGCTTGCGCGAGCGGTCGGCCGCCGAGCCGACGACCCAGGGTGAGCAGTCCGGCGAGCGTCAGCGCGTCGAAGCACACCGCCGGCAGCAGCGTCGCTATCATCGCCGGCGCCGACGGGAAAACGGCCGCGAACGGGATATACGCGTAATAAGCGAACGGCCCGTAGGAGTCCGGGCGGTAGATCAGAAGCCCGCCAGGGCCCTGCCAGGACACCGCACCGTACAGGTGCAGTCCGTGCAGAACTCGCCAGGCGCCGAGAGAGCTCGCCTGCCCGACATCCGAGACGTTGCCTCCCGCGAGACTTCCGATCCGGACGAGCAGCAGTAGCAGTATCGCCAGGCCCAGCCATCGGGAACTGATGGCCGGGCGCAGCTCAGGCAGCCGCCATCTCCCGTGGCACGCTCCCGCTATGCGGACGAACAGCCAGCCGAGGCAGCCGGCCGCCAGCCAAAGGCCGGCTGCGGAGAGATCGTCGCTAAGCAGCATCGCCACCGGGAAGAAACCAGCGAGCGCGAGCAGGTCCAAGTGCTCGACTCGCCAGGGGCGACGCCAGTCGAGCAGGCCGAGGACAAAGCAGGCCGCCGACGGCACGGCGATGAGCAGCGGATGCAACGTGAACACGCCGCCGACAACCGCCGGGGTGAACCAGCCGCCGCCTTTCGGCACAAACCCAGGGCCAACTCTCGCGAGCGCGGCGAGCAGCCCAAGCCCGCCGATGAACACGCCCGCGAGCAGACCGAAGACCGCCCGTTCGCTCGCTCGGGGTGGCGCGAGGCGCATGGGGGTGCCCTCCGGTTCAGCGACCGATCAGCCGCCCGGGCCGACGTAGGAAACGCTACGGGCAAGCGAGCGTCGCGGCATCGGCCCACGGGGTGACTTCCGGAGTGGCGCGCATCACCCTAAAGGGGGATCCGAAGAGGACCTTGGGCGAGGCCTCGCCGTCGTAGTCCGGGATGGGCGGGGTGACGGTGGAGCCCATCGCGGTGTGGAAGGCGATCGACCCCGCGTTCTGCGGCGCGGTGATCGCCGCAGCCTGATGTCTTCTGGGTTCAGGCCGCCTGATCGTAGTCCTGCGGCGATGAGCTAGCTAGCGCTGCCGGAGTAAGCCGCGTGCGTTCCAAATGATCGGTTTTGTCGTTTTAGAAGGAGAAGCCGCCGGGGCGGGAGTTGCGGTCGGCCAGCAGGCCCGCCAGCGTGGAGATGGCGATCTCGGGCGGGGTGCGGGAGCCGATGTTGAGGCCGATCGGGCGGCGCACCCGCGCGATGTCGCCCGGGGCCACCCCGAGCGCCTCGAGGGCGGCGACGTGCGGGCCGGCGTGGTGCGGGTTGCCCATGATGCCGACCCAGCGCGCCTTGGCGGCGAGGGCGTCGCGGAGCAGGTAGCCGAACTCCTCGCGGTGGTGGTCGGTGACCACGACGTCGGCGCCGTCGAGATTTTCCGGCATGACCTCCGCCACCGTGAAGCCGGCCATCCGCGCGCCGGAGGCGCGGGCGGCGTCGGGCTCGACCAGCAGCCCCCGGTAGCCCGCGTCGGCGGCGTAGCGGAGCAGGAACCCGGAGACGGGCGAGGCGAATACCGCGACCAGCGCGCGGTCGGCGGCGGCTTGCTGGGTTGCCTGCGGGGCGGCCTGCGCGGGTCGCCTGGGAGGTCTCGCCGTGCGCGACCGAGCAGGCGTCGTTCTCTTCAGCCATAAGGCTAAGTCTGCTACATCGGTCCGGCGATCGCCGCATGCCGTCGCCTACCTGGCGCCGATCGCAGGTTGGTTAGCGTGCTTGTGATCACTATTGTGGCGAATATGGATTTCCAGGACGTTGTCCGACGTCGGCGGATGGTCCGGACATTTACCGCTGAGCCGGTTACCAAGGAGTCGCTGGACCGGATTCTCGGCAACGCGGTGCGCGGGCCGTCGGCCGGGTTCTCGCAGGGGCAGGCGTTCCTGGTGCTGACCGCGACCGACGACCGGGAGCTGTTCTGGTCGGTGGCGGGCGCGGCGGTCGCGGAGTCGGCCCAGGCCGCTCCGATAGTGATCGTGCCCATGTCGTGCAAGCGGGTCTACCTGGACCGGTACGCGGAGCCTGACAAGGGCTGGACCGACCGGGACGAGGCGCGCTGGCCGGTACCGTTCTGGCACATCGACACCGGGATGGCGGCGCTGCTCATCCTGCAGACCGTGATCGACGAGGGCCTTGGGGCGGTCTACTTCGGGATCGTGCCCGAGGCGGTGCAGCCGTTCCGCGACGCGTTCGGGGTGCCGGGCGACCAGGAGCCGATCGGCGCGATCGCGATCGGGCACGACGCCGAGCCGGTCAAGCGCGACCTGCGGTCGCGGCGGCGGTCCTCCGGCGACGTCATCCGCTACGGCCGCTGGTAACCCGGGCGGGCGGCTAGTGTTCGACCGTCGTGGTCTCGATGGTGGTGGTCTCGACCGTCACGGACTCGGCCCCGGCCCCGGCCCCGGCCTCCTCGACGTCCTCGACGTCCTCGACGTCCTCGACGTCCTCGGGTGGCGGGCCGGTGAGCCGCCAGACCTCGCGGACGATCACCTGAAGCGCGCCTGCCACCGGGATGGCGAGCAGCGCCGCGACGAAACCGCCGAAGATCCCGCCCACCCATGACCCGAGCGACGCGCCGACCAGCACCGAGACCAGCACAAGCAGCGGCGATATCCGCACCGTCTTTGACATGATGATCGGGTTCAGTATGTGGTTCTCCACCTGGGTGTAGACGAGGAACACGATCAGCGTCACCACGCCCGCGGTGATCGACTGGGCGGCGGCGAATAGCACGGTCGGGATCCCGGCCAGGGCACCGCCGATGATCGGCAGGAAGTCGACGAGTGCGACCCAGAGCGCCCAGAGCCCGGGGAACGGCACGCCGGTGACGTCCAGCGTGATGAAGACGGTGAGACCGCACACCACCGATGTCGTGAAATTTCCGAGCATATAGCCGACGACCGCGCGGTTCACCTCGGACGCGACCCTCGTCATTTCCTGCCTCTGCCCGGTCGAGAGGATCGAAAGGATGCCGCGCCGCAGCCGTGGCCCCTCCAGCAGCAGCAGCAGCACCAGGACGAAGATGGTAAGCAGCTCGATGACGAGCGACAGCGCGCCCTCGCCGAACGACAGCGCCGGCTTGGACAGGTCCTGCCCGAACGTGACGAGCTTGGGCACATTCTGCGTTACCCACCGCTGCACGTGGTATTTCAGCAGCAGATGGCCGATCCACCCCCGGCCGGTTTCCGCGGACGCGATGTACGAAGGCAGCTTGTTGGCAAGGTTGGTGATCGCGTCCACCAAGGGGGAGCCGAAAAGGTAGGACAGTCCCGCGAACACAGCGAGCGCGAGGAACGTCACCACGGCGACGGCGAACCCGCGCCGCTTCACCACGTACCGCTGGAGGACCCGCACGAGCGGATTGAGGATCATCGCGATGAAACCCGCGACGAGCATCAGCAGCACGACGTCGCGCAGCCGGTAGATCAGCTTGCCCGCCAGGTAGAAGAACGTGATGGCGAGCAGAGCGACGACAATCGTCCGCAGCGGGACCTTCCGGAAGTCGGCCGCGTCCCACAGCCGGCCCATCCGGTACCCCAGGGCTCCCTGTCGTTCCTCGCTACTCACCCCTACAGCATAGGGTTCACGTCAGCATCGTTTCTGTCAGCAGGGCAGCAGACCCTGCGCCTGCTTGGCGGCGAGAATCCGCTCGGCTGCGGCATCGACGGTGGCGCGGAAGGCCGCGTTCGAGGACGCCTGCGCGAGCACGGCGGTCGCCATCTGCTCGGCCGGCTGGATCGACTGCGAGGTGATCATGTCACCGCCCGCGTCGAGGAAATCGATCGCCCGCTGCGCCGCCGGGATCGACGCCACCGCGGTCGCCGACCCGAGGTCGTCGGAGAGGATCACGCCCTTGAAACCGAGCCCGTTGCGCAGCAGCCGCATGATCACCGGCGAGAACACTGCCAGATGCGACGGGTCGATCTGGGTGTAGGTCGCCTCGGCCACCATGACGTACGGCACCCCAGCGTTGATCACGGCGCGGAAGGAGTCGAGGTAGGGGTCGTTGGCGGTCGTGACGGTGTCCACCACGTCGGAGGTGAAGTCGGTGTTCCCGGTCACCCGGCCGAGCCCGGGGAAGTGCTTGGCCACGGACGCGACCCCGGCCGATGCCATCCCTTGGACGGACGCGATGCCGTGCTCGCCGTTGGTCTGCGGGTCGTATCCGAACTCCCGGTCAAGGGCGCCGATCGGCGCGTTCGATGCCGCCGTCGCCTCCGGCACCACGTCCATTACCGGCGCCAGGTTGAGGTTGACCCCGGCCGCGTGCAGCTCGCTGCCCCAGGTCTCCGCCTGCGCGCGCAGCGCGCTCGTCGTCTGAGTCCCCTGCACCAGCTCGGACGGCATCACGTCGAAGCCGGGCCCGGTGAGCTGCTGGACCTCGCCGCCCTCCTGGTTGGCCGCGACGAGGAACCGCACCCCGCCGGTGGCCGCCGGGGCGAGCGCCTGGATGGCCGCGGTCGCCGACGCCAGCGCCGCGGTCCCGTCGTCGTTCTTCGGCAGCAGCACGGAGCCGAAGTGGTACGCATCCACCGCCTGAACCGTGGCCGGCCCGGCTAGGTCGCCCGGCCCCACCGCGACCAGGAACAGCTGCCCGACCCGCTGCGCCAGCGTCAGCGTGTGGTAGACCTGCGCCACGCACGCCGAGTCGGGCGACGCGATGGTGGGCGGGTCGTCCTTCGATATCCCTTGAGCCGAGCTGGTCGGCGAGGCCGTGCTCACCGGGGTCGATGACCCGCCGCTGTCCGCGCCGTTGGCGCTGCACCCGGCCGCAACCGCGCAGGCAGCGGCGGCCGCGCACGCTGCCAAGCGTGCGCGCAGGCCCCTGTGGCGACTCCGGTTTGCAGGCACACCACGACTGTAGTGGCAGTTCTCTGGCGGCCCGTCCGATGCCAAGCGCCGGTAAAAAGAAGACGATGATCCCGAACGGACGGGCGGCTTCGCCCGTCTAGTCACTGTTTTGTCCTTTTTTACCGGTAATACCGGCACTACGGGTACTACCGGCACTACCGGCACTACCCGTCACTACGGCCTCGGGAGGGCTGCCCAATGCGCTTCGGTGTCTTCGATCACAACGACTCAACCGGACGGCCGCCGGCCACGCAACTGGCCGAGCGCCTGTCGCTCATCGAAGCCTACGAGCGGCTCGGCTACTACGCGTACCAGATGGCCGAGCACCACGGCACGCCGCTGGGAATCGCCAGCCCGCACCTGATGCTGGCCGCGGCCTCACAGCGCACAGAGACGCTCAGGCTCGGCACGCTGATCTCGATTCTGCCGCTCCTCCCGCCGATGCGGATGATCGAGGAGGCCGCCACCCTTGACCAGCTGACCGGCGGCCGGCTGGTCCTCGGCGTGGGGCGTGGCATCTCGCCGATCGAGACCGGGTTCCACGGGGTGCCGGGCGAGGAAGCCCAGGCCAGGTTCGATGAGGCCTTCGAGATCCTCCGTATCGGGCTCGCGTCCGACGTCGTGGACTTTCACGGCAAGTACTACAACATCGATTCCGCGCCGGTGGTGACCCACCCGGTGCAGCAGCCGCTGCCACTCTGGTACGCGACGATGACGCTGGAGCGCGCCCGCTGGTGCGCCCGGCTCGCCATGCCGATGATGGCCCTCGTCCCGTCCGCCCGGGTGCGGCCGCTGACCGACGCGTACCGGGCGGAGTGGGCCGCCCTCGGCCGCGACGGCGCCGGGTCGTCGGCCTCGCCGATGCCGCCGCTCGGCATCAGCCGGCAGATCGTCATCGCCGACACGAACGAGCGGGCCATGGAGATCGCCAACCGCGCGTTCGCCCCGTTCCGGCACAGCATCTCCTACCTGTGGCACAAGTTCGGCGTGCCGATGCCGCCGGTTATTTCCCACGACACCTACCAGGGGATCGCCGCCACCGGCCACGTCTACGCCGGCGACCCGGCCGGCGCCCGCGCCTGGGTCGCCGAGCACGTCGAGACCGCCGGCGTCAACTACGTCTCCCTCGAGTTCTGCTTCGGCGACATGACCGCCGCCGAGGCCCTGCGATCCGCCGAGCTATTCGCCACCGAGGTGATGCCCGCGTTCACCTGACGGCGGGCACCCCCGGGCGCCTTCGGCGCTTCTTGCTGTTATCTTCCTTGGGAGGCCCACTCCTCGGCTTGGCACGCTCGCCTCGGGCTGCCTGCGCCTGAGCGCCTCGCGACTCCGCCCGCTTCTTGCTGTTATCCCTATCCCGGGAGCACCTTTCTATCAGTTCTGACCACTCCTTTGCAGCTTCCTATCAGTTCTGACCAATTACGCGACCGGTTTATACCGTTTTGTCCAGCAGAAACTGATAAGAAGGTGGATGGCGGAGCTCCGGCGGCGAGCGCTTCTTGCTGCTATCTGGCTGGCAGGCGCTCCGGCCAGCGGCCTGCGGGCTCTTCTCCCGGTGCGAGCTGACTCTTCTTGCTGTTATCCGCTAGCGAGTCTCGTTCCATGGGACTACCGGGCCACGAGTCCCGGGGCGGAGTAGCGAAGGACGCCGGCAACGAAGGTGGCGACGACCTCCAGCCCGGCGATGCGGTTAGCGTCGACGGCGGTGGGGTCTTCGGAGAGGACTGCGAAGTCGGCTAGCTTGCCAGCGGCGATCGAGCCCTTGCTGTGCTCTTGCTTGGAGGCGAACGCGGAGCCCCAGGTGTAGGCGCGGAGGGCTTCGGCGGGGGTGATCGCCTCGGAGTCGTTGAAGGGGGCGCCGGTGGCGGTGCGGCGGTTGACCATGTCGTGGACACCCAGCAGCGGGGCGCCGGACGCGACCGGGCGATCGGAGCTGCCGGGGATGACCAGGCCGGCGTCGAGGAGGGAGCGCTGCCGGTAGAGCCAGCCCTGCCGCTGTTTACCGACGGCAGCGAGCATCCCGTCGCCGAGCTCGGAGGCGAACCTGCCCTGGCCGACGGGGATTACGCCCAGCTCCGCGGCACGCGCAACCTGATCCGGGCGGGCGGCGGCGAAGTGCTCGATCCGGTGACGCGGGTCGGTGCGCGGGTACAGGTCCGCGGCAGTGGCGAACGCGTCGAGGGCCAGGTCGATGGCGCGGTCGCCGATCGCGTGGGCGGCGACCCGCCAGCCTGCCTGGTGCGCGGCGATGATCATTCCGGTCAGATAGTCGGCATCGGCCTGCAGGTAGCCGCTGTTGCTGCCTGGTTCGCCGACGAAGGGGGCGGACATGGCGGCGGTGCGACCGACAAGCGAGCCGTCGGTGAAGATCTTCATCGGGCCGAGCCGCAGCCAGTCGTCACCGAACCCGGTGCGCAGCCCCAGGTCGATCCCGGTCTCGATGCCGTCGGCCGGATGCGCGCCGAGGGCGTGAAAGGCGTCGCTGATCACCATCAGCTCGGCCCGGACATGCAGCCGACCCTGGTCCCTGGCGGCGACGTAGGCGGCGAGCTCGACCGGCGACTGCCCGATCCAGCCGCCGCCGACCCCGGCCTCGGTGACGGAGGTGATCCCTTCCGCCAGATACCGCTCGCCCGCGGCGACCACCGCGTCGGTGAGGCTGGCCAGCGGGTAGGGGTGGGTGAGGTCACCGACGAGTTGCTGGGCGCGTTCCTCCAGCAGGCCGGTCGGCCGCCCGCCCGCGTCGGTGGTGACTCGGCCGCCATCGACATCCGGGGCGGTCTCGCCTATGCCGAGGTCATCCAGGACGAGGGTGTTCACCACGCACATGTGGCCGGACGTGTGCTTGAGCCAGACCCGGTGGTGTGGTGCGATCACGTCCAGCGCGTCGCGATGCGGGTGCGCGCCGGTCTTGGTCTGGTCGTAGCCGGCCCCGATAATCCACTCCCCCGCAGGCACCGTCGCAGCCCTGGCCGCGACCCGCGCGTAAAGCTCGTCGAGGGTGTCGACCCGCAGGTCGATCTCGGAAAGCGAGAGGCCGAACCCGACCATGTGGTTGTGCGCGTCATGGAACCCGGGAATCAGCGTCAGCCCGCGCAGGTCGATGACGTTCTTCGCGGTCACGTCCGGCTCGCCGTCATAGACGCAGGCAACGCGCCCGCCGGCCACCGCTACCGCACGCGCCCGCGGCAGCCCCGGGTCCATCGTGAGCACGTTGGCGTTGACAAGCAGCAGGTCAGGTTCGTACTGCATGGCTCACGATCCTATTCCGCCCATTCATCGGGACTCTAGGGCCCCGGCCTGCGCGCCCTGGTATTGCTGCCAACAACGACCAGGCGCTTGAGCTCCTTGGGCTGAGCCACCTGTCAGGCGGGGAAACGACGAGGCGTCGAATTCCTCCGCCAGTCACTCGAGACGTACCAGCGGATAGTGGCCGCGCCGGTTACAGCGCGGCGTAGCGGACCAGGAAGCCGCCGTCGGCATTAAAGCCGGCCCGGAGGTAGAACGGGATCGAGCGCTCGGACGGGCGGAGGACGACGCGGACGTAGCCGTGGGCGTCGGCGTGGGCTAGGAGGGCGTCGAGGAGCAAGCGGCCGATGCCCTGGTCGCGGTACGGCCGGAGCACGAACGCGTTGGCTAGGTAGGCCCAGGTGCCGACGTCGCGGCCGGGGCGGGGCATGCGCTCGAAGATCGCGAGGTTCATCATGCCGACCAGCTCGCCGGAGACCTCGGCCAGCCAACTGATCCGCCGAGCGGACTCGCTCTCGTACCAGTCGAGGAAGCGGGTCTCGAACCCCTCGTCCTCGACGTCGCGGTGGTCCTCCGCGATCCAGGTGCGACGCAGCGACGCGATCGCCGGACCGTCGGCGGTGACGGCAATCCGGATGACAGGGTTCGGCACGGTCCAAGAGCGTACCATCGCAGTCGGCCATTGGCAGGTAGCGTTTCGGCTGGTGGTGGCAACGAGTTAGCGTCCGCCCGGTAGCGGTGTTGCGCCCCGGCGCCGCAGCAGGAGCACATTCCGGTCAGACGTGGCGTGCGGGTTAGGTGGGGGCCAGGCCTCGGAGGAGGGTGTCCAGGGAGGCGCGGTAGGTGGCGGAGGGGTTCTCGGTTTGGATGAGGCCCTTGAGCTCTAGGGCGACCGCGCCGTGGAGAGCGGACCAGATCTGCTGGGCGACCTCGACCGGGTCGGGGGCGGCGATCACGCCGACCGCGGCGGAGAGTTCGACGGCGCGGACCAGCGCGTAGAAAGCAGCCTTGGCGTGCTCCGCCACCTCCGGGTTGTCGAACTCGTGCGGGATCGCGTCCTCGAACATGATCGCGTAGAAGTGCGGGTTGGCCAGCGCGAACTCGCGGTAGCGCCGACCGCAGTCATAGAACCGGGCGCGCATGTCGGCACCGGTCACGGGATCTGCGCCGACAGCATCAATAGCGGCGCGGAGGCGGTCGAAGCCCTTGATCAGCAGCGCGTCGACCAGGCCTTCCTTACCGCCGAGGCGGTTGTAGACGCCCATCGGGGCGATTCCGGCCTCGGCGGCGACGGCGCGGACGGTCAGCCCGCCGGGGCCCTCGCGGACCAGGACCGCCTCGGCGGCCGTCAGCAGCTCGCGCTCGATGTCGGCCGACGGCGTCCGGCCGCGCCGCGTCGTTGCCGACCCGCCGTGCGGGCCAAACCCACCTTCGCCTTCGTCCATGCAGAACATCTTCTCCTACCTGACTGGTTCTCCTACCTGACCGGACCGCCGGACCGGCCTTGACAACTATAGAACGTTGTTACATAGTTATAGTACAACGTGCTATTCACTTCAGTCGAGGAGCCTGGCCCGATGGAAACCGCGGAAACCAGAAACGACCGCCGGTGGTGGATCCTGGCGGTGCTGTGCCTCAGCGTCCTGCTGACGGTGGTGGACAACACCATCGTCAACGTCGCGCTGCCTTCGATCAGCCGCGACCTGCACGCGTCAACCGGCGACCTGCAGTGGATCGTCGACGGCTATACCCTCTCCTTCGCCGGGCTGCTGCTGCTCGGCGGCAACCTCGGCGACCGGCTCGGCCGACGGCGCCTGCTGCAGATCGGGCTCGCGCTGTTCGCGCTGTTCTCGGTCGGCGCGGCCCTAGCCACCAACACCGGTGAGCTGATCGCCGCCCGCGCTGCGATGGGCGTCGCCGCCGCGCTCGTCTACCCCGCCACGCTGGCCATCTTGAACAGCGTGTTCACCAACCCGCGTCAGCGGGCGACCGCCATCGGCATCTGGTCGGCGGTCTCGGGACTCGCCGTCGCGATCGGCCCGGTGGCAGGCGGGGCGCTGCTCGGGCACCTCTCCTGGTCCGCGGTGTTTTACGTGTCGGTGCCCGTCGCGGTCATCGCGCTCATCGGCGGCCGGCTGGTGCTGCCCGAGTCGCGCGACCTGAACGCCGGCCGGTTCGACCCGTTCGGCGCGCTGCTCTCCGTCGTCGGGATCGCGCTGCTCACCTGGTCGATCATCGAGGCGCCCGCGCACGGCTGGGGGTCCGAGGCGACCATCGGCGGGATCGGCGGGGCGCTGGTTGTGCTGGCGGTCTTCGCCTGGTGGCAGACGCGGCGGCCGGACCCGATGCTCGACGTGCGGCTGTTCCGCAACCCTCGGTTCGCCGCGGCGAGCGGGGCGATCGCGCTGGCGTTCTTCGGGCTGTTCGGGTTCATCTTCATGATCACCCAGTACTTCCAGATCGTCCGCGGGTACTCGCCGCTGCACGCCGGGCTGGCGACGCTGCCGTTCGCGTTCGTCACCGCGGGGTTCTCGCCGGTGGCCATGATCGTCATGAAGCGCCTCGGCACCAAGGTCGTCGTCGCGGCCGGCCTGCTGCTGATGAGCGGCGGCCTGCTGGACGCGGCGACCACCCCGACCGACGCCTCCTACTGGGGCCGCATCGTCTTCGCGATGGCGCTGATGGCGGCCGGGCTCGCGTTCACCACCGGGCCGGCCACCGACGCGATCATGGGCGCGCTGCCCGCAGGCAAGGCCGGCGCGGGCTCCGCCGTCAACGACACGACGCGCGAGGTCGGCGGCACGCTCGGCGTCGCGATCGTCGGCTCGGTGCTCAACTCCGCCTACGGCGCGCACGTCCTGAACGGCCTCGTCTCGCTCGGCGCGCCCGCCTCGGTCGGGCGGGTGGCCGGGCAGTCGGTCGTGGCCGGCATGACCGCGGCCTCGCGGTTCCCCGAGCCGCTGCGCGCCGCCGCGAGCGACGCGGTCAGGTCCGCGTTCATGGTGGGCCTGCACCGAGGCTCGTTCGTCGCGGCCTGCACGGTGGCGGTTGCGGCGCTGGTGGCACTGGTCTTCCTGCCGGCCCGCGCGGCGACTGCCGGTGCGGGTGGTGCAGGCAGTGCGGACGGTGCGGCTGGCGCGGACAGTGGCGGACGTTCATCATTCGCCGGAACGCACGCGGCCCACTCCATCAGCTCCCTTGCCCCGGCCAAGTCGTAACCGCTCCGGGAGGAGTTACGCCGACCGCTTCCTGCTGTTATCTCAACTCAAGGGCGCGGAGCAAAGATGGTGGATCGTTGTCACACCGGGAGTTTGGGATCCGGTGTAAGGATGGTGTCATGATCGTGAGCGCGAACGGCATCGACCTCTACGTCGAGGTGCACGGCGACGGTGTTCCGGTGCTCCTCCTGCACGGCTGGCCCGATTCGAGCGCGGTGTGGCGCCATCAGGTGCCGGTGCTGGCCGAGCACGGCTTCCAGGTGATCACGCCGGACCTGCGCGGGTTCGGGCAGAGCTCGCGGCCCGAGGGCAAGGAGCATTACCGGCTGCGCGACTCGGTCGCCGACGTGGCCGGCATCCTCGACGCCTGCGGAGTGCCGCAGGCGCACGTGGTCGGGCACGACTGGGGATCGGCGGTGGCGTGGCTCACCGCTATGTACCTTCCGGACCGGGTTCGGACGCTGACCGCCATATCGGTCCCGCACCCGCTGGCGCCGGTGACGATGCTGCAGCGCGAGATGGCCTGGTACCAGCTGTACTTCCAGTTCGTAGGGGTCGCGGAGGCGCGAGTCCAGTACAACGACTGGGCCGAGCTCAGGGAACTGACACCCGGCTACAAGGACATCGACCGGGCGATCGCCAACCTGTCCCGCCCCGGCGCGCTCACCGCCACGCTGAACTGGTACCGGGCCAATCTCGTGCCGCGCCTCCCCGGGCCGCCCCCGGAGCTTCCCCCGGTGACCGCGCCCACGCTTGGGATCTGGTCTGACGGCGACCGTTACTTGGACGGCGTCCGCATGCGCGCCTCGGGCGACCTCGTCCAGGCGCCCTGGCGCTATGAGGAGATCCCCGGCGCCACCCACTGGATCCCGCTCGACGCGCCGGAACGCCTCAACCAGCTGCTGCTCGGCTGGCTGGCCTAGATCGACCGCCCGCAGACCAGGGTTCAAGTGTCGCGCTCCGACGCCGCGATCAGTGAGGCCAAGCACTTCGAACTCGCGGTCGGTCAGGCCGAGGCTCCTTAGATTTGGCCGCACGACGGCCTCCGCTCCCCCGAGTCAAGTAAAGATCAAATCCATCCGAATGAACGCACGCGTGGTTCCAGCCCCAGGTGAGCGGCCACCTGGTCGCGGGCCAGCGTATCTTTGGCCTTAACCGAGAGATCATCGGTCGAGCGATGCTGCGGGGAGCTTCTTGCCCAACGAGGAACCGCCGGCGACCCTCCCGCCAGCCCTCCCGGTCGATCCCGGGCTGTGCGGCGGCTGCCGGTACGCGTCGGTCAAAGCCACGCATCGAGGCACTACGTACCTGCGCTGCACGCGATCCGCCTGGGACGAACGACTGCCCAAGTACCCGCGACTGCCGGTGCGGGATTGCCCCGGGTTCGCCCGCGAAGATGAGCCGGAGTGAGCGCCTCAGGCCCGAGGATCTGGCAGCAGCCGCTCGGCCGGCCGTCGGCCAGTGGGGAGCGGTAGCGGCCCCGCCGTCTGGTCGAGCAGCGCCAGGTAGCGCTCGCGCGGCATCGGCGCGGCGCCGAGCGAGCGCAGCAGCGGGCCGTCCCACTGCGCGTCGATTAGCACCCCGCCGGCCGCCATCAGCCGGGCCGACATGTCGGCGACGGCGGCGGCGGCCGCGCCGGGATGCCGCCCGAACAGCGAGTCTCCGCTGATGACGCCGCCGATGCCGATCCCCATCGCGCCGCCGACCAGGTGGTCGTCCCGCCATACCTCAATGCTGTGCGCCCACCCCTGGCTGTGCAGTTCGGTCAGCGTGTCGAGCAGCGGGTCGGTGAGCCAGCGCGGCTCGCGGCCCGCGCGGCACGCCTCAGCGACCTGAAGGAACGCGGCGTCGGCGGTGGTCGTGAGCGCGTCGTGCCGCAGCCGCTTCCTGACGTTCCGGCCCAGGTGCACTTGGCCGACGCCGATCACGGGCCTCGGGTCGGGCGACCACCAGGCCACCAAGTAAGGATCGTCCCCCTCGTCGCCGACGATGGCGATGGTCCCGGCCGCCACCTCGTCCTCGTACCGGAACTCGTTGCGGGTGCGGAGGTAATCGTCGGACGCGGGCAGCGGGACGATGCCCCTCCGGTACGCGCCGAGGACGCTCGCCGGGCTCAGGTCCGCGCAGAACGCAACCGGCCTGTCGCCGCCGTCGCCTGAGCCGGGATCCGGAGGGGCAGCGGGGAACGTGAACGACTCCCAATCCGGATAGCGGCTAGTCGGCATGGGCGGGCAGCTGCCTGGCCGACGGCGCGCGCAGGTATCCCGACTCCATCAGAGCGCCGATGTTGCGGTCCAGAAGCGGGCCGTCGACTGGCGGGAAGGCGATGCCGCTGCCCGCGAGCGCGTGCTCGGTATTGGAGCGACTGTAGGAAGGGAAGACCTGGGCGAGGTACATCTCCGCCACCGTGAGCCCGGACGCGCTTTCCCGGTCCACGAACAGCGGCATGAACGCCGCCATCGGGTGCGACGGATCGCGGACGGCGTAGCGCGCCAACTCGCCGACCCAGTCGTCGAACGCCATGTCGTCGATCTGATAGCCGCGATCCCGCAGCCGGTCGACCAGGGTTCTGAGCGGGGCGTGCTCGGGGCTGGCGAGGTGATAGGTGCGCCCGGTTCCCCCGTCGCTGGCGGAGATGTAGCGGATGGCAGCCGCGCAGACATCGGCGGGCACGAAGTCAAGCGGCAGGTCGATGTCGGGCGCAAGCCCGGTGTCGGTCATGAATTTGATCATCGCGGCCAGCTCGGTCGAGGTACTCCAGGCGCCGGTGTCGATGCTGCCGACGATGTCAAACGGCCGGTAGATCGCGACCGGGAGGCCAGCGCGGCCGGCGCTCCTGAGCATCTCCTCCGCGACGTACTTCGTCTCGACGTAGCCCATCCGCAACCGCTCGGGATAGGCGAGGGGTGTCTCCTCGGTTACCATGCGCACGCCCGCGACGCCGAGGCCCGCGAGCACGGCGGTGCTGGACACATAGTGCACCGGTATGCCCCGGTACAGGCCGGCCAGCCGGATAATCTCACGGGTGCCCGCGACGTTGGCGGCCCGCAGCTCCTGGTAGGGGTAGATGAAGTTCACCAGCGCGCCCGCGTGGTAGATGACATCGAAGTCGCGCGCGAGGCCACGGAATTGCGCGTCGGAAAGGCCGAGCCTCGGCTCAGCGAGGTCACCGGGCAGCGGCATGACGCGGCCGTCGGCGGGCGCGCGGAGTTCGTAGCGCGCGGCGGCATCCGCGATACGGCGCAGCGCGCCTCCCTCGTCTCCCGCGCGGACCAGGCACCAGACTCGCGCGTTGGTGGTGGCGAGCAGTTCGCTCAGCAGGTGGGCGCCGAGGAACCCAGTCGCCCCGGTGAGCAGGATCTCGCGCGGGTTACGCCAGTCTGGTCGTGGCCGCGACGGGGCGCTGTCTCGCCGGATCCTGAGGCCGAGCCTGGCCTCGCTGGCGAAGTCGATCTCCGGCTGATCGCCGTCGGCGCTCAGCCCGCCCGCGCGGGCGTCCTCGACGGCGGCGGCGAAACCGCGCAGCGTGGGGTCGCGCAGCAGGCAGCGGGTCAGTGGCCGCACCGAGTCCGCGGAGATGCCGAAGCTGGCGCGAGTCCGCGCCAGCATCTCCGCGGCGAGCAGCGAGTTGCCCCCGAGGGCGAAGAAATCATCATCGCCGCTGACCTGCTCCCGTTGCAGCAGCCTGGCCCACAAGGCGGACAGTCCTTCCTGCGTCGGCGTGGGCCGGTCGCCCTCCGGCCCGATTTGACGCGGCACCGTCTGCTCCGCCGCGATCTGGTCGCGCTCCGCGTCCGCTTTCGATTCCGGTCCAGGGCCGGGTCCGTGCGCTTGCGACGGCGGCAGGTGGTGGCGTGCGATGAACGTCGCCGGGACCATGTAGCCAGGCAGCCGGTCGAGCAGGTAGCTGCGGAAGCCTGCGGCCGACCGGCGCGACGGGGCGCTCCCGGCCGCCGCGCGACGGCTAGGCGTGTAGTACGCCACTAGGCGGGTGTCGCCGGAACTGCGAGCAGTCGGCACCACCGACACCTGGTCGATGTCCGGGTGCCCGGCGAGCACGACCTCGATCTCCCCGGGCTCGACGCGGAAGCCGCGCACCTTGAGCTGCCGGTCCATGCGCCCGGTGACCTCGAGGTCACCGCCCGCGAGCCAACGCCCGAGGTCCCCGGTGCGGTACATCCGCCCCCCGGGGACGCCGCCAGGGTCGGGCACGAACCGCTCGGCGGTCAGTGCGGGGCGGCCGAGGTAGCCTCGGGCGACGCCGCAGCCGCCGATGTAGATCTCCCCCGCGGTCCCGACCGGCACCGGATCCAGCTTCTCGTCGAGAACCATGATCCTCGCGCGGCCGACTGGCCTGCCCACCGGCACGGCTGTCGCCGCACGGGGGGCCGCCTCCGCGGGGGTCGATGGATCCGCGGCCACCAAGCCGGGGCCGACGTCGAACAGGGTCGAGGTGATGGTCGTCTCGGTAAGCCCGTACGCGTTCAGCAACCGGGCCCAGGGCGCCGCCCGCAGCGCGGTGCGGCAGACCTCGGGGTCCGCTGGCTCACCGCCGGTGATCATCAGCCGGACGCTGCGCAGCCGCTCGTCAGCCGGCTCGGTGGGCGCGAGCATCTGGTTCCAGTAGGCGGGCGTCAGGTCGAGCACGGTGACCCGCTTGCGCTGGACCCCTCGCAGCACATCGGATGGCGCCATGGTCCCCGGCGGCGGCAGCATCAGTGTCGCGCCGCCCGTCAACGTGACGAAGACCTGTTCAATGGACGTGTCAAAGGCGATGGAGGCGAACTGCGCCACCCGGTCATCGTCGGCAATCTCGTATCCGCCCACTAGATCACCGATGACGCAGGCCAGGCTGCCATGGCTGACGGCGACCGCCTTGGGATCGCCGGTGGACCCCGAGGTGTAGATGGCGTAGCAGATGTTGTCCGGATGCGCGCGGGCAGCGGGGGCCGTCGCGGGCCGACCCGCCAGGTCGGCGGAGAGCTCCCCGAGCGGGATGAGTCGAGTCCCCGTGCCGGGGAACGCGTCCGCCCGGGCCGCGATCACCGCCGCCGGGCGCACCTGGGAGCAGATCTTGTTCAGGCGCTCGGTCGGAAGCGACGGGTCGAGCGGCAGGTAACCGCCGCCTGCCTTCATGATCGCGAGGATGGCGCGGATCACGTCGACGTCCCGTTCCAGGTGGACGCCGATCAGCGTTTCCGGGCCGACGCCGATTTCGCGCGAGGTAGTGCGCGAGCCGATTGGCCGAGGCGTCCAGCTCGCGATAGGTCACCCGTGCCCGGCCGGCGATCACGGCCGGCGCGTCGGGACGCCGGACGGCCTGCCGCGCGAAGAGTTCGTGAACCAATGGGCCGCCGTCCGCGCTGTGGGTCGCGGCGCCCGCGCGGACGCTGGCGGGGGTCACGTCGTGCCAGGAGCCGGCGACGGCCGCCAGGCACTCGCTTCTGGACATGATGGCAGAGCCGCTCCGCCATCCAGACGGCACGTCGAGCCCGGCCCGCCAGAGCGCGCGCTGGTCCTCGTCGTTGACGACGACGATAAAGGCTTCCGGCGCCGCCTGTCCCGGCTGGTTCATGGTAGCCACTCATGATTTCCCATGTAATGTCCTAAATGCGTAGCGGAAAGCGCTGACACTACATTCTTGCTCGCCCGCGCTACCTATGAATGGCACTTCCCGCTTTATATACGGCGGACCCCTGCGGTCCAGTGAAAAATCGGAAGCCAGAATCTTTCATCATTAATGCCACAATTTTCATGATAGGGAACAAAGCCATCTATCCGGCCCTTGACCGCCTGTGACGTGTGAATCGGTCAGTTACACGAGCGGCAGAAGATGGGTAGAGTCCATTTACGAGAGCATTACCTAACTGAGATATAAACGAGCACGGGAGGATTGCCGTGAAATTGAGACGGTATGTTCTCGGCTACTACGCGATCTGGGTAGCGTTCCTCATCGCGCTGTACTACGGGCTGAGCGGGCTGCGCATCGAGACCTGGAGTCTGATCAGCCTGAGCGGAGTGGCCGCCATCGTGGCGGGCACGTTTCTCAACCGCCCCGCCCGCAAGGCACCGTGGCTGGTGCTCGCCGCCGCGCAGGCGAGTTTCGCAGCCGGCCAGCTCAGCTTCCTGATTGCGGCACGGCTCAAGATCGTCCTTCCCTTTCCGTCCTTCGCCGACGTGCTCTACCTGTTGACCTATCCGCTCTATGCAGTCGGGCTGCTGATCTTCATCTACTATCGGTCTCCGGACAAGGACCGGCGCAGCCTGATCGACGCGCTGACGATCACGGCCGGTCTCGCCCTGCTCTCCTGGACCTTCCTGATACGGCCCTACGTGCACGAATCTGGGCTGTCCGTGTTGCAGAAAAGCGTGGCGATCGCCTACCCGCTCGGCGACGTGCTCACGCTGGCGCTGCTCGCGAGGCTCCTCGCGCCGGGATTTAGAGGGACAACCAGGTGCGTCCAGCTCCTCACCCTAGGCACCGTCGGGTGCCTGCTGTCCGACGTGGCCTTCGACTGGGTCCAGCTGCACGGGACGTTCCGCAACGGGACCATCATCGATCTCGGCTGGGCCCTCTTCTACACCGCCTGGGGCGCCTCCGCGCTGCACCCGAGCATGACCACGCTGACCGCGCCAGTGCCCAGACAGCAGGAAGAGGTCTCGCCTGCCCGGCTGGCGGTGCTCATGCTCGCGTCGCTGATCGCCCCGATCGTGTTGATTACCGCGGTGCCCAGCGGCATTACCTCGGACGTGACCGTGATCGCGGTGTTCTCCGCGGTCTTGTACCTGCTCGTGCTGGCCCGACTGTGGGACGCGGCCGCGTCGCACCATCGCGCGCTCAACCGCGAGCGCGTGCTGCGGGAGGCCGGCCTGTCCCTGGTGACCGCGGCCGACCTGCCCGCGGTCGCCGCCACGGTGAAGGCCGCCGTGCGCGCCCTGCTCGGCGAGCACTCGCGGGGCGACCCGCTACTCGAGGTGCGGATCGACGGCAAGCTCCGGGCCGCGGCCCCGGCCGGCAGGGAGCCGCCACAGGTCGAACAACTAGGCAGGCTAGCCGAGAACTGGCTGCCGCTGGTGACCGGAACTACGCCGATTCTCACCGCGATTCGTCAACTGCCCGAGCAGGCCAGGACGGTCCTGCCCGGCGCTGACTGGATGCTGCTCTGCCCGGTTACGCTCAAGGACAGGCCCACCGGCGAACCGCTCATCGGCCTGATCGCGGTGTTCGGCGAGGAGCGAAACCTCGCCGACCAGTCCGCGACGCTGGAAATCCTCGCCCACCAGGTGGCCCTCACGGTGGAGAGCATCACTGCTCCGCCAGGCAGTGATCCGCCAGCGCAACGAGGCCTACTTCCGGACCCTTGTCCAGGACGCCTCGGACGCCATCATGATCGTCGGGGACGAGGGGAGAGTGAAGTACGCCACGCCCTCGACCGCTACCGTCTTCGGCGATCTCGCCGTGGAGGGCGAGCAAATATGGGACCTGGTCGCGGTGGAGGAGCGCGACGATTTCGCCCGTACCTTCATGGAGCTGCGGGAGCGCGCGCGATTCGGGCCGCGCTTCGTTGACCAGCGGATCACCCGCCGGGACGGCAGGAGGGTCCATATCCAGGCCAGGTGCAGTGACCTGCGCGACGAGCCGACCGTCGACGGCCTTGTCTTCACGCTGCGGGACGTGACCGACCAGCACAAGCTCGAGGAGGAGATGAAGCACCGGGCCTTCCACGACGCGCTGACCGGGTTGCCCAACCGGGTGCATGCTTCAGGACCGGATAGCCCAGCAGCTCGCCTCCTCCAGGCGGACGGGGGTGATCGCAGGCGTGCTCTTCGTCGACCTGGACGACTTCAAGGTCGTCAACGACACCATGGGCCACAGCGTCGGGGATGAGCTGCTTGTCGCCGCCGCGGCCCGGCTCGCCGACCTGGTCCGCGACTCTGATACGGCGGCGCGCCTCGGCGGTGACGAGTTCGCGCTGCTGATCGGCAACGCGGACAACCCCACCGCGGTGGAGGCGGCCGCCGAGCGCGTGGTCGTCGCGTTCGCGGAGCCGTTCGCCCTCGCCGTCGGGCTGGTGACGAGTACGGTCACCGTCGGCGTCGCCACCACCTTGGACAGCGTCGATACCGATGAGCTGCTCAGGCACGCGGACCTGGCACTCTACGCGGCCAAGGCCGCAGGCAAGCGGCAGTGGCGGCGCTACCAGCCGGTGCTGAGCGCCGGCCTGCTCAGGCGGCGGGAGCTCCAGGAGGCGCTGGAGGAGGCGGTGACCACGTCCGCGTTCACGCTCGTCTATCAGCCGATCGTCGCGCTCGACACCGGGCAACTCGCGGGTTTCGAGGCGCTGATCCGCTGGCCGCATCCGCAGTGGGGCATGATGCAGCCCGGTCAGTTCATCGCCTTGGCGGAGGAAACCGGCCAGATCATCGCGCTTGGCGCCTGGGTGCTCGGCCGCGCGACGGCCGACCTCGCGCGGTGGCGCACGGGGATAGCCGCCGTCGGCGGCACTGCGGCGCGGGGCACGCCGGAACGGCTCCGCCCGCCCGGATGGCGCGACCTGTACGTCAGCGTGAACGTGTCGGCACGCCAGTTCGACGATTCCGGCTTCGCCGACAACGTGCGGCGGGTCCTGCCTCATCGGGCCTTGAGGCGCGCGCGCTCACGCTCGAGCTGACGGAGACCGCGCTGCTGCGCCGGGACGAGCGGCTGCACGCCGACCTCGCGGAGCTGAAGGACATCGGCGTCAAGCTGGCCATCGACGATTTCGGCACCGGCTACAGCTCCCTCAGCTACCTGCGGGAACTGCCGATCGACGTGGTGAAGATGGACAAGTCCTTCGTCGACGGCATCGCGGAGTCCGAGCAGCGCCTGGCCCTCGCCGAGGGCATCATCCAGATAGCGCGGACGCTCCAGCTCGAGGTGGTCGCGGAGGGGATCGAAAGCGAGGTCCAGCGGGACCTGCTCACCGCGGTGGGCTGCCATTACGGGCAGGGGTACCTGCTCGCGATGCCGATGCCGCCGGACGAGGCCGAGGAACTCGCCCGCAATGGGTTCCCCGCGGCTGCCCCTTCCCCCTTCGTCCCGGCGCCGAGACGCTGAATGAGGCCCGCGTCACCAGTTGCCGTGATGGTCCGGGACCAGCCTGATCAGCGGCAGCAGGAGAACGAGGAGGATGGCGAAGACCACGAACACATGGGCTTGGACGAGTCCAGGTGAGCTGCTCCGGGCGATGATGGCCGTGGTCACGGACACGGCGATGATCGACCCTGACTGCCGGAACATCCCGCGCAGGCCGGCGATGGCGGCCACCTGGTCGGGGGCGAGCTGCAGGCTCGCGTTGTTGGACGCGGGCACGGACAGGCCCATGCCGAAGCCGGTGATGGCGGCCGCGATGGCAAGCCACGCGTAGACCGAGATGCCCGGTGAGAGCGACATCATCACCAGCCCGACCGCCAGCACGGCGAAGCCGATGATCATCGGCAGCCGGTAACCGGTGCGCCGCAGCGCCATCGCGGCCACGCCGGCCACGGCGATCATGCCGACCGCGCGCGCGGTGAGCAGCGTGCCCGCGCCGAGCGCCGCGATGTGGTACCGGTTCTGGGCATACAGCGGCACCAGCGCCGAGAAGCCGAGGGCGGCCGCCCCGTACACAAGGTTGATGAGGTTCATCACCCCGAAGCCGCGCCCGCGCAGCAGCCGGTACGGCACGAACGGCGCGGCGGCGCGCCGTGAGTGCCTGACGAACAGGCACAGCGCGACGAGGGCGACCGCCTCGGCGCCGAGGAAGACCGGACTGTAGAGCGGGACCCGCCCGCTGCCCAGGTAGCTGACGCCGAACATCGCCGTGGCGATCAGCACGGCGAGCAGGGCGATGCCCGCGGACATCGATGCGGCTGTTCTCCTGCCCGCCGCCTGGCCGTGCCGAGGAGGGGATGAACTTGATCGTCAGCGCGATGAGGAGGATGCCGATCGGCACGTTCACCAGGAAGATGCCGCGCCAGGACCAGTAGCTGACGAAAATGCCGCCGACGATGGGGCCGATGATCCCGCCCACTGGCAGGATGGAGGTGAACATGCCGACTGCGCGGTCGCGCTCGGGGCCGAAATGGTCGGAAACGATGCCAGTGGCGGACGGCATGAAGGCGCCGCCGCCGAGCGCCTGGATGAATCGGGGCAGCAGCAGGAGGGGCATGGTGGGGGCGAACCCGCAGCACAGCGAGGCGATGGTGAAGACGGCCGCGGAGACGCCGAACACCTTCTTGCGGCCGTACATGTCGCTGATCTTGCCCGCCATCGGCATGGCGATGACCTGGCCGAGCGCGTAGATCGTGATCGTCCAGCCGCTCCAGTTGATGCCGGCGTGCAAGTCGTGCTCCATCGCGGGTAGCGCGGTCGCCACAATGGTCTGGTCGATCGAGGCCATGAACAGGCCGATGGAGACAACGGCGAAGACCAGCCAGCGCCGCTCCAGCGCCTGTGCGGGGGCGGCGGGAGCTGGCACTGTGTTGGCTAGCACTGTGTTGGCTAGCACTGGGTTGGCTGGCACTGCGGCGGCTGACCCACGGCCCTCGATCGTACTCACGTAATGTAATAATAATTGCTTGCTAGCAAGCATACAAGTCGTTTGCGGAGAACCGAATGGACGCTGAACTCATTGCCCGGCTGCGCGGAGTCATCCACCGGCTCGCCCGGGAGCTCAACGACACGTCCACCGGCGAGGGCCTGACCCCGACGCAGTACTCGGTGCTCGCGCTTGTGCGCAGCCGCGGGCCGCTCGGCCTGGCGGAGCTGACAGAGCTTGAGGGGCTGAATCCGACCATGGTGTCGCGGATCATCAAGGTTCTCGACGAGCGCGAACTCATCCGGAGGATGCCCGATCCGAGTGACATGCGGGCGGCGCGGCTGGTCGCCACTCCGTTGGGCGAGCAGGTCCATGACCGGGTCCGGGCGCAGCGAACGCAGGTTCTCTCCGAGTGCCTCGGCCGGCTTCCTGCGGAGACAGCCGACACCCTGCTCGCGGCCGTCTCCGCCATGGAAGCGTTGGCGGAGGCGGTGAAGCGGGGTTGACGAAGCGACCCGAGCCGCGGCCGGAAGGGAACGGCGGCCACGAGCCCAACGGCGCGGCGGCCAAAGCGGGCCAAGGGGCCGGAGGAGTCTCCATAGCCAAGCGCGTGACCCAGCTGAGTGACGGGCGCGAGCTCATCTACTTCGACGACGCGGACACGGGGCTGCCACCGGAGCGCAAACCCGACGAGCGCCCGCCGGAGCCCAGGCCGCCTATCCCTGAACTGCGGCTCGACCCGCTGACCGGGGAGTGGATCTCCATCGCCACCGCCCGGCAGAACCGGGCGTTCCTGCCGCCCGACGACCTCGATCCGCTGGCGCCCTCGGCGCCGGGACGGCCGACGGAGATCCCGGACAACTTCGATGTCGCGGTCTTCGAGAACAAGTCACCGTCGTTCGGCCCGGGGCTGGCGCCGTCGGACGCCCCCGCCGCTGGCCAGGCGGACGGACGGATAGAGGTCGGCCGTTCCCGGCCCGGGTACGGGCGCTGCGAGGTGGTCTGCTTCGGCCCCGGGCGCGCGGGCTCGTGGGGGGACCTGACGCAGTCGCGGGCCCGGACGATCGTCGAGGCGTGGGCCGACCGCACTGCGGCGCTGTCGGCGCTTCCGGGCATCGAGCAGGTCTACATCTTCGAGAACCGAGGGCGGGAGATCGGCGTGACGCTGCTCCATCCGCACGGGCAGATCTACGGCTATCCCTACATAACGCCGCGGACCCGCCGGCTGCTCGCCTCGATCGACTCCTACGGCCCGGAGCTGATGGCGGACATACTGGCGTTCGAGCAGAAGTCGGAGCGGGTGCTCATTCGCGGCGAGCATTTCACGGTTTTCGTCCCGTTCGCCGCCCGCTGGCCGATCGAGGTGCACATGCTCGCGCACCGCCCGGTGCCCGACTTCGCCGCGACGAGCGACGCCGAACGGCACGAGATCGCGCTGCTCTACCGGCGGATCGTGCGCGCGATCGACGTGCTCTACGACACGCCGACCCCCTACATCGCCGCGTGGCATCAGGCACCGGTCAGGGCCGACCGGGACACGGCACGGCTGATGCTCCAGGTCACCTCGCCGCGCCGGGCCGCCGACAAGCTCAAGTACCTGGCCGGCTCCGAGACCGGCATGGGCGCCTTCATAGGCGACATCGCCCCCGAGGTATCCGCCGAGCGGATCAGGGCGGCCCTGGCCGCCATCCCCGACTGACCACCGACTGCAGCGAGCACGCCAAAATCAAGATCGTGATATGGAACGGGCAGTTGGTTCCCCTCGCATCGCAGATTTAGGCGATCGTGTTGCGGAGCGCGCCGACGCCGGTGACCTCGACGCCGACCACGTCGCCGGACTTCAGGTAGAGCGGCGGGGTCCGGCGGTGGCCGACGCCGGACGGCGTGCCGGTCAGGATCAGGTCGCCGGTGTTCAGCGAGGTGAACTCCGAGATCGTCGCGATCAGCCTCGGGATGGGGAAGATCAGCAGGTCGATAGCGGAGTCCTGCACCTTCTCGCCGTTGATCGTGGTGGAGATGCGCTGCCCGGTGATGTCCACCTCATCGGGCGTGACCAGGTACGGGCCGACCGGAGTGCAGCCGTCCCACGCCTTGCCCTGCATCCACTGATGCGTCTTGTACTGGTAGTCGCGCATGGAGACGTCGTTGGCGACGGTGTAGCCGAGGATGTGGGCGGCAGCGTCTTCCTCGCTGATCCGGCGGCCCGGCTGGCCGATCACGACGGTCAGCTCGCCCTCGTAGTCGATCTGCTGCGACTCCGCCGGCAGGTCGAGCTCGGCGAACGGGCCCGCCAAGCTGCTCGCGAACTTGGGGAACAGCACTGGATAGTCGGAGTCGCTGCGCCCCGTCTCCTCGATGTGCGCCTTGTAGTTCAGCCCGATGCAGATGACCTTGGCCGGGTTCGGGATCACGGGGCGCAGGTCCGCACCGGCGGCGGGGAACGCGTCTGCGGTGCGGCGCCCGGCGGCGGCGAGAACCTCGGCGGTGGTGGCCCCGCCAAGCTCGGTCAGGCCGGCCAAGGGAACGAGCAGGTCGCCCTGGAGCTCTGCGACGACCGGCGCGCCGCTCTGGTCGTAGGTGGACGCGTAGCGCATGATGCTGCCTTTCTGGTCAAGATCTGCCCAACAGCCTAGGTCACGCCTTCTCGACGGTGATGCGGGGTTGCGGCGCCGGTGAGGAACTCGCCGATGCAGCCTCGCGGGCCGTCGAGTTGCCAGGCATCCAGCCAAGCGGATCGGGTACGCCGGGTAACAAATCATGACATTCAGGCGGCGGCGGCCCTGCGACCGCTACCGTAGCTCTGCAATCGAATGTCCCCAGGCATCGAAGGTCGAAGGAGAACAGACAGGGCATGGCAACGCTGCACGAGATGCTGCTCGCACCGGACATCCAGCCGAGGGTCGTCGGCGACTGCGAGGAGCTGGTCACCAACGAGGTCGCCGACATGTCCGGCATCACGGGCGCCGCGGTCAAGCTCGCGTATAACACCGTGCGCAAGGTTGACGCCAACCACATCCACGCGATGATCGAGACCATCCTGCCTAACGCGGCCGACGCGCTGCAGCCGTACTGGCAGGGGTTCACCGCGCAGTTCACCCCGAGCAGCGGGGACTTCGGCGCCTACCTGGCGGCCCGCGACGAGGAAGTGGCCGAGGCGCTGCTGGCGATCACCGACCGGCGCCGCGACAACTCGAGCCGGCCCGTGATCATCAAGGCGTACAACACGATTCGGAGCCGGGCCATCAAGCAGGTGAAGGCGACACTGCCCGCCCTCGGCGCGCTGATACAGAAATACGCCTGAGCCGCCCGCGCCGGCTCTCTCTCATCTGCTTCGCCCCTGGTCAAATTCGGGGCAAATTTGACAATCCCTACCATCTGTAAAATACGCCCCAAAACGGATATCTTCGCCCGTGTGAAACTTAAGCGAGGAAAGACCGCGGGAATCAGGGCTGCAGGGCTGGCGGCTGGGGTTGCGGCGCTGCTAGCAGGCTTCTCGACGGCCGCGACCGCTGCCCCGGTCTCGGTGACCGGCCCATCGGCGGCGGCGTCTCAGTGGCGGACCTTGAAGACGATCGATGACAGCTCCTTCGGCTCGGTGGTCGCGACCGGGAAGACGACCGGATGGGCGCTCTCCTGGCCGTTCGCGGCGAATTCCGAAGCGACGGGGTGGCAGCGCGACGGGAGTACCTGGAAGAAGGTGGCGTTCCCCGGTTACCCCAACGATGTCTGGATCGCCGCGACGTCGGCCACTGACGTCTGGGCATTCACCGACACCTTCCCCCGTTCCGGCGACAACACGTCCCAGGTGCTCCGCTGGACCGGCGAGAAATGGTCCGTGGTGAAGGCGTTCGCCGGCGCGATCGCCGGGTCGTCTGTCATCGCCGGCAACGACGTGTGGGTATTCGGCGTCGAGGGTGACTGGCATTACAACGGGCACGTCTGGTCCCGGGTATCGAAGAAGGTCGTGGCTGGCGCCAGCGCCTTGTCCGCGACCGACGTGTGGGCATTCACATTCAACGGCACCTTCGCGGAGCACTGGAACGGCCACCAGTGGACGAGTACGAATCTGGCGAGCCTGCTGCCGCCGAAGATGAAGAACGGGCTCAACGACCCCCGCGTGGAGAACATCCTCCCGCTTGGCCCGAGCAACGTCTATGCCTTCGGAACCGCCGACGGGCCGGGCTACAGTGGCCCCTCGGTGATCCTGCATTACAACGGGTCCAGGTGGAGCAAGGTCGCGTCGAGCAACTACGACTTTGTCGGCGCGATCAGCGACGGCGGCGGTGGCTTGTGGATTCCGGCGGCGACGAAGGATGGCGTCGTCACTGCGACTGACCTGCTGCACTACGCGGCGGGCAAGTTCACCGAGGTGGCGCTGCCGGACAGCAAGGAGGGGCTCCGGATCGGGGGCATCTCCCGCATCCCCGGTACCAGCGAGCTGCTGGCCGGCGGCTACACCTACGTCAACAACACCTACACCGCGGTCCTGCTGCAGTACAGCTGACGCGGGGGCATCTTCCGGTATTGACGGGAGCCCGGGGCGTCGCGAGAGTGCGCGGCGGCCCGGCTTTCCGCGCCGACCGCAGACACCGGAGCGGTGAGGCAAAGCCACGGTCCGTTCGATATGAGGGTGCCGTTGATCTTGAGTTTGATCTTGTGGGCGCGCCTGGGGTCGGCGAGACTTTGGGATATCACATCCGCGCTTCAAGACAGCCGCGCTTCAAGGTCGAGGTGGGGGTTCGCCGTGTCAGCAGATCCGCCGCGCGTGTTTCCTGTTGACGATTTCGTCAGGGAAGAGCTGTATCCGGGTTATCGGCAGGCGTTCGGTTCGCAGCCGTTCGTGGCCGGCCCGGTGCGCCCCTTCTCCCTGGCCGACAACGAGCGGTACTGGCTAAGGGACTCGCTGCACTTCAGCGAGGGGATGGTGCCCGCCTCGATCGCGACGCTTGACGACGCGCAGACCTGGGGGGCGCAGCTCGGGGCGGAGATCGTGGGGGTGCCGCCGACCCGGGGGTCGGTCAACCGGCTGGCCGGGCACGCATGTCTACATCGGCACCATCGACGTGGACACCGAGTGGCAGGTGCAGGCGCGGGCGGCGCGGTTCGGGCAGTACGTGTCGCCGATCCTGGCCGACTTCGGCTCGTACTGGTCGATGCGGGCGGGTGAGCTGACCCATGCGTACGAGCACTTCGACAATCTCGACTTGTCGGCTATGTCGCCCGCCGAGCTATGGACCGTGCTCAAGGACGCGTACGCCTTCCACCGGCGCGCCTGGTTCATCCACTTCGAGGTCATGTACGTGCTGACCGCGAACTACCTGGCGTTCTACGCGCTCGCGGAGGAGATCGGGCTGTCGGGGTCGCAAGTCTCCTCGTTCCTGTCCGGGCAGCAGACCTTCTACAGCAGGACCGACGAGGAGCTGTGGCGGCTGGCCGGGCTCGCACGGTCGCTCGGCGTGACCGAGCCGCTGCTGCACGGTTCGCCCGCGGACATGCGCATCCGGCTGCTGGCGCTGCCCCGCGGTCCGCAGTGGCTCGCCGAGTTCGACGAGTTCCTCGCGGTCTACGGGCAGCGGACCGAGGAGACCTGCCGGATCGACACCCCGTCCTGGATCGAGGACCCCTCCCCCGCGCTGTACTCGATCGGCACGTTCCTGGCCAAGCCGGCCGGGTTCGACTTCCACGCGGCGCGGGAGGCCGCCGTCGCCGAGCGCGATGCGCAGATCGATCAGGCGCGGCACTCGGTCAACGGGTCGGACCTGGCCCGCTTCAACGAGGCGCTCGCGTCGAACCAGGCCGCCAACTTCGCCTGGTGGAACGAGGAGCACAACTACCTGATCGACCGGCGGGCCGCGATCCCGGTGCGCCGGGCGACGCTTGAGCTCGGCGCGCGGCTGACCGACGCCGGGCGCATCTCGCGCGCCGAGGACATGTTCTTCCTGTTCAAACCGGAGCTGTTCGACGTGATGGAGTCCGAGGGCGGCTCCGGCGGGGGCCGGTGGGCGGAGCTGGCGGCGATGATCCCCGACCGGCGGGCCTACTTCGAGCACTGGCGTGAGCGCGGGCCGTCACTGCCCACCATGCTCGGCACCATCCCTCTCGCGGTGCCTGACCCGATCATGATCGAGGTGTTCGGGCTGTCCGGTCACTTCCTGGAGACGCTGCGGGGCAGGTCTGACGATAAGCACGTGGAGATACGGGGGTTCCCCGCGGCCAAGGGGGTGGCCGAGGGCATCGCCCGGGTGATCACCACGGTGACCGACCTGCACACCGTGCTGCCGGGCGAGATCCTGGTCTGCGGCGGCACCACGACCGAGTGGACGCCCGCCTTCGGCGTCATCACCGCGTGCGTCTGCGATACCGGCGGCTCGCTGACTCACGCGGCGATCGTCAGCCGCGAGTACGGCATCCCCTGCGTGGTCGGCACCGCGGTGGCGACCACGACGATCAAGACCGGCGACCGGATCCGCGTGGACGGCCGGGCGGGCACGGTCCAGGTCCTGGCGTGAGTGGGTCAGATCGCAGCGAGGCGGTGCTTGAGCTCGGGGTGATCCGGGCCGACGATGGCGGGCGGGTCGGCCCGAAGATGGCGCGGCTTGGGCAGCTGGCCTCGGCCGGGTGGCGGGTGCCCGACGGGTACGCGGTCACGGCAGGCGCGCTGCAGGGCTGGCTGCCGGCCTCGGCGCAGGCCGAGCTGCATCGGCTGTTCTCCACGCCCGCGTCGGGTGGGGCGTTCGGCGGCCATCAGCGCCTGGCCCGGCTGTCGGAGCAGGCGCGGCAGATCATCGAGGGGCAGTCGCTTCCGTCGCAGCTCGCCGACGCGGTCGCGGCGGCGCATTCGCGGCTGGAGCAGCGGACCGGGCGCGGTCCCGCGCTGCGGGTCGCGGTCAGGTCGTCGGCGGTGGGCGAGGACGGGCACGCGGCCAGCTTCGCCGGGCAGTACGAGACCTACCTGGGCGCGTCCGGCCTCGACGAGGTGCTCCGGCACATCGCCAAGTGCTGGGCAAGCGGGTACTCGGCGCACGCGCTCGAGTACCGGCGCCGGTTCGGCGGGTCGAGCCCGCTGCGCGCCAACGACCTCGCGGTGGGCGTCCTCGAGCTGGTGGACGCGCGGTCGGCCGGCGTGGCGTTCACCCTCGACCCCGTCACCGGGGACCGCGACCGGCTGGTGGTTGAGGCCAACTGGGGCCTGGGCGAGTCGGTGGTGTCTGGGCAGGTGACGCCCGACTACTGGACCGTCGAGCGGGACAGCGGGCGGATCCTGGAACGCCGGGTGGGCGCCAAGCGCGTGCGGTCGGTGCTGGCCGGCGGGGGTGAGGCCGGCGTGGGTGAGGCGAATCGCAGCGGCACCGTGCTCGCGCCGTTGCCGGCCGAGCTGGCGCAGGCCCCGTGCCTGAGCGACGACGAGGTGCGCTACATCTGCAAGCAGGCGGCCGCGATCGAGGCAGCCGAAGGGACGCCGCAGGACGTGGAGTGGGCGATCGCCCGCGACCTGGACTTCCCCGACGGCGTCTTCTTCCTCCAGCACCGCCCGGAGACCACCTGGCCCGCGACGACCCCGGCGCCCGCCGCAGTGCCGCCGAAGACACCGCCGCCGAAGACACCGCCGCCGGAGGCACCGCCGCCGGCCCGGAGCTTCGATCCGGTGCAGTACGCGCTGCGCAAGGTGTTCAAGGTGCCGGGCGCGTGACCTCGTCCCCGGAGGAGCCGCAGACCGGCCCCCAGTGGCCGCCCGAGACGCGCCCGGCCAGCGCCGAGCTGCGGCTCGCGGTGACCGCGGTGCGAGCGGGCGGCGCAGTGCTGATGACGCGGCTGCACGCGGGCGCCGACCTGGAGGTCGGCTACAAGGACGCGCGGGCGAACCTGGTCACGGCCGCCGACCGGGAGGCGCAGCGCGCGGTCACCGCGACGATCCTCGCTACGTTCCCGCAGCACCTAGTGAACGGGGAGGAAGGCACTGCGGGAAACCCCAATTCCAGTCATGTCTGGTACGTCGACCCCCTAGACGGTACGACGAACTACGCGCACGGGGTCCCCTTCTTCTGTGTGTCGGTGGCACTGCGGGCACACGGGCGGACGGTGGCCGGCGCGGTCTACGATCCCCTGCACGACGAGCTGTACGCCGCGGGGCCCGAGGGCGGTGCCACGCTGAACGGCGCGCCGCTGCGCGTCTCAGGGACGGCCGCGCTGGACCGGTCGCTCGTCGTCGCGCAGGCGCAGACGGTCGATCCTGGCGAGATCCGCGCCTACGCCCGCCTGGTCGAGCGGCTCATGTTGGTGACCGGCGGCGTCCGGTCCCTCGGCTCCCCCGCGCTCACGTTGTGCGCGATCGCGGCGGGACGGCTCGAGGCGTACTGCGAGTACGCGATGGACGCGTGGGACATCGCGGCCGGCCAGCTGATCCTGGAGCGGGCGGGCGGCACGCTGACGCTGTTCGACGGCCGACCGCACCAGAGCGCGGACCGCGCCGACGTCGTGGCGAGCAATTCCCGCATCCACGCGGACCTGATCGACGTACTGCGGGACCTGAGGAGGGACCCGTCGGCGCTCCGTCCGACCACTGACCAGGAGGCATGAGTGAGCGATTACCGGTACCCGGCGGCGCTGCCGGTGACGACCACTGGCGGCTGGGCGCGGCCCGGCTGGTGGGACGTCGTGGCGGACGGCGAGAAGGAGGGGCGTTTCGGCCCGGCCGACCGGCAGGAGCTTCTCGACGACTACTGCCAGCTCGCCATCTACGACCAGGAGTCGGCCGGGCTCGACATGCTCACCGACGGCGAGCACCGGCGCGGCGGCTGGATCGAGGGGATTACCGGCAAGATGGCGGGCCTGGCGCTGAAGCCAACGCCGCGGCGGCTCGGCGCGATCGGCTGGGACCAGCTGCCCGTCTACGAGGTGCGCGAGCCGCTCGACCAGGTCGAGTCGATCTGGGACTACACCAGCGAGTACGAGTTCCTGCGGGCGCGGACCGACCGCCGGCCCAAGATCGGCATGCCCGGCCCGTACGGCATCACCACCGAGCTCGACTTCAGCCCCACTTATCGGACCCGCCGCGAGTGCGCGGACGCCCTGGTCCCCGCCATCAGGTCCGACATCAAGAAGCTGGTCGCGGCCGGCTGCGACTGCATCCAGATCGAGGAGCCGCTGACTCCCTCGCACGCGGCCGAGGACCGGACGCCGGAGAACCTGGTCGAGACCATCAACCAGGTCGTCGACGGGATCACCGGGTGCACGTTCATCGTGCACATCTGCTTCGGGTCGTTCCGCCGGCTGCCGTACGCCAAGCGGACCTACCGCTGGCTGTTCCCCACGCTGCTCGACGCCAACGTGCACGGCTTCAGCCTCGAGTTCGGCGCGCGCGAGATGGCCGAGATCGACCTGGTCGGCAAGTGGGATCGCGACCGCATCCTGTCCGCCGGGCTGATCGACATCAAGACCCACTACTCGGAGACGCCCGAGGACATCATCGAGCGGGTCCGCACCTGCCTGGAGTACCGCGACGCCGAGCGTCTCGAGATCTCCACCGACTGCGGCCTGCGCCGGGTCCCCCGCTATCTCGCGATCAGCAAGATGTCCGCGGCGGCGGAGGCCGCGCGAAGACTGCGGGCCACCGGCTGATCGGCGTGACACCCATTCCATTCCTAGCAATCGATTTCCATTCCTAGCAATCGATTGCAGTAACGTGGTGGCTGCTGCAACCCCGGATCCGGGTACCTGGCCGCCTGGCCAGGACCCGGGCTATGCGATGGCGGGTGATGGAGAACGTGGCGAGGCGCCCGCGCCTGACGGCGGCGGCTGCTGCTGTCGGTACGGTTTTCTTCCTGGCGGGGTGCGGCGCGGGCACGGGTCATCCGGCCGCGTCCCCGGCGCCGCTGCCGCCCGATCCGCACACCGCCTCGGCCCTGCTCAAGGTCGCCGCGACGTTCAACCATGCGTACGACACGGGCGACTTCGGCCCCGTCTACGCGCGGTGGGACGCGCGCAGCCAGGCGATCATCACCAGGGCCGACTACATCAAGCGGCACGAGGAATGCCCGGGCGGCGGCGCGCTATCGCGGACCGAGAACGCCGAGGCCGGGCCGCACGGGGCGTGGCTGGTGCAGTACGAGATCGGCGGCCAGCAGCTGACGGACTACTGGTTCTACGTCGGCCGCCGGTGGGTGTTCGACCTGGTGCTCAGCAACCCGGACCTGGTGCCGCTGTACCGGATGACCCCGCAGCAGTACGTCGCTGCCATCGGCTGTTCCCACTGACCCGCGCTGCCGCCGGCCGCTCACCCGGAGAACACCAACGCTATGATTCTCCGGTCATGGTGCGGCGGATGCGGTTGACGATCTGGAGGCTCGGGCAGTGAGCGGCGGCTATCTGGATTACTCGGGGCGCGCGGACCGGCTGAGCGGCGGGGCGCGCCGTATTCCGGTCGACACGCCCGGCGGCAGGTTCAGCGTGTGGACCAAGCGGGTCGGGAACAACCCGGACCTGAAGGTGCTGCTGCTGCACGGCGGGCCGGGGTCGACGCACGAGTACCTGGAGGCGTGCGACAGCTTCCTGCCGGCCGCCGGGATCGAGTACTACTACTACGACCAGCTCGGCTCCGGGTTCAGCGACCAGCCCGACGACCCTTCGCTGTGGGAGCTGGACCGCTTCGTCGATGAGGTCGAGCAGGTCCGGCAGGCCCTGGGCCTGGACCGCGAGAACTTCGTGCTGTACGGGCAGTCGTGGGGCGGGATCCTGGCCATGGAGTACGCCCTGGCGCACCAGGAGCACCTGCGCGGCCTGGTCATCTCGAACATGATGGCAAGCGCCCCCGCCTACACGGCCTACGCCGAGCAGGTCCTGATGCCCGCGATGGACCCCGGCGTGCTCGCGGAGGTCAAGGCACTCGAGGCGGCCGGCGACATCGAGAACCCGCGGTATATGGAACTGCTCATGCCGCACTACTACGAGCACCACACGCTGCGGATGCCCGCCGACGACTGGCCCGACCCGGTGGTGCGCGGCTTCGCGCACATCAACCCCAAGATCTACGTCCCGATGCAGGGGCCGAGCGAGCTCGGGATGAGCGCCGACGCCAAGCTCGCCAACTGGGACAGGGTCGCCGACCTGCCCAGGATCGAGGTGCCGACGCTGGTCATCGGCGCCAGCTACGACACGATGGACCCGGCCCACATGGAGATGATGGCGGGGCGCCTGCCCAACGGCAGCTACCTGTACTGCCCGAACGGAAGCCACCTGGCCATGTACGACGACCAGGAGACCTACTTCGCCGGCCTGACCGACTTCCTGACCAGCCTGCCCACTGCGAGGGCGTAGCCGATAAAGCCAGCGGATTCCTCGGCCAGACCGGACTCGGGGGAGATTACTGGTGGGATCGCAGCCGGGTAACGCCTCGGCTCGCTGGCCACCTCGGCCACCCGCTCGATCAGGGCTCGCGCGGCGCCCCTGCCCCGTGCCGCCTCTGCGACGAACAGGTCCTGCAGGTAGCAAGCATCCCCGTACCACATCGTGGGGTGGAACAGGTAATGAGTGATGCCGACGAGTGTGCCGGCCGACTCTCCGGCCGCCGTGCCGCCCAGGTACGCCCCGAGGCCACAGAGCCCGCTGCCCTCGTCCCGCAACTGCCGCCATGCTGCCTCGTAGTGCGCGTCGGTGGTCGGCGTGCGGTAGGACGCCTTGTAGCCACGCGACAGTTCCTCCCGCGCCGGACGGTCTTCGGACTTCAGCGGAGCAACGATGACCATGATCGCCATCCTCGCACGACTTGCCGGACCCCGGGGTCGCGCTTCCCACCTCCACCACGCCCGTCGACGACTTGACGAAGAGCCGCCTTCCGCTGCCTGCCAGGACGGTGAGAGGCTCCTCGATCGATAGGGGCGGCGGCCTATAGCCAGCGCGGCAGGACCGGGGCGGCCGGGAGCGACGGGGCGGGACGGCCGGTCAGATAGGCGGTCAGGTCCGGGAGCGGGGCGGTGACCGGGACCGGGCTGCCGGCGCCGGCGACATCCCAGCGCGCGGCCGGTGTCGGTGGCGGCGATGAGCAGGGCCGGGCCGCCGCCCTTGGCCGAGCGGCGGACGGTCACGTCGTCGAGCAGCGCGGCCAGGAAGTCGGGGGGCAGGTCGGCGAAGGTAGTTCCGGCGGCCAGGTCGATGGAGTGGATGTAGATCTCGCGGGCTCGCATCCACGGGATCTCGTTGGCCGACCTGGTAAGGCCCTGGGCGGTGATGATCTTCGCGTCCCAGGCCGACCCGCCGCTGGCGTCAAGGGCGTCAGGGCGTCCAGGTCGGCGGCGAGATCGGCCGCCGATGACGCCACCCGGGCGCGCAGGTGGGCGGGCGGGTGCTCGGCGCCCGCGGCGATGTCCGCTTCGCGCGTCTGCGTTGAGGCGTACATCCGGCGCTCCTCGCCGGTGCGCGCCCAGTGGACCAGGTTGCGCAGCGCGTCGGCGTTGGCGGCGAGGTGCGAAAGCAGGTAGGCGCGGGTCCAACCGGGCAGCGCCGTCGGCGCGCTCAGAGCGTCGTCGGGCAGCCCGGCCACCTCGGCCAGCAGCCGCTCGGTGCCGTCGTGCATCCAGTTCAGCGTCTGGTCAGGCCTCATCGCCGCTACCTTCTCTCGCGTCGTCGTTCAAGGTCCACCGGGCGATGATAAGCCAGGCCGTCAGGCGTGACCGATCGCGGCGGTCGTTACGCGTCCGCGGCACGCGCGGGCGGGGCGTCAAGGCCGCAAGCCAGCCCCCGGAGTGAGGCTGGAGAAGCCGCAGCGACCGCAGAGGTATCGGCGGGCCGCGGCTGGGCCGGGCGGGCCGGGTTGCGGATGGTGACGGCGGCCAGCACGCCGCCGAACACGCACAGCCCGGCCGAGATGAATGAGGCGGTGTGGAATCCGGCCGAGAACTGCGCCGGGTGAAGGTAGGCCGCGCCGGAGAGCCGGCCGCGGCGGGCAGCACCGCGACCGCGATGAGCGAGGCGGCGCGGGCGACGTCATTGTTGACCGCCGATGCCATCCCCGCGTGCTCGGCCGGGACGGCGGCCAGCACGGTCGTGGTCAGCGGGGCGACGTTGGCGGCCACGCCGAGCCCGAAGACGACGACGGCGGGGAGCACCTCGGTGACGTAGTTGCCGGACGGCCCGATGCGGGCGAACAGCGCCAGGCCGACGGCGAGGAGGAGTGGCCCGACGGTCATCTGCAGGCGCGGGCCGATGCGGCTGGCCAGCGCGCCGGAGCGAGCGGACAGCAAGAGCATGATGACCGTCACCGGCAGCAGCGAGATGCCGGACTCAAGCGCGGTGTAGCCAGATACCTGCTGCAGTTGGATCGGGAGCAGGAACAGCGCACCGCCCAGGGCCGCGTACACCACGAAGGTCACCGTGTTGGCCGCGGTGAACTGGGTGGAGGCGAAGAGCTTGAGGTTCAGCAGCGGGGCGGTATGGCGGCGTTCGTAGGCGATGAAGGCGGCGAGCAGGACCACGCCGGCGGCCAGCGCCGCCAGCGGGGCGGGTCTGGTCCAGCCGCCCGCCGCCCTCGATCAGCCCGTAGGTCACCCCGATCAGGCCGACCGTGACCAGCACGCCGCCAACCAGGTCGACCCGCCCGGTCAGCGAGGTGTCCCGCGATTCGGGCACGTGCCGCCGGGCCACGACCACGACAAGGACGGCCAGCGGCAGGTTGATGGCGAAGATCAGCCGCCAGGACACCGCCTGGATCAGCCATCCGCCGAGGAACGGGCCGATGGCAGTGCCGACGCCGGACAGCCCGACCAGGCGCCGATCGCCCTGCCCCGGTCCTCGGGCCGGAAGGATGCCTGCAGGATGGCGAGGCTGCCCGGCGTGAGCAGCGCGGCGCCGACGCCTTGCAGCGCCCGCGCCCCGATCAGGACCGGGGCGTTCGGCGCGATGCCGCACAGGCCTGAGGCGATGGCGAACCACACCACGCCGATCAGGAAGACCCGCTTCCGGCCGTACCTGTCCCCGAGGGCGCCCGCGAGCAGCAGCAGGCCGGCCAGCGTCAGGGTGTAGGCGGTGACCACCCATTGCAGCGCGGCCAGCCCGGCGTGGAAGTCACGGCCGATAGCGGGCAGCGCGATGCCCACGACGGTCGCGTCGATCGAGGCCATCGCCGACCCGAGGACGGTGGCGAACAGCACCCACCGGCCCGGACCGCTCGCGTATCTGAGCGACCCCGCCGCAGCCGCCGCCGGAGCTGCTGCCGACGTGGCCATCAGGCGGGGCGGGCCGGTCGGATGGTCCCGGTCACCTCGCCGAGGGCTATGCGACCGCCGGCCGGGCCGGGGGCGGTGGCGCTGATCGTCACCGTGTCGCCATCGACGAGGAACGTGCGCGGCTCCCCCTTGACGGTGATCGGCTCGGCGCCGCCCCAGGTCAGCTCGATGAACGCGCCGCGCTGGTCCTTGGCGGGTCCGGAGATGGTGCCGGAGGCGAACAGGTCGCCGGTGCGGGTGGACGCGCCGTTCACGGTCATATGCGCGAGCATCTGGGCCGGCGACCAGTACATGGACGCGTACGACGGGAGGGAGACCACCTCGCCATTCCACTCGACCGCCAGGTCGATGTCCAGGCCCCAGTCCTCGTCCTCGCGCAGGTACGGGAGCACCGGCGGGTGCTGGCCCGGCAGCGGCACCCGCGCGCCCGCCAGCGCCGCCAGCGGCGTCACCCAGGGCGAGACCGAGGTCGCGAAGGACTTGCCCAGGTGGGGCCCGAGCGGCACGTACTCCCAGGCCTGCAGGTCACGGGCGGACCAGTCGTTGACGAGGACGACGCCGAACACCCGGTCGGCGAAGTCGGCCGTGCTGACCGGCGCGCCCAGCGGCGACCCGACGCCGACCACGAACCCGAGCTCTGCCTCGATGTCGAGCCGGACCGACGGGCCGAACACCGGCACCGGGTCGGCGGGCCCCTTCCGCTGCCCGCTGGGGCGGACGATGTCGGTGCCAGAGACCACGACCGTGCCTGCCCGGCCGTGGTAGCCGACCGGCAGGTGCTTCCAGTTCGGCAGCAGCGGCTCGGGGTTGTCCGGCCGGAACAGCCGTCCGAGGTTGGACGCGTGCGACTCGGAGGCGTAGAAGTCAACGTAGTCGGCGACCTCGAACGGCAGCGTCAGCTCAACGTTGCTCAGCGGGTGCACCGCGCCGTCCGGCAGCGCGTCGCCCGCCACCAGCTCGGTGATCCGCGCACGCGCCCGGGCCCAGCTGGCGGGCCCGGTCGCCATGAACGGGTTGAGCGACCGCGCGGCGAACACCTCGTCCCCCAGCGCTGACGCCAGGTCGATGACGCTGTCCCCGACGCGGGCGCCGACCTGGGGCGGCGTGCCATCGACCGAGAACACGCCGTAGGGCAGGTTATCCAAGCCGAACGGCGAGCCGTCAGGTATCAGGCGCATTTGCCGAGTCTAGTAACTCCACCGACGCGACGAATTCATCGGGGGCGGTGACGACCTCGGCCCGCGTCTTGCGCCCCAGCCACCAGAAGAGCACGCCAACCGCGGCGAAGACGAGCACCGGGAGCAGCTCGGTCAGCAGGTACACCCACTTCTCCGAGTAGGCCCAGCCGGTCGGAGCGTAGGCGGAGCCGAACCAGGTATCGCCAAGGCCCGGCAGGATGAGCTGAATGGTCGCGATGACGATGAGCACGAGCAGCAGAATGGTCAGTGGCTTCATGAACGGCATCCGGTACGGCCGCTCGACGCCCGGGTACGACCGGCGCAGCTTCCAGACCGCGGGGTAAATGCCCAGGTAGCTGATGAGCGTGGTGGAGATCGTCACGCCGAGCACGGCGCCGAAGTACTTCGCCGCGTCACCGTTGGTGATCGTCTCGGCGAGAATGACGATGATGGTCGCCACGACGCCGCTGAAGATGTTTACCCGGACCGGTGTGCCGAACCTTTCGCTGATCACTCCCAGGGAGCGCGGACCCGCGCCGTCGTAGCACGAGACGGCGAGTGCCCGGTCCGAGCCCATGATCCAGGTCACGCCCGAGGTCAGCAGGCAGACGATGAACAAGATCGCGCCCGCGTCGCCGAGCACGGCGCCGGCGCCGGTCAGCGTGGGGGTGCCGTCCTTGGCGATGGAGCCGCCGTAGATGGTGAAGACGTCCTTCATCGCGTCAACGAACCCGCTGAAGTTCGTGACCGCCGAGGACGGCAGCACGACCAGGATGCCGAGCACGGGGATCGCGTAGAGCAGCACGGAGCCGATGGCCGAGCGGACGATCGCGAACGGCACGTCCCGCTGCGGGTTGGTCATTTCCTCGCCGGCGCTGCTCGGCAACTCGAAGCCGACGTAGTCGAAGAGCAGCACGCCGACCAGGAGGACGAACCCGGAATAGGACGGCCGGTAGTTGCCCGCGCCCAGGCCGTGCACGCCGTGCTTGGCCGCGTAGACGATGCAGGAGGCGCTGAAGAGGCCGAGCAGCAGGAACCGGGCGAACGCGCCAGCCGTGGGCAGCCACTTGGCCTTGGAAAAGGACAGGATGGCGGCCAGGATCGACACCCAGACGAAGATCAGCGCGACCACGTAAAACGCCGGCGTGGAGAGCGTTTTTCCGTTGTCGAAGAACACCTCGATCACCCCGACGCACGTGATGGCGAGGGTGCCGCCGATCCAGACCGGGTTAGTGATCCAATACAGGAAGTTGTTGACCGCGCCGACCAGGTGACCGAACGCCAGTCGCGTCCAGAAGTACGGACCGCCCTCCTGCGGGAAGGCCGATCCGAGTTCGGCAAAGAGCAGCGCCTGCGGGACGAAGAACAGCACCGCGAGGATCAGCATCCAGGTAAATGCCTGGCCACCACGGCTCGCCACCGACGCGATGGTGTCCACACCGACGATAGTGCAGATCAGGAAGAAAAAAATGTCGAAGCGGCCGAAGTGCCGCTTGAGTTTGGCGCTCTCCGCGGCAGCGGCCGTGGTGATGTCGATTGTGGCCATTAGGCGATCCCCTGGGACATTGGTTGAAATTTGCCCCAGTGTGGCCTACATGGATTTCTTTACCGTTTCAAAAGATTTCGTCATGGTCACAATCGCAAAGCCGCATCCGTCATGCAGTCACAATCGTCCATCCAGTCACATCAGTCACCCGGCGCGGACCTGGGACTCCTTGATGACACGCTCGGCCTCGGCGCGGTCCTGCCAGCCGCGGACGTCGGTCGACTTGCCCGGCTCGAGTTCCTTGTAGATGTCGAAGAAGTGGCCGATCTCGTTGAGCAGGTGGCGGGGCACGTCGGCCAGGTCGCGGATGCCGGCCTTGCGCGGGTCGTGCGAGCAGACCGTGAGCACCTTGGCGTCCGGGCCGCCCTCGTCGTGCATCCAGAAGACCGCGACCGGCCGGACCGTCACCAGGCACCCGGAGAAGGTCGGCTCATCGAGCATAACCAGCGCGTCGAGGGCGTCGCCGTCCTCCGCGACGGTGCCGTCCACGAAGCCGTAGTCCAGTGGGTAGACGGTTGAGGTGAACAGCATCCGGTCCAGCCGCATGCGCCCACTCTTGGGGTCAACTACGTACTTGTTCCGCGAGCCCTGGGGGGTCTCCACGATGACGTCAATGTCCATAGCCGGCTCCTTAAGCCACGCTGCAATCCCGGGTCGGCCTCAGGCATACCCCCGCAACACGCCGCTCATACCCCGGACATATCAGGTTAACCGGGCGTATAAACGACCAAACGGAAACGCCGGGCGCCGCGACGGGTCCGCGCCGTCCGACTGCCGACCCGACCGCCCGTGTCCCGGCGTGCTGCCGCACCATTCGCCCGACCGCGCCACCCGGTCGGCCATCTCTTGTTCCCGGTCGCTCTCCCCCGTGATCAGGTCGAGCAACCGCCCCGCGTCGCGCCCGAACAGCAGGCTCGCGATCGTGCCCATGCCGCCACCTCCTTGGCCCATCTTCCTTGGCCCACCTTCACGATATAACGCGACTAGCCGATCCCGCCAGGCCTGCGCGGCGGATAGTCGCTAGTGCACCAACTCGTAAGTCCTTGACGGGGTGTCGTGGGCTTGGGTGTTCCTCGCGGTTACTGCGAGCGACTCCCCTCACGCCGCCGCCGGGTGACGGTGGTGGTGCGGGGGGCGGGCCGGTGCCGGCCAGGTGCCTCCGGGGTGCGGGCCGTGATGGGGGCCTGCGCCGGGGGTCACGCCGCGCCGGGTGCACACCGGGTAGGTGGGCTCCGGCGCGACGGTGCGTGATCCCGGCCCCTTGGGGGTCGCGGGAATGGGGCCGCCGCCGGGTGCCCGGGCGGCGATGCTGGCGGCCGCGACGAGGTCGCGGTGCCCGCCGTGCCCGCAGTGCGGGCAGGAGAAGTTCCGCCCGGCGGGCTTGGGGACCCGCCGGGCGCACGACGGGCAGGTCGAGGACGTGCCCCGCTCGTCGACTAGGCGCATGGTGATCCCGTCGGCCTCGGCCTTGTCGGCCAGGACCCGGATGAGGCGGCCGACGCGCCAGTCGCGGGTCCGCTGGTTGTGCCTGCGGCCCGCTTTCAGGTCCAGGACGCCGCGCGGGTCCCCGACCGCGAGGGCGCCGATCTTCTGCCGGACGGCCCACCGCGGGTACCGCGCCGTGCGGTCGCCGTCCTTGCGGCGCCCGGCGGCGGCGAACCAGGCGTCACTGTATCGCCGCAGGACCGACCTGGCCCCTACCGAATCGAGTTCGCCGAACGTGCCGGGGCCTGCGGCGGCCAGCTCACGGCAGAGCTCCCGGTACCCCGCGAGCGGCGGGTCCTGCCGGGCACTCACGGTCACCGACAGCGACCGCCGTCCGCAGCTGAACCCCGTAAGGGACTTGTGAGTTGCTGCACTAGCCGCTCGACCCGAACCCGCCACGGTAGCTGCGGCTGACCATGCCGCGGCGGCGGGCCATCAGCATGGCGTCCGCGCGCGGCCCGTCCGGCAGGCCGCCGGCCGGGAGGGTGGTCGGGTCCACTCCCACCCCGAGCAGGGTGCGGGTCACGCCCTGGGCCGAGTCGAGCAGGTCGTCGAGCGCGCGGGCCAGGTGCGCCGCGGTGACGGCGGGCAGCGCAGGGTCGTCGTGCAGGGCCTCGAGGACCGCGCGGCGGATGACCTCCTTGAGGAAGGAGGCGGTGGTGCCGTCGGTGCGCTCGACCGCGGTGGCGATGTCGTCTGAGGTCAGGTCAAGCGGTACGCCCCGGCCGTAGAGCGCGAGCAGCTGTTGCCTCGCGGCCCCATCGGGTAGGGCGATCTCGACCGCGACGTCCACCCGGCCCGGGCGGGCCGCGAGCGCGAGCTCGAGCAGGTCGGCGCGGTTGGTGGTGAGCAGGAAGAGCAGGTCGGCGTCGCCGGCCGCGCCGTCCATCGCGTCGAGCAGGTCGAACAGGACCGGGTTGGACCTCGGCCCCATCGTGCGTTCCTCGGCGACCAGGTCCACGTCCTCAAGGACCACCACGGCCGGCGCGAGGGCGCGAGCCATCTCGGTGACCGGGCCGACGGCGACGAGCGCGCGGCCGGTGAGCACCAGCCTGGTGTAGGAGGTCATCTGGCCGAGCAGGTAGCGGGTGGTGTGCGTCTTGCCGGTGCCGGGCGGACCGTACAGCAGCAGGCCGCGCTTGAGGTGCTGCCCGGCCGCGAGGAGCGCGTCCCGGTGCGCGGCCACCCCGAGCGCGTGCCGCTCGACCCGCGCGATCACGGCCTCGGGCAGCACGACGTCATCGCGGCTGAGCCCGGACGGTGCCGCGAAGCCCAGGTGGACGCCGCCCATCGGGTCGAGCGAGACCTCGAGCAGGTGGCCACGGTAGACGTTGAGCTCGGCGCGGAGTTGGTCAAGCTCGGCGAGCACGAGCTGCGCGCCGTCCACGGGCAGCCCGGCGACCTCGACCTCGAGGCCGGGATGGTGCTCGCCGGGCCCGTGAACCATCAAGACGTAGCGGCGGTCGGGCTCGCTGACCAGCAGCAGCGCGAGCTTGAGGCAGCCGAGCGTCGATGCCGGGCCGTTGGGCAGATCAATGAGGGCGGGCGGAGTGATCCGCAGCGGCATCCGCTCGGCGGCCACCAGTTGCTGGAGCGTCGGCGGGGAAAAGTGCGGCGGCAGCGAAAGGCCGTGCACCTCCACCGTGCGACCGGGGCGGGCCGCCCACGCGTCGAGGGCGGTCTGCAGGTTGACGTGCTCGAACGCGGGCAGCGCCCGGGTCACCACCGAATGGGCCTCAAGGTCGGGGCCGAGGAAGCCGGCAATCAGGTCCGGTACCGCGCGGCGGCCATCGTCGGCGTCGGACGAATGAATCCAGTCGAGGAAGGATCGGAACGCGGCCGCAAACTCGCGTGCTTGCGCCGCTGGCGCCATGTCCGGCATACACGCCAGGCTAACAAGGCGACGCCGCAGGCAAGAATGGTTTTGCGGAGCGCGTGGGTAAAACCAAGCGTGCGTTCCGCATGATTGAATTTGTGGTTTTGATCTTCTTCAGCGGATGTCCTGCAGGAGGCGGTGCGGGGCGTTGAGCACGGCCGAGACCGGCGATTCTGGCCGGGCACCCCGACGGTGCCAGGCGGGGGCGTGGCAGAATGATCACGTGGAGTATCCGCAGGCACCTGTGCCATCCTTCCTGTTCGACCTGGACGGGACGCTGATCGACAGCGTCTACCAGCATGTGATCGCCTGGCGCGCGGCGCTCGGCGCGATCGGCATCGACCTGTCGGTCTGGCGAATTCACCGGCGGATCGGGATGAGCGGCGGCCTCTTCGTGCAGGCGCTGCTGCGGGAGACCGGCCGGACCCTGTCGGCGGACGAGATCACGCAGCTCCAGCAGGCGCACGCCATCGAGTACAGCAAGCAGATCGAGTCGGTGACCGCGCTGTGGGGCGCGCGTGAGCTGCTCGCCGCGCTGACCGACGCGGGCGTGCAGTGGGCGATCGCCACCAGCGGGTACGCCGCCAGCGCCCGGCCCGCCCTCGAGCTCCTCGGGCTTCCCGAGGACACCCCCATGGTGACCAGGGACCTGGTGCGCCACGCCAAGCCGGATCCCGACCTGTTCCTGGCGGCGGCGGCGCTGCTCGGGGTGGAACCGGCGCACGCCATGGTGGTCGGGGACAGCGTCTGGGACATGCTCGCCGCGCGGCGCGCTGGCTCGCTCGGCATCGGCTTGCAATCGGGCGGGTACGGGCGCGAAGAGCTCGAGCGCGCGGGCTCCTACCGCGTGTACGCCGACCCGGCCGAGATGCTCTCCCGGCTCGACGAGATCGGCGTCCGACTCGACGAGCCCGAGCTCGGGCCAGTGCGGCTGCCGTAATTGCTGAGCATACGGCTCGTTACTCCGGCACAGCGAGGCGCAGGGGGCGGATCTCCGCGATCTCAAGCATGGGCAGGCTCCGGTGCCTGGACGGGCCGATCCCTAGGAAGCCGGCTTGCAGAATCTGCAGCGGGTCCCCGTGGGACACCAGGAGGATGTCGCGACCGGAGTACCGTCGCTCCAGGTCCACGACCAGCGCGGTCGTCCGGTCGAGCACGGCCGCCGCCGGCTCGACGCCGCCGTCGGCGTGCTCTGGGTCCGTCTCGTCGACCGCCCAGACCCGCGCGTAGTTGCCGGTCGACGTCCCTTCCCATTCCCCGAAGCACCTCTCGCGGAGAGCCTCCTCGAAGATGACCTCCGATGCGTCCAGCTGCGCGCGCACGATCTCCGCCGTCTGCCTCGCGCGGGAGAAGTCCGACGAGCAGATGACCGTGTCCATCGGCAGGCTGCAGCCCCGCGCCGCCGCGAGCGCCTGCTGGCGGCCGAGCTCCGATAGCCCGTAATCGCCCCGCAGGTCACTCTCTATTAGGCTCACGATGATGCCGGCCACGTTGGCCTTGCTCTGCCCGTGCCGCATGACGCTGAACCTGTTCACAAGGCGCTCTACGCCGCTCAGGTGGTTCATGACGCGCAAGACGCTACCACGCTAGCCCTGCCGTACCTCACCACCCGGGCTGGCATGTGTGGACCACCCCGAGTCGCATAACGACGCGGGTCCCTGCTGTGAAGGGATGCTGACGCGGTTGAGTGCCTGGTGCACGCGGCTCAGCAAGGCCGCTTCCGTGAAGGGCTTCTGCAAGATGTCATGGTCGCGCGCGGGGATGCCGTGGAAGTCAAGGACCTGCTGCGCGTACCCGGAAATGAAGAGCGCAGGCAGCTGGGGGCGGGCGGCGCGGACCCGGTTCACGACCTCGATGCCAAGCATCCCCGGCATGACCATGTCGGTGACCAGCAGGTCGACGGGGTAAGCGGGATCAGCGGCCCTGCGGACGGCGTCGGCGCCGTTTTCCGCCGCGCAGACCTGGTAGCCATTGCGGGCCAGGATCCGGGACGCCATCGCGGCCAGGCTCTCCTCGTCCTCGACGAGCAGGATGGCCTCGCCGTGCCCGCGCAGGTCCTCGCGCGGACAATCGGGTTCCGCCGCGGTCGCCGCGGCCTGCTCGGTGACGGGCAGGAGCACGCTCACGGTCGTGCCGAGCCCCTCCTCCGAGTAGATGACGATGGTGCCGCCGAGGCCGGTCACGATGCCGTACACCGTGGCAAGCCCAAGGCCGGTCCCCCGGCCCCGCTCCTTGGTCGAGAAGAACGGCTCGTAGACCCGCTCGAGGGTCGCGGTGTCCATGCCCGTCCCGGTGTCCGACACCGCCAGCCGGGAGTAACGTCCAGGCTCTAGACCCGGCCGCTGCGCAGCATAGGCGGCGTCCACCTCGGTGTTGCCCGTCTCGATGGTGAGGCGGCCGCCGCCCGGCATCGCGTCGCGCGCGTTCAGCGCCACGTTCACCAGGACCTGCTCGAGCTGGCCGCGATCGGCCTCGACCCGCCACAGGTCAGGCTCGGCCGAGATGACCAGGTTGATCTGCTCGCCAAGGGATCGGCGCAGCAGCTCACCGGCGCTCTCGACCACCTCGTTCATGTCGAGCACCTCCCGCCTGGCTGCCTCGCTCCTTGAGAAGGTCAGGAGCTGGCGGGTCACCCGGATCGCCTGCTGCGCCGCAGCCGCGACCTGCTCGACATCGGCGAGCACGGGCTGGATCCGGTCATCTTCCTGTGCGAGGGCACTGAGCTGCTCCGCGGTGAAGTCCGTGTAGCCTGCGATCACGTTGAGCAGGTTGTTGAAGTCATGCGCGACACCGCCGACGAGCTGGCCGAGGCTTTCAAGCCGCCGCGACTGCTGCAACCGCTGCTGGAGGCGCTCCTGCTCCGCGGCGACGCGCAGGCGTTCAGCCTCGGCTTCCATCGCCAGCCGCTCGGAGACGTCCCTGACAGCGGCCACGACCAGCGTTCCCTGGCCCGTGGGCAGCCAGCTCAGCCTGACCTCGGCCGGGAACGTGGTGCCGTCCCGGCGCAGCCCGGCCGACTTGATCTCCCGGTCGGCCGGCCGTGAACGCCGGTCGCCGAGGTGGCCCGTCTGCGTCGCCAGGCTAGACCGCCATTCCTCGGGCAGCAGAGTCGTGACCGGCCGGCCGATCAGTTCGCCGACGGTGTACCCGTACAACTGCACTGCCTGGGCGTTCGCCATCATGACGGTGCCGTCCCCGGCGACGGCGAGCATCGCGTCCGGCGCCAGCTCGAACATGCTCCGCAGGCTCTCTTGCGCCTGCTCCCGTTCGTGCAGGGCCGCCAGCAGCCTGGTCCGCATCAGCTCGATGCCACGGCTCAGGTCAGACAGCTCGGCGGGGCCGACCGCGGGAATGCGGGTGCCGAAGCGGCCGTCGGCGACCGCTGCCACCGCCTTGTCCAGCTCCCTGATCGACCTCCGCAGCGCCCCCATTCTCCGTGGTTCCATCGGTGCAGCCTCCTTCCGGGCGAATCGGTGGTAACGCGCAGCACTTGGCAACGCGCAATGGCGCTCATGCGAAATACAGGGTGCGCAAGACGACGATGACGGCCAGCACGGCGAGCACGCCGAGGGCCTTCACCACCAGGCCCCGCTCGTACCTGACCGCCGCGCGGATCTCTTCCGCGAAGACCTCGACCTCATGCCGCCCGCCTGGCTCGATCGTCATGTCGGAATCGTCATCTTTCCGGTCTTCTCTGTCTTGTCCCAGCGCATCTCCGCCCTCCGCAGCTCCTTGACGTAAGAGGCGAACGTGCAGGCGCACAGCAGCGTCCCGTAGCCGACGAGGTAGACGAGGACCGCGCTGATCAGCCGGCCGCCCCGCTTCGGCTCGACCGCCTTCGCCAGGTAGGCCACGGCCAGGGACCCGCCGAGCCAGGCGTAGACGAAGACGATGACCCAGCCCGCATGGGGCGGGGCCAGGTGGACGCGGCGAAGAACCGGCGGGTCGCCGGCCGGAACAGCCGGGGAAAGCAGGTATACGCGATGATGGCCAGGTTCACCGCGCCGGGGAACATCACGCGCCTGGCGCCAGCTCCGCCGCGCCGTGCCCGGGTCGATGAGCAGCGCGAAGCCGGTGATGAAGATGTAGGTGGCGGCGTTGAGGATCCAGAGCGCGTGGAACGCCGGCCAGACGCGCGGCGAGCCCGCGAAGTACAGGGTGAGCAGCGCCGCCGACGATGTGATCATGAAGATCGGCTGGAGGAAGCAGGCAGAACCAGTTCACGCCGAAGGTGATGCCGCCGAGGCGGTGCGCGCGTGACCGCCGGAACCAGAGCCTGCGGTACCTGAAGGTGACCTGCACGTTGCCGCGCGCCCAGCGGAGCCGCTGCTTCCACAGGGCCGCGATGGTCTCGGGCTCTTCCGCCCAGCAGATGGCGTGCGGCTCGAAGACCACCCGGCGGCCGCGCAGCTGGGTCTCGAAGGTGGTGATCGTGTCTTCCGCCAGCGAGGTGGTGTCGATCCGGCCGCCGAGGGCGAGCAGGTTGGCCCGCGAGTGCAGCTGCGCGCCGCCGGCCAGGCACGCGAGTCGCGCCGAGCACGTTCTGCCCGCGCCGGGCGGCCGCCTGCGCGGTGACGTACTCATAGCCGATGAAGCGGGTCAGGTAGTTGCCTGGGCGGCTGCCCTCCTTGATGTAGGAGGTGACGGCGCCGACCCGCGGGTCGGCCAGGTGCCTGGTCATCGTGCGCAGCGCGGCGGGCTCGAAGATGACGTCGGCGTCCGTGATCAGCAGCGCCTCCATCCAGTCGTCGTCGAGGATGACGGCCAGGCCGTGGTTGAGCGTGTGCGCCTTCCCCTGACCGCCCTTCTCCCTGCGCAGGTGCACCACCTGCCCGGGTACTGCGCCTCCTTGGCCTTCACCACCAGCGGGGTGTCGTCGCGTGCTCGCGTCGTCGACCACGAAGATCCGCAGCGATTCCGGCGGGTACTCGGCCTTCATCAGCCGGTCGATCGACTCGCCGATCACCGCTCCCTCGTTCCAGGCGGGGATCAGCACCGCGGTCCGCGGGAAGGCCGGCCGCGCAGGCACCGTAGTGGTTGCGCAAGTAATGGCAGGCCGCCAGCAGGAACTGCCAGGCCGCGGCGAGCTCGGGGACCGCGCCGGCCAGCACCGCGACGACGAGGATCCACTCGCCGCCGACGATGAGCCCATGTCATCCATCCCCCGGTCAGGCCTGGACTCCGGCGCCCGCGGTCAGCCGGACCGAGCGGTAAACGCCGACGTCACGGCAGTGGTGGCTGTCGCTGCCCGCCACCACGGGGACGCCCGCCCGCGCCATGGCGGCGACCGTGCGGGGCGACGGGCAGGCCCATTTCTCGTTGATCTCGACCATCGCCCCCGCGCGCGCGACCCGCTTGGCCAGTTCGGCCGAGCAGCGGCTCGGGCACCATGGCCTCGTCGAGCCCCATCTTGGGCAGCACGCTGAACAGGTGGGCGAGCACGCGCCTGCGGTCGGTGGCGCGTCAGCGCGTTCGCGGTCGCCTCGCACAGCCGCTCCATCGCCTCGGCCGCGGTCATCGCGCCGCGAGCCGATGGCCGCCCGCGCCTGCGCCGGGTGCACCGGGCCGCCGTCGCCTGGGAACTGGTGGTCGGCGATCAGCACCAGGTCGATGCCGTCGAGGCCGGGCGGCAGGTCAAGCCGGCCGGAGGTGTCGAGGATCTTGGCCTCGACACCGGCCAGGACCCGCGGCCCCTGCTGGTCGCGGAAGGGCGCCACGGCGGCGGCGAACTCGGGCAGCCACGTCGGTGTCCCGCCGGACGTGGTCGACCAGGCACAGCGTGCGCAGCGCCGCGCTCCCGTGCGGCCCGCACGTTCTCCGCCAGCGTGCTCTGCCCCGTCGGAGAACGTGGAGTGCACGTGGAAGTCCTCGTCGAGCGCCAGCACGGCAGCCGCCCGCGCTCATGACGGCGACCCGCGAGGTCGCGCCCGACGTTCGCGATGTCGGCGGGGTCGAGGACGCGCTCGTCGAGGAAGCGGACCACGGCGCGCTCGCGGAAGCCCATCGTCGCCGGGAGCGGCTGCCCGAGCAGGGCGGCGAGCGCAAGCCGGGGCATGTCGACGCCGCTGGCGATGGTGAGCCCGAGCGTGCCCGGCATCCGCGGGTTCACCTCGAGCAGCGCCGGGCGGCCCGCCGGCGTCGCGCTTGCACTGCACGTTGGCGACGTAGGTGATGCCGGTCGCCTGCGCGACGGCCCGGCCGAACGACGACAGCTCTGCGTCGTGGACCGTGCGGCCGCCCACCGACACGCCGGAGTCGACCCGGGCCCGCAGCCGCGGCACGGACGCGATCACGTGCCCGTCGGCGTCGGCCAGCACGTCGATGGAGTACTCCTCGCCCGGCAGGAACTCCTGCACGATCAGGCGCGGGCGATGCGCTCGAGCGCGGCGAGCTACGCGGCGGAGCCCACCGTGATGACGCCGCGGGACCCGCTGCCCGTCCGCGGCTTGACGATGACCGGGTAGGTCCAGCGACGCCGGGTCGATGGCGGGCCCGAACGGCTCGGTCCTGCGGGACGCGGACGACCCCGGCGCAGCGCTGCGCCAGCGCCAGCTTGTCCAGGATGACGTCAAGCGCCTGCGCGGGCGCAAGGAGCAGGTCGATGCCGTGCGGCCGCGAACGGCGCGCGGGCGCCGGCCAGCGGCCGCAGCTCGGCGTCGACGGTCGGCAGCACGACGTCCACGCCAAGCGCGCGGCACCGGGCAAGCAGCACGTCGGTGAAATCCGGGGCCGCGCCGGCCGGGATCAGCGTCCGCGCCAAGGGCGGTACCAGGTAGAGCCCGGCCGCCCACGGGTCCATGTCCGCGGCGAGCAGCTCGACCGAGGGGTCGGCGCTCAGCGACTTCATCGCGGCGATCGCCGCCGGGCCGCCGGCGCCCGGTGACCAGGACGCGGAGCGGCTGACCGGCACGGCTGTGCCCGACTCGATCGGCGGCTGCCGGGCATCACGGCATCCCTGCCACGGTGGCCGCCGGTCGGGCGTCGGCGCGCTCTGGCCGTCGGCCGCGGTCCCTGATCGTCTCGAAGGGCTCGGCGTGGGTGCCGGCGCAGTACCTGGCCCAGTAGCGGGCGGTCGAGGTGATCAGCTCGGGCTCCAGGTAGTCGCGGATGCTCGCCTGGGAGCCGAACGCGTCGATGACCTTGAGCTTGCGGCCGATGTAATCGTCGATGGTCGACGAAATAGGTGGGGCGGTAGTCGACGGTGGCCGACGGGGACTGGAAGCAGTAGACGCGGCCCACCCGCCGGCAGGCGACCATCGCCGCGCGGTGCGATGTTGCGGTGGTCCTGGTGGAGGTCGTGGAGGGAGTGCGTGTAGACGATCGTCGGCTGGGTCTCCGCGATGACCTCCTCGATGAGGCCGATCGTCGGGTTGCCCTCGGGGATGCGGGTGTCCTCCAGGTCCTTGAGGAACAGCCTGGCGCCGATGATGTCGGCGGACTCCTGCGACTTCGCGGGCCCGCTGGGCCTTATCGCCGCCGATGGCGCCGCGAGACAGGGTCAGGATCGACACGGCGTCGCCGGCCGCGCCAGTGCGCGGCCAGCGTGCCGCCGGCGCCGATCTCCACATCATCGGGGTGCGCGCCGATGGCGAGGACCTTCTCCCTGCAGGCGTCCCTGGCCGCGCGGCCGGCCTCGATCAGTTCGGCGGCCTTGGCGAGCAGGTCGGCCGCGCTGACCGGCTTGCTCAGGAACTCCGCCGCCGAGCCGCGCAGCGCCGAGACCGCGTAGTCGACCGACGGATGGCCGGTCAGTACCGCGACCGGCAGGTCTGGCACCATCTCCCTGACTCGCTCGAGCAGTTCGAGCCCGTTCATCCCCGGCAGCTCGATGTCGGTGATGAGCAGGTCCCACCGCTCCGCCTTGACGCGGAACAGTGCGGTGTGGGCGTCAAGCTCGTGCGCCACGTCAAAGCCGCCCGTGCGCAGCACCCGGATCAGGTAGCCGCCGAGAGCCACATCGTCGTCGACAAGCAGGATGCGTCCCTGCTGTCCGCTCGCGTCACTGGTCTGCATGGGGTCCCCCGTTAGCCGCGCACCATCTAGCTAACACTCCGTAATCGATCATATACACACAGCTATTCACAAAGGTAGTGCGGGTAGTCACCTCATTAACTGACCGGGGACAGCATGGGTTTCAATGGAGTGTGATCGATGAGCATGCGCGGCGCGCGGCAGCACCGCGGCTGCGACCGCTCGTCTCGTGGTATGCGGGGTTCCGACAGGCGGGGGTGGCGTCGGAGACCGGCTTGAGCGCCCGCCGCCTCGGCTCGCTTTTCCGGGCGAAGTTCCCCCTCGCGCCCAAGGATGCTCGCCGAGGAGTCCGCCCGACCGCCTGGCTAGGAGTTCCGATTCGTCCAAGCCTCCCCCGCCGATCCGGGGAAGGATTGCGGACATGACACAGACACCGCCACCGCAGGTGTGGCCAACGCTGATAGCTCGCGACGCGCGCGGGCTGGTCAAGTTCCTCGTCGACGCGTTCGGCTTCGAGGAAACCGTCGTCTACGGCCAGGGGGACCACGTCGACCACGCGGAACTCGCCTGGCCGCCCGGCGGCGGGGTGATGATGGGGTCGGCCGATCCCGGCTCGGAGTACCCCGGCACCTTCCGTACTTACGCGGTCTGCGACGACCCGGACACGGTGTTCAAGCGCGCCGTGGAGCACGGGGCAGCCGTCATCGCCGAGCCCAGCGACAAGGACTACGGCTCGCGCGAGTTCTCGGTGCGCGACCCGGAGGGGAACCGATGGTCGTTCGGCACCTACCGGGGCCACCCGCGCTGAGCGCGCGCCACCCTGGCCGAAGGCGAAGCGATCACCGCCGCTCGCGGACACCCAGACGCTCGAGGCGGTGGTTGCTGAACCGGCCTGCCGGGTCGAGCCGTTCGAACAGCGCTCTCGCGTCGCCCAGCCGGGGGTAGAGCAGTTCGGGCTGCCCGGCCTGAATGTGCGTGAGCTTCCCCCAGTGCGGACGGGCGCCGAACGGGGCGAGCGCCGCCTCGACCTCCGTCACCGCGGCGCTGACCCGGTCCGGCTGGTTACGCCAGGTGAAGTGGAGGGCAACGGTCTCGCGGTCGTAGGACCCGCTCAGCCAGAGCCGGTCGGAGGCGGTGGCGCGGATCTCGGAGACGAGCAGCAGGGGCGTGATCAGAGGCGACAGCCGCACGAGGGCCTCTAGGGCAGCTGCGCCGCTGGCCCGGTCGATGAAGTACTCGGACTGGATCTCGTCCCCGTTGCTGGGCGGGGAGTCGATGCGGAAGTGCGGGAGCCGCTCCGACCACGGGCCGGGCGCGCCGACGATCGTGAGGTTGTCGACCGGGGCGTCGACCAGCCGCACCGGGCCTAGATCGCGAGGCGCGCCGAAGAACTCCTCGGGCGTCGCCGACTCTGGCCCGTCGAGCCTGCGCTTCACCCACGCCATCGCCATCGAGTCCCCGGTCCAGTCGGTGAACAGGCTGACGCTGTAGGCGGCGGACATGACGGCGTCCAGCTCGGCGAGCACCCGGTCCCACTTCGGACCGGCGTACACGTCCTGCCTGACCAGGTAGGTCGGCTGCACGTCGAGGGTGACGCGAACGACGACGCCGAATGCGCCAAGCCCGACGGCCATCCCGTCGAAGCCCGGGTCCGCGCGCCCGGCGTGGCGGAGCTCGCCGTCGGCGTCCACGTACTCAAGGCCCGCGATCGCGGCCGACAGGACCCGGTTGCGGCTGCCCGACCCGTGCGTTCCTGTGGCGATCGCGCCGGCCACCGAGATGTGCGGCAGCGATCCCAGGTTGTGCAGCGCCCAGCCCCGCTCCTGGAGCCACGCCGCGAGGGCGCCGTAGGAGATCCCGGCGCCGACCGTCACCGTTCGCGCGGTCTCGTCTAGCACGGGCTCCGGCGCGATGCCGGTCACCGTGACCAGGGTTGCCCCGTTGTCCGCCAGGTCGTTGAAGGAGTGGCGGGTGCCGAGCGCGCGCACCCGTCCCCCAGCGGTGACGGCGCGGCGTACGTCGTCGATCGTCCGCGCGGCGATCACCGTGCGCGCGGTGAACCGGTAGGTGCCCGACCAGGTTCGAAGTTCAGACGTCACGGCACGGACGTTACCGCACCGGCGCCCGGGTCAGCTGGCGAGGGAGCTACGCCGATCACGGGGCCGAGACGAGCAGCCGTGCCTCGCGCCGCTGACCTCCATGGATCCCCAATGCTGAAAGGATCGCCCCGGTCCGTTCCTCCGAACCTTGTTTTTGCTCTTGATTTCTTGATTTTTTGAACTTTTCGACGGCGGGCCGATTCGGGGCGCGTTGGCTGGATTCCTCGCGTCGTCCCGGGGCGGGCGCGACGCGGGCAGGCGCGGGCGTGGATGGGTGAAATTCGCAGCAAACCGCCCCGCCGATAGCCACAGCGTGCGGCAGGTGCGAAAATGACGTCATGAGTGGTGAGGAAGGCAACCCCGCACGGCAGTTCGCCGCCGCCTGGCAGGCCGCATCGGCGGCACTAGGCACGTGGCGCGAGCAGGTGGCGGACGCCACCACCGAGGCGCTGGAGAAACTCGATCCGGCTGTCCGCGCCGCGGTGCAGGCCGGTCTCTCCGTGCTCTCCGGGGACTGGCGTGACTGCCGGTGCCAGTGCGCCACGGCACATCCTGATGATCAAGGCGTGTGCGACGGCCGCGCCATGCTGACCCGTCGGCTGGGCCACACCGAGGTGTCGCTGTGCGCGCCGTGCGCGGTGGCGCAGGGCGTCGCGGAAATGCGCCATTAGGCTCCGGCTCAGACGCCGAGTAGATAGCTGGCCAGCCGGGCCGGTTGCGAGAGTGTGATCAGATGGCCGCCGGGCAGCACGTCCGCCTCGATGCCGAGCCGGTCCCGCGCTAGTGCCTGCTGGAAGCCGACCGGGAAGAACCGGTCATCCGCTCCGGCCACGGCCCGGATCGGGACGGGCGGCCAGGCGGTGAAGTCGCAGGGCGACCCGAACGCCGCGTCGGCCTCGGGTCGCTGATACGGCCCGCCCGCCGCAGCGACCTCCGGCGCCACGTCGTGCAGGAAGTAGACCGCCAGATCAACCTCCGCGCTGTAGCCGCCCCGTTCAGCGGCGGCGATACGGGCATCGGCCCAGCCGGTGTTGTCCCACCACGCGCCGGCGGTCTCACCGGGGCTGGGGATCATCGCGTTCACGAAGACAAGGGCGGCCACCGGGATCTTCGCGGCGACCAGGGGCGCGGTGAACCCGCCCAGAGACTGGGCGACCAGCACCGGGTCGCCGCGGTTCCCGATCGCGCTGGCGACCAGGTCGGCGTACTCGGGCAGGCCGACGGCCGGGTCATCACCGGGCAGGTCGACCGCGATCGCCTCGTGCCCTGCCTCCCTCAGCAGCGGGACAATCCGGTGCCAGTACCAGGCCGCACCGCCCGCGCCCGGGATCAGGATGAAAGTTTTCATGCGACGACCTTCACGGTGTCAGTTTGCCACACCGGCCTGTCGACAGCCCCGTCAGTTGTCCGGGCTGGGAGGATCGAAGTGTGGAAATCCTGAGCAGCCGTATCCTGCTGCGCCCGGCCGACCTCGGCCGGAGCAGGCGGTTCTACCGCGATGTGCTGGGCCTGGCCGTCTACCGCGAGTTCGGGCCCGCCGACGATCCCTCGGTCGTGTTCTTCCTCGGCCAGGGACTGCTCGAGGTATCCGGGCAGGGGCCCGGCCCCTCTGGAGCATCGGTCATGATCTGGCTGCAAGTTCGAGATGTCCACGCCGAGCACAGCCGCCTGGGCACGGCGGGCGTCCGCGTTCTCCGGGAGCCGGCCGAGGAGCCCTGGGGCCTGACCGAGATGTGGATCGAAGATCCCGATGGCGTCCGGATCGTCCTCGTCGAAGTACCCGCCGACCACCCCCTGCGCCGCGATCCGCGATAGCCGCAGCGCCGAAGGCGGCCGGCGCCGTTTCAGGCGGCGGATGGCGGCCGCGTACTACCGGCGGAGTACGCCCGTTGAGTACCTGCCCGCCCAGGTGCCTCCCCAGGTACGACGCTCTTCGCGCCTGCGACCGCGAGAATCGGGAGCAATAACCGCTCCTCGGCTCGTGGGAGATCACCATGTCGTACGCCAGCTCGTCTCGCGCCCCGCATGCCGGGCAGAGAGCCAGTCAGGGAGCCGGCCTGCTGGGCGGGCTCGGCCGGGCCTGCTACCGGCACCGCTGGATCACGCTGTTCACCTGGATCATCGGCGTCGCGTGCCTCATCGCGTTGTGGCTGCAGTTCGGCGCCGCCGCGCTGAACACCTTCAATAGCACCGACCCCGGCCAGACCGTGCTCAACCAGCATTTCCCCCGCGCCTCAGGCGATACGCTCACCCTCGCGGTCAAGTCAACGGCCGCGGTTACGTCGCCGGCCGTCAAGGCGCAGGTCGCCAGCGCCCTCGTCCCGTTCGAGCGGGCTGCGTACGTCACCTCGGTCAGTGACCCGTACGCCACCCAGGGACAGGTATCCCGCGACGGGCACATCGCGTTTTCTACCGTGCAGTTCGGCATCGCGGGGTCCAGTATCTCCACCGGCGAGGCCACCTCGCTGATGAATGACGCCAGGGCCGCCTCGGGTCACGGCGTGACGTTCAGCCTCGGCGGCGACGTGGTCGACCAGGAAGAGACGCCGTACGGCGGCCCCACAGACGGCGTCGGCGTTATCGCCGCCGCGGTCATTCTGCTGATCGCCTTCGGCTCGCTGCTCGCCATGGGACTGCCGATAGCGACGGCGCTGCTCGGCATCGGCGCGGGCCTGTCGCTGATCGGGCTGCTCGGCCACGTCTTCCCCGCGCCGTCGTTCTCCCCGATCATCGCCGGGCTGATCGGCCTCGGGGTCGGCATTGACTACGCGCTGTTCATCGTCACCCGGTTCCGGGAAGGGCTGCGGGCGGGCGCCGCTGCCGAGGCCGCCGCGGTGACGGCGATGCGCACCGCGGGCCGGTCGGTGCTCGTGGCGGGCATCACGGTGGTGATCGGGATGCTCGGCCTTCTCATCCTGCGCCAGTCACTGCTGAACGGGGTCGCCGTCGCCGCCGCCGCGACGGTCGCCATGGTGCTGCTCGCCTCGCTCACCCTGCTGCCCGCCCTGCTCGGCTTCAGCGGCACCCGGCTGGCCAGGCCGTCCGGGTGGTCCGGGTCAGACCGCCGAAATGGACGCGCAGAACCACGGCTCGCCCGGGGAAACCGGGACTGCCGGCCGCCGAGCGGTGGGCCGGGGTCATCCAGCGCCACCCGGTGGTCGCCGCCGCCGTGTCCGGTGCCTTCATCCTGGTGCTTGCCGCGCCGGCGCTCGGCATGAAGCTGAGCTTCCCCGACGAGTCGGCGCAGGCGCGCGGCACCATGGGGTACGCGAGCTACGCGACATGGCGCAGGGGTTCGGCCCCGGGTTCGACGCGCCGGTGATCATCGCCGCGAGCCTGCCGGACCCGCACGCCGACACCGCGCGGCTGGCCGCCGCGGTCGCCGCGACCCCAGGGGTCGCGGCGGTGACTCCCGTGGTCCTGAGCAGGGACGGCCAGGCGGCCATGCTGATCGCCTACCCCGCCACCGGCGAGCAGGACCCAGCCACGGACACCCTGGTGAACCGGATCCAAGACACGGTGCTGCCGAGCGCGACCGCGGGCACCGGGATCAGCGCCTACGTCACCGGGCCGAACGCGGCCAACGTGAGCTTCGCCAACCTCATCGGGCAGCGGCTGCCGTGGCTGATCGGCGTGGTGGTCGCGTTGTCCATGCTGCTGCTGCTGGTGGTTTTCCGCTCGGTCGTGATCGCGGTCAAGGCCGCGGTGATGAACCTGCTGTCCATCACCGCCGCATATGGCGCGCTCGTCATGGTCTCGCAGAACGGGTGGCTTGGCTCCTTGTTCGGGTTCCCTGAGAAGGTCCCGGTGACGACCTGGGTGCCGATGTTCCTGTTCGTCATCTTGTTCGGCCTGTCCATGGACTATGAGGTGTTCCTGCTCTCCCGTGTCCGTGAGGAGTACGACTCCTCCGGCGACAACGCCGCGGCTGTGGCGCGCGGGCTGTCCCGCACCGCACGGGTGATCACGGCGGCGGCGGCCATCATGGTGGCGGTGTTCCTGTCCATCGTGATCGCGCCGAACGTCTCGACCAAGCAGATCGGCCTTGGGCTGGCGGTCGCCATCCTGATCGACGCGACGGTGGTTCGCCTGGTGCTGGTGCCCGCCGTGATGGAGCTGCTCGGACGGGCCAACTGGTGGCTGCCGGGGTGGCTGGACCG
>CAVZUX010000029.1:0-135306 GCA_963778435.1 uncultured Actinomycetota bacterium
CCGAGGCCGCCCCGTTCCGCCTGATGTCACGGATCATGGGCAGCAGCGCGGCCACGACCTCCCCCTGCACCTTCCGCCGCTCGGTCGTGTAACCGAACCCGGTCGCGACGAGCGCCTGGTCAAGCGGTGCCCCGGGCCCGCAGCGCAGTGAAACCCTGCCAAATATCGAAATTTCCGAATTGTCGGATTCGCTCTGCATGTCGGAAGCGGCGGGTGGGGTCGACACGGCGGGAGGGGTCGATGCGGGGGCGGACTCGAGCGAGTCGCCCTCGCCGCGCGCGGGCGCGTTAGACCCGTGCGAGGACTCAAGCCATGCGCCCTCGCCGCGGACGGCGGTGAACAGCTCGCCGCGCATGGGCACGTACACCGCGCCGACCAAGATCTCGCCGTCGACCTCGGCGGCGATGGAGACCGCCCAGTCGCGCAGCCCGTACAGGTAGTTGACGGTGCCGTCGAGCGGGTCGACCACCCAGCGGACCCTCGCGTCCGCCGCGCCCTCGACCTGCCCGCCTTCCTCGCCGAGGATCGCGTCGTTGGGGCGGGCGGCCAGGATGCGCGCCCTGATCAGCTCCTCCGCCCGCCCGTCCATCTCGGTGACAACGTCGGTCGGGCTTGACTTGGTCGCCGCGACCGCGACCCGGCCCTCCTGGGAGGCGAGCAGGTCGCCAGCCTCGAGCGCCGCCGCGACCGCGATCGCGAGCAGGTCGGCCCGGTGATCGGGCGTTACCGGGGTCACCGGGCTGGCCGCGCTCATCGGGCGGAACCCGTCGCGTCGGCACCCGGGCGGGCGGTCTGGCCAGGGGGCGCCGCGACCCCCGGCCGCGGCGGCGAGTACCGGCAGCAGTCGGCCGGGCACGCGTCCGCGCCGCCCGCGAAGGCGCCGAGGCCGAAGGCGCCCAAGGCGAGCGCGGGCGCGCCGGCCGTCCGTTCTGCCACCAGCTCGCAGACCATCTGGGCGAACCGGGGGGTCGACCCCGGGGCCTTCGCCCGGGCGAAGGAAAGGCCGAGCGAGGCCGCCGTCTGCGCTGCCTCCACGTCCAGGTCGTGCACGACCTCCATGTGGTCGCTGACGAACCCGACGGGCGCCGCCACCACCGCGGTCGCGTCACCATCCTTGGCCAGGATGCGGAGATAGTCGTTCACGTCCGGCGCCAGCCAGGGCACGCTCGGGGGGCCGCTGCGACTCTGATAGACCAAGTCGAACGGGATAGAGCCAACCACGGCCCGTTCAGCGATAAGCCTTGAGGCCTCACCGAGCTCGGCGGCGTACCGGCCGCCGACAGCGCCACGGGCGGCCGTTCCCGACGTCTGGCTGCCGCTTGCGGCGGCCATCCCGACCGGGACGCTGTGGGCGGTGCAAATTAGCCGCGCCCCGCCCCCCGTGGCGCCCTGCGCCCCGCCCGGCAGCGTCGCCAGGGCGTCGGCGACGCTGGCCGCGAACGGCTCGATGAACCCCGGGTGGTTGAAGTACGGGCGGATCTTGTCGATCCGCGGCGCGCGCGGACCGACGGCGGCGATCGCCTTGTCAAGGTCGTCGTAGTACTGCCTGCACGCGGAGTAGGAACTGTACGCCGACGTGACGAACGCGATCGCGCGCTCCACACCGGCGTCGGCCATCTCGCGGACGGTGTCGGTAAGGAACGGGTGCCAGTTCCTGTTTCCCCAGTACATTGGCAGGTTAAGGCCCGCTGCCCGGATGTTGGCAAGCATCTCGCGGCACTGGGCGTTGATCGGGCTGACGCCGCCGACGGCGTAATAGTGTTCTGCCACCTGCGCGAGCCGCTCCGCCGGGACGCCGCGGCCGCGGGTGACGTTCTCCAGGAACGGCAGCACCTCATCGGGTCCCTCGGGGCCGCCAAAGGACAGCAGCAGGAACGCGTCGTAAGCCGGCATGGACACCATCCAACCAGCAGCTCGGCGCGGCCCTGCACCCGGCCAGCGGGAACAGCCGCAGCGGAAAACCTGTTGGGGGCACTGATATCTATAGATTTGTGAGGTCAGACACGCGATGGCGAGTGTTGACGAGGCGAGCGGACCTCAGCCGGTACAGGCGATCGCCGCCCCGCCAGCCGCCCCGGGCGACTCGGGCCGCCGGGGTTTCCTCGCGCCGTACGCGGAGATCTTCGCGATCCCGCGCGCTTGGCGGTTTTCCGTCGCGGGCATCATCGGCCGGCTGCCGATGGCCATGTACGGGCTCGGCCTGGTCCTCCTCATCTCCGCCGGAACCGGCCGCTACGCGCTGGCAGGCACCGTCTCAGCGGCGGCCGCGCTCGGCAACGCGGCCTGCGCACCGCAGCTCGCCCGGCTGACCGACCGGCTCGGCCAGCACCGGGTGCTTGTGCCGCTGTGCCTGATCTTCGCGCTCTCGGTCGCCGGGCTGGTGGCCGCCGTGCAGCTGCACGGCCCCGACTGGACCCTGTTCGCCGCCGGCGTGCTCGGCGGCGCGACGATGCCGCAGCTCGGGCCGATGGCCCGGGCCCGCTGGTCCGCGCTGCTGGCCGGGTCGACCCGGATGCACACCGCGTTCTCGGTCGAGTCGATCGCCGACGAGCTCTGCTTCGTGATCGGGCCCGCCGCCGTCACGCTGCTCGCAACCCAGGTGGCCCCGGCGGCTGGCGTGACCTGCGCCGCGATCTGCTGCCTGGCGGGGACGCTCTGGTTCGCCTCGCAGCGGTCAACCGAGCCGCCGGTCACCAAGGTCAGAAGCCACCAGCCCGCCGTGGCCGCTCCGGCCCGTTTCCGGTTTTCCCTGGCCGCCCCCGGCCTTGCCGCGCTGGTGCCCGCCTACTTGTTCATCGGCTGTATGTTCGTGTCGATCGACTTGTCCACGGTGGACTTCGCCACCCGGTCCGGGCACAAGCCGCTGGCGGGCGTGGTGCTCGGCTGCTACGCGCTCGGCAGCGCGACCGGCGGGCTCTGGTACGGGTCGCGGAACTGGCGAACGCCGGCCTCGCGGCGGTTCGCCATCACCCTCACGATGACCGTGACCGGGGTCTGCACGTTCTGGGCGATGCCGAACCTGCTGGTGCTGACGGGCGTGATCTACCTGTGCGGGCTGACCATCGCGCCGACCCTGATCGCCGGGTACAGCCTGCTCGAGTCGACGTCGCTGCCCGGGCGGGCCACCGAGGCCATGTCCTGGCTGGGCACCGGCATCTCCGTCGGCGTGGCGCTCGGGGCGACCGCGGTGGGGTTCATACTCGACGCGCTCGGACCGCGCTGGGGGTACGGGTTCGCGGCGTCGTGCGGGGTCACCGCCGTCCTGATCTACCTGGCCGGCCTGCGCGCGGTCTCCACAAAGGCCTTAACCTCAGCCACAGCACGGGGGTGCCGCGCCTTTCGCGGTACCCCCTGTGGGGGGTATGGGGGCCAGGGGGAATGGGGGGAGCCCCCCATGCGGGAAGCCGGACGCCCCGCCATGCGCGGGGGGTGCAGGGGGGTTGTCCCGCCGCGGGCAATTCAGTGGAACTCGGCCGCGTACTCGGCGGCCAGCGTCAGGACCTCGTTGACGTACCAGGTCGCGTGGTTGTAGTCGAAGATGGCGTTGCTCAGGCCCTGGCCGCCGCTGGCGGCGCCGTCGGCGCAGAGCAGGCGGGCCGCCGAGGGCACCGCGTCGTAGGGTTTCATGATGTTCGGCTTGCCGGTGTCGCCGAAACCGTCAATGCCCCAGATCCGCCAGGTCGACGGCAGGAACTGCATCGGGCCGAGCGCCCCCGCGCTGGACGGGCCCATGTTCTGGCCGTCGGCGGACTCGATCTGCCCGATGGCGGCGAGCACCGTCCAGGACAGCCCCGGGCAGTACCTGGCGGCCGAGTCCTTGAAGAGCTCGAGGTAGCTGTCGGGTGCCCCGGCCGACGGCGTGGCGTCGACCGGGAGGCTGGTGCTGACCTTGGCCGGGATCAGGCGGATCACCGTCGCCTTGCCGCCGAGGGCACCGGACACCTGCGACACCAGCGTGAGCGGGCTGGTGGCCGGGGCGTTGACCAGCACCGCGATGTTGCGCGCGAGGCCGAGGTGGCCGCCGCTTGTCCGATCGACGATCCCGTCCACGCCGGCGATCCCGAGCAGTGCCTGCGCGCCGACGTTCAGCCGGGTCCTGCTTGACGCCGTCACCGGGTACCAGCTGCCGCTGACCAGGCCCGCCGTCCGGCCCGCGGCCTCGGTGGTGATCAGGTCGCCCGCCGCGAAGTCGGACCAGACCTGCGAGTTGCCCGCCGTCGCCGGCGGCGTCCACGGGCGCAGCGCGGACGCGTCGGCGGCGAGCACGGTGAGTTGCGCGCCGTTGACAGTGATCTTCGCGCCGTCGATGGGCAGCACGGCCCGGACGCCGCGCAGCGCGCGCAGCCGCCGTAGGTCCGCCTCCGTCACGCCGCCCGGCACGGAGGCGATGACGTCGGGCACGATCAGGCGAGGGGGGGTGGCCCCGACGAGGCTGGGACGCGACCCTGCGCTTTCGGTGCCGCTGGCGGGATCCGCGGGGCTGGCGGTTGCGGCCATGCTGGCGGTGGCCGCAGCTCGCGCCGGGCCGTGCCAGCGCCCCGGCCGACCGGGCCGGGCCGCCGGTGAGCGCGGCGACGGTGGCCGCCACGGCTGCGCACAGCGCCACCAGCGCGCCCCCCACGACGACCGGGCGCGCTCGGCGGTTAATGGTCAGCAGCCTCACAGTGAGTCAACTGTACAAAGCCCCGGCGGTGCGCCCCGCCCCAAGCCCCGAAAGCTGGGACTCCCAAAATGGTGTGAGCGCGCCTATCAAGCCCCATATGGGCGCCCCCACAGCACTCTAAGCGCGCCTTCCAAGCCCAGAAGCGCGCCTCACTCAACGCTCTACGCACGTCCCCGAAGCCCCGGAAGCGTGCCGCTTCTTGCTGTTATCTGGAGACGGACGGGAAGCGAATCGCGCGGAGGTCCGCATCTGCCGAGTAATCGCAGGAACTGTCTCAGCTACGACTACGCTTCGACTATGACGCAGGAGGCAGACCGGAGCCCCGCGCAGGCGGGAGCCGGGGCGGCCCGCGGGCCCGCCAAAAGCCGCGGTACGGGCCGCGCCGCGCGCAAACCCCCGGGACGACCGTCGCTCGGCGGCGGAACGCCCGCCCAGGATCGCGAGTTGCGGGCGCAAGGCCGGGAGACGGTGCGCAAGCTGCTCGAGGCCGGCATGATCGAGTTCGAGGAGCGAGGCTTCGGCGGCGTCCGCGTCGATGACGTGGTGAAGCGGGCCGGCATCTCGCACGGGACGTTCTACCTGTACTTCGCGAACAAGGAAGACCTGTTCAAGGCGCTGCTGCGGGACGCGCTGCACGACATGGAGATCGTGGCAGGCGACTTTCCCGTCGTGACCAGCGACGTGACCGGGCTCACAGTGCTGCGGCAGTGGGTCCGCAAGTTCTTCGCTGCGTACGCATCGCACGCGACCGTCATCCGGATCCTCAGCTCGGCCGACCTGGTGCCTGACGAGGTCTACGGCGAGGGGCTCCAGCTCTTCTTCGCCATCGCCGAGGCGATGACCACGGGGATGACCGCCGCCGCCGAGGCGGCGGGCAAGCACCAGGAGACCCCCGAGCTCACCGCGGTCGCCTGCCTGATGATGCTGGAGCGCGTCAACTACCTGATAAGCACCGAGGTCCAGCTGCCCGTTCCGGAAATGTCGGACAAGATCGCCGACATTATGTTCGCCGCGTTCGGCCTCGCCGCTACGTAACCCCGATCCCCACCAGCCAAAGGGCGCGCCCCGTAGGCCGGGGGCCGGGTGGGAGTGGGAAAGCACAGTTGCTGAACCGGTTTTTTCGGTAAGAATGAAGAACGTGCGTTTTCTTCATGAGATACCCGCGACCGATCTGACCTACAGCGACGTCTTCATGGTGCCCGCGCGGTCGGCCGTGGCGTCGAGGCTCGACGTCGACCTGGCCACACGGGACGGCAGCGGTGCCACCATCCCCATCGTCGCGGCCAACATGACCGCGGTCTCCGGGCGGCGGATGGCCGAGACCATCGCTCGGCGCGGCGGCCTCGCTATCATCCCGCAAGACATCCCTGGCGAGGTCGTCACCGACGTCGTCGCCTGGGTGAAGGCCCGCGACATCGTCGCCGACACCGCGATCACCTTGTCGCCGACGTCCACCGTCGGCGACGCGCTGGCGCTGCTGCCCAAGCGGGCGCACGGAGCGGTCGTCGTGGTCGATTCCTCGGGTGCGCCGGCCGGCGTGGTCACCGAGGCGGACTGCGCCGGGTCCGACCGGTTCGCGCAGCTGTCCACGGTGATGTCTGCCGACCCGTTCACGCTGCCGTTCGGCACGCCGCCCGCGGACGCGTTCGACCTGCTGCACTCCGGACGGCACCGGCTCGCGCCGGTCGTATCGGCCACCGGGGAGTGCGTCGGGATCCTTACCAGGACCGGGGCGCTGCGCGCGACCCTGTACGCCCCCGCCATCGACGCGCGCGGGCGGCTGCGGGTCGGCGCCGCGGTCGGGGTCAACGGCGATGTGGCGGCCAAGGCCAAGCAGCTGCTCGACGCGGAGATCGACGTCCTCGTCGTTGACACCGCGCACGGGCACCAGGACAAGATGCTCAGTGCGCTGCAGGCCATCCGCGGGCTGTCGCCGTCGGTGCCGGTCGTAGCGGGAAACGTGGTGACCGCGGGCGGCGTGTCCGACCTGGTCGCCGCGGGCGCCGACATCGTGAAGGTCGGGGTCGGCCCCGGCGCCATGTGCACCACCCGGATGATGACCGGGGTGGGGCGGCCCCAGTTCTCCGCGGTGCTCGAATGCGCCGCCGAGGCCGCGTCGCTCGGCGCGCACGTGTGGGCCGACGGCGGCGTGCGGCACCCGCGCGACGTCGCGCTCGCGCTCGCTGCGGGCGCGTCGTCGGTCATGATCGGGTCCTGGTTCGCCGGCACCTACGAATCGCCGGGAGACTCGTTCAGGGACCCGGACGGGCGGCTCTACAAGGAGAACTTCGGAATGGCCTCGGCGCGGGCGGTACGGCTGCGGTCGGCCGGCGACTCGCCCTACGAGCGGGCGCGCAAGGAGCTGTTCGAGGAAGGGATCTCCGCCGCGCGGATGTACCTGGACCCGCTGCGGCCGGGGGTGGAGGACCTGCTGGACATGATCGTGGCCGGGGTCCGGTCCTCGTGCGCCTACGCGGGCGCGGCCGACCTGCCGTCGTTCGCGCAGCGGGCGGTGATCGGCGTGCAGAGCGCCTCCGGGTACACCGAGGGGATGCCCGTCCCGACGAGCTGGTAGCCGTGCCCTAGGGCGCGGGCTGGGCGGCGACCGCCGCGGCCGCCCAGCCCGCGATCCGGTCGGTGAGGGCGTCGTCGGTGTGCCGCTCAGCGTGGCCGAAGCCGGGCAGGAGCCAGAGCTCCTTCGGCTCCCTGGCGGCGTCGTAGAGCTGCTGGCCGTGCTCGGGCGGGAAATAGACGTCCTGGTCGCCGTGGATGATCAGCAGCGGCGTCGGGGAGAGCATGGCGGCCGCCTCGGCGGGCGGCAGCGGGTCGGGGGTGGGCCAGCCCTCGGGTGAGATCCTCGTGTGATAGACGTGCTTGGTGAACGCCCGGCCCAGGCGCCTCTCAGCCGCGAAGTGGACTCGGCGCATCGGCTCGGTGCCCCGGTAGTACCAGCGGCCGGGCCCGCTCACCGAGATCACCGCGTCGACGCCCCGGCGCAGCGCCGCCTGGCGGACCGCCACGCTCGCGCCCATCGAAAACCCGACGGTGACGACCTTGGCGTAGCCGAGCTCCCGGGCGTACCTGACGGCCACGTCGAGGTCGTAGATCTCCTTATCGCCGAGCGTGGACAGACCGCCGGACCGGCCGTGGCCCCGGAAGTCGAAGGTCACCACGCCGGCGGCGCGGCTGAACCGCTGGGCGATCGTCCACACCATCGGCCGCTGCCAGGACTGGGTGAAGCCGTGCGCCACGACGATCGCGAGATCCCGCCGTCCGGCCGGCAGCTCGGGCGGTGGCAGTGCCTCCGGGTCACTCGCGTCGGACGCTGGCAGGTGCACGGCGTCGATCGGGACGCCGTCGTCAGTGACCAGCGTGGCTGTCATGATGACGGGTTTCACAGTGCTCCATCGTGTGCAGGCCGCGCTGGGGGGCGCGACGGGCGACAGTCCTTACGGTAACCAATCACCACCGTAACCAATCGCCGGGCCCGGGCATGCCGAGGGCCGCGCCCCCGGAGGACACTGACGTTCCTCCGGGGGCGCGGCCCCTCTCGCTACGGCCGCAACGCAGCGCGAGATCCGGGATTACTCCTGGACGGAGACCGACTCCGCCGCCGACTCTTCCGTCGTTGGCGACGCCTCGGCCTGCGCCGTGACGCTGGCGAGGCCATGCTCCGACGGGTAGACCTCCTCGCCGTGGATGGCGACGTCGCCGATCTCAAGCTCCGCGTCGCTGAAGCGCAGCTTGATGCGGAGCACGTACTTGATGAACATCCAGATGACGAACGTGACCGCTGCGTCCCAGATGATGATCGTGAGCGCCGCGAGGAACTGCACGAGCAACTGGTGCGGGTGCCCGTAGAACGCGCCCGTGCCGCTGATCGAGCTGGTCTTGCCGACGCCGATGTACTCGATCATGTTCGGGTCCGCCAGGCAGCCGACGAGCAGACCGCCGAGGAGACCGGCGATGCCGTGCGTGTAGATAACGCCGAGAGCGTCGTCGACCTTGTTGAAGGGCCAGACGTACTTCGGCAGGGTGTACCAGGCGACCCAGACCACCGTCGGGCAGACGACGCCGACCACGATCGCGCCCAGGCCGTTCACGTAGCCCGCTGCCGGGGTGATGCCGACAAGGCCGCAGATCATGCCGTTGAGGCCGCCGAGGAAGGTCGGCTTCCGCTCCGGGGTGAGGAACATGTCCATGAGGATCCACACCATCATGGCGCAGGCCGTCGCCAGGTTGGTGTTGACCACGGCCGCCCCGGCGTCCGCGCCGGCGAAGTACGGGTCACCACCATTGAAGCCGTTCCAGCCGAGCCACAAGATGCCGGCGCCGACCGCGACGAACATCAGGTTGTTCGGAATGGCCTTCTCGCGGTCCTTCTTCAGGCGCGGGCCGATGATCGCCGCGGACACGAAGCCGGAGACGCCTGCCGCCAGGTGAATGACGTAACCACCGGAGAAGTCGAGCGCGCCCTTGCCCGCCCAGTAGCCGCCGCCCCAGAGGAGGAATGCGTTAACCGCGTAAGCGAAGGTGATCCACAGCGGGACGAAGACCATCCAGGCCTTGAAGCTGACCCGGCCAAGCACCGAGCCGATGAACAGGATGGGGGTGATCGCCGCGAACACGAACTGGAAGTACGCCACCGACGACTGCGGGATCTTGAACGCCGGCATCAGCCCGTTGAGCAGCGGGATGTTCGCCTGGCCCTCAAGGGCGTTGGCGCCAAGGATCGTCCGCGGATCGCCCACATACGTGCTGATGAGCGGCGTGCCGAAGCCCATCTTGTAGGCCCATAGCACCCAGACGATAAGGGTCAGGCAGAAGGTAACGAACACCATGAGGACGGTGTTCATTGCCCACTTCTTCTGCACCAGGCCGCCGTAGAGCACGGCCAGGGCCGGGATGGACATAAGCCCGACCAGCGTTGCCGCTGTCATCTGCCAGGCGTTATCACCGTTTCCCAGCCACGAAGCGTATGGAATCACTTTTTCTACTCCTCCAGGGGCTACCTGCTATGAAGGGCCTCTCGGGTTCCAGGGTCGCCCCCCGGGCTTTCTAGTCCCGCCCCGGCCACTCCGCGTGCTTTCATGCAACGCTTAATGTTTCCCATGCGCGGGTTTCGACAGGATTTCCCGTTCGTTACGCCAGCGGTAACGTGGCAGGTGGTAAGGAGTGGGATGTTTCATGAATGTGTCGTGACGTCTAGGTTTCTGGTGCGATCCAGGGCATAACAGCCGCTCTGACCCGGACGACACATTGCCGTAACTTTGCCCGCGGCCGGCCGGGAGGTAGTCGGGTCGGAGGTGGGTAGGTATGCGGGTGGATGGTGCTGGTTGGGGGGGCCTGCTATGGGCGAAGCGGTACAGACGACGACTTCGACGTTCGGGGTCTGGGCGATCGTCGTTGTCGCGATGGTCTGCCTGGCCGTTTGGCTAGTCGGGATCTCGGTCGCCGACAACATGCAGTCCAGGGAGAGCCGTCGCTGGTGGCGGCGACTGCACGCGTCTGACCAGGCTCTGGGCGGCCGTGAAGCGGCTCTGGGCAGCGCTGGATCGATGGCGGATCCCTTCTGGCGGCCAGGTAACGTGCGCGGTGCCGAGCTGTCGGCGGCAGGCCAAGAAGCTGCGGCGCGCCAAGAAGCGATGATCGCCCAAGACGCTGTGACCGAGCCGATTCCGGCACAGGCGCCGGCACCAGAGCCCGGGTCGGAGCCGACGCAGGAGACCGTCGCGGCGGGGGGACCGCACGCCCTGCCGACGCTTGACGGCGCCGGCGAGTTCAGGCACGACAGCCCGGAGGCGGACTGGCGGACGGAGGCGCCCACTCGGCCGGATCTGCTGACCGAGGCAGAGCCGACCGGGCGGCATACGCTGCCAACCCAGCGGACCGGGGACACCGACCGGGCGGACAGGTCATTGGCCGGCCCCGACGCCGCCCGCCAGGTCGACGACCCCGAAGATCAGGAGTAACCCGGAAGGCCTATTCGGGGGCGGGGAGGTTCACTAGGGCGGCCAGGGCGGCGCGGTGGGCGCCGGGGGTGCCGAAGGCCAGCGAGGCCGCCTTAGCCCGCTTGAGGTACAGGTGGGCGGGATGCTCCCAGGTGAAGCCGATCCCGCCGTGCAGCTGAACGCACTCCTGCGCGGCCAGCACCGCCGCCTCGCAGCAGGCCGACTTGGCCAGGGCGACCGCGACCGGAGCGTCCGGGTTGCCGTCGGCCAGGCACGCGGCCGCGTACCTGGACGCGGCCCGCGCCAGGGTGATCGCGGTCCACAGGTCGGCCAGCCGGTGCTTGACCGCCTGGAAGGAGCCGATCGGCCGGGCGAACTGACGGCGCTCGCGCACGTAGGCCACGGTCATGTCGAGGCAGCGCTGGGCGAGCCCGAGCTGCTCGGCGGCGAGCACGGCGGCCCCGGCCGCCAGGCCGGCGCTCACCGCCGCCTCGGCGGCCGCGCCGACCGCGACCGGGCGGCCCTCGGCGTCGTCCAGCGAGATGTCGCAGAGCTGCCTGGTCATGTCGAGCGAGACGACCGGAGTGCGGTGCACACCGGGCGCGGTCGCCTGCACCAGGTAGAGCCCGGTCGGTACGCCCTCGGCCGGGACGAGCAGCGCGGCGGCAGGGAGCGCGTCGGCGACCGCCCGGATGGTGCCGCGCAGCTTGACCGTTCCCGAGTCGGCCGCGCCCCGTCCGGCGACCCGGGCGGTTGCCGGGAACGGCCCGCCGGGCATGGCCGTGGCCGTCACCACGAGCGCGGCGGTCAGCGAGCCGTCGGCCAACTGGCGCAGCAGCCCGGCGGCCGGCGAGACCGGCGCGGTGCGCGCGGCCCCGGAAGAGTCGGCGGCGGCCTGCGCGCGGAGCGCGGCGGCACGCGCGGCCGCCGCGGGTCCCGATAGCCCCTCGCCGGACGCCCAGGGGGCGGTGGGCACGGCGCGCGCGGCGTCGGCTTCGGTCCCGGCGGCAGCGGCGCTGCGGGCCGCGGAGAGCAGCGCCGCGGTGGCGACGGCGGCGCTGCCGAGGTACGGGATCGGGGCGACGGCGGCGCCGAACTGCTCGGCCGCGGCGGCGAGCTCGCGGTAGGAGGCGCCCGCGCCGCCCAGGGGTTCGGGGATCAGCAGGCCGGCCACGCCGATCTCCGCCGCGACCGCCCGCCAGAGCTTGGGGTCGTAGGTCTCGCGCTGCTCGGTGCGGGCGAGTACGTCGGCGGGCGCGGCCGCTCTGGCCAGCAGATCGGCCAGGGCGGCGCCGAGGTCGCGCTCGTCTTCTGAGTAGAGCAGGGCCGGGGGCGGAATGCTAGCGGCCATGGCTCGCACTGGTCCTTCCGGCTGCCCGATAGGCGCTCCCACCAGAAACGTCCGACATTTCGCGGTGGAGAGTTGGCACGGTCCGTTCCATCCCTGGATGTTGATCTTGGGTTTTCGCTGGGGACGTCATCGCGGTAGGTCCTTCCAGGGGACGCCGGTGTCGGTGCGAGGCTCCGGCGGGAGGCCGAGGACGCGCTCGGCGATGATGTTGCGGAGGATCTCGGAGGTGCCGCCCTCGATGGAATTGCCCTTCGACCGCAGGTAGCGGAAGCCGGGGTCGCGGGAGAAGTCGCCCCCGTTCTCCGGCCGGCGCATGGTCCAGTCGTCGTAGGTAAGGCCGTCCGCCCCGGCCAGCTCGATCTCGAATCCGGAGATTTCCTGGTTGAGGCGGGCGAAGGTCAGCTTGGCGGCCGAGCCCTCAGGGCCGGGCGTGCCCGCCGCGAGCTGCTGCCGGAGCCGCTCGCCCGCCAGCCGGGCGACCTCGGCATCGGCCCAGAGCCGCAGCAGTCGCTGGTGGAGCTCGTGGGTCCGTAGCTCCGGGTGGTTCCGCCAGGTATGCGCCGCGTAGCCGATCGCGCTCTCCTCGCGCGGCACCGAGCGGGCGCTGCCGATCGAGACCCGCTCGTTCATCAGGGTGGCGTTGGCGACCCGCCAGCCCTCGCCCACGTCGCCGAGGCGGTTGGCGTCGGGCACTCGCGCGCCGGAGATGAAGACCTCGTTGAACTCCGCCTCGCCGGTGAGCTGGCGAAGGGGACGGACCTCGACCCCCGGCGCGTGCATGTCGAGGACGAAGTAGGAAAGGCCGACGTGCTTGGGCAGGTCCGGGTCGGTGCGGGCGAGGAGCAGGCCCCACCGGGCCTCGTGGGCAAGGGAGGTCCACACCTTCTGGCCGTTGACGATCCAGCCGTCACCGTCGCGGACCGCGCGGGTCGCCAGGCCGGCCAGGTCACTGCCCGCCCCCGGCTCGCTGAAGAGCTGGCACCAGATCTCCTCGGCCAGCCAGAGCGGCTTGAGCCAGCGGTTCTTTTGCTCTTCCGTGGCGACGGCGATGATCGTCGGGGCGGCCATGCCGAGACCGATGACGTTCCGCCTGGGGTCGAGCACCGGGGCGCCCGCGCTGGCGAACTCCGCGTCAGCCGTCGGCTGGAGCGCGCGCGGCAGGCCGAGGCCGCCGTGCCCCACCGGGTAGTGCACGGCGGCCAGGCCCGCGTCGAACTGGGCGCTGAGAAACTCCCCGCGCGGTGTGACCGCGGGATCGTGGTGCGCGCAGAACGCGCGGACCTTCGCGCGCAGTTCCGCCGCTGTGTCGCTGCGCGCACTGTCGTCCAAACCGCGATCGCTCAACGCCCTGCCCCCAGTTCTCGCTCGGGTCTTAACGGCTTCGGTCAGCTCCTGGTCAGGAGACCGGGCCGCCCGCCACGTACAGGACCTGGCCGGACACGAAGCCGGTCGCGTCGCTGACGAAGAAGGAGACCGCCGCGGCGATGTCCTCGGGCTGGCCGACCCGCTGCACCGGGATCTCCTTCGCCGCCCCCGCTTGGAAGTCCTCGAAGGACACGCCGAGCCGGGCGGCGGTCGCCGCGGTCATGTCGGTGACGATAAACCCGGGGGCGATCGCGTTCGCGGTGACGCCGTACTTGCCAAGCTCGATCGCGAGGGTCTTGGTGAAACCCTGCATGCCGGCCTTGGCGGCGGAGTAGTTGACCTGGCCCCGGTTGCCGACCGCCGACACCGACGACAGGTTGACGATCCGGCCCCACTTGGCGGCGACCATGTACTTCTGGGTGGCGCGGGTCATCAGGAACGCGCCCCGCAGGTGGACGCCAAGGACGGTGTCCCAGTCGTTCTCCGACATCTTGAAGATCAGGTTGTCCCTGGTCACGCCGGCGTTGTTGACCAGCACGGTCGGCTCGCCGAGCTCGGCGACGACCTTATCCACCGCCGCCTGAACCTGCTCGGCGTTGCTGACGTCGGCACCGACCGCGATCGCCTTGCCGCCGGCCTTCTCGATCTCGCCGACGGTGGTGGCGCCGTCGGCCTCGTTGAGGTCGAGCACCGCGACGGCCAGCCCGTCAGCGGCAAGGCGCTTGGCGGTGCCGGCACCGATACCCCGGGCGGCCCCGGTCACAATCGCGATTCGCTGTGGCATAACGTTGCGTTTCCTTTCGCTGTGCCCGACGCCGCTGTCGGCGAACGCCGGTGTTCCAGCGTCATTATTCCGGACGCGGCCCGCCGCGCCAGCCCCCGGGCGGTGATGGAGGTTGCGGACGGGTCGGCGCACGTTCCGTGCCGGGGCGTGAACTCCGGCAGGTACCTTGTCAGTGTTCGGGTCCGCAAGGTTAGGTAGCCCAGTGCCATCATTCGCCATGCTTGACGTTGCTCGCCGGCATCGCCGGCCCTTGACGGTTCTTGCGGTCGCCGTCGGCATGCTTGCCACTGTCACCGGGTGCGCCACCAAGGGCGTCCCCTACCAGACGCCCGATTCTGCGTCCGCGTCCGCGACCTCCGCCGCGACCGCGCCGACGGCCACGGCGAGCCCGCTGGCAACGGCGTCGATGACACCGCTGGCGGCCGCCTCCGGGCAGCTGACGGGCACCGACCTCGAGTCGGTGCTGCTGCCGGTCTCCGACTTCCCGGCCGGGTTCGCCGCCGCCTCGTCGGGGCCGGTCACCTCCGGCGGGTCGCTGACCTCGGGTGCGGCTCAGTACCCGCTCACCACGGTCAGCTGCTCCGACTTCGTCCAGCACCTGGGGTCCACCGGTTTCGGCGAGACCGCCATGGCCGCCGACAGCGTGGTCGGCACGGACCAGGCCTACGACCAGGTGATCTATCAGTTCTCCTCGGCCTCGGCGGCGACGGCGTTCGTCGCCGGGATCGAGCCGCTTGCGGCCAGGTGCAAGTCGTTCACCGCGCCGGCCAACGGCGTCACCGCTACCTTCTCGCTCAAGGCCGCGCCCGGCGATACTCTGGCCGGCCTCTCCACGGTCGAACTCCAGCAGACAGGGAAGGTCAGCGGATCCGCGCTGAACCTCGACACCCTGTTCACCGCCAGCGGCGTGGACGTGTTCGCCGCTTCCGGCGTCGGGCTCGGCACCGGCGCGCCGACGGTGCCCGCCAAGGAGACGATCATCTACAACCTGATGAAGCGCCAGGCCGCCGCGGCGGTGCTCGGCTAGCCGCAGTGCGCGGCTGGCCGCGCTGCTCCGGCTGGCCGCGCTGCTCCGGCTAGACGGAGCGTAGCCGCGAGGCCAGCAGCTCGGCTAGGTGGGTGCCGTGGACGCCGGCGAGCTGGTCAAGCTGGGTACGGCAGGAGAAGCCATCGGCCAGGACGGTCACCACTTCGCCCGCCCCCGCCCTGCCGCCCTGATTCGCCCTGCCGCCCTCACCCGCCTCGCTCATGGCCTCGCGGACGGCCGGCAGCAGGGCGGTCTCAGCCACCGCGACCGACACGTCGTAATGGCCGCGCTCGACGCCGAAGTTGCCCGCCAGGCCGCAGCAGCCGCCGACCGCGTCCACCCTGGCCCCGGCGTCGGCGAGGATCGCGGCGTCCGCCTGCCAGCCGAGGACCGCATGCTGATGGCAGTGCGGCTGAGCCACTCCGGTGACGTCGGATAGGTCGGGCGGGGTCCAGCCGTCGGTGCCGCGGAGCAGCTCGGCGAGGGTCTTCACGGCGCCGCCCAGCGCCTGCGCGCGCGGGTCGCCCGGCAGCAGCTCGGCCGCGTCCCCGCGCAGCGCCGCCGTGCAGGACGGCTCAAGCCCGACGACCGGGATGCCCGCGTCCAGCGCCGGGCCGAGCTCGCGCAGGGCGCGACGGAGCTGCCGCCGCGCGCCGTCAAGCTGCCCGGTCGAGATCCAGGTGAGACCGCAGCAGACGTTCCGCCCGGTGATCCGCACCTCGTATCCAGCGGCCTCGAGCACCTCGACCGCCGCCACGCCGACCTGCGGCGCGAACGCGTTGGTGAACGTGTCCACCCAGAGCAGCACGGGCGTGCGGACGCCAGACGCCCCGGCGGCCGAGCCGCCGACTCCCGCGCCGGCTGCCCGCCTCCCCCACCGGCCGCCCCTCCACCAGCTTGGGCGAACCAGCGGCGGAAGCTCCGCGCGGCGAACTGGGGCAGGTCCCGCCGCTCGTCGATACCGCCGAGCCGCTTGGCCATGGCGGCCGTCGGCGGGAACCGGAGGAAGACGTTGGCGAGCCGCGCCGCCCCTAGCCACCGCGTGGTCAGCGCGGCCCAGCGGGGCAGCCAGCCGAGCGAGTAGTGCGCGGCAGGCCGGACCTTGCCCCGATACCGCTGGTACAAGGCCTCGGCCTTGTAGGTGGCCATGTCCACCCCGGCCGGGCAATCGGTGGAGCACCCCTTGCAGGACAGGCAGAGGTCGAGCGCATCGGCCACCTCGGGCGACTGCCATCCGGACGACACGAGCGAGCCGTTCGCCAGCTCCTGCAGCACCCGGGCGCGGCCCCTGGTGGAGTCCTTCTCGTCCCGGGTCGCCAGGTACGACGGGCACATCACGCCGCCGGACGCGGTGTTGTCCGCCCGGCACTTCCCCACCCCGACGCAGCGGTGGACGGCGGTGGAGAAGTCGCCGCCGTCGCTGGCGTAGGCGAAGCCGAGCCCGTGCTTGAGCGGCGACGCCAGGGCGACCCGCAGGTTCGCGTCGAGCGGCACCGGCTCGACGATCACGCCGGGGTTGAGCAGGTTGGCCGGGTCGAACAGCTGCTTGACCGCGCCGAAGAGCCCGATCGCGGCCGGCGAGTACATCGCCGGGAGCAGTTCGCTGCGCGCCCGCCCGTCGCCGTGCTCACCGGACGCCGACCCGCCGTAGGAGGCGGCCAGCTCGCGCCGCGTCCTGGGTGAACGACCGGAGCACGCCGGGCCGGTCACGGAGCGGGAAGTCGATCCGCGCGTGGATGCACCCGTCGCCGAAGTGCCCGTACATCAGCCCGTCCACGCCGTGGCTGGCCATAAGCGCGGCGAGATCGCGCAGGTAGTCGGGGAGAGCGTCGGGCGGCACGGCCGAGTCCTCCCACCCCGGCCAGGCGGGCGCTCCGGCCGGGGTCCGGCCGCCGAGGCCCGCGCCGTCCTCGCGGATCCGCCAGAGCGCGGCGGCCTGCGGCCCGGTGATCACCGCGCTGTCCAGGCAGCCGCCGTCGGCGACCAGCTTGACCGCCGCCGCGCGGGCCTCGTCGAGAGAGTCGCCCGAGGTCTCGGCGAACAGCCAGCCGCCGCCGCGCGGCAGCTCGGGCACGGCGGCCGGGCCGCGTCGGCGGCGGACCACGTCAACCATCCGGGAGTCCAGCCCCTCGAGGGCGACCGGCAGGTGCGGCAGGAGCGCGGGCACGGCCTCGGCGGCGGCGGCAATGTCCGGGTAGCCGAGCACCGCGAGCGCGGTGGCGCGCGGGGCGGCGACCAGGCGGACGGTCGCTTGCAGCGTGAGCGCGAGGGTGCCCTCGGTCCCGGAGAGGAACTTCGCGACGTCGGTGCCGTTCTCCGGCAGCAGGTGCTCGAGCGAGTAGCCCGACACCTGCCGGGTGAACCGGCCGAATTCGGTCCTGATCGTGGCCAGGTTCGCGCCGACGAGGGTGCGCAGGTCCGCGAGCAGCCCCGCGCCCTGCCCCGTCGGCTCGGTGCCAGCTAGGCGCCGGGCCCGGCCGGCCCGACCGTGAAGCGCGCGCCGGCCCCGGTGACCACGTCGAGCGCGACCACGTTATCGGCGGTCCGCCCGTAGCGCAGCGCCCGCGAGCCGCAGGCGTTGTTGCCGATGGCGCCGCCGATGGTCGCGCGGGAGTGCGTGGAGGGGTCGGGCCCGAACCGCAGCCCATACCGTGCGGCGGCCGCGGTGATGTCATCGAGGACGGTCCCGGGTTCCACCACCGCCGTCCGCTGCTCCGGATCGACCGCGATGACCCGGTTGAGATGCCGGGACAGGTCGAGCACGAGGCCGGAGGAGAGCGCGTTGCCCGCGATCGAGGTGCCGCCGCCCCTGGTCACGATGGGCACGTTGCGGTCTCGGCAGACGGTCAGGGCGGCCACGATCTCGTCGGCGCTGCGCGGGAACGCCACGACCTCGGGGACGACCCGGTAATTGGAGGCGTCGGAGGAGTACTCCGCGCGCCGCCTGGTCGCGGTGTCGATCTCGGCCAGGCCGGCCTTGCGCAGCGCGGCGGCCAGCTCCCTCTGATTGACAGTCTCCCCCGGCTGGACGGCCGGGCGTCGTGCTCACCATTCCCGCAAGCCTAGTCCCGCGAGCCCGGCGATGCGCCGGGCTACAGGCGACGACGGAAGTTAACCCGGCGGAAGACGTAGACGTCGCTTCGCTCGAAGACCTGGTGGTAGCCGGCGGTCGGGTAGAGCTCGGCGATGAAGGCCGGGACGTTGGCGGCGCCGGGGTGTAGCCGCTGTTCTTGCCGTCGAAGACGATGTACTGGGTGAGCGGGTTGCCCGCGTTGCCGATCCAGAACGTGTCGGTGCGGGCGGCGAGCGGGGCGAGCAGGTTCAGCGTGGTCTGCACGGTCGCGCCGTCGGGCACCACGGCCATGGCGGCGTCGTCGGCCGCGACCTGCGGGCTGATCGCGAAAGTCGAGCCGTGCCAGAGGCTGCTGAGCGGGAACTGGAAGGCAAGCGCCGACCGCGATCGCGGCCATCATCGAGGCGCCGTGCCTGGCCAGGCCGACCCCGCCGCGTGCCAGCCCGCCGGCAGACGGCCGGCCAGTCCGCCGGGCCAAGCGCTGAGCACGGCGGTCGCCAGCCGCGCGGCGCCGCGTCGACGGCGCGCCAGCGGGCCATCGCCTCGACGGCGGCGATGAAGAGGATGGGCATGATCGTGGCGTTGTAGTGCCAGTCGGTGCCCCAGTACGCGGTGTTGGTCGAGATGAAGCGGAGCAGCAGGCTGGGCAGGGCGAGCAGCGCGATCGGAGAGCCGAGCGCCGCGAACGCCGTGGGCAGCAGCAGCAGGACCACGGTCTGCAGCTTGGTCGGGCCAGCCGGTCGCCGTCTGGACGATGAGCGAGCCGACGGAGAAGCCGTGACCGCCGCCGACCACGCCCCCGTCCTTCCAGTAGTAGTACTCGTGCAGCGGGTTGAAGTGCGGGATGATCACCGTGATCGCGAACACGGACCAGAAGAGTCCCCAGCACGACAAGCAGAGCCCCCCAGACGCGGCTCCCCCGCAACTGCGCCTGCCCGAGCCGCGGGCCGAGCGCGCGACGAGGCAGAGATGCCGTCGAAGACGAGAGGGCGCCGATCGCGGCGACGGTGAACCCCTGGTCCTCCTTCACGAAGACCAGCGGCAGCGCCCAGCAGCGCCGCCGCGCGCACCCGGCCGCGGACCAGCGCCGACAGCGAGAAGGCGAGCAGCGGCACCGCGAGCGCGATCTCGTGGAAGTCGAAGTCGATCATCTGCTGCAGGCCCCAGGAGAAGCCGTAGGCGAACCCGATCAGCCGCCCGCTCGCCTTGCCGAGCAGCAGCGTCCCGGCCGACATGACGGGGAACACCGACACCGCCGTCAGCAGCGCCTGGAAGAACAGCAGCGTGGCCGGCGACGGGAAGAGGCGGAAGAACGGCGCGAGCACCGCCACGCCGATCTGGAAGTGATCCCCGAGCAGGTTGAACCCGGGCCCGCGCACGTCCACGATCGGCGCGTGCAGCAGCGAGAGCTGCTTGACGTACTCGGTGTAGATGCCCAGGTCCCACGAGGTCGGGGTGAGCTGAGCAGCCGGAAGAGCGAGATCGCGAAGTACGCGCAGAACACCAGGGCCGCGATAGCCCAGTGCGACCGGGTCCCGCCAGGCGCTCCAGCTAACCTCGGGCGCGCTGCCAGCATCATGCGGCGGCCACACGGCAACGGCTCGCGGGCGGCGCTCCCCCAGCACCCCCGTAGCTTACCCGCCAGCGACCGGCCGACAGCCGGAGGTCAGACCAGCAGCAGTTTGGCGATCCGCCGCCCGGCGACCGCCAGCCCGACAACCCCGAGCGCGGCCAGGTAGGCCGCCCGCCAGAGCAGGTCCGGCGAAGGCGCGCCGAGCACCAGGTCGCGCAGGATCACCACGCCCTGGTACAGCGGCGTCCACTCCACGATGACGCCGATGACGCGCGGGTAGACCGACAGCGGATAGAACGTCCCGGAGAACAGGAACATCGGCACCGCGACCAGCAGCACGTAGTCGAAGTCCTGCCAGGACTTCATGTACGTGGTGAGCGCCACCCCGATCGGCGGCGGTCGCGAAGCTGACCAGGGCGGCGCCGGGCAGCGCGAGGAGCGCCCACGGCGAGCGGATCAGCCCCATCGACCGCCATCACGATCAGGAACGCCACCGAGTACATCATGCCGCGCAGCACCGCCCAGCCGATCTCGCGCGAGCGCGACGTCCCGCGCGCCGAGCGGCGTGGCGAGCACCGCGTCGTACAGCTTCTCGAACTTGAGCCGCGCCGTAGACGTTGAACGTCGAGTCGTTGAGCGCCCCGTTCAGCGCGGAGACGGCGAGCAGTCCCGGGCGCGACGAACTCCCGGTACGGCACCGGCTGCCCGCCCGGCCCGGCCACGTCGCCGATCAGCGCGCCGATGCCCGACCCCGACCGAGAGCAGGTAGAACAGCGGCTCGGCGGCGCCGGAGACGACCACCAGCCACACCCGCCGGTAGAACCGCGCGTGCCGCTCGATCAGCCGCAGCCCGCGCGCCCCGGGCAGAGAGGAGAAGCAGACCAGCGCGAGGCGGAACGGTAGCGTTGGCTCGACCGCTCGGCCGACTCGCCGCTTCTGCGGCAGCGGCGGCTCAGACATAGAGCCGCCGCGGAAGCTGCGGCTGCGCCGACCCACAGGCCGATGGCGGCCATCGCGGCCAGGTAGCCGACGTGGATGGCCGGCCGCGCTCGCCCGTCGACGGTGCCGAGGCTCAGCGCGCGGCACAGCGCGACGCCGTGCCACAGCGGGGTGGCGTAGGCGATCGGGCGGAGCCAGCCGGGAAGCTGGGTGACCGGGAAGAACGTGCCGGAGAACAGCATCAGCGGCACCGAGCCGAACCGGAACGCGTAGTTCATCGGGGTCTGCCCGCGCAGCGTGACCGCCCAGGCCGCGACGGGGCGGCGAACGCGAGGCCGAGGAGCACCGCGGCGGGCAGCAGCAGCACCGCCCACGAGGACCTGACGAGCCCGAATGCGGCCATGACCACCACGAAGCAGGCGGAGTTCATCGCGATCCGCATGGCGATGAAAAGCAGGTGCCCCCGGAAGATGTCGGCCGGCCGCAGCATGGTCGCCCGCGCCGCGATGTAGATCTTGTTCCAGTGGATGCCGCCGAAGACCGGGAACATCGCGTTGGTCATGCCCGGAGTTCATCGCCTGCACGGCGAGGACGGCGGGCGCGACGAACACCACGTAGGGCACGCCGCCGAGCGGCGCGGTGCCGTTCTTGTCGACGAGCGAGCCGAGGCCGTATCCCATCGCGCCCAGGTAGAAGAGCGGGCCGAAGACCGACGACCAGACCGAGGACCGCCAGGTCCGCCGGTACATCACCAGCCAGCAGCGGAACGCGCGGACGGTAAGCACGCCGCGCCGGGAAGCTCGGTCAGCACCCGGCGGGGACGCCGCCCGGTGTCGGTATCGGGCGTGCGCGCTCATCAGTCGATCAGGGTCCGGCCGGTCAGGCGCAGGAAGACGTCCTCCAGGCGTGGACCGGCGGACCAGCTCGGTGAGCGGCTCGAGCCCCGCCGCGTGCACGCGCTCGAGGAACTCGTCGCCGTCGGCCGCGTAGAGCAGGATGCGGTCGGCGGTAAGCTCCGATCCGTTCGGGCGACAGGTCTTTGATCTTCTCCGCCGCCTCCTCCTGCTCATCCGGGGCGAACCTCAGCTCGAGCACCTCGGCGGTGGAGTAGCGGGCGATGAGCTCGCGCGGGGTGCCCTCGGCGGCGATCTGCCGTGGTCCATGACGACGAGGCGGTCGCACAGCTGCTCGGCCTCGTCCATGTAGTGCGTGGTGAGGATGAGCGTGACGCCGCGCTGCTTGAGCCGGAACAGGCGGTCCCAGACGACGTGCCTGGCCTGCGGGTCAAGCCCGGTGGTGGGCTCGTCGAGGATGAGGATGTCCGGCTCGTTGATGAGGCGACCGGGCGATCGTCAGGCGGCGCTTCATGCCGCCGGACAGCGGTTCGACCATGTCGTTCGCGCGCTCGGTGAGCTGGACGAAGTCCAGCAGCTGGTCGGTGCGCTCGCGCGATCGGCTTGCGCGGCAGGCCGAAGTAGCGGCCGTAGACGAGCAGGTTCTCCCGGACGGTGAGCTCGTCGTCCAGGGTGTCCTCCTGCGGGACGACGCCGAGCCGGGCCCGGATCGCGGCCCCGTCGCGCACGGGGTCACGGCCGAGAATGATAAGCTCACCCTGCGTAGGCGGGGAAACGCAGCCGAGCATCCGCATCGTGGACGACTTCCCGGCGCCGTTCGGGCCAAGGAACCCAAAAGCCTCGCCCCGGTACAGGTCGAAGTCGATTCCGTCTACAGCGGTGAAGCTGCCGAACCGCTTCGTCAGGCCTCGGGCGCGGACAAGTACTTCGGGCACCCGACGGAGAATACCCGGCACTCTTGGCGAGATTCCGAACGGTTTTGCGGCCTGCCACGGGGCCGCTCAGGCGTCTATATAGGGTAAGAGCAGGGGTGACGGCGACGTGGCGGGGGATGCGCGGTGCCAGCAGGCGAGAGGAACTGAGCCAGTTGAGTCTGATCCGCGACACCTACCTCCGGTTTCAGGTACTGGTCCACGAGGTCGCCAAGTTCGGCGTCGTTGGCCTGATTGGTTTCGTCGTCCAGTTGGGCGTCCAGAACGCGCTGCACTCCGGCGCCGGGGTCGGTCCCACTATCGCGCTGACCATCGCCTACATCATCGCCACCATGGTGACCTTCGTCGGCAACCGGCACTGGGCTTTCAAACACCGCAAGGGCAGGGGGCTCAGGCACGAGACGGTCCTCTTCGTGCTGCTCAACGTCGTGGGCTACGGGATCCAGGTCGGCATCGTGGTCATCGCCTATTACGGGCTTGGCTACAAGGACAGGCTTTCGTACAACATCGCGACGATCATCGGCATCGGGCTGGCGACGCTTTTCCGGCTGTTCGCCTACCGCAAGTTCGTATTCAACGACCATCGGGGTAACGGCGACGGCGGCGAAGAGGCCGGGGAGCTCGCATCCGCGTCGGCGCGCTAGCTGTGCTAGCTGTGCTAGCCCCCGGGGGACGGATCTCCGGCATGGGGGGCTCCATCCCCCCGGCCCCCGGTGACCCCCCGGTATGGGGGGCGGACTTCCGGCATGGGGGGCTCCATCTCCCGATTCCCCCCGGCCCCCATACCCCCCGGGGGCCCGCTCGCGAAAACCACGAGCAGACCCCGCGCTAACGCTGGCTAGCAGCCGGCCTGGTCGCGCGGGACGATCCCCAGCGAGGCGGACAGCGCCGCGTTCCCCTGGGACCCGGTGAGATCGCCGACCGCGATCATCCGGGCGATGACGTGCTCAAGGCGCTGCCGGGCGTTGACCGGGTCATTGATCGGGTCGTCGAGGGACGGGGCGTTGACGACGCCCGCCAGCATGGCGCCCTGGGTGACGGTCAGGTCGCTTGCCGGGTGGCCGAAGTAGCCGCAGCTCGCCTGTTGCAGGCCGTAGTAGCCGTGACCGTAGTAGGCGACCTCGGCGTACATGGCCAGGATCTGCTCCTTGGAGTAGGACGCGTTGAGCTTGAACGCGAGCACGACCTGCTTGAGCTCGGCATCGAAGCCGGTCTGGGTCGGCGTGTAGAGCATCTTAGCCAGTTGCTGCTCGAGGGTCGCGCCGCCCTGGTCGCTGCCGCCGCTGACGTCGGACCAGACGACCCGGCCGACGGCGAGGACGTCCACGCCCGGCTCGGAGTAGAAGCGCTTGTCCTCGGTGGCGATGAGGGGCTTGGAGAAGTTGGCCGGCACCGACGGGCCGGGGTAGGCGATGCCGTGCTGCTGCGCCTGGGCCTTGGCCAACTGGGTCGCGTCGCCCGCCGAGGGGGTGGCGATCCAAAGGACGCCGACGCCGACCGCGGCGATCGTGATTCCCGCGGCGATCGTGATGCCGGCTCGCTTGAGGTAGCGGCGCGCGCGGCTTTTCGGGCGCGAAGGCTTGCGCTGTCGCTTGCCTCGCGTGATCTCGGGCTGCGGGAGTGGCCGGGTGTTGCCCATCGGAGTGATGCTAGCCGGGGGCGGAGACCGCTTCCTCCCGACGCGCCGTCCGGTCATCAGCGGCTCGGCGACTTACGCCGACTCACGTTGACGTTTCGCAGCCGTGTCCAGGATGCGCTAAGGTAAGGATCGCTGGCCGGGTTTACTGGTTGGCATCGGGACGTGGCCTAGTTTGGCTTAGGGCACCTGGCTGGGGGCCGGGGATCGGGAGTTCGAATCTCCCCGTCCCGACAGTGAGCATTTCGCGAATGTCGGTATTCGAGTTGGCTGAGCCGTGTTGGAGGCCAGCCATCCGAGGCACAAGCAGAGATACCCGACCGCAAGGCGGACATCAAATCCCGACGTCATCGACCTGTTTTTCATCATCGATGGGGCTTGTTCTTCATCATCGATGGGACCTGACGATGGGACCTGATGATGAATCTGATCCCGAGCAGAGGCATTGCCGGGCGCGTGCAGGTGCTGCTCCGGACATACAAGAAGTACATTGTCGCGAGCTCGGCTGGCTTGATAGGGCTAGCGCTGATGCAATGCGGCCGATGGCGGTCGCGCGGGCGTCGGCCTGACGGGAAGCACGCCGCCGGCGTTCGTTCCTCGTCGAGATCGTGGAGTAACGAGATCGTGGAGTAAAGTGCCCGCATGGCTGACGTTGAGGCTTGGCTTGACGAGGTAGCGGCCGGACTCGGGGTGCCGGTGGACGAGGTGCTGCCGGAGTCCGTGCGCGACGGGATGCTCGCGCTGACCGGGGATATCGCACACAACGTGGTCCGGCTCGCGGTGCCGCTCACCAGCTACCTAATGGGCGTCGCGGTGGGGCAGGGCGCGTCGCCGCAGGAGGCGCTGCGGATCGTCGCCGAACTCGTGCCGCCCGGCGAGAAGTGACCTAAGGTCACGAAAATCTTCCACAGCGCCGTTGTTTTTCCTGGTCGTTAGGTGTAAGAGGTTACTCTCCGTGGAATGACGCCCCCGTAACTGATCCATATCGAAGGGGAGATCAGTGCCCACGAAGACCACGGCCACCGTGCCGGGCACGACAGACGCGGCGAGCAAGCCGGCGACTCGCACGGCGGCGGCCAAGCCCGCGACCGTGACCAGGAGCACGCGGACGACGGCGCGGTCAACCACAGGCAGGACGACGGCGAGCCAGCGGGGCGCGACGACGCCGCGCACGGTCTCCGCCGCGGCGACCAAGGTGACCTCGGCCGCAACGCGTCTGAACACCGCCACGAGCAAGGCCGGAACATCGGCCAAGGCTCTCACCACCGCGCTCGCCGCGATCACCAGCGCGACCAAGGCCCTGGAGAGCGCCGTCGCCTCTCTGAACGACGCCGCGAAGGGGCTGTCCGCTAACGCCAACGGGAGCTCCGCCCCGGCGAGCGCCAGGACGACGACGCGGGGTGCCGCCTCGCGGACGCCGAGCCGCGCCGAGAACAGCACGTCGGTGAACGGTGTCACGAAGGCGGCCGCGAGCAGCGCGCCGAAGGCAGCAGCCGAGATGGCCGGCACAGCGCCGCAGGCATCGGGCAGCGCCGAGGTGAAGGCGTCAAGCGCGTCCGCGGCGAAGCCGAAGGCGAACAAGAGCGCCAGTCCAAGAAGGGCGCGAAGGCGAAGGGGTAAGCCGGGGAGTGAACGTTGTCGCCCTGTGGCCCGCCGGCTCACCTCTGTGACCCGGCGGGCCACAGGGCTGAACGCGTCCGGCCCGTGGTGGCGGGGCCGGGGAAGACCGCGCGCCCGGCCGGTGTTGGATGTGAGCATGGCCATTGACGGTGAGTACGTACCGAGCCCTTCTGCTTGGGTTCGGGATCAGGTAGAAGAATACGAGGGTTCCGGCGGCGCAGTGGGCACGACGCTGCTCGACACGGGGCTGGCGGTGGTGATCGTCACCAACCGGGGCGCGAAGACCGGCGCGGTGCGCAAGACCCCGCTGATGCGGGTGGAGCACGAGGGCAGCTACGCGGCCGTCGGGTCCAAGGGCGGCGCGCCCGAGAACCCGGTCTGGGTCTACAACCTCCGCGCGAACCCGGAGGTCGTGCTCCAGGACGGCGGGGACAAGTGGGAGATGACCGCCCGCGAGGTGACCGGCGAGGAGCGCGCAGGCTTGGTGGGAACGGGCCGTCGCGGCCTACCCGCCGTACGCGGAGTACCAGCAGAAGACGGATCGCCTGATCCCGCTCTTCGTGCTCGAGAAGTAGCGAGCGGCGGAAAGCGGAGCGGGCTACGCGCCAGGCAGGCGAGCGCGGATAGCAGTTGGTGGCGGGCGTGCTCGGCCCGCAGCCAGTCCTGCGGTGAGGCGTCGGGTCGGCGGCGTCCGCGCCGGCCTCGGTCGCGTCCAGGTAGCCGAGGTCGGCGGCGACCCGGCGGCGGAACTCGGCGTGATCGCCGACGTGGCCGTGGCCGGGCACGACCAGCCGCACGCCGGGGGCGCCCGCCAGCAGTTCCAGGCCCTGCCGGTAGCCGCCGAACGGGTCGGCGCGACTCCAGGTCGAGCAGCGGGATCTCGATGTCGGAGCACATGTCGCCGGCGATCAGCACGCCGGCCTCGGGCAGCAGCACGGCGCCGTGACCGGGCGCGTGCGCGTCGTGCGCGTAGCACGACCGCGCGCGGCCCGGCCCAGTCGATCTCGCGGCCGAGCAGCGGCTCGACCCGGGCGAACAGCGTCAGGTCGTGGCCGGGGCGCCTCCTCCCCCACGCCGCTGACGAGCCCGGGCAGCTCCCTGGCGGCGACCGCGACCGCGCGCGGCGTCGCGTACCTGGGGCACGTCGCCGAACGCGGCCGACCAGAGCAGGTGATCCCAGTGCGGGTGGGTGGACCATCCCGCCACCGGGCGCAGGCCGCGCTCCGACAGCCAGCCCGCGAGCGCCGGCCAGGTCGGCGACGGTCACCGCCGGGTCGATGAGCAGGCACCCGCCGTCGGCGCCGACCACGACCGTGGTCGTCGTGGTGTACAGGTCCGCCGTCGCGACGAAGACGCCGGCGGCAATCTCATCCACGCGATCTCCGTTGCCGCGACCGGATTCGGCGGCCCGCCGTCGGCCGGTCGCGGCTTTACGCCGGTGCCGCAAAGCACTTCGCCGTGGCCGGTGATGCCCGGCGGCAGCAGGTCGAGGCCGCCGAAGAAGGAAGCCAGGTCGGCCTCGGTGGCGCCGGCCGGCCAGACCGAGTCGGGCAGCCGCCCCGCCATCGCCCGCGCCGACGGTCGCCACCAGGTAGCTGCCCGGCGGCAGCGCCTTGACCAGGACGCCGACGACGGCCCGGGCGGTGCCAGGCTCGAGCGCCTGGACACGAGCGCCGAGCACCAGGCAGACCGGCCGGGAGAAGTCGATGACAGAGTAAGGGCGGCGAGCAGGGCCTCGGGCTCGGTCAGGTCGCCGACTTGGTAGCGGACGCCCGGCGGGACCAGGGCGGTGCCGTGGGCGACGACCACCGGGTCCCTGTCGATGTAGACGACGCGGGCGGCGGGCACGAGCGCCCGCGCGGTCGCGTGGGTCGACGGCCTGGTCGGCAGGCCCGCGCCGACGTCCAGGTACTGGTCCACGCCCTGGCGGGCGATGCGGGCGACGGCGTCGGCCACGTGCGTTCGGGACGAGAGCAGAGTTCCTGCCAGCTGCGGGTAGAGCGCGGCCAGGCGCCCGGCAAGGGCCCGGTCGGCGGCGAAGCTAGCTCCGCCGCCGAGCAGGTAATCGTAGGCGCGGGCGACGCTCGGGGTGCGGGTGTCGAGCACGCCGGCAGCTTACTGCCTAGAGCATGTGACCGACCCCGGGCTGGACGGTGCTCACGTACAGGTACTGTGTACAGCGGCTTGGTGGACCGGCAGCCCTGCAGGCTGAAGAACCCGAGCGCGGCGGACGTGCGGTTCGGCGGGTAGACCTTGAGCAGGCTGGCGGTGGTCGAGCTTGCAGCCCGACGGCGGTGAAGTTCCGCACCTCGACCCAGAAGAGGTAACGCGTGCGCGGTACCGCCGGCCGGGATGGTCACCGTCTTGGCCTTGTACAGCGGGTTGCGCTCGGCCGCGCGGCCGAGCTGGCCGCCGTTGGCGTTGGTGGCGGAGACGCCCGGGTACCCGTACAGGGTGCAGGCGTGGCTGCCGGTGTTGGTGAAGTCGAGCGGCTAGGAGACGGTTCCCGCGGCGGCGCTGCCCTGGCTGATGTTCACCCAGACCGACAGGTTGGCGGTCGAGCAAGCCGGGGGTAGCGTCGGGGGCGGCCGAGGCCGCGGACGTCGCCCAGACCGCCCCGCCGATGCCGAGGGATAGCGCGGTGAGCGGTGGCGATAATAGTCCGGCGGATGCTCTTGAACATGTGTCCTCCTAGAGCGGGTGATGGGACTTGCGCCCTGGGGCATCGTAACGACCAAGCCGCGAAATTCACCAGACGGATAATCGAATTGCCAGGCCGCCCGGCGTACAGGACGCGACGCCGGGCGGCCATGTACCGCTGGCTGTTAGATGTTGGCCCCTGGCTGAATGACGGCGACGCGCAGATAGACGTGGCCGCCCCCGACCGTGCAGACGGGGAGGGAGAAGAATCCGTAGTCGGCGGTGTGCTGGTTCGGCGCGTAGACCTTGATCAGGCTGCGCGTTGGTGGGCTTGCAGCCGGAGGTCGACACCTCGGCGGCGCCGTAGGACAACAGCGCGTGCGCGGTCGCGCCGGCTCCGATGTTCACCCAGTGGGGGTGTAGAGGGTCAGCCGCCGGGCCGCGTCGCCGAGCTGGTGCCCGTTGGCGTTGGTGGCGGAGACGCCTGGCCAGCCCCATGTGCGGCAGGTGTGATTGCTGGTGTTGGTGAACTCGAGCGGGTAATACCAGGTGCCAGCCGCGCCCGACGCGGCGCCGTAGTTTACCCAGACCGCGAGGTCGCCCGCGGTGCAGACCGGCAGGAGGCGGGCTTGACGGTGGGCGTCGTCGGCGCGGCTGACGCGGACGTGGACGCCCAGATGGCGGACCCGGTGCCCAGCGCAAGCGCGGCGGCGGCGGCCGCGGCGATGCGGCGGAATGGCTTCCTCAATGTCTCGCTCCTTCTCGGTAGAGCGGGCTCGCCGAGGGGCAACCCCCCGGTCGATATCCCCCTACGGAGTAAAGACGCAGCGATCACAGAAATGGTTGTGACAACGTGAGGCCGACGCGACGGAATATGACGAGGCTATGACCCGAACGGCTGGTTACCGCAGTCGGCCGGTTGGATGGAATCGCGCCTAAATAGGTGAGGAGATTTCCATCTTATGTCTGAACTTAAGCGTCAGGCAGCATCACCTGTCGACGGCGGGGACGGGTGTGGTTAAGTGGACATTATGGATACCGATGAATGGGCCCGGCGGCGGTCTTCGTTTGGAGCGGTCGCGGCGGCGTATGCCGAGCATCGGCCGGACTATCCGGCGGACGCGGTGCGCTGGTGCGTGGCGCCGACCGGGCGCGGCGTGGCCGGGCTGCGGGTGCTTGACCTCGGCGCGGGCACCGGGAAGCTGACGGCGGTGCTGGCCGGCGCTGGGCGCGGACGTTACCGCGGTGGAGCCGGACGAGGCGATGCTGGCCGAGCTGCGGCGGCAGGTGCCCGTCGGCGCGGGCGCTGCACGGCCCGGCGGAGGCGATCCCGCTGGCCGACGGGTCGGTGGACGCGGTGCTGTGCGGGCAGTCGATGCACTGGTTCGACATGTCGCGCGCGGTGCCGGAGATCGCCCGGGTGCTCCTCCCGGGCGGCGTGCTCGGCGCGCTGTGGAACAGCGACGACGACCGGGTCGAGTGGGTCGCGGGGCTGCGGGACGTGGCCAAGGAGGCGGGGTCGCCGGTGCTGTCGTCGCGGCGCGCGGAGGCGGCCGGCTTCGCCCCGACCAGTTCGGCGCCGATCTGTTCATCCCGGCCGAGCGCGCCGAGTTCCCGAACGCGCAGCCGCGCACGGCCGACTCGCTGCTTGCCACGCTCGGCACCCACTCCCGGTGCTGGTCATGGACCCGGCCGAGCGTGACCCGCTGCTCGGCCAGATCCGCGACTACCTCGCGTCCCGGCCGGAGACCTCGGGCGGGCGAGTTCGAGCTGCCCATGGTCACCTCGGCGCTCCGCTCGGTCCGCCGATAGGGCCCGGGAACGGAGGGCAGGGGGACTGAGGGCACGGGACGGAAGGTGAGGTACGGAAGGAGAGGTACGGAGGGAGGGGGAGGATGGCGGGGACGGGGGACCAGGGCCAGGGCGTAGTAGGGTCGAGATCGTGGCTACCGAGACCGAACTTGAGGCACTTTCCTCCCGCGAGCTGCACGACATGGCCGTGCATCGGGCACTGACCCACGCCGACGTGGAATTCCTCTGGGAGCTGCTCCGGGCGATACCGGCGGCGGAGTCGCTCGAGGGCTACGAGGGCGAGTCCGAGGAGGACGTCGTGAAGGCCTCCGCGCTGCTGGCCGACGTGATCAGCTCGGGCGACGGCGCGGAAGCGGAAGCGCTCCGACCCCTCTACATCGACTACCTGACCAAGCACCCGCAGCACTAGGGACTCGTGGGGCAGTGGGGCGGAGACACCTTCCGTTCCATACAACTCCCAACGAGCCCACCCCTGTGAACGGCCGGGGAACCCACCCGCGAGCCAAAGGGCGCGCCCCTGTCATCGGACTGAGCAGCGCGGCGGTTTTGGCCTCGCGACGAGGGAGAGACAGGGGGTTCAAGCGACCGGCGGCGAGCGGGGGAAACACAGCGAGCGCGGCACGACCCGCAGGGCCGCGCCGCGCTCCGCTGGCGAGTGAGCTGCCGGCCTTAGGCCTGCAGGACGCCCTCGATCTCGAGGTTGATGGTGGCCTTCTCGGACACGGCCACGCCGCCGGGGACGCCGGGGATCGGGCCGTTGAAGCTGACGCCGAAGTCATTCCGGTTGATCTCCGTGGTCGCGGAGAAGCCGACGCGGGTGCCGCCGTAGGCGTCCGGGCCGAAGCCGTTGACCTCAAGCTTGAAGGTGACCGACTTGGTCACGCCCTTGAGGGTGAGGTCGCCGTCGAGCAGGAAGCGGTCGCCCTCGGCGCGGACGCCGGTGGAGGCGAAGGTCATGTGCGGGTGCTTCTCCACCTCGAAGAAGTCGGCGGAGCGGATGTGCGCGTCCCGCTGCTCCTGGCCGGTGTTGATCGAAGAGAGGTCAACCTTGGCGGTGACAGTCGAAGACAGCGGGTCCGCACCGGTGACGATGGTGCCCTCGAACGTGTCGAAGCGACCGCGGACCTTGCTTACCATCATGTGCCTGACGGTAAACGAGACCTCGGAGTGAACCGGGTCAATCGCCCACGTGCCGGCGACGTAGCCGGGGATCTCCACAGCAGTCGAGCTCATTGAGCCTCCAGGAATGTGTGTGTGCAACTGCGACGCTGAAGCGCGTTACCCGCTTAGCCTACCCGAGAAATTGTTGAAGTGTCATGCATTCCGGCAAGATTGTTGAAGTGTCATGCATCTCGTCGAGCGCGTGCCTCCTGGGCCGGCCTGGGCGCGACGAGCGCCGCTGACGGTAGGTTACGCCGCGTGGGTGGAGTGTCCCAACTTCGAGTCCGCGGGAGAAGAGGCCGGGTTCTGCAGCGGGAAGTGGCAGGCGGCCAGGTGCCCGGGGCCGAACGACCGGAGCAGGGGCTCCTCTACCTCGCACTGCTCCTGCGCGCAGCGGGCACCTGGTGCGGAACCGGCACCCGGACGGCGGGTTCACCGGGCTCGGCAGCTCGCCCCTGATGGCCGCGCCGTTCTTGGCCCGCTCCACGCTCGGGTCGGGCACCGGGATGGCGGCGATCAGGCCGGCCGTGTAGGGGTGGGCGGCGCGCTGGTAGATGTCGTCGGCGGATCCGAGCTCGACCAGCTTGCCCAGGTACATGACGCCGATGCGGTCGGCCATGTACTTGACCACCGCAAGGTCGTGCGAGATCACCACGTAGGTCAGGCCGTGCGTCTGCTGCAGCCGCTTCATCAGGTTGAGCACCTGCGCCCTGATCGAGACGTCGAGCGCGCTGACCGGTTCGTCGGCGACGATCAGCCGCGGGTTCAGCGTCAGCGCCCGGGCCAGGCCGATGCGCTGCCGCTGGCCGCCGGAGAACTCGTGCGGGTAGCGCTCGACGGCGTTGCGCGGCAGGCCGACCTCGCCGAGCAGTTCGAAGACCCGGTCGCGCTGCTGGCGCCTGCTGCCGAGGTGCTGGATCGCCAGCGGCTCGCCGATGATCGCGCCCACCCGCATCCTCGGGTCGAGCGAGGCGTGCGGGTCCTGGAACATCAGCTGCAGGTCGCGGCGCTTGCGTCGCAGTCGGCCCCGCGCAGCCTGGTCACGTCCAGGTCGCCGAGCGCGATCGTCCCCGCGTCCGGCTCGCTCCAGGCGCCACGATCATCCGTGCCGATCGTCGTCTTGCCGCAGCCGGACTCGCCGACCAGGCCGAACGTGGTGCCGGCGGGGACTTCGAACGAGACGCCGGAGACCGCGTGGACGGCGCCGACCTTGCGCTGCAGGATCGCGCCCGACCGGACGGGGAACTCCTTCACCAGGTTGCGCAGCACGAGCAGTGGGCTCCGTCGGCGGTCTCGGCGCTTCGTCGGGCGCGCACGGCGGACTCCGCGGGCTCGGAGCGTCCGCAGACGTTCGGCCGACGGCGGCGCAGCCGGCTCGGCGACGGGCGCGTCGATCCCGCCCGCCTCGATCGCCTCGACCGGCTGGAGGGCCAGCGGCCCGTCCACCGGGTGCCAGCACGAGAACAGGTGCGCCGTGGTCTCCCCGGCCAGCGGCGGCTCGTCGGTGCGGCACTTGTCGGTCGCGCGCATGACACCGCGGCGCGAACCGGCAGCCCTTGGGCGGGTCGGCCAGGTCGGGCGGCAGGCCGGGGATGGCGTGCAGCGCCTTGCCGCTGTCCTGGCTGAGCCGGGGAATCGACGCGAGCAGCGCCTGGGTGTACGGGTGGCGCATCTGGCTGAACAGCTGCGCGGACGTCCGCGGTCTCCACCACCCGGCCCGCGTACATCACGTTCACCCGGTCCGCGTGGCCGGCGATGACGCCCATATCGTGGGTGATCAGCATCATCGCCATGCCAAGCCGGTCCTTCAGGTCGGCCAGCAGGTCGAGGATCTGGGCCTGGATGGTCACGTCGAGCGCGGTCGTCGGCTCGTCGGCGATGAGCAGCTGCGGCTCGCAGGCCAGCGCCATCGCGATCATGACGCGCTGGCGCAGGCCGCCCGACAGCTGGTGCGGGAAGTCGTCCAGCCGCTCCTTCGGCCTCGGCAGGCCGACCAGCGCGAGCACCTCGACCGCCCGCTCGAGCGCCTGCGCCTTGGACGCGCCGCGGTGCAGCCGCACCGGCTCGGCTACCTGGTAGCCGATGGTCTTCGTCGGGTCGAGCGAGGTGAGCGGGTCCTGGAAGATCATCGCGATCTCGTTGCCGCGGAGCCTGCGCATCTCCTCTGGCCTGAGCCCGACCAGCTCGCGGCCGCCCAGCTTGATCGAGCCGCCCACGATGCGAGCCGCCCGGCGGCAGCAGGCCCATGACGGACAGGCCGGTCATGGACTTGCCGCAGCCCGACTCGCCCACAATGCCGAGCGTCTCGCCCGCATCGACGCGCATGCTCACGTTGCCGACGGCCTGGACCACGGACCTGGTGAGCTTGATGTGGGTGGACAGGTCCTCGATCTCAAGGACGGGTGCCATACCGATGGTTACCTCTTCCCCATTGAGCGGTCCGACGTCTACCGGCTCCTGAGCCGGACGTCGAGCGGAGTCGCGGAGCTGCGTCGCCGATCAGGTTGCACGCCATCACGACGAGGACGATGCAGGCGCCGACCGGGTAGACCTGCCACCAGTAACCGTCTTGGAGGTAGGTGACGCCGTTCGACAGCAGGTCGCCCCAGTCTTGGTTCGGCCATTGCAGCCCGAAGCCGAGGAAGCCGAGCGCGGCGATCGCCAGGATCGCGTCCGCCACCTGGAAGGTGACGTTGACGATGACCACGCCGAGCGCGTTGGGCAGCAGATGGCGTCCGATCAGCCGCGCCCGGCCGGCGCCAGCCACCCGGGCGGCGGACACGAAGTCCCGTGACCCGCAGCGCGAGCACCTCGCCGCGGACGAGCCGCGCCGGCACCAGCCAGCTGAACGCCGCCGATGAGCAGCGAGAGCGACAGCACGGACGCGCCGTACCTGACGGCGACGATCAGCACGATGAACAGGAACGGGATCGACAGGAAGACGTCGACGATCCGCATCAGCAGCGAGTCAAGGAACCCACCTGCCAGCCCGGAGATCGCGCCGTAGAGCGCGCCGATGATGATGGCGACCGCGGCGGAGAAGAACCCGACCTCGAGTGCTGCCTGGCCGCCCTTCATCAGCAGGGCCAGCTCGTCGTATCCCTGATTGCTCGTGCCGAGCGGGAACCCGGCACCGGGCGGCATGTTCGTGTCAATCAGGTTGGACGTGAGGTAGTTGCCGTGGTAGAACACCGGGCCGACGAAGCTGAACAGCACGAAGAACAGCAGGATGGCCGCGCCCGTCACCGCCAGCCGGTTCTGCGCGAACTCGCGCGCCGCTAGCCGCCAGCCGCTCTGGACGGGACCGATCGCGCCGCCTTCAGGGGCGCGGGTCACGTCAAGCGGCGGGAGCGAGCCGACACCCATCTGCGACATTGCCAGCCCTCCTCTCGATAGTCACCCGGGCCGCTCAGGCGAGCCGGATTCGCGGGTCCGCAACGGTCAGCGCGATGTCAGCGACAAGGTTGCCGATGATGGTGAGCGCCGCGCCGAGCAGGGTGTAGGCGAGAAGGACGTTGTAGTCCACGTTCCCGAGCGCGGTGTAGAACAGCAAGCCAAGCCCGCGGTAGTTGAACAGCGTCTCGGTGATGAGGTTCCCTGCTAGCAGTGCGGGGATGGAAAGGCCGATCAGGGTGACCATCGGCAGGCAGGCATTACGCAGCAGGTGCCTCGTCAGCACCAGCCGCTCCGGCAGCCCCTTGGCCCGGGCGACCTTGATGTAGTCCTGCGCCAGCACGTCCATCGACGTCGAGCGCATGTACCGGGAGAACGAGGCGATGGTAAGCAGGGTCAGCGTCACGACCGGCAGCGTCATGGCGCGCCAGTCGACGATGATCGACGGCAGCGAGGTGGACTGGCTTCCCTCGAAGTTGAACCAGTGCAGGTCGAGGGCGAACACCTCGATCAGGATCAAGCCGAGGAAGAAGACCGGCATGGCGTACACGGTGAAGGCAAGACCCGTGGCTGCGTAGTCGCCGATGGTGTTGCGGCGGACCGCCTGGTACACGCCGAGCGGTATGGCTATCACCACCGACAGCACAAGCGACACGCCAGATAGCCAGGCGCTGCGCGCCCACACCTCGCCGAGCAGCGGCGCTGACGCCCTGGTTCAGCTTGTAGGAGTAGCCGAGGTTCCCGCGCAGCAGGTTGCCCATGTAACGCAGGTACTGCACGAGCCAGGGGTCGTCGAACCCGTTCTGCTTGTTCCACGCCGCGACCAGCGCTGAATTGGCCCGGTCACCGAGCACGTCGATCGCGGGCGAGGGGTAGATCGCGTGCAGCAGCCCGAAGATGAAGATAGAAACGCCGATCAGGACGACGATCGAGGTCCCGATCCGACGGAGGATATAGCCGATCACTCGTGACGCCCCTTCGTGGGCGGGGTCGGTGCGCGGGTCCGGCGCCGGCGCTGCGGCCGGCGCCGGACCCGCGCGCGACTACTTGGTAAAGAACCAGTACTCGGGGTTCCAGGTGTCCTGGGTCAGCCCCTCGAACGACTGCGGCGTGCCGGAGACCGACTTCGACCAGGCCACGATCGAGGCCGTCCCGAACCCGCCGTCCGGGTTCGGCTGGAACAAGCTGGGCTGCTGCGTGGTGAGGTACTGCGCCTCAGCGGTCACCGCGGCCGGGTTGGAACTCGAAATCGAGGCGGTGATGAGCTTGTCCGCCTGGGGGTCGTCGTACCCGCCGAGGTTGCTTGACCCGGTTGAGTTGAACACCCCGAACGTGGTCGGGTAGGTGGAGTCGGTGAACCCGCCGAAGTCCTCCATGGCCCACTTGTTGATCGTCTTGGGCGACGAGGGGTCGTTGTAGTTGGTGATCATGTAGTTGAAGTTGCTCGACGACAGGTTCATGGTGACGCCGACCGTCTTCGCCTGGGAGGCCCAGTCCTGCACCTGCTCGCCGATGACCGTCGGGCTGGTGTTCCAGATGACGTTCCATTCCAGCTTCTGGCCTGCCGGGATCCCCGCGCCGCACTCGCCGGCGCCGGTGCCGGGCTTGGCGCAGGTGTCCGTCCCGTTCGGCACGACGGTCCAGCCGTTGGCCTTGAGGATGGCCGCCGCGTCGGCCGTGCTGAACGGGTAGGGGTCGGTGGCCGCGTTCGACGGCGCCCAGGGGCTCACCGGGGTCGCGGGGACGGGGCCGAAGCCCTGGGCGCCTGCCCCGTAGAAGAACGCCTTGACGTAGCCGGGCTCGTCCTCCAGGTGGGCGAGCGCCTGCCTGACGTAGAGCTTGTCGATGATGTTGTTGAAGTTGTCCGTCGTGTCCTTGAAGTTATAGGTCACGTACGACCAGCCCCAGTCCCCGTACCCGAACTCGTTGTACGCGGAGGTGATGGTGCTGCTTTGCGGAACGTCGGTCAGCGGCAAGTAGCCGACGTCGACGGTGCCCGCCTTGACCGCGTTGAACTCGGCCGCGTCGGAGGTGAAGGGCACGAACTGCACGGTTGACTCGGTCGTGGCGTGCGGGCCGCCGTAGGCCGGGTTCGGCGCCAGGGTGAAGGCACCGCTGGTCGCGTTGAAGGCGGACAGCTTGAACGGGCCGTCGACGGTCTGCCAGAGCGAGTTGGTCGCGTAGGTCGACACCGACTTGGATGCGCCGCTCAGGTAGTTGTAGATCTTCGTCGCGTCGGCGGGGTTGGTGGCCCAGTCCGTGATCGGCTTGCCGCCGGCCGCGTCGATGTCAAAGGTTTGCGCGGGCATCGGCTGGATGGCGCCAAGCCCGTCCTGCCAGAACCAGGTGGGGTTCACTGCCTTGGTGAGGTGCATCGTGATCGTGGACGCGTTCGGCGCGGTGATGCTGCTTATCTCGTCGGGAACGCCCAGGCCCGGGGTGTAGTACGCCCAGTTGGCCGGGGACTCCTTGAGCGCGGCCTTCAGCTGGTAATACCAGAAGAGCACGTCCTGGGAGGTGACCGGCTGACCGTCTGACCACTTGTAGTTGGACTTCAGCGTGAGCGTGACCGTCTTGTCGCCGTTGGACCACACCGGGTCGTTCGCGAGCGACATGGACGGATCTTCCTTCGGCGCCGTGCCGTCGGTCAGCCAGTACAGCGGCCGGTACATCTGGTAGTCGAACTCGGGCACGGTGAAGACGGAGTTCGCGGCGCCGGTGACAAGCGGCAGGATCCACGTCGGCGCCGAGTTCGGCGGCGCGGCCACGGTGATGGTGCCTGCGTGCTGGGTGCCAGTGGCCTCGGCCGGGACGCTGCCGAACGAGCCGGGCAGCGCGGCGGTGGAGGTGGAGGTGGAGGTAGCGCTGGAGCTCGGGCTGGAGCTTGGGGCACTGGTGCTGCTTCCGCTGCTGCTGGTGCAGGCGGCGATTCCGACTGCGAGCAGTGCTGCCGCACCGGCCACACCAACGCGCGCGACGTGCGCCGACGTCCTTCTCGGAACTTCCATTGCGCTCCTTGGCTGAGGTGCTTTCGCGCCTACGGCCTACCCGGGCGGGCAGGGCGTCGCGCAGACGCGAACTACGCAGGAGCGTAGATCAATCTTATTACGACGCTTGATCTGGCAAATCACATTTTGTTATCAAATGATTTAAGCATTTGGCGCGCTAACGTCACGCCGGGCTCGAACGCCAGCCAGGCTGCGGGAACATTCAAATGATCCTGACCAGGTCCGACGCGCAATGTGGTCACCGGGACCACGACCACACGAGGAGGCTTGGGGGGCGCGGGGCTGTTATTGGGACTCGGCCTCGAGGAGGCATTCGGCGCGGTCCAGGGTTTCGCGGAGGTTGTTGGCACCTACGAGGTCGAGGGCTTCGGGGATGGTGAGCCAGCGCAGCGGGGACTGCGCGTTCTCCGGAGCGATCGCGTCCGGGTGCTCGGTCGCGAGGAAATAGCGGAGATCGGCGTGCTCGTGCTCGGGTTCGGTCGCTGACGAGCGCACGTAGCAGACGACCGCGTGCCGCAGGGTCTCGTCTGGCCAGGGCACCAGGTCGGCCAGGCCGGTCTCCTCGCGCGCCTCGCGCAGCGCGATCTGCAGCGGGTCGGTCTCCCCCGGGTCGCCGTGCCCGCCGACCTGCAGCCAGCGGTCGTGCTTCACATGCCAGCGGAGCAGGACACGGCGGCTAGCCGGGTGGACCACGAGCGCGGAAGCGGTGAAGTGCAGCGGCAGTTCCGACCGCGACCATGGGTCCCGCGCCGCCGCGGCGAGGCCCCGCATCCGCTCGACGTCCGCGGCCTCGGTCTCGCCGACCGCCTGATACCCGGTGAGCAGCCCGTTCAGCACGCGACCATGCTGCCACGCGCGCCCGGCGCGCGCGAACCGGTTTCCCGTCGTCCGGAGACGGCGTCCAGCCTCCTGTTTCACATTAATCACACGGACAACATCCGCATCTTTAGTACGTTAATTCGAACGCTGCATAACGATGACAACTAACGTCCGCAAGTAGTTTCCATATGGGTCGCACCTGTGTTCTAATACCGGTTATGAGAAAGTCCCGCGCGACGATGAGCGGCCGGGGAGGCGCGGCGCACTTCCCCGCGACACGGCACCCGGCCGCGCCGCGCGGACGCAAGCACCGCGACGTCTCCGGCTAGACAGGGCCCGCCTTCCGACCGTGAAAACCCAGCAAGGGGTGACCATGACGAACGAATTCGAATATATAAGCTATAATGATACCGATCAGCTCACCATGCTGGAAAACACGGCCATCCCTGCTGGCGCTCTCGGCGCGGGTCCGGCAGGCACCGGACCGGCAAGCACCGGCCCGCGCGGACCGGGCGGGCGGACCGAGGCGCTCATCAACCACGGTCGGCCGCCGGCCGGGCGCTCCTGGACGCGATGGGTGCGCGCCCACCTGCGGGCGATCGGGATCGCGGCGGCGATCGTGGGCGCCGGGATCATCGCGCTGGTGGTCGCGCTGCCCGGCGGCGGCGCGAGTTGGCCGGCCAGCGTGGCCCAGGTAAAGACGGAGATCACGCAGGCCTGCGATAACCCGAACGTGGCGGCCGAGCCCAGTCAGCTCAACTACGCCTGCGCCAAGTCCAGCCAGCAGATCCTCTGGGTCTTCGCGCTGCTGACCAGCGGCAACAACCCGGGCTTCGTGGATCAGGCCACCGCACGCAAGGGCCTCGAGCCGATCCAGCCCGCCCAGGGCGGTGACATCGCCTTCTCGCTCAACCTGCACCAGCCCTACAACCCGGCCAACCCGATCGACAGCCTCCAGGTCGCGGCGCGGGCCATCAACGACATCATCAGCGGCGCGACCCTCACCAGTTCGAGCGGCGCCCCGCTCGTCGAGAACGGGCTCGAGAGCACGGCGGCAAACTGCCAGCGCTACACCGGCTCCGCCCTGCTCGTCACCAGGTCGGGGTACCCGCCTCGGTGCGCGCAGCCGGTCAGCACCCCGGCCGGACAGGCGGCGCTGGTGAGCGACGTCTTCCAGCAGTGGATGGGCGGTACCCCGTCGCAGATGGCCGCGCAGGCCGGGGTGCTGTTCTCCAACGCCGACAACCCGGGCAGCCCGCAGGTCCAGGCGATCCTGGCCAGCCTGCCCAGCTTTGGGCTCTAACGCACGAAAATTCAGGACTGTAACCGCCGGAGGGGGGAAGAAGAACCGTGCATCCCGTCAGGAAGCCATGGTGGCAGCAGGCAACGGCGCTGGTGACCGTGACCACCGGCGGCATGATCACCGGATTCAACTTCGTCCCCGGGGCGGCCGCGACGATGACATCGCCGACCAGCGTGCCTCTGCACCTGCTGGCACTCGAACAGGCCGGCCGCCCCGGCACTGCCATGAACGCCAGGGCCGTCGGCGGCGACAGCGCCGACACCGCCACTGGTAATGCGCTGCTTCGGTCGGCGATCGTCAACGTCGCCAAGTACTACCTGCAACTGGCGGCGACTCGCACTCCCGCGCAGCTGGAGGCGCTTATCTGGGATAACACCAGCCTGAACGGCGCGGACCACGGACCGTCCTGCGCCGCGTTCGCCAGCCTCACCCTGGAACTCGCCGCGCAGGCGGTGGGCCAGCAGAGCTGGGTCAGCGGCGGCACGAGCTACCCGTGGCCGCTGCCCGCGTGGGCCGACGTCCGGGTCGACCCGAACGCGGCCTCGCCCGACATCACCTCCATGGTGACGGACGCGCAGGCGCACGGCCGGTGGCAGCCGCTCGGCCATGGCTATCAGCCGCAGCCGGGCGACTGGGTGCTTTTCGAGAACCACGTCGAGATCGTGACCAGCTATTCCGACGGGGTGCTCGATTCCATCGGTGCGGACTCCGCGCCGAACCTCTCGGTCAACGCCCATTCCGTCACCGGCTCCCTCGCCGCAGCCGGGGTCCAGGGTTTCATCGACAACGGGAACCTCACGGCGGCCGCGGGCGCGGGCGCGGGCGTCGCGGGTGCGACCGCCGCGGGCGCGGGCGTCGCGGGCGCGGGCGTCGCGGGTGCGACCGCCGCGGGTGCGACGGCCGCCGACGCGGGCGGCACCCATCAGGCGGTTGTCCCCGGCCTCGTCACACCGGTGCTCGCTCCGACGACCGCAGGCGCCGCCGCCGGCGCTAGCGCCGGCCGGACGGACGGACCCGCGGCGACGATCCCTGGTGCCGCGCCTGCGGTCAGCGACGTGGCGGGCGCCAGTGTCATCCCCGGAGCGAGCCCGGCCGCGACCGCCGCGGCGCCCCAGGCGTCCAAGGCCCCCGCGGCGGCCAGGCCCCCTGCCTCCGCTGCCTCTCCGGCTGCCACGCGGACCGTGGCGCCGACCGCGTCCGCCGCGAAGCCGACCGCGTCCGCTGCGACGCCTGCCGCGTCCGCCGCGAAGCCTGCCGCGTCCGCCGCGAAGCCTGCCGACAAGCCAGCGCAATACCGGCAGTACGCCGCGCCCGCGCAGGCGACGCCGGCGACGCGGGCCCAGCAGGCGTTCATCAGCCTGGTCGCGCCGGGGGCGGAGGCGGCGCAGCAGCGGTGGGGGGTGCCCGCGGCGGTGACCATCGCGCAGGCGATCGACGAGTCCGCCTGGGGGAACAGCCAGCTCGCCGCCGAGTACCACAACCTCTTCGGCATCAAGGGGGTCGGGCCTGCGGGCAGCGTCGACCTGCCGACCTCGGAGTTCTACAACGGCCAGTGGGTGAACATACAGGCGCCGTTCCGCGCCTATCACAACGTCGCCGAATCCGTCGCGGACCACGCGGAGCTGCTCGCCACCAGCGGCTACTACCAGCGGGCGATGGCGGACCGCGCAGTCCCTGACGCGTTCGCCAACGACCTGACCGGCGTCTACGCCACCGACCCGGATTACGGCGCGACCATCATCGCGATCATGAAGCTGTACAACCTGTACCGCTTCGACAGCCCGGCCACCGCGTCGCAGGCGACCGTCCCCGCGGCGTCGGGCGCTGCACCCGTCAGCCACTCAGCACCCGTCAACCACTCAGCACCGGTCAACCACTCAGCACCGGTCAACCACGCAGCAATCAACCACTCAGCACCCTTCAGCCACGCAGCGGCCGGCCATCCCTCGGGCGCGGGCGTGGCGCAGATCCCGGGCCTGGCGACGCCCGCGCTCGCCCCGACGCCCGCCCCGACGCCCGCTCCTGCGACGGCAGGAGCGGGGGCGCGGGTAGGCGCGACGTCGGCGAACCCGGCGCGGGGCGGGGCGAGCATTCCCGGTCTCGCCGCCACCGCCGCGGCCAACTTCCAGCGGCAGCCGGCGGCGGCCCGGACGACCCCGACGACTGCGACGACCGCGACCCGCTACCAGCCGCAGCTCCCGCACGCCATGACCACCGCTTACTTCGCCACGGCGAAGGGGCCGCTCGCGCACGGCGAGCACCTGTACCGGGACGTGGCCGCGCAGATGGACATCAGCTGGAAGCTGCTGGCCGCCTGCGACTGGATGCAGTGCAAGGCGCACCCGCGCTACTCCCCCGTGCGCGGGGAGAAGATCGGCGCGCTGAATTCCGACGGGACCAGCTACCCAACCAAGTCCGCCGCGCTCGCGCAGTGCGCCAGCGACCTGATCGAGCTGGCCGCGGCGGTGTACGGGATCGACCTGACCGCGCGGCGGCCGCTGTCGGTGCGGGCCCTCGCCGACGCGTTCGCAGCGTTCCGCTGGGGCGCGCTGCTGCGCAGGCACCGGGTCTCGGCAATGGAGTTCCCCTACGCGGTGGCGGGGCTCACCGCCCAGCACCTGAAGATGCACTGGCCGGTCATCGACGACCCGGCGGCGCCCGACCGGCCGGGCGCGAAGTTCCGCGAGCCGTTCGGCGCGGTTCCCGTCGTGCTCAGCCTTGACTACCCGGCCACCGTCTTAACCGACAGAAAGCGCAGGTAAACACCCGTGTTCCGCTTCCTTCGCCGGTCGCTGCGGCAGTATCAGTCCGACCGCCAGCCCGCTCCCCCGCCTCAGCAAGTGACCGTGCGGATGGCAGACGGGCAGTTCGCGCACGGCCAGGTGATCGAGCAACGCGGCGTTGGAGAGGGAACCAACGGTCCGTTCCATCCGACGATCGTGGTGGTCGGACAGCCCGGGACCCCAGGACCACAGCGCCTGCGGCGACGGTGGTTCCGTTTCGTCCCGCGCTGGGTTCGGTGGACCGTCCTGATCGTCATTGTTCTGGTCTTCTTCCGCCGCATCGTCGCGTGGGCGCTGCTCGCGGTGCTGTCGGCCGGGCTGCACCTGTTCTCGGCCAACGTCAACCTGCCGCATGTCACCTTCGGCTGGCCGTGGTCCTCGACCACGACGAACACGCTGGTCGGGCCGATCGTGCTGCAGAAGATCGAGGGAATCGACAAGCCCGCGCTCGGCACAGCGAACTTCGACTTCACCTTCACCCGCAAGGTGACCAAGAACATCGGCTTCCTGCCGTGCTGGTACTCCGCGACATTCCACGCGATCGGCCGCGCGTCCGCCACGGTCGACCTGAACCCGGGCGCCGCCTGGTGGAAGGCGTCCGCCGGCCACTATCAGCTGCGCGTGCTGAGCAAGCCCGCCGGGAGCGCGCCCGGCCAGCTCGCCATCACCATGGCGCTGCCACTGCCGCAGTTGCCCCGGTCGGTGCATGACGTGTCGATTGACAACACCCTGTCCCAGCCGATCGCGACCAACCACAGCTGGACCTACCCCGGTCTCGGCTGCGGCGAGATCATCCAGCCGCAGTTCGCCCAGGCGGCGCTGTACGCGCAGGCCCAGACCGAGGCGTACGACCAGGCGACGACGCTGCCGAGCGTCACCGGGCCGCTGATCGCCGCGGCGGAGAAGGAGGCCACCACCATCATCCGCGACAATTTCATCGCCGCGACGGTCCGCGCGCTCCACTACGAGGTCGCCTCGTTCGCGATCCGCTGGGTGCCGTCGGCAGGATAGCGCAAGCGATTAGCTGACCGGCACGGGCGCAGGATCTACTATGACGGTTATGCCGGGAGTTGCCTCACTAGAGGCGTTTCAGCGGGCTGTCAACGAGTTTGACATCACTTCCTACCACCTCACTATCGATCCGGCCGCGCTCGCGGCGGCTCGCCAGTCGCTCGACCAATCCGGGCTGCTCCTCTTGGGCGAGGTCCACGGGGTGCGGCAGAACCCGCTGATCGTTCGCGAGCTGATGGTGGCCCTGGACATGACGGGACTCGCCCTTGAGTGGCCAGCCGCGCTCGCCGGGCCGGTGAGCGGTTTCTTCGCCGACGGCCGGGTCCCGGACCACCCGCAGCTGTGGGGCGGCGACGGCCGGATCACCGTCGGGCACTTCGCGCTGCTCCGCGAGCGGTTCCTGGCCGAGCGACTGCAGGCGCTGACGCTGTTCGACGGGGTGAACGAGGTGGGCTGGTCCCGGCGTGAGGCCGCGATGGCCGAGCGCATCCTCAACGCCCAGGTGCCCGGCTCGCGCACGCTGGTGATCGCGGGGAGCGCGCACACCGCGCTGACCCCGACGATGCTCGGCGTCCCGATCGGGGCGCGGCTCGCGGAGTTGCGGCCAGGGGTACGGGAGATCCGGATCAGGTATGGCAACGGCACCTACTACAACCTGTCACCGCAGCGGTTCAAGCTCCACTGGTCGCTGCGCCGGCAGGCGCGGCTGCACGCTGAGGGCGGCGCGCTGGTGCTCGGCCTGCCGCGCCCGGTGCAGGCCCGGGTGCCGCACCGGATGGCGGCCAACCAGCCGCCCGTGCAGCCGCCCCGGCCTGGGTACACCATGGCGTTTCCCGCCATCCGTGATGAACCCGGTCCGCCGCAGCAGCCGCCAGGGCAGCCGGCCTACCCGGACTACCCGATGCCGCCTGCTCCGCACGCCCCTCCTCCGGGGGCCCTTCCTCCGGGGGCCCTTCCTCCGGGGGCCCTTCCTCCGGGGGCCCTCCTCCGGGGGCCCCGCGCGGCGCGACCACGCCGCCGGGCCCGAGGCGTCGACCGGGCAACCCGTATGAGACGAGGCTGACCCCAAGGTAGCGTTGTATTTATGACGGCTGAGATCTTCCCCGGCAGTGGGTTGTTCTCGCGTGGCGCCTCGGCGTTCGCCGCCAGCGTCCCCGTCGATCCGGCCGACGACGGCTTCTTCGGCCCGGGCAGCGTCACCTGGCGGCTGCACGCCGACCTGTCCGCGCCCGTCTCCGGGCTCAGATCGCTGCTGCTGCAGGCGCTGCACCCACTGGCCATGGCCGGCGTCGACCAGCACAGCCAGTGGCGCGACGATCCGGCCGGCCGGTTCGCCTCCACCGCTGCTTACGTGCTGACGACCACCTACGGGGACCGGGCCACCGCCCGCACCGCGGCGGACCGGGTGCGGAAGATCCACGAGTGGGTCCACGGCACCGACCCGGTGACCGGGCGGCCCTACGCGGCGGGTGACCCCGACCTGCTGATCTGGGTGCACGCGGCGCAGGTCGATTCGGGGCTGACCGCCGCCCGGCTGTACGGCGCGTCGCTGCGCGACTCCGACGCCGACCGGTACGTGGCCGAGATGACCGCCGCGGCCGAGCTCGTCGGGGTGCCGCCAGGCCGGGCGCCCGCGTCGGCGGCCGAGCTCGACGCCTACTTCACCGCGGTGCGGCCCGAATTGACCCGCAGTCCGGCCGCCGCCGACACCGCGGCCTACCTGACGGAGATGCCGGCCATCGAGCCGGAGCTCACCGACCTCTGGCAGGTGCTCGCCGCCGCGTCGGTCGCGTCGCTGCCGGACTGGGCAAAGGACCTGTACGGCCGCGCGGACACGGTAACGCCTGACCGCACCGAGGTCAGGCAGGTGCTCGGCATCCTCGACGCGCTCTACCTGGGCGAGCCCGGCGTGCTCGAGGCCCGGCAGCGGCTGACCCTGCGGATGCGCGCGAGCGGCCAGTGAGCGAGCCGCGCCTGCGGGTCAGCCGGGGGCTGACCGCGATGCGGCTTGCCGCACGGGGCGGCGCCAGGTACGCGGCGAACGCGCCCCGGCTCTTCGCGGCGGCCGGGGAGCAGCGCCAGCAGCTCCGCGACGACCTGGCGCTGCGCACCGCCCAGGACGTCGCCGACACCCTCGGCACGATGAAGGGCGTGCTGATGAAGCTCGGGCAGCTCGCCAGCTACGTGGACGACGGGCTCACGCCGGCCGCCCGCCGGGTACTCGGCCGGCTGCAGGACAGCGTGCCGCCGATGTCGCCGGAGCTCGCCGCGGGCGTTATCCGCGCCGAGCTCGGGGCGGCGCCTGAGGAGGTTTTCGGCGAGTGGGACCCGCTGCCGATCGCCGCCGCCTCGATCGGGCAGGTGCACCGCGCGATCACCCGGGATGGGCGGGCGGTCGCGGTCAAGGTGCAGTACCCGGGGATCGCCGAGACGATCGCCGCCGACCTCGGCAACGTGGGGCTGCTCCGCTCACTGCTACGGATGGCCGCCCCCAGCCAGGACGTAACCGAGCTGATCGAGGAGCTGCGGGAGCGGATCGGCGAGGAGCTCGACTACCTGCGCGAAGCGGACAGCCAGCGGCGGTTCGCCGCCTACTTCGACGGCCACCCCACGATCACCGTCCCGCGGATCATCGACGAGCTCAGCACCACCCGGGTGATCACCAGCGAGCTCGCCACCGGGGCGCGGTTCGCCGAGATGCTCGGCTGGTCTCAGGAGGAGAAAGACCTGGCGGCCGAGACGATCTACCGGTTTACCTTCCGGTCGCTGTACGGGCTGCACGCCTTCAACGGCGATCCGCACCCGGGCAACTACCTGTTCGAGCTGGGCGGGCGGGTCACCTTCCTCGACTTCGGGCTGGTCAAGAACTTCACCGCCGACGAGCTCGATCCGCTCGTGCAGATGATCCAGGCGCTGGTCGTCGAGCGGGACCCCGAGAAGTTCCGCCGCGCCATGGAGGGCGCCGGCTTCCTCACGCCGGGCGCGCCGATCCCCACCGACCAGGTGGTGGAGCACATGTCGCTGTTCTACGAGACCGTCGCCGTCCCTGGGCGGAAGACCATGACCAGCGAGTACGCCTCGGCGGTGGCCCGTCGGTACGTGGACTTCAAGAGCCCGCTCGCGGCCTACGCCAAGATCCCCCGCTCCTACGTGGTCTTGCAGCGGATTAACCTGGGGCTCTTCGCCATCCTCGGCCAGATGTCCGCCACCGCCGATTGGCGTGCTATCTCCGAGGAGATCTGGCCGTTCACGCTCGCCCCGCCGTCGACGGCGCTTGGCGAGGCGGAGGCCGACTGGCGCGCCGTGGCGCGCCCGTCGTAATTGGAGCAGGACCAGTTCAACGTGGAGGTCCGGCTGGCCGCCCGGCAGCCGCGTAGCTGAGGCTGCTCTTGTCGCCTGGCGTCGCATTCTTTGGTGCCGCATTCTTTGGTGCCGCATTCTTTGGTGCCGCATTCTGTTTGGTGCCGCAGGCACGCCACGACGCCTGGCCTCGATAAGTGCGGCATTTGCGGCATTTGCCCTCTTGTGCCTGAACCTCGACTTTAGACATATTAGGCGATAACCATTATCGTGTGCCCTTTAGGTCGTAAAATGCCCTAAAGGGCACACGATAATGGTTTCAGCTCAGAATCGGGCGGCATAGGGGGACAGGGACTGACGCGGGCGCGAAGCCAAATGGCCAGCCGGATGGCAGCCGGATTGGCCTAGCAGAGCAGCATTGGCTCCAGGGGCGGCGCCCCGCGCCGATGAAAGGGCAGGGAAGGGTGAATGGCCGTATTGAGGACATTGCGGATGCTATGGCCGGGCGAGCCAGGCGTCTAGCTCGGCGCGAGTCGGGCAGGTGGCGGGACCCGGTCGGGTGACCGCGAGCGCGGCCGCGGCGTTGGCGCGGCGGGCGGCGTCCGCCGGGGACAGCCCGTCGGCCAAGGCCGCGAGGAACACGCCGGAATGCGCGTCGCCCGCCCCGGTGGTGTCCACCGCGGTCACCGCTGGCGCGGGGATAGGCACGGGTGCGGGCGGCACTCCCTCGGCGCCCGAGCGCAGTGCTACGGAGGGAGGGCGGCCTGCCAGGGAGGGATGCCGGGCTGCAAGGACGGGAGAGCGGGCGGCGCGGGCGAGGGGGCGGATTGCGAGAAAACAGCCGGCCGGGCCGACGCGGACGATGACGCTGGCGCGGGCGGTGCGGGCGAGCAGGCGGCGGGCCGCCCCCTCGGGGGCGGCAGCGCCGCCAAGTAGGGCGGCCTCGCGGGCGTTGCAGCTCAGCCAGTCACAGCGGGCCAGCACGGGGTCGAGCACCGCGTCGGGGATCTGCGCGGCGAGCGGGCCCGGGTCCACGAAAAGCAGCGCGCCCGGCGGGAGTGCCGCCGCCCAGGCGCCAAGCACGGCACCCGGGCCGGGCGGGACTAGGCCGTAGCCGGAGACGTAAACGGCATCGCCGGGGCCGACCGGGACCGCGTCCCAGCTTCCCGGCGCGCCTATCGACTCGGCGCCAAGGCTGGTGACGAACGTCCGCTCGGCGTCGGGCTCGACCAGCGCGACATCGAAACCGGTGTCGCGGGACTCCTCGGGCGGGCGGAGCAGCCCGATACCCTCGGCGGCGAGAGCGGCGCGGACCAGCTCGCCCCAGGGGCCGGTGCCGTGACCGCCCGCGTACAGCACCGGCAGTCCCTGCCTGGCGGCGGCGGCCATGACGTTGAACCCGCCGCCGACCGCGACCTGTGACGAGGTTGCCAGGATGTCGCCGCCGCGCGGGGGCAGGCCGGGCACGCGCATGAGCACGTCGACGAGCGCCTCGCCCGCGAAGACGAGCCGACGGGGCCGGGCCGCCGTCGAGATGGTCAGGGTCATCGCGGGCGGCGCAGCGCGAAGAGCGCCTCGGCCAGCGCGGCGATCCTTAGCCCGTTCCCGTCCACGGTCTCGATCGCGCGGGTCGGGAAGGCGGCCAGGCCGTGGCAAGCGCCGCCGATCGCCCCGGCCATCGCGGCGATCGTGTCGCAGTCGCCGCCCAGGGACGCGGCGAGCAGGCAGGCCTGCCAGGGGTCGCCGGGCACCGCGCTGAGCACGGCGAAGGCGGCCGGCACGGACTCCTGGGTGGCCAGGCTGGTGCCGACGAGCATGTAGATGACCTCGGCCGCCCGCTGCGGTCCCGCGTCGGCCACCAGGTCCGCCGCCCAGCGGATGCGGGCAGCGACGTCCGCGCCCGCCGCCCAGTGCCCGCGCTGCGCGCCCCGTTCGGCGGCCGCGATGGCCGTCTCCGTCGCCGCCCCGATATCCGCGCCGTCGATGCCCGCGCTGACCGCCGCGGCCACGGCGGCGGCGCCCGCCAGCGCGACGGACGTGTTGTGGGTCGCGATGCTCGCCTGCTCTACCCGGTCGACCAGGGCCGGCAGGTTGTCCGCGGCAGCCACGATGCCAACGGGGGTAATGCGCATCGCGGCGCCGTTGGTGTCGCCGTGCTTGCCCGCTTCCGCCGGGGGCGTGCCGTTGGCCACGGCATCGAGGGCGCGCTTGGTCGAGGGGCCGAGCAGGTCGAGCGACCCGCGCGCCGCCATCTCGCCCTCCCAGCCGAGCAGGGCGGCCGCCACCTCGCCCGGTGCGACGCGGCCCTTGCCTTCGACCAGCAGCCAGCCGAGCAGCGCCGCCTGCTCGGTGTCGTCGGTGACCGCGCCCGCGGGCATGCCAGCGGCGATGGGGTGATCGTGGGGAGCGGCTTCGAAACCGGTCAGCAACGGACCCCAGCGCTCGACGATCTGCCGGCGGGAGAGCATCTGCGTCGGCATGCCGAGCGCGTCGCCGATCCCCAGGCCGTACAGCGCGCCCTTGGCGCGGTCCTGTGGCCGCACGGTGCGTTCCGCCTCCTGTTGGCTCTTTGTTGTCATTGTTGCTCGTTACGGCAGCGGGATGAGACACCCGTAATGCGCGGTTTACTCAGCTTGGCTGTATGTTCCCAGGTTAAAGCTCTTACCAGCAGGGAGAGGAACCGGTGAGCACCGCGACGCAGGACCGGCCGCTTGGTTACGAGGCCAACGGGATCAACGTCATCAGCGAGGGCGAGCGGAAGGGAACGCCGCGGGACCTGTTCTGGCCGTGGTTCGCGGCCAACATCTCGGTGCTTGGGCTCGCTTACGGGGCCTACGTGCTTGGGTTCGGCATCTCCTTCTGGCAGGCGTGCGTCGCCGGGCTGCTCGGGATCGTCGTCTCGTTCCTGCTGGTCGGTTGCATCGCGGTCGCGGGCAAGCGCGGGTCGGCGCCCACGCTCGTGCTGTCGCGCGCGGCGTTCGGCGTGCAGGGGAACAAGCTGCCGACGATGGTCTCGTGGATCCTCAACGTCGGCTGGGAGATCGTGCTGACGGTGCTGGCCACGCTGGCCACCGCGACCGTGTTCCACCGGCTCGGCTGGAGTTCCGGCGACGTCACCAAGGTGATCGCGTTCCTGGTCATCACGGTGCTGATCGTGGGCAGCGCGGCGCTCGGCTTCGACACGATCATGCGTCTGCAGACGATCATCACCGTCATCACCGGCGTGCTCACGGTGGTGTACTTCATCCTGGTCATCCCCAAGATCCACTGGGCAGCCGTCTCCTCGCTGCATTCGGGCTCTCCCCAGGCCTTCCTTGGCGCGATCGTCCTGGTCGCGACGGGCTTCGGCCTTGGCTGGGTGCAGAACGGCGCCGACTACTCGCGTTACCTGCCCCGCCGGTCCTCCGGGGCCGGGGTGGTGTGGTGGACGACGTTCGGCTCGTCCATCGCGCCGCTATTCCTGCTGGGTTTCGGCGTGCTGCTGGCGGGGTCGTCCGCGTCGCTGTCATCGGCCATAAATACCGACCCGATCGGGGCGCTGTCCACCATCTTGCCGACGTGGTATCTGGTCCCGTTCGTCCTGGTGGCGGTGCTCGGCCTAGTCGGCGGCGCAGTGCTTGACATCTACTCATCGGGACTGACCCTGCTCGCCGCGGGGCTGCGCGTGCCCCGTTGGTCGGCGGCGCTGATCGACGGCGTGCTGATGATCGTCGGGACGATCTACGTGGTGTTCTTCTCGTCGAACTTCATCGGGCCGTTTGAGGGGTTCCTGATCACGCTGGGCGTGGTGATCGCGTCGTGGTGCGGCGTGATGCTGGCCGACATCCTGCTGCGGCGGCGGCCGTACGCGGACGCGGAGCTGTTCACCTCCTCCGGCCGGTACGGCGCGGTGCGGTGGGCGCCGGTCGTCTTGATGGTGGCGGGCACCGTCATCGGTTGGGGGCTCGTCGTCAACACCTACGCGTCGTGGCTGTCCTGGCAGGGATACCTACTTGGGCCGTTCCATCTTGGCGGGAAGGGGGGGACCTGGGAGTACGCCAACCTGGGGGTGATCGTCGCGCTCATGGTGGCGTTCGTGGGCTGGCTCGCCCTCGGGCGCACGGCGATCAGGCGGCAGGAGGCGGCCCCCGTCGAGCAGGCCCCGATCGAGCGGGCGGTCGGCTAGCGGCGGGTTTCAGCTGGCGGTGCGGCGTGAACGGTAGGCCGCGACGTTGACGCGGTTGGCGCACGTCAGGCCGCAGAACCGGCGGGATCGGTTCTTAGACAAGTCGATGACCACGTCGTCGCATTCGTCGGCGGCGCAGACCCGGAGGCGGCCGAACTCGCCGGACCGGATCACGTCGGCGACCGCCATCGCCGCGTCGACCGCGATCCGGTCAGCCAGCGGAACGTCCGGCGATGTCGCGTGGATGTGGTAATCCCAGCCGTCGTGCTTGACCAGCTGCGGCAGGGCGTTCGCGGCCCGCAGCAGCGTGTTCACCAGGTCCACGGCCTCGTCCGGCGTCATCTTCCACAGCCGGGCGAGGCGCTCGCGTAGCCGCAGCACCGCCGCGAGCTCGGCCTCGTCGTTAGTGCGGCTGCCTGTCCACTGCCAGCGGGTGACGAACCGGTTTAGGGCGGCGCCGTCCGGCAGCTCCTCGACGTCGCCGCGACCGGTGTTCACCAGGGCGGCGGTGGCGTTGAGTGACACCTCGGTGTCATGGGCAAAAGCCATTTGACTCCTTTCACCGCCCCTCGATAGTGTCATGGTCGTAGCTTATTTTTACCACTTACAACGGCGTCAGGTGACTGACAGGGGAGCGTTCATGACCACGATGCGGACGGTGGACGGGCCGTCCGCGGCATCTGCCGCGATATCGGTGCCGGTTCCGCGGCGGTCGGGGGGATTGGGCTCCGGGCTCTCCCGGCGGTCCGCCGGGGTGGCGATCGGGCTGGTGTCGGCGATGTGCTTTGGCACGTCGGGGACGTTCGGGTCGGCGCTGATCGCGGCCGGCTGGTCGCCGGCCGGCGCGGTGCTCGGACGGGTCGCGATCGCGGCGCTCGCGCTCACCATCCCGGCGCTGGTCACGCTGCGCGGACGCTGGTCGCTGCTGCGCCGGTCGGCCGGGCAGATGATCTTGTTCGGCCTGGTGGGGGTGGACGCGTGCCAGGTCTGCTACTTCAACGCCATCGCGCGGATGGACGTCGGCATCGCGATCCTGCTTGAGTACATGGGCATCCTGCTCATCGTCGGCTGGCTCTGGCTGCGCCACGGCCAGCGCCCCCGGGTGCTCACCGTCGGCGGGATGATCGCCGCACTCGGCGGCCTGGCGCTGATGCTCGACCTATCCGGTTCGGTTTCCGTCAGCATCGCCGGCGCGGTGTGGGCGCTGGCTGCGGCGGTGGCGATGGCGATGTACTTCTTCCAGTCGGCCGACGGCTCTGGCGGGCTGCCCCCGGTGGTGCTGACCTGGGGCGGAATGATCGTTGGGGCCGCGGTGCTTGGCGCGCTTGGGCTGACGGGGCTGGTGCCGCTGCGGTTCGCCGACGGCGACGTATCATTGCTCGGCCACCAGGTGAGCTGGCTGGTGCCCTTGATCGGCCTCTCCCTGGCGGCCGCGGCGATCGCGTACGTGATGGGGATCGCTGCGGCGCGCAGGCTGGGCGCGAAGCTCGGGTCGTTTGTGGCCATGGCCGAGGTCCTGTTCGCCGTCGCGTTCGCCTGGATCCTGTTGCACCAGACGCCGGCCACCACCCAGTTCCTCGGCGGCGCGCTGATCCTGCTGGGCGTCATCGCCGTCCGCCTGGACGAGCCGGCCTAACGGCCTTACAGGCTAACGGCCTTACGGGCTAACGGCCTTACGGGCTAACGGGCTAACGGGCCGAAGGTGATGCCGCCGGAGGTGGTGCCGACGACGGCGTCGAGCAGCGGGCCGTAGACGAGCGCCCCGGCCACCACGAAGACCGCGGTCCAGGCCAGCAGGTCCTGCCAGGGCGCGTGCCTGATCTGCAGGCAGAGCAGTGCCACCCCGATGAGCAGGAAGAGGGCGGCGGCGGGGTGGTAGTGCAGGCGGAGCCCGTACGCCCCGACCGCCTCGGCGATGAACGTGCCGGCAGGGAACGCTGCGCCGTACGCCCGGACCCGGCCGGCCCCTCGCCGCCACCCCCAGCCGGCCAGGCCTGCCACCGGCCCGCCGACCGCCGCGCAGGCCAGCCAGAAGAGGGTGAGGTTGTGGGCCACGGGCATCGCTATCGCCGTGGCCGTGGAGTAGTAGGCGCGGACCTCGACGACGCAGGCGAGCAGGCCCGCCCCCATCGCCGGGCCCCGTCGCCCCGCCAGCGCGCCGGCCGCGAAGCCGCCGAGCAGCCAGGGACTCGCCGAGTTCACCAGGGCCGACCACGGCAGGCCCAGATGCGGCTGGACAACAGCCGTGGCGGCGCCGATCAACGCGCCAATCAGGACGCCGACCACGAGCGGGACAGCGTCGGCGGGCAGCATGCGCCGTGCGGGTTCTGTAATGCCGACAAGTTTATCGGAAGTCCCCCGTTGCGGTTGAGTGCTCTGTAGCGTGTTCATGCCGCAGCCGCCTGGTGGGCGGCGGTCCCGGTCTGACCCGCGTTGGCGGTGCCGGGTTCCTGTTTCAGCGCGGCGCGCCCGGCCGTGGGGCCGGGTCTTGCCGCCGCTCCGCAGGCGTTTAGGCTGTCCGCCCCACTGGCGGCCAGGAATAGCAGATTACGGGCCGCGTTCACGTCCCGGTCCAGCGCCAGCCCGCACGCGTCGCACCGGTAGACCCGCTCGGCCAGGGTCAGCTTGGCTTTCACCGACCCGCACCCCGAGCACCTCTTACTCGACGGGTACCAGCGGTCCGCCACGACCGGCGTCCCGCCCTCCCGCGCCGTCTTGTAGCCCAGCATCCGCCGCGCCGCCCCGAACCCCTGATCGGCGAGGGGAGCGGGGGGCGGGGGGCGGGATAACACAGCCGACTGTCGGCGCCGGCCCGTAGGATTGCCGCGTGTCCTCCCCCTTTGACCTGAGCGACGCCATCGACCCAACCGACACCGGCGCCTCCGCCACCGTGCCTGAGAGTCCCGGCGTCGCCGGCGTGCCGGATGGGGCGAGGCGGGCCGCGACCGTGCTGCACCGGGTGTTCGGCTTCGACTCCTTCCGCGGCCGGCAGGAGGAGATCATCGGCCACGTCGTCGGCGGCGGTGACGCGCTGGTGCTGATGCCGACCGGCGGCGGCAAGTCGCTCTGCTACCAGATCCCCGCGCTGGTGCGGCCGGGCACCGGGGTGGTCATCTCGCCGCTGATCGCGCTCATGCAGGACCAGGTACAGGCGCTGCGCCAGCTCGGCATCCGCGCCGACTTCCTCAACTCGACCCAGGACCCGGGGACCAGGCACGTCGTCGAGCAGCAGTTCAAGGCGGGCGAGCTCGACCTGCTGTACCTGGCCCCGGAGCGGCTGCGCACCGAGGCCACGCTGCGGCTTCTTGACGCCGCGAAGGTCTCGGTGTTCGCCATCGACGAGGCGCACTGCGTGTCGCAGTGGGGTCATGACTTCCGGCCTGACTACCTGGAGCTCCAGGTATTGCACGAGCGCTGGCCGGAAGTGCCGCGGATCGCGCTGACCGCGACCGCCACCCAGGCGACCAGGGAAGAGATCGCGGTCAGGCTCAAGCTGGCCGACGCCAAGCTCTTCGTGTCGTCCTTCGACCGGCCGAACGTGCAATACCGGATCGTTACTAAGAATGAGCCGAAAAAGCAGCTGCTGCACTTCCTGCGCACCGAGCACTCGGGAGACGCGGGGATTGTGTACTGCCTCTCGCGGGATTCGACCGAGCGGATCGCGGCGTTCCTCACCGAGAACGGGATCCCGGCGCTGCCGTACCACGCGGGGCTCGACAGCGGGGTGCGGGCCGATCATCAGGCGCGCTTCCTGCGCGAGGACGGCCTGGTCATGGTGGCGACGATCGCGTTCGGGATGGGGATCGACAAGCCGGATGTCCGGTTCGTCGCGCACCTGGACATGCCGCGCTCGGTCGAGGGCTACTACCAGGAGACGGGCCGCGCCGGGCGAGACGGCCAGCCGGCCACGGCGTGGCTCGCCTACGGGCTGGCCGACGTGGTGCAGCAGCGACGGATGATCGACTCCTCCGAGGGCAACGTCGCGCACCGGCGGTTGATGGCATCGCATCTCGATGCGATGCTCGCCCTGTGCGAGGCGACCGACTGCCGCCGGACGCAGCTGCTGGCGTACTTCTCCGAGCGGACCGCGGCCTGCGGCAACTGCGACACCTGCCTGTCTCCCCCGCTGACCTTGGACGGGACCGTCCCCGCGCAGAAGCTCCTGTCCACGATCATCCGGCTGGAGCGGGAGCGGGACCAGCGCTACGGGGCGGGCCAGATCATCGACATCCTCCTCGGCAAGAAGACCGCCAAGGTGTCGGAGAACGCGCACCACGAGCTGAAGACGTTCGGCATCGGCGTCGAGCTGAACGATGCGCAGTGGCGTGGCGTGGTGCGGCAACTGCTCGCGCAGGGGCTGCTCGCGGTGCAGGGCGAGTACCAGACCCTGGGCATCACCGAGGCAAGCGGTGAGGTGCTGCGCGGGCAGCGCGCCGTGACGCTGCGGCAGGACGCGCCGACGCCGAAGGCGGCGCGTCTGCGCGGGGTACGCGTCGCCGCGGGCACCCCGGCCGGGGCGGCGAAGCAGGCCGCGGCCGGGGTGCCGCCCCCGGCCTTGACTCCCGAGCAGGAAGCGGTCTTCGAGCAGCTGCGCGCCTGGCGCGGCGCCACCGCGAAGGAGCAGGGCGTGCCCGCCTACGTGGTCTTCCACGACGCGACCCTGCGCGCGATCGCGGTCACCGCGCCCGCGACGCTGGCCGAACTCGCCGCGATCAACGGCGTCGGCGAATCGAAGCTGGCCAAGTACGGCGAGGGGATCCTGGGCGTCCTGCACCAGTAGGCACTCCAGCCGACGCTTCGGGCTCGGCAGGCCGGCCGGCCGGTGAGAAGGGCCGGCGCTGAGCCGAACCGGGTCGCTGCCTATTGCTACTTACTCTGCGAGCGAAGCTTTCAGGGAGGCGACAGGTGAACGATCTTGACCGGGACGTCGGCGCGGCGATTTTCGCCGCCAGCGGCGACACTGCCAGCCGCGATGACTGGTTGCTGTGCAGGATCGGTCAGGGCGACGAGAACGCGATGGCGGCGTTCTACCGTGAGCACGGCCGAGTGGTCCTGGCGCAGGTCCTGCTGGTGACCGGTGAGCGAGTGCTGGCCGAGGAGATCGTGCAGGACACGATGCTCGCGGTCTGGCGCGGGGCGGCCGCCTTCCGCGGCGAGTCGTCGGGGCGTTCCTGACTGGGCCAGCTCCAGGTCGGCGCCACCACTACCGCAGTCGGCTACGCCGGGCCGGACGGGACGCTGTCGGCGCTCGCGGTCCTGCAGTCCCCGGCCTGGCCGGCCGGGGCGCATACCGCGGTGACGATGAGGGTCCGGGGCTGCTCGCCGGCCTCCATCGACCACGCGATCACGGTGCTCGCCGCCGGCGTCTGATCCGCACCCCCAGTCTCGGCACCCCTTGGCCGCCCGATTCCGGCTTGAAATCATGATCATGTGCCGTTGGGGGCAAAATACGACCCGAACGGCACACGATCGTGACCGGGCTGCTCAGCCGCGGCGGTTTGGCCATCATCGGGGAGGGAGCAATGGGACGCGCGAGGTGAGAGCCACGGTCCGTTACGGATGAATTGAGTTTTATCTCTCGGCCTTTGACCACCCGGGCCATGAGGCCTCGGCTGTGGAAGCGCTGCGGGCCGAGGTAGATGACCACGCACGGCATCATCGCGAGGACCGCGCCCGGTTCCAGGTAGCCGCAGTTCACCTGACCGACGCTGCCGTACTCCCTCGAACAACCTCGACACCCACCTTTGCCCAGTGGTTGGTCCCGCCGCGCCGACGACTGCAGTCAAGTTGCGGATACCGCCGGCAAGGGCATGGTGTGAGGATCGGCTGAGTTCCCGCCAACGGGAACTGGGCACCGCGCCGGTCGTGTTCGCGGCACCACGCGGCCCCTGATCACCAGCTAAAGGCTGAGAGGAACGCCATCAATTGAGCGCCACGACCATGCAGACCCAAACCGTGCGCATCGATGAGCTGCGGATCCGGTACGCCGACTCCGGAACCGCGGAGGGCCCGGTCATCGTGCTCACGAGCCCGTGGCCGGAGAGCCTGTTCGCATTCCGGCGCGTCTGGCCGGCCCTGGCGCGGACGGGGCGGCTGGTCGCGGTCGATTTGCCCGGCTTCGGCCATTCGGAAGGACGGGCCGAATTGCTCACCCCCAGTGCCATGGCCGACTTCCTGTACCGCTTCATCACCGAGCTCAGCCTGGGCGCGCCCCACCTGGTCGCGCCGGATGTGGGCGCCAGTGCCGCCCTGTTCCTGGCGGCGCGGCATCCGGACGCGGTCCGCAGCCTGGTGGTCGGCGGTGGCGGCGCCGCCTACCCGCTGGACGTCACGGGCACGCTCGCCGACATCATCGCGGCACCGGGAACCGAGGTGTTCGAAAGCTACGACATCCGTGGCACCGTCGGCGCGACCGTCGAGCCGGTGGCCTCCCGCGACAGGGAGCCGAAGGTCTGGGAAGACTATGTGTCGGCCTACGAGAACGGCAGGTTCGCGCAGTCGACGCGGTACGTGCGCAGTTACCCCGACCAGCTTCAAGTGCTGCGCGCTGCACTGCCCGCGATCCGCGTGCCGGTGCGCGTCTTCGCCGCTGACGGCGACCCGCTCGTGCCAGTATCCAACGGGCGCTACCTGGCCGAGCGGATAGCCGGCAGCGAGCTGACGATCCTGCCGGCCGGCCACTTCGCCTGGGAGCAGGTCCCCGACCAGTTCGCCGCGATGGTGGCCGACGTGGTTACCCGGGCCGAGACGGGGATCGGCGGGTCCGGTCAGCGACCGACATCGTGATCCCCGCCTCTCGCCTGGACTGATCTACATTGTCAACGGCGGCGCCACCCAGCACAGTTTTACCGACCCGTTCGACCGGACCAGTCCCAATGTCACTGAGCCATGGGTCCCCCGAGGCCGGGCGTCGCGCGGGCACGATAGGGGACTCGGCACGGTCCATGACCTATTGCCGGCCTGTTTAAGCACCGCCAGCCTTGCCGATATGCGTAAGCGATCATAGGTGGCTTCCAGTATTTCGAGGACCCAGTTACCGCCGAATTCTTCATTCGTTCGGAACGTGGACAAAGTCGCGCCCGCCTCCCGGGCCCGCTGCTCCAAGAGGGACACATCACCTGCTGCTCTGGAGAAACTCAGCATTACCCTCCCTTGCGGCGACCGATGTGCTCTTGCATCGCGCAAGTACCGGCCGATACTGTCATACGTCGGGTCGAAGACTGAACACTCGAGGGGATCGTCCTCATTACGCTGCGCGGCGAGGTATGGCCAATTCCAGAAGATCAGGTCGAAGCGCTCGTCGGCCGTCACCGCCGAAAATACATCACTAATGCGGGCGGTCACGATGTCCGATAGGTTGTGCTTCTCGGAATTAGCCTTGCAGTTAGCTACCGCCGACGGGTTAATATCAGTGGCTAGGACCGAGCCTGCGCCTTTCTTCGCGACTGTTAGCGCTATGAATCCGGTACCGCATCCGACCTCGAGGACCGACCCACCGACCGGGACCGGGAGCGCCTCCGCGTAGAAGGAGCTGTCATTGAACACGGTCGGCGAGAAGACTCCTTCATAGACGTCGAATTCTCCTTCCGGATGAACGAATACATGACTGCCCGCCGCCCGATTTTTCCTGACGAAACCGCGCACAAGGATTTCATCGTTCATTTTTCCTCCTTTGTAGAGGTTCAGACTCTAAGCACGTCCAGCCGGGTAAGGCGTTCAGAGTCCGGCAGTTTGCGTACTCCATCGGAGAGAAACCGACCTAGCGGAGGATCTGAACGACCTTGTGGAACGGCGCAGTCGACTGGCCAAGGTCTATCTTCTCCTGGCAGGCAGCGGTCAGTTTAAGGCTAGGCCCCGCCGACGTCGGCGGGCTTCCGTCTTGAGGACGATATCCGGCGCCCCCGGCTCATCCTCAGGTCGGACACCAGCCATCCCATAAGGTATTCGCGGGATTCTTCACGGCGAATCGGACTAGCCGGCACGATCCAAGACGCCTACCCACAGCTCACGATGTGCGCGTCTCGGGTGCCTGGCCGCTCGCGCGCGCAACGGTCAAGCACGGGAGCGGTCATTGGTAAACCGATAAGTCGAGCGATTTAGGGGGCTTCTGCTGGCCCTTCCGCCGCCGGATGGACCCGAACTGTTTTAGCGGTCTTCCCAGTTGGGGGCGGAGAGCAAGGCGATGGCAGCCCGCTTCGCGTTGTCGAGATGACTGAGTTGTCTGGTTACCCGGGCGAGGAGTAGTGCTCCTTCAATGAGGGCAAGGACCGCCGAGGCGGTCTCCTGCACCGAGTGTTCTGGCCAGCCGTCGGCCCGGAGGCGAGCCGCTATGAGGGATTCCCATTGGTCAAAGCACCGTGCCGCGACCACGCGAAGGCGAGGGCTGATGATGGGTGACTCGAGCGCGGCCGGGGCGATCGGGCACCCTGGAAAGTCTTCTTCTCCCGCGGCGGGCTCTTGGGCGATGTCGAGGAACCGGCAGACCCCGGCTCCTGCGCAGGACGCTCCCTCCAGTGCTTCGCGGAGGGCGCGGGCGACCGCCTGACCGGATGCCTCCATTGCGGCCTCGGCGAGTTCTTCCATGCCGCCAGGGAAGTGGTGGTACAGCGACCCATTGGACACGCCGCTTTCCGCCAAGAGTTGCGCCCGCCCGGTGGCGGCGTAGCCCTGGTCTCGGAGCAGGTGCGCCATAGTGTGCACCAGCTCGGCGCGGGAGTCACGGTCACGTGCCACCTGTTGACTTTACTAGAGCGAATGGTCTAGAACAATAGAGCGATCGCTCTACTCCTGTGGGGGCAAGCAGCCAGCATGTCATGCAGGACGGACGGCGACCACGCACCCGGTCCCGGTTACTGAGTGCGGGCGAAGAACCCCGTGCCAGGCCGAGCGTCGAAAGCCGAGGCCATCAGTCCTACGGCCTGGAGCAAGCTCAGAGGTTGCAATGGCAGCTTTGCCTTACTCGCACCTGCGCGGGCGTGACCCGCAACTGGCTGCGCTGGACCGTCACCTTTCTGAGGCAGATTCTGGCACTGGCTCCGTCGTGATCATCGAGGGCGGGGCTGGCCTCGGGAAGACAACTCTGCTGCGCGCGGCTGTGGCCACTGCCAGGCATCTAGGCTTCGGAACGGGCTGCGGTACCGCAGACCCGATCGACGCGGTGGTGGACTTTGCCGTGCTGACCGAGGCTCTGTTCGACGGCGAGCCGCCGTTGCTGGATCGCTCGGCGCTGCCGAGCACGCACGCAACGCCCGAGCAACGATTCTGGCTGCTCCAGGACATTCAGGGGCTGCTCGAGCGGGCGGCCATGGGTGGACCGGTTCTTGTCTGCCTGGATGACTTGCAGTGGGCCGACAACGGCACAGCAGCCGCGCTGCGAGCGCTGCCCCAGCGGCTGGCGGACCTTCCGGTGGTCTGGCTCCTCGCTACGCGGCCGGGCCGGGGCTCGTCCCATATCCTTGGCGCTCTTGCGCAGCTTGCTGTCGGCGGTGCTGAGGTGGTGCGGCTGGAACCGCTGGACGAAACCGCGGTCGCGGGCGTCGTGAGTGACGTCCTCGACGCAGAGCCAGACGCGCGTCTGCTGCAAGCGGCCGGACAGGCTCATGGAAATCCGTTTCTGCTTGTCGACTTCCTCCGGGGCCTCGTGGAGGAAGACTTTGTCGTCGTCGAGTCCGGGCGGGCGATGCTTGTCGAAGAACGGCTTCCGGCCCGCGTCGGTGAAGACATGCGGCGCCGCCTCAGCAGAATGCCCGGCCCGGCCGAACGGGTCGCTACCTGCGGGGCATCCCTTGGGCGGAGGTTTACGGTTATCGAGCTGGCTGACGCCAGCGGATTGTCCGTCCCGGAACTGATTGTGCCGATCCGCGAGCTTACCGAAGCTGACATTCTTGCGGAGTCGGGTGAACGGCTGGCCTTCCGGCATGACCTGATCCGTGACGCGGTTCGGGCCAGCGTTCCGACGGCGGTACGGCGCGCACTCGACCGGCACGGGGCGGAGGTCTTGCTCGGTCGTGGAGCACTGCCGGTCGAGGTTGCGACACAGCTGGCTGGCAGTGCTGAGCCCGGCGACGAGATCGCTATAACAACCTTGCTTGACGCCGTGGAGACGCTTGGCGCAACGGACCCGGCGGCTGCCGCCGATCTCGCCCAGGAAGCGCTGCGGCTCACGTCCACGCACCATCCGCTCCGGGGTCCGCTCGTCTCGCGCCGGGCCGTGTCCTTGTTCGCAGCAGGCGCTGCGCAGGAGGCCAAGCGGTTCGCTGACACCGTGCTGCGCCAGGCCCTTCCTCCGGCGCAGGGAGCCGAGGTCCGGCTGAGTATTGCCAGCATGTTCAGCCTGTCGCCCGATGTGCGCGCAGACAACGCACGCCAGGGCCTAGCTGTAGCTGACCTCTCAGCTGACCTCCGGGCTTGGCTAGGGGCCCTGCTGTTGCACAACCTTGTTGTCGCCGGGCACACAGACGAAGCTCGCAGCGCCGTACCCGAACTGTCCGCGCTCGTCAGCGCGAGCGACAGTTCCGAGGCACAGTTCGCCTTCCAGCTCGCTCATGCCGGCCTGGATTATCAGCTGTTCGATTTCGAGTCGGCGTTGCGCCGACTCGACGCCGGCGACCGGATAGGCACCTCGGCCAATGTCAGCCAGCGGCTAGCTGACTATTTTCGGTGCTGGCCGCTGGCGGCGCTGGACCGATTCGGCGAAGCCCGTGCCGCTGCCGATGCGGGTGTCGCCAGCGCCACTGAGGACCGGCAGAACTGGGCCTTGCACATCTTCGAGACCTCGCGAGGTCTTCAGGAGCTTCAGGCCGGGCGACTGCCAGAGGCAGCCGCTGCACTTGAGGGAAGGTTCAGCGTTGACGAAGCCGATCGGGTCCTCGGCGTCATCGACGCCGCCAACGTGGCTGCCCTCGGCCGGATCCGTATCCACACTGGGGACCAGCGGGCGGCGGACGAAGTAGCCCGTATCTGCGAGGTCATACTGGAGACGTCTGCGCCCTCGGGCCGCCGTCACGCCGCCTGGTTCCTCGCGCGGCACGCGATGGCCTTCGGATCTCCCGCCGACGCGCACCGATGGCTACGTGCGCTAGGCCACGACGAGCGACTGTCGATCTTCCGGCTGTTCCCGCACGACCCGGCCGACGATCCCGAGCTTGTCCGCATCGCTCTGGCGAACGGCGATGACGAGCTTGCTGCCAGCGTGGTCCACGTCACCGAGCGCTGCCACCAGCTGAATCCGTCTGTATCATCGCTTCACGCGGCAGCCGCGCACGTCCGCGGACTGGCAGCGCATGAGACGGAGAAGCTGGAAACGGCGGCTGCGGTCTACCGGACCACGTCCCGGCCGCTCGCCTTCGCCTCGGCCCTTGAGGATCTCGGATGCGCGCGCATCGGCGACGGCGCGACTAGCGACGCCATCGCCGCATTTGACGAGGCCCTGGCGACAAACGTCGAGATCGGCGCATCGTGGGACGCCGCACGAGTAAGACGCCGACTCCGGCGCCTTGGCGTACGCAGACGAGTCCAGCCACCGCAAGCCCCTTCAACTGGATGGGCTGCTCTGACCCGCGCGGAGCTCGAGGTAGCCCGGCTCGTCGCCCAGGGGAAGACCAACCGGGAGATCGCCGATCACCTGTTCGTATCACCACATACCGTCAATACACACCTTCGCCATATTTTCGCCAAGGTGGGCGTTAAGTCGCGTGTCCAGCTCGCCAGCCGTTACGAGCGAGAGCGCGGAATAGAAATCACGCGAACAAGTGATGTGCTCGAACGCAGCCCTCTGCCAGGCTCGGTAGCAGTGATGAGACGTACCACGTTCCTGTTATCCCGGCTGAGCACACCCATCCGGCATTCTTCCGCACCCGTCGGCGCTAGGAGATAAAGTGACCAGCACGCCAACCGGCGCTGTTAGCTACCGCGCCACCCGTCTGACCGTCGAGGTGGGGCGGAATCTGGCCAGATTCCGGGAGCGATACGAGCATGCTGTGCCGCCCTTTCCCGCTGCGAAAGTCAAGGAACTGGTACAGCAGAAGTCTCCATGGCAGGACATGCTTGACCTGATGGCAGCTATTTCGCCGCTCGGCTTCTTCATCTTTTTCGCCAACGATGTCGAGCCAACCGTCCGGCTTGCTGGTGATCAGGCCTCCGGCGTTGCATATTTGATGGGCAACGCCGCGATCATGGAACGCATGCTCCGCCGCCAGCCTGCCATCCTGCTCTACGCTCCTTTGCATACTGTCATCTGGCAGAACCCAGGCGGCCCCGCATACTTCACCTTCGATAAGCCAAGCGATCAATTTCGCAGCTTCGCCGACCAGGATATAACCGAGACCGGCATTGAACTCGACGGCAAGCTAGCCGCTCTGCTCTACCACCTGGGCGTGGCAGTACCCCATGAATTGCTCAGTCGCTGACCGGCGCTGATTCTACGGCTAAGAAAACAACAACCAATCACCATGCGATACCTACCATGCAAACGGAGCTAGCCAATGCCGATGATTGACGTCTACGCCGTCGCGGGCACGTTCCCCGATAAGCACCGACTGGCCACGGACCTCGCCGCCGCCGTCATGGCCGTGGAGCAGGTGCCTGACATCCCGATGTTCCGCCAGAACACCGCCGCGTTCGTCCATGACCTGCCAGCGGGTTCGCTCGCCAACGTCGACGGCGATGGCAACTACGTCCGGGTCCAGGTGCTGACCAATGCCGGCGCACTAGACCGCGCCAAGCAGCTCGCCTTGGTGCGCGAGCTCACCACCATCGTGGCGGCCGCTGCCGCTGACCAGTCGCTGGCCGAGCGCACCTGGGTACTGCTGACGGAAGCACGCGACGGCGGATGGGGACTGGATGGCCATGCCAACACCAACGACGAGCTTGTCGCGCTCGCCCGTGCCCAGATCGCCCAGATCAACAAGGCGCAGTGACCCGACGTACGAACCGACGCCGGAGGTGCAGGCATGCTCAGGGGCCCCCGCGCAGACAACGCCGGCCAAGGCGGCAGAGCGCGTGAGAGGGGTCATAGCGGACTCCCCTCTCATCGGCAGGTCCGGCGAGCTCAGCCGTCTGCGAGCCCTGATCGACAACGGTGACGGAGGTGCGCTCGTCGTCCTGGGTGAAGCGGGCATCGGTAAGAGCGCGCTGCTGGCCGAACTAGCGGGCTATGCCCAGGCCCGAGGGCTGCGGGTACTGTCCGCAGTCGGCCAGGAGCGGGAATCCACGCTCGCCTTCGCCGGGCTGCTGCAGCTGCTGCGCCCGGCCCTGGTGGAACTTCTCACGCTGCCAGGACGGCACGCCGAGCAACTGCGCGCCGCGATCGGCATAGCTCCCCCAGCGGCCGACTCCAACCTGCTCCTGACCAGCACAGCGCTGCTTGAGCTGCTAGCCGGACCCGCAAACGGCATGGTAGTGCTCGTGGACGACGCGCAGTGGATGGACGGCGCCTCCTTGGATGTGCTCGCCTTCGCTGCCCGCCGCCTAGACGCCGGGGCAGTCACCATGATCTTCGCGGCGCGCGGGGACGCTCCCCCGCCGGGCCTTGACCGGTGCATCCCGGAGCTGCGGCCCCGTCCGTTGAGCGCGGTCGACGCCAGCCGAACTCCTCGCGGCCCAGCCGCATCCGCCACGGGGCTGCGCCCGGGCGCAGGTTCTCGCGCAGGCGGCCGGGAACCCGCTGGCGCTGATCGAGCTGGCGCGCGCGGTCACCGCTGATCCTGCCGGCGGGCGCGGCTGGATCGGACTGCCGCTGCCGCTGACCGGCAGACTCAGTGCGCTATTCGCCGAGCAGCTCGGGGCGCTTCCCGCCGAGACCCGGCACGCGCTACTGTCGGTCGCGGTTGCCGACGGCGATGTCCGTGCGCCGAGCCTGGATCCGGAGGTCCTCGCGCCGGCCGAGGAACTCGGCCTGGTCACCGTGGACGCCACGGGGGTACGGTTCCGCCATCCACTCACCCGGTCGGCTGTCTACCACGCCGCGCCGTTCGCTAGCCGCGCGGCGGCGCACCGGAGGCTGGCCGACCTGCTCCTAGATCGGCCGGAGCGCCGCGCCTGGCACTTGGCGGCCGCTGCGCTGTTTCCTGATGAAGACGTCGCGTCGCTGCTCGCCGCAACCGCTTTGGATACGAAACGACGGGGCGGAGCCGTCACGGCCGCCCTCGCTCTGGAGCGCGCGGCTGACCTGAGCCCGGAGCCCGCTGACCAGGCCAGTCGGCTGGTCGAGGCCGCGGAAAGCGCGGTGTCCGCCGGGCAGGCCGAATGGGCGGAAGATCTGGCTGCCCGCGCGCTTGGCCTGACCAGCGACCGGGACCTGCGGTCACGCGGCCTGCACGTCACCGGCTGGGCTCTGGCTTGGGCCGGCCGCTACCGCAGCGCCGTGGGGATCCTACTCCCGCTGGCGCGGGAAACGGCCTCACGCGACCCTGCCGCCGCATGGAACACGCTCGGGCTGGCCGCGACCGCCGCGTACCAGGCCGGCGACCCGGAACTCCTCCGAGGTGTCGCAGACACGCTTGCCGAGCTCCCGGCGACAGACCAGGGCGAAATCCGACTGTGGGTGCTGGCCGTCTGCGGCCGGAGCGCCCTAGCCAGGGACCTCCTGCGGCGATTGCGCGACGCGGCGCCCGGCGGCCACGCGGGAGCCGCGGCCTGGCTGCTCGACCGGACCACGGAGGCGATCGGTCTGCTGAGCACAGGTCGTGACGCTCTCCAGAGCCACTCTGCCAGCGGCGAGCTCGCTCGCCGCGCTCGGCTGGGCACTACCTCGATGCCGGACGGTGGGACGAGGCCCTGAAGCTGACCGCCGAGGCGCGTGGCTTCCCCGCGACGGACATCACACCCAGCACGGGAACCCTGATCACCGCCACGATCGAGGGCGCCCGCGGAAACACCGAGCACGCCCGTGCGCTGATCGCGGACGCGCTCGCCGCCGACCCTGAGCACAGCCGACTGATCACCGCGCGGGCACGGCACGCGTTGGGCCTGTGCGCGCTTGCCGACGGCGACTGGCTCACGGCCTTCGACCACCTGCGCCACCTGTTCGACTCCGATGGCAGCCCGTACCACTATCACGCGTCCTATCGCGGGACCGGAGATCTCGCGCTCGCCGCCGCCCGTTCCGGCCGTCACCTTGAGGGACGCGAGATGCTCAAGCGGATCAGCGCCGGACTCGCCGATCCCTCGGCCCGCGTGCGCCAATCGCTCGCCCGCGCCGACGGCATCCTCGCCGACCCGTCCACCCCCGATGCATACCCGGCTGACCCTTTCGACGACGGGGATGGGCATCAGTGGCCATTTGAAAGCGCGCAGCTCCGGCTGGAATTCGGCGAATGGCTGCGCCGGCGTCGCCGGATCAACGAAGCCAAGCCGGTCCTGAGCGCGGCCTTTGAGGCATTCCGCGCGCTGCGGGCCAAGCCGTGGGAACGTCGGGCGGAGGCCGAACTGCGCGCCTGCGGGATCGCGGTCCCAGAAAACCTGGCCAGCGCGGCCGGGCTGCGCGAGCTCACTCCGCAGCAGCGGCAGATCATCAGGCTCGCCGCCGCGGGTCTATCCAACCGCGAGATCGCGCAGCGCCTGTTCCTGTCTCCTCGGACAGTGTCCTCCCACCTGTACCGGTCCTTTCCCAAGCTCGGAGTCGCGGGCCGGCATCAGCTGCACGGTCTGATCGTCCACGCTGACAACAGCAGCTGAGCGTTGTCCTGTTTCGGCCGCCCCGGCGCGTCCATCCCAGACTCTCAGCCAGCCTGGGGGCACAATGTCCATTCGATAGTTTCAACGGTCCCGCACCGGCGGGCTCGATCCGGAGGAAACGGACACATGGCAACACCTGGCAAAGGCGGCGCGCTTAGCTTCGAGCGAGACATCAGGCCCCTGTTCCGGGACAAGGACCGGGACTCGATGCTGCGTGCCTTCGATCTCTTCGATTACGCCGACGTCGCGGGTCATGCCGACGCTATCGTCGGCGCCCTGAGGAGCGGGCGAATGCCCTGCGACGGCGCGTGGCCCGCCTCTGAAGTCGAGACATTCCAGCGCTGGATCGACACCGGCAAGCCAGCCTAGGCCCTCCATCCGCACGCCGCCGGCCTCGGGCGGTGCGCTAGGACGCTGCCCAGCGAACGACTCGCTCCACTGCTCCCTGGCACTCGAAGTCACAGGCGGCCGGTCAGGCGGCTGGCCCGGCGCAAGCCTCAGCCGCCGCCATGATGAGCTGAGTCACCTCGTCCGGGTGGGAGACCATCGCGACGTGGCTGGAGGCGACTTCGACGGTGGTCGCCCCCATCCTGGTAGCGAACATTCGCTCGGCGTCCGGCGGGATCGCCTCGTCGTTGGTGGCGACCAGGTACCACGATGGCAGCGACTTCCACGCCGGGACTCCCATCACGTCGGTGAAGGCGGAGCCGGCCAGCGCCTGCTGCACCGCGTACATGACGCTGGCCCGGGCCGGATCGACGTCTGCCGCGAAATGATGGACGAAGTCGTCCTGGGACAGCCAGCCGAAGCCCTGCTTGTCGGTGAACAGGTGCTCCAGCGCAGGCGTCGGCGGTCCCTGGGACAGCAGCGCCCCGAGCGCCTCTCCCTCGTCAAGGCCGAACGCCGCGACGTAGACCAGGCCGGCCGCGTTCGGCGCGTCGGTGCCGAGCGCGGTCATGATCTGGCCGCCATAGGAGTGCCCGGCGATGATGACCGGGCCGTCCTGGAAGTCCAGTACCTGCCGCAGCCGGGCGACGTCGGCGGAGAGCGAGGTCATCGGGAACTGCGGCGCCGTCACGTGATAGCCGGCCGCCTGTAGACGCTCGATCACGCCGCTCCAGGACGAACCGTCAGCCCACGCGCCGTGTACGAGGACGATGCTGGGACGTGCATCCATGTCGCACGCTCCTTTCCTACTGGAATGGTGATGTCCGATCCCCATGCTCGCCCTGCGACCGCGAAGGCGGTATCAGACTGATGACTGCTCTTGTTCGTGGATCCAGGCATCGGCCAGCGTGGTCCAGATCGCGGCTCCGCCCGCGCCCTGGGCTAGCCCGAGGCTGTGCGGGCCGTGCGGGAACACGTGCACGGCGTGGGGAACACCGCTGGCCGCGAGCGCCGAGGCGAAGCGGTAGGTGTGCTCGGGGGGGACGTAGGGGTCCTCTGCCGTGTGCCAGACGAAGAACGGCGGCGACGCAGGCGTGACCAGCGCGTCCAGCGATGTCGACCGGCGCAGCTGCGGGCTCGCGTCCTGGCCGAGGAGGATCAGCCGGGCAGGGCGGTAGGTCTCGGTCTCCATCGAGGTGATGGCGTATCCGAGCACGGCGAACTGCACCGTCTCATCGGGTGCGGCGCCTGGTGCCAGGGCGGCCAGCCCGGCCAGATGGCCTCCTGCGGAGAACCCGATGAGACCGATGCGCTGAGCGCCCGCCGCGCGCCGACGGCCGATCTCAGCGCGCAGCGCGTCCAGCGGCGCCGGGTGCCGGACGTCGAGCGGATAGCGGAACACACTCGACGGCACGCCTATCTCGCGGAGCCACCCGGCCACGGGCTCTGCCTCGTGCGCAGCGTGCTGCGCGTACCCGCCGCCGGGCAGAACGATCATGTGTGTGCTGTCCTCCGAAGTCATGTGAACGTGATCTCGCTCAAATCGATCTCCCAAGTGACGGCAGGCAAGTGACGGCAGGCCCGCTGGCTGATCTTGAGGTAGAGCCCAACGCGGGCGGTATCGCAAACGTGACTGCAATTGCGCGCCGCGACGACCGGGTCAGCCTTCCAGGCGCCCCTGGAGGTCGTCGAGGCGGGCGTGGAGCAGGGCTATCTCGGCGGCGAGAACCGCGTACGGCGGCTCCCCCGTCGCCTGCAGCGGCACACTATAAATACCCGGCTGGGCCACGCCCTCCTGGTCGGTGTCGATGCGGACCCGGCCATCGAGACGGGCGACGAACTCGCGCAGGGTCATGATCGGGCGGCCGGCGGCGCAGAGGTCGCAGACCGGGGCGAGGTGCCGCCAGCCGACCAGGCCGCTGCCGGCGTCGGCCAAGCGCGGTACCCGGGCGTCCGCAAGCGCACCCGGCCTGCTTGATCGCGCGCACCCGCTGCCTGCTGTAGCGCAGGCCGCGCTCGTAGCGGATGTACCGGCCGGACGCGGCCACCTCGATCAGCAGCGCCGAGCGGTTCTCGGTCGCGCAGCCGAGCGAGAGCGCGTCGGTCAGCGCGTGCAGGCAGTAGAAACCGCAGCCACACCAGCGGCGCGGCGGCGCGTGGTGACTGTTCCAGACACACGACGCCTCGGCGATGACGCCGTACACCCGGTCCGCGCCCATCGTCAGCCCGGCGAACCCAGTCTTGGTGCCGTCCGCAGACAGCGCCGCGTGGGCCAGCTTGTAGCCGGTGAACGGACGGTCCGGGTGCTCATCGCGTCCCGGACCTGACGACCACGAAAGCAGCCGTACCACCGCTTGGCACCTCCGGGAGAGCCGCTGGCTTCTTGCTGTTATCAGGTCAGCCTGCGATGACCGCTGGCTGAGGCTGGGGGTCGGGGGCTAGCTGGCTGAGTGCTGGGGCGTCGACTGCGAGTTCCTCGGACGCGATCGAGTCCGGCTCGGTGTCCTCGACGTAGCCTGCCGCCAGTATCCCTGCCAAGATGCATGGTGTTACCTCCTTGCTACTGCTGTTACCCCGGTCCTACCCATCCCCACACCTTCCGCACCATGTGCGCCACCGGGTCGAGCTTGCGGCGCTGGTCGTCGGCCGGTACGAGGCCATGATCACGAAGAGATTTTTCGGCGAAGAATTTGTGCACCTATTCGATTCGTCTCACACATCAGGAGAAAGTCTTCGTGATCATCGAACTCCTGCGCCCGTCCGGGTGGCGTCGGCGAGCAGGAGCCCGAGGGTCCGCTGTCGCTCGGAGGCGTCGCGGAGTTCCCAGCCGGACGCCGCCAGGAGATCGCGGGTCTCGTCGTGGCTGAACTCCGAGCGGGCCGGCTCGCTGTGGGCGGCCACCTGCTCCCGGAACCGCGCGCGCGTCTGGGACGTGGAGCTGGCGACGGAGAAGCTGACTGCCAGCGAACCGCCGACGGCCGCGACCGCGCGGAATTCGGTGAGGACGCGCTCGACGACGGGCGGATCCAGGTAGACGGCGACGCCTTCGAGCAGGAACAGGGCGGGGCGGGCCGCGTCCAGTCCGGCCGCGATCAGCGGTTCCGCGATCGGGTCGGTGGTGAAGTCGGCCGGGATGAACCGGATATGCCTGGTGTCGATGGCCAGCCGGGCGAGGCGCTCGACGCTTGTCCGCCTGGGTGGATGGATGATCGACCTCGAACCAGCGGACGCCCGGCTTGGCGTAGCGCAGAGCGCGGCCGTCGTAGCCCGCGCCGCCGATCACGACCTGCCGCACGCCGGAGTCGATCGAGTCGACCACCGCCTGGTCGAAGAAGGCCGTCCGCGCCCGCAGGTACTCGTGCATGCGGTTGTGCTTCGGTGGAGGCCGTCCGCCACGTCGGCGGTGAGCGACTCGTCGGCCGCCGGGTCGCCGTACTCCGCCGCGACCCGCGCGTACTCGAGCCGGTGCGCGGCGACGCTGCGCGCGGTGTGGGAGGCGGTGCCGTCTTTCATCACGGCAACAATAAGGCCGCACCGCGGTGGGACGCCGACAACCCGCACGGGGCTCGGCGCTCGGCGCGGGCATGGAGTTAGATGTTCGGATGAGCGAATCTACGCTGACGCTGCGGCCGATGACCCGGGCCGAGTGGGACGAGTGGCTGCCCCGGCAGATGGCCGGGTACGCGGAGCACATCGCGGCCTCCGGCGCGATGTCCGAGGCGGACGCGCGGGAGAAGGCCAAGAACGACACCGCGCGGACCTTCCACGCCGGGTTCGGGACGCCCGGGCAGCTGGTCTTCCGGATCCTGGCGGGGGACGAGGCGGTGGGCTGGCTCTGGCTGGGGGCGCCGGGTCCCGATTTCGATCGGCAGATGGCGTGGGTCTACAACATCGAGGTGGAGTCCGCCTATCGGGGGCGCGGCTACGGGCGGGAGGCGATGCTCCTCGCCGAGGGCGAGGCTCGATTGCATGGCATGACGTCGCTCGGGCTCAACGTGCACGGGCAGAACAAGGTGGCGCGGTCGCTGTACGACAGCCTGGGCTACGAGATCATGGCCCTGCAGATGAAGAAGCCACTGTAAAGGGGCGTTGCCGACAGCGGTTCGAGAGTAGTCTCGGCTGGTAGATTAGGCATAGAACACGCGTTTGACAACGCGAACAGCTTTACGGCATAGTTGATCCAGGCACGTGACATTCAGAAATCATTTTCCCTGAAGGGGTCGGGATCATGGGTCAGAAAACTGTTCGGTTTAGCGATCTCAGCGGCCAGCTCATCATGCGCGATGACATACTCGCGCGCATTGTCATCCACGAGCACCCAGACCTCGGCGACGGGCCGGTGGAGATCGAGACCCTCGCGGACGAGGCCCTCGCGCTGGAGAAGGAGACGCTCCGGGTCGCGGTGCTCGACCTCTACCTGCCGGGCGAGGAGCTGCCGCGCCGCGTGACGATGGACGCCGATGCGTTCTCGGCGCTGGTGACGGAGAAGTCGGTGGGCGAGATGCTGGTCGCCGCTCGCCCGGTCAAGCGGGTCGGCCGACCGCGTCAGTCGAAGTCTGGAGCGTAGCGGCCAGGTCGGCCTGGCGGAGCTGGCGGCGGGACCTCAGGGCGACGACCGCCAGCAGGATCAGCAGCGCTACGCCGGTCAGGATGTAGGCGTTGCCCGACAGGTTCTGCAGCCCCGCCCAGTGGTACTCCTTGAATGAGGGCAGGTCGCCGTCCTTGATGAATTTTGTGACCTTGGTGTACGGACCGGCCCAGATGAGACCCTTGGTGAAATTGCCGGGGCCCGTCGTCACGACGCCCCACAAGCTGCCAGGCCAGGGGGCGAAGATCAGCAGTAGGGCGGTCCCCAGGGCCGCGCAGCCGACGCTGGCAAGGCGCCTGCCCGCCTGCCAGGCCCGCACTGCGTAGTGCCCGGCCGCCATCAGGCCCGGCACCACCCAGACCCAGTGATGGTCCCAGCTGATCGGCGAGTCGAGCAGGCCGACAAGGGCGGCCGTCAGCAGGCCGAGCACCGCGTGCCCGGCCCGGTCGAGCACGGCCGCGGCCCACAGGCCGACCACCGTCGCCACCACGGCCAGGAGCAGCCAGGGCACGCTGCCGGCGTGGATGGACCCGAACAGCCGGGTGGTGAGCGCCCGCAATGACTGGTTCTCGGTCGCGCCGACGAACCCGGTCCTGCCGTCATTGATGAACAGGCCGTGCAGCCAATAATCGCTCGAGTCGTGGCCGATGAGGGCGAAGCCGAGCACGATCGTGGCCAGGAAGGTGCTGGTCACCACCGCGGCCGCCCTGAACTTCCTGGTCAGGATGAGGTAAGGGATGAAGACGAGCGGGGTGAGCTTGATCGCGGCGGCGAGTCCGGTCGCGACGCCCTTCCAGCGGCGGGTTTCCGGCTGGCGCAGGTCCCAGATGATCGCCGCCATCAGCAGCAGGTTGATCTGACCGAGGTACATGGTGCGGTACACGGGCTCGGTGAGCAGCCCGACCGCGAAGCCGAGCAGGGCGCCGCCGAGGCGGACCCGGCGGTCACGGTAGCCGAGCGCGCCCATCGTGCACCAGGCCGCGATGAACAGGAAGATCAGGTTCGCCACCTGGGTGATCCGGGGCAGCACCGACCACGGCACAAACGAGACGACGGCGAAGAACAGCGCGGCGAACGGCGTATACGTGAACTTCAGCGCCTGGTTATTGGCCGGCCATTTGTACAGCGCGTACTCTTCGCCGTTGTAGGGCGGGCTCACGTGCCGGACGATAAGACCGCCGTTGCGGTAAACGCCTAGGTCCACCGGGTAGAGGGTGGTCGACTCCGGATGCGTGAACGAATAGACGAGCCACCCGCCGAGGATGATCACAAAAGCGACGACACCCACGAGCATTACGCGGGTCCCAACGACTTTATCCCTGGCCGTGGCCGCCCCCAGGCGTGCCAGAACCGAACTCACCCGGGAAACCTTACCGGATCTTAAGACTCATTGCGGCCATCTTTTAAGCTACGAATGTTGTGTCGCAAGCGTCTTATGTGGCTAGCGCTACATACAGCGCGGGAAACCTCTCGAGCGAGGAGAGCACGTCGGCGGCGCCGGCCGCGCGGAGCTCAGCGGCGCTGAACGATCCGGTGGCCACGCCGACCGGGTGCGCGCCCGCCAGCACCGCGGCGGCCATGTCGGCCGGGGTATCGCCGACGTAGATCGCCGCCCCGATGGCGGTGAGCACCACCGCTTTCTGCGGGCCGTGCACGTCGCCGAAGAGCGCGTCGGCGACCAGCCCGAGGGCGTCCAGGCTCAACCGGGCCGTCGCCTCGAGCTTGGCGGTGACCACGACGGCCCGCGCCCCCGCCGCGCGGACGGCGGCGAGGGACTCGCTGGCACCGGGCAGCGAGCGGGTCAGCGGCCCGGCGAGCCTGAGGTAGTGCGAGCGGTAGATCCCCATGGCGTGCCCGATCTCCTCGGGCGGGAGCCAGTACGCGAGCTCGTCCTCCAGCTTGATGCCGAGCCGGCTGTCCACCTCTGCGGGATCGATCGGCACCCCGGTCTCCGCCGCCACCCCGGCGAAAGAGCCGAGGATGGCCTCCCGCGAGTCGATCAGCGTCATGTCCAAGTCGAACCCAACCGGCGCCGGAGCCATGTTTCTCCCTCGACTACGGCTGGCCGACAGGCAGCATGCGGGGGCGGGCGGCCAGCAGCCCCGCAACCAGCAGGATAGCCGTGAGCGCCAGCAGCACCGCGACCGGCGCGGTCCAGCTGCCGGTCTCGGAGCGCAGCAAGCCCATGCCAATCGGGCCTGCGGCCGCCAGCAGGTACCCGGCCGACTGGGCGAAGGCGGACAGCGAAGCGGCCGCCGCCGGGTGGGGCGACCTAGCCGCGGTGAAGAAGATCGCCAGGGCGAGCGCCGCGTTCTGCCCCGCCCCGAGGATCAGCGCCCAGGCCACCGCGCCGCCCAGCGGGGCGTACACCATGCCCACCAGGCCTGCCGCCACGGCGAGCACGGTCGGTATCACGAGCGCGTGCTGGGCGCGCATCCGCTGCGCGGCCACCGGGACGATGAGCGAGACCGCCAGGTTGCCCACCCCCATCAGCGCGAGCAGGTCGCCGGCCCCGCGGCGCTCTCCCCCCGGTCGCGCAGGATCGTGGGCAGCCAGGACAGCGTCGCGTAGTAGATCAGGGACTGCAGGCCCATGAAGAACATCACCTGCCAGGCGAGCGCGTGCCTGTACACGGCGACCGCAGCGGAGGCCGGCGGTGCGGCCGGCGCTGCGGGGTCGGCCGACGCGGCGGGGTCAGCCGGCGCGGCGGCGGGGGAGCTCGCCTGACGCAGCTGCGGGAGCCAGAGCAGCGCCGCCAGCGCCGCGGGAGCGGCCAGCCACCCGAGGGTGATCAGGACCGAGCCGCCGGTGGCCTGCCAGAGCGGCACGCTCACCACCGAGCCGACGATAGCGCCGGCCGACAGGGCGGTGATGTAGAGGCCGATGAGGAAGCCGGCCCGGCCGGCCAGCGCCGCTTGATCAGGCTGGAGAGGAGCACGTTCATGACCGCGATGCCGGCGCCCGCCAGGATCGTGCCTGGAAAGAGCGCCACGCCCGGGGCGGCGGCGCGGACCGCGAGCCCCACCGTCAGGGCGACGATCGCGGCGAACAGCATCCGCTCCTCGCCGACCCGCCGGGCCAGCGCGGCGGCGAAGCCCGAGACGACGCCGAAGCAGAGGACCGGGGTGGCCGCGAGGACCGAGACGGCCGCGGTCGAGATGTGCAGGGTCGACTCAAGCTCGGGGAAGATCGGCGGCAGGCTGGCGATCGCGGTCCGCAGGTTGAAGCCGAGGGCGACCACGCCCACGACGAGCAGCGTCTGCTCAAGCCGCACGTGCGCGGACCGGGCCGGCAACTGCTGAATCTGGGTCACGAGAACCTAACGGTACCGGACAGGCACGCATCCGGCTCGGGTGGGACATATCGGACTAACCGCCCGCCTGTGCCTGCGCGTACAGGGTGGCGACCGCACTGCCGAAGGACGCGGCGTACGACACCTCCGAGGTGTCGCCGCCCTGCTGGTAGCCGCCGATCACGCCGATGACGGTGCCCTGGCCGGTCGCCGCGTTCACGTCGGTGAGGAACGGGCTGCCGCTGGTCCCGTCGGGGTACCCGGCGCAGTCGAATTGCAGCTGGGTGGCGCTGAAACTGTTGGCCACGCCGGTGCACGAGACCGGCTGGTCCGCGCCGTCCGGGTAGCCGACGACCTGGACGAGCGCGCCCGCTTGGGTACCGGTGTCGAGGGTCTCCGCGCCGGTCACGTTCTCGATCGGCACCCCGCCCGGCGCGTCGGCCAGTTGGAGGAACGCCACGTCATCGTTCGGGTTCTGGGCGGAGTCCCAGGCGCTGTCGGTGTAGACCTTGGTGACCTGCCAGACGCCGTACGGGGTCTGGCCATTCGTGTAGCCGGGCACGAACACGATCGTCCCTGTCAGGGGGTACACGCAGTGCGCCGCGGTCAACGCCAGGTCCCCGGCCGCGCTGTTCACGACGCTGGCGGTGCAGAAGTGCGTGCCGAGCACGCCGTTGGTCTCGCTGAACAGCGCGCCCACCGCCGCCACCCCGTCGAACGACTGCCCGGTGAGAGATGCCGTCGCGGACTGCGCGACCGGCGCGCCGCTCTGGGTCGACGCCGCGGCGTTGACCGGGTTGGCGCTGCCGACACTGCCCGCGAAGACCAGGAGGAGAGCGACGACCACGCCGACGGCGGACAGGGCGGCAAAGACACGCGTCAGCCGCCCGGCGCTCAGCCTGCGGCCGCCACTCCACCAGCGGCCCGCAATCGTTCGCACCCACGCACCTCCACATGCCGATACACAACCGTGACCGTTTAATTGCACTCATGTTATGTAGCGTTTCTGAGAGTTTCCTAAGAACTACCCAAGATCAACTTGCATCTATAGTTAAGGCCGTGCTCGACCTCGACCGGCGCATCGCGAAGCTGGCCATCCCCGCCCTCGGGTCGATCGCCGCCGAGCCGCTCTACAACCTCGCCGACACCGCGATCGTCGGTCATCTGGGCCGGTCACCGCTGGACGCGCTGGCGATCGCGGCGAGCATGCTCTCGCTGGTGGCCTGGGTCGCCATCTTCCTGTCCACCGCGACCACCACCGAGGTGGCGAGGAACGCCGCGAAGGGCGCCACCCGCAGCGCCGCCCGCGCGGTCGGCGCCGCCTACGCGGTCGCGGCCGGCTGGGGCGCGGTGACGGCGGTGCTGCTGGTGCTCCTCGCCCCGTACGCCGCGTGGCTGCTCGGCGCCCGCGGCGCCATCGGCACCGCCGCCGCCGAGTACGCGCGGATCTCCGCGCTCGGGCTGCCTTTCCTCTACCTCTCTTATGCAGGCAACGGGCACCTCACCGGCCGGCAGGACACCTCGACGCCACTGCGGATCGCGGTCGGCGCGAACATCCTCAACGTCGCGCTCGAGGCGCTCCTGGTGTTCGGCCTGCACGTGGGTCTGGCCGGGCTCGGCCTGGGGCACCGTCGCCGCGCAGGCCGCGGCGGCCGCCGCCTACGCGCGCGCGTCCTGGCGCTCGGCGCTTCCGCCGCAACGGCCGACGGGCGCGGATGTCCGCGCACTGCTCCGCGACGGCCACCGGCTGTCGGTCCGGACGATCGCGCTCGGGGTGGTGCCGCTCGCCGTTACCGCCGTCGCCGCCCGGCTCGGGCCGGTCCCGCTGGCGGGCCAGCAGATCGCCTACCGGGTCTGGTACCTGCTCTCCCTCTCCCTCGACGCGCTCGCCGTCCCCGCGCAGGTCTACGTCAGCGCCGCGCTCGGCACCGGCGACCGGGAGGCCGCCCGACTGGCCGCCCGCCGCACCCTCGTGCTCGGTCTGGCGGCGGGCGTCGCGCTCGCCGCGATCACCGTCGCGCTCGCGTTCGGCGCGCCCCGGGCGTTCACCGCCGACCCCGCTGTGCGCCACGACGCGGTCATCGCCCTGCTCTGCGCCGCGCTGACCCAGCCCCTGGCCGCGCTCGCGTTCGTCTACGACGGCGTCATCCTTGGCCTCGGCGATTACGCCGCGATGCGCCGCGCGATGATCGTGGCTATCTTCGCATTCGCGCCGCTCGCCCTGGCGGTCCTCCGCTTCCACTGGCTCGGCCTGCCCTGCGTCTGGGCGGCGCTCGGCTGCTGGCTGGCCGCCCGCTCCGTACTGCTCGGCAGGCGCTGGGCCCGGGCCGTCAGCGAAAATGCGGCCTTCGGGTAACGCGTCCCCCACGGCCTGCCGAATCCGCTCCACGATCTGGTTGGCCTCATCCTCGGTGATCTCGTAGAACTTGATGTCTCCGATTCCCGCGCTCATACGAGTACAGGGACCAGGAGTACTCCCATTCCAGTTCCTGGTGAACGCCTGGTCGCTGCTGTCCCTCGTCGTCCTCGATTCGCCGAAAGACGCCGCGCAGGATCGCTCCCTGCTGCTGAACTCGTCAACCATCGCGAAGTAGGTGATCTTCGCCGGCATCGCGCGCTCCTACGGGTAGTCCGGGATGTCCGTTGCGCCCGGAGGTGTCGGGACGCGGGCGTTTACCTGCTTCTGGTAACTCTTCAAGTTCCCTCTTGTTCGGCTTTCGTGGGGCCGGCTGCGCGCAATTTCTCGTAGGCCGGATGGGTCTCCTCTTTGGCCGTCGTAGCTGGCCTCGGTATGGAACTGAACCTCGAAGAGCTGGCTATTCTCGGGACCCGCCATCGGCTGTTGATCCCTTTATAGACTTCGCTCTGCCACGTGTTCCTGCAGTCCACACGCTCGAATCCCAGGTCCATGGATCCGCTCGATATCTGCGCCGCACTCCTGCCGTGTACCGATCGTCCGGGTATTGAAATGTATAGCGGATAGCGTCCTTGACGACGGAGAAGGCAGTGTCGTAGCTGAGATCTGGTTGCTCGTCCACGGCCTTCGTAACCTTCTCGGCGAGCCTGTCTTTGCCCTTCAGGCGGTTCTCGAAGCCGACCAGGCGCCGGTGGGGGTCCTCGGCCTCGATGCGGAGCAGGGCGGGGGTGACCGTGTCCGTCTCGATCTTCTCGACCTCCGCGCACCCCTGATCGATGGCGTAGGCCCGGTAGACGGCGCGGACCTCGTCCCGGTAGGCGATGACGCGTTCCGCCCGGACCGCCCCATCCCCCGGCGCCGACTCGTCGACCCCTTCTTCCAGCCCAGCCCGTTCCGCCCCACGCCCACCGGGCACGTCGGCGCCGTCCGGGCGGTCGTCAGCTTCATCGGCCCCGTCGCCCCGGTCGATCCGCACCCGTCACCGCCCAGTGTCGCCACCCAATGTCGCGCACATCCCACCCATAGCAACGGACGGATCCCAATTCCGGTTCGCGCAGCTGGCCGCGGAGCCGTCCGGGCGCCGCGGATGCCGGTCAACGGGCGCTGGCAGGCACCGGCGGCCGGCGGACGAGAGACACCGGTCCCGAAAGAGGCGAAGTCACGGTTCGTTCAATCCCGGCCTTTTCGCCTTTATCAGCGGTAGGCGCTCGCGCCGAGCTTGGCCGCCAGGGCCAGGCCCGCGACGGCGACGACGACCCGCAGCACCCGGACCGGCAGGTGCCGGACCAGCTGCTGCCCGGTGTAGCTGCCGACCCCGAAGCCAACCGCAAGCAGCGGCACGAACGCCCAGTCCACCGGGGCGTAGCGGGCGAAAATAAGCGCCGCCACCAGGTTCGCCGCGCCGCCCACGACGTTCTTGATCGCGTTGACGCGGATGAGCGACTCGGTGAGGGTCGCGGCGAGCAGCGCGAGCATCAGCACGCCGCCCGCGGCGCCGAAGTAGCCGACGTAGACCGCCACGCAGAACATCGCGGCCAGCCGCCACCGCGACCGTTCGGCGCCGGGGCGCGGGGCGAGGGCGCGCAGCCTCGGCTGGATGATGAGCACCACCGAGGCGCTGGCGATCAGCACCGGGACCACGTACGCGAAGGCGGCGGGCGGTGCGAGCAGCAGGATCGCCGCGCCGAGCGCGCCGCCTGCCGCGGTGACGGCGCTCAGCCTCAGCACCCGCTCGCGCTGGCCCGCCAGTTCCGGCCGGGAACCCAGCATCGAACCGGGGATGGAGAACACCTGCGCCATCGTGTTGGTGACGTTGGCGGCCAGCGGCGGCAGGCCGAGCGCGAGCAGCGCCGGGTAGGAGACCACGCTGGCGACGGCGGCCACCGACGCGGCGATCCCGCCGCCCGCGCCCGCCGCGATCAGCGCCAGCGCTAGATAAATGGTCATAGACAGCACTAAGGATGGCCGACGGTTGCGAGTGACGTATGACAATGCTTACTGTGATATTTCCCGCAATTTCCCTTAATAAGAAAAGCCATCTCACATCGACATGAACGGGCCGTGGTCTTCGCGTATCGCGGCCCCGTTGCCGCTTACACCTGGTGAAATATTCAGGTGGACTCGCCTGGAGGTGCTCGTGCCGCGGCGACCGACGCGACCGACACGACCGACGCGACCGACGCGACTGGTCACCGGCCGGGTCAGGCGCCGACCGAGAGCGCGGTCGCTGCTCGCGGTGGGCGTCCGGTGCGGCGGCTGCTCATCGGCAGCGCGTGGACGGTCGGCGTGCTCGCCGCCTTCGCCGCCTACCTGCGGCTCGCCTCGACCCGCGCGGTGAACTCGGATGGCGCCGCCCAGGCGCTGCAGGCCTGGGACATGATCCACGGCAACCTGCTGCTGAGCGGCTGGAAGACGTCGGACGTCTCGTTCTACACGACCGAGCTTCCGCAGTACATGCTGGTCGAGCTGGTGCGCGGGTTCGACCAGAACGCCGTGCACGTCGCTGCGGCGATGACCTACACGCTGGTGGTGCTGTTCGCCGCGCTGGTGGCCAAGGGGACGGCGACCGGGCGGGAGGCAGTGGCGCGGGTGGCGCTCGCGGTCGGCATCATGCTCGCCCCGCAGCTCGACTCCGGCACCAACGTGCTCGTCTCCTCTCCCGACCACATCGGCACATCGGTGCCGTTGCTGGTTGCCTGGCTCGTCATCGACCGCGCCCGGCCGCGCTGGTGGGTGCCGGTGGTCGTGTCGCTGGTGCTCGCGTGGGCGCTGGTCGCGGACTCGATCGCGGCGCTGGCGGGCGTGATTCCGCTCACTGTGGTCTGCGCGTTCCGGGTGGCGCGCGGCGGACGGCGGATGGCCGACCGGCTGGGCGGACCTGGGAAACGGGGATACGAGATCGCGCTTGGCGGCGGCGCCCTCATCGCGGTGGGCGTCGCGCAGGCCGCCGATCTGGTCATCCACGCGCTTGGCGGCTACACGGTCCGGTCGCTCGGCGCCCAGCTCGCGCCCATCGGCGTGATCGAAGGTCACAACCTGCCCATCGCCGCCCGGAGCCTGCTCCTGCTGCCCGGCGCGGACTTCCTCGGCCTGCCGGCCGACGTCACGACCTACTTCGTCGCGCTCCACCTAGCCGGGGTCGCGCTGGCGGCGGCCGGCATCGGCCTCGCGGCCTGGCGGTTGCGACGTCGCGACGCGGACCTAGCAGGGAGCATGACCAGCCAGCTGCTGCTGGCCGGGATCGTGGTCAATTTCGCCGTGTTCGTGGTGACCACCTACGTCTACGATCTCGCCGCCGCCCGGGAGATAGCGCCGATGCTGCCGTTCTCCGCCGCGCTGGCCGCCCGCCAGCTCGGGCCCGCGCTGGCCGGCCCTGGCGCGGGGCACGCCGGATCGCCATCCCGGCGCTCGGCCTCATCCTGGCCGGGTACCTCGCCGGGTTCGGCCTCGAGCTCACCACACCGAGCGCGCCTCCGCAGGCCGCGCCGCTTACCTCCTGGCTGTCGAGCCACCCGATCGGCACCGGCCTATCCGGGTACTGGGCAGCCAGCGTCGTGACGTTGACCAGCGGCGGCCGGGTCGCGGTGCGGCCGATGATGGTGAATGGCAGCCGCGTGGCCCCCGATAACGCGGAGATCAAGGGCGAGTGGTTCGACCCGGCGCGTTCGACCGCGGACTTCGTGGTGCTCTTCCCCGGCAGCCCCGGTTACCCGGGGTTCACCGACCGGGGGGCGGTGCTTGCCACATTCGGCAAGCCCGCCCGCACCTACCAGGTCGGCGTTTACACGATCCTGTGGTGGCACCGGAACCTGCTGACCGACCTGCGCTAGCTGACGCCTGCGCCTTAACTGACCGGGACCAGCTTGTCGATGGCGGCCAGCTGATCGTCGGTGGGCCGCCACTGGCCCGCCGCGGCATTGGCCCTTACCTGCTCGGCCGAGGTCGCGCCGGCGATCACCGAGGCGCAGCCGGGCTGGGCGGCGAGGCCGCCGATGGCGATCTGGAGGATCGAAACGCCCTGCTCCTGACCCCAGGCGATCAGCGCCTCCACCGCGTCGAGTTTGGCGTCGGTGACGTAGCCGGCCCGGCGCGGCTCGGCGAGCCTGGTGCCCGCGGGGACGCCCTCGCCGCGGCGGACCTTGCCGGTGAGCAGGCCGTTGGCCAGCGGGAAGAAGGGCAGCACGCCGAGGCCGAAGTGCCGCGCCGCGGGCACCACCTCCCGCTCGGCGTCACGCTCAAGCAGTGACCAGTGGTTCTGCGCCGATATGAACGGCGTGCGGCCGCCCGCCCGGGCGGCGTGGGCGGCATCGGCGATCTGCCAGCCGGACAGGTTGGAGTGCCCGAGGTAACGGACCTTGCCCTCGGTCACCAGATCGTCGAGCGCGGCCAGGGTCTCCTCGATCGGGGTCACCGGGTCCGGGGTGTGCAGCTGGTACAGGTCGATGTAGTCGGTCTTCAGCCGGGCGAGGGACTTCTCCACCGCGATCTTGATGTAGCTGCGGCCGCCCTTGGCGCCGGCTGCGGGGCCGTAGCCCATGTCGGCGCCCTGGTGGCCGAACTTGGTGGCGAGCACGACCTTGTCCCTGCGGCCCTGCAGAACCTCGCCAAGCGCGAGCTCGGACGCGCCCGCCCCGCCGTAGGTCTCCGCGGTGTCGAAGAGCGTGATGCCCTCATCGATGGCGGCGTCGACGACCGCGCGGGTCTGCTGGACATCGAGACGGCCGCCGAAGTTATTGCAGCCGAGGCCTACCGCCGAGACGAGCAGGCCGGAGTCACCCAAGGTTCCGTAGCGCATGGTTCGCCATCATACGCCCGGGCTGCCGGCCGGATCCTTCTGGGGCAATGGGGCGATACGGCGAAATACTTCACGCGATTGTTTGCGGACGCTGGTATCCTGAGCTTTACTCGTCGCTCACGGTGGATGAATTCACGGATTACTCACGGCGGGATTCCATCCGCAAGGAAATCCGCCTGCGGCGGGACCGCAGGGCGTGGCCGCCGCGGGCCCCAGCCGAGGGACGCCGGTTGTGCATGCACAATTCCGAGGCGTTGTGCATGCACAACGGCCTCGAGCGACCACCGCGCGATCGCCATCGAAACCTCGCCGAGACGGCGTGCGGTGGCCGACATTAAGCGCTAATGTGAGGGTCGGATAGCCGAGCTGGAATCGCATATGCGATATCATTAAGCGAACGCACGCGGTCGGACCCGGCCGACGCAATGGCGTGCGGGTTGAGCGCCAGGAGAAATAGCCGTGCCGTGTGCACCGGGAACACACTGAGGAGGTCGGTGACGTGCCTGATTCTTCCGAGGGCCCGACCGTCCTGCGCATCCTGCTTGGGTCACAGCTCCGGCGGCTCCGGGAAGCCCGGGGCATCACCGCCCGGCAGGCGGCCGCCAAGATCCGCGCGTCGGAGTCCAAGATCAGCCGCCTCGAGCTCGGCCGGAACGCCATCCGCGAGATCGACGTGCTCGACCTGCTGACGCTGTACGGCGTGGACGCGCGCGAGCGCGAGCAGTTGCTCACCCTGGCGGAGCAGTCCAACCGGCCCGGATGGTGGCACCGGTACAACGACATCCTGCCCGACTGGTTCCAGGCGTACGTCGGCATGGAAGAGGCGGCGCGCTCGATCCGGGTGTACGAGGCGCAGTTCATCCCCGGGCTGCTGCAGACCGAGGAGTACGCGGCCTCGGTCATCTCGCTCGGCGACTTCCCCGTCGAGCAGGCCGAGCGGCTCGTCGTGCTGCGCAAGGAGCGGCAGCGGCGGTTCCGCGATGGCAGGCTCAAGTTCTGGGTCGTCCTGGACGAGGCGGCGCTCCGCCGTCCCGTCGCCGGCTGCAAGGTCCAGCTCGAGCAGCTCCGCTACCTGCGGGAGACCTGCCAGAGCCCGACGCTCACCTTGCAGGTCATCCCGTACGGGGTGGGCGGGCACGCGTCGCCGACCGGGTTCAGCATCCTCCGGTTCACCGAGCACGACCTGCCCGACATCGTCTACGTGGAGAACCTGACCAGCGCGCTCTACCTCGACAAGCAGGCCGACACGGACCGCTACCTGCTGGCCATGGAGCGGCTGTCCATCGTGGCCTACGAGCCGCAGGAGACGCCGGGAATCCTCGACGAGATCATCAGGCAGCTGGAGAGCACGGTCCGACGACGACGAGTAGGCGACACCGGCGGGCTCCCGCTTCACGCGGGAGCCCGCCGTCTGCACTCCGTTGGCTACGCCAGCGGCAGGTCGAACTCGCCGTTCTTGGCGCCCACGAGGAACGCCTCCCACTCGGGGCGGGTGTAAACGTGCGGCGCCTTGGCGCGGTCCTTCGAATCGCGGACCGCGACACCGCCGCCGGGCAGATGCGCCACCTCGACGCAGTTGCCCGCCGCGCTGGCGCTGCTCTTGAACCAGTGCAGGTTGTCTACGTTCCTTTCCATGCATTACCTCCCATTCTTTCTTCCCCTTTTCTTCCCCTTTTCTGGTGTGCCGCCCTGGCTGCCACCCCAGTAGCCAGGGCCTCAGCGAAGTTCGCGTGCCGCCTGCGCGATCATGTCCGCGGATGCGCCTGGCGCGAGCGCCGCCGCCCGCAGCCGGTCGAAGGCCTCGGCCCGCAGCCGGACATCCCGGTCCTTCTCCAGGTAGATGATGCCGGCGACGGACTCAACGTAGGAGACCTCGCGAGTCGGACCTGTTCGGGAACTCCAGGATCGTGAACGGCCCGCCGTGCCCCGCGTGCGCGCCGCAGGCGAACGGGAGGATCTGCACCGTCAGCCCGGGCCGCTCCGCCATCGCGAGCAGGTGCTCGAGCTGGGCGCGCATAACCTGGGTGCCGCCGACCGGCCGCCTGATCACCGCCTCGTCGAGGATCGCCCACAACTCGAGCGGCGGATCGTCGTCGAGCCGGCGCTGCCGCTCGATCCGCAAGTCGACGAGGCGATCAATCTGCTCGGCGGCATGCCGTGGGAACATCTCGCGGAGCACGGCGCGCGCGTAGTCCGGTGTCTGCAGCAGGCCGTGCACGACGGAGATCTCGTACCCCCGGACCGCGGTCGTCTCGGCCTCAAGCCCGACGTAGATGTCGAACCCGCTCGGCAGCACGTCGTCGTAGGCCGCCCACCAGCCCTTGCGGTGGCCTTCGCGGGCCATGTCGACGAGGACCTGGCGCTGTTCGTAGTCGGAAACGCCGTACATCTCCAGCATCTGGTTCAGGTACGCCGACTTGGTCGGCGCCTTGCCGGTCTCGATGCGGGAGAGCGTCGATGGCGCGACGCCCAGCTGGGCGGCCACTTCCTCCAGCTTGAACCCGTTGGACTCGCGAAGCTTGCGCAGCTCGGTGCCGAGTCGCCGCCTGCGCACGGTAGGCCCGGTAGTCATCGCCGACCACCCCTTCCAGCGCGGACGCCGTCACATTCCGACGATGTAATTTAAGCGTTCCGCCCACGACCGCGCCGACCCTATCGTGCCAGTCGTTCCTGACAAGCAGCACCATACACGCTAAACTACCCGAAACGAAATCCCAGACGGGATTTCATCTGCAAAATTTGCTCTCACGCACTTGCACTGCATGGGCTTGCAACTGCATTATGGTGACTGCGGCGATCGACGGGAGAGACGAGGTCCGACCGGTCACCGATGCCTGACACCTGCATGAACGCCAATGCGGGGAATGGTCACGAATCGGACATAGGTGGCTTGTCGGAAATATGGTTTGATTACCGCTTATGTATGCACAGGGTCGGACAGATCTCTGACAGGACCAAGATGCGCCACCACGGGAGGCATGCGCAGATGGACACCCCCCTGAAGAGCCGTTCCACCGCCAAGGCGACCCACCGTCGCCGGCTCTTCAACGGACCGCGATCCTCGGCTCGGCCACGATCCCCGGCCGCGCCGCAGGAGGTGTCCGGCGCGCGCGCCTTCGTCGCGCGGACGCTGTCCGACGTCGGCAAGACGCCCACGGTGGACTCCGACGCGGCGACTTTACTCACGTCCGAGCTGGTCACGAACGCGATCCTGCACACTGCGTCCGGGGCGCCGGGCGGCACGGTCACTATCGTCGTGGTCGATGTGGCGGACGGCGTGCTGGTCGAGGTCATCGACGACGGCTCGGCCGGCATCCCTGTCGTCAAGGACGACCTGCTCACGGCCGACGGCCACGGCCTGTACCTGGTGCAGCAGCTGGCCGCGCAGTGGGGGTACCTGCGGGATCCGGCGGGCACCACGGTCTGGTTCCACCTGCCGTCGGACTGGGCGCCCGACGGCAGCTAGCAGGCCGTGCTGCTCGGCCCCGTCGTAGCCGAGCCGAAGCCGTCGGTGACAGCCGCGAGCACGCCCGAGCAGATCGCCGCCACGTCGTCGTCGCCGGTCACGTAGGGCGGCATCGTGTAAATCAGGTCGCGGAACGGCCGGAGCCAGACTCCGGCCGCCACCGCCGCCTCGAGTCGCGGCCGCGATGTCAACGGCCCGGTCGAGCTGCACGACGCCGATCGCGCCGAGCACCCGCACGTCGGCGACGCCGGGCAGGCCCGCCGCCGGCGCGAGGCCCGCCCGCAGGCCCGCCGCTATCCGCGCGACCTCGGGCTGCCAGCCCTGCGGGTACGTCTGCTCGCCGAGCAGCACGTCGAGCGAGGCGCCGGCCACCGCGCAGGCGAGGGGGTTGCCCATGAAGGTCGGGCCGTGCGCGAGCACCGGCAGCTCTCCCTGCGCGATCCCCGACGCGACCTCGGCCGTGCAGAGCGCGGCCGCCAGCGTCAGGTAACCGCCGGTCAGCGCCTTGCCCACGCACATCACGTCGGGCGACACGCCCGCGTGCTCGGCGGCGAAGAACGTCCCCGTCCGGCCGAACCCGGTCGCGATCTCGTCGAAGACGAGCAGCACGCCGTGGGCATCGCAGGCGTCGCGCAGCACCCTCAGGTAACCGGGGTCATGGAAGCGCATCCCGCCCGCGCCCTGGACGACCGGCTCCACGATCACCGCCGCGAGCTCGCCTGCGTTCGTCTCGATGAGCCGCCGCAGCTCATCGGCGTAGGCATCGTCGAGGCCGGCGTCGAACCCGGCCGGCGGCAGCCCGGCGAACACCTGCCGGGGCAGCACGCCGTCCCAGATCCGGTGCATGCCGCCGTCGGGATCGCAGACGGACATCGCCATAAACGTGTCCCCGTGGTAACCGCCGCGCCAGGTCAGCAGCCTGGTCTTGGCGAACAAGCCCCGGGAGCGCCAGTACTGCAGGCACATCTTCACCGCGACCTCGACGCTGACGGAGCCGGAGTCGCAGAGGAAGACGTGCTCAAGGCCGTCCGGGGCGAGCGCGGCCAGCCGGTCGGCGAGGGACACCGCGGGCTCGTGCGTCAGCCCCCCGAACATCACGTGGCTCATCCGGGTGAGCTGGTCGCGCGCCGCGGCGTCAAGCGCCGGGTGCGCGTACCCGTGGATGGCGGCCCACCAGGACGACATCCCGTCGACAAGCTCCCGCCCGCCGGAGAGCCGCAACCGCACCCCCGCGGCCGACTCCACGACCAACGGCTGCTGCGTACCTGGCATCGGCCCGTACGGGTGCCATACCCGCCGCCGGTCTACCTCGAGCAGTCGCTCCATCACTGGCGGCGGGAGGCGGGCTTAGCGCCCGCACCTCCACTGCCACCCGCCCCGCCGCCCTTCCCGCGCTTCTCGCGCATGCGCATGCTCACCTTGATCGGGCTGCCCGCGAAGCCGAAGTCCTCGCGGAGGCGGCGCTCGATGAACCGGCGGTAGGTCTCCTCGAGGAACCCCGTCGTGAACAGCACGAAGTGCGGCGGCCTGATGCCCGCCTGGGTGGCGAACAGGACGCGCGGCTGCTTGCCGCCGCGCAGCGGCGGCGGAGTGCCCGCGATGAGGGCGTTCAGCCAGTTGTTGAGCTGCCCGGTGGAGATCCGCTGCTCCCAGCCCGCGAGCGCCTGCTCGATCGCCGGCACCAGCCGCTCGACGTGCCTGCCGGTCGTCGCCGAGATGTTCACCCGGGGCGCCCAGCGGACGTGGTAGAGCTGCCGCTCGATCTCCCGCTCCAGGTAGTAGCGGCGCTCCTCGTCGGCCAGGTCCCACTTGTTGTACGCGATGACGAGCGCACGGCCCGCCTCGACCACCATGGTGAGGATCCGCAGGTCCTGCTCGGTGAGCGGCTCGCTCCCGTCGATCAGCACGACCGCGACCTCGGCCCGGTCGAGCGCCCCCTGGGTGCGCAGCGTCGCGTAGAAGTCGGCGCCCTGGCTGTCCCTGAACCGCTTCCTGATGCCGGCCGTGTCCACGAACCGCCAGGTGGTGCCGCCGAGCTCGATCAGCTCGTCGACCGGGTCGCGGGTCGTGCCCGCCACCGAGTCGACCACTGCCCGCTGCTCGCCGGCCAGCTTGTTGAGCAGGGAGGACTTGCCGACGTTGGGCTTGCCGATCAGCGCCACCCGGCGCGGTCCAGTCTCTCCCAACCGCTCCCGGGGCGCCTCGGGGAGCGCTTCAAGCGCCAGGTCGAGCATGTCGCCGCTGCCCCGTCCGTGCATGGCGGAGACCATGACCGGCTCGCCAAGGCCGAGCGACCACAGCGAGAGCGCGTCCGCCTCGCTCCTGGCGTCGTCCACCTTGTTGGCCACCAGCACGACCGGCTTGCCCGCGCGGCGCAGCACGTTCGCGACCGCCTCGTCCTCATCGGTGGCGCCGACCCGCGCGTCAACGACGAAGAGCACCGCGTCGGCGAGGTCGACGGCGATCCTGGCCTGCTCGGCGACCTGGGCGGCCAGGCCCTGCGCCCGCGCCACCCAGCCGCCGGTGTCCACCAGGGTGAACGCGCGGCCGCGCCAGTTGGCGTCGTAGGTGACCCGATCCCTGGTCACGCCTGGCACGTCCTGCACGACCGCCTGGCGGGCGCCGAGGATCCGGTTGACCAGGGTCGACTTGCCAACGTTGGGGCGGCCGACGACGGCAAGGACCGGCTGCCCGGCCGACCCGTCGCCTAGTTCGCCGTCGGCCTGGCCGAAGTCGGCGTCATCGAAGTCGGCGTCATCGACGTCGCCGATGTCCACCCAACCGGCCTCGTCGCCAGTGATGTCTGAAGATTCCACTTAATTCGCCCCGCGTCTGTTTGGTATCAACTGCTTGTGTCCCCCGCGCAGGCCAGTTCGCTGCGCACCCGGGCAAGCCGTGCGATCTCCTCGATCACTTCGGCCAGGGTCAGGTCGGTCGCGTCGAGCAGGACCGCGTCGGCGGCCTTGGCCGACTGCGCGGCGTCCAGCCGGTCGCGACGAGCCTGCGCGGCCTCGGTCGCGTCGGCCGCGACGCCCTGCTCGGCTGCGCGCCGCAGCGCGCGCGCCTGCGGGTCGGCGGTCAAGAACACCTTGAGCTGGGCGTTGGGGGCGACGACGGTGCCGATGTCGCGGCCCTCCGCGACGATGCCGACCCCCGCCGAGGAGATGGCGGCGCGCTGGGCCGCGATCAGGTGATCGCGCACCGCCTGGACCCTGGCGACCACGCTGACCTGGTCGGAGACCGCCTCAGTGCGAATCTCGCGGGAAACGTCCTGGCCGTTGACGCGGGTCCACGGGTCGTCCGGGTCGGTGCAGACCTCGATCACCGGCTCCGTCGCCCGGGCGGCGACGAGCCGCTCGTCGGAGGTGTCCGCGCCGACGGACATCAGCCACCAGGTCAGCGCCCGGTACATCGCGCCCGTGTCTAGGTAGCGGAGGCCGAGCGAGCGGGCCACGCCCCGGGCCGCGCTTGACTTGCCGGACCCCGACGGCCCGTCAATGGCCGCCACAAACCCGCTCGACAATGAGATTCCCACCACCAAATGGTACCGGGCGCGCCCGTCCCGTCTGGCCCCGCCGTTTCCAGCGATTAAACGCGGTCCGCAGGGACCGCCGACGGCCCAGGACAGCACCGTCAGCCGCTCTTGCGGCGGAAGTTGCGGCGGCTTGCGGCGGGGCCGTGCGCGCCGCTGACCTTGCCCGCCTCGTGGCTGCCCTTGCCCTGGCCCTCGGCGTGGACTTGGCGCTTGCGGTCGAGTGCCTCGCGGAACTTGGCCTTCACGTCATCGATGTCCGGCTTGTCGCTGCCGTCGGTCGTGTCGTCAGCCGCAGGCTTGGCGACGGCCCCAGACTGGGCGGCGACGTCGGCCGCGGAGTCCGCGTCGGCTCCGGCGGTCGCGGCGGACTCCGTCTCGGCCGTCTCCGCCGGGCCTACGTTGGTGTCCTGCTTCGCGCTCTTGGTCATGAGGTCAAGCTTCGCACACTCCGCCACCCGGCGGCGCGCCACCCATTGACACGGCTGAATACAGAGCTCCGCAGGGACACCTCGCTCCCGCGTTTCATGCTGTTATCTTGCGGACCCGCGTTACCGGCGGACGCGCCAGCCGCCCGCCTCCATGGCGTCAAGCAGGGTTCTCGCCTGGTCGGGGCGGATCGAGAGCTCGGCGACGCCGACCGGAAGGCCAGGCGAGTGCTCCAGCCGGATGTCCTCGATGTTCACCCCGGCCGCCCCTGCCGCGTTGAACAGCCGGGCCAGCTCCCCCGGCCGGTCGACGATGACCACCTGGATCACGGTGAAGTTCCTCGGCTGCCCGCCATGCTTGCCGGGGATGCGGGCGACCCCGGCCCGCCCCTGGTCAAGGAGCGCGGCCGTTCCCCCGGGGCCGGACTCGGCGGTGCTGACTTCGGCGGTGCTGACTTCGGCGGCGGCGAGGGAGCGAGCGGCTGTCGCCAGATCCTCGGCTACGGCGGCGACCACCTCCGCGACCGGGCCCGCGTTGGCGGACAGGATCTGCGTCCACAGCGCGGTGTCGCCCGCCGCGATCCTGGTCACGTCGCGGAGCCCCTGCCCGGCCAGCTTGAGCGCGTCATCGGGCACTGCCGACGGCGCGAGCCGCGCCGCCATCGCCACCGCCACCAGGTGCGGCGCGTGCGAGACGAGCGCCACCCACCGATCATGGGTCTCCGGATCGGTGGTGACGGGAACCGCCCCGCAGGCGACCGCGAGCGCCGTCACCGCCGCCACCGCGTCGGGCGAGGTCTCCGGCAGCGGGCACAGCGCCCAGGTCCGACCAAGGAACAGGTCGGCCTGCGCGGCGGCGGGCCCCTGCCGCTCCCGGCCGGCCAGCGGATGCGCGGGAACGTAGGTGTCCAGGTCACAGCCAAGCTCGCGCGCCTGGGCCACCGGCAGCACCTTCACGCTGGCGACATCGGTGTACCACTCCGCGACCCCGCACTCCTGCGCGTACGCGAGCGACCGGGCGACCATCGCCGGCGGCATCGCCAGCACCGCGACATCCGCGATCCCCTTGGCGTCCCGCAGGTCCCGCACCATCAGGCCCGCCCCGAGATCGGCGGCGAGCCGCGCGGTGCCCTCGTCGGCGTCGCTCAGCCAGACCTGCGCCCCCTTGGCGCGCAACGCGAGCGCGACCGAGGTCCCGATCAGCCCGGCACCCGCGACAAGCACCCGCCCCGGCATCGTCATAACTGCGCGATGTCCTGGCGGAGGGCGACGGCGCCGCGGAGGTAGACGTGCTGGATCTGGGCGCGGGTCAGGTCGGTGTCGACGTGAGCCATCAGGCGGACGACCCGGGGCATGGCGCCGCGGACCGGGATCTCGGTCGAGCACATCAGCGGGACCGCGTGGAAGCCGAGCTTGCGGGCCGCCAGGGCGGGAAACTCGGCGGTCAGGTCCGGGGTCACCGTGAACAGCACGCTGATCACGTCGTCGGGGGTGAGGTCGTTGCGGCTCACCACCGCGGTCACCAGCTCCGCGGTGCCCTCAAGGATGGCGTCCCTTTCGTCGGCATCGACCTGGATCGCACCGCGAATGGCCCTGACTGTCACGTGCTCAGCTCCTAACGATCTTCGGTCCTCAAGGCTACTGCGCTGCGAGAGGCTACAGGCCGACCGCCGCGTACAGCTCGCCGATCTCCTTCGTCGTGAGGTCCCTGGTGCTGCCGGGCGGCAGGTTGCCCAGCTTGATCGGCCCGACGGTGATCCGGACCAGGCGGCTGACCGGATGGCCGACCTCGGCCAGCATCCGGCGGACGATGCGGTTGCGCCCCTCGTGCAGCGTGATCTCGACCAGGGCGCGCTTGTCCGCCTGCTCGATCACCCGGAACTTGTCGGCGATCGCCACGCCGTCCTCGAGCTCGACGCCGGTGGCCAGCCGCCGGCCCAGGTCGCGCGGGACCGGGCCGGGCACGTCGGCCAGGTAGGTCTTGGCCACCTCGTAGCTCGGGTGCGCGAGCCGGTGCGCGAGCTCGCCGTCGTTGGTGAGCAGCATCAGGCCCTCGGTGTCGTAGTCCAGCCGGCCGACGTGGAAGAGCCGCTCGGCGCGGTCGCCGAGGAAGTCGGTGATCGTCAGCCGCCCGCGGTCGTCGGTCATCGCGGTCAGCACCTTGACCGGCTTGTTGAACGCCAGGTAGACGACGTCCTGCCGGGAGGGGATGCGCTTGCCGTCCACCCGGATGATCTGGTTCTCCGGGTCCACCCGGGCGCCGAACCGGCGGACGGTCTGGCCGTCGACCTCGACCCGGCCCGCGCCGATCAGCTCCTCGCAGTGCCGGCGGCTGCCCACCCCGGCCGCGGCCAGGACTTTCTGCAGCCGGACACCGTCGGGCACGTCCGCCAGGTCGTCCCGCTCGCCCGCGTCGTCGGCGAAGTCGTCCCGGTCGTCGTCGTCGAAACCCATGCTGCGCAGCGCCCTGAGCCTGGCCTGCGCCTCAGGCGACAGCTCGACCGGCTTGCGCTGATCCACCGGCTTGCGCTCCGAACCGTTACGCCCGCGTCCGTTCATTGTCCTCGATGTCCTCGATGTTCTCCGGCAGGAAGGGCGCCAGGTCGGGCAGTTCGTCCAGGGACGCCATGCCCAGCCGTTCCAGGAAGTAGCCGGTCGTGCGGTAGAGAATCGCGCCGCTCTCCGGGTCGGTCCCGGAGTCCTCGACCAGCCCGCGCAGCACGAGCGTCCTGATCACGCCGTCGCAGTTGACGCCGCGCACCGCCGAGACCCGGGCTCGGCTGACCGGCTGCCGGTAGGCGATCACCGCCAGGGTCTCGAGCGCCGCCTGGGTGAGCCGGACCTCTTGACCGTCCCTGACGAACCGCTCGACAAGCGGCGCGCAGTCCTCCCGAGTATAGAAGCGCCAGCCGCCCGCTATCTCCCGCAGGTCGAACCCCCGGCCATCGGCGGTGTAGTAGGCGGCGAGCTCGCGCAGCGCGGCATCGATCTCGTGCCGCGGCCGCTCGAGCACCTGGGCGAGCAGCACCTCGGGCACCGGCTCGTCCGCCACGAGCAGGATCGCCTCCAGGCTGGCGCGCAGCCCGGCCGCGTCGTCGCTGTCGCTGACACGGGACATCCCTCTCGGAAATCCTCGCTGGTCCACTTCCGGTATCGATGCGGTCATGTGTAGTCTTCTTCGCTTTCACTGTCGCTGGTGGTGCTTGCGGGGTCGCCGCCGAGCGCGCCCGGCGCCGCCAGGAGCACCTCGCGGTCCCCGCCGGTCCAGCTGACGTACAGGTCGCCGAGCGGCGCCACCTGCTCGAACGCCACCACGTCCTCGCGGTAGAGCTCAAGCAGCGCCAGGAACGACGCGACGATCTCGTAGTTCCCCGCCGCGCCCGCCGACAGCTGCCGGAATGACGCGCGGCCGAGCGTGCGCAGCCGCCCGGCCATCAGCACCGCCTGCTCCCTGATCGAGACGAACGCCGCGTGGATGTGGTCGGTCGATACCACCGGGGGCGCCTTCGGAGTGAGCGCGCGGGCGGCGAGCGCCGCGAACTCGTCCGGGCCGATCGTGAAGAGCAGATCGGGCAGCAGCCCGGCGAACCGCGCCTCGAGCGGAACCCGCCTCGGGAAGCGCTTGGCCGCCGTCGCCATCCGGCCGGCGAACACCGCAGCGACCTCTTTGTACGCCCGGTACTGCAGCAGCCGGGCGAAGAGCAGGTCCCGCGCCTCGAGCAGGGCCAGGTCCTCCTCGTCCTCGACCTCGCCCGAGGGCAGCAGCCGCGCGGCTTTCAGGTCGAGCAGGGTCGCGGCGACGAGGAGGAAATAGGAGACCTGGTCCAGGTCCCAGCCACCGGAGCGGTGCTTGATGTAGGCGATGAACTCGTCGGTGACCTTGGACAGCGACACCTCGGTGATGTCCAGCTTGTGCTTGGAGATCAGCCCGAGCAGCAGGTCGAACGGCCCCTCGAAGACGTCAAGGTGCACCTCGAAGGCGCCCGTCCCGGCGTGCGGGTCATCCGGCTCGGCCGCGTCATCCTTCATCGTCCTTCATGCTAGCCCGGACGCGGCAGCAGGCTGTCCGCCCGCGCGTCCAGGTCCGCGAGGAGGATGCGATGGCTTCGCGCACCGGCCCCGGTCGATCACGACGCCGAGCCGACGAGCCCAGCCGCGCGTGCTCAAGCTCGAGCAACTCGTGGCGGACAGGTAGACGGTTATCTTGTGGTCGTGCTTTCCCTGCCAGTCGCCTGGCGTTCACCGCGACGCTGCCGGGGCACGGGGCGCACGCTGCGACCCCGGGGACGCTTACCCGGCGTGACCGACCCCGTCCACCCGCCACCGCTCAAGTACCTCCTTGGCAAGTTCACGGTAGGAACTAGCCCCCATCGACGAGGAGTCGAAGCTGGTGATGGGCTCGCCGGCAACGGTAGCGTCAGGGAACCGGATGGTGCGGTTGATCACCGTATGAAAGACCTTGTCGCCGAAGCCATTCACGATCGAGCCGAGCACTTCCCGGGTATGCAAAGTACGCGAATCGTACATTGTGCCCAAAAGCCCATCAATCGCCAGGTCGGGTTGAGCCGCTGCTGCACCTTGTCGATGGTCTCCATCAGCAGCGCCACGCCGCGCATCGCGAAGTACTCGCACTCAAGCGGGATGAGCACGCTGTTGGCGCAGGCGAGCGCGTTGATCGTGAGCAGGCCGAGGGACGGCTGGCAGTCGATCATGATGTAGTCGTAGTCCTGCACGATGGACTTCAGCGCGCGGCCGAGCACGAACTCGCGGCCGACCTCGGAGACGAGCTGGACCTCGGCGCCGGACAGGTCGATGTTGGACGGCAGCAGGTCCAGGTTCTCGATCCCGGTCGGGAAGATGCACGTCCTTGGCCGTGACCCCGCGCTCCATGAGCAGGTTGTAGACCGTGGAGTCGATGTCGTGCGGCTGGATGCCGAGCCCGACAGACAGCGCGCCCTGCGGGTCGAAGTCCACGAGCAGCATCTTCCGGCCCTGCTCGGCGAGGGCCGCGCCCAGGTTGATGGTCGTCGTGGTCTTGCCGACGCCGCCCTTCTGGTTGCAGACCGCCACGATCCGGGCCGGGCCGTGCTCGGCCAGCGGCTTGGGCTCGGGAAAGGCGGGGAGCGGCCGGCCAGTTGGGCCCGATGTCTCCCGGCAGAAGCTCTATTACGCGCGATGCGGCCACCAGTAAGATCCTCCCGGGGCTAGAGGTCGCGAACTGCTTCCGGACTCTAGGACCCCCGTCTGAGCAGGGGCAAGCCACCGCGCCGTTAGCGCCGGAGATTTCCGGGAAAGGTCGCCCGAATGGCTCTGTCATCCAACGGCTGTCCCAGTGGCTCTGTCATCCCAGAGCACGGGGATGCGCGGCGGCGTACACCTCTCTGAGCTTGTCCACCGTCACCAGAGTGTAGACCTGCGTGGTCGTGACGGAGGCATGACCGAGCAACTCCTGCACGACACGGATGTCCGCGCCCCCGTCGAGGAGGTGGGTGGCGAAGGAGTGCCGCAGGGTGTGGGGAGACACACCAGATTTTCCCGAACGTACCGCTGCTTCGCGTAGCACCCCCCACGCGCCCTGCCTGGTGAGCCGGCCTCCCCGGGCGTTGAGGAACACCGCGGGCGACGCCCTCCGGGTGGCGGCGGCCGCGAGAACGGGACGCCCCCGGACCAGGTAGGCGCCGAGCGCCGTGACCGCGTAGCGGCCGACAGGGACGTACCGCTGCTTGCCGCCCTTGCCGCTGAGCTTGACCGCGGGGTCCGCGGCCAGGTGATCGAGGTCGTCCACGTCCAGGCCGGTGACCTCCGAGATCCGCGCGCCGGTGGAGTAGAGGAACTCGAGCAGCGCGCGGTCGCGGAGCACGCGCGGATCGGGATCGGTCGGTCGACCCGGCCGCGTCGAGCAGTCGCTCGACCTCGTCGATGGTGATCGCCTTGGGCAGCCGCCTGGGCGGCGGCGGGCGGCGCGACCTCGCGGGCCGGGTCGTTAGAGGTCAGGCCCTGGGCGCGCGCGAACGCGTGCAGCCCGCGGACCGCCACGACTGCGCGCCCGACCGAGGTCACCGCCAGCGGCGGGTGGTTCTCGTCGCCGGTGTGCAGCGCCGCCCGGAACTCCGCGACGTCCACCGCTGTCACGTCGGCGAGTTCGGTCTTGCCCCGCGCCGCCAGCACCTCCGTGTACCGTCGCAGGTCCCGCTGGTAGGACTGCACGGTGTTGGCCGCAAGCCCCCGCTCTACGACGAGGTACTGCAGATAGCCCCGCGCAGCATCCGGCACCGTCACCACGTTCGCCTCCCCGACCACCCAACCGCCTCCCCGCCACGACGCAGCCCGCTGGCACTTACGCTTCCGGCGCGTCCGCGGGACGCAGCCCGGAAAATCCTGCCGCACACGCAGCGTGGGCGGCAAGGACGCCGGAGACGGTCTCGCCGTTGTGCAGTTTGCCCGCGAGCGCGAGCCGGACCGTCTCGGCCAGCGGAACCCAGCTGGCGACCAGGAACTTCTCCTCGTCCTCGCGCTGGTAGCCGGTGTCATCGGCCGGAGAGACGCCCCGGGCGAGGAAGATCCTGACCCGCTCGGTGCTGAACCCTGGCGAGGTGAAGGTGTCAAGCAGCACGTGCCACTCCCGCGCCTGGTAACCGGTCTCCTCCCGCAGCTCGCGCTGCGCGGTCGCCAGCAGCGGCTCCCCGTCGACGTCGCGCAGCCCCGCCGGGATCTCCCAGAGCTGGTAGCCCACCGGGTGGCGGTACTGCCGGATCATGAGCACCCGGCTGGCTTCGTCGAGGGCTAGGACAGCAACGGCGCCTGGATGTGAAACCACGGTACGTTCAGCATAAGTTTTGTCTGGCATTTGCACTTTGTCGGAGCGCACCGAGATGAGCCAGTGCTTGAGTATGGGCTCGGTGGCGGCGACGGGCCAACTTTCCCTGATGTCTTCCACTATGCCGACGCTACCGCGCGGGCGCCGCTTTCTGCGGCCCTGGAGCAGGCGAGGGCGGCGGCGATCAGGCCGCTGAAGAGCGGGTGCGGCTTGGTCGGGCGGGAGAGGAACTCGGGGTGCGCCTGGGTGGCGACGAAGAAGGGGTGGATGTCCCGGGAGAGCTCGATGAATTCCACCAGGCGGCCGTCGGGCGAAAGGCCGGAGAAGACGAGCCCGGCGTCTTCAAGCACCTCCCGGTAGGCGTTGTTGACCTCATAGCGGTGCCGGTGCCGTTCGTCGACGCTGGCCGCGCCGCCGTAGAGGTCGCTGACGATGGTGCCGGGCGTGAGGATGGCCGGGTAGAGGCCCAGGCGCATCGTGCCGCCCATGTCCCGCTCCCCCGCGACCACGTCCTCCTGGTCGGCCATGGTCGCGACCACCGGGTCGGAGGTGTTCGGGTCGAACTCGGCGCTGTTGGCGTCGCTCAGCCCGACGAGGTCGCGGGCGGCCTCGATGACCATGCACTGCAGGCCGAGGCAGAGGCCGAGGATAGGGATGTTGTGCTCGCGGGCGTACCTGATCGCGCCGATCTTCCCCTCGATGCCGCGGACCCCGAAGCCACCGGGGATCAAGATGCCGTCCACGCCCTCAAGCTGGCCGGCCGCGTCGTCGGCGTTCTCGCAGTCGTCGCTGGTCACCCAGCGGATCGTGACCTTGGCGTCGTTGCCGAAGCCGCCGGCCCGCAGCGCCTCCGCCGGGGAGAGGTAGGCGTCGGGCAGGTCGACGTACTTGCCGACGAGGGCGATGGTGATGGACCGGGCGGGGCGGTGCACGCGCCGCAGCAGGTCGTCCCACTCGGCCCAGTCGACGTCGTGGAACGGGAGCTGGAGGCGGCGGACCACGTAGGCGTCCAGGCCCTCGCCGTGCAGCACCTTCGGGATGTCGTAGATGGAGGGGGCGTCAGGGGTGGAGACCACGGCGTCCTCGTCCACGTCGCACATCAGCGAGATCTTGCGCTTGAGCCCGTCGCTGATCGGGCGGTCGGACCTGGCCACGATCGCGTCCGGCTGGATGCCGATCGAGCGGAGCGCGGCGACGGAGTGCTGGGTGGGCTTGGTCTTCAGCTCGCCGCTCGGGCCGATGTAGGGCAGCAGCGAGACGTGCAGGAAGAAGCACCGGTCGCGGCCTATTTCGTGCCTGATCTGGCGGATGGCCTCGAGGAAGGGCAGGCTTTCGATGTCGCCGACGGTGCCGCCGACCTCGGTGATGACGACGTCCACCTCCGGGCTGGCCATGGCGAGGATGCGGGCCTTGATCTCGTTGGTGATGTGCGGGATGACCTGCACGGTGTCGCCCAGGTACTCGCCCCGCCGCTCCTTGGCGATCACCGTCGAGTAGACCTGGCCGGTGGTGACGTTCGCCGCGCCGCCGAGCCTGGTGTCGAGGAACCGCTCGTAGTGGCCGACGTCCAGGTCGGTCTCGGTGCCGTCGTCGGTGACGAAGACCTCACCATGCTGGAACGGGTTCATGGTGCCAGGATCGACGTTCAGGTAGGGGTCGAGCTTCTGCATCTTGACGCGCAGGCCGCGCATTTTCAGCAGCCTGCCCAGGCTGGACGCGGTCAGGCCCTTGCCGAGGCTGGAGGCGACGCCGCCGGTGACGAAGAGATGCTTGGTCTTTACTTGCCTCTGTTTAGCCGGGGGCTGTGAGGATGGATTGGACTGAGTCGCTGCTGCGGCCAAGATGTGCTCCCGTGGTTTGCGAGGTAACGGCCGTAAAGCCGCAGGTCCACGGGCCACCAGAATAACACGTCACCGGCATACAACCTCGCCACTTGGTGGCCAGGAACTTCATAACTTGCGGTCAGCAGCCGTTTGCCGCTGCCTGGGACTGCTCTGGATGGCTGGTGGGGTGGTCGGCCGGGTGGTTCGGGTGGCCGGCCGAGTTCTGGCCGGCCTCGCCGAACTGGGCGAGCATGACCGCGCTCGCCACCGCGATGACGAAGCCGATGACCGCGGCCGGCGCCAGGCCGGGCCTGGTGGTGTCGCCAAGGAAGAGCACCCCGATGACCGCCGGGGGTAGCGTTTCCGCGAGCACCACCGCCGCCGTCGCGACGGTCACGCTGCCGCCCTCGAGCGCGGCGGTGTAGAAGACGAACGAGATGATGCCGCCCGCCACCACGGCGTACGCCGCCGGGTCGCGGATCAGCGTGAGCGGGGCGAAGCCGGTGAGCACCCGGGCCGCGACGCCGAGCACGCCGTAGCCGAGCCCGGCGATGGTGCCGAGCAGTAGCGTGCGGGCGGGGTCGCGGAGCCGCGCGGCGATCAGGCCGCAGACGCCGAGCGCGGCCGTGGCCACGATGAGGGCGATCTTGAAGACGGCGCCGGCCTGGTGGGCGCCCTCGGCCCCGGCCGAGGAGCCGAGCAGGCCGACCCCGGCGACGACGCCGGTCACGGCGGCCCACTCCCGCCAGGAGAGGGACACCCCGATCACCAGCGAGGCGAGGACGGCGATCACCGCGAGGTTCGCGGCCACCATCGCCTGGACAGCGAAAAGCGGCAGCCGCTGCAGCGCGACGAGCTGCGCGAGGAAGCCGAGGGTGTCGATGACGACGCTCGCCACGAAGCGCCACTGGTGCAGCATGCGCGGCAGCAGGCCGGGATCCACCCCGGCGGCGGCGCCCTCGGCGCGCCGCCGGCTGTCCGGTTGCTGGCCTCGCGGACGGCGACCGCCTGCATGACCGAGGCGACGCCGTAGCACAGCGCTGCGACGACGGCTGCGATCAGGCTGACCAGCATGGGCTTAGTTTACGCGCTGCTTAGAAGCAGCGATCAGCTCCTCGTCAGCTTATGCTCAGGTTAACGGGAAGCGCCCGGCCAGCGGGCGGGCGCTGGTCAGCGCAGCGCGCTGGCCGGGCGGGCCTCCCAGCTCGTCCAGAGCGGGCGGTAGCCCATCCGGTACCAGAACGGGGCGGAGATCGGGTTGACCTGGCTGTGGTGGAGCAGCGTGACGGCGACGCCGGCCGTCCAGCCGGGCGTGCAGCTGCCTGACCAGGGCGGCGCCGATACCGGTGCCGCGTTCTGCCTGGTCGACGAACATCGTTTGCAGGTAGGCGGCGTCGGCCAGGCTGGTCATCCCGGCGATCCAGGCGGCCTCCTGCGGCGGCTGCGCGACTAGGAGGCCCACCGCGCGGCCGTCCCGCTCGGCGAGCCACGTCCAGCTCTGCGGGCGCGACAGGCTGGAGCGGATCTCGTCTCTGACGAGCCGGGCGGTGTTGCGTCCGCCAGACCGGCCCGCCGAAGTGCATGTCATACCGGATGAGCCGGAGCTCCAGGTCGAGTACCTGCTCCTCGTCGGCCGGCCCGGCCGCGCGGATCGTCACGCCGTAGGCGCCCCGCGGCGGACCGCTGTGCGGGGCGCTGGTCGGCCGGGTCCTTGCGGCGATCACGGTAAGCGGCTGGAGGCCGTGCCTGAGCAGGGCCCGGACGCCGGTGATGTCCAGGCTCGGCCAGACCACGCTGGCCGACGTGTCCGGACCCCGGGTCGCGCCGATCCCGGCCAGGTGGTCACGCCACTGAGCGAGCAGCAGGTCGGTGGGTGCCATGACGTCGGGCCCGGACAGCCGGGGGACCAGGGTGAACCGGTCAGCGGCGCCCCAGGTCTGGTTGAGCGACTGGGGCGGGATGTGCTGGTGGACGCAGACCCCGAGGCCGGCCAGGCGACCGTTCTCCCCGATGACGACGAGCGGCTCGCCGCAGCCGGCCGGCATCGTCGACGGGTCGGGCAGCAGCGGGTCAATGGCATGCCAGCGACGGCCCACCGCGCGGTTGATGTCCCGCACTGCCTCGCGGACCACCCACGGCATGTGCTACCTCCCGCAAGCGCGCCTCAGGGGTCGACGTGCCGTCGCGGTGCACTCTACCGCCAGACAACTACCGCCAGACAAATCCCGCTTTAGACCCCAGCCGACGGGGGTCTGGGGGCGGCCCAGATAACACCTGCCGCGGGCAACGGGAAGGTGCCCGAAGGGCGCCGAACATGGCTAGACTCCCGCGGCAGTCATACCGCGCAGCTCGTGCTTGAGCTCCTTGATCTCGTCGCGGAGCCGGGCCGCGACCTCGAACTGCAGCTCCGCCGCGGCCGCGTGCATCTGGTCGGTGAGCTGCTGGATGAGCGTCACCAGGTCGCCGCGGGGCGCGGTGGACGTCGCGCCGGCCTTGTTCCTGGAAGATAGGCCGGGGACCGGGGACTTGCCCCGGGACTGCTGGCGGCCCGCGCCGCCGATCAGTTGCTGGGTGTCGGCGTCCTCGCGGTTGATCTGGTCGAGGATGTCGGCGATCCGCTTGCGGAGCGGCTGCGGGTCGACGCCCTTGGAGAGGTTGTAGGCGACCTGCTTCTCGCGCCGGCGGTTGGTCTCGTCGATCGCGCGCTCCATGGACGGGGTGATCTTGTCCGCGTACATGTGAACTTCGCCCGACACGTTCCGCGCGGCCCGGCCGATCGTCTGGATCAACGAGGTCGCCGAGCGCAGGAACCCCTCCTTGTCCGCGTCCAGGATCGCGACCAGCGAAACCTCGGGCAGGTCGAGTCCCTCGCGCAGCAGGTTGATGCCGACGAGCACGTCGAACTCTCCCATCCGCAGCTCGCGCAGGAGCTCGATCCGGCGCAGCGTGTCCACCTCGCTGTGCAGGTAACGGGCGCGGACGCCGTTCTCAAGTAGGTAGTCGGTGAGGTCCTCGGACATCTTCTTGGTCAGCGTGGTGACCAGGACGCGCTCGTTACGCCCGGTCCGCAGCCTGATCTCCTCAAGCAGGTCGTCGATCTGGCCCTTGGTCGGCTTGATGATGACCTGCGGGTCGACCAGGCCGGTGGGCCTGATCACCTGCTCGACGACGTCGCCGCCGACCCGCCGCATCTCGTACGGGCCCGGCGTGGCCGACAGGTAGATGGTCTGCCCGATCCGCTCACCGAACTCGTCCCAGGTCAGCGGCCGGTTGTCGATCGCCGACGGCAGCCGGAAACCATGGTCGACGAGCATGCGCTTGCGGGACACATCACCCTCGTACATGGCACCGATCTGCGGCACCGTCTGGTGCGACTCGTCGATCACGAGGAGGAAGTCCTCGGGGAAGTAGTCGAGCAGCGTGTTCGGCGCGGTGCCCGCCGCGCGGCCGTCAATGTGCCGCGAGTAGTTCTCGATGCCCGAGCAGCTGCCGACCTGGCGCATCATCTCGATGTCGTAAGTGGTCCGCATCCGCAGCCGCTGCGCCTCGAGCAGCTTGCCCGCCTGCTCAAGCTCGGCGAGGCGCTCCGCGAGCTCGGCCTCGATGCCGGCGATGGCGCGCTCCATCCGCTCCTCGCCTGCCACGTAGTGGCTCGCGGGGAAGACGTACAGTTCCTCGTCCTCGGTGATCACCTCGCCGGTCAGCGGGTGCAGGGTGGAGAGCCGCTCGACCTCGTCGCCGAACATCTCGATCCGGACGGCAAGCTCCTCGTACTGCGGGATGATCTCGATGGTGTCGCCGCGGACTCGGAAGGTCCCCCGGGTGAAGGCCAGGTCGTTGCGGGAGTACTGCATGCCCACCAGGTGCCTGAGCAGGCCGTCCCTGTCCATGGTGTCGCCGATGTGCAGCCTGAGCATCCGGTCGAGGTATTCTTGCGGCGTGCCAAGGCCGTAGATGCAGGAGACCGACGCCACCACGATCGTGTCCCGCCTGGTGAGCAGCGAGTTGGTCGCCGAGTGGCGCAGCCGCTCCACCTCGTCGTTGATCGAGGAGTCCTTCTCGATGTAGGTGTCGGTCTGCGGGATGTACGCCTCTGGCTGGTAGTAGTCGTAATAGGAGACGAAGTACTCGACCGCGTTGTTGGGCAGCATCTCGCGCAGCTCATTGGCAAACTGGGCTGCCAGGGTCTTGTTGGGCAGCATCACCAGGACCGGGCGGTCAAGCCGCTCGGCGAGCCACGCTACGGTGGCCGTCTTCCCGGTGCCGGTCGCGCCGAGCAGAACGGTGTCCTTCTCCCCCGCCCTGACCCGCTTCTCGATCTCGGCGATCGCGGCCGGCTGGTCGCCTGCGGGCACCATGTCGGTGACGACCTCGAACGGTGCCACCTTCCGCTGCAGGTCGGTTACCGGACGCACGGGCGCCACCTCCTTTATCTCCTCGTTCAACTCTACGGCGGGGGTCTGACATTCCAGGGGCCTCGCGCCGTCGCCGCCCCCATCGCCGTACGCGGCGGGTAGCCGGGCACCTGCCCAACTTTGGAGAGAACGGTTCAGTACGGCCGGTCGGGATGCGTCTCGTTGTATGCCGTGATCGCCTGTTCCGGAATGCTGCCGTCAGCGTCCACCTCGAAGCTCGCGCTGACGGCCCAGTCTCTGACCTCCTGGGTGCTGGCCTGCCAACGCGACCCGGTGATCTCGGCGCGCGGCGGGCGCGTCCGCGCCATCCGGATGGCCTCGGCGACGAGTTCCTCGGCACGCCGGGTGCGCTTCATCGCGAGCTCAGCGAACACCGAGTTGGCTAGCGCTTCCACTGTCAGGCCGCGCCGGGCTCGCTCCAACGCGCGCACGGTCTGCGCGAGCTCGTCCAGGCTGAAGACACGCACCGGATTATCGAACAGGCCCACGGGTGGGCGAACTGGACGTGACACCATGCAGCCACGGTAATCTCCTGCGGCGGCGTGGTCCGCGGAAACGCCGTAGCTGATCGCCGCCGTGGACTCGGACGGCCGACGAGGGCGCTACGTGCAGGCATCGCCGAAAAGATCATGCACGCGCGCACGCGCCCGGTGTTCAATTGTCCGCATGGCGCTGCTCCTCCCGTTCACGGAAGTCGACCTCAAGGTGGCCGCGGGACCGCGCTCCTACGATCGCGGCCTTGATTACCTCAGCCAGGTTAAGGACCTGGAATTTGACGGCCGGGAGATCATCGCGACCGTCTACGGCAGCGACGACTACGAGGTGCGCCTAACCGTCAACACCGGGCGAAGCGGCAATATCACGGTAGTTGGCGACTGCTCCTGCCCGTTCGGCCAGGAGGGCAACTTCTGCAAGCACTGCGTGGCGACCGGCCTTGCCGCGCTCAGGCTCGCCGCAACACGTCAGGCAATCCCAGCCTCGCACCAGGAACGCGAACTGCTCGTCTCCTGGCTCGCCTCGCTCTCAAAGGACGAACTGCTAGCCGAGATCCTCGAACTCCTCGACGGCGATCGGGACCTCCGGCGCCGTTTCGAGTTGCGGGCCGCCGCGCGGCGGGCAAACGTCCACCTGGTGCGCAGCGCCGTCCAGAACCTGATAACGAGAGACGGCTTCATCGAGTACGCCGCAGCCAGGGACTACGCGCGTGATGTCAGCAGGGCAGCCGAGGCGATCGACGCCCTGATCGACGGCGGCCAAGCCGAGGACGCGATCTACCTGGCGCGCGACGCGCTCGACTGGGTGACGGAGGCGTACGGTTCCGCCGACGATTCCTCGGGCTCAATCGGCGCCGCGGCGCATGACCTGATGGCCGTCCACCTGCGCGCCTGCCAGGCCGCACCGCCCGACCCGGTCGATCTTGGCGAGTATCTGGCCGACCTCATCATCGCCGACAACTACGACCTCGCACCCGACCTGCAGGACTACACGGACCTGCTGGGAGACGCGGGCACCACGGCCATCCGCGAACACGTAGCCGCCGCCTACGAGGCCAGGCCGGAGCAGTGGAACGTCAGGAACCTGATGGAATCCCTGGTCAAGGCCGAAGGCGACATCGACGCTCTCGTCGTCTTCTACTCAGCCCACCTCGACGACCGCGGCCAGCAGCACCTGACGATTGCCCGGGTGCTCGACGAGGCTGGCCGCCCGGGCGACGCCCTCGACTGGGCCGAACGCGGTGCCGGCAAAGCCGCCCGCCCCGACAGCAGGCTCATCGACTACGTGGCAGCCCGGTACATGGCCGCAGGCCGCCAGGGCGAGGTCGTGGAACTGCGACGCTCGGTCTTCCAGAGCGAGCGTTCCCTCGCCAACTACCGGGCGCTGCGGCTGGCCGCGGTTGACTCAGGAACCTGGCAGGCGGAACGGCCCAAGGCGCTCGCCGAACTCCGCAAGGACGCGAAGATCCGGCCCGCCTGGTCGTGGAACAGCCCGGTGCTCATCGACGCACTGCTCGACGACGGCGACCTCGACGCCGCGTGGACCGATGCGGACAGCGGCGCCACCCAGGATCAGTGGATCCGGCTCGCCGACGCCTCGGTCGACACCCGCCCCGCCGACGCCCTCGCCGTCTACCTCAAGGCCATCACGCCGCTCACGCAGCAGACCGGCGACCATGTCTATCACCAGATGACGAGACTCCTGCTCTCGGCCCGCGCCTGCCACGAGGCCCTCGGCACTCCCGGCGAGTTCCGTCAGTACTTGACAGTGCTGCGCACGTCCCAGAAGCGCAAGCGCAACCTCATGAAGATCCTCGCAGACAACGGCCTCTGAATCGGCTAGGCGGCCTAAAGAAGAAATCAAAGTTACGCCCCGATCGTCCAGGCCGTGACTGCGGTCAGATGATAGCTCGCCGCAGCGAACGCCGACGGTTGCCTGTGAACCCAACGTGCCGATTGCGCAATCTGTCAAGTCGGGAACCGAGACATACGCAACACGAGAGAAAACGCTGGTAATCGCCGGTATAGACAGGCAAATCGAACATTGACCCTATGCGAACCGCACGCTTTTTGTCCGGTTTGGGCGGTCTCGGCTGCATGCGACTCTGACTTTCCCCTGACTTGCAGAGGTGGGGTAGATGTCGTATGACGGTGCTGCGCTAACGGTGCTTCCGCTGGTTCGTCGCGGGGCCTTACCTGAGTGAGTCTGCGAACCTCTGCCACGCGCTAGCCGGGACGCTCAGCGTGAAGCCATCGCGGTCGGTGGTGTCGCGCACCAGGATCACACCGCTGCCGCTGGCCGTCTCTACGCAAGACCCCCCGTTGCTCCCGCTGAAGCTGCTCTTACGCCAGTCGTCCATACATCTCGCATCCTTCCGATACGTGCCAGCGACTCCGACACGCGGTAACTCTCGCCGCGTAGCGTATCGAACCGCGTCGCCAGCCTGGTAACAGTTTCCTGCTCGGTGAAGACGTAGCCGCCGACCGCGTGCTCGGCGTACACCGCGCCGTCCGCGATGATGAACTCCGACTCGTTGCCGGGATGGGTCACGGCGGGCATCACGGTCATCGTGACGTTCGGCAACCCGGCCACTTCGAGCAGGCGGCGAAGCTGGGCGGCCATGATCTCGGCCGACCCTACGCAGCGGTACAGCGCGAACTCGTCGACTACGAACCACGCGGACGGCGGATCTTCCTGTGGGAGCACGCGTCGCTGACGTTCCATCCGGCTGGCCAGCCGGGCGCTGACGATCTCCTCGCTCACGCCGGGGGACACCGACAGCAGATCACGCGCATACGCCTCGGTTTGCAGCAAGCCGTGAACGATACCGGGAGACCACACGCGAAGGGTCGCCGACTTGTCTTCGTACTCGGCCCACGACCTGACGCGGGTACCCATGACTTCGACTCTTCGTAGTACTCAAGGAACCAGCCATGTCGTTCGGGCCACACGCGGTCACACGCTTGGGCCAGCTTCTCCGTAGGCGGGCGCTTCCCGTTCTCAACCCGGCTCAGGGTGGCGAAGTCGATACCCGTGCGCGCGCTCAGTTCGCGAAGTGACCAGCCGTGCGCCAGCCGTTCCTTATTCATCTGGCGGCCGAAGTGCGTTGCTGCGCCGTTGCCGTTGTTACTGGCCATACCCGCAATGTTGACACAGTGCTTTCCTTCTCGTAACTGGGTGCTGCACATTGGTCACAGGTCGCCGCTGTTTGAACGGCAGTGCTGACTATTCATTCCTTGTCGGGCGGCGGTGGGAAGACCATCTTCGAGCAGGGGAAAGGGCCATGAGTGACAGTGACGACCTCACCGCGATGAACGATCCGGATTTCCTGGCCGAGTACCGCCGCGCGCGCGACGCGCTCGAGGCACTGACCGGCCGGATGCAGAAGCTGACCGAGGAATTCGACAGGAGGGCGGGCGCGAAATGGGCATCAGCCAGCCAGGGATACTGACGCTTCCTCGTCTGCTGGCCGTGGAAGTGCTGCTGGCCGAGCCCGAGGCGCTACAGGACGACGTGCTCGAATCCTGCCCTTACATCTTGCGCGGCCGGTTGCAGGGGAAAGCCGACGATGACTAGAGAGCGTGCCCCCGCAGCGCCGGCCGCGATCCGGGCAGCGTCCCAAGACGAGATTGTTCGACGGCTAGGCAGGCTCGAAGCGTGGGTGGAGGTCGTTATGAAGACGCTCGCGTCGCTGGGCTTGGAATCGCTGCTCATCGAGCTTGACGAAGCGCGCGGCGCGTCTGCGACGAGGCCGACCAGTCATGAGCTAGTCATGAGCGGCAAGGCGCGCCGGCGCTTGTGCCTTGATTGTGTACGTCCGACCTTCATGTCAGGCTCAGCCATCTGACCGCGAGCGCGGTAGGCGCTCACGGTTGACACCTTCAGGCCGAGGTACACAGCCACGTCCGGAGTGGTCCGGGTGCGCGTTCATCGCGACCAGTGCAGCGACGATGGCCAAACAGGCCCCCGCTAGTGCGATCACGCAACGATGGAAGAGGGCAATGGCCAAGGGAACGGTCATGGTAGTGCCTTCTACACATCGAGATACCGGCGATCCCGTGGACTGGGCCTAGTCCCGCGCGCAAGGCCACCGTCGGCCGGACTGGTAGTGCGCTCTCCGGCGTATACACGCTCCTCGCCACCGTCAGCACCACTGACGGAGAGCCGGTCAACGTCGGGACTCCCCAGTTGGCGCCTGCGCGGTTCGGGGAGAGGTTCGTTCCCGAACCGCCACGGGCCAGGGTTAAGAGCGCCGGGGAACCCGTCAAGCTCCGGGCCCCAAGATCTTCAAAGAGCGAAACATCTTGGTTCCTGCACTTGACGGAACCTTCCGATAAGCGTTCAGGACTTGGGCCGCTGCTCACTGCCAGGCGCCTCTAGCCTGACCGCGTGTCGCCTGACGCGAAAGGCCGTGGCCGCAGTCATTCCAGCGACGAGCCCGACGACCCCGCCAGCGAGGGCAGCAGGAAACCCGAGTTCGAAGGCGGCAAACGGGGCAGTAGGCGCATACACGACCAGTCCGACAGCCAGTCCGCAGCATCGCTGCAGGAGGCGAGAGTACGCGAACAGATCTCCTAAGCGGTGGGTCGACGCCGCGCCCGCTACGTGCCCGATCGAACGGTGACCGGCGATGTAGAGCGGCCAGCAGCGGACAGGGCCCGAACTGCCGTTGACCAGCGAACTCATGGTCGCAGCGCGCATAACAGCCAGTTCCCAAGCTGACAGTGCGGCGCGCAGGCCAGGGGTCGTTATGCGGCTCGGCGTGGCGCCACGGGCCTGTCCCCGCCCCGCGCGCGTCCGCACGTAAGGGCGGCGCGTGGACGAACGGACGAGACGTGAGGCAACCAGGCAACCGTCGGTCACCGTCAGTGATAGTTCCAAAGTTCCACTCTCGCGCGCGTCTGCACGTATGGGTGGACTTTGGAACTTTCGCAGGAAACTTCACAGTCAAGAAGCGCAAGCGGGCGAGCACCGCGGCATTCCCGTGCCGACGTGGCTTTGGGACATGGTTAAGGACCTTCCGGACGGCCCGCTAATGCCGGGGAACGGAGACCGGAAGTCCCGGCTCTACGGAACCGTCTACGAGCGGTTCATGAACACAACCCGGCGGTGTAGCACCATGATCTTTTAGCGGTTCACTCAGCACCATGATCTTTTAGCGACTCACCCGCCTCACCGGACCGGCCATGATCACACAGGAGCGGTCAGTGGTCGCGGCCGGTCCGCGCCACTCGGCATTCCGAGACTTCCGCGGAAGACGACGCCCTTTCCGGAACGGCCAGGCTCCGGTCATCCCCGGCGCCGTCCTGGGATTGCCTTCCGGGAGGCCCGTCGCCTGGTCTCATCTGTCGGATTCCTGGGGACAATGTTCGTTCGAAAAAGATCATGGAAAAGTGCCTACCAGTTCTTTAAACGATATTCGTTCCTCGCTATACTGTTCGCATACGCAGATGGCAGGCGGTCATCACACGGAAGGAGGGGCGACAGTGAGCGAGCAGGATCCCCCGGACGCGAACCACGACGCGGACGACGACCGGGACCACGACGCGGGCCTCCCCGGTGATGATCACGGCTACCTGCCGGACGGCGCCGACGATACTGGCTACGCGCTGGAAGAGATCGACGATTGCGGCTACGTGCCGAAGGAGTGGGAGCTGGAGGGCCCGGCGGCGTCGATCAGCCTGGGCGACGCCGCCGACGTCGATCCGGCGCTGCTGGCCGCGATCACCGGCCCGGACGGCCTAGGGGGCAATGCGCTGTGCCAGGCGTACGAGCAGGACGCGGCGGCCGACGTGCTGCGCCCCGGCCCGGTCCTGGCGGCGCTGACCGAGCAGGCCGCCAACGATGTCGGCCGGCTGAGCGATGAGCAGCTGATGGGGGCGCTGTCGGCGGCCCGCCGCCTGGAGAACCGGGCCGCCTACCTGCAGGCGGTCACGATCGCGGAGTTCGCCCGCCGCCGCGCCGCCCAGGCCGACGCCGCCGCCGCCGCCCGCCCCGTCCGCCAGGGCCGCAGATCGGGGGACTTCCCCGACCAGGAACTGGCGATGGAGCTCCTCACCAGCCAGATCGACGCCGCCGCCCGGATCGACGCCGCGACCTGCCTGACCAGCAGGCTCCCGAAGACCCTGGCGGGCCTGGGCGCCGGCAGCATCGACTACGGCCGCGCCTCCATCATCGTGTTCTACACCGGCAGCCTGTCCGCCGCCGACGCCGCCCGCGCCGATGAGATCCTCGCCGCCGCCGCCCCCGGACTGCGCCCGGACCAGCTCGCCCGCAAGGCCGCCGCCCTGGAGATGAAACTCGACCCCCAGGCCGCCAAAGACCGCAAGGAACGCGCCGCCACCCGCGACCGCCGCGTCGAGGTCCGCCGCGAGGCCTCCGGCAACGCCTCCCTGTCCGGCCGCGAGCTGGCCGTCGCCGACGCCATGGCCTCCAAGTCCCACCTCGACGCGATCGCCGCCCGCCTCCGCGCCGCCGGGGCCGACGGCACCCTCGACCACCTCCGCGCCCTCGCCCTGACCGAGCTGACCCAGGGCCGCGACCCCCTCACCCTCCTCACCCTCCTCACCCCCGACGCCGACCGCCCTGACACCCCGCCGGACCCCGACGCCGGCCCGGACCCCGATGCCTGCCGCGCCCCTGGTGCTCCCGGCTCCGACGCCCCTGCGCCGGCGTCTGGCCAGCCCACGTCAGCGCCGACACCTGATGCACCCACGCCGGCGCCTGATGCGACCGCGCCAGGGCCCAACCGGCCCGCGCCGTCCCCCCGCGCCCCCGGTTCCGCTCCCGCCCCCCGCGCCACCGCGCCGTTCCCCGCGACGATCAACCTCCTCGTCCCGGCCGGAACGCTCCTCGGCTGGTCCGCCGCCCCCGGATGGGCGGGCGGCTGGGGCCTCCTGGACCCCGACGACACCCGCGACATCGTCCAGGCCGCCTCACAGCACCCCGCCACCCGCTGGTGCGTCACCTTCACCGGCCCCGACGGCACCGCGACCGCCCACGCCTGCGCCCACGGCCGCCACCCCTGGGCACCCCCAGATCCCCCGCATCAACCCGATCACCCAGATCACCCGCATCACCCAAGTCCGCCGGATCACTCGGACCCGCCAGGCGACGGACCCCCGCATGAACCGGGATCCCTGCATGACGCCGGACACCGGCCGGCCAGCGAAAGCCCCGACGCCACCCAGGCAGCACAGCTCGCCGACCTCCTGCGCGCCCTGAACGCCATCCCCAGGCCCATCACCAAGGGGACCTGCGACCACCGGAATGCCGAGGACCGCTACACCCCCACCCACGCGCTGAAGCACCTGGTCCGCGCCCGCACCGCGACCTGCTCGGCCCCCGGCTGCGGCGCCCAGGCCGTGCACTGCGACCTCGACCATGTCGTCCCCTACCCCGAGGGGCCCTCCTGCGAGTGCAATCTGCACCCCGCGTGCCGCCGGCACCACCGCTGCAAGCAGGCCCCCGGCTGGAACGTGCAGGAAACACAACCCGGCGTCATCCGCTGGACCACCCCCGCCGGCCGCACGCACACCACCACCCCCACCGTCTACGACCTCTAGCAGGACCAGCCGGAAACGCCCACCTCCCCGCTTGACTTTGGCTTTTCTTGATGCATGCACTTTCGGCGAGGTCAGGCGGTAGCGGATGCGTGGCGCTTGCGGTCCCGGTGCCTGGCCACGTTGACCTGGTTGGCGCAGCGGGTGCCGCAGAACCGGCGGCGACCGTTGCGCGATGTGTCGATGAAGGCGGTGCAGCAGTCGGGCCGCTGGCAGACCTGCAGCCGGGTACCGTCGCCGTCGTCGATGATGTGGGCGAGCCCGGCGGCGGTGAGGGCCTTTACCCGCGAGGTCAGGCCGGTGCTGACCGCCGCGTAGTGCAGGTGAAACGGCAGCCCCTCGCCGTGGCTGACCAGCCGGGGCGCGCAGTGGGCGGCGACCAGCAGCGCGTCGGCATGCCGGGCCTTGTCGGCCACCGCGGGTGCTCCAAACACTTCGCGCAGCCGCTGCGCCCATGACCGCAGCGCCCGCGCCTGGGCCTGGGTCGCCACAGGCTGGTGCACGTCGTAGCCGGCCAGCACGCCGGCGAGTGCGTCGGCGTCGGGCCTGGGGTTGTTGGCCAGCCAGCAGGCGATCTGCGCGCCTGCCACCGTGTAAGTGTTGAACTGCATAAGACCATTACAGCACTGTGAACGTATGCGGAAAACGGCAGCGGCACCGGGAGGTGGAGCGGCGTCGGCAGGCGGGGTCCTGTCGTCTCCGTCGCTCCCGCAGCGCCGGCCTGGCTTCGCGGCCGGCGGTCTTGTCGCCGTCGGCCTGTGGGGGCTTGCCCCGGTGGCCACCAGGGCGGTGGTCTCCCAGGTCGCCCCGCTGCCGCTGCTTGTGCTCCGGATGTGCCTGGCAGGGCTGGTGCTGCTGCCCTGGGCCGTGCCGGTGTTCCGGCACCTGCGCCCCCGTCAGGCAGTCCGGCTCGCCGCCGCCGGAGCCCTTGGCATGGTCGGCTACACGCTGCCGGTGACGGTCGGCCTGCAGTGGACGCCAGCCGCGACGGCCGGGCTGCTGCTGGCCAGCGAGCCGATCTGGGTCATGGTGCTCGGCCTGGCGTTCCTCGGCGAGCGCCGCCCGTCCGGTGCCTGGCTGGGCAGTGCGGTTGCCCTGGGCGGCGTGGCAATGCTGGCCGGCCCCGCCGCGGTCACCGGCGCCGGCCCCCGGGCGCTGGTCGGCGCGGGGCTGATCCTCGCGGGAACGCTGGCGTTCGCCGCCTACACGATTGTGCTGCGGCCGCTCAGCGTTACCTACGGCGCGGTGCCGGCCACGGCCGCCGCCACGGTGGCCGGCGTCGTGCCTTACCTGGCTTTCGCGGGGATGCTGTCGCCGCCGCGACTGGCACAGCTGCCGCTTTCTGCATGGTGCGATCTCGGGTTCCTTGCCCTCGGCAGTTCGGTGGCCGGGATGCTGCTGTGGAACCGGGCAGTCGCCGTGGCCGGGACCGCGCGTGTCAGCCTCCTGCTCTACCTGGAGCCGGTTGTCAGCGTGGCCGCCGCGGCGGCGCTGCTCGGAGAGCACGTGACGCTGACGATGATCGCCGCTGGCCTGCTGATCCTGGCCGGTGTCGCCGTGGCGGGGGCCGCGCGACCCGTCAGCCGCCGGGAGCAGCCTGAGTCCCAATCCGATCCGCCCTGACGGCGGTGGGATCGACGCCCCATAGTGGCTGCTGGTGGCTGCCGTATCAGCGGACGGGACGGGAGAAAGCCACGGTCCGTTCGGGATAATCGGTTTTATCGGATGAGTACCAGAGGCACTCGTCATGTCGCGGAACGTTACCTAATACGGCACTTTGGGTAAGCATGTACCGGACGGTCTTCCGGAGGCGTGATGTTTCTTCCCGAGCAGCTTCCCGCGCTTCGGCGTCAGATCCACGACCAGGCTGCACGCGACTTCAGGCTGCTGGAAGAGCTGGTAGCGCAGGCACGCGAGATGGCGCCGGGCGTGCGGCCCATCAGGCCGCGGGCAGCGACCTCGGTGGCGCTGACGGCCGCTGACGGCGGGAACAACACGGTGGCGTTCAATCCTTTCTCACTGCAGATCATCCGCGTCGTGGACTCGGCCGGCAAGGAGCTGTTTCTCGATGTCGTGTCGCCGGCCACCGACATCGACGAGCTCGGCCGTCGGCACCTGGCCGAGCGGACCGCGCTCGGCGAGCTGATGGTCGATCTCGGGGTCACCGAGCTCAGTCAGCTGTCGCCGATCATGGCCGGGCGATCGCGACAGTGGGTGGAGGTCTACCGGGACCTGTGCGAGTGGGCGACACTGTACGACCTGGTATGCAACCACTCATTCGCCGCGGACACGCTCGTGGTGCGGGACGGGCTGCTGCGGACCACCATCTTCGCCGGTGATCTGCTGGTGCGCGTGGGGCATCTGCTGAAGGCGGCGATCGAGCGGCAAGCACTTCAGAACCGCCGACGGGTCTGGGTGGCCGGCCTGGCTAAGAAGACGAAGGTGCTCGACCACTACCGGCTGGCGATGTCGCTGGCCGGCATCTTCGACCGGGGCACGCCGTGTTTCGCACCGGTGCCGCGACGCTTGCAGGAGCAGGTTTACCGGTCCAATGCCTACCTGCGCGAGCCCGATGCTGTCGACGCCCGCGCCGGGAGCGGGGCCGACAACATCGGGGAGATGTACTTCGTGCGGTTCGGATCGCATTCCAGCGACCCGGTCTGGACCGCCGACGTGCTGGCGTGGCAGGCGGCGGACGCGCAGGCGATCTTCGGTCACCTGCAGGCCGACGCGGCGGCCGGGTTCCCCGTCCCGTTCTACCCGTTCAGCCTGCAGCAGGCGGACACGCACTCGCGGGTCGCCGACCTCGACGTGGAGATCATCGAGGACAGTCTGGTCTCGGCGGTGCGCGACCTCGTCGGGCGTGACAAGGCGCAGGGCACGGCGTGTTCTGGTCGAGTGCACCGGGCACCGAGCGGTCGGCGCGCCCTTACCCGCTGCCGGTCCGCGTGCTCAGCTTCGAAGCGGAGCATGCGGAGCGCCGCGATCCGTCGTATACCGGCTCGCCGGTTGAGTGCTACGCGGCGCGGCTGCGCGAGCGGTTCCGCACCGCGCTCGCGGCGGCGGGACCTGCCGTAGCCCCCTCGACGAGGGTCGATCCCGTCGCGAGGGAGGGCGCCGAACCGCGCGTGGACGCCGAGCAGGCCTACCGGCAGGCGGCGATATCGGCACTGCGCCAGCGCGCCGAGTTCGGCCAGCGCCTGTCCAGCGGCCAAGGGTTGTCATGGGGCAAGCTGCAGGCCTGGCTGGCTCAGGCCGCGCCCCCTGAAGAGGTCGTCGGCGACCGCTTCCAGTGGGCGCGGGGGGTGGTGCGCCCGGCGCTACTCGACATCCTCGGCCCGGAAGGCTCCGGCTGGCGGACAGAAACGCGCGCTCGCCCGGACAAACCCGGCTCATCGCAGACGTGGATCTTCCTGACAGAAACGATGCAAGAGATAGAACACGCCCCACCACCAGAAGAGCAGAATCTTTTATCGAGGTTGTCAAGCCGACGGCGTCCTTCAGCGGCCCGCAGCCTGCACTCAGTCTTCTGACAGCAGGTCGAGCAGGCGGATGTTGACCTTGTCCGCGGAGAACGCGGCGGGGTCGAAGTCCGAACCCTTGCCGAGGCCCAGCCACTCGAGCATCTCCTTGTGCTCGGGGTCGGCCGGGTTGGCGAGGATCCCCTTGAGTGCGGAGTACCGCCAGGCTCCGCCGCAGTCCTCCGGGGGGCAGGCGCCCTTGCCTGTTAGGCAGGTCAGCGGCGCGGTCACGGAGTCCGCTGGCAGGATCTTCTCGAGCCGGATTTCGTGCACCCACTCGTCGCCGAAGTCGTAGGTGTAGCTCAGCTTGTCCCCCGGCTCCTCGATCAGGTCGTCGAGCAAGACCTCGTCCTCGTCCTCGTCACCGTCCTCGTCGTCGTCGGGGTCGAGCTCGAACTCTAGGTCCGACGGGCCATAGTTCGACCCGCAATGGCTGAACATATGCAGGTGCCCGCCGTCCCAGCCCATCGCGAGCCGGATCACCTCGTGCAGCAGGCCCAGGCTCACCCCGGCCGGGACGAGCACTCGACGCCAGACCGGCGGTTTGGAGACGTCTTTCAGCGTGATCTTGAGCTGGTAGATCTCCTCGTCGTCGTACTCGTCTTCGTCATCTTCGAAGGCCCCGACCGCCGGTGAGAAGACGGACAGTGCCGCCAGGATCAACTCCGCGTCCCGATGGCCCGACTCGCTGATGTCGTGGAGTGTCCGCGCGAGATCCTCGGGCGACTCCCGGTGCAATGCCGCGGCGATGGCAAGCGGCGCGAGGCCGCTGGGCAGGGCGCTCATGGCCAGGCTCATGCCCTCCACAAGCAGCCACGCCTCGTCATCGGGATCCACAACGAATGACTCGTCTCGTTCAGACAGCCAGGCCCTGGCGTACGCCCCAAATCCGGGGCGCCGCGACCATTCCCGCCACGCTGGCGCCGCGTCCTGACCCAGCCTGCGGGCGATGACGAGCGCCTGAGCGCGCTGATCGGTGTCCGCGTATTCGGCGTATCGGAGCAGTTCCCTGACGGCGTTGGCCGCCGACCGCGCCGCCAGCCAGGGTGCCGACAGCTGCAGAGCGATCTTCGGCGGCACCATGCCGACCGTCACAATCAGGTCTTCCGCGCTGGTCTCCGGGGCCGGCGTGAGGCTGTCGACCAGCGAGTCAGCCAGCAGCCGCCCCAGCGGCGTGAGGCGGACCGTGCCGCCTTTCGCCGCTCCCGGGCCGGTGATCGCGGCCCCGAACTCCGCCAGAATGCCGACCGCATCCTGCGCGTGCTCCTGCGCCGACTCGTCGGGATGAACCTCGCCGCAGTACGGGCATTCCTGCTGCGGCGTCGGCGCGCTCACCTGCCCCGGGTCGATTCTCGGCACTAGCCCTATCGCTGTCGCTAGGTCCAGCTCCTGCTGACCGTCCTCCACGATGCGCACCGCGTCGCTCAGCTCCGCCAGGCCCACAGGACCGTCGCTCAGGCTGAGTTCGTGGAGCACGGTCAGGCACCCGGGGCACGGCGGCTCGACGGGAAAGCCGAACTGGGCCATGGCGGCGTTCAGCCAGCAGCCAAGCACCCGCTCCGCGCTCTCCGGGCCTAGCTCAAGCAGGCCGACGGCCGCGTTTACCCGCTTGCTCCCGATCTCGATGAACCCGGCCGTCCTGGCGATCTCCCAGTCGTGCATGAGCTCGGGCACGTCGCCGGCACTGCGCAGTTTGGGTGACGGCAACTCAATGCCCAGGGCCTCGCACGCCTGCGCGGCGACGGCGGGCCTGAGCACGCCGCTGCCCGTCAGCTCGCGGCCGTCGGCGATCCAGATCGCCAGCCGCCGCGCGCGGTCGATCGCATTGCAGGACAGCGCGGCCTCGGCATACTGCCGAGCAAGGGCAGAAGGGGGAATGGAACTACTCACGGTCCAACGCTACTGCCGATGGCCCTCTGCACTAAATTATTCCGAATGATTCCCCCGAATGATTATCCCGAACGAGCCGGGATGTGTTCCGTATGGTGAACGCACCCACGTGGTGTGGACCAGAAACCCTATTCATGATCAAAATGGGACAGGTGGGGGAAGTTCCGGCGGTGGTGTGCGCCGGGCCGGTATCGTGCGGTTGCGTGCTAGATGCTGAGCTCGTCTTCCTACCGAACGAGATTCCCAGACGCGGAGTGTTCGCCGCGTGGGGAAAGGGCCCAGGAAACCGGGTCCCTGGTACTGCCAGAGTCGAGCTGGTCTTCCCTGGCGGCACCTATGGGATTCGCAAGCGCATGGTTTCTGCCGAGCTCATCCCGCTCGCCGACGCGCTGCCGCTGCTACTGAGCACCTCCGGCAGCCTGCGGATGCGGCGCAGTGTCCGGGTCTGGGCCGCGGCGGCCGCGGCAGGGGTGGGCCTGGTGGCTCGCGGGCGGCTGCTGCCGACGGTCGGCCCGGGTGACGTGGACGTCTGGCGGGCGGGGCCGCTCGACCCGTCCGATCTCAGCTGGCTGCGCGAGCTTGCCGCCGCGTTCCCGCCGGCCGCGCACCCGTTGGCGGTGCCCGACTCGCGACCGATGCGGCTGCGGTCGCCTGAGTCCCTCGTCCGCGACCTGTGGGACGCGATCGCCGACACGATAGCCCGGTCGCCCGCGGCGCCCAGGACTACGGCGTCGACGGCGTTCGCCGCGACCGAGCGGACCGGTGTCAGTGACCTCGCCGACTGGCTCGCGGACACCACGGACGGGCTGGCCGCGGGCGCGCGGCTGAGTCTGCGGATCGAGGCGGTGCCGACGACACTGGACGAAGACGCGTTCCTGGACGAAGACGAGGGCCTGGCTGGCGACGAACCGTGCGCGCCGGGGTTCCGGCTGGTGCTGCAGTTGCGCAGCAGCAGCGACCCCAGCCTGATCGTGGACGCCGCCGCACTGTGGAGCCAGCCGGAGACCGTGCTCGCCAGGTTCGGCCCGCAGGCGGAGACAGACCTGCTGCTCGCGCTGCGGCGCGGGGCATCGGTGTGGCCGCCGCTAGCACGGGTGCTCGAGCAGGCCAGCCCGTCAGCGATCGACCTGGACGACGACGCGCTCGCCAGCCTGCTCGGCCCGGCGGCCGAGGCCCTTGCAGGCACAGGCATCGAGGTGATGTGGCCGTCAAGCATGGTCGACGACGGCCTTGAGCTGCGGGCCGCCGTGACGCCGGCCCCCGAGCAGCTGACCGAAGCCGGGCTCGGGCTCACGGCGCTGCTGGAATTCCGCTGGCAGCTCACACTTGACGGCGCGGTGCTCAACGCCGACGAGATCGCCGCCCTCGCGGAGGCGAAACGGCCGCTGATCAGGTTGCGGGGCCGCTGGGTGATCCTCGACCCGGCGCTGCTCGACCGGCTGCGCCGTCCGCCGCGGACCCGGATGCGCACCACCGAGGCGCTCGGCGCCGTCCTGGCGGGCGAGGCGGAGATCGACGGCGAGACCGTCAAGGTCATCGCCGAAGGCCCGCTGGCTGACCTCGCCGCGCGGATCGCGAGCATCGGGACGAAGCCGGAAGCGGTCGAGCCACCGCCAGGGCTCAACGCGACTTTGCGGCCCTACCAGCAGCGCGGGCTGGCATGGCTGGCCGGGATGTGCGATTCCGGGCTCGGCGGCTGCCTCGCCGACGACATGGGCCTGGGCAAGACGATCCAGGTCATCGCGCTGCACCTGCACCGGCGTGACCTCAAGGCGGGGCCGACCCTCGTGGTGTGCCCGGCTTCGCTGCTGGGCACCTGGGAGCGCGAGATCAGGCGGTTCGCGCCGCGAATCCCGGTCCGCCGGTTTCACGGCGGAGGGCGGCACCTGGCGGACCTGGCCGTCGACGAGGTGGTCCTGGTCACCTACGGCGTGGTGCTGCGCGATTCCGCGCGACTTGCCGAGGTCGGCTGGGGCCTTGTCGTCGCCGACGAGGCACAGCACGCGAAGAACCCGTTCTCGCGGACCGCCCGCGAACTGCGGGCCATCCCCGCTCCGGCGCGGATCGCGCTAACCGGCACCCCGGTGGAGAACAGGCTGTCTGAGCTGTGGTCGATCCTGGACTGGACGACGCCTGGCCTGCTCGGCCATCTGGAGGCGTTCACCAGCCGGATCGCGCGGCCGGTGGAGCTGTACAGGGACGCCGACGCCACCGCGAGGTTCGCCGCGCTAGTCAGGCCGTTCCTGCTGCGGCGGAAGAAGACCGATCCAGGGATCGCGCCCGAACTGCCGCCCAAGACCGAGACCGACCAGATCGTGGCGCTGACCGCCGAACAGGTCACGCTGTACGAGGCGATGGTGCGGGAGACGATGCAGGCGATCGCGACCGCCGCAGGCATCGAGCGTGCCGGACTGGTATTCAAGCTGCTCACAGGACTGAAGCAGATCTGCAACCACCCGGCGCAGTACCTGAAGCAGCCAGGGCCACTACTTGGCCGTTCGGGGAAACTGGCGTTGTTCGACGAACTGACCGACGTGATCTTGGCCGGCGGCGAGTCGATGCTTGTCTTCACCCAGTACACCCAGATGGCGACGCTCCTTCAGCAGCATCTCGACGCGCGCGGGATCGGCTCGCTTTTCCTGCACGGCGGGGTGCCTGTGCAGCGGAGGGAAGAGATGGTGGCGGAGTTCCAGGCGGGCGGCGTGCCGGTGTTCCTGCTGTCGCTCAAGGCCGGCGGCACCGGGCTGACCCTGACCAGGGCGACGCACGTGCTGCACTACGACCGCTGGTGGAACCCAGCGGTCGAGGATCAGGCAACCGACCGGGCCTACCGGATCGGGCAGGATCGCCCGGTACAGGTGCACCGGCTGATCGCCGAGGGGACCCTCGAAGACAAGATCGCGGCTCTGCTTGAGAAAAAGCGCGCCCTCGCCGACGCCGTGATCGGGTCAGGCGAGCGCTGGATCGCCGAGCTGTCGGACAGCGAGCTCTCTGAGCTCGTCAGCCTGCGGGCCGCGTCATGAGCGAGGACTTGAACGCGAATGTCAGCGCGGAATTCGGTCGGACCTGGTGGGGCGCCGCCTGGGTGGAGGCGCTTGAGCAGCGGGCACGGCTGGACCCGAACCGGCTGCCACGGGGCAGGGACTACGCGCGCAGCGGCACGGTCGGCGAACTGACCCTGGCGCCGGGCGAGGCTCGGGCCCAGGTACAGGGCCGCATGACGGCACCGTACGAGGTCAGGATCCGAGTGCGGCGGTTCACCGACGAGGAATGGGACCGGGTGCTCACCGCGATCTCCGCCCGGCTCGGGCACGCCGCGGCGCTGCTTGACGGCCAACTGCCCCCCGAGATCGCCGAAGACGCGACCTCGGCCGGCCTTGACCTGCTGCCAGGCGGAGGGGAGATCGGGCCGCGGTGCAGTTGTCCGGACGACGCGGACCCGTGCAAGCACTCGGCAGCCGCGTGCTACCTCGTGGCCGACGCGCTGGACGCCGACCCATTCATCCTGCTGCTGCTGCGCGGTCGCAGCCGCGACCAGGTGCTTGCGGGGGTGCGGACGCGGCGGCGCGGTACGCCTGACGAGGCAAAGGCCGCTGCGGTGGCCGGGTCGCGGGCTGCTGCCGGGCGGGCCGCTAACGACGAGGGGGTGGATGCCAGGGACGCCTTCGATGAACGGGTGACGTGGGCGAAGATTCCCGCCCCGCCGTTGCCGCCCGCGCGACCCGGGCAACCCGCGGCCCTCCCGGTAGATCCGCCGGCCTGGCGGGCCGGGCTGGGCAGCGACCTGCTTGAGCTGGCGGCGGACGCGGCCGCCCGGGCATGGGAGATGGCGGTCGGACTCAGTGCCGACGCAGGGCTGGGCCTCAGCGCGGACGCGGATCTCGCCCGCAGGGCCGCGCGCGTGCTGGGCACGCCTTCATTCGGCCCGATAGCCGGGCGCTCAGGGATCGGCCCCCGCGAGCTGGTCAGGCAGGCACTTGCCTGGCGGCACGGCGGGCTGGCCGGCCTTGAGCTGCTGGGCCGGGAATGGGACCCGGTCGCGGACGAGCCGGAGTCCGCCGACCTGCTCAAGGCGGCGGGGAACGTGCTGCGTTCGAAGACGGGCGAGGCGCAAAGCGTCAAGGGCAACAGGGTCACCGCCGGCCGCCACCAACTGCGGCTCGGTCGTGACCTACGGTGGTACCCCTATGCGCGCTCGGACGGCGAGTGGGAGCCAAGCGGGCCGCCGCAGGCGGACCTGGCCCAGGCCGTCGCGAGCCTGTAGGACGACCGATCTGACGGAGCGCAGGACGCAATTGCGCGACACGTTTCCGCAGAAACGCGACCGCCATCCAGATGTCCGGTAAGGCGTCAGCCGATCCGGCTGACGTAGTGGAACTTCCCGTCGCCGACCGTCTTCCGCAAGGTCGACATGATGGCGTACATGTCGTCGTGCGGCCCTTGGATGTACAACGGCATTCCGTCGCGCCCGAATGCGATGTCGCTCGACCCGTCCCACTCGCCGAGGTGCCCTGCGCACTTGGCGAAGTCGGGGTGCGGCTCAAGACCCATGCCGCGCGCGTAGTCCGCCGCGCCGAACACCACGTGCCGTGCCAGGTCAAGCGGCGCTGGCACCGGCGACCGGCTGAAGCTGCGGAAGAAGAAGCTCGCGAAATCCGGCAGCTTGCGCCGGTCCATGGTCTTGGGGCCCAGGCAGTCCTTAACGCCCAGGCACCATACGTCGACCAGGTACCCGCACGCGGACACGCCGCTGCCGTGTTCCCGGGCGACGAGCACGCCCGCCAGGCCAGACTCGCCGTCACCTGCCACTTGAACGCCCGGCCATTCTGGATGGCCGTTCACCGTGAGCCCCTTGGACCAGCCGTCGGTGATCCAGCAGCCGGCCAACTCGGCTTCCCGCCTGGGCGCGGCGGCACCGACGGCCCTGATCAGCGGCGCCACCTCGGCGGGCTTAAGACCGAGCGCGCGAGCGATCTCCTTCGGAGTCCGGCCTTCACGGCGCAGCTGCGCGACCCGCTCCACGAGTTCCTGACTTGGCATGCCGACAGTATTTCGCATTTTCCCGCTATGCGGACCCAACTCACCACCAAGCCGACCCTCCGCAGAACAAGATCAAAATAGATCATCCCGAACGGGACCGGGCTTACTCCCTCTCGCCCGACTGCCTGATCAGCGAAAAGGCGATAGAACCCGCGGAAGCGCTGACCATCGGGCTCGCCGTGCTCGCGACGCTCGCGGACCTGTGCCGTACCGCAGAGGCGTCGGTCCTGATGCCCTGCTAACCCACATGCCTTGGCCAGTTGGGTCGCACCGTGAACCCAAAAGCGGGCATATCCGTTTGCCAGGGTGAGGCGTGTCGACTTTGGGTCGATGCCGGTGCGGCGGGAACGGTGGCGGGTGGAGATCGAGCGGGGCGAAGCGGACGCGCCCCGTCATGGGCCGGACCGGCCCGAGCCATCCGACCGGGAGAACCGGACGGCCGCCCACGCCGACTCCGACTCCGACTCCTGCGAGGTGCTCGCCGATCCGGAGCGGCTGGCCGCGGAGCACCAGACGTACCGGGCGATCGTCGGCCGCGACTACGGCGCGGCGCGCGACCAGTGGGCCGAGGCGGTCCCCGAGTTGGGCGCCGCTTGGGAGAAAATCAAGGAAAAATACGGCTACGAGGAACGGGAGGAGCCGACTCCGCAAGCGGATGGCGGTGCCTGGCACGGCAAGGGCGGCCGCAGGCTGGACGCCGCGCAGAACCAGGAGATCGACCGGGGCTACGCGCGCATCCGCGAGGCCGGGGAACGAACCATCATCCCCGGCATCCTCTCCGTCGAGACCGAAGACCCAACCAGGCGCCTGGCAGGCTTCGACAATCGCTTCAAAGGCGAAGACCGCCTGAAGGAGAAGATCGCTGATCGCATCCGCTCGAAGGGGCGGACCCAGAGGAAGCGCTTGCCCGAATACCCGACGTTGTGCGGTTCACCTACGAGTACGGCGAGACCACGTACACGGCGGGTATGCAGCAAGATTTGCAGCGCCTTGGAGCCAAGGGGTTCACTCAGCTTGAACGCCGCAATACATGGGACGATGACCAGTACAAGGGCATAAACTCCCGATGGCGCGAGCCGGAATCGGGCGTGATGTTTGAAGTGCAGTTCCACACGACTGCCAGCCTTGAAGCCAAAGAGCTGACGCACAAGGCGTACGAACGCATTCGCAGCATCACCGACCAGACTCCGGAGGCCGACCGGGAGACCGCGGAACTCAAGGAGTTCCAGCGCAGAGTCAACACCATGATTCCGATTCCGCCAGGAGTCGCCGACATCGCCGACTACCCACCGGGAGGAAAATGATGGCCGAAGAGATCACCTACTACGCGATCATCGACGACTTCAGCAGCCTCGAGCACCCGGCCGGCGTGCTCCGCCGGATCAAGCACGATGGCGGCGAGCGCGACGAGACGTTCGGAACCGACCTTACATGGGCGCGCAGTGCGCTGCTTTACGAACACGAGAACGGCGACCTGGAGAACAAGTTCGTCCCGATCTCCGAGGACGAGGCTGAGCGGATCGTGACCCGTATCCGTGAGATGGCCGCGGAGTAGCGGACGACGGGATAACGCGCGTACGCGCTTTGGCGGCGATTAAGGCGGTCAGATCAGGCCCCTTCCTGGCGGGGGCCGAGGCGTCCGACCAGGTATCGCTCGCCGGGCCCCTGCGAGCGGGGCGGGAGGACCTCGTCCTCCCCATCCCATGGACCGAGCAGGTCGCGCTCAATCAGTTCCTAGAGCGCGTCACGCACCTGGTAGGACGTCACTTCGGTGAACTCCTGGGAGCGTCGAGTTGCCCATCAGGTGACGTCTCGGTCATCGCCCGCCCTTCTGCCCATCGACGGCGGTCTCACCCGCCAGATCCTGTTCACCTTAACGGCGACCAACGACACTCGGAGTCTCAGGTAAAAATCCCATGATTCCGCACGGTCCGGGATTACTCTTCAAGCACGAGTCAACCGAACAGGCGCTGTCCGCGTCAATCGTTTACCCATCAACTAAAAGGGTTGCCTCAGCCTGCCCCGTATGTCCACAGGAGATCTCATGTCGGTTGATACGTTCAGCATCGAGAAGGCGTTCCTCCGTGACCTGCTCAAGGAGGTTGGCGCCGGTCGCGCGCAGCTCCCGGAGTTCCAGCGCGGCTGGGTGTGGCCGGACAAGAACATCGCGAGCCTGCTGGCGTCGATTTCGCTCGGGTACCCCGCGGGGACGCTGATGATGCTGCGGACCGGCGGTGACGTGCGGTTCAAGCTCCGCCCCGTCGAGGGCGCAACGCCGCTGGCCGGCAGCCAGCCGGAACGGCTGATCCTGGACGGCCAGCAGCGCCTGACCTCCTTGTTCCAGTCGATCGCGTCGGGCAAGCCGGTGGAGACGCAGGACATGCGCAAGCACCGGATCTCCGGCTGGTTCTACATGGACATGCGGATGGCCCTGAACCCGAATGCGGACCGGGAGGAGGCGATCCTCTTCCTGCCCGCCGACCGGGTACAGCGCAACTTCCGCGGCGAGGTCACAGCGGACTATTCCACCCCCGAGAAGGAGTACGGGGCCTGCCTGTTCCCGCTGGCCAAGGTCTTCGATCCGGACGACTGGTACATGGGCTTCCAGGAGCACTGGGATTACGACAGGGAAAAGATCAAGCTCTGGAACTCCTTCAACCGGGAGGTAGTCGGGCAGTTCGACAGGTACCAGCTGCCGGTCATCGAACTCAACCGGGACACCCCTCGCCAGGCGGTGTGCCAGGTGTTCGAGAAGGTCAACACCGGCGGCGTCACGCTGACCGTCTTCGAGCTTCTCACTGCGACCTTCGCCGCCGACGAGTTCGATCTGCGCCAGCACTGGGAGAAGGAGTGCCGCGCCTCCTGGGCTGGACCTCGAGTACCGGATCCTGCGAGAGGTCGCCAACACCGACTTCCTGCAGGCCGTCACCCTGCTTGCGACCTCCGCTCGCCGAGAGGAGCGGCGGCAAGCGGCGAGGACGACGAGCGCCTGCCCCGGATCGGCTGCAAGCGCGACGACATGCTCAAGCTCACGCTTGCCGAGTACCAGCGCTTCGCACCTGAGATCGTCAAGGGAATGCGGGCTGCGGCGAGGTTCCTGCACGGCCAGCACCTGTTCGACACCAAGTACCTGCCGTACGGCAGCCAGCTCATCCCACTCGCTGCCATCTTGGCCACGCTGGGCAAGGACGCGCAGGCCGCGGGCGCCCAGCAGAAGCTCGCCCGCTGGTACTGGTGCGGCGTCTTCGGCGAGCTTTACGGCGGGACAACCGAGACCAGGTTCAGCCGGGACCTTCCCGATGTCGTGGCCTGGGTCCGCGGTAGCGGGCCGCAACCGCGAACTGTGGACGAGGCGCAGTTCGCCCCGGGCCGCCTGCTTACTCTCCGGACGCGCGGCAGCGCCGCCTATAAGGGCATCTACGCCCTGCTACTCAAGGAAGGGGCGATCGACTGGCGTACCGGTGAGACCGCAGACATGAATCACTACTTCGACGAGGCCATCGACATCCACCACATCTTCCCGAGGGCTTGGTGCGAGAGGCGCGGGATCGAACCGCAGACGTACAACTCCATCATCAACAAGACCCCACTTACGGCGCGCACCAACCGCGTGATCGGCGGCCGAGCGCCGTCGGAGTACCTCGAACGGCTGGCGAGAAGCGCCGAGGTCGATACCAGCACGATCAGCAAGCACGTCTCGACCCATCTGGCCGACGCGGACCTCATGGCGCAGGACGACTTCGGCGAGTTCTTCACGGACCGTGCACGAGCGCTCCTCGACAAGATCTCGTTCGCCATGGGCAAGGCCATCGACGACTTCGACCCATCCGACGATGCTGAACCAGACATCACAGAAGAAGCCGACTACACGGATGACATCTGAACGAGCACGCAATCAACTTCCTTATTGAGGGTTACCGGGCTTGCATCCATGCCTCGCAGACCCAAGGACCTCACCTCGCACCAAGTTACGAAACCATGCATATCCAACTACTTTGGGTGGCATAACTACACAGGCCGACAGGCTCAAGACACAACCAGCGAGGGCGGGCTTACCGAGGGAGGCTGTTGTCCTGGACCGTAATAACCGCCAGGGGTGGTACGGCGAGTGCTTCGTCCAGATGCTCGCCGCCGCTGCGGGGTTCGGAGTCGCGAAGCCCTATCCCGATCTCGCGGCGATCGACTTGCACATCATTGGCATGAGTGAAGTAGCGGACGACTATCCTCTGGCCAAGGTCCAGGTGAAGTCGTGGTCTACCCCGCACGGCGACGATCTCGCCTGGCGCTATGACAGACTCAATGAGAAGCAGTTCAACGCTCTCGCCGGCCGACGGACGGTCCCGGCGTTTCTTTTTTGATCGTAGTGCCGCCGGATCCCCGGGACTTCGCACAAGCGGACGTGCAGCGACTCCAGCTCTCTCACGCCGCATATTGCGTCTCGCTCGCGGATAGGCAGCGGATCCCGAATCCAAGCACGAAACGGCACGTCACAATCACCATTCCCCGGGCGAACCTGCTCACCGTCGAGTCCCTGACCGCACTGTGCGAAGGTCCAACCCTCGGCCAGGGCAGCGACCGCATCCCGCTGGCGAGGACGTCGTGACCGGCTTCGAGACGGACATACATCCACCGGATGTAAGCAGCTATCTGGCTAGCAAAGGCTGGCAACGCGATGGGGACTGGCACGGCTCAAGCGTCTGGCGCCTCGGCACGCGGGCCCGCCTGCTCGTCCCTGATCTGCAGGAGTACGAGGCCGCGGAGCAGTTGATCCAGGAAGCCGTCTCGAGCACCTGCATACGGCCCTCGATGCCGCCTGGGCGCAGCCCAGCGGGTGCTCCGCGACCGGGACGAACTCCACACCTTCTACTCAGCAGCAGAGCATGGCGTCACGCCCAACCTGTGCCGCGCGCTCGGCGATCTCGGCGGGGAGCAGCGAGACCTCCCCTTCGAGGTCGGATTCTCCTGGGCACGTGGCATGCCGGGCCCGGAGCCCGTACCGGAGATCGAGTTCACGAAGGCAATGCCGTCGATCCTAGTCAGAGCGGGCGATGAGCTGGAGGCGCTGGCCAGGGATGGCATCGCGCGCATCGTCGAAGTCATCACAGACCTGCATGACGAGGGCATCGAGCCGTCCCGGATCAAGATCAGGGGAGAGCTGCAGGCGCCTGGCCAGGCGAGGTTCCCGCGCCGCTCGATCTGGGTCACGCTGAGCGACGCCGATTACAGTGCGGCGATCGAGGCGTACCGACGCAGGCAGCAGGTCGCAGCCGTCGGCACGTTCGCCACGACCGGCCGCCTGGAACTGCAGGCGGACAGCTTCCAGGTCCTGCGCTAACGGCCCGCCGCCGACCGCCGCCCATCCGAGATGGATGATGTGATGACAGATTTAAGTAGTCATCGTCGAGCTATAATGTCTACATGAATACAACAAGTCATCATCCGCCGCTGTACGTCGCGCCGCCGTTGACCAGCGAGGATGATGCCGTGCTCGGCGAGATCCACCGGATGCGCAAGGATCTCCGGTACATCCTGCGCTCGCCACGCCGTTGGGAGGGCAGCCTGCGTCGTTCGGCGCTGGCGCGCAACATCCAGGGCTCGAACAGCATCGAGGGTTACGACGTCGCCGAAGACGACGCGGCCGCGGCCATCGACGGCGAAGAGCCGTTCTCCGCAGACGAGATGACATTCCTGGAGATCCGGGGCTACCGCCAGGCGCTTGGCTACGTCCTCGCCATGAGCGATACGGACTACGCCACGTTCGACACGACCGAACTGCGCGCCATGCACTACATGATGCTCAGCCACGATCTGGGCAAGTCACCAGGCCGATACCGCAAGGGGCCGATTTACGTCCACGATGAGCGTGATAACAGGGTCGTCTACGAAGGGCCGGACGTAGCAGAAGTCCCGGCACTCATGGAGGCCCTCGTGTCCAGCCTGCACACCGGACACGGCAGCGATCCGGTCGTCCGATCCGCGATGGCGCACCTGAACCTGGTCATGATTCACCCATTCCGTGATGGCAACGGGAGGATGGCAAGGGCCCTCGCGACGCTCGTGCTCACCCGGTCAGACATCGTGGAGCCCGAATTCTCTAGCATCGAGGAATGGCTAGGCGCCAACACCGACGACTACTACGGCGCACTCGCCCATACTGGGCACGGATCATGGCACCCACGCGACGACGCGCACCTGTGGCTGACGTTCAACCTCCGCGCACATCACATGCAAGCCCAGACCGTAGCGCGGCGTGTCGACGAGGCCGCCGTGACGTGGGCCGAACTCGACCGACTCGCCGCGGAGCACGGCCTCCCGGACCGGGCCATCGACGCGATGTTCGACGCGGTCCTCGGCTACCGTGTCCGGCGCGGCGGTTACATCAAGCGCGCGTTGGTAACCGAGCAGACTGCCACCAGAGACCTTGCAGCCTTGACTTCGGCCGACTTGCTAACTCCTCATGGCAACGGCAGAGGACGCTATTACGCCGCCGGTGAACCGCTGCGGGCTATCCAGCAACACCACCGCGAAACGCGCAAGCCGCTCCGTGATCCCTACCCGTGGATGCGTGCGAAACTCGCAATGCGCGACTCACAGGTCTAGAACATCGTCACTCCGCCCGGAGTGGCCGGGCCCGTCCAGGAGGTCGGTCCAGCCATAGGCGCTTACTGCCGCCTCGTCGATCGCGCGGTGGATGCCGCGGAGTTCGACGATGTCCGGGTCCGCGCAACTCGGGTCGTTGACCCAGTCGTTGATTGGCGGACTGCACCACACATACTGCGGCAGCGACCGGTGGAATAAATCCGTTCTCGCTGCAGATCATCCGCGTCATGGACTCGGCCGGCAAGCAAGGAGCCGTCTCTCGATGTCGTATCGCTGGGCGCGGGGGTGGTGCGCCCGGCGCTACTCGACATTCTCGGCCCGGAAGGCCCCGATCGTGGCAGTGGCCATTGAGATGCGGATGACATTCAGACGGCAATCAGCTCCACGTGAACACCTGCGGCCTGGGCTAGATCCTTGAGGTCGTCTGGATCGGATGTGAGGACATCGTCTCCATCGGCTGCCAGGCAGATGACTGCGGCGTCGATGACGTCCGCACCACCGCTGGCGGCAAGCAGCAGGCCAGCGCGGCGACCCAACTGGCCATCGAGGTGCGCTATCTCGACGGCCGCCAGCAGCATCGCGACCGGAGCCTGCTTGCCCCCGCCACCGCGCCATACCTGCCCTACCACGCCTCCGTGGGTAACCGGCGCGCGCCCGGACTTGCGCTCGCGCTTTACCAGCGCCATTACATCGCGGTCACCGCGCTCGACCGCGACGAAGGCACCCGCGTCTAGGAGCAGCATCAGGCAATCCCGTCACTAAGCGGCCTGCCACCGCGCACGACCACGGCGCGCTCACGCGCCCGTCGGGCGGCCGCGGCCATCTCCTGCTCGGTAATCTCACCGTGCTCCGCCTCGTAATCTGCGATGAACTCATCGAGCGCTCGCATTCGGCGGTCATGCTCTACCTTCAGCCGGAGCGCGTCGTTAACCCATGCACTAACGCTCTCGGCGGCGCCGGCCTCTTCCTCGCTCCGCATGGGTCACTTATTTTGCTGCTGTCAGGCGGGGCGGAGGCAGCAGCAGCAGCAACACCCCGTTCACTCTGCGGGGCAGCGGCCCGGAGTCCGGGGAGACCTGCTAGGGCGGCGCTTGGTCGGCGCTCAACCCTGGCCACCGCGCGCATCCTCTGGCAGACCGTCGCCGCCGGGCCTGCCATCGTCGGCGCTCGGTCTACTGGGGCTCGGCTACAGCAAGTCAGGAATCGGCTCCGCCAGCAAACGGCTGTGCGCCATCGACGTGGCCCGGTATGGGATAGCCCCGGCATGCACGATCGCCCGGCGCCGACGATACGATTCGTTGCAGATGCGAGAGAGGCGGACATGTCGCACCTACCAGCTGAAATCGACAGCGCGAAGCCACATTCAGCCCGAATGTACGACTATTTTCTCGGCGGCAAGAACCACTTCGCGGCCGACCGAGAGGCGGCGGCGGAGGTATTGCGGAACTCGCCGTCTGTCCGCGTCGCGGCACGCGAGAACCGGGCGTTCCTCGGCCGGGCGGTCCGCTACCTGGCCAGGGAGGCCGGCATCCGGCAGTTCCTCGACATCGGAACCGGGCTGCCCACCACGAACAACGTGCACCACGTCGCGCAAGGGGTAGCGCCATCCACGCGCGTCGTTTACACCGACTACGATCCGCTCGTCCTCGCCCACGCGCGGGCCCTGCTCACCTCCGCGCCCGAAGGGCGCACCGCCTACATCCAGGCCGACCTGCGCGATCCCGCGGCGATCCTGTCCGACCGGACGACCCGCGAGGTGCTGGACTTCGGGCAGCCAATCGGGCTGGTCCTGGTCGCCATCCTGCACTTCATCCAGGATGCGGCCCAGCCCGGCCAGATCATCGCAACCCTGCTCGACGCGCTGCCGCCCGGCAGCTACCTCGTCGCCTCGCATCTCACGACGGAACACGACCCGACCGCGACGGCGGCGGGCCAGCGAGCGATGCAGCGGGCGGGCATAGCCATGCAGAAACGAGATTCCGATGTGTTCGCCGGGCTCGCGTTCCGCGGCCTTGAACTTGTGCCGCCCGGCGTGGTGCTCGTGTCGGAATGGCGGCCTGACGACCCGGGACCGCGCCCGGGGCCTGCCGAGGTTAACTGCTACGGCGGTGTGGCCTTCAAACCGTAGATAAGTTCAAAATCATTCGCCTGAACGGACGGGGGTGACTCGCGCTGTGAAGGCAGTTCGGCCCCTCTGGCCAGCGTCGAAGGCGGCGGAGACTCCTAGACGCGCGCGACGCCGACGAGTGCCACGCCGGGGCGCGAATGCATCGGAGCTGACTCGCCACCGTCAGTGTGCCACTGGCGGGCATCGATCACGCCGGGCGGCACCAGCGTCAGCGGGCCGAAGAAGCTGGTGAACTCGGCGACCGAGTGGTTGTACACCTGCGCCGCGCCGGCCGACGAGTAGGTGCCGAAACCACGGGCAGCGTCATTGTCGTCGGCGCGGCCGACGGAGAGCACCACGCAGCTTCCCGGCGCGAGCGCGGCCACATACCCGGCCACCAGGTCCCGCGCCGCGTCCGGTGGGAAGAAGTGCAGCAGCGCCCCCATCAGCAGGCAGGCTGGCTGGGTCAGGTCGATGGCGTCACCGACCGCGTCCAGGGTGACCGCGATCTCGCGCGCGTCACAGTCGACCACGGTCACGCCGGGGTTGCCCTGGGCGGCGATCGCGCGCAGGTGAGCCAGGACCACCGCGTCGATATCGATGTACGCCACGCGCGCGTCGGCGGCGACCGCCTGCGCGCTCTGATGGGTGTTGGGCGTGGTCGGCATGCCGCAGCCGATGTCGATGAACTGGCGGATCCCGTTCTGCGCCGCCCAGGTGGCTGCCCGGGCGAGGAACTGCCTGTTGTCCCGCATCACTTCCGCCGCGGTGGGCGCGACCGCCAGCAGCTTCTCCGCCACCTCGCGATCGACGGCAAAATGGTCCTTGCCGTCCAGCAGGTAGTCGTATACCCGGGCAATAGAGGGCACAGCGGGATCAAAGTCGGCCACGGCTCACATCATGGCACACCCTGATGCGGCCAGGAGGCGGCCTGTCAGACTGCGGGGGCGGCCCAAAGGAGTGGCCATGGTGCGCAGCCAAGGACAGCGGCTGCGGAAAGGACGGGTGGGACCAGGATGCTGCGGGTTGGGCTTACGGGCGGGATCGGGTCGGGGAAGAGCACGGTGTCGGAGCGACTGGCTGCGCTCGGGGCCGTTGTCCTCGACGCGGATAAGGCCGCCCGCGTCGTTGTCGAACCAGGAACGCCAGGGCTCGCAAAGATCGCCGCGACCTTCGGTCCTGGCGTCCTGGCTCCCGACGGCTCGCTCGACCGGGCGAAGCTGGCGGGGATCGTCTTCGCCGACGAGTCCGCCCTCGCCAAGCTCAACGCCATCACGCACCCGCTCATCCACCAGCACATCCGCGCCGCCGAGGAGGCCGCCATCCAAGCCGCCGGCGACGACCTAGTGCTCGTGCACGACATCGCGCTGCTCGCAGAATGGGGCCGGTCAAAGGAGTTCGACTTGGTCATCGTCGTCGACGTGCCGACAGAAACCCAGCTCGAGCGGCTGACCAAGCAGCGTGGCATGCCCGAGGACCAGGCCCGCGCCCGAATCGCCGCTCAGGCCACCCGCGACCAGCGCCTAGCCGTAGCCGACATCGTCATCGACAACTCCGGCACCCGCGCCAACCTGGACCGCCGCGTTACCGAAGTCTGGGCCGACCTCCAAGCCCGCACCAAGCCCTAGCTCCCCACCCGCCACAACACCCGAGCGTCGTCGTTCTCGGTTCAGGTGTACTCCCGTCACACTGGCCCCGCCCAGAACTGCAACCAGCAGCTTTCTATCAGTTTTGACCACAAAATTACGACAAACCGGACACAAAAGTGGTCAGAACTGATAGCAAGTGAAGTCTTGCCGGTCCGACGCCCCGATATTAGGGATATATCCGGAATGTCGAGTACCGCCCGGGGCCGTGGTTCCGGTCTGCGCCGGCGCCGGAGACCGCGGTTCCGGTCTGCCCTGGCGCTAGCGGCCGCGGTTCCGGTCTGGGCTGACGTCGGCGGCCGCGGTTCCGGTCCGGGCGGGCGCTAGCGGCCGCGGTTCCGGTCTGGGCCTGCGCGGTTCCGGTATGGGCTGACGTCGGCGGCAGCGGTTCCGGTCTAGGCGGCGCTAGCGGCCGTGGTTCTGGTCTGGCCAGGCGCTAGCGGCCGTGGTTCCGGTCTGCGCCGACGGCCGTGGTTCTGGTGTGGGCGGGCGTCTGTGTGATCGGGTGGGTGGTCTGTTGCAGTCCGCACGCCCCGGACCGGCGCGTTCCTCGAGGCCGGTAAGAGACTGGGGCCCGGTGGGTTCCTCTGGGCCGGTAAGAGACTGGGGGCCGGCGGGGAGATTCTCCGCTGGCCTTCCGAAGGAGAGCCAGCGGAAATCTGCCCCCCGGCCCAAGCCCCGCGTCCAGGTTTTGACCTTGAACTTGAACTTGAACTTGACCTTGACCTTGACCTTGACCTTGACCTTGACCTTGACCTCGACCTCGACCTCGACCTCGACCTCGACCTCGACCTCGACCTCGACCTCGACCTCGACCTCGACCTCGACCCGTGATCTTGACCCTTGATCTTGACCCTTGATCTTGACCCTGGATCTTGATCTTGACCTTCACGCAGAGAGACAGCGAAGCCGCCTCGCTCCTACGAGGATGTAGGGGCGAGGCAGCGACGTAGTTGCGTAGCTAGACGTTCCTAGCTCTGACCGCCGGAGAGCTTCTCGCGGAGGGCGGCCAGGGCCTCGTCCGAAGCCAGCGTGCCGGTCGGGCGCGCCGGGCTCGGCGGCCGGGCGGCCGGCACCGCGCGGGGCGCGGGGCGCGGACTCGCTGGTGGTGACGCCGACTCGGCGGCCTCGGTCCTCCGCCGCCTCCTCGGCCTTGGCGCGGGACTCCTCGATCTGCTTGCGGTGCGCCTCGAAGCGGGCGCGGGCCTCGGCGTACTGCCGCTCCCACTCCTCACGCTGCGCATCGAAGCCGGGGAGCCAGTCGCCGGTCTCCGAGTCGAAGCCCTCGGGGTACAGGTAGTTGCCCTGCTCGTCGTAGGTCGCCGGCATGCCGTACAGCGTCGGGTCGAACTCGTCGCCGGCGGCCTCGCCGGCCGTGCCCTCGTTGGCCTGCTTGAGCGACAGGCGAGATCCGGCGCCGGTCCAGGTCGATGTCGATGATCTTGACGAAGATCTCCTCGCCGACCTGGACGACCTGCTCGGGGATCTCCACGTGGCGGTCGGCCAGCTCGGAGATGTGCACCAGGCCCTCGATGCCCTCCTCGACGCGGACGAACGCGCCGAACGGCACCAGCTTGGTGACCCGGCCGGGGACGACCTGGCCGATCTGGTGGGTCCGGGCGAACTGCTGCCACGGGTCTTCCTGGGTGGACTTCAGCGACAGCGAGACGCGCTCGCGGTCCATGTCCACGTCGAGGACCTCGACCGTGACCTCCTGGCCGACCTCGACGACCTCGCCCGGGTGGTCGATGTGCTTCCAGGACAGCTCGGACACGTGCACGAGGCCGTCCACGCCGCCGAGGTCGACGAACGCGCCGAAGTTGACGATCGAGGAGACGACGCCCTTGCGGATCTGGCCCTTGCGCAGCGTGTTGAGGAACGTGTGGCGAACCTCGGACTGGGTCTGCTCAAGCCAGGCACGGCGGGACAGGACCACGTTGTTGCGGTTCTTGTCCAGCTCGATGATCTTGGCTTCGATCTCCTTGCCGACGTACGGCTGGAGGTCGCGGACCCGGCGCATCTCCACCAGCGACGCCGGCAGGAAGCCGCGCAGGCCGATGTCGAGGATGAGACCGCCCTTGACGACCTCGATGACGGTGCCGGTGACGACGCCGTCCTCCTCCTTGATCCGCTCGATGGTGCCCCACGCGCGCTCGTACTGCGCCCGCTTCTTGGACAGGATCAGGCGGCCTTCCTTGTCCTCCTTCTGGAGGACAAGGGCCTCGATCTGCTCGCCGGTCTTAACGACGTCATGCGGGTCGACGTCGTGCTTGATCGACAGCTCGCGGGACGGGATGACGCCCTCTGTCTTGTAGCCGATATCGAGCAAAACCTCGTCTCGATCGACCTTGACGACGGTCCCCTCGACGATGTCGCCGTCGTTGAAGTACTTGATGGTCAGGTCGATCGCGGCGAGGAATGCCTCCTCGGACCCGATGTCGTTGATCGCTACCTTGGGGGTCGAGGTGGCTTGCGTGCTGCTCGTCATGAGTTGGTGGGCTCCGGATGCGGACAGGAATGAATGGTGCGCGCTGCGAACCATGCAGTGAACGCGCGGGACCTGCCTGACCGGGTTGCGGCCACGGCACGCCCCGGCGGCCTGCCTGAGTCGGTCAGCGGCTCACGGGAGCCGACCTGGCCGCGACGGGCCGCACGAGGACACAGCGCAGCGTTCAGCATATGAAGTTAGTGCTGGCAGGTCAATTCAACCAGGCTACGACTCGGCCTCAGATCTCTCGTGACACTGGGCCTCAGTGCCCGCGTTAATGGGCGGCTTCGGCCCAGCTGCGGCCGGTGCCGGTGGAGACCGCAAGCGGGACGCGGAGCTCGCGGCGGCGCCCATCTCGGCCTTCACCAGGGCCGTCAGGGCGTCCAGCTCGCCCGGGGCGACCTCGAAGATGAGCTCGTCGTGGACCTGCAGGAGCATCCGCGACGCGCAGGCCCGCCGCCGCCAGCGCGGCGCGACACCCGGAGCATCGCCACCTTGATCACGTCGGCGGCGGAGCCCTGGATCGGGGCGTTCAGCGCCATCCGCTCGGCCATCTCGCGGCGCTGCCGGTTGTCGGAGGTGAGGTCGGGCAGGTAGCGGCGGCGGCCCATGATCGTCTGGGTGTAGCCGTCGAGCCGGGCCTGGGCGACGATGGACTGCAGGTAGTCGCGGACCCCGCCGAACTCCTTGAAGTAGTCCTCCATCAGGCCGCGCGCCTCCTCGACGGAGATCCGCAGCTGCCCGGAGAGGCCGAAGGCCGACAGGCCGTAGGCGAGCCCGTAGTTCATCGCCTTGATCTTCGCCCGCTGCTCGGGGTCACGTCGGCGGGCGTCGACGCCGAACACCCGGGACGCGGTCGCCGCGTGGAAGTCGTGGCCCGACTCGAACGCCGCCATCAGCGCCGCGTCGCCCGACAGGTCGGCCATGATGCGCAGCTCGATCTGGCTGTAGTCGGCGGTCAGCAGGGTCTCGTAGCCCGGCCCGACGACGAAGCCCTCGCGGATGCGGCGGCCGAGCTCGGTCCGGATCGGGATGTTCTGCAGGTTCGGGTCGGTCGACGACAGCCGCCCGGTCGCCGCGACCATCTGGTTGAAGGTGGTGTGGATGCGCCCGTCATCGCCGGTCGCCAGGCTCAGGATGTCTACGAAGGACTTGAGCTT
>CAVZUX010000030.1:0-145231 GCA_963778435.1 uncultured Actinomycetota bacterium
TGTGTACGTTCCGTATGCATTCATCATCAGATAGTAATCACATGCAGGCCAGGCGGGGTTACCGGCGAACTAGCCGGCAGACTAGGCAGTCGATGCCCTGCTACGGATCGTAACGTCAAGCCCCGTCAGCCGGGAGCGGACCTCGCCGGCCGACGGGTGGTGCAGCGCTTCGAGGATCATGACCGACTCCTCCCACGCCTTGCGCGCCCCGACGCCGTCGCCGGTGGACGCGTACGAATCGCCCAGGTGAAGCAGGACCATCGCGAGGTCGTACCGATTGCCCATCTCCCGGTCGAGCGTGACCGCGTTCAGGAAGCACGTCACGGCGGCCCCGTGGTCGCCAAGGCGCTGCCAGACCACCCCGAGGGTGTCCCAGGTGCCCGCCTCGCCGGGGGAGTAGCCGATCGACCGGCACAGCTCGATTGCCTGCAGGCAGAACGTGCGCGCAGTCGACAGATCCCCCAGCTGCACGTTGTTCCAGGCGGCCCCGTTCAGGGCGGACGCCCGCACCAGCGTCATGTTGGGGTCGTCGGGCAGTCCCGATGACAGCTGGAGGGCGTCGCCCATCACGGACAGGGCCTCGTTGAACCGTCTCTGATACTCAAGCGTCTGCCCGAGGATGACGTCGGTGCGGGCGAGCCCCAGGTCGTCGCCGAGCGCGGCGAAGGTTGACTGCGCGTGCGACAGGCAGTCGTGCGCCTCTTCGAACGCGCCGACGGACATGGCGAAGGAGCCCAGCCCGCGCTGCGCGTGCGCCCGCCCGTTCAGGTCGCCGCACCGCTCGGCGGCCAGCAGCGCGATCCGGTGCAGCCGCGCGCCGTCGTACCAGTGCCCGCAGACGTTGTGGTACGTCCAGAGCACTACGGGCAGCTGCCACGCGTGGGCGTCGAACCCAGCCGAGGCGGCGAGGGACACCACCTTGAGCAGCACCTGGTTCTCGGCCTCGAGCCAGGCCAGCGCGGCCGCCTTGCCGCCGAACGTCTCCGGCGCCACTCCGGCGGCGGCGGGCGGCAGGGCGATCAGCTCGCGCCCCGGGTAGAGCACCACATGGGCGTGCTGCGCCGTGTGCAGGTAATGGTCAAGCAGCCGCCGCGTGGTGTTCTCGACGCCAGCGGCCGAGGTCGTCAACGCCGACTGCTCGGCCGCGTACGCCCGGAGCAGGTCGTGGAACGCGTACCGCCCGGGCACGGTCTCGTTCAGCAGCGACGCCCGCACCAGGTCGCGCAGCGCCACCCGCGCCTCCGACGAGGAGACGCCAGCCAGCGACGCCGCGGCGGCGGCGCTGATGTCGGGCCCCGGATGGAGACCAAGCAGCCGGAACATCCGCGCCGCCGCCTCGGGCAGGTGCCGGTAGGACAGCGACAGCACGGTCCGGACGTTCGCCGCCGGATCCCCGACGTCCAGCGCGTCCAGCCGCCCGCCAAGCTCGGTAAGCTCCGCCGCCAGCGCGGCCAGCGGCAGCCGCGGCGAGGCGGCGGCCCGCGCGACGATGACGGAGAGCGCCAGCGGCAGCCGGGCGCACAACGTGGCCAGCTCGGTGACGGCCCACGGCTCAGCGGCGGCCCGCGCGGCGCCCATCCGCGCGATGAGCAGTTCATTGGCCTCCGCCGCCGACAGCACGTCAAGCTTGACGAGGAGCGCCCCCTCGCGCGCGGCCAGCGCGGACAGCTCGCGGCGGCTGGTGACGATCACCAGGCACTCCGGCGACGCGGGCAGCAGCGGCCGCACCTGGGCGACGTCGGCGGCGTTGTCAAGCAGCACGAGCATCTTCCGATCGGCCAGCAGCGACCGGTAGAGCGCGGCGAGGGATTCGGTGTCGCGGGTCACCCGCTCCGGATGCACGCCGAACGCGTCGAGGAACCCGCGCAGCACGTCCGCGGGGTCGGCCGGCTGCCCGACCCCGGCGTCGAACCCCCGCAGGTTGGCGTAGAGCTGCCCGTCGGGGAACCGGTGCGCGATTCTATGCGCCCAGTGCAGCGCGAGGGCGGTCTTGCCCACTCCCGCCGTCCCCCCGATGGCCGAGATGACAACGCCCGCGCCGTCTCCCGGCACGGCGGGCGCGCCGTCGAGCACCGCGTCAAGCGCCGCGAGCTCGACGACCCGTCCGGCGAAGTTCGCGACCCCCGCGGGAAGCTGCCGGGGCACCGCGGTCCCGCCGCCTCCTGCGGCGCTGGCACTGTCGGCGGCCTCGGCCTCGCCGGCTGCCGGCTCGTCAGCACCCGCGCCCTCGGCTCGATACCGCGCGACGAGCCCGGCCCCCGCCTCATCCGGCAGCCCGAGCGCCCGCACCAGCGCCCGCACCGAACTCGGGTACGGCCGCCGCGTCCGCCCCCGCTCCAGATCCGCGATGGCGCGCACGGAAACCCCGGACCGTTCCGCCAGATCCTCCTGGGTCAGCCCGGCAGCAACCCGCTGCTTCCGCAGCCACTCGCCCGGTCGCGCCTGGCCAGGAATGCCAAGCGCACCAGGGGGCGCACCACTCATGATCACCACCCGACCGTGACCACCTCGTCACGGACAGCCTATCCCTGCTCCGATTGCCGGAAAAGCTCCCCGGCTCACTGGTTGAAATGCCCCAAAACCGATCATCCCGAACGGTCCGCTGGGGTGACTCTCCACCGCTGAACGACGAGGGCAGGTGAACGCCGGTTTTTAAGTAATTATTACATTTTCCGCTACCGGTAGAAGTTGACCGGTCACCTAGGGACAATACCTCTCGTGGCGGCTGCGGGCGGGCGAAAGCGCATGGCGGAGATCCTCACGTACTGGCATGCCGTCGAGATGTTCGAACCCCGTGACATCCCCAGCGAGACCAGGAAACCGGAGACAACGTCGCGGTGAGCCGCGCCAGGCGCAGGCTCTTCGTCATCGGCGACTACGAGGAGTGGTCCGGCGCCCCCAACTTCGGCGTCTTCGCCGCCCGCGAGGGCTTCGCGCGCCAGCCGTACCGCCAGCCGAGCGGCGGCGGTGCCCGGCCTGGCTCTGGCGACTCCGGCCGAGGGATGGCGCATTGAAGTCACAGGAGTCTCTGTAGTCACACGATGATCTTTTTGCCAGCGATGTACCGAATGTGACCGTTTAGCCGCAAGCGGTTGCGGTTTCTGTCAGCATGGCTATCGGTAACCGGTTGGACCGTCTGCGTGGCCAACCCCTCAGGTCACGCCCGCCGGGAACCAGGCCGCATATGAAAGGGTCGCCGTGTCATCCTCCCCGGCTCCCCGTCCGTCGTACCGCTCTGTCTTTGCCGTCTCCGAGTTCCGCGCCCTCTGGCTCTCCTACGTGCTGTCCGCAGGCGGCGACCGGCTGGCCCTGGTGGCGATGACGCTCCTCGTCTACGCCCGCTCCAAGTCCCCGCTGCTGGCGGCGATCACGTTCGCGTCCGGCTTCGTGCCGTACCTGTTCGGCGGCTTCTTCCTCTCCGGTCTCGCCGACCGGTTGCCCCGCCGCACCGTCATGGTCGCCTGCGACGTCTCCCGGGCGCTGCTCGTCGGGCTGATGCTGGCGCCGCACATGAGCCTCGGAGCGCTGATCGCGCTCCTTTATATGGTGACGGTGCATCCAGCCGCCGTTCGACGCGGCCCGGTCGGCCATCGTCCGCGACATCATGGACGATGGCCGCTACCCGCTGGCGGCCGCCGTGCTCCAGTCGACGACCCGCGTGGTGATCGTCGGCGGCGCGGCGGTCGGCGGTCTGGTGGTGGCCCTGTTCGGCGCGCGGCCCGCGCTCGCGGCGGACGCGCTCACGTTCGTCGCCTCGGCCCTGCTGATCCTGTTCGGCACCCGGGCCCGCCCCGCTGCCGCGTCCGCGGGCGATTCTGGCGAGAACGCGCTCGCGCAGATAATCGGTGGCGCCCGCCTGGTCTTCGGCGATCCCGCGCTCCGCACCCTGATGTGCCTCGGCTGGCTGTCCGCGTTCTCCGAGGTCCCAGAAGGGCTGGCGGCGCCCTACGTCGCGAAGCTCGGCGGCGGTGCGGTCGCGGCCGGCCTGCTGATCGCCTTCTCGCAGCTCGGGGCGGCGGTGACGACGCCGATCTTCACGAAGAAGATAGGTCCACTCACCCGCCTGAAGTGGATGGGCCCGATGGCCGTGCTCACCTGCGCTGTACTGGTCGCGGCTATCGCGCGCCCGGGGCTGGCGCCCTCGATGGCGCTCTTCGCCCTCTCCAACGTCGTTCACGATGTATCAGATCGCCGCGAACACCGCGTTCGTCGAGCGGATACCGAACGAGCGTCGCGCTCAGGCCTTCGGCCTCGCCAACGCCGGGATGGTGGTGGGGCAGGGGGTGGCTTTCGCTATAGCTGGAGCGGCCGCCGAGGTGGTACCTCCCTCGACGGTCGTAGCTCTCAGTGGGGGACTTGGTGCCCTTGTCGCCTGCGGTCTAGCGCTCCGGTGGCGGCGAATGTCGCCTGCCGTCGGGCGTCACACTGCGAGACATCTTGGCCGAGAGGCCTCGCTTACCAGGCAGACACTTGTCCGTGCGGCTCGTTCTAACTAGGGGATTACGTGATGATCGGTCTAAGAGATCAGGTCCAGGTGTCGCGCATGATGCACTCCCCCCTAACGAAGTCTGTATCTTCGGCTGACGCAGCGGCACTTTCAGTGCCAGATGATGCCACGCAAGGCAGTTCCTCCTCATGCGTAACAGCAGACGCCATATGTCACAGCGTCCACCCATTGTCTCTAGCGCGAATTCGTCTCTCCCGCCTCCGCGCCATTGCTGTTACGGACTATTAAGCTCCGCCTTGTCCCGGCTTGGTCGGAAATCTCAGTGCAATAGTTACCTCATCCGGCAAGATGGGTTATGGTAGCTATACGCAGCTAGTCATTTACGGTAAGCAGCTACTAGAAGCCAGTAACAGGCGTCACAGACGGAACGGTGGATGATGATGCCTCGTCCCTTACCAGTCGCCTCAAGAGGTGCGCGTCGGTACGGGGTTGGCTATGGTGGCAACTTCCGGTAGCGCCTGCGTTGCTACGTAGCCGGTGTTCCTGTAGCGGCGATCGCGGTCCTCGGGGGCATGGTCGTGCAGCACGCACTGGCGGGTCCATGAGCTCGTGACAGTTCCTGGTGCTGGCGTGCTGCGGAATGATCTCCGTGGCGTCCACGCCGCGGATTATGTATACCTATCCCGGGCCTGACGAGGGATTTCAGCACGATCTGGGTGCTGCCAACCGCTATCCTGCTTCCGCCGGTCTACGCGGCTATCATGCCGATTCCAATCGTTGTCGTTCTGCAGTCTGTTCGTGCATAGGGGTATCTTTCACCGGGCGGTGTTCACTGCGGCATCAATCAGCCTTCCCTATGTCGCGGCATCAGCGATATTTCACGTCGCTACCGTCCTCCTTTGCCGGTGGCACCGTAGGCACTGGTCTGCATGCCTTGACCTGGGTAGTCGGAGTGGCGGTCTGTGAAATAATCGGCGGCAGAGGGCATCATTTCCTCATTCTGGGTGCAGTGAAGCTATCCGATCCAACGGTTCGGCTGCGTGACCTCGAATGGAATCGCGAGCTGCTGCAAGGGGACTTCGTCGAGCTCGACCTTGGCGCGCTGATAACGCTTGCGGTGGCGCTTACGCCTGTATTGGTTGCTATCGCTCTGCCCACCGTTCTGCTGGTTCGCCGGTTCCTTGTTTTCCCCATTCTTGTCGCGCAGTCCCGAACTGACGCCAAGACCGGCCTGCTGAACGTCTCCACGTGGGAGAAGGAAGCCGAGAGCGAAATCTCCCGGTCGGTCAGATCGCGGCACCCGGTGGCCCTGGCACTGGTCGACATCGACCACTTCAAGCTGGTCAACGACACCTACGGGCACCTCGTCGGCGATCGGGTGCTCAAGGCGGTCGCCCAGGCCCTTACCTCGCAGTCGCGCGACTATGACCGCGTAGGCCGTTTCGGCGGTGAGGAGTTCGTGCTCCTGCTCGCCCAGACCAGCGAAGCCGACGCCGTCAAGATCGCAAGTCGCCTCCGTGGCCACGTCGAGAGCCTTTCCGTTCCGGTCGACGACCGACCCGGCGCCCCGGTCGTTCAGGTCACGATCTCGATCGGCGTCACCGCCGTGGCCAAGGGCGAGAAGCACGAGCTCACCGACCTCCTGGCCGCCGCGGACTCCGCTCTCTACCACGCTAAGCAGGCCGGCCGTAACTGCGTGGCCGTGGCGCCCCCGCAGCGCAACATGGGCCTAGACACCTTCAACGCCCACCTGGCCCCCCACCACCTGCTCGACGACGCCCGCCCCGTGGCCGACCCCCGCAACACGGCCGCCGCCCAGTCCCCCCGCGTCGTCCAGGTCCACGTTCAGGCCAACCCAACCCCCCTTTCTTTATGTCAAAATAGGTCACTCTCCGTGCCCATTAAGCCACACCACGAATCCGATCCCCTCAAATAGTGGCCTAACCACAAAACCTTGCACCGCCCATGGTGCATTGCGACTTGCAGCATGGTCATTCCGGGCCACCGTCGAGCAAAGCGCGACCCGCGATCTTCCGACCCTTTCTGGGCCGTGTCCCGCCCAAGATCGGATGGGCCGATCCTGGGCGAGACGTGTTGCATTTGGCAACTTTGCTACTCGCAACTGGTTACCATTACCCGCATGACGGGCGGCGGGAGACGGGCTCCGGACTGGGAGTGGGAAGAGATCGTCCTCGTGTGCGATGCCGTCGTGCAGAACCAGTGGAAGCAGCTCGCCGAAGGCAGTCTGCAGGTCACTGAGCTGTCCCATCTGCTGCAGAAAATGGATCTCCATCCGCTAGAGGTCCGGGGCGACAAATTCCGCAACCCGAACGGAGTTATCCGCAAGACCGCCGACATCGCGACTGCCCATCCTGAGCACCAGGGAGGCAAAACGAACGGCGGCCGCACCACTGAGGAAGTCGTCGCGGAGTTCCTCCGCAGTCCCGAGGCCATGCACGCCCTGGCAGCCTCGCTTCGATCGTCACTCACCAGCGGAGAGTCCCTGGACCTCCCGCGCGAGGTCGGGTACGAGAACGAGTCCGAGATGGAGGGGCGCTACCTCCTCCGTCTGCATGCCTACCGGGAGCGGAATCCCGCCCTCCGCCGGAGAAAGATCAGCAGCGTCCTCGCGGACGGCGGTTCGCTCGCTTGCGAAGTATGCAAGTTCGACTTCGCCCAGCAGTATGGCGAGCGCGGCCAGGGATATATCGAATGCCACCACGTCGAGCCGCTGCATATCGGAGGTGAGAAGGCGCGATCAGTCAAGGATCTCGCCCTGCTCTGCTCCAACTGCCACCGGATGATCCACACCAAGCCGCCCTGGCCGACCCCGTCCGAACTACGCGAACTCATCAACAGGCAGCCGGACGCTATGCACGGTTAGACGTTCGTTTGGAGTGGCGGTCCCACACGCGCGATGCGTCTGGTCGTGACTGCCCGAGCCGCAATGGCAGTGGGCACTGCATCGCCGGCCACGTCTGAGCCGTTGTTTCGATGCCTCTGCGCCACAATAGATGTATGACGATGATCGCGGCGTGGCCGGTGGTGGTTCGGGACCGGATCGTGCATGCGTTCAAGCCGGGCGGATCCATGGCCGCAGAGGCGCCGTTCCGGACGTTGCGGCGGCACGCGTGGGTCAGCCCAGGCGTGCGAGTGACTCTCTTTGCTGATCGCGGTCTCGCGGGCCAGATGACCTTCTTTAGCTCTCTCAACGTCGTGGCCGCGCGGCTGGCCCGGCGCGGCGACGCGCCGGGCGCCGAGCGCGTGGCCCGCGTGGCAGCTGACCTGGAATCGGGGCCGGAGTTCGCCGTGCTCCGCAGCCTGCTGTCGGATCTGCCGGACCGGGAAGCGGAGCAGGTGGTCGGCGGGCAACTGCCCGAGAACATGCCCGCCGCGCTGGCGGACGCCCTCCGCGCCATCGGGAGCCGGACTGAGCAGGTGCGCGCCGACGACATCCTCCTCTCATCCCCGGCCGAGGTGATTTTCGCCGACCGCATCGCGGAGGTAACCGATGGATATGTCCTGCTAGTGCGGGGAAAAGGGCCAGGCGACCATGGTGCCTCGGTGGATGGCCAGCGCGACTCAACGAGACCAGGTCGGTGCGCTCCTCGCGCTGCTGGCCGACAAGCTTGACGGCACCAGCGCGGTCGTCGAGGCGGTTCCCGCCATCGAGGTCGAAGACGCACCCGAGACGGACGGGTTCAGCCCGTTCGGACGCGGCGACGCCCGGACGCGGAGCATAACGGCAGACGATGCGCGGCTCCTGGGTGGGCAGGCCGAGCCGCTGCGAATCATTGTCCCTGTGACGGTAGTTGGATGACCGAAGCCGGATGGCTCATCCACCAGGGAGTTCCCGGTGATCGTGAGATGCTCGCGTCCTTTTCGTGCGCGGATCCGAGACGCCGAAAGGGAAGGAGTACCGCGTGCCGCAGGTCATACGGGCGGCGGCCGAGCGGCGACCTGTGCTGCGCCGGGGTGAGGGCCTTCTGCCTGGCCTCGGTCCAGACCTGGTTGGAAGACAGGTGGCCCTGCTCGACGGCGTAGCCGAGGGCGTTGTAGAACACCGACCGCTTGCGCCGCTGCGTCGACCCGGCCGCCGCCTTCCCGGTGAGGTTCCTGGCGCAGGCGCCAGCGCCAGCCGCACCGTCGCGGTCTCTTCCAGCTCGGCGACCGGCAGGGAGGCGCGCTCGGCCCAGCCGAGGGCGGCGGCGATCTCCGGCGGCGGGTCGAGCTGGCGGGTGGCGGGGTTGAACGCCCAGCCGAACAGCGCCTGCCGCAGCACCTTCGCATCCGGCGCGCCCGGCTCCTTCGCGCTGAGGGCGATCGTGACGGTAACCAGGGCCTTGGCGACCGATCGGCGTGAGACCGGGGCGAGGTTCGGCCACTTGGCCTCGGCGTAGCTGCGGGCGTGCTGGTACCAGGTCACCAGCTCATCCCCGTTCGTCTCGGCTTCGGGCAGGCCGGTGCGGGGGTTGAAGGGCCGCCGGTCGCGGACCGCGTCCTTGAGGCCGTCGAGGAACCGTCGGCGAGGGGGCGGGCCTTGAACGACTTGCAGTGCTCGCGGCCGTCGACCGCCCACCGGACCCGGTGCCGGGCTCCGGTGCCGTTGCCGCTTCTTGGTGTCCCAGAACCTGACGTCGTAACTGTCCATCTGCTGTCTGCTCCTGTCCGTCTGCCTTTGGGCACAAGGTCTCTCGCAATGCCCTGGTGTGTGTGGCTCATGCGGGAGCGGGCGCCAGGCCGTTTTCGACTTGGGGTGAGCCGCTATCCGATATCGCCACAGTCTTGGCTGTTCGGATGCCAGGGCGAGAGAGCCGCATGCTTGAGCCGCCCCTCAGCGACGTCAACCAGATAGCGGACGAACTGGTGTCTGCGCTGCAGAGCATCGATTCCGAAAACATGGCATTCTTCGGGCACTGCAGCGGTGCCGTCATTGCCTATGAATGCGCGTATCAAGCCATGTCACGCCGAGTCAAGAATCTGCGGTCCCTCGTGGTCAGTTCGCAAGCTGCGCCGGGTACCCCGGAGAGCCCGCCGATTCGCGTGCCACAGCAGCTCTCCGAACTAGCAGACCACCTGCGGACTATGGGCCGCGAGATCTTTGAATAATGTGCGTATCGTGGCGCACTCCAGCCCGCGCCTACCGGAAGATGAGGCGGCCGTGGTGCATGACCCCGACACGCTGCGCGCGCCTCGCGACCGAGCTGTCATGAGTGATCAGGATCAGCGTCAGGCCGTGCTCGAGCCGCAGCTTCTCTATCAGCGCGATGATCTCATCCCGGGTCTCCTCGTCGAGGTTTCCGGTCGGCTCGTCGGCCAGCAGCACCTTAGGCTGCTTGGCGATCGCACGGGCGATGGCGACGCGCTGCTGCTGGCCCCCCGACATCTCGGAGGGCAGGTGGCGGGCCCGGTCGCTCAGACCGACGCTCTCCAGAGCCTCCGCCACCAGACGCCGCCGCTGCGGCCGGGGAGTGCCCGTCGGGATGAGGGATGTCTCCACGTTCTCCGCGGCTGACAGCGTCGGGATCAAGTTGAACGTCTGGAAGACGAATCCGAACGCGCTGGAACGGAGCCCTGCCAACCTCCCTTCGCCTATCGCCGAAAGGTCCTGACCGTCGAATTGCACGGTGCCGGAGTTCGGTTTGTCCAGGCCTCCCAGCAGGTTAAGCAGCGTGCTCTTACCGTGGCCGGTGCGCCCCTGGACGGCCAGCCATTCACCATCCTCGATGGTGAGCTGGAGGTCGCGCACGGCCGGGACCATGCGGCTGCCCTTCTGGTACTCCCTCGTCACGTGGGTGAGCTGGTACATCGCTTCTCCTCTTTATTTCTTGCTGGTCCTCGGGGACGGTCAGGCCACCCGGGCGAGGGCGTCGGCCGGGCGCAACCGGGCGATCCGCCAGCTCCCGAAAGAGCCGGCCAGCAGCGCCCCGCCGATGGCTAGCGCGATGCCGAGCGCCAGCGCGTCGCCGGTGACCGAGGCGGACAGGAGCACCGGCACGGTCTTCGTTACCGTCGGGTTGATGACCTGGGTTCCGGAGGGCGACGCCTGCACGAGGTGCTGTCCGGTTGGCGTGGCCACGATCGCGGTCAGCGGTGGCGTGAGGTGGTTGATGATCGCGGCGCCGGCGAACCCCAGGGCGGCACCGATCAGGCCGCCAATGATGCCGGTCACCGCCGCCTCGCCCATGACCTGCGCGATGATGCGCGAATTACGCCACCCGAGCGCCTTCAGGGTGCCGAACTCGCGGACCCGGCGGGCCACGGCGGCCATCGTCAGCAGGCAGGTGACCGCGAACGCGGTGATCAGGACGAGCACGGAAAGCCACCGGCCAAGGTCATCGGCCAGCCGCGCGGTGCTGGCCAGGGATCCGGTCACCTGGCTGGCCAGGCTGGAGGGACTCGTCACGGTCGCGGACGGCAGCAGCTTGCTGATCTCGCGTTGCACCGCGGGGATGTCGGCGGCACTGGCGGCAGTCACGTAGACGCTGTTGATGTCGCCCTGCAGGCCCTTGCCCGCGCTGGTGGCCAGCGCCTGTGCACGGCCGAGGGAGATGTAGACGTCCGGTGGCTGGCCGCCCTGGGGCTGGCTCACAACTCCGATGACCTTGAACGGGGTCTTGGCGATCGTGATCGTCGACCCCGGCTTGAGGCTGTGGGCCGATGCGTAATCCGAGTCGACCAGGGCGACGTCCGAATCCTGGTCGGCGGCGGTGAAGTCCCTGCCCGAGCTCAGCTTGGCCTGGCTGAACGGGCCGAGCCTGGAGTGGGTGAAGTCCATGCCGTCCACCCCGAACGAGTTCGACGTGGGCAGCGCGCCACCCGGGGCGACGCTGGACGGGATGGTCATCTGCTGATCGGTCAGCACGAGGCCACCGCCTGCCCCGGCGACGCTGTCCTGCTTCCCGATCGCGGCGATGGCCGAGTAGGACATCGGCGCGTACTGCGACCCGGTGAGCGTGTCGATCTTCTGCGCGCCGCTCGTGCAGTGCCCGTTGTCGCAGACCTGGGCACCACTCGGCGTCATCGTGATGCGCATCCCTTTGTTCGCGTTGGGATTGAAGGGCGGGGGCTTCACACTGACGGTCACGTCGGTGCCGATTCCGTAGAGTCCCTGCAAGACGCTGCCCTGCGCCTGCTGGACGCCGGAAGCGGCCGCCATCACGGTGACCACGAGACCCACTCCGAGGGCCAGCCCGAGCATGATGAACACCGACTGGCGCGCGCGCCGCCGCAATTCTCGCCCCAGGTAAACAATGAAGAACATGCCACACCCTCACGACTCGTTTGGCTACCTGACTTGTCCTGAATGAAGCCATGTCTACGCGGGGGGCGGTTGCAGCGCGGTTACGCGCCGCGTAACCGCGCTGCAACCAGGGGCGCACCATGCTTGGCCGCATGAACATCGACAACGAAAAGAGCACCAAGCGTGACGGTCAGCGCGAGAGGTACTGGCAGGGTCCTCCCCCGCCCGGCGGACGGGCAGGCGGCGGACGGCAGGGCGGCGGACGGCAGGAGGAACGGCGCTCGCGCCTGTTCGTATTCGCGGCGATCGCGGTAGTGGCCGCGGCGGTCGGGATCGCCATCGCGCTCGTGCTGCTGAAGGCCCCGTCCACTTCGGCCGACGCCGGCTCCGCCGCAGCCGGCGTCACCCCGTCTTACGCACAACAGTCACCCTCATCCGGTACCCAGGGCGGCTCGTCCGGCGGCAACGGGGCCGGACTGCCGGCGCTGCCGCCGCTCAGCGGCGGTGGCGGCGGGCTCCAGCTCATGCTCAACGGCCGAGTCGCGGCGGTGAGCGGCTCATCGATTACGCTGGCGGGGAACGGCCCGGATGTCAAAGCCGCGATCACCAGCTCAACGCGTTTCACTGGCACGGTCACCAGCAGCAAGGGCGTCAAGGTCGGTGACCAGATCAGCGCGCAGGTTAGCGGCAGCAGCGCCTCTAGCCTGGTCGCGGTCGACATTCAGGATCCCGCCTAGGCGCCGTGATCGCTACTCTGAGCATTGCAGCAGCAACGGAAAAAGGAAACGCAGCGGTGCGGGTACTCGTGATCGAAGACGACAGCGAGCTGGCAGAGGCGATAGCCGCCGGGCTACGGCTGGAGAAGATGGCAGCGGACGTGGCTTTTGACGGGCTGTCCGGGCTAGAGCGGGTGGAGACCAGCGTCACCGGCTACGACGTCATCGTCCTCGATAGGGACCTGCCCGGTCTGCACGGGGACGAGCTGTGCAGCAGACTGGTCGCCGGCGGGAGCCGGAGCCGGGTGCTCATGCTGACCGCTGCCTCCACTATCGCGGACCGGGTAGATGGGCTTGACCTCGGCGCTGACGACTACATGCCCAAGCCTTTCGCCTTCGCGGAGCTGGTGGCCCGGATAAGGGCGCTGCTGCGGCGCGCGCAGCCGGCCCTTCCCCCGGTTCTGGTCCACGGCGACGTGCGCCTGGACACCGCCCGGCGGACCGCGAGCCGTTCGGGCCGCCAGCTGGACCTCGGGCCGAAGGAATTCGGGGTGCTGGAACTGCTGCTGTCGGCGCAGGGCCGGGTGGTCTCCGCGGAAGAGCTGCTTGACCGGGTGTGGGATGAAGTGGCCGATCCCTTCTCCAGCGCCGTCAAGGTAACCATCAGCCGCCTGCGCCGTAAGCTCGGGGACCCCCCCGTCATCGAGACCATCGCTCAGGGCGGCTACCGGATCTGATGGCGTGGACCTTGGCGAGCAAGCTTCCCCGTAATTCCATTAGGCTGCGGCTTACCTTCCTGTACAGCGGGCTGTTCCTGGTGTGCGGCGTGACCTTGCTGGGGATCACGTACGGCCTGGTGAGCGGCTCGGGCGGACCTCTGGTGGCGTTCCGTTATCAGAGCGTGGGCACCTCCGGGCAATCAGTGCCGCAGTCCTCGGGGGTCCAACCGCTGCCGGCCCTGACGAGCCTGCCCCGCGCCTACGCCGCCGCGTCGCACGCGGCCGAGCTGCATCAGCTGCTGGTCTACTTCAGCATCGCCCTGGGCATCATGGTCGTCGCATCCGTAGCCCTCGGCTGGCTGATGGCCGGCCGGGTGCTGCGGCCGCTGCGCACCATCACGTCGTCCGTCCGGGACATCTCGGCGACCAACTTGCACGAACGGCTGTCCCTCGGGGGGCCTGACGACGAGCTCAAGGAGCTCGCCGGGACCTTCAATAAGCTGCTGGACCGCCTCGAGGGCGCGTTCGACGCGCAGCGGCAATTCGTCGCCAACGCGTCTCATGAGCTGCGCACCCCGCTGACCAGAGAGCGGACCGTGATGGAGGTGGCGCTCCGCGACCCGGGCGCCACCATCGAATCGCTGCGCGAGGCGGGCCTGCGCGTGATCGCCTCCGCCGAGCAGCAGGAGCGGCTGATCGAGGCCCTGCTCACGCTGGCCCGCAGCCAGCGCGGCCTGGATCGCCATGAGCGATTCGACCTGAGCGAACTCGCGGCGGCCGTCGCCGCCGCGCGCAAGCCCGACGCGGACCAGGCGCAGCTGCAGATGCGGCTCGCGCTGCAGCCGGCGGCGGCCTCGGGAGACGGGCGGCTGGCCGAGCGGCTGGTGGCCAACCTCATCGACAACGCGATCCGGCACAACCTGGCAGGCGGTGAGCTGATCATCGCAACGAGGAACGTCGGCGGGCGGGGCGTCATCGAAGTGGCGAACACCGGGCCGCAGATACCGGAGACCGCGCTGCCCGAACTGACCCAGCCTTTCCGGCGGCTGCCGGGCGGCCGGGCCAGCCTGGCTGACCCACCCGGGCTGGGGCTCGGGCTGGCGATCGTGGACGCGATCGCCGCCGCGCATGATGCCCGGCTGGAACTGCGCGCCCGCCCGGGGGGCGGGCTGGTCGCCACAGTGACCTATCCGGCCGGGTAGGACCGGGCGGGCGGGGCGACGGCCGGCATGGCCCGCCGTCGCCCCGCCCTGGAGGCTCATGGCGCTCCGCCCTCGAACGCCGACTCGAACTCCTCGATGTCCTCCTGGCCGAGGGCGAGGAGCGGGAAGTCCGAGGGAGTGCGCCCGCCGCCGCTGCCCTGCGCGGTATGAGCGACCAGGCCGCAGAGCGTCGACAGCCAGCCGCTCGCCAGCCTGGCCAGCACTTCCTCGATGGCGACGGCCTGCTGCCCAATTCCTTCGGGGCACCGGGAGGCCCAGCTTCCCATGCCACTGGTGCCCCGCCAAGCTCTGAACGGGGCACCAGTGGCAGGGTGCGGTTTAGTCCTGGGTCTGCGGGTCTTCGGAGAGGTGCCAGGTCACGGCGGGGGTGTGGCCTGGGTCGTAGATTTGCTGCTGGCCGACGGTGGTGGCGTCGCCTGTGTAGTGCTGCCAGGCGAGGCCTTTGTCTAGGAAGATGCCGATGGTGGCGCCGCAGGTCGCGCAGGCGGGTTCGGCTTCTCCGGTGGCGCCGGGATTGTCGTCGTCGGACTGGGCGATGTCCATCGCGTGGTCGAAGGCGTCTGCGTCGAAGACGCTGAGGAAGATGAGCGCGGCGCTCAGCTGCTCGAGCGTGGCCGCGGCGATCCGGTCGACGCGCGGGTGCGGGCCTTGGGCCGGGATGGGGAGCGCGGGCTGGGCGTCCTGAGCGATGATTGACCTCATGGTCATCCTTCCAGGTGTTGCTGGTTGGGTGGTCTAGGGTCGCCGTTGGTGTTCTAGCACCGGCGGCGACCCGCCCGCTTTTGCGGGCTGTATGAGTAATCATAGACGAACGTTTGTTTGATGACAATGGACAAATCGGGCGTGTCATCGTGCAGTTGTTCCTCTGGTTGGGTTTTCCTTTCGACGCGAAATGGCGGGGCGGTCGGCGAGGATCCACGCGTGCGTTCCTCTGGCGGCTGCGCCAGACCGCGACCAGGTTCTCATCCGCCAAGGCCTGCCGCATCGGGGGCTAGGACCCGGTGGCGGTGGACAGCCGGTCAGGGCTTTCGGGTTGGGGTTTAGATCGTAGGCGGGCGAGAGCGCCCAGCCGCCCCCGGGCTGGCATCGCGAGGAGCGACGACGAGCCCGGGGGCGGCGGCCGCGCCAGCCACCGCCTGCCCTTGGGCCTCGCGCCGCGTTATCTCGTTACTGGGTGCCGCTCAGGCAGGCGCTCACCCCGCCGCGGGCGAGGGTCGCCAGCGAGCAGACTGCCGCCTGCGGGTAGTACTGGCCCATGACCTGAACCGCTGATGCCGCGCCCCCGCCCGCCGGGACGTTCTGGATCGCCTCGGCGAAGTCCGGGTTGGCGAGCATGTTGCGCAGCACGAGAAGCTGCGTCGTCGTGGGCTGCGCGGTCGAGAACGGCACGAAGGTCGCGCCGCGGATCTTGTCGATTGCCGCGCGCTGGGACTCGGTGCCTACGACGTAGGTGTAGTAGCCATTACGGCTGAGCGAGGTCTGCTCGTCGTTCCTGCATCCGTAGTCCACCTGACCGTCGGGCAGGTCGTTCACCACCAGCGGTGATCCCGTGACGGACACGTAGTTGCACAGCGACCAGTACCGGACGTCGACGCCGCGACCGGGCCACGGTGACGGCTGGTTTCCGCTGGACGCGACCGGTGCCTTGCCCTGGATGACGACGACGTCGCCGTTGGCCGGCGGTGTGACCGCAGCGGTCAGGTAGCCGGAGTCGGCGTTCGGGTAGCCGGCCGAGCCCCCAGCGGCGCGGGCGAACTCGACACTGCCAGCCGCAGCCGCGGTCGTCGCCGACGGGGTGGCCGCAGGGCTTGTGACCTCCGGGATGGCAGCGGTCGACGGGGAACTTGTCGTCGCGGCCGGCGCCGGGCAGGCCGGAACCTGCGCGGACACGCCGTTCAGCGTGAAGGTCACCACGGGAAGCGGCACCTTGGCGAAGTCGTCATGCACCGGCAGGTACACGCGGTAGATCAGGGCCTCGGTTCCCGAGGTGACGCCGGCCGGCGCGAGCGGCAGCGTGTTGGCCTCGCCGGGGGACGCATCCGGCTGCACAGTCACGGTAAACCTGCCGCCGGCCTGGTGCCGGTGCTGCCACGGGTTGACGCTGCCGCGATCCGGCTGGATCTGGTAGTCGGTGAGCGCGTCGCTGACGCCGTTGGTGGTGAAATCGCCGCCGCCGGTCTTGTAGACCTGGAAGGAGGCGAACCGGGCGTCGGGGAATCGCCCGGCCAGGGAGATCTGCAGTCCATCCTGCACCGTGAACGGCAGGACCCAGTACACCGCCGAACTGTCGGGGGCAGCCGTGTTGCTGGTCCATGCCGCGGCCTCGTTCCAGGCGCATGCCGGGATCACCGGCCCGGCAGAATCAGGCAAGGCGGAGACGGACGCGGCGGACGCCACCCCGGGTGCGGCGAACGCCGCGATCGCCAGGGCAGCGACAGGCAAGCAGACTCGGGCAAGCAAGGTCGATCTCAATCTGTGTTCCTTCCGATGATGACGTCAACTGCACGGTGCTTGGCCAGGCCGCAGCCGCGATCGCGATGCGGTGGATTATCTGCGGGTAGGCGTTCCCCGGCCCCGGGCAGCTAGGTGCTCATGACGCGGCATGCAGGCACGCGGCAGCGCCCGCTCGGCTCGGGATCGGGTGCGGTCACGTGACGGGACGCTTGGCGTGGCCGGCCTGCCGGACGCGCGGCCATGGTGGCCTCGACTGCATGAGACACGCCCAGAGCGTGACATCTGGGCAAGGCTAATGTCAATATTTATGACCTAAATAAACGGGAATCAGCACGCCACGTTGCTATAGGAAGCGCAGGTCAGCATCACCGCACCGTCGCGGGTCTCCGCTGTGGATGCCTCGACCCTAGCGACGGGCAGTTCTGGGACCGGTGCCACCAGGAGACGGTACGGCCACCGACCGCCGACCGCCGCCGGACCAGGACCAGGGCTGCCGAGTTCGCGGTGGGTGCGGGGGGCGGTCTGTGCCACGGGGAAGTCATGCAGCGCTGCCAAGCTGGCCTCCTTCTGGTTCGGTGAGGGGGTGTGGGTTCGCCGGTCAACTCGGCCAGGGCGGAAGCGACCTCAGTGAGCACCGTCCGGCGGGAGGGGGAGATCGCACGGCCGCGTGTTGAAGCGGTAGTGGAACCGGGGAAATGCGCGGGGTTTGTGTCCGAGGAGCAAGGCCGACCAATTGGGCATGGTGGCGTAATTGCCCTGACCAGGTCTTTTGTCGTTGGCGGTGCCCGGTGATGGCGGCTGATCGGGTGATCAGGTGGCCTTGCAGGCTGGGCGGGCAAGGCAACCAGTCCCGGGGCAGCGCGGCCGGGGCGGCCTTCGCCTCGGCCACGACGACGGTGCGGATGCCGTCCCATGTTCCGGCCATGACCGCCGGCCGAACCATGACTAAGCACATATTCAGGCAATCACCCTGCCTGGTCAAGTTATAGAAATATTTCGACCAATCCCGAAATTTTCGCTTAGCGAACGGCCTCAATCAGGCCGTCGCCTCAAAGGCTATGAATTTGTTCTAGCAACGTCTGTTTCAACACCCTCAGCAATTAAGTTTAGCGCAGTACTGCGAAAATTCTTGAAAAACTTTCGTTTCGAAACTTTTCCGAAAGTAATTGACGGTTAATTGCTGTCAACTCACACTTGCGCCAACGGCGGGCATCAAAAGCCGCCCAGCCCCCCGGTCGTCGTCACGCGGCGGCCCGTCTCAGGAGTATGAGCATGAACGCACTAACCCCCGTCCCCAGGGCCCGCAGCAGCGGGTACGCCAGGCTGCTGCTTGGCGTCGTCTTCGCGGTGCTGATGGCCGCGGCCGCGGCGGCGGTGCCCGGCACCGCCCGGGCTGCCACGCAGATCTGCTCGAACCAGACCGGCACCAACGGCGGCTACTACTACCAGAGCTGGACAAATGGCCAGGGGTCGGCGTGCATCACGCTGAACTCGGGAAACAGCTACTCCACCACGTGGAGCGGAATCGGCGACTTCGTCGACGGCGTAGGCTGGAATCCCGGCAGCAGCAGTACGGTGAACTTCTCCAGCAGCCTCAGCGCCTCCGGCGGGACCTCGCTGATCTCGCTCTACGGCTGGTCGACCAACCCGCTCGTCGAGTACTACATCACCGAGAACTACGCCGGCTCGCCGAACACGGCCGGCACGTACGAGGGCCAGGTCACCAGCGACGGCGGCACGTTCAACATCTACGAGCACCAGCAGGTCAACCAGCCATGCATCACCGGCAACTCCTGCACCTTCGAGCAGTACCTGGCGTACCGGACCTCGCCGGTCAGCAGCGGCACCATCACCACGCAGAACTTCATCAATGCCTGGGCCAGCCACGGCATGAACCTGGGCACGCTTAACTACCAGATCCTCGCCACCGAGTCCTATGGCGGCGGCAGCGGTAACTCCAGCGTCACCGTGAGCCAGGGCAGCGGCTCCGGCGGCGGCGGCTCCGGCGGCGGCGGATCCGGGGGCGGCTCGTGCACCGCGACGCTGTCGGCCGGGTCCAGCGGCAGCAACTGGTACAACCTCAACGTCTCGGTCTCCGGCTCCAGCAGCTGGACCGTGACGGTGAACATGCACTCCCCCGCAGTGGTCTACTCCACCTGGAACGTCAACGCCACCTTCCCCAGCCAGTACGTCATGAAGGCCACCCCCAACGGCAACGGCAACAACTGGGGCTTCACCGTCTCGCCCAATGGTCAATGGACATGGCCCACCGTCTCCTGTAGCACCGGCTTACTCCTGTAGCACCGGCTAACCCGGGACAGCAACGGAGCTCCCGCGGTAGGCGGCGACCATGACCGCCGCTGAACCACGGGAACTCCGTTGCGCCGCCAGCCTGCCAATTCCGACCCGTGATCTACCCGTCGGTGACCCGCACGTCGCGGCGAACGTCGCCCACGGTCTCGGGCACGGCCTAACGGGTGCGGCGGTTGCCGCGCTCAACGGCGCGCAGGCGGGCGTGCCCCTCGCACAGTCCACTGCCCTGCCCGTGGTTCCGTCGGCTGCCTGACGGAACCCCGGGCAGGCGCGCGAAATATCCGTCGATCAAATCGGCCGGGAACCCTTCGCCAGCGGTGTTCTGCGTCCTATGAAGGCGGCGAGGCGTTCCCACTCATCAGCACCGGGAGCTGGGGAGACCTCCGCCCCGAAAGAGGCTCCAGGCTCGACAAGGAGCTGGGTGACCTTCCCGGAACCGCCAACGGCAGCGGACTCGTCGCGTTCAATGCCGCCGGCACCCTTATCGCGGCAAGCCAGGACGGCAATCGGATCGGCATTTATAACATAGCCGCCCTTCTCATCCCATCATGCTTGGCCATACTGCCAGAGTTCCAGCTGGAGATGTGCGAATTGGCGGATCCGGCAGACGAGCGAGTGAACTGGGACATCGACGCACCCGGTATTTCGTACCAACCTGGTTGCGGAACCCGGCAGCCGCCCGGTTATGGCCCAACGGGGTCGCCTTATGGCTCACCAGCGGCGTCGCCTTATGGCTCGCGGGATCGTCCTGACCTGTATTTACGCGGCGCCACCCTCTGAACGAACGTCCGCTTCCGCCGCGATGGGGGTGCGACTCCCCGGCAGTGCGAGCCAGAATTGGAAGTTCTGCGCTCAGCGCATCGTTTATCGGCACGGCTGCTGGCAGCGACAGAGCCGGCGTTCAGCGCGTGCCCTCAGCCACGCTCGCTCACGGTGCGTGACGGATCGGCTCTGGCGCCGCCCTCAGATGAGCGCGTGGTGGGCATCACCGAGTCGGCGCCGTGATTAATGCCTGGCCAGTGGGAGGGGGCGGCTCTAGGCTCGGCTTGTGGACGTATCCCTCACCGGCGTGCTGCTGTCGGTCAACCTCGCGGCCGAGACCCTGCCGACGCCGCATGACACCGGGAAGACCGGCATCGGGAAGCACCCGGTCACCTGGCCGGTGCAGGTCTCGGACCCGGGGCCTAAGCGGCGCGGGCACCCACGGCCGAACGGCCTCGCCGGCGACACCGTCTGCAGCACCGAGCATCACGGGGGCACGGACCAGGCCGTGTACGCCTATGCGCGCGAGGACCTGGACTGGTGGGAGCGGGAACTGGGGTATGAGCTGCCGGCCGGCCGGTTCGGCGAGAACCTGACCACCCGGGGCCTGGACCTGACGGGCACGCTGGTGGGGGAGCGCTGGCGGATCGGCGGCAGCGTGGTGCTGCAGGCGACCTCACCGCGCATCCCGTGCGCGACGTTCGCCCACCGGATGGGGGAGCCGAAGTGGGTCAGGCGGTTCACCGCCCGCGGCGCGACCGGAACCTACCTGCGCGTGGTCACACCGGGCCAGATCAGGGCCGGGGACCGCATCGAGGTCATCCGGCGCCCGGGGCACACGGTCACCATCGGCTGGTCCTTCCGTGCCCTCACCACCGAACCGGAACTGCTGCCCAGCCTGCTGGAAGCCGGCGACGACCTGCCTCCGGAGGAGCGCGCGGCCGTGCTGCGCCGCACCAGCTAACCCGGACCGACCGAGCGCCGCGCCCAGGCTTGCTGGCACCCTTTCCTGGCCTTCCCCACCGCGGCCGTGCCATCCTCACGACAGCTGACCGGCTATCGCGCGTAGCCGCCGTTCTGCGTTAACTTCTGCTCGGTCCGATCAAGCTGCGGGTTGCTCCAGACGTGGTTATTCTGCGCACGCGGGTGAGCTGGGTCGGCTTGCCGGTGATTGCAGCGAGGGTCCGGTTGTCTGACCATCCGCGGATGAGCCTGAGCGTGCCGGGCATGTCGACCCTTACGGCTCAGGACACGGTGCCGGTACGGCCGGGCCTGGACGGGCCAGGCTGGGCGTTGTGCCACGACTGGAAAGTCGCACGGGCTGGGCCGGGCGCAGGCAGAGGGGGACGATCACCCCGTCGTCCCCCAGACCTCCATCCGCCTGCACACCCGCATCCCCGCCCGCTCCAGGTTTCGCTGGCTCGCCGAGCCGGCCCCGGTCCGCGTAACGGCCACGCGCGCGCCCTCTTTGGACGCAGCATGAAAGCGGTGGGCCAGCAGCGCGCTCTGGCAACCGTGGCCGCGGTACTCGGGCAGCGTGGCGGCGCCGTCGACGAGCGCGGCCTCGCCAGCGCGGACGTACATGCCGATTGCGCAGGCGACGCCGTGACGCTCGGCGAAGAAGCAGCGCGCCCGGCCGAGCCGGCAGGACGCCGCCCACAGGCGCGCCTCGGCCGCGATGCCCGCCGCAGGGATCCCTGCGGGCGGAGCGCCGTAGGCCAGCACGGCGAGGGCGGCGAAGGCCCCGGCCTCGTCCGGACTCGCGCAGCGGACCCTCACCTGGTCCTGCGGCACAGGAATGAAGGACCCTAGATTGAGGCGGAGGGCGACCACGGCCCAGAGCCTGGCGAGTCCCCGGCAACGCCCGGCTCGCGCGCGTCGACGTCGAAGGCCCGGTTGCAGCCGATGTCGGCCGGGAACTCGGCGCAGGTGAGCCAGGTAGCCGAGCCGATGGACTGGGCTTCGACGGCGAGCCCGGCGCTGCGGGCCCGCTCGATCATGAGAGGCCCGTCGCGCGCCCCCGGCTCGGCCCCGTCTCGCATAGGGGCAGGCTACCCGTCGCCGGCCGAGCGGACCAGGCCGGCGCCTACCGCGCCTGCGCCGGGGACAGCCTGCGATCCGCACCGGCAAGCACACTGCGATACGGAGAACAGCCATCGCACAGGACTGCGCCTCTCCCCAGCAGCGCCAGAACGGGAAACCAAGTCAAGCGCCTAATCGGCGGAGCATTTTGCCGTGAGCGCCGCGATGACTGAGGACGACATCGAGTGCATCGAGGAAGGCGGCACTGAGCCCACCGTCCCTCTCCTGCGCCCGTCTCGCCGCAGCGCTCAACGCTGATGATGTCGGTGGTCGGCGGTCATGGTCTGCGGGCACATGCTCACGCATTGGGCATGGAGCAGCCTGGCACGTTCGTGGGGTTAAGGCAGATGGTTCCGATCTTCGCTTTTCAGGGGTGGACGCACCCGCCGACTGACTGGCCGACATGGAAATACAGCAGAAATCATAGGTGCGCCTCAAGTCACTGCCCGTCAGCCCGTCAGAACAAGCGGTCATCCGCGCCTTCAATCCCGTTTTGCCGCAGATCAGAAAAATTGGCTACGGGTGGGAATGGCTGCCTCTTTCGATACCATTCCAGGATTGCATTCATGCCATACATCCACCCGTCCACCTCATCGGCGCTCAGATCTGCATGCGACACGCCCACATTTGAACGACTCCGACCACGCGGCATGCCCGCCCTGCTCCAGCACGCGCGCGGCATCCACGACAGAAAGCATGCCGCAAGCCTGGGCGCTCCAGAGCCTCAAGTCGCGCAGCCACGCCGAGCCTAGTAACGGCCCGCTGTTGTAGTACTAGGCAGAGATCGTTTGCAAGTAAGTGACTGTCCAGCGCCCCCGCCGCCGCCCTTCTCTGCCCGCACGGAAAAGATCTTGATCCAAGATCTTTTTCTTGGCAACGGCGCACTCAAACACTGAAAGCCATAGAGTGACTACTTAAAGTTACAGAGCCGCGAGAGGCTGGCAGGGTTCATGGGACGAGGTTCCATCTTGGTGCTGGCGGTCTCGGGCGTGGCGGCGTGCGGTGCGCTGGCTGCCGGACCGGAGCTGGCCTTCGCGGCGGCATCGGCCGCCGCGCGTCCGGCGGCCTCCCCCGTGGGTCCCGGGTGGGGAACCGCGCGGGACCTTCCCGGCGCTGCCGTCGCGCTGTCGTGCTCCTCGCCGGGAAACTGCGTCGTCGGCGGCGACTACCCCGTTCAGGCCATTAATTCCGCTGCCTTTGTCGCTGAACGGCGGAACGGCACCTGGGGTAAGGCGATGGCGGTGCCAGGGCTGGCATCACTGGACGTGGGCAAGGGCGCCGGCGTGTACGCGCTCTCGTGCACCGCGCCGGGCGACTGCACCGCGGGCGGCGAGTACTCGCCAGGCGGCGGCGGCGCGTTCAAAAGCGACGCGTTCGTGGTGACCGAGAAGGGCGGCACCTGGGGCAAGGCCATTGAGGTGCCGGGAACGGCCGCCCTCAATGCCGGGGAATCCGGCTGGGTCGATTCGGCGTCCTGCTGGTCGCCCGGCGACTGCACTGCCGACGGCCAGTACACGCCCGGCGGAGCCAAGCCAGAGCGTGTCGACAGTCAGGGTTCGTGGTGACCGAGAAGGACGGCATCTGGGGCAGGGCGACCGGACTCCCCGGTCTCGCCGCCCTCAACACCGGGGACTCCTCCTTGGCCAACTCGCTTTCGTGCACCGCGGGCGGCAACTGCGCCCTCGGCGGCTTCTACACCACCGTCTCGGATCAGCAGCAGGCGTTCGTGGCGGATGAGTCCGCCGGCGCCTGGCAGCCGGCTGAGGAGTTCCCCGGTACCGGCGTCCTCAACGTCACCGGCGACGCCGCGGTCGGTGACGTCTCGTGTACTTCGCCGGGCAACTGCGGCGCCGTCGGCTACTACTCCGGGAAATCGTTCGTCGCGTCGGAAACCAACGGGACCTGGCACACCCCAGATACCCTGCCAGACGCCGTCGGCGCCAACTCGATCTCGTGCACCTCGGCCGGAAACTGCGTCGCGGGCGGTGTTTACAGCACGGGAGGGGAATCCCCCCAGGGGTCCCAGGCGATTGTCGTAACAGAACGGAACGGCACCTGGGGCAAGCCGAGTCCATTCCCGGTCTGGCCAGCCTGAACGTCGGCCAGAGCGCCGCGATCGTGTCGCTGTCCTGCTCCGCGCCGGGCGATTGCGGCGCTGGCGGTTACTATGCGAACGGGGACACTTACAGAAGCGGCGACCAGGCTTTCGTCGTCACCGAGACGGACGGCACCTGGGATCAAGCGGAGGCAGTTCCCGGCGTTTCCTCGCCGACCGCGACCAACGGTGTCGCCATCTACGCCGCGTCCTGCGTTTCCCCGCGGGCCTGCACCGTCAGCGGGAGCGGTTTCGTCGTCTCGACCAAGACGGCGACGGTCACGACCGAATCACTGTCCGCGGCGAAGGTCACCTATGGCCGGGAGCAAGCGGAACGGGTGTCGGTGGCCGTTGCCGCAAAGATAGGCGGGCCCCCGGCGGGGAAGGTGACGGTCAGGGCGGGATCCGCCACACTGTGCGTAATCACCCTGCGCTCCGGCCAAGGCTCGTGCACCCTGACTGCCCGCAGGCTAAGCCCTGGCACCTATCACCTGACCGCTGCCTATCCCGGCAGCACCGACTTCGACGGCTACGTTTCCTGCGCTAAAACCCTCACCGTAGTCAAGTAACCCACGATGGCAGTGTCGCGCCCGGCCGGGCTGCAGGCCGGGGCCGAGGTCCACCTCGGCGGCAATGTCTTGGCCGTCACCGCCGTCACGGGGACCTCGGTGCAGTTCAGTGATGTCACGGGACAGGTCAGCGAGATGCCGCTCGCAGCGGTGCTGGGCGACCCGACGATGGAGGTGGTGCCGCGCCGGCGTGCGCCGCTGCCGCCGTCCGGCGCGCTGGAGGTGCTGCCGGGGGAATTGCTGGAGCAGGCCCGCTGGTGGGAACGGCACATCATCGAGGTGCTGGCCGGCCATCCTCCAGACCGCAGCCCGGGCGGGCAGGCGAAGGCGGAGTACGACCCTGCGGTCACCACGTTGCGGCCGCGGGAACTGGCTAAGGTCGCCGAACTGGAAGGGGCCGGGCGCAGGGTGCCGCTCAGCACTCTGCGGCGGCTCCGGCTGGCCTATGAACGGCAAGGGCTGCGGGGGCTGGTCGACGGCAGGGCCATGCGGAGCTCCTCGGTGACGGGCCGGGCCGATCCCCGCGTGGTCGAGGCTATCCGGCAGGCCATCGCGGAGGAGACGGACCGGTCGACCGGCACACCAGCCGGGGCAGCAGTGAGTGCCCAAGGGAAGCGCCAGCGTAATGTTCTGGGGTGAACAGCGAAGGAAGGCGGCTGGGCGAAGAAGCCGCCCGGCGGCTGGCCCGGAAAGGCCGATACGAGATCGGGCCAGGCCTGACAGACACCGAAATCGCCCGCATCGAGCGCACCTACCAATTCGAGTTCGCTGACGATCACCGGGCCTTTCTCGCGGCCGGGCTCCCGCTGAACAACCCGCCAGAAAGGGGCCAGACCTGGATCGCCCCCTGGCCTGACTGGCGTGACGGCGACCCCGGCGATCTCCGCCAGCAACTCGGCTGGCCCATCAAGGGAGCCCTCTTCGACGTCGAGCACAACGCCCTCTGGCATCTGTCCTGGGGGCAGCGGCCGACCGGAATCAGCCAGGCACTAAGCACAGCACGGCAGCACCTTACCCGGGCACCCAAGATGATCCCGGTCTACGCGCACCGCTACCTGCCCCCCGGACGGGGAACCTGCAGGCACCCCGTGCTATCGATCTACCAGACCGACATCATCATTTACGGCACCGACCTGGCCGAATACATCAACCACGAGTTCACCGACCCCGACCGCTCCATCAGCCCAGACTGGACCCCGCCGCCGATGGTGCCGTTCTGGAGCGAATTCCTTTGATCAGAGGGCATGCCTCAACTTCGATGGCCATCAGGCCTGCCGCCTTTGCCAATCAATCTGAGGCACCCCAGCTCAGAGGTTCTTTCGGGTTGCATAGCCAGTCAATCGGACATCCTGACGAAGCCTGCAGGTCAGCGCCCTTCGAAAACCGGGAATTGCACCACAGGTGTTGGGCAAGCGGCGCTCTCACGCTGCGACTGGCGTTAGAGCAGCAGCGACGAGGAACACCACAACCCCAGAGACATGTTGCACAAGCTCCCGCTGTGCCATCTAGTGCAACAGTACGCAACACTCTGGCGACCCCCAAAGAACAGGGCTCCTTGACGCCTCAGGTCCACTGGCAAAGCACAACTGGCCGCAGCCGAACGCGACTTAAGTCCGCCTTGACCGGCAGCTGCAGTCAGCTGGGCGGGGCCAGTAGGCGCTGAAGCTGGAGAGCCTGGTCCCTGCTTGGCATGATGATCTGGAGCTGGCCTTTGGATGTCTGCCCTGCCCACTCGTCGAGAAGCCAGGTCTTGCCGGCGACGCTGATGGCAAAAGCAGGTCCGGTCGCCGAGGATGGCGAGGTACCGGTCTGGGGGCCAGTGACCATCGTGGTGACCGCTGTCAGCGCAGCCGCATCGGCGGCGGGCAGGACGATCGTGAATGCGTACCCGCCGGGCACGGCCGGCCCGCCGTCCGGGGGAGGCGGCGGCTGGTACGTGGAGACCGAGGTGACCCCCGCGGATGTGCTCGTCACGGGCGTACCGACCTTGCCGTAGCACGCGCTCCCGACACCGGCTGGCCCGGGGACGGGGAGCGCGACCCGGCCGGCCGGGCACCCGCCTCCCGGTGACAGGGGCTGGCTGCGCATGGCTTCCACGGTGACCGGTGACCGCAGATGGCTTGGCTGCGGCATGGTGGCAGCGGGGTCTGGCCCTAGCGGGGTCAGGCTTGAGCAGCCGGCGACGGCGAGCACGATGCCTGCCGCGGCCAGCACGCTGGCCGCGGCGGTCGACGAGCGCAGCTTGCCGGTCTTGAACTGCATGTCGTGCGGTCCTCCTAGATCGGCCATCGCGGCCTCGTCTCTGGGTGCGGATACGGCCACTGTGCGGGCGTGGCTGCCTGGGCCCGGGCTGCGTCCGGGGCGACCAGCGCGGCGGCGGCCAGCAGGATGAGCAGTTCCGCCCGGCTCACATTCATCAGGTGCGGGTCGGACAGGTAGTCGTTGAGCGAGATGATCCGGTCCGCCCCGGCGACGGCGGCGAGCAGCGTCAGGCTCAGCGACCACACGCCCGAGCCCGCGCTCCGGCGGGACCAGGCCCTGGGCGCGTGCGCCAGGCAGGCGAGGGCAACCAGGAGACAGCACAGCCCGGGAAAGTCCGGCAGCCAGGCGGAGTTGCCGGTCGCCTGGATGGCCAGCGCCGGCAGGTACACCAGGAGGTAGCAGGCGGGCAGCGCCAGCAGCCAGGGCCGGCGCGCGGTCGGCGGGGCTCCAGAGTGGAACGCGGCCATGGCCAGCACCGGGACAAGGTCGAGCACGGCCCAAAAGGCCCACGCCCCGTAGGGCGCCTGCAAGCCGCCGTTGAGCTGGTGCTGCAGCAGGGCCTCGAGGCCGGGGACGATGGCCAGCACCGCGATGACCCGGGCCGTGCGGTAATGGCCGAGGACCAGCATCAGGAAGATCACGATCCATGCGCCGTCGACCGCGTAGCCCGTCGTGGGCCAGATGCCGTCCGACGGCGCGATCGGTATGCTCGCGGACGGCGCGGGGAGCGGGCCGAGCTGGCGGTGCGTCCAGACCAGGCGCACGAATCCGTCCAGGGCCCCCGCCGCGTGCACCATCGTCGCGGTGAGCACCGCGAGCCGGACGGCCTGCCCCCAGGCGAAGTACCGGCGGGGGGCGCCCGCGCCGCCCAGGTACAGCCGGGCCGCCAGGCCAACGACGCTGGCGATCTCCTGCCGGGTGGGGCGGTCGTACTCCATGGTGACCGAGTCTTCGTCCGGGTCGCCGGTCAGCCAGCCGTCCAGGAAGGCGGCGACCATGTCCTCCTCCCATTTGTCCCGGTAGTAGCCGGGCAGCAGCCGCAGCACCCGACGGTACCGCTGCTCCAGGTCCAGGTCCAGGTCACCGCTCACCCGGCCGCCTCCCCGCCGGCCAGGCCCAGCCTCAGCCGCACGACACGGGCGGTGGCGGCCCGGAGCTCGGCCTCCTGCGCCAGCGCGCGCCGACCGTCCCTGGTCAGCCGGTAGTACCGGCGCAGCCGGCCGTCGTGCGCTTCCTCCCGGTCGGGCTCGATCAGCCCGTCGGTGGCGAGCCGGTCCAGCACCCCGTACAGGCTGCCGATCTTCAGCTTCACCTGCCCCTGCGAAAGCCCGGCCACCTCGCCCACGATGCCGTACCCGTGCCGCGGGCCGTTGGCCAGCGCGGTGAGCACGAAGAACGCCTGGCCCGTCATCGGTTTGCCTGCCATGCCGCCAATATAATGGAAAGCAGAATATTAGTCGACAGCCAGCATCGGTTTCTGGCAGCACTGACACGCGGGCAGGCCACCGCCGCCATGCCCGGCGGGACCGGGCACTGCCGGCCGCAGGGGCCCGTCGTCCTCCGGGAAACGGGCTAGCAAGCAGACCGGACGGACCGGGCCGCGGTCGGCCAGGGGATGATGGCGGGCCAGAAGGAAACCACGCGGTTTACCGGGGCGGAACCGTTAGAGGCACTTCGCCATAGCCTGGCGGGGCCATTCGTCGAACCCGAGGTCACGCTCCTGCTGCCGCGCTGCAGGCAGCAGCTAGGAGGGACGCCCCGATGCCGCGTCCTGCACGGTCAGGATGAACGCTGACCTGCTCGACGTGAAGATCCCCGTCGAGTATCTCCAGCCGGATGAAGCCGATGGCCGCATCCCGCTCGTCCACGCCGACCAGGAGCCGGGCGTCTTCCAGAGCGGGCGGTAGGCATCGGGCTCAGGCGCTGGCGCGTCGGCCACGCGGTCCATGCCAGCAGCTCGAAACAGCTTGTCGCCTGACTTCTCAAGCGCACTGATCAGGCGCAGCTCTCTCTTTCGAGCTGCGCCTGATCACCGCGGACGGCTCGGGCATGGCGTGATGCTACTACCGCAGAGTTGCTCGCACCCAGCCAGGACAAGGCGACAGGCGCGCTCATGGCGCGAGGCGGTTACCCGGGCGATGCAAGTCGCGAGCCCTACCGGTATTGACGGAGGGTAGTCCTATGAGCACACTGAGATATCTAGTACTGAAGTCCACTCCCGTGAAGCACCCACTCGCTTGTGGCAGAACATCACCCTCGTAATAGGTGGGTGACCCGCTCCTCGGGATCGAGAAGGGAGCTCGATCATGGCTACTCAAACTGGACCCGCCGGAGCCGCCGGAGCCGCCGCCACCCGGCCGGGGGACATAGGCCTAAAGCGAGAGATGGGACTCATCGGGGCCACGTGGGCGTCGGAGACCTCGATCATCGGCTCCGGCTGGCTGTTCGCCGGGATGAACGCCGCGGTCCTGGCCGGGCCCGCAGCCATCTACGGCTGGCTCATTGGCGGGTTCTGCGCCATCGTCTTGGCGCTCCTGCATGCCGAGCTGGGCGGGATGTACCCGGTGGCGGGCGGGACGGCCAGATTCCCGCACCTAGCGTACGGCAGCGTGGCCGGCGTGTCGTTCGGGTTCTTCTCCTGGCTGCAGGCGGTCACTGTCGCACCGGTCGAGTGCTATGCGGTGATGACGTACGGCCAGTACTACTGGCACAGCATCTACGATCCGACCACGGGGCGCATCACCACGCTCGGCTTCGGGATGACGATCGTGCTGATGGCCATCTTCACCGCGATCAACTTCCTCGGGGTGAAACTTTTCTCCCGGGTCAACAGCGGCATCACGTGGTGGAAGGTCGCGATCCCGGTCCTGACCATCATCATCTTCTTCTTCAAGTTCCACCCCGGAAACTTCAACCCGGGCGGCGGCGGGTTCATGCCGCTCGGCATGAAGGCGGTGTTCGGCGCCATCCCCGGCGCGGGCATCGTGTTCTCCTTCCTGGGCTTCGAGCAGGCCGACCAGCTAGCCGGGGAGATCAAGAACCCGCAGAGGAACCTGCCGCGCGCGATCATCATCGCGATCCTGCTCGGCACGGTGATCTACTGCCTGGCGCAGATCGTGCTCATCGGCGCCACCCCGGCCAGCCTGCTGACCAACGGCTTCCATGGAATCCCGACCGGGAACCCCGTACTCGTCTACCCGTTCGCCGCGGTGGCCGGCCTGGCCGGGCTCGGTATCTTCTGGGTGACGGTCCTGCACATCGACGCGTTCGTCTCCCCGTTCGGCACCGGCATGATCTACCAGACCTCCACCTCCCGGATCGGGTACGGCCTGGCCAGGAACAGGTACTACCCGCAGATCTTCCAGCGGGTGGACAAGAACGGCGTGCCGTGGTTCAGCCTGATCATGGCGTTCGTGTTCGGCATCTTCTTCCTGCTGCCGTTCCCGAGCTGGCAGGCACTGGTCGGTCTCGTCACCGGCGCGAGCGTGCTCATGTACGCGGGGGCGCCGCTGTCGCTGGGCGCCTTCCGCCGCCAGGTGCCAGATGCGCCGCGGCCCTACCGGGTGCCTTTCGCTGCGGTAGTTTCGCCGCTCGGCTTCATCATCGCGAACATGATCATCTACTGGTCCGGCTTCAACGTGATCTGGAAGCTCGGCGTCTGCATCGTGATCGGCTACATCATCATCGGCATCTGCATGTACTTCGACCAGGAGCGGCCGCCGCTTGACTGGAAATCCGCGCGGTGGCTGCCGGTCTACCTGATCGGCATGGGCTTCATCTCCTGGTTTGGCCAGTTCGGCAGCGGCGCGCCGCCGATCAACAACAACCGCCTCCCGTACGGGTGGGACATGCTGACGGTGGCGGTCTTCAGCGTGATCATCTACTTCTGGGCGCTGCGGGACAGGCTGCCGAAGCAGGAGATGGCGCTGCTCGTCGAGAAGCAGTCCGTGCGGATGGGCGACGTGCCCGCGCAACCGCGGCACTGACCCGTCCGAGGGCTACGACATCGGCACGCAGTCAGCCGGGATCGTTCGGGATAAAGATCGGGGGAACCAGGCACGCCTGCCAGGGGTCATCCCCGGCCGCGGCAAGGACGGCGCAGGCGGGACGAACCGACTCCGCGGTGGCCAGGCCCGTGCCGACCTGCGCGGTGATGAAGTCAGCGGCTGCCTGCGGCGACAGGCCGCGCGCTGGCGGGCCGCACATCGAACACATGCCGGCTCCGCAGGTACCCAGCATGCCCATCGGGCGGCACCCGTTCTCGATGGATATGAGGACGTTTAATCCTTATGTCTGAACTTAAACTTTACACATATCGGCTCATTGCTATGATCGTGTGCCGTTCAGGTCGTGTAGCACCCTAAAAGGCACACGATGATGGTTCAAGCCTGGATCGCGCGGCCAGGACCTGACGAGAGCGCCGGGTCGGATGGCCAGGCTAAGCGGGATCGCCCGTGCAGCGGGCAAAACTTCCATGATCGTGGTGGCACACCAGCGGACTGCCTGGAATGGGGCTTATGTCTTGATTCGGTGTCAGCTCTGACTGTGGTGCCAGCTCCGCAGCGGAGTCGGCACCGGCACCGAAACCGGCGTCGACGCCGAAACCGGTCGTCGAAACCGGTCGCCGCAAGTTCCGCGGGATCCGCAGGGTTCCGCGTTAGTGGGCGGGGGCGGCGGGATCCGCAGGGGCGGCGTAGCGCCAGCCGATGGTGGGGGCGTGGTCGGTGTCGTAGACCTCGGCCCGGGAGCCTCCGCTCGCGAAGCCCGCGCTGCCGGTGCTGCCGGTGCGGAAGTGCTGCCAGTCGGTCGCGTGTCCGAGGAAGATACCGACCGAGCCGCCGCATGACGTGCAGTGCGGCTCGGGGCCGTCGGCGGCACGCCAGGCCGAAGATCGCGGGTCGGTATCCAGTCAGAAATGCCAGGGTCATCGCCATCTGCTCGATATCGAGCAATCGCAGTCGGTCTAGCCGCCTTGGCCGTGGACTGTCGGACTGCGGTCGGAAATCATCAACGGCTAGCGAACTTTTCACACAAAAATTCTAGCGAGAAGGGGCTCTTCGGCAACGACCATCGGCCCTCAGCCCTCGGCGTGTCGGGTCAGCCGGGGCGTCTGAGGCCTGCGCCGGCTCGGGTCGGGGCTCCCGTCGCTGCCGCGCCGGGAGTTGATCGAGGCGCCGCGGCAGCGCTATCAGGTCGCACAGGATCTCCCGGAAGACGTCGTATGTCCGATCTCATCCGGGTAAGCTCACCCAACAGGCTGGCAAGAAAGGTGTTTTCTTGCCCGAAATCGGGCAAGATCTAGCGTGTAACGTCGGGGGCGGCGTAGGCTGCTCCGTGGACAACCGGAACCACTAGATGCGGCGCGCCCATGGACGAGACATACCCGCAGGACTTGATCCTCAATGTCGCGGCGAGCACCGGGCTGCCCGAGGCGATCGCGTCGCGGGTGGTCACGGACGTAGTCGCCTATTTCAGCGAGACCGTCGACCAATTCGTCACACGGCGGCACGCCGAGCTCCAGGGCAAGAGCAACAAGCGGAATGACGACATCTGGCCGCAGCTTGCGGGGGAGCTCAAGGCCCGCCGATTCAGTGCGGAGGAGCTGACCGAGCGCCAGCTCCGTCGAATCGTCTACGGATAACAGCAAGAAATAACAGCAAGACGTAACAGCAAGAAGTCGGACGAAGACGAAGACGAAGACGAAGACGAGGAAAGGACACAGGAACGTGTGCGGGATCGTTGGGTATGTGGGCAAGCGCGACGCGATGCCGGTCCTTATCGAGGGACTGCACCGGCTCGAATACCGGGGCTACGACTCGGCCGGCCTCGCGGTCATCAGCCGGGGCAGGCTGCAGATCACCAAGACCGCTGGCCGCGTCCAGGACCTGCGCGACAAGCTGGCCGCCAAGACCGGCACGAGCGCGACCAAGGCGACCATCGGCATCGGCCACACCCGATGGGCCACCCACGGTGAGCCGAACGAGACCAACGCGCACCCGCACACCGACGCGACCAACCGCATCGCGGTGGTGCACAACGGCATCATCGAGAACGCCGAGCTGCTCCGCGACCAGCTCCAGGCAAACGGCGTGCACCTCGTCAGCGACACCGACACCGAGGCTCTCGCGCACATGATCGCGGCCGAGCTGGCGGCCGACGAGAGCGCGACGCTCGAAGACGCCGTGATTCGCACCCTGCGGAAGGTCGAGGGCGCCTACGGCCTCGTCGTCCTCGACATTAAGAACCCCGATCAGCTCGTCGTGGCCCGCAACGGCAGCCCCATCGTGCTCGGCCTCGGCAACAGCGAGATGTTCGTCGCCTCCGACGTCTCCGCCCTGGTCAGGTACACCAAGCAGGTCATCTACCTGGAGGACGGCGAGGTCGCGACGATCAAGGCGACCGACTACCACACGACCACCGTCACCGCCGGCGGCACGGAGAACAGCAGCATCAAGACGCCGACCACCGTCGACGCCGATGCCGACGACTACGAGCTCGGCCAGTTCAGCGACTACATGCGCAAGGAGATCCACGAGCAGCCGGACGCGATCCGCCGGGCGCTGCGGGGCCGTCTCGAGGAGCGGTTCGCCACGGCGCGGCTCGGCGGCATCAACCTGGACGCCCGCGAGCTGAGGAACATCAAGATGCGTCAAGTTCCTCGGCTGCGGCTCCGCCTACTACGCCGGCCAGATGGGCGCCGCCCTGGTCGAGGAGCTGGCCCGCATCCCCGCCGACGCCGAGCCCGCGAGCGAGTTCCGCTACCGATCCCCGGTCGTCGACCCAGACACGCTCTATGTCGCGGTCTCCCAGTCCGGCGAGACGATCGACACGCTGATGGGCGTCCAGGAGCTCAAGCGCAAGGGCGGCCAGGTCATCGGCGCCGTCAACGTCGTCGGCTCAGCGATCGGCCGCGAGTGCGGGCACGGGATCTTCCTGCACGCCGGCCCCGAGGTCGCCGTCGCCTCGACCAAGGCGCTCACCAACATGGCGGTTAACTTCGCGCTCCTCGCGCTGCTGCTCGGACGCGTCCGGGACCTGTCCTCCGCCAACGGCGAGCGCATCGTCAACGGCCTGCGCAGTCTCCCCGCCCAGGTATCAGCGATCCTCGCCGAGGATGAGGGGATCGCGACGATCGCCAACCACTACGCCAACGCCGAGCCACATGTTCTTCATCGGCCGGGTGCGAGGCTGGCCGGTGGCTCGCGAGGGCGCGCAGAAGCTCAAGGAGATCTCCTACGTGCACGCCGAGGCCTACCAGGCAGGCGAGCTCAAGCACGGCCCGCTGGCGCTGATCCAGCCGGACATGCCGAGCGTGGTGATCATCCCGTCCGACGACCTGATCGCCAAGAACATCTCCACGATCGAGCAGATCAAGGCCCGCGGCGGCCCGGTCATCGCCCTCACAAGCGCCAATATTCCGGACGGCCTCGCCGACGCCACGATCCGCGTCCCGCGCGCCGAGCCGGAGCTTGAGCCGATCCTGTTCAACATCCCGCTCCAGCTGCTCGCCTACCACGCCGCCGCCAAACTGGGCCGCGACATCGACAAGCCGCGCAACCTGGCAAAAAGCGTCACAGTGGAATAGCTAACGCGAAGTAACGGTCCGTTCATCACCAAAAGAATTTGAATTCAAGATCATTAAATTCAAATTCTCCATATGGAACGGACCGTGGCTTCGTGCCGTCCGCCAAGAGTCTGGAACGCTTGCGCGGGGTCGTCGCCGATGGCAGGTACCGGCCCGGTCCCCGTGAAACGGACGGGTTGCTTCGCGCTGTCTGCCCCAGGTCTTGACGGCGGGTGCCGGGATTTCGCTAGTGGTGGGAAACCGGCTCGATCCCCATCGCGGCGCGCATCGCCTCGGCGAGCTCCTCGGGGACGAGCTGCGAGCACCAGACGACCTTGCCGGTATGCGTGCGGCGGGCGCCCCAGCGGGCGGCCAGCTGGGAGACGACGTGCAGGCCGCGGCCGTTCTCCGCGTCCCGGTCGACCTGAAGCACCCGGGGCAGCGCGGGGGAGGTGTCGTGCACCTCGCAGACCAATGAGTCCGGCTCGAGGATGAGCCGCAGCAGGGTCTCGCCCGTGGCGTACTTGAACGCGTTGGTGACCAGTTCGGAGACGAGCAGCTCGGTGGCAGGGATCAGGTCCTCAAGGCCCCAGCGCTTGAGCGGGTCCCCGACCATGGCCCGCGCCTGCCGGACCGAGGAGAGGTCCGGCTCAAGCGGGAAGTCCATCCGGTGGTCCTCCGGGATGCGCCGGAGCTTGGCGATGAGCACCGCGATGTCGTCGCGCTTGGCGTCGGAGTAGACGCCGTCCAGGGCGGTCTTGCAGAGGTCTTCCAGGTCCTTCTCCGGCGCGCCCTCGCCGAACGCGACCTGCAGCCGCTCCAGGCCCTCGCTGATGTCCCGGTCACGCGACTCGACGAGGCCGTCGGTGTAGAGCACGAAAAGCGATCCGTCCTCGATCTGGTGCCGCGTCGTCTCCACGATGCCGTCTTCGATGATGCCGAGCGGCGGGGACGGGGGCGACCTCAAGGTACTCGTTGGTGCCGTCCGGGCGGACGAGCAGCGGCGGCAGGTGGCCCGCCACGGCGAGCTCGATTTCGCCGGTGACCGCGTCGTAGACCGCGTAGGCGCAGGTCGCGAAGTGCGGCTCGCGCTCGCCGATGTTCTGCATGAGCTCGTCGAGCTGCTGCAGCGACTCGGCGGGCGGCAGCTCGAGCATGGCCAGGGTCTGGATCGCGGTGCGCAGCCGGCCCATGGTGACCGCGGCGCGCACTCCGTGCCCGGCCACGTCGCCGACGACCAGCGCGACCCGCGCGCCGGGCAGCCTGATCGACTCGTACCAGTCGCCGCCGACCTCGACCAGCTCGCTGCCGGGCAGGTAACGGTGCTTGACCTCGATCGACGACGGATAGGTGAGGCCGGTCGGGAGCATGGCCCGCTGCAGCGTGAGCGCGGTCGCGTGCTCCCGGTTGTACCTGGTGGCGTGGTCGAAGAAGACCGCCTGCCGGGTGGCGAAGTCCATCGCCATTTCCATGTCGTACCGGTCGAACCGGCGGGTGCCAAGCTCGCGGAAGCAGCAGAACAGGCCGACCACGGTGCCCTTGGAGATCGCAGGGAGGATCAGCATGGACGTGTCGGAGAGCAGGCCGCCGACCGGCTTGCGCCGCCAGGCCCGCGCGAGCTTCTTCGCCGCATCCGCGGAGATGGACGCCCTCGAGGACCGGCTTACCCGACTCGATGCAGCGCGTGTAGGGGGAGCCGGCCGGGAAGCGGAGGATCTCGCCGACCGGGAACGCGGCCTGCCAGGCCGGGTTCTCCCGGTCGTGCTTGACGTGCAGCCGGCGGAGCGGGACGTTCGCGTCGGGGACGTGCGCGGGCACCTCGTTGTCGCCGATCAGCGATTCGAGGACAAGCACCTCGGCGGCCGTGCAGAAGGCGGGCACCAACTGCGCGGTCATCTTCTTGGCGAGGTCGCTGAAGTCGAGCGTGTCCTCGTCGGAGAGGGATGAGTCGCGCAGCAGCACCTCGCGCATCAGGGCGGGCTCGATGAACCGTTCGCCTGACGGGATCGGGATCTGCAAAATCACGAAGGCGGCGACGTCGCTGCCGCCCGCCTGCATCGGCCGGGCGGTGACCACGGTGCTCGGCGACGGTGCCGTCGGCCAGCGCGATCGAGAGCATGTCGTTCGCCTCGCGGTCGGACTTGATCGCCTCGAGCAGCGACGCGACCACGAGGACGGAGGCCTTGTCGGGGGAGACGGGGAGGCCGCCGTCCTTGGCCGGGGTCGCGGTGATGTCGGTTAGGTGAACTCCGATCAGGTCATCGCCCGATGGTGCGAGAATTTTGGGAGCCGTCCGGTCGTGCTGAACAATCTGACCAGTCCGGTCGATGCCGAGGATGAGCGTACGCACCGATGGTGACGCGGTTGGGCTCACTGTCACCGGCGGTGCCTTTCGGCTCACCTTCTTGCCGGGTGTCACGGGCGACTCCTGGATGTTCGGGCACGGCGCGCTCTCGCCATTATGGGCCACCCGGCGGCGCATCTGAGCGCGCTTCCGATTCTTCCCTTTTACTGGTGTTTGCCCTAATGTGTCATATTTTCCCTGGGGAGGGTGGGTCATCTGGGGTACTGGGCGGTTAGCGCGGCGCGGAATTTTTATCTCTACTGGGACAGTGTGGTGTTCTGCGCCGAGGCCGTGGCGACGATTCCCTGGCTGGTCACGGTGACGGAGCGGACCACAAGGCCGGCCGGCAGCTTCGGTATGTCGAAGCTGTACGACGACGCGATGGTCGATCCGCCAAGCAGCGACGCGAGGCCGGCCAGGCCGGTCAGCTTGCCGACGTCCACAGTGATCTTGTTCGCGCTGGTCTGCTCGATCTTCCCGGTGGCGCCGCCGAGGGACGAGTTGAGCGTGATCGCGTTAGGCCCGTCCGCCGGATCGGCGCTGACCGTCAGGCCCGGGACCGGCACCAGGTTGGTGACCGTGGCTGAACGAGACCACCAGGGTGCCGTTGATCTGGTTGATCGTCGCGCCGTTGAACGACGCGTTGGGGCGCACCCCGGTCGCGGTGGCGTGGAGGCTGCTGACGACGACCTGCTGGACCGAGAAGTTGCTCGCGCTGATGTCGATCTGCTTCAGGTCGCGCCCGGCGACCTGGGTGAGGAAGGGGAACCCCTCGATGTTGACCGACGGCTTGGTGCCCAGGCCGGAGGAGTCGATCTTGCTGGCGATCGCGCTCTCCGCGTACGCCTTGGCGCCGAAGTCGGCGGCGACGAGGAGCGCTATCAGCACGATGAGCGCGATGACCAGCCCGCGTCCCCTGCGCCTGCGCCTCCTGGGCCGGGACCGCCCGGGCGGCGGCTGATCGCCGGAGCCGACGACTGCTGTCCGTAGCCGGGCGGCTGCTCCGGCCATCCGGCCTGCGAACGTGGCTGGTAATCGGTCACGCGTGAGCTCCCCTCAGTGGACCGGCCCATCATCGTTTATACCGGCATCCGCGCGCAGGGTACCCCGCGTTGTCGCGGGCATCCTGACTTCTCGGTGCATGCAGCCTATCCGGCAACTTATTGAATTCAAGTGAACTGTTGATGGCATCGTTAACAGTTCACTTGCTGAAGGTTGCGTTGGTCGCGGCGGCGGAGAGGGTGAGCCCGTTCCCGTTGAGCGTCAGCCCGGTGATCCGCAGGCTCGGCGGGACGCCCGCCGGGAGGTTGATCGGGAAGGACGCGGACGAGCCGAGCAGCGTGCCGACCAGGCCGCCGGTTGTCGGCAGCTCGACCGTGATCTGCTGCGGTCCGGTCTGCTTGAACTCCACCACCCCGCTGGCGCTCGCCCCGAGCACGCTCCCGGTGACCTTCAGCTTGTTCGCCCCGTCGGGCACCGCCGTGAGCGAGGCGGCGCCCCCGAGTTCGCTGGAGATGCCGCCTGTGAGCGAGTTGATTGGCACGAAGGCGGTCGCGGTGAGCGTGATCGATCGTCGCGCCGTTCCACGACGAGTTCAGGTGCATGCCGGTGAGCGTCACGTCCAGGGTGGCGATTGTCACCGGCCCGGCCGGGATGTTGCTGGCGGTGATCACGACCTTGCGGAAGTCCTTCGCGACGACCTGGGTGAGGAACGGGAACCCCTCGACGTTGACCGACGGCCTGACCGGGAACCCGTTGGCCGTGAACTGGTCCGCCATGTCGTTCTCGGCCACCGCCTTGCCCACGAAGTTGGCGATCACCAGCAGGATCGCGAGCACGATGATGATGAAGAGGGCGATCACCGAGCGGCGGACCCGGTGCCGCCGACGTCGCGGCGTCGTCTTGGCGGCGCGTCCTGGTGGCCGCCCTGGTCCTGCTGCCACCGAGGGGCCGGCTGCCGGTCCTGCTGCCACTGCGGGTCCTGCCGAGTCGGGTCCTGCTGCCACTGCGGGTCCTGCCGCGTCGGGTCCGGCTGCCCCTGCGGGTCCGGCTGCCCCTGCGGGTCCTGCTGCCACTGCGACGGGGGCCGGATCGGTTGGGTTGGCTCGTAGCTCATGGTCGTCCCCCGTCGGGTCAAGCGGCTGCCGAGAGGCAATATCGACAGATATCGACGTGTGCGGAAAAGCCCCGCACTGTAGTTATAGTTCACCAGATTACGGATTACACGCGCGAGCCCTAGACTCTTGACCAGGCGGCGTATGTAACGATCGGGGTGTTTTGTGAGCGGCAGAGAGTTCGCCGGTGGGGACGGAAGCGGTGGGGATGCAAGTGGCGCACGACTCGCGTAGCGCGCCTCCTCTGCTGGTCCGCACGGTGCGGACCACGCACCGCCTGGAGAGCGGCTCGGAGTACCGGATCGGCCGCGACGAACGCGCGGACATCGCGGTGAACGACCCTAGGGTCTCCTGGGACCACGCGCGTGTTGTACACGGTGGGCAACGGCTGGGTGATCGAGGACCGGGGCAGCAGGAACGGCACCTTCCTCGGCGCCGAGAAGGTCTCGCGGCTGGAGATCACCGGCCCGTGCGTGATCCACGTCGGCAACCCCGAGGACGGGCCGGTGCTGCGCATCGAGGTTGAGCAGGTCGCCCAGGTGGCGCCGCCTCCTGCGCCGCCCGTGAACAGCTGGGTCCAGCCCGACTCCAATACCTCCGTGCCCGGCGTGGACCGCGAGCCGACGTCGCTCATCCAGCTCCAGGCGGCGCGGGTGGTGAAGATCGGCCGCCGCCCGGACAACGACATCGTCCTGGCGGATCTCGGCGTCTCCAAGCTCCACGCCGAGCTGCGGATGTCCCCCACCGGGCGTTACCAGATCTTCGACCTTGGCAGCCACAACGGCACCTACGTCAACGGCAACCAGGTCAACCAGGCGGAGCTGACAGAGAGCGACATCGTCTCGATCGGCCATGCCACGTTCCGGCTGGCCGGCGGCGTGCTGCAGGAGTACATCGACGAAGGCGACGTCCCGTTCGAGGCGCTCGACCTCCGGGTCAGCGTGGCGGAGAACGGCAAGCAGAAGGTGCTGCTCGATGGCGTCTCGTTCCCGCTCGCCGAGCGCTCCATGATGGCGGTGATCGGGCCGGCCGGGGCGGGCAAGTCCACCCTGCTCAACGCGCTGACCGGCAAGAAGCCGGCCACGGCCGGCAGCGTCTACTACGACTACCGCGACCTTTACGACAACTACGACGAGCTCAAGCACCGGATCGGGCTGGTGCCGCAGGAGTCCGTCACGCACGACCAGCTCACCGCCAAGTCGGCGCTCGGCTACGCCGCCGAGCTCAGGTTCCCGCCCGACATCACCGAGGCGGACAGGAACCAGCGGGTCGACGAGGTGCTTGGCGAGCTCGAGATGACGCCGCATGCGAGCACCCGCATCCTGCGGCTCTCCGGCGGGCAGAAGAAGCGCGTCAACATCGGCCTCGAGCTGCTGACCAAGCCCAGCCTCCTCTTCCTTGACGAGCCCACCTCGCCGCTCGACCCGCACCTCAAGCGCGAGCTGTTCGGGCAGATGAAGAAGATGACGGAGAACGGCCAGTCCGTCGTGGTGATCACGCACGACGTCGAGTCGAAGCTGATCGACCAGTGCAACCGGCTGATCGTGCTCGCGCCCGGCGGCCGGATGGCCTATTTCGGGCCGCCCGCCGAGGGCCTGGCGTACTTCAGCAAGGAGGGCGGGACCAAGGAGGACTGGGCGGACGTCTTCCAGGCCTTCGCGGACGACCCGACGGCGGACTGGGCGGGCAAGTTCCGGAACTCGGACGAGTACATCAAGTACGTGTCCTCGCGGCTGTCGGCCCAGCCGGGCCAGCAGCAGTCGCCGGCCCGACGGGCCGACGACGAGGCGAAGCCGAAACGCCGCGGCAGCCTCACCCAGGTGTTCACCATGGCCCGCCGCTACGCGCGGGTGCTGTCGGTGGACCGGGGCTACATGATCTTCGCCATCGCGCTGCCGATCATCCTCGGCCTGCTGCTGCGGATCATCCCGTCGACGTTCGGCCTCGGCGGCGCGGCGGGGCAGAACCTGGGTGCCCAGACGCTGCTGCTGATCCTGGTCATGGCGGCCTGCCTGGCCGGCACCGCGAACTCGATACGCGAAATCGTCAAGGAACGCGAGATCTACGAGCGGGAGCGGATGACCGGCCTGTCGGCCCGCGCCTACCTGATGTCCAAGGTGCTGGTCCTCGGCGTGATCAGCGTGCTCCAGTCGCTGCTCATCGTCATCATCGGCCTGGCGGGCACGAAGATGCCGTCCAAGGGCGCGCTGATCCCCGGGCCGCCGCTCATCGAGATAGCGATCACCGTGGCGATCCTCTGCGTGGTGTCGATGCTGCTCGGCCTGGTGATCTCCACGCTGGTGACGAAGAGCGATCAGACCATGCCCGCCCTGGTGGTGGTCACCATGATCCAGGTCGTCCTCTCAGGCGGCGTGTTCGCGCTGAGTTCCGGCGCGGAGGCCTGGGCGTCGATGATCGCCCCGGCCCGCTGGGCCATGGGCGCCCTCGCCTCGACCGTCAACCTGAACGTGATCACCCCGGCCAACCCGCTCGCGCCGGTCAAGCCCGACGCCCTGTGGGCGCACACCTCGATGCAGTGGCTGAATGACGTCGGCGTCCTAATCATCTTCGGACTGATCTGCCTGCTCATCGCCGGCTTCCGGCTCAGCAAGATCGGCCCGCGGCGCCGGAAGGCAGCCACCGTGGACAGACAATGGGCCAGCCCCGAACCAACCCCGGTTCGTTCCATGTGATCTCGTGATGCTAACGGCGCCTGTTGTTGGCTGGCGCGGGGGTTCCTCCGCGGCCATCCGGCCCGGCTGCCACCGCCTCCTGACGCCATCCGGCTGCCACCGCCTCCTCATGCCATCCGGCGCCACCGCCTCCTCACGCCATCCGGCGCAACCGTCGCACTAACCTCATGATGCCTCAGACGTGACAGCCCGGCCTTCTCAGAACCCGTCAGCTTCCTATCACTTCTGACCACTTTTTCATCTTCCTATCAGATCTGACCATTTCTGCGCCCGCTTTGCACTGATTTGTCTAGTCAAAATTGATAGAAAGATGGGGATCGCGTGGTCAGAACCGATAGGAAGGTGAGGGCCAGTCATTCATCCGCGCAGCCCGTTTGAGCCGCTTGAGCCGCTTGAGCCGCTTGAGCCGCGTGAGGCGGAGCTCGCTCATGGCTGCCCGCTAACCTGAGGCGGTGGTGACTGCCGATGGTGCTGCCCTCTCCCTTTCGCTGACCCGCGCGATGCTCAGCCGGTTCCCGCTGATCGACGGGCATAACGACCTGCCGTGGGAGATCCGCGAGTTGTACGGCTCCGACCTGTCAGCGGCGGACCTGCTGGGGCGGCTCCCGAACACCCACACCGACATCCCGCGCCTGGTCGAGGGCGGTGTCGGCGGCCAGTTCTGGTCGGTCTACGTCCCGACCACGCTGGCGGGCGGCGCCGCCGTGACGGCCGTGCTTGAGCAGATCGACCTTGTGCACCGGATGATCGCCCGCTACCCGGCTAGGTTCCAGCTCGCGCTGACCGCCGGCGACGTTGACGAGGCGTTCCGGGCCGGCCGGATCGCCTCGCTGCTCGGCGCGGAGGGCGGCCACTCCATCGCGGGGTCGCTTGGTGTGCTCCGCATGCTGTTCGCGCTGGGCGTGCGGTACCTGACGCTCACCCACAACTCCAACGTCGGCTGGGCCGACTCGGCCACCGACGTGGTCGATACCGGCGGCCTGTCCGACTTCGGCCGCTCGGTGGTAGCGGAGATGAACCGCCTCGGGATGCTCGTCGACCTGTCTCACGTCTCGGCGGCCACCATGCACGCCGCGCTTGACGTGTCCACCGCCCCGGTGATCTTCTCCCACTCAAGCGCCCGCGCGGTCTGCGACAACCCGCGTAACGTCCCCGACGACGTGCTGACCAGGCTGGCGGTCAACGGCGGCGTGTGCATGGTCACCTTCGTTCCGTTCTTCGTCTCGCAGTCGTGCACGGACTGGTTCAACGCCCTGCGCGCCGAGGTGGCCGCGCGGGGCGGCGACCCGGCTAACCTATCGGCCGTCTTCGGCTTGCTCCCGTCGTGGGAGCCCGATCACCCGATGCCCCCCGCCACCATCGCCCAGGTCGCCGACCACATCGAGCACATCCGTTCGGTGGCCGGCCTTGACCACGTCGGCATCGGCGGCGATTTCGACGGCACCCCGGTAACCCCGGCCGGCCTGCACGACGTCTCCCGCTACCCCGCCCTCTTCGCCGAACTGCAGCACCGCCGCTGGTCCGAGCAGGACCTCCAGGCCCTGGCCGGCGCCAACATCCTCCGCGCCCTCCGCGCCGCCACCCCCGCCTAAGTCCGCCCCCTCGCGCCCGGGCGTCGCTAAACTCGCTGGTGATGAGTGCGCCAGAGGTTGTCGACGGTGTCACGCCAGCGCGTGGCCAGGTGTTTCGGTACGAGGGATTCGTTGCGGACGCGGAGCAGGGGCTGCTGACCTGCCGGTACTCCCTTGACGGGCGGGAGTTCACGGAGCGGATCTCACTGGCGCCGGGGCCGCGCTGGAACACGCCGGCCGCCCGGGCCGCCGCGCGACTGATCTTCCTGCTGGCCGGCGTCTCCTATTACAAGACCGCCGCCCCGCCGGTCATCGACCTGGGGACCACGCCGCTCACCGACGCCGAGCACGCCTTCCTCCGCGACTTCTACCTCCAGGGCCTCGGCGAGTACGCCTACAAGAACGCCCTCGACCTCTCTGACCTCCGCATCCAGGCCCCGGCCGCCCCCGCGCCACCCGCCCCCGCCGCCGCGCCACCCGCCCCCACCACCTCGCCTCCCCTTGCCGCCTCGCCTGCCCCCGCCCCGCCGGCGCCCCGATCCCCTGCTGCTCCCACGCCCCCGGCCCGGTCAGCTGAGCCATCGACAGGCTCTACTGGTGTCGCTGGCGTAGATGACCGGCTGACGCGAGCGCTGGTTCCGTTCGGGGGCGGGATCGACTCGATCGTGACCGTCGAGGGCGTGCGCAAGGTCGCGGCGGACGTGGCGCTGTTCGTGGTGAGTCGGCCGGGGGACCGGTTCCGCGCGATCGAGGGGCCGGCGGCGGTGAGCGGGCTTCCGGTCATCAGGGCCGGGCGGGCGATCGACCAGCAGCTGCTGCGGTCGGCGGAGCTCGGCTTCCGCAACGGGCACGTGCCGGTGACCGGGATCATCTCGGCGATCGCCATCCTCGCGGCCGTGCTCGACGGCAGGGACACGGTAGTGATGTCCAACGAGTGGTCCGCCTCCGTGCCGACGCTGGAGTACCGGGGCGAGCCGGTCAACCACCAGTACTCCAAGAGCGCCGCGTTCGAGGCGGCCTTCCGTGACACGCTCGCCGCCGATCCGTCCGGACTGCCCGGCTACTTCTCCGCGCTCCGTGACCGGACCGAGCTCTGGGTCGGCGAGAAGTTCGCTGCCCTGACCGAGTACCACGCGACCTTCCGCAGCTGCAATAAGGCCTTCATCATCGACCAGGCGCGCCGGCTCGACCACTGGTGCGGCGTCTGCGACAAGTGCTGCTTCATCGACTTGATCCTCGCCCCGTTCATGTCGGCCGAGCAGCTCCGAGCCGTGTTCGCGGCCGATGGCGGGGGCGGCGAGCCGCTCGACGAACCCGATCTCGCGCCGAAGTTCCGCGCGCTGCTCGGGTCGGGCACCAAACCATTCGAGTGCGTCGGCGAGGTCAACGAGTGCCGGGCCGCGGTCGTGCTCGCCGCCCGGCGGCCGGATCGCGCCGGCAGCGCGCTGCTGGCCGAGCTCGCCGCCGAGATCAACGGGCGGCCCGACGCGCCCACCCAAGCCGAAATTGAGGCCATGCGGCGGCCGGTCGGGGCGAGCTTCGTGCCGGCGGCCCTGGCCGCCGAGTGGTCCCGGGCATGAGCGACGAGCGGGCGAGGCTCGGCTGGTCGGACCTACGCGGCGCGCGGGCCGGCGTCTGGGGGCTCGGCCGCGAGGGCGGGGCGTCCCTGCGCAAGCTCCGCGCGCTCGGCGTCGAGCCCGTCCTGGTCGACGACTCACCGAAACCCGGCGATGAGCCGGGCATTCTCACCACCGCCGACGGTGGCCTCGACGCCCTGGCGGCCTGCGAGATCGTGATCAAGACCCCGGGGATCAGCCGCTACAGCCCCGAGGCCGACCACCTCAGGAGCGCAGGCGTCATCCTGGCCGGGGGGCTCGGGCTCTGGCTGCAGGAGGCCGACAGGAACCGGGTCGTCTGCGTCACCGGCACCAAGGGCAAGTCCACGACCTCGTCGATCATCGGCCACCTGCTGACCGGCCTTGGCTATAAGTCCATGGTCGGCGGCAATTTCGGCGCGGCCCCCTATGACCCGCTCCAGGCGGGGGAGTACGACTACTGGGTGATCGAGGTCTCAAGCTACACGGCCACCGATCTGGCGAGCACGCCGCCGGTCACCGCCGTGACCTCGCTCCACCCCGACCACCTGCCCTGGCATGGCGGCGTCGAGCGGTACTACCAGGACAAGCTTTCCGCCTGCGCGCAGCCGGGGGCCGAGCTGACCGTGGCCAACGGCGACAGCACCCTGCTGCGCGAGCGCGCCCGCCTGCTGGCCCCGAAGGTCGAGTGGGTGTCAGAGACCGACGAACCCGGCGCGACCTGGATGGATCCGCTGGGACTGCCGGGTCAACACAACCGCCGCAACGCGCTGATCGCCCGGCGCGTGCTCGCCGCCCTCGGGGACGCCGCCGCTGACCGCGACCTAGTCGACCGGGCGGCCGACGACGCGTCGTTGCGGCGCGCGGCCGACGGCTTCACCCCGCTGCCCTCCCGCCTCACCACCGTCGGCACGGTCGACGGGGTCGCGTTCGTCGACGACTCCCTGTCCACCAACGTGCTGCCGACCCTCGCCGCGCTCGACGCCTTCCCTGGACGGCGCGTCGCGCTGATCGTCGGCGGCCAGGACCGCGGCATCGACTACGCTCCGCTGGCGGAAGGGGTGCGCGGCCGGGAAGACCCGACCCTCGTCCTGACGCTGCCCGACAGCGGCCCCAGGATCAGCGCCGCCTTCACCGCCAGCGCCGCCTTCACCGCCAGCGCCGCCTTCACTGCGGCCGGCACCGGGGACCAGGGGTTCGCGGGCGTGACGGACTGCCCCGACCTCGACGCGGCCGTCGCGGCCGGCTTCGAGTGGGCGCACCCAAACGGAGTCGTGCTGCTCTCCCCGGCCGCCCCCAGCTTCGGCCACTTCCGCGACTACCGGGACCGAGGCGACCAGTTCGCCGCCGCCATGCGCGCCCTGCGCCCGTAACCCAGCTACCCGTCCGAGACGGTGATGCCCAGGTGGTGGGCCAGCAGCGGAGCGAGAGTCATCAGCTGGACGGTGTCGATGCGGACGCCGCTCAGCGAGTCAAAGCCCGACTTGATCCCGCCAGAACCGCCAGAACCGCCAGAGCCGCCAGAACCGCCGTCGGCGTCCCGCTCGCCCAGACGCGCCCCCCGCAGATCGACGTCCTTGCAGGTCGCGCGGGTGAAGTCAAGCCCGCTCACGGTGCACCCGGGAAACCGCGCCCGCTGGAGCTTCGCCCCGCCGAAATCAACGTCCCGCAGCACGCAGTCGTCGAACGTCACGTCCGTCAGCGCGGCTTCGCGGAAGTTCACCGAGTCGAGCTTGCACCCCCGGAAAACCACCCGCCGCAGGCCGCAGGTGAACGCCGGCACCCCGGCGAACACGCACCCGTTGAACCACACATCGGTCAGCGACGACCCGGCGACGTCAACCGCCACCAGCCGGGTCTGCTCGAACCAGACATCGGTGAACCGCGCCCGCCGCAGTCGTCCCTCGTCGAAGGACCCGCCGACGAAAGCCGACTCGACGAACCGCGCGCCGCTCGCGTCCGCCGCCGCGAACGCCACCCCGCCGAATCGCACCCGGTCGTAGTCCCCGTCGATCTCCAGCAATCCGCCAAAGCCAGAGGAGTCAGCGGATTCGCCGTCAAAGTCGGACAACATAGCTGCGAACGGTAGTTCTTCCAACCGGATTGGTGACTTCATGGATACTTTCCTAAGCTAAGCGTCATGGCAGATTACAACGACTTCAACGGCAAGATAATCGAGGAGTTCCGCGCCAACGGCGGCAGGGTAGGAGGACCGTTCCAAGGCGCGGATATGCTCCTCCTGCACCATAGCGGCGCGCGCACCGGCACCGAGCGGCTCACCCCGCTCACGTATCAGCCGGTGGGGGAGGCCTACGCGGTCTTCGCCTCGAAGGCGGGCGCCCCGACCAACCCCGACTGGTACCACAACCTGGTCGCCCACCCCGACGCCACCATCGAGGTCGGCACCGACACCGTCAAGGTAGCAGCGCGCGTGGCCGAGCCGACCGAGCGCGACGTGATCTGGGCGCGGCAGAAGGAACGCGCTCCCCGCTTCGCGACGTACGAGGAAACGGCGGCGCCCCGGAAGATCCCGGTGGTAGTGCTCGATCCGGTCAAATAACCTAAAGTCGTTATAAAAGCCCTTGTCGCTCCATCGATGAAGCGGGAGGTCGCCCTGTGGCGCCAGCCGATCCTGAGGTCTCCACCAGAGCTGGCCGGGTCAGGGGGCGAAACGAGAACGGCGTCGCGGTCTTCCGCGGCATCCCGTTCGCCGAGCCCCCCATCGGTCACCGAAGGTTCCGGGCCCCAGAACCGACTGCGCCATGGGACGGCGTCCGCGACGCGAAGGAGTTCGGCCCGCCGTCGCCGCAGGCATCGATGCTCGCCGGGCCCGACGGCCCGCCCGCCGCGCAGCCGGCCGACACCACCGGCGGGTGGCTCACCGTCAACGTCTGGACCCCCTACCCAGGCGCGGACCGCCTGCCGGTCCTGGTCTGGATCTACGGCGGCGCGTACATGTTCGGCGCGAGCAGCGAGCCGGGCTACGACGGCACCCCGTTCGCGCAGGCAGGCGCGGTCTTCGTCTCCCTGAACTACCGCGTCGGCACGGAGGGGTTCGCCCAGCTGCCTGGCGCCCCCGCCAACCGCGGCCTGCTCGACGCCGTAGCCGCGCTGACCTGGGTGAAAGAGAACATCCAGAACTTCGGCGGCGATCCGGGCAACGTCACCGTCTTCGGCGAGTCGGCCGGCGCGGGCGTCATCGCCTCCCTGCTCGCCATGGACAAGGCGAAGGGCCTGTTCAAGCGGGCAATCGCCCAGTCCGTGCCAGGCACCTTCCTCGCCCGGGATCTGGCCGAGGACATCGCCAGGGCGATCGCCAGGGAAGCCGGCCTGCCGAACGAGTTCGAGGCCCTGGCCAGCGCCGACCCGATGCGCCTGGTCAACGCGCAGAACGCGGTCGCGGCAAGGCTGAAGGACTTTCCCCAGTGGGGCGGGGTCAGCCTCACCATCACCCCGTTCTCGCCGGTCATCGACGGCGAGGTGCTGCCCCGCTCGCCGTGGCGGGCGCTGCTGGGCGGCGCCGCCAGCGACGTCGAGCTGCTCACCGGCCACAACCGGGACGAGTACCGGCTGTTCATCGCGATGGAGGGCAAGCTTGGCAAGATCACCGACGATGAGGCGACGGCAACGCTGAGCGCGTTCGCCCCGGGCCCCGACGGCCCCGCCGCCTACCGGAAGGCCTTCCCTGACGCCGACCCGAGCGCCCTCTACGAGCTGGTCTTCTCCGACTGGCTGTTCCGGATGCCGACCCTGCACCTGGCCCAGGCGCACGCGGCCTCCGGCGGCAGGACGTTCCTCTACGAGCTCGCCGCCCAGGCCCCGGGCGGCCCCTTCGGCGCGTGCCACGCGCTCGACGTGCCGCTCGTCTTCGGGTCGGTCGGCCAGGGGCTGGCCGCGGCGCTGATCGGCCCCCGCCTGCCCGCCGAGTTCGTGACGCTCGGCGACACGATGCGCCGCGAGTGGATCTCCTTCGCGGCGACCGGCGACCCCGGCTGGCCCGCCTACGGGACCGAGCGCAGAACGACGCGGGTCTACGACCTCCAGCCCGACGTGCTCTCCTATCCCGAGGAGACGTCCATGCGCCTATGGGAGCGCCACCAGTTCGACGCGCTCGGCCTCTCCGCCTAATTCAGGCCCTTTTGACGGGCCAAAACCGGGAAATTCCAAATCGCTCGAGATGAACGGACCGTGCATTTCTCGGGAACCGCAGACGATTCCCGTCAGCCACCCGAAAGCCGCTGGGCGCATTAACCTGAACTACACACAATCATTGCCATGGGTCGATTTGTAGGAATTTTATCCCTGGTCGAGTCGGCGGAGGGCGCCGCGGACGACCTCCGGGTCCGTCGTCTGCCAAAACGGCGGCAGCGTGGCCCGGAGGAACTCGCCGTACCGCTTGGTGACCAGGCGCGGGTCGAGCACGGCGACCACGCCGCGGTCGTCCATGGACCGGAGCAGCCGCCCGGCGCCCTGCGCGAGTAGCAGTGCCGCGTGCGACGCGGACACCTCCATGAACCCGCTGCCGCCGCGCGCGTCCGCCGCCCGGGTCCGCGCGGAGGCGAGCGGGTCATCCGGCCGCGGGAAGGGAATGCGGTCGATGATCACCAGCCGCAGTGACGGCCCGGGCACGTCCACGCCCTGCCAGAGGGAGAGCGTCCCGAACAGGCAGGTCTCCTCGGACTCGGCGAACTCCTTGACCAGCTGCATGGTCGAGTCGTCACCCTGGCAGAGCACCGGGTACGGCAGCGACTCCCGCAGCTCGGCGGCGGCCGCCTTCGCCGCCCGCATCGAGGAGAACAGCCCAAGCGTCCGCCCCCCGGCCGCCTTGATCAGCTCCCACATCTCCTGCAGGTACTCGGGCGGCAGCCCGTCCCGCCCGGGGATCGGCAGGTGCTTGGCCACGTAGAGGATGCCGGATCGCCCGTGCGCGAAGGGCGACCCCACGTCGATCCCGGCCCACTCGGACCCCATCGCCGAGGCGTCGAGGCCCCATTGCCGCGCCAGCGGCGCGAACGACCCGCCCAGAGTAAGGGTCGCTGAGGTAAGAACCACGGTCCGTTCACTAAAGAGATTTTCCGCTAGCACCTCACCGACCTCGAGCGGCGCGACGTGCAGCGAGGCAGGCCGGGACGGCTCTGCCGTCCAGTCCTCCGGCCGCTCGAGCCAGACGACCTCCTCCCGCTCCGCGATCGGCTGCTCGAACGCGGAGAGCATCCGCTCGGCCGCCTCGCCGATCTCCTCCAGGTGCACCAGCGCGGTCTGCGCGGCGGTGACCTCGGCCGGGTCGGCGTCGTCGCCCTTGGCCACGGCAAGCTTCCGCACCTGGACGGCGCACGCGACGGCGGCCTCGCGGAGCGCGGTGAGCGTGGCGCCAAGTCCGGTGTCGAGGTGGTCCATCCGGCCGGCCGGCATGGTGACAAGCAGCGGGCCGAGGGCGTTGCCCGCCTCGGACAGGCGCGCGGTCTCACCCTCGTCGGCGAGCTTGCCGGTCCGGCGGACCGCGAACTCGATCGTCTGCGCCGAGAGCTCGCCGCTGGCCACCGAGGTGACCCGGTCCACCAGCTCGTGCGCCTCGTCGATGATGACGACCCGGTGCTCGGGCAGGATGCCGCCCTCGCCGAGCGTGTCGATGGCGAGCAGCGCGTGGTTGGTGACGACAACGTCGGACTCCGCCGCCGTCCGCCGGGCGCGCTCGGAGAAGCACTGGACGCCGAATGGGCAGCGGTTGACGCCGAGGCACTCGCGTGACGTCACCGCGACCTGCCGCCAGGCCTGGTCAGGGACGCCGGGGACGAGCTCGTCCCGGTCGCCGGAGGTGGTCGACGAGGCCCACTGGTGCAGCCGCTTCACGTGCGCGCCGAGCGGGCTGGTGGGCGCGTCGAAGAGCGAGTCCTGCTCGTCCTCCGGGCCGTTGCGCAGCTTGTTCAGGCAGAGGTAGTTGTTCCGGCCCTTGAGGATCGCGAACTCCGGCCTGCGGCCGAGCGCCCCGCGCAGCGCCTCGGTGAGCCGGGGCAGGTCGCGGTCGACCAGCTGGCGCTGCAGCGCGATGGTGGCGGTGGAGACCACGACCGGGCCATGTTTCTTGGCGGCGGCGAGCTGCAGCGCGGGCACCAGGTAGGCCAGCGACTTGCCGGTCCCGGTGCCGGCCTGGACGGCCAGGTGCGCGCCGTCGGTCATCGCGTCCCAGACGGCCTGTGCCATCCGGCTCTGCCCGTCCCGCTCGGTGCCGCCGATGGCGGAGACGGCGGTGGTCAGCAGCGCGAGAACGTCCGAGGCGGACGTCTCTGACGCGCTGTCGGCGGTGCTGTTTGGGGAACCGGGAGACACGAGCCAGACGCTACCGTATAGGGGTGACGATTTACGCCCTGGACGACGACGAGCCGGAGATTGACGAGCTTGCCTACATCGCGCCTGATGCTGTCGTCATCGGGCGGGTCAAGATAGGTCCCCAGGCCTCGGTCTGGCCGTGCGCGGTGCTCCGCGGCGACCACGGGACGATCACCGTCGGCGCCCGGACCTCGGTGCAGGACGGCACGATCGTGCACACCACCGCGCGGTTCCCGACCGTGATCGGCGACGACTGCGTGGTCGGTCACAACGCGCACCTGGAGGGGTGCGTGATCGAGTCGGGGTGCCTGATCGGCTCCGGCTCCGTGACCCTGAACCGAGTGGTCGTGGGCGCGAAGTCGATCGTCGCCGCCGGGACCGTGGTGCCGGAGGGGTTCATCGTGCCTGCCGGGTCGCTGGTGGCCGGGGTGCCCGCGAAGATCAAGCGATCCGACGTGGACGCGACGTGGACCGAACTTGCGGTCAAGAGCTACATCGAGACCGCCCGCCACCACAGGAACGGGCTGCGCCGGATCGGTTAGATCTCTCGATCCGACACGCACCACAGGAAACCGACCTGCCACCCTAGATCGTTATCGTTGTGAGCTGCATAAGGGCAGCAACAGGGGTATCAGGTAAGGTGCCGTGGACATTGACCTCAGCCTTGACTATGGGCTCACGCTGCTCGCCGCGCTGCTGATCGGCACTGGGTTCGTGCTGCAGCAGAACGCGGCGCAGAGTCAGTCCGACGCGCAGTTCCTTTCGCTGCGGCTGATCGTCGAGCTGTTCCACAAGCCCCGCTGGCTACTCGGCATCGGCTGCATGGTGGCCGGCCAGATACTCGCGGCGTGGTCGATCGGGAACCTGCCGCTGGCGTTCGTCGAGCCGCTGCTCGCCACCAACCTGGTCTTCGCGCTGGTCCTCGCCGTCCCGATCGCCAAGGCGTCGCTGAGGTTCTGGGAGATCACCGGCGCGGTGGTGCTCTGCACCGGGGTGGCGCTGCTGTCGGTATCCCGGTCGGCGAAGCCGATCGGGCTGTCGCTGGGCTCGTTCTCGCACTGGCCGGCCGCCGGGGCGATCGCGTTCGTCGCGTTCGTCGCCGTCCAGGCGGGGCGACGGCGGCCCGGGCGGGCGCGGGCGATGCTGACCGGGGCGGCCGCGGGCCTTGTTTTCGGCATCCAGGACGCGCTGACCAGGCAGACGCTGCAGGCCCTGCATACTGTCGGTTTCAGCGGCACGTTGTCGACCTGGGCGCCGTACGCGCTCATTGGCGCGGGCGCGACCGGCATCTGGCTGATGCAGAGCGCGTTCAGCGCCGGCCCGCTGAATGAATCCCTGCCGGCTATCTCGGCGGGGGAGCCGGTGGTCGGGATGCTGCTCGGGATCGTCGTGTTCGGCGACCGGATCCAGGACACCCCCGGGGAGCTGGCGATCTACGCCGGGGGGCTGGCCGCGCTCGTGATCGGCGTGATCATGGTCGGCCGATCCCCGGCGCTCTCCCAACTCCGCGCCTGGACCGAGGAGAACATCCCGTCGCTGCCGTCACTGCCATCGCTACCGTATGTGCCGGTGCGGCATCCGCCGACGCTGCCGCTCAGCCTGCCTGGCCTGCGCGGAGACCATGCGGACGACGATAGGCCCGAGTCCTCCGATGAAACCGCCCGCGAAGACTCGCGGTTCGAGGAACTCCCCCCGCCCGCCGCCAACATGACGGTCATCCCGCCCGAGACGGACGACGATGCGCCGCAGGTCATCCAGCCCGATATACGCCGATTGCGCTTCTGGTCGCGCCGAGCTGCGGAAGCAGATCAAACCCCTTGGTTTTAGCTGGTTAACTGGGCGTGCAGTGAGTCTAGCGCGGCAGGCGGGACTTGGGGCGGGCCGATGATGCCCAGCCTCGGGGGGCGGCGTCCCTGCTGGCGCTGCCGAGGAACCGCTCGAGGGCGGTGCCGACGCCGCCCTCGTCGGCGATCACCTTCCTGATGGTGATGATCATGGTGGGCATCGCCCAGAAGTCGCCGCAGACCCACAGGATGGCCGCGCCGATCTGCTGGTCGGCGAAGGGCGGCAGGGTGACGCCTGGCACGTGGTCGTAGGCGCTGTAGATCGAGTGGGTCGCGAAGATCGACAGCGCCATCGCGATCATGATCATCACCACGTTGGTGACGAGCAGCGCGCCGATCCGGCCGAGCGCCGGCATCCGCGACCGGAACGGCGGCGAGGGGATGAACTGCAGCCAGAACAGCACACCGGCCAGGAAGAACGAGCTGTGCATCAGCCAGATGTGCACCGCCTGGTTGTTCTCCGCCAGGTCGAACGGCGCCGGGATGTGCCAGAACACCATGACGGCGTTGAAGATCACCACCGCGACGATCGGCCCGGTCAGGAAGCGGAAGACGGCCCGGACCGGCCGCGACCAGCCGCCCGCGAGGACGGACCGCGTGACCGCCTGCCCGGACCGCCCGGGCAGCGCGTCGAGCAGCGGCTGCCCGGGCGCGCCCGCCACCACCAGGGTCGGCGCGGCGAACATCAGCAGCAGGTGCTGCAGCATGTGCATGATGAAGTAGGAATCCGACCAGTAGTCGATCGGCGAATCGACCGCGATCAGCAGCACCGCGAGACCACCGTAGAACCAGAGCGACCGGATCCGCCGTTCCCGCGTGCGCTCCGGCCTGGACCGCTTGGCCAGCCGCCAGAGCCCGATCTCGTGCCAGACGACGACGACGGCGACGATAATCACAAACGGGTCGAACGACCAGTTGTCCAGGATGTAGTGCATGTGGGAGACCTAACTGGACGGGGCTAGCTCGACGAACCGAGCTGAATCGGCACGTTCATGGTCTGGGTCTTCACCCAGAGGGTGGATCCTTGGTCAAGCTGCCACACGGTCAGCTTCGCCCCGGAGACGGCCAGTGCGTCGATCGCGTTGCCCGGCCCGGAGGCGAGCACCGACGTATGGGCGGGCGCCGGGGGAAGCAGCAGCCACTGCTGCCCCGGACCGCTGATCGTCGCCGCCTGCCCGCCGGGCAGCAGCACCCACGATCCGCCGGACGAGGTTGCCGTTGCCCCGGCCAGCCCGCCGGACGCGATGACCGCAGGCGTCACCGGCAGCGGCGCCGACGCGGTCCAGGCCGCGCTTGACGGTTGCGTCGTCGAGCTCGTGCCACAACACGGTCAGCCCCGCCTTGGCCCGGACCAGCGCCGTGCCCGCGCTAAACCGCACGAGCTGGCCGGAGGCCGGCAGGCTGAGCCGCTGCCATCCGTCGCCGGGGGAGTATTCGAAGAAGCCGGCGGTGCCGGTCGCCCCGCAGCTGCCGGCCGCCAGGACTTCTGAGGGGACTGGTCCGAACGAGACCGAGGTGACTCCCACCGTCCCGCACTGCTTCCCGGCCGCGGAGTCGGCGATCGTGCCCGGCTTGGCCAGCGTCCGCCAGGTGCTCCCGGCATCGGAGCTGGCCTCGATCGTCCCGTTGCCGAGCACTGCGGCCAGCTGGCTGCCCGAGACGGCGAGCGCGCCGGGGGAGGCGGCCACGCCGGCGCTGATCGGCCCGCCGGTGGACCAGGTTGTGCCCGCGTCAGCCGTCGATGCGAGCGGCGTGAACATGAGGCTCTGGCTGGGCCGAACCGCCACGGTGAGCGTGCTTCCGGTGTCCGCCGCCGCGACCAGGCCGCCGTTGTCGGCGACGGCGGGCGGCGTGACCAGCTTCCAGGTCGCGGACTTGGCCGGGCGGACGAACACCTCCCAGAACGTCGGGTTGGCCGTCATCGGCACGATGGCCCAGCTGTCGGTGGCCGTGCTGAGCGAGGTGGCCAGCGAGACGGCCGGGGCGCTGGCGGCCGTCGAGTCTCCGGCTGACGACGCGGACACCGATGACGTGCCGCACGCCGCGAGCGCGGCGCTTGACGCGATGGCCGCGACCGCGGCGGCGAGCGCGCGGGCGCGGACCCGGCCGCGCCGCCCGGTGGTGGTTGCCGTCACTGGTTCTGTCCCATCGACTGGAGCACGGAGTCGGCCAGCATTGAGGCGAACGAGGACTGCGTGGCGCCCGTGCCCGGCCCAGGATCGTCGCTGATCTCCTGCTGGACCACGCCCTTGGCGCTGATCACGAAGGCGATGTCGTTGTGCGCCGACATCGCGCCGCCCGGCAGGTTCTCGACCTCGATCCCGAAGTGGTGCCAGACGGCGGATAGCTGGTTAATTGACCCGGTGAGGTACAGCCAGTTCGGTACCGTGTTGAGCCCATCCTGCGCGGTCGAACGCCCGGGTGTAGGCCACCGAGGTGTAGGTCGGGTTGGCGACCACGGCGACCAGCTCGGTGTCGCTCGCCTTGGCGCCGAGCAGCGTATCGGCCACCCGCATCTCCGCGGCGATGATCGGGCAGTCGGTGGTGCAGACCGGGTCGAGGAACGCGAGCAGCACGACCTTGCCTCGCAGGCTGGCAAGCGAGACCGGCCGCCCGGTCCTGGCTGGTGAGCGTGAAGTTCGGGGCCGGGGTGTCGAGCTGCCCGTTGGTCCCGGCGATCGCCTCGGCGGTGATCGGGTCCGCGGTCTTGTTCACCGCGGCGAACGCCATCGGCGCCGCCCCCACGATGATCACGCCGAGCGCCACGATCCCGCCGATCACCCGCAGTGGCGCCCCCGCGAACGCCCGCACCGGCCCGGCCAGCCACGGGGGAGGCCCCGCATTCCCGGCTGACGCCGAGGCGGCCGCTGCCGCTCCTGCCGGGACCAGCGTCGGCTCCGGGGCCTGTGCCTCTTCCGGAGCCGGGGTGCCGGCCGGAACGGGTGCGCCTTCCTGTCGATTTATCCGCAACAGCGACCGCTGCCTTTTCCGCGGCCGGCTGCGTGGTCAGCCCGAGACAGCCGACCGTGAACAGCAGGATCAGCGGGATCATGTTGTTCGGGTCGGTGCCGAGGCCGCCTAGGACGCCGAGATCCTCGACCAGCACCCAGTCGGCCAGGCAGAACACGGCCGCCGCGATGACGGCGATCCGGGCGAGCCGGGCGTCGGAGCGGGCCGCGCTCACGCAGAACGCCGCCCCCGCCGCCGCCAGCGCGATGACGGCGATCAGGTTCACCGCGAACCCGTGGGACTCGGTGAAGTTGCCGAAGCCGGAGACGATGACCTCAAGCAAGTGCGGCTGCGGGGTGCTCGCCATCGACTGGATCATCGACGTCAGCGAGCCAGGCTGGCCAGCCAGCTTGCCCTGCCAGAAGCCGCGCCCCGGCCAGGCCTGCAGCAGCGCCATGCCGAGGAAGAAGACTCCGCTCCCGGCGAGGACGAGCCGGCCGATCTGCGGCCGCTGCCAGGTGCGCTCGGGAAGCAGCAGCAGCGCGCCGGCCACGGCGTAGAGGAGCACGGCACCTGGCGCGCCGAAGAGCACGGTAAGCCCGGGGGCAAAGATCGCGCCGAACGACTCGCCGAACGCCCAGACGATCAGCCCCCAGGCCACGCTCGACAGCGCGGCGAGCCGGAGCGACCAGCCGCGCACCGCGAAGATCATCCAGAGCCCGATGCCGACCTGGATCCAGACCGACGATGCGGCGGCTGCGATGGGGTGGTAGCTCCAGATGTTCGCGCCCCAGTTCACCATGTCCACCACCCAGGACGGCGAGCCGTCCGCAGTCGACTGGAGTCTGGGACGGCATGCCGCCCGCCATCTGCGGCTGCGCCTGCAGCAGGCCGTCGAGCAGCCAGAGGACGCCGAAGCCGATCCGCAGCACCATCCGCGCGCGGGGCTCGCGCCAGGCGGGGGCGGCGTGTTGCTCGCCGGTCGCGGTTCGACTGGCACCCCACGCTATGAGCACCAGAGCGATGATCAGCGCGATGATCAGCGTCTGGTGCAGGAGTGCCGAGCGGAACGCCGCGACGAGGATGGGGCTAGCGGGGCTCAGGCCCGAGTTCATGCCAGGCATGCGGCCACCTTAACTGGGGAACCGCCCGCGCCCGGGCCGCGCGAGCAAACATGAAAATAATGTAATTAAGCCGGTCACAGCGTTGCGGGCCCATCGCCGCAGTGCGGTTAGCCAAGGCGGCAACGGGGCCTGAAACCCCAGCGGGGCGGTCAGGAGCGGGCGGCGGAGTGATTCCGCTTGCCGAGTCCCCAGAGGGCGGCGCTGACAACGGTGATGCAGAACAACAGGAACGTCACGATGTGGACGCCCGTGCAGTACTCGCAGACCGCGCCGATCTGCAACTCGGCATAGATAAGATACATCACGAAGCCCATGCCGACGATCACCGACACCAGCCGAACGATGTTCACGTCGCGGCTCTGGAGGCGGAACTTTCGATTCCCCAGGCGGATCGCGAAACCGGTGAAGCGCCAGGCCCACGGCGTGAAGATCACCACCGCGAACACGTAGAACGCCAGGCCGAGCACGGCCACCGGGAAGATGTTGAAGACCATCGACTGCGAGCTGGTGATGACCTCCCCGCAGTTGAAGGTGCCGCCGGCTTGGTCGGGCAGCCGGCCAGGTGCGAGCCGTTGTAGTGCGCCTACGTCTCGTAGGCGGAGATCGCCAGGCCGAGCACGGCCAGCACCAGCGAGGTGACCTGCAGCCAGGTTGGCGGGCCGGACCGGCTCGCCGCCGGCTGGTACGCCTCCTCCGGCTCCGGCGCTACCGCAGCCTGCTTGGGCGAGCGGGTCGCGGTAACGCCGGCCGGCTTCCTCGGACTCGTGGGCGTGGCCGAGACAGCCGCAGCCGTTCGAGCGCTGGAGTTTTTGCCGTTCGAGCCGGCGCCGACGGCAGGCCGACGACCCTTACTCGACGCGGACCGGTTCCTAGAGTTCGCGGAGCGGGCCTTAGAACTTGCCATCGCGGGTGCTCTCCAGTGCTGTCATCGGCGGTTAGCGCCGGGGCCGGCCGGCGGCCGCAGGCCGCCGGCCGGAACTACTTGGCGAGGGTGTTTTCCAGCTTCTGGATCGTGGGCGTGCACGCGGTGGCCGGCTGGTTGTCGGTGAGCTCGCAGATGGCCGCGGTCTCGTAGTTGGCGTTGGCGTCCTCGGCCTGCGCGATCGTGGACGTCGGTTGGTTCATCGCGGTCGCCACCTGCGCCCAGGTCTTGCCGTCAAGCATCGGCGGGTTGAGCGGCGAGAGGTTGCCGACCTGAACGTACTTGCCGCCGAAGTCGATGAACGGGATGGACCCCGTCGGGTCGTAGGCGGTCTCCGTAGCTTGCTGCGCGGCCGTGGGGGTCTGCAGCGTTATGTAGGGGACGGTGCTGCTAGTGGAGTTCCCCACCCGTTCGTTCGTGTTCAGTTCGACGGACGTGAACGAGATGTACTTGCTCGTGTACGTCGAGCCGTAGAACGTGAACGTGGGCGTGTTCGCGTAGGTGTCTGTGCTTGACGAGTGGGTGGTCGTCAGTCCCGTGAAGGTGCCGAACCGGCTGAACGCGTTGACCATCGCCCAGCGCTGCGCGGCGCAGAACGGGCAGTACTCGCTGCCGATGAACAGCACCTCGGGCTTGCCGGACTCGGTAAGCGACGGGCCGTCGACGGTGGCGAAGTACGACCCCAGGTTGGTCGCCGCCGACGATACGGCGCTGCTGGTCTTGGCGTCGATGAACAAGCCGCTTGGGATGCTGCCGCCGGCCACCGTGTCGGTGACGGTGCTGGGAATGTCGGTTACCTGCTTGGTCACCGCTGTGAGCGCGCTGCCGGTCGGGCCGTCGCTCGAGGCGGCGGCGGTGCCGCCACTGCTGTTCAGCTTCACCAGCACGAACGCGATAACCACGATGACGACGACGAGGATGGACCCGCCGGCCAGGTAGATGCGCCGACGCTGCTCGGCCCGGCGCTCCGCTTCCCGCTGCGCGGCGATTCGCGCGCGCCGGTCCGGCTCCTGCTTGGTCCTACTCGCTTTGCCCATGCGATCATCGTAGGGCGAATCGGCGGCCCAGTGGTCCACGAAAACCTGAGAGTAACCTCAGATCTTGGCCTAAATTTTGGCCTGCAGCGCGAGCACGGTCGGCGTGCAGGCGGACGCGGGCTGGTTGTTGGTCAGGCCGCAGATCGCCGCGGTCGCGTAGTTGGCCACGCCGAGCACCGACTTGGCCACCGGGCTGGCCGGATTACGCAGGTCGGCGGTGATCTCCGCCCAGGTCAGACCGGCCAGAATCCCGGGGTTGTAGGACGCGCCGATGCTCACGAACTTGTTGCCGTAATCGATGAACGGGATCGCGCCCTGCTCGGTCGCGTCGTACTTGTCGAGCAGCGCTGTCTCGGCGGCCGTGGGCGTCTGCAGGGTGGTGTAGAAGCCGGTGGCCTTGTCGGGGATGTTGGTGTTCAGCTCGACCGGGGTGAAGGTCAGGTACGTGCTCGTGTAGGTGGAGTTCACGAACGTCCAGGTCGGGGTGAGCGGGTACGGCTCGGCGTTGCCGGCGCCGTCCGCGGCCGCCGACCGGATGGGGGCGAGCCCGCTGAAGCTGCCGAACCGGCTGAGCGCGACGATCAGCGCCCACCGCTCGGCTGCGCAGTAGGGGCAGTACTCGGCGCCCATGTACAGCACCTCCGGCTTGCCGCCGCTGCTCAGCGCGGTGCCGGTGATCGAGGTTGGGTTCGACGCCGTCTGCCCGGCGCCGACCTGGTCGAGCGTCGCGGCGGGCACCGAGGTGAGCTGGTCGATGACCGCGGTGAGGGCGGCGCCGGTCGGCGGCGGGGCCGTGCTGGCCGCCGTGGACCCTGACGAGCCGCCACCACCGCTGCTCAGCACGATGCCGAGCACCACCGCGACGACCACCACGATCGCCCCGCCGGCCAGCAGCAGCCGCCGCCTCCGCGTCCGCGCCTGCTGCTGCGCCGCCTGCTGCGCTGCGAGCCGCGCCCGTCGGTCCCCGCTCTGCCCCGCCATGAGCCGCTGCGCCTCCGAAATGACTACGACCAGCACTCAACTGTATTCGCAGTGTAGCTGAGCGGCTCCGGGCCGACGCTGCGGCGTACGGCGCTGCGCCGGCCCCCATGGCACGGAGTGAGGGGGGATGCCATGGGAGCCGACTGCTGGCGGCGTGGGCACCGGGGGGGCTGGTGCCCACGCCTGTCGAGGATGCGGGCGAAGTGCCCGCCAGCGGCGATCGGGCCCGGGACGCGCCATCGGGAGCCGGGCACATGATCGCTGCATTAGTGATAATCGGGCCGGCTCTACGCGATCTAGATATTTTCTAGATGCCCGCCGTTGAGTCCTGTAATCTCCGTAGCTGTGCCGTCTGGTAGCGCCTCGTAGTTCTGGCGTGACAGAGGCACGGCGGACGTGGCGCGGCGCGGAGGGGGCGGCTGGCGGTGGTGCCGCTGCGAGTGGGAGTTCTCGGGCCGGTGACGGTCTGGCGGGACGGCCGGGAGCATGCCGCCGGGCAGCCGAGGCAGCTGGCTGTGCTCGGGGTGCTCGCCACCCGCGCGAACCGGGTGGTCTCGCGCGGTGAGCTGATCGACGCGGTCTGGGGAGACAAGCCGCCGGCCAGCGCGGAAGGCAGCGTTTACACCTATGTGTCGGGTCTGCGCCGGGTGCTCGAGCCGGAGCGGCCGCGCCGAGACCCGGACCGGGCCCGCCGGGCGCCTTCGCGGATGCTCATCTCCGGGGGCGGCGGCTACCTGCTCCGGCTCGGTTCCGGCGCTCTCGACGCGGAGCATTTGCGGCGGTGCCTCGGCGTGGCGCGCGGGCTGCGCGCGGCCGGCGACCTGGGCAGCGCGGCGCGGACGGTGGACGAGGCGCTTGCGCTCTGGCGCGGCCTGCCGTACGCCGGGGTGCCCGGCCCGTTCGCCGAGACGGAGCGGCGGCGGCTCACCGAGCTGCGCACCACGGCGGTCGAGGAGCGGGCCGATCTGCTGCTCGCCCAGGGGCAGGCCGCCGCGGCGATGCCCGAGCTTGCCGCGCTCGCGGCCGCCCACCCGCTGCGCGAGCGGGCCACCGGGCTGCTGATGATCGCCCTGTACCGGTGCGGCAGGCAGGCCGAGGCGCTGCGCGTCTTCGGCGAGACCAGGCGGCGGCTCGCCGACGAGCTCGGCGTCGATCCGGGCAGCGAGCTGACCAGGATCTACCAGCAGCTGCTGGCGATGGACCCCGCGCTCGACGGACCGACGGCGGACGTCATCGAAGTTCCGGCCCGGCCGTCGGCGGTTCCGACGGGGCCCGCGCCGATCCCCGCGCCTGATCCTGCGCCGGTCGCCGCGGCATGCCCGGCGCAGCTCCCGCCGGAGGTGGCCGGCTTCGCCGGCCGGGCCGCCCAGCTGCGCTGGCTGCACGGACTGCTGCCGGAGGCGGGCCCGGTAGCGCTGATCGCCGGCACGGCGGGCGTCGGCAAGACGTCCCTGGCGATCAGGTTCGCCCGCCAGGCCGCGTCGCGCTTCCCCGACGGCCAGCTCTACGTGAACCTGCGCGGGTTCGACCCCGCCAGCGCCCCGGTGCCGCCGGGCACCGCGCTGTCGGGGTTCTTCGACGCGCTCGGCGTGCCGCCCAGGCACGTGCCGGTCGGCCTTGACGCGCAGAGCGGGCTGCTGCGCACCCTGCTGGACGGCAAGCGGGTGCTGCTGCTCCTCGACAACGCCCGCGACGCCGACCAGGTCCGGCCGATGCTGCCAGGCAGCCCCGGCTGCCTGGTGCTGGTGACGAGCCGGTCCCAGCTGACCGGCCTGGTGGTGGCGGACGGTGCCCGCCTGCTGCCGCTCGGCGTGCTCGACGCCGGAGAGGCGGCCTCGCTGCTGGCCGGGGCTCGGCCGGCCCGGGTGAGCGCCGAACCGGACGCGGTGGCCGCGCTGGTCGGGCGGGCGGCCGGGCTGCCGCTCGCGCTGAGCGTGACCTGCGCGCGGGCCGCGTCCCGGCCGGGCGCGCTCCTTCGCGACCTCGCGGCCGAGCTCGCCGACGCGCGGGACCGGCTGGACGCGCTGCAGACGGGCGATGCGACGACCGACCTGCGCGCCGTCTTCTCCTGGTCGGTCGACAAGCTCAGCGCGCCCGCCGCCAGGGCGTTCCGTCTGCTCAGCCTGCATCCCGGCCCGGACATCTCCGCCCCGGCGGCGGCCAGCCTCATCGCGGCCGCGCTGCCGCAGGCGCGCGCCGCGCTCGCCGAGCTGGTCCGCGCCTCGCTGCTCACCGAGGACGCCGCCGGCCGGTTCGGCTACCACGACCTGCTGCGCGCCTACGCGGCCGAGCTGTCGGCGGCCACCGACAGCGCCGCCGACCGCGACGCGGCCCTGCGCCGGATACTCGACCACTACCTGCGAACCGCGCAGGCGGCGGCGGCCAGGCTCTTCCCCGCCCGGAGCCGGCTGCGGCTGCCGCCGGGGCAGCCGGATGTCATCGCCGAGGAGTTCCCGACCGCGGCCAGCCGGCCACGACGGGGCCGGCCCGGATGCCGGGTCCTACGATGCGGCGCTCGCCTGGTTCCGCGCCGAGCAGCGGGTGCTGCGCGGTGTCCTGGAGCTCGCCGCCGCGCACGGGCTCGACGAGCACTGCTGGAAGCTGGCCTGGTTCTGGGCGCCGAGGCTGAAGCGGCGCGGCCGGATGCCCGAGGTACTCCAGGTGCAGCGCATCGCCCTAGCGTCGGCGGGCCGGCTCGGCGACGCCGACGCGCTCGCCCACGTGCATTACGACCTCGGCCACGCCAGCGACTGGCTCGGCGACTACCCGGCGGCCGACCTGCACCTGCGGCGGGCGCTTGAGCTCTTCACCGGGCTCGGCGACCGGCCCGGGGTCGGGCAGACGCAGCACGGGCTGGCCCTGCTGCTCGCCGGGCAGGACCGCTACGCCGAGGCCCTCGAGCATGCCTGCGAGGGGCTGCGACTGCGCCGCGCGTTCGCCGACTCGGCGGCGGTCGCCTCCTCGGAGAACGCGGCCGGCTGGATCCTCGCCCACCTGGGCCGCTGCGACGACGCGCTGCTGCACTGCCGCCGCGCGCTGGAATTGCACCGCGAATCGGGCAACAGAACCGGCACGGCCGACACGCTGGACAGCATCGCCTTCGCCTACAGCGAGTTCGGCGACTACGAGCGCGCCACCGACCACTACGAGCAGGCCCTGGTGGTGTACCGGCAGATCGGTGACACCCAGGGGGAGGCGCTCTCGCTGCTGAACCTGGGTGACGCTCAGCTCGCCGGCGGCCACGCCGACGCGGCCAGGGGCAGTTGGGAGCGGGCGCTCGGGCTGCTCGCCGACATCCCCGGCGCGGACGCGCGCGCGGCCAGCGACCGTCTCGCTAGGATGTCGGCGGGTCCGGGGGAGCGCCTCAAGCGCTCGCCCGAGCTGGACCTCAACGATGCTGTAAAGTTACGTAGCGTCATCAGTTAGGTTTCGTGTGGAAGAGGTGCTAACGCTGGACACGCTCAAGCGCGCCTTGCTGCTGGAGAACATTCACCCGGACGCGACGGCTCGACTAACTAAGGCTGGCTATGAGGTACTGACGCTGCCTCGTGCGCTCGGCGAGGACGAGCTCATCGAGTCGCTGCGCGGGATCGGTCTGCTCGGCATCAGGTCCCAGACCCAGGTCACCGACCGGGTCCTCGCGAACGCCGAGGGCCTGCTCGCGGTGGGCGCGTTCTGCATCGGCACGAACCAGGTTGACCTGGGCGCCGCCGCCAAGCGCGGGGTGGCCGTATTCAACGCGCCGTTCTCCAACACCCGCTCCGTCGTCGAGCTGGCGATCGCCGAGATCATCTCGCTGGCCCGTCGGCTGCCGGCGAAGAACGTCAAGATGCACGCGGGCAGCTGGGACAAGTCAGCCAAGGGCGCGCACGAGGTCCGAGGGCGCAAGCTCGGCATCGTCGGCTACGGGAACATCGGCACCCAGCTCTCAGTCATCGCCGAGTCCCTGGGCATGTCGGTGTACTTCTACGACGTCGCCGACCGGCTGGCGATGGGGAACGCGCGACGCTGCTCTTCCCTGCAGGAGCTGCTCGAGTCGGTGGAGACCGTCACGCTGCACGTGGACGGGCGGCCAGGCAACCACGGGTTCTTCGGCGAGGAAGAGTTCTCCCTGATGAATCCCCGCTCGATCTTCCTCAACCTGTCGCGCGGGTTCGTGGTGGACCACGCCTCGCTGCGCAGGCACATCGAGTCCGGGCACATCGCGGGCGCGGCGATCGACGTGTTCCCGAAGGAGCCCAAGGAGAACGGCGAGGAGTTCGTCTCCGAGCTGCGCGGTCTGGAGAACGTCATCCTCACCCCGCACATCGGCGGCTCGACCGAGGAGGCGCAGCAGGACATCGGCGAGTTCGTCTCCGGCAAGCTGGTCGATTTCGGCAAGGGCGGCTCCACCGCGATGTCGGTCAACATGCCGCCGGTCGCGCTCCCGGCGGTGCCGGGCACGCACCGCCTCGTGCACCTGCACAAGAACGTGCCGGGCGTTCTCGCCTCGATCAACCGGGTGCTCGCCGACCACGGCGTCAACGTCGAGGGCCAGCTGCTGCGCACCCGCGACGAGCTCGGCTACGTGATCACCGACATCGGCACCAGCTACACCGAAGAGGTCCTGGACGAGCTCCGCGCCATGGACGTCACCATCCGCCTCCGCACCATCGAGTCGGAGTAAACCCAAAACCATCATCTCGAACGGACGGTTGCTTCGAGCATCCCGTCCTGCTGCTCCTCCACCCGACCCAACGCAAACGCCCCCGAGACCCCACCGGCCTCGGGGGCGTTTTCGTATTGCGGTGCTGACGTCAGCCGATCGTGTACGAGTAGGGGATCGCGACCAGTTGGCTGCCCGACAGGAACTGGAGCGAGTCAGCGAAGTCGTCGACGTAGAGGATCCCCCGCACCACCGTGCCCGCCTTGCCCGACGGCCGGACGGTGAGCGTCAGCGTCCTGGTCTGCCCGGGGTTGACGGTGAACAGGTTGTACGAAGCGGACTTGGCCAGCGACGCCACGCCGAACTGCCAGAAGTCACCCTGCGGCGAGCGAGTCGTCGTGTCGAACTCCTGCGTCGTCGCGCTCATCGTCAGGCCTGCCTTCACCGCGTGAGCACCGCCGGTCCCGTACGGGCCGACCTCGGACGGCACGGCGAACCAGAGTCCCTGGGTGACCGGGCTCGGCAGCTGGCCGATCGGGAAGCCGGCCGTCACGCTGCGGCCGGCCGGGCTCGCCTGGTCGGGGTCGCCGGGGAACGGGCCGAAGTCGAACATCACCCGGGACGCGGACGACGCGGAAACCGACACGCTGTGGGTCATCGTCGGCACGATCCACTCCGGCGGGTCGGCCGCGGCGACCAGCGGCACGTTGACCCCGCTGACCTTGTCCTGCGGCTGCAGAACGTAGCTGGCGAGCCGGGGGAGCCGCGCGTCGAGGAAGACGTCCTCGGGCGCCGTGCCCGTGTTGTCCACCCTGATCTGGTAGTGGTACGAGCGCCCCGGGGTGAGCTTCACCGAGGGTCCGCCGGGCAGCTTGCCCTGGCTCCACCGGACGGAGTTGAACCTGATCCGCCCGGTGAACGGGTCGGCGAGCTCGTTGCCAGGGACCGGCGAGGTGAAGTCGATGATCAGCGTCCACACGCCGGCGATCGGGTCGGACGTGTAGAGCGACAGTTGCCGCCGGGGAGACTCCACCGGCACTGCGGTGGAGGTGAACCCGGTGGTGAGGAAGTTCGACCCGTAGCCCATCGTCTGGCCGCCGGGCGCGACCAGGTACGCGCTCACCTGGTTCTCCGGGTCATTGCGGAGCACCACGTCGGCTTCGACGTCCCTGAGCATGATCGGCAGGTCTGACGGCACCACGAACGAGTAGCTGGCGACCTGGCCCTCGCCAGGGGCGCGCCCGTTGCCGCCGGTCAGCACGCCGCTGAACATCCCGCCCGAACCCGTCCCTGCCGCCACCAGCCCACGCAGCGTGACCGGGACGCTCACCGGCCCGCCCCCGGCGGCGCCGGTGTCGAACGTCACGGCGCCGCTCGAGTCGCCCGCCCCGGCCGGCACCACGGCCGACACGCGGACCGTTCCCGAGGCCCCGGGCGCAAGCCGCAGCGACGACGGCGACACCGAGCCGAAGGACGAGGCGGCTTCGACCGAGGCGCCAAACCGCACCGTGCCGGTCGTGCCGCCCGCCTTGGCCGTGTCGCTGAAGATCTCCGCCGTCCACGTCCCGGCCGCCGGGCGCAGCACCTGCGCGCTGCCGTACCCGCCGACGCCCTGCGGCAGCGAGTGCGCCGCGAGCCGGCCGGACGGGTCGACGAGGACGAGCCTGACCCGCCTGTTCAGGTCCGACGCCTCGGCCGCGGTGGCGTACCAGGCGATCGAGGAGTTGAGCACCGCCTGACCGGCAGGCACGGTGAAGGCCGCCGTGGCGTAGTTGGCCTCAGCCCCCGCCCAGTTGGCGAAGTGCGCGCTCCGCGCGCTCAGCGTCACGCTGGCCCGTTTGATGACCGAGTCCGCGGTGAAGCCGCGGCCGGACACCGCCACCGTCTGCGTCCGAGCGCCGGTGTTGGTCACGGTCACCCGCCAGGAGGCGGTCGCCCCCGGCTTCCCCACGTAGTTGAGCTGGTTCGACGACAGCCGCAGGGTCTGGCCGACCGGGGCGCAGCGGGCCATCCAGGAGGCCAGTTCGACCGCCTTGAGGCTGTTCAGCAGCCCGGAACCCTGCTGGGTGGCCGGCCCGCCGAGGTCGGTGGCGGTCGACAGCAGGATCTGCTTCACCACGGCGGGCGACGGAGTGTCACCGCCGTGCGCCTTCCGGTACGCCTGGATGACGAGCGCCGCCGCCCCGGCTACCTCGGGCGCCGCCTCGCTGGTCCCGCCGGACTGCTCGACGGCGGAGGCCTGGCCGAGGAAGTTGACGCAGTCGGCGTATTCCGCCACGTCGGGCGTGCAGGAGGAGAAGGACAGGTCACCCGGCGCCACCAGGTCGAGGGTCCGCCCGTCCTGGGCGAACCCGCCGCTGGACATCGAGCTGATGTTGTCGTTCTCCCAGCCGTTGGGGGCGAACTTGTCCGCGCCCGCGTAGTCGGTCTGCGCGTAGAACCGGAAATCGGTGGACGCGCCGACGGAGATGACGTTGGGATCGGAGGCGGGCGAGCCGATCGTGTCGAAATCCCCCGCGTCGCCGGCCGCGACCACGACCGTGACCCCGGCCGCCGCCGCCGCGCCGTTGAACTCCTTGACCGCGTCCAGCGAGGTCACGTCGGGGAACGGGTTGGCGCCGAACGACTCGTTGAGCACGTTGACATGCTGAACGTACACCGCGTTGTTGATGGCCTGCAGGAAGCCGGAGGTGGTGGAGATGTTGTCGTTGCTGAACACCTTCAACGCGACCAGTGACGCCCCGGGGGCCACCCCCTCGATCCGGATGTCGCATGCCGCGCCGGGCGACTGGGCGCTGAAGCCGGCCACGTTGTAGACCTGCCTGCCCTGTCCGGCGATCGCGTTGGCGTCGAGGAATGCCTCGCCGCCCTGGGTCGGGGCCGACGTGCCATCGCCGCTGAAGTCCTTGTAGGCGGTGATCACCGACTTGCCGTTGCGCTGCAGGTTGGCGTTGTCCGGGTAGATCCCGTCGGCGATGAACGCGACCTTCACGCCCGCGCCGGTGTAGCCGAGCGACCGCGCGGTCACGGCGCCCGGCGCCGCCGAGTCGGTGTGGGTGAGCGGGAGCCCGTCAGGGGAGAGCTGCGGCGTGCTCGCCGAGCACGTCCCCGGCGGCGTCTTGATGGTCGCCGACACCCCCGCCCCGGCTCTCACCGCCCCTGCGGTCCCCGCCCTTGTTGCTCCCGCCTCCGTCGCCCCCGCCTCCGTCGCCCCCGCCCCGGCTCTCACCGCCCCTGCGGTCCCCGCCCTTGTCGCTCCCGCCCCCGCCGCCCTGGCGCGCCACCGGTGGCGACCGACGGCGTGGGCCCGACGATCAGGCTGTCCCGAATCACCGCCGCGACCCCGGGGCTTTCGGAGATCCGCGCCTCCGCCGCGGCTGGGACCCGGGCGGAGATCGCGTTGACAAGCTGGTAGCTGTGCACGTCGGTCGCGCCGAGCTGCTGCAGTTGGTCCAGGTAGGGGGCCTGTGCGGCCTGAATGAGCGCAAATCTTTGGTCTGAACGGGCGGTGGTTCCCTCTTCAGCCGCCGGCTCGTTCTTGAGGAACACGATGACCGGCAAGGTGCCATCTGTTGTCCCCGAGGCCGCGGGCGATCTGGTTGCCAGCGTGGCTGCCCCGGCCGGAACCGCGTACAGCGCTAGCGTTGCGCAGACCCCGGCGCCGGCAAGCCCGGCACCGATAACCCGCCTGTCACCTCTGACGCGTGAATTGCCCAGCATCCGTTCGCCCCCGTTGCGTCCGCGTGCATGGTCACCGCATCGCGAGCGCAGCCAAGGTGCCCCAATTAACTGTTAACGATACCGCTAACAGTTAATGGCTGACAGCCGGTGCTAATCCGACGCGATCGGACAGCAGCCTACGGGGGAATCACCGGGAATTCCGGAAAGCACGCCGAACTGAACGGGATATCATCCCACGAGTTTTCCCAGGTCAAGGGTTGGGTATCCGATATAATTGCTTTTCACCGGACATCTGCCGGGGGTATCGGGCCAAGGGGCATGGGGGGCAAATGCCCCCCATGCGGGAAGTCTTTCCCCCGGGAGATAACTGCCCCCTATTTACGCCCCAGCCAGTAGCGGTGGGAGCGAAGAAACGGTCCGTTCCGAATAATGCATTTCAGCCGCCCTGACCAGAGCGCGGAACAACCGGGGATCGGTCCCCTGCTCGGGGTGCCACTGCACGCCGACAAGGAATTCGCCGGGTGTGGTGGACTCGATGCCCTCGATGATGCCGTCGTCCGCCCACGCGACCGCGGTCAGACCGACGCCCACGATGTCCACCGCCTGGTGGTGGTGGGTCGGCACCTCGAAGAACTCACCGCCGGGGAGGATGGACGAGATGACCGTGCCGCTGGTGACGCGCACCTTGTGCGTGCCGAAGCCGTCGACCGGGCCGCTGTGGGCGTCGTGCCCGACCAGGTCAGGGACGTGCTGGTGGAGGGTGCCGCCGCAGGCGACGTTGAGCATCTGCGCGCCTCGGCAGATGCCGAGCAGTGGCACGCCCTGGCGGACGCAGGCCTCGGCGATGGCCAGCTCCCAGGTGTCCCGATCGGGCGCGTTTGCTTCCGTTCGCGGATGCTTGGCAGCGCTATAGATGGCCGGGTCAATGTCGCCCCCTCCCGCGATGATGAGGCCGTCAAGGACGGCCACGGTCGCTTCGGCCTCCGCCGCGTCGCCACCCGGCGGGAGCAGGACCGGACGGCCCCCGTTCTTCCGGACGGACGTGACGTAGTTCCACGGCAGCAGGGCACCCTCTTCGGACCAGCCACGCCAGTCAGCGTTGGTGTGGTACGTCGTGATGCCAATAGTCGGCGCCATTTGTCCCCTTCGATGTGGGTAGAAGCGCATCGAACCGCCTTCAGGCCCCCCAAACGCCGACCTGGGAGATAAGCCCCTGGAACTCCCGATGCTCTGTTGGCTCCGAGGGGACGACCCCCCGTAACCTCCCGAGCAGATGATCAGTCAGTTGGGGAAGGCGGGCGAGATGCCGAAAATAGAGGTTACTAGCGATGCGCCCGCGATTGCTGCCGATCCAAGATACTTACTCAACGTAACCGACATTATGTCGAACGCGGCTACCGCGCGATGAGGTCGCCCGGCGGCAGCGCCCGGGCCTGCAGCGGATCACGGCGTAGCCGGCTACCTGGCCGAATTCACCCGGGACCCACCCGTTACGCGCCGTAACAATCTCCTCTCCGGTGCGGCCGAAGAAGTTCCACCGCATGACAAAGGTCTCATCAAGCAACACCCCGCCGACGGCGAAGAAGACGACGAAGAACCGGCACGGGCCGGGCGCCGACAGCGTGATCGACTCCGGCGCCGACGCGTAGGTGGGCGAGCATCCCGACCTCGATTCCTGCCGGGCTTCCGCCGATTTTCCGCCAGCCGATCCGGCCCTATCGCCACCAGGGGCGGCGGCGGATTTCCGCCATGTGCAGCGCGGGCTCGCTCACCGACTGGGCGTCTTTGCTCAGGTGATGCAGGTGCTCTTGCACCCAGAGCAGGTGCGGGTGCGGCAGTTGAGGCTCCGGCGACGTGACCTCCGGCGCGCTCGCGTGGGCCGCTGACCCGCTCCTCGGCATTGCCGGCGTCAGCACCGCTGGCGGCGAAACCAACGTCGGCGTGGTGAGCCCAGGCTCGGCTCACCTCGTCGGCGACCGTTCCGTAGAACCCGGCGAGATCCGCTGCCTCGAGCCGCAGCCCGGCGCAGGCCGGCGCGCCCGCGTACCCGTCCGACCCGGCCAGCGGCAGGCAGGCGCTCCCCGGGACGACGCCGACCGCGGGGTCGCGGCCGTCGGTAGGCCGGCCGCAGCGCCGGCCAGGGTGTGCGCGGTCAGCCGCAGCCTGGTCGCGGAGTTGACCAGCGCCCACAGGTCGTCCTTGCTCAGCCGCTTGCTGCCCTGCTCGGTGAGGAACCCGCGCACCGCGTCGTCGAGCCTGATGCCTGCGCTCACGGCGGCGACCGAGGCGGCCGGCGGCACCATCAGCTCGCTGAGCGCCCAGTCCACCGCCTGGGTCAGGAACGCCGCGCCGGAGCGGAACGCGTCGGCGAGGTCGTCGCCGACGACCGACGACACGCCGCGCGGCCAGAACAGCACGCCGACCGCGAAGCTGACGCCGCAGCCGATCGCCACGTCCTCGATCCGCAGCAGCCCGAACGGTCCAGCCCACCGGGGCGAGCAGGTTGAACAGCACCACGATCGTCACCGTGAAGGCCGCCTGCCCGACGAGGAACGGCGTGGTCCCCGGCGCGTACGCCGCGACGAGCACCGCCACAGGGAACACCGCCCACAGCGCGTCTGGATCTGGTCCCGATCCCGATGAGCAGCGCCGCGCCGACCACGAACCCGACGACGGTGCCCCGCCAGCGCTCGCAGCGCCGTCGATCCGGTCGCCGAGGCGTTGGTGCGCAGCACCGACAGCGTGCCGAGCACGACCCAGAACGCGTGCTGCACCCCGGACACGTCGGCGACGGCGACGGCAGCGGCGAGCGCCACGGCCGCGCGCAGCGAGTTGAGGAACCAGACCGAGCGGACGGACGCGTGCCGCGCGCACCAGCGTGGCCGCGCCGACCAGGCCCGCCACCCGGGCGAGCCGGCGAGCGCGGCCAGGCGCGCGGTCGCTCACGGGCCGTCGGCAGCGCGCGGCGTTCGCGGGCGCGGCGGCGGCCGTGGCCGCATCAGCGGCGGCGAAGCCGTACCAGTCGCGGCGCTCGGCCGCGACCGTTCCTCGGCCAGGCACGGCGGCTGACGATCAGCGCGTCGGCGGCGGCGCCGCGGGCGACGACCGCGATCGACTGCGCGTGCACCGCCTGCGCCGCCGCGACCCGTCGCGTCCGGTTCGCCGGCACGGCCGGACAGGTCACGCAGGCGCTCCGCCGACATTGGCCCGTGCCTTCTCGAGCGCGGCGAAGTCGGGGTCTGCCGCCTGGCCGGTGAGCAGCGCGCGCGTATCGGCGAACAGTTCGGCGGCGACGCGCAGCAGCTCGCGGTCTGCCTGGCAGGCGATGCGCCAGGTCGATGTGCCCGTCGAACGCGTCGCCGACCTGCGTCGCGCCCCACTCGAGCAGCTGCACCAGGCTGGCCAAGCGCCTGGTCGGCGGTGGCAAGCCCGATCGGGCGGTACGGCGCGGCGGTGAACGCGGCCCGCAGCTTCTCCTTGGCCGCGCGCATCGCCGCCGGCGTTGGTCGTCTCGCCGTCGGCGGCGGCGCGCAGCCGGTCGGCCAGCTCGGCGGCGAGTTCGGCGGCGGCGGCGCGCAGCCGGTTCCCCGGCGCGGCCGGCGAGAACAGCAGCACCGCGATGGTGCCGGCGACGGACGCCATCCACCAGCCCTCAAGCCGGCTGGGAATCATGGCGGCGCCGCCCGCGGAGACGACCGGCAGCACATAGGCGAACATGGCCGCGATGGTGCCGGACGCGGCGTTCGGGCCGACGATCCCGCCGAAGAAGATCGCGAAGGTGACGGGGACCGTGACGAGCGCGGCCAGCCAGGTTGTTCCGCTGACCAGCGTGCCGATGATCAGCGCGAGGCTGCCGACGATGGCGAGCCCCATGTGCGCGACGAGCTTGTCTCTCCTCGTGTCCCGCCGAATGAGGCGATGACCAGCGTCGCGAATCCCGCCGAAGGTGGCGAACAGCGCCACCTGCGGGTTGCCGATGACCTTGTAGGCGATCGCGAAGAGCGCAGGGACAACGATGGTCGCCCGCGCGGCGCGCATCGCGGCTGGGACTGACCAGGTCCGTTTCCACCATGGCTGCGGCACCCGGCTTATCCTACGGACCGCGTGCCGGGTGACGGCTAGGGCTCGATCTGGCCGAGGAACTCGATCTCGACGGTCAGGCCGCCACCCGGGGTGTCGGCGAGCCTGATCGCCCCGCCGTTGGCCGTCACCAGGCGGTGCACGATGGCAAGGCCGAGCCCGGTGCCGTTCTGGCTGCCCGTGGTGTACCGGAGGAACGCGCGGGATCGTTCCTGCGGGGTCATACCCGGTCCGTCGTCGGCCACTGTCAGCACCGGTCCCGACTCGCCGTTCGCCGCCGAGATCCGGACGGAGCCGCCGCCCCGCGCCTCGCCGGTCCCGGCCCCGCCGATCGCGCCGATCGCGTTGTCGATCAGGTTGTCGAGGATCTGCTCCAGGTGCCCGGCGCCGAGCGCGACCATGAGACGGCCGTCCGCGCCGTCCTGGTGGGAGTCGCCGCCCACCTCGGCGATGAGCTTCACGTCGTGACCGTCGGCGACCGGCTGCCACGCGCTGACTCGCTCGGCGACCGCCTCGACCACGTCGGTGGTCTCAAGCTGCTCGGTCAGCGCCTCGGCCCGGGCGGTGGCCAGCAGCCCGTCGACCAGCCGCGACAGCCGGGCGATCTCCTCCTGCGCCCCGGCGAGCTCGGCCGCGGTAGTCGGCGGGGCGTCGGTGGCGAGCAGGTCTAGGCGGAGGCGGAGCGCGGTCAGTGGGGTGCGGAGCTGGTGCGAGGCGTCGGCGAGCATCGCCCGGTGCCCGTGCACCAGGGTCTCGAGCCGTCCGGCCATCATGTTGAAGGTGGCGGCCATCCGGCGCAGCTCCGGCGGCCCGTACCCGGTCCGCGCCCGGACGGTGAGGTCGCCGTCGGCGATCTTGCCCGCGGCGGTGTCGAGCCGCGCGAGCGGCCTGCTGACCCAGCGGGCGAGGTAGATGGCGAGGAGCACCGCGGCGACCATCGCGCCGCCGCCAAGCGCGCCCAGGTACAGCCACAGGTTGGCGATGTTCTGGTTGAGCACGGCGGTGGGCCGTTCGAGCACCACGGTGCCGATCTGGGTGCCGGAGAGCTGCCTGCTGCCCCAGATCGTCTCGACCGCGATGACGGCGTTCTTGGTCAGCTCGGTGCTGGGACCTTGCTGACCGGCCGCCTCGGCGGCGAGCTTGTGCCAGGCGTCGTTGACCGGCTCGCCCCGGGAGAGCTCGGGCACCGGCTGGCCGTGCTGGTTCAGGACGAGCACTTCGTCGAGGTTGCGTTCGGCGTCGTGCATCGCGGCGGACAGGGCGGAGCCGTCGCCGTGGTTCTCGAGTGTCTCCTTGGCGAGGGAGGCAATCGAATTGGCTGACGTGACGGTGTCCTGGACGAACGCGTCCCGCTCGTGGGCGATGGCCCCGAGGGCGAGCGGTACCACGGCCGCGATGAGGACTGCGGCGGTCAGCAGGACCAGCGCCAGTGCGATCCGCCTTGTCATGGCTCGGCCCGCCGCCTTGTCATGGCTCGCACCACCCGGTCAGGCTCGCCCGGTCACGCTTGCGGGCCCCCGGCCGGCGTATCCCCGGTCGGCGCGGCCTCCCGGTCCGCCAGCCGGAAGCCGTGGCCGTAGACGGTCTCGATCAGCGCGGGGTCGCCGAGCTTCCGGCGCAGCGCCGCCAGGTGGACGTCGAGCACCTTGGTCGGCCCGTACCAGTGCTCGTCCCAGGCCCGCTCGACGATCTCCTGCCGGCTGATCAGCCGGCCAGGGTCAGTGATCAGGCACTCCAGGATGGCGAACTCCTTCGGGGTCAGCGCCACATCGGCGCTGCTCATGGTCACCCGGCGGGTCCGCAGGTCGACGCTGAGCGGCCCGTGCCGCAGCACCTCGTTGCCGCCCGCGCCGGGCCGTTGCCCGCGCCGGAGCACTGCCCGGATGCGCGCCAGCAACTCGGCCAGGCCGAACGGCTTGACCAGGTAATCGTCGGCGCCCTCGTCGAGCGCGAGCACGCGGTCGGCCTCCTCGCCGCGGGCGGTCACCACGATGATCGCCGCCTCCGAATCGGCGCGGAGCCGTCGGCAGACGTCGATGCCGTCGATGTCGGGGAGCCCGAGGTCGAGCAGCACGACGTCAGACGGCGGCCGTCGGAGCGCCTCGGCGCCCATGGAGACGCTGTCGGCGGTGTACCCAGCCCGCTCGAGGCCGCGGACCAGTTGGGTGGCAATACCCGGGTCGTCTTCCACCACGAGCACAGATACCTGCGGAGAAGTCACGCATACACCGTAGGCCGACAACCACGCAATGTATAAATCGGACGGCGTTTCTTAGTCATTCATGAAGAATGTCCCGTGGCTGGCCAAGGCCGGCGGGGCCCGGCCGGCGGCCGGCGTGCCCGGGCGGACGTAAGTCGCTCATCCGGGCCGACGTCCTTCACCCACCTGGCCCTCATCAGCGCCGCCTTCAACCTGGACCACACACGGGGGCGCGCCCCCTTGGCTCGCGGGGCTTCTCGGGCTCATCGTGGACCGTTGTGTACACGCGCGTGTACACAACGGTCCACGCTCATTGGATTCATGCCTCGACCGCCGCGCGGATCGCCCCGCCGGCGTCCGCCACGGCCTTGTCCGCGTCGTCAAGCACGTTCACGAACGTGAAGAACCCGTGGATCTGCGACCCGAAGTGCCGGTGCTCTACCGGCACTCGCGCCGCCCGCAGCCGCTCCGCGTACTCGAACCCCTCCTCACGCAGCGGGTCGTGCTCGGCCGTGATCACGTACGCGGGCGGGAGCCCGCCGAGGTCCCGGGCGCGCAGCGGCGAGGCGTCGGGGTTGACCCGGGCGGCCGCGTCGGGCACGTAGTGGTCCCAGAACCAGACCATGTCGCGCCGGTTCAAGATGAGCTCGTCCCCGTCGTACTCGAAATAGGACCGCCGCTCCAGGTCGCAGTCGGTCACCGGGTAGACGAGCAGCTGCATGGCCAGCGGCGGCCCGCCCGCGTCCCGCGCCCGCAGCGCGCAGACGGCCGCCAGGTTGCCGCCCGCGCTGTCCCCGGCCACGACCACCGGGCGCCCGGCCGCGAGGCCGTCGGGAGCGCCCGAGGCAACCCAGACCAGGGCGTCGAACGCGTCGTCTGCCGCGGCGGGGAAGATGTGCTCGGGCGCGAGCCGGTAGTCCACGCTCACCACGTCGCACCCGGAGGCGACCGCGATGGCGCGGCAGGACGCGTCCCAGCCGTCGAGCGAGCCGACCACCCAGCCGCCGCCGTGGAAGTAGACGATGACACCCGGCGCGTCAGCCGACGGCGAGTACACCCGGGCCTTGAGCCGACGACCGGCCTGCGCGGGGATCATGATGTCCCGCACGGAGGCCACGTGGGGCCCGGCCCCGATGACGGAAGCGATGGCGTCCACGCCGGCGCGGGCATCGCCTGGTGCCAGCTCCCAGAGCGGCGGCCCGCCGGCGGCGGCCTTCGCGTCGAGGATCTGCTGCGCTTGCGGATGCACACTTGTGCCCACCGCTACCTCCACACGTTCGAGCGTGACCGTCACCATTGAAGCCGGGTGGCATTGCGTTGATATCCCGACATTTAGGGATAGAGACGTTCCCAGTGCGAACCCCTCATAACCGGCGGCGGCCACCTGGTCGCATTTGTCGCCGTACGGCCCGACACCGCCCACGAACAGGTTCGGGAACCCCGGCGTCGCGACCCCCAGGTACGCGCGCGGCCCGGCCGCCCACGCCGACGCCAGCGTGACGCCACCGACTCCCCGGATGTCGATCGGCCTCATCGGCGGCAGCGGCGTCCCACACCGCCGACGTCACCCGCGTGTCGAGCTGTATGTGCGGCCACAGCTCGAACCGCTCGGCCACGTGGTTCAGGTACCGCAGTATCTCGCGGAACTTGTCTCTGACGTTAAGAGAAGGGGAAAACCGGGTCAATGCCGCAGCCAATCAACCTGTCGCCACCCGTTTGGTGCCCCGCCCCCAAGACCCGCTGGCGGCCATCACCGGGCAGATCCGATGGCCGCCAGCGGGCGCCTCCCACGACCGCCACCGGGCAATTCCTAATGTCCCTTGACAACCCTCATATCGAACGGGCCGGTGGTTGTTTGTATCTGGTTCCGACATCTGTGGACGGCGGGTCGGTGAGGTCACTAGGGTCGCCCTGGTGCTTCCCGCGCTGTCCGCTCCCGCCGAGAAGACCCGGTTCCGAGCACATCTTGCGCGGTTGGGAGGCCGAGGCGGGCAGGCCCGCGAGTGCCCTCTGCCGGTTGATCCTCCTGCGGTTCCAGCCGGTCGTCCCTGGAGGGAACTCCTTTGTGGGGATTGGGCGCGCTCGGTAATGTACGGGCGTGATCTGGTCCTATGGAACTTACGAGCTTGATGATGACGCGAGCCGGGTGGACGTGGACGCGGTCTGGGCGTTCCTGTCCACCGACGCATACTGGGGCAAGTCCCGGAGCCGGGCGGACTTCGAGGCGCAGCTCGCGACCGCTTGGCGGGTGGTCGGCGTCTACGAGGCAGCCACCAGGCGCCTGGTTGGCTTCGCGCGGGCGATGTCGGACGGGGTGACGTTCGCCTACCTGTCGGATGTTTTCGTCACGTCGCAGGCGCGGGGGAAGGGTCTCGGTAAGGAACTGGTCGCGACGATGGTCGACCGGGGTCCTGGGGCCCGCTTCCGGTGGAGCCTGCACACCTCTGACGCGCACGGCCTGTATCGCCAGTTCGGCTTCGCGACCCCCGATGAGAGGTACCTAGAACGCCCCAGCCGCGTGTAATGCTGGCGGCACTGGCGCGCACCTTACGGGCCCCGCCGGCCCACCGGTTCACCCCAGCCCAGCATCGCGTCCACGGTTATCCATGAGGGACGCGTTCCAGGCGGGCGCGCTCCCTGGGCGGCGTGTTGGGGTCGGCCAGTCGGTGGCGGATGGCGGTGGCCCGCCAGGTCTGGTCGATCGGGCCCGCGGCGCGGACGAACGACCGAGTGAACTGCGACTGCAAGCCCCGCGTGACCGCTGCCTCGAGTCCCCCGCCCGGCACCTGCGAGAAGCCGACGATCACCCAGGTCATCGCCACGTCATAAATGGCCGGCCCGCAAGCCGCGCCCTCCCAGTCGATGATCACCGGCCCGGTCGAGGTGAGGATCACGTTCTGCGGATGCAGGTCCCGGTGGAGCAGTACATGACTGTCCCGGTCCTCGTCGCCGAACGGGGTGCGGAGCCCAGGCATGGCCGGAACCTGGTGGACGAGATTGTGCAGTCGGGCGAGCAGCCCGGCCTGCCTGCGCGCCGTCCACGGGCGACGGCCCAGTACGTCGAGCATCGTCGGCCCGGCTGCGCGCTCCATCACGATGTCTGAACCAGATACCTCGAAGACCTCCGGCACGGGCGCGCCGAACGCCCGGGCATGCCGCATGACCTGGGCTTCCAGCTCTACCGCGCGAGAGTCCCGCCCGTCCCGGTAGCGGCGCAAGACCCGCCCGTCACCGATGTCGTAGACATCCGCGTTCCGTCCCGCCCCAACCAGCGTCCCAGGCACCTCGACCGTCATGCCCTCAGTGTCCCATCGACGGGCCTGGGCGGCCCAGAACGTGGGCCGGACCTTCCGTAAATGCCCGGCCGGCGCGCTGGGGCTAGGCGGCGGCTGAGGATGACGGTGATGCCGCGTCGGCGATCTTAGTCAGGGACTTGCGCAGCTCCAGCCAGACGGCGGCCAGGCTGGCGGCGGCCGGGTGATCGCCGCGGATCACGGTCGTCGTGGCGGACGCGCCGCTGCCTTCCTCGGCGGTCTCGCCTTCCCCGACAGTGCCGGCCTGTTCGTTGACGGCCTTGAGCGCCGCTTCCCCGGCCGCCACGAGCACCGGGTCCACCACCACAATCGTGAGCGTTTCCCCGGTCACCTGGAGGGACATCTGGCGGCGGCCGGCCTCCTCGGGCGGTTCGTCGCTGGTGCCGGTGACGTCCGCCGTGCGCAGCAGCTCCCGCGCCTGGTCGAGGTCGACGCCGAGGCCGGCCAGTGTCCGCGCGGCGGCCGAGTCGGGGTCGGCGAGCGCGGCGAGCAGCAGGTGGTGCGAGCCGACGGGCGCGTCGCCTGCCAGTCGGGCAGCCTCGGCCAGGGTGGCGTCCGTGGCCGGGGTGGCGTGCACGTTGGCTACCCCTGCCGCCTCATCCTCCCGGCCGCCGCCTAGGCGCAGCTTTACCTGGCGCACTAGCGTCGCCAGGCCGGCTTTGTCCTCCTCGTCGCCGGCCGGAACGCGGTCGAGGACGGCCGCTCGGATCGCGAGCAGGTCGCCGTGCTCGCGCATGATCTGCGCGGCGACGCCCTTGTCCTCCCGGATCAGGCCGAGCAGGATGTGCTCGGTGCCGATGTAGTTATGGTGCAGTTGCAGCGCCTCGCGAAGCGACAACTCCAGCACCTTCTTGGCCCGGGGCGTGAACGGGATGTGCCCGCTCTTTCGGGTGCCTGCGCCCGACCCCACCTTGTCCAGAACCTCTTGGCGGACGCCCTCGAGCGTCATCCCGAACTCGTCGAGGATGCCGGACGCGCCCCCGTCGGCCTGGTTCGGGAGGCCGTCGGGGCGGCGCAGCAGCGCGAGCAGGATGTGCTCGGTGCCGATGTAGTTGTGGTTCATCTCGCGCGCCTCTTCTTGGGCCATGACGACGGCGCGGCGCGCATATGCAGTGAATCGCTCGAACATGGCTCTAGCGTGCACCCAAGCTTTTAACCCAGTCAATACCATGCTATTAATAGGGTGAACAGACAGATGACAGGCCAGCAGCACGGCACCGGCCTCGAAACGGACGGCACACCCGGCCAGGAGGCTGGCGGTAAGGAAGCCGGCGGTGACGAGCGCGGCGGTGACGAGGCCGTAACGAAGCCGGCGGTGACGAGGCCGGCGGTGACGAGGCCGGCGGCGCGACCCGCGGCGGCCGACGCCATCAGGGCCGGACTGGTGGACGAAGCCAGCTCTTGTCGGGCCGTGCCTGCAGTAAAAGACGGCGACGTTCAACGGATCAGCGGAGAAGCCATGGACTGGGAAGACCGGCTCGACGAGTGGGAAATGGAGCTGGAGCTGTCGGCTCAGCTCGACGGCTCGGAGTGGGTGACACTGGAGAAGGCAGCCGCGCAGACGGGCGTGTCCCGCGCGGCGCTGCGCACCTGGTACCGCGCCGGCCAGATCCCGTCGAGACTGGTCGACGGGCCGCACGGGCCGCAGCGCCTCGTCCCGCTCGCCGTGGTCGCCGAGCGCGCCGAGGCCTCACCCCGGCTGCGCAAGACGACCGAGCGCCGCCTCGGCGACGAGGCGCAGCTAGAGATCCTCCGCCACCGAGTCGACCAACTGGAGCTCCGCCTAGCGGCCCTGGAACGCCGCGTCCCCCCCGAAGACTCTCCGTAGCCCAAGAAGACTCTCCGTAGCCTGCAGCGCGCACTCTCTACAGATAACAGCAAGAAGAAACCCGGGGTAGCCAGCCAGTGGACCGCACGGAACGCCTTCCTATCAGTTTTTGCTGGACAAAACACATTAAAACGGACGCAAAAGTGGTCAGAACCGATAGGAAGGCGCAGAAACGGTGCGGGCCGACATCAAAATCGGCCCTGATCTCGGGATAACAGCAAGGAAGCGTGATGCCGACAGCGCTAAGCTCACCCGGTTCGCTGCGTGTGAGGCGTTTGCCATTGATGACACCGCCAGCGGGGATAACAGCAAGAAAAGCGCTGCGCTTCCCACCGGAATAGATCCCCTAGACGACCTCGCCGAAGAGACGGTCGCCGGCGTCGCCGAGGCCTGGCACGATGTAGCCCTTGTCGTTGAGGCGGTCGTCGACCGCGCCCGTGACTACCCGCACGTGGTCGCCGGGGAAGATCGAATCGACGTGGGCGAGGCCCTCGGGGGCCGCGAGCAGGCAGATCGCGGTGACGGCGGCCGCGCCCCGCTCGAGGAGCATGGCGATCACCGTGACCAGTGTGCCGCCGGTGGCTAGCATCGGGTCGAGGACGAACACCTCGCGGCCGGTCAGGTCGTTGGGCAGCCGGTTGGCGTAGGTCGAGGCGACCAGCGACTCCTCGTCGCGGACCATGCCCACGAAGCCGACGCTCGCCATCGGCAGCAGGCGGGCCATGCCGTCGAGCATGCCGATTCCGGCTCGCAGCACCGGGACGATCAGCGGCTTCGGCCCCGCCAGCTTGACGCCGGTCGCGACGGCGACCGGGGTGGTGACGGCGACCTCGTCCACGCGGATGTCGCGGGTGGCCTCGTACGCGAGCAGGGTCACCAGTTCATCGGTGAGCGTGCGGAAGGTCGGCGCTGTCGGTGGAGTCGGTGCGGAGCAGCGTGAGTTTGTGTGCGACAAGCGGGTGGTCAGCGAGCAGCGTGCGCATGGACAGTAAGTGTGTCAGGTCGCGGTGTCTCACCGGGCACTGCGGTGCGTGGCCGCCGCGGTCGTGCGGGCGCTCGCGAGGTCTCGCTCGATGCGTTCCGCGGTGGCGAGCAGGGGCGCGAGCAGGTCGGCGACGACGGAGTCGAGCGAACGGCGGCCGGCGTGCGTGGCGACGTTGACCGCCGCGACCACGGTGCCGTCGGGGTCCCTGATCGGCGCCGCGAGCGAGCGGAGCCCCTCCTCGAGCTCCTGGTCGACCAGCGCCCAGCCGCGCGCCCTGATCCTGAGCAGTTCCTGGCGGAGACCGCTCGCCGTGGTGATGGTGTGGTCGGTGAGGTGATGCAGGGACACGGTGGACGAGGTACGCGTCGAGCCAAGGGCCGGGCTGGGCGGCGAGCAGCACCCGGCCCATCGACGTCGCGTAGGCGGGGAACCGGGTGCCGACGGAGATCGCCACCGCCATGATCCGCTTGGTCGGGCACGCGGGCGAGGTAGACGACGTCGTCCGCCGTCGAGTTCGGAGACCGAGGAGGACTCGCGGACCTGCTCGACGAGCTCCTCCAGGTGCGGCATGGCGACCTCGGGGAGCGTCAGGCTCGACAGGTAGGCGTAGCCGAGCTCGAGGATCTTCGGGCGCAGCTCGAACCGGCCGTCGACGGTGCGCATGTAGCCGAGGTGGACGAGCGTGTGCAGGAAGCGGCGGGCGGCGGCGCGGCTGAGGCCGGTGGCGGCGGCGGCCTCGGACAGGGTGAGCCGGGGATGGTCGGCGTCGAAGGCCCGGATGACCGACAGCCCGCGCTCAAGCGACTGGACGAACTCGCTGCTGTCGCCGGCCGCGGTCTCGCCCGCCGTCTCGGCCGCGGCTGCGTTGGTCGGATGGGCGGCGGGGCCGAGGCCGGGTGCGTCGAGCATGATGACAATGGTAGACAGCGTGCCATCTGTTCGCTTGCTGCACTATCGTTCGTTTTACGGATATTGGAGGGTCTCGATCACATGGCTGCCACCTCGCGCACCCAGGTCGGCATCGTCGGCGCGGGTCCGGCCGGCCTGCTCCTCTCGCATCTGCTGACCCTCGCGGGCATCGACTCGGTGCTGGTGGAGAACCGATCAAGGGCGTACTGCGAGGCCAGGCAGCGCGCCGGAATGCTCGAAACCGGCACGGTCGAGCTGCTCCGGGCGGCCGGGGTCGGCAAGCGGCTAGACGCCGAGGGGATCGAGCACGACGGTATCTACCTGCAGTTCGCCGGCGAGCGGCACAACCTGAACTTCCGCGAGCTGACCGGCGGCCGGACGGTGACGATCTACGCTCAGCCCGAGATCGTCAAGGACCTCATCGCCCGGCGGCTGGCGGACGGCGGAGCGGTCGAGTTCTCCGCCACCGACGTGGCGGTGTCGGGCATCACGGAGGACCGGCCGGTGCTCTCGTACACGGACGAGTCCGGAACGGCGCACGAGGTCTCCTGCGACGTGATCGCCGGGTGCGACGGTTTTCACGGGATCTGTCGGCCCCTATTTCCTGAAATTTCGGTCTATGAGAGGTCGTACCCCTTCGCCTGGCTGGGCATCCTCGCCGACGCCGCGCCCGCCACCGACGAGCTGATCTACTCCCGCCACCCAGACGGCTTCGCCCTGTACTCGATGCGCTCGCACGCGGTCTCCCGCCTCTACCTGCAGGTCCCGCCGGGCGAGCCGCTGGAGAACTGGCCCGATGACCGGATCTGGGCCGAGCTTAACAAGCGCTTCAAGGTCAACGGCGAGCGACTGGTCCGTCTCCGATGGCCGCATAACCGACAAGTCAGTCACGCCGATGCGCAGCTTCGTCGCCGCCCCGATGCGCCACGGCCGCCTGTTCCTGGCGGGCGACGCCGCGCACATCGTGCCGCCGACCGGCGCCAAGGGCCTCAACCTCGCGCTCAGCGACGTCGTGGTGCTGGCCAACGCGCTGCGCGCCGCGCTCGTGGACAAGACCTGGGACCAGGCCGACGCGTACTCGGACACCTGCCTGGAGCCGGGTCTGGCGCGCCACCCACTTCTCCTGGTGGATGACCTCGATGCTGCACGTCAACCCGGCGGCGGACCCGTTCGACGAGCAGCTGATGCTCAACCAGCTCCGCTACGTGACGTCGTCAAGGGCGGCGGCGCTGTCCCTGGCCGAGAACTACACCGGATACAAGCCAGTCCGCTTCGAGCTGTGCCGCCCAGCCGCCCAGCCGCCCAGCCGCCCAACCCGAGCCACCCGGCCGTACAGGCTACCCCCGCTCGTGGCGGCGCGGCCGCAGCGCGCGGGAGAGCAGCGCCGACAGCGCCGCCGCCGTCCCCGCGGTGGTCAGCGCGAGCGCCCCGGGCGGCGCGTCCTCGTCGAGCAGCTGCAGGGCGCGCAGCCGGTGCCTGAGCACGTGGATCTCGCTGCGGATCGCGCCGGTGAGGCTGCCGCCGGACCGGGACGTCCACCCCTCGGCCGCGTGCAGCTCGGTCAGCCGCCCGGCCAGCTCCTCGTAGCCGACCGGCCCGTCTTGCGCCATGATCACCAGCAGCGCCGCCTCGCGCACCGCGACGGTGAAGTCGGGGTCGGTGCCGTCGTCCGGGCCGATCAGCGCGGCCGTGCCGATGTGCCAGCGCACTGCGGCGTCCTCGGCCATCAGCCGCCCGGTCTTGGTCAGCACCAGGGTGTTGCCGATCCGCCGCAGCGCGCCCATCTCGTGCTGCGCCAGGCCGCGCAGGATGTGCAGCGGGTAGACCTCGAGCTCCTGATGCCGCCGGTCCGCCCCCGGGCGCGATCCTCCCGAGGTGCTCCGAGGCCCCAGCCGAACAGCCCGGCGGCCTCCCCGACCAGCGTCGGCGCGATGTAGTGCCGCGCGGTCAGCCGGAGCCCCGCGTCGGCCTGCGGAGAGCAGCCAGCGGAGCGTCGGCAGCGGCTCGCCGGGCAGCTCCGGAGGCTCGAGCAGCCGCGGCATCACACGCCGGGCCAGCGGCGACCGCTCGCCGGGGTGCCCGTGCGCCCACTCGTCGATCCGCTCGGCGCTGATCTGGCTGAGCCAGCTGTCGGTGTCGGGCGAGTCGGTGGTCCGGGTCAGCCAGCGATCGACCAGCGCCGCGCGCTTGGTCTTCCAGCCGCTGACGCCGACCTTCAGCTCCCGCGCCGCGACCGCGAGCTCGATCGCGGCGGCGCAGGCGTCGTAGGCGGCGTGCTCGTCCGGTCCCATCGCCGAGGACCAGGCGAGCAGGTCGGTGTCCGGTGGCACGGCGTGCGAGCTGGCGAGCGCCTGCGCGTAGGCGTCCAGGCCCTCGTCGCGCGAGCTGGCGTACGCGCCGATGATCCGCGACGTGTCGGCGCTGGCGCAGACCTCCGCGTACCGCTCCATCCCGGCCAGGGTGAGCAGCCGCGCGAGCGCGCCGGCGACCGCGAGCTGCCGCTCCGCCGTCTGCGGCACCCCGCTGGGCAGCGCGCGCCAGAGGAACTCCTGCAGCCGCAGCAGCGAGATCGCCTCAAGGCCGCCGCCGGAGGCGAGCAAGCGCAGCGCGGCCCTCGCGTCGTCGGCGACAGCGGGATCCTCGCGCGCTAGCGTTTGGAGTGCCTCTGCCTCAGTCATCATGCGGTCAGTCTGCCCCACGGAAACGGCCGCGGTAGATGCGTTGCGGATTTGGCTGGTGATGTTCGGGTTGCTCGCCACCCGGAGGTTTCGGACTCCGTCCGCTTTTTTAGGAGATATGGAACGGACGGTTACTTCGCCACTCCGGCCCGCACTTCTCGCCCGCGGGTCAGCCGGGTGCGGCATGATTGCACGGTGAGCGGCATCTACGACGAACCCCGAGCTGTACCAGCTCGCGTGCGCCTACCGGGACATGCCCGGCCGAGGTCGCCGCCCTGCTGACCTGGCTCGATAAGCACGCGAAGCTCGCTGGTGGCGGCAGCGGGGTCCGCTCGGTCCTCGAGCTGGCGGCGGGCCCGGCCGAGCACGCCCGCGAGCTCGCTCGCCGCGGCCTGCGCTCGACCGCGCTCGACTTCTCCCCGGCGATGTGCGCGTACGCGGCCGAGCAGGCCAAGGCGGCCGGCCTGGAGCTGGCGGTGGTCGAGGCGGACATGCGGGACTTCCGCATCAACGGGCCCGATGGCGGGCAGACCCAGTTTGACCTGGCCATCACGATGCTCAACTCGGTCTGTCATCTGTTCACCCTTGACGACATGGTCGAACCACCTGTCCGCGGTCGCCGCCCAGCTGGTCCCCGGCGGCCTCTACATCGTCGAACTGGCGCACCCGGCGGACTTCTTCTCCTCGGCGCCGCGCACCAGCAGCGAGTGGACGATTGAGTCGGCGGCGTGCACGCGCAGGTCCGCTGGGGCGGCCGTCAGGACCGGATCGACCCGGTAACCCAGGTCACCGACGAGCACATGACGATCACCGCGACCGCCGACGGACGGCACCATCCGCACCGTCAGCGACGTCGTGCCGAACCGTTTCTGGACCCTGACCGAGTTCACCGCCGCCCTCCGCCTCGCGGGCGGCTACGAAGTGGCGGCCAGCTACGGCGACTTCGACGACACCACCACGCTGGACGCCCCGACCGCCTGGCGCATGATCCTCATCCTCCGCCGGGCCTAGCGGCCAACGCCCCCGCCCCGGGGCTGACCGATGAAACGCCGCTGGCGGCTACTCGACCGGGATCTCCTTGTTGATCAGGGACAGGTCGATGCCCTGGCGGTTGCGGACGACGCGGGCGGTCAGGTAGATGACGATCGCCAGCACGTACATCGCGCCCATGTAGATGAGCGAGTCGTGGTTGTTGACGCCGTACGCGTTATTGCGTCAGCCACTCGTACAGGTTGTAGCCGAGCAGCCCGATGGTGATCACGCCGGCGGCGGGCACGACCGGCACGCCAAGCAGCTTCAGCCGCGAGGCGGGCGAGGCGGCGCCACAGGTCCGGCTTCGCGAAGGCAGGATCACCACGGCGATCGCGCTGAACAGGTACGTCACCGCGATGACCAGCGTCGCGTCGAGCGTGTAGGTGTGGAAGTGGAGTTGTACGAGTACAGCGCGCCAGCCCGACCGCCGGAAGCAGCATGAGCACCAGCGACCAGACCGGTACCCGGCGCTTCTCCGACACCTGCGCCGCGCCGTCGGGCAGGATCCGGTCGAATGCCGCCGCGAAGATAACCCGGGTCGACGACAGGAACAGCGTCCCCACCCAGGCGAAGAACCACAGGCTCATCAGCAGGATCAGGATCACTGGAACGACGCTGTTGTGCACCAGCCAGCTGGCCAGCAGCACCGGGTAGGGGAAGATCGGCAGCGCGTGCGCGGACGGCACCCCGTACTGCGCGTCGATCCACAGCGCGTTGGCATCCTGGTAGAAGCTGAACCCGAACGTCCTTGGCGAACAGCAGCAAGCAGGACCACCGAGAGCAGCACGGTGGTCCACAGGCCGAAGAACATCCCGCTGAACACGCGCTTGAAGTCGCTGGCGCCGCGGATCTCGCCGTAGAGCGTGGTGCCCCAGTTCGGCCAGAGCAGGTAGAACATCAGCATCGGCACGAGCAGCATCGACTGGCTGAACGAGCCAGCCACGCCGAACGGCGGCGGCGTGTACCCGATCGACTTGCAGCCCGCGTCCGCGATCGTGCCCGCGTAGGCGTTCTTCATGCCGAACAGCTTGGCGGTCTCGGCGTTGAAGGCGTTGATGAAGTCCTGCGGTTGTAGGCAAGCAGCAGGATCACGATGACGCCACGCCGAGCAGGCCGCCGTAGAAGCACCACTTCTGCACCTTCGCGTACCCGGACATGCCCAGCGAGACGAGCACGCCGGCCAGCCGCGATCGTGATCAGCGTGACCACGAAAGCCCCCGTGTGCGTGCCGAACCAGGCCGCGCCCGAGGGGTCGTTGAACGACGCCCACAGCGGCTGGAAGAACTCCTCCGACAGCACCGAGCCGTAGATCGGCGCCCACAGCCAGAGGATGAACCACCAGCCGGTGGCGGCCATCACGAACCCGATCCCGCTGCCCAGGATGCGGGACTGCCAGACGTAGTCGCCGCCCGCCCGGGGGATCGTGACGACAAGCCCGCTGTAGGCGATGACCAGGAACGACACCCACACGCCCGAGATGAGCACGGCGGTCAGCAGCTGCCCGGCCGGGAACGCGTCCTGGTAGGCGAACTCGACCAGGCCGAGGGTGATGACGTTGGTGGACAGGCAGGCGTAGATCATCGAGTCGCGAACGGACCAGCCACGCACGAGGCCGGTGGCTTTCCGCAGGAATAGCTCCGGTCTCTCGTCGCCAACGGCGTTAGAGGCCATGAAGCCCTCCTCAGGGAAACAGCCAAACGACCCGCGCGCCTCGCCGGAATGGTCAAACCGCGCTATTTACCGCTTCGACCCATGTAGTCGATTTGCGGCGCTCAATGAAACAAAAGTCACTTTGATGGGGATACGTACCGCAAGCACAGTAACAGTCACCCGTTTACTAGAACATACTTAACTTTGCCGTTTTTCGGGTTCAGATCGATCAGGGCCGCCTGCAGTACGCCGTCGCTGTATGAGCTGCCCGGATTCACGGTCCAGGGTCCGGCCCAGCTTGGCCACGCCCTTGCTCTCGTGAATGTGCCCGTGGACCGAGAGCAGCGGCTGGTAGTGGGATCGCGTCCCGTACGGCGGTCGAGCCGACCGGTTCATGACCGCGCCGCCGTGCTTGGGCGCAGGGTGGCGTCAAGCGCGGGCGCCTCGTCCAGGCCCGTGCCGTAGGGCGGCGCGTGGAAGTTGAAGATCGCCCGGCTCATGTCGGGCACGCTGGCTGGCGACGCGTCGATCTTGGCCGGCAGCTGGTCCTCCGGGGCCTCGCGGTGGGTGTCCCACGGCGTCGGGTTCGTCCAGCCCATCGAGGCCATGGTGAATCCGCCCAGGTCGAGCAGCTTGCCCTCGGCGAAGGTGACGGACGGCGCTGCCTCGATGATCGGGTCGATGTCGAAGATGTCGTCGTTGCCGCCGTTGAGGATGCACGGGATGTCGCGCCGCCGCCCAGCTTGCCGTCGGCCATGTTCAGCCACCGGTCGAGCGAGCGGGTCATCTCGGAATCGAACCGCTGGTGCTTGCCTCCTCGGAGCTGATGTGGGTCGAACTCATCGCGCGTGATGACGAACGGGTAGAAGCCCCGGTCCCGGAGCGCTGCTCGACCGCGCTGAGGTCCTCCCGGGTCTCCAGCCGGATCAGCTCGCCCCGGATCTTGGTCTCCCAGTAGCCGGGGTAGGCGATGATCGGGACCATGGTCTTGCCGGTGACGTCGCCGCCGAGGACCACCATGTCCGCCTTGTAGAAGGCGGCGGCGTTGAGGAACTTCGCCAGCAGATCTCAGACCCGTGGATGTCAGTCGCGAAGAAGATCTTCATAGATTCCTGTCTTTGTCTAGCTTCTGGTGCGCCTTGAGCGACCTCTTCTGGCTGCTCGTACCAGTTGACGCGGTCGCCGACGCTGGCGCGCAGCTTCCACTTCATCGACTTGGGCGCGGACGCGGCGAGCTCCAGCAGCTGCGTCGCCTGCGTCCAGCGGCTCATGCCGCGCGTCGGCAGGCACCAGGCCCGGGTTCTCCTTGATCAGGGCGGGCAGCTTCTCCAGGCTGCCCGTGCAGGTCCGCCACCAGCCCCAGTCGCTGCCGACCACCTCGCGCGAACCGGCCCCGTCGATGAACGGCGTGGGCGAATCCGCCCTCGCCGTCGATGCCGACGCCGGCCAGCAGGTGCGTGATGTCGTGCACGTCCTTGGCGTTCAGCTCGACGATCTGCAGCTTGGACAGCAGCAGGTCGGCCGGGTCAAGGGTGAGGAATGAGTTGCGCAGCGAGGGGCGGAAGTCCAGCGTGTGGCACATGACCAGCCGGTCGACCATGACGTCGACTGGGCCGCCCGGACGGCGCGATGAAGTACATCTGCCGGTCGCCGTTGAGGTTGTTGAACATCTTGTCCGGCGACGCAGCCGCTCTTCTCCAGGTACGCGGCGACGTCCCGGCGGCCCTTGCCGCCGCAGGCGAGGTCCATGTCCTGGCCCGCCCGCAGCCGGGGCGGGAAGTCCGGGCAGAGCGCGCGGACGCCAAGCCCGCCGAGCAGCCGCAGCGGCAGGCCGGCGCTCGTAGCCCCCTCGACGAGCGTGACTGCCTCGGGCAGCGGGTCATCCTCGGGCGAAGACATGCGGGGCAAACTCCCGGTTAAGCCGACGTGGATTTGTACCGATGATGGTGAGATGCCCCGCGAAATGTCCAGACATTCCCCGCTATGCCGTGATTGGTTCCACCATGTGGGCGACGACCTTGCGCGGGGCCCGGAACTCCAGCCCCACTAACAACTCGAGTCCCACTAGTCCAAGCTTGCGTCCGAATTATGGCGGTAGAAAGTCATTTGCTCCGGCGCAAGCGGCGTGTTGCCCGCGATCAGGTCGGCCGCCTTCTCCGCGACCATCATGACCGGGGCGTAGATATTGCCGTTGGTCACATACGGCAGCACGGAGGCATCGACGACCCGCAGTCCTTCGACCCCGTGCACCAGCAGCGACCCGGGATCGGTGACCGAAAGCGGTCCGGTGCCCATCGCGCAGGTGCAGGACGGGTGGAGCGCGGTCTCGGCGTCGCGCGCCACCCAGGAGAGCACCCTCGGATTCGGTGGAGACCGACGGCCCGGGGGACAGCTCCCCGGCGTTGAACTCGTCGAACGCGGGCTGGTTGAGGATGCGCCGGGCGATCTCGATGGCCTCGGTCCACTCCTGCCGGTCGTTCGCGGTGGACAGGTAGTTGAACCGGAGCGCGGGCTTCGCGAACGGGTCGGCCGACTTGACCTTCACCGACCCGCGCGAGTCCGAGTACATCGGCCCGATGTGGACCTGGTAGCCGTGGCCGCCCGCCGGCGCGGAGCCGTCGTAGCGGATGGCGATGGGCAGGAAGTGGAACATGAGGTTCGGGTAGGCGACCTCATCATTGGACCGGACGAACCCGCCCGCCTCGAAATGGTTGGTGGCGCCGGGGCCGGAGCGGCCCAGCGCCCAGCGCAGCGCCACCCCCGGCCGGTTCCGCCACTTCAGCGCGGGCGCGACCGAGACCGGCTGCTTCGACCCGTACTGGATGTAGACCTCGAGGTGGTCCTGGAGGTTCTCGCCGACCCCCGGCAGGTCCGCCACCACGTCGATGCCGAGGTCGGCCAGCTCGGTCGGGTTGCCCACCCCGGAGAGCTGGAGCAGCTGCGGCGACCCGAAGGCCCCGGCGCAGACGATCACCTCGCCGCCGTAGGCTCGCCGCGGCCCGCTGGCGACGTTGACGTCGAACTTGCCCGCCCCGGCGGACCCGCGCAGCACGAACTCCACCCCGGTCGCGCGCGTCCCGGAGAACAGGATCCGCGTGGTGTGGGCCAGGGTGACGACCTTCAGGTTCGGCCGCGACATGGCCGGGTGCAGGTAGGCCCGCGCCGCCGACAGCCGCCGCCCGCGGGAGATGTTCCGGTCGAAGGCGGCGAAACCCTCCTGCCGGTACCCGTTCACGTCCGTGGTGAGCGGGTAGCCCGCCTGCTGCACCGCCGCGAAGAAGGCGCCGAACAGGGGATTGGTCCCGGGCCCGCGCTCCAGCACCAGCGGCCCGTCCTCGCCACGGAAGGGCTCGTCCGGCGTGCCCGGCGCGGCCAGGCAGTTCTCCATCCGCTTGAAGTACGGCAGGCAGTGCGCGTAATCCCAGCAAGACATGCCCTCGTCGGCGCCCCAGCGCTCGTAGTCGAGCGGGTTGCCGCGCTGGAAGATCATCCCGTTGATGGACAGGAACCGCCGAGCACCTTGCCGCGCGCGTGGTAGATCCGCCGCCCGCCCAGGAACGGCTCCGGCTCGCTCTCGTACTTCCAGTCGTAGTACCGCGACCCGATGGGGAAGGTGAGGGCGGCCGGCATGTGGATGAACGGGTCCCAGATGAAGTCGGGCCGCCCGGCCTCCAGCACGAGCACCCGGGTGGTCGGGTCGGCCGACAGCCGCGCGGCGAGCGCGCTGCCCGCAGAGCCGCCGCCGACGATGATGTAGTCAAACTGCGCTGGCGCCATGTGCCCCTCTGTTGACTGAGTAACTCGTGCAACATTCGTCATGATCGTCCCCGCAGGTGCGGCTGTCGATAAGCACGCCGTCAAGCCGCGTCCCAGTCGGCGGCCTTTACCTGCGGTGGCCGAGCGCCTCCCGCAGCGTCGGATGGTCCGCGACCACCGTGGCCGACCCGGGTGCGACCTCGGTGAACCCGCCATCGGTGACCACCGGCAGCCCGCTGGCGAGCAGTTCCTTCCATTGCCCCACCGCCGCCACCCGCACCGCAAGATCAAATTCGAGATCCTTCCATCCTGAACGGTCCCGTGGTTCCAGCCCCCACCAAGCCAGCTGTACCCCGTGCCCGACCTGCGCCATGGCTTTTCCCGCCGAGATAGGCAGCTCCGGATTCAGCCAGAGCACCGGGGTAGCGGGGCCCGGCGCGGCCGGCGTCTCCGGATCATCGAAGTCGGTCCCGGAGACCTGGAGCTTGGCCAGATCGGCAGGCCACCCGTCCACCGGGACAGGCGGGAACACCCGGACCTCGGCCGACCCGTGCACCACCGTAATCCCGGGCAGCGCGCCAGCCCGCTGCCAAGCGGCCCCCCGTGCCCGCCGCACGACCTTTCGGATCCGCGCGTCCTGCCATGCCTGGGTCGCCGCGGACCACTCCCCGTCAGGCTCGGTAACCCGAGGGTCAGACAGGAACGCCAGGACGGCGCGGCCCGCCGCCTCCAGAGCATCGGTCCTGGCTGGCGAAGCCCCCCGTTCAACCCGAACGACCAGCGGCAGCGCGTACTGCGGCCCCTCATCCCGACTGGGCGCCTGCATAGGCTCATCCCGACTGGGCGCCTGCATAGGCGCGGCGACCTCACCCGTCCCGCCTCCGGCTGGAGCCTCCTCAACCCCATCACCCCCGGTGGCTGGGTCCTGACTCGCCCCTTGGTCCTGACTCTCGTCCATCACCTATTAAGAATGTCAGCCGCCAGTTGCTGTTCAGGCTCCGCGTCCGGCTTCCGATCGGCCCGCCAGGGCTTGTTCCGCACCAGCCAGTACCCCCCGCAGGCGAGCACCACCAGGCAGAGCGTCCAGCCCAGCGCCGTGGTGCTCATCCCCGCGTACTTGAGCCCCGAGGCGAAGATCACGAAGGTGATGGCCGGCCGAATGTACTTGTCCGGCGCCCGCGAAGACAGCAATGACCCGACCAGCACGGCCGGGACCGAGCCGATCACCAGCGCCGTGGTCACCCCGAACTGCACGTGCCCGAACGCCAGCGCGCCCAGCGCAGCTGCGGCGGTCAGCGGCACCGCCTGGGTAAGGTCCGTGCCGACGAGTTGCCCGGCCGAGAGCGCCGGGTAGGCGAAGAGCAGCAGCACGATCATCAGCGACCCGGACCCCACCGACGTCATACCGACGATGAGCCCGCCGACCGCGCCGATGACGACCGTGACCCAGGGCCTGATCCGCAGCGTCCCGATGGTCTGCGTTCGCTGCTGGCCCGAGCGTCGGTCCAGCCAGGATCGGAGCAGCATCGCCGCCGTGCCGACCAGCAGCGCGGCGCCGAGCGCGGTCTCGACGTTCTGCTGCTGAGCCGTGCCGCCGCCGAAAAGGTGGAGCAGGTACGCGCCGAGAAATGCCATCGGCACCGACCCCAGGCACATCCAGCCGACAAGCCCGTAGTTAACGGTGCCCTTGCGCATGTGGACCACGGACCCGACCGGCCGCATCACCACGGCCGCGACCAGATCGCTGGAGATGGCCGCGGCCGGCTTGACGTTGAACAGCAGGATCAGCATCGGCGTCATGAGCGCGCCGCCGCCGGCCCCGGTGAGTCCCACCAGCAGCCCCACGACCGCGCTGCCGAGCACCACATAAGGGTTAAGGCCCACCAGCAAACTCCGTCCCGTCAGTCCCGTCAGCCCGCCAGCCCTGGACTCCCTACCTTCCGGATAGCAAATGTATCCCTTGTATCCAGATTGTAAAAATGTAATTTGGCCCATACCGGGCAGTCCGTTACCCGGTCCTGGTGTCTGTGTGTGCCTTCAGGTCGCAGCGGCGCGGCGGCGCTCCCCGCGCCGTCGCCCCGCCGATACGCGCAGCCATCACGGACGGCGACCGACGTCGCGAACAAGCCGCGCGCGTAGCCGCCTGCGCCGCGGCCAAGATCGTGGACCAAAATGTACAGCGGCGTGTACACAACGACCCACGTTGTGTCGGGCGGCCTGTGGTTTACGCCGGGATGAGCTCCTCGGCCTTCGGGGCGCCGAGCGGGGCGGGGGCGTGCAGGGCGGCGGCGTTGGTTGCGGCGAAGGCCTGGTACTCGCGGACCTCGGCGGCGCGGCGGCGGCGATTCCAGCCGAGCAGCGGGCCCATGATGGCGGCCACCTCGGGGGCGGCCGATGCCCCGGAGTCGGCGGACTCGATGAGCAGCCTGACGCGGCGGGCGAGGACGTCCGTCACGTGCAGCGCGCCCTCGTGGCTGACCGCGTAGGCGACCTCGGCCCGCAGGTAGGGGGCGCCGCCGGTAAGCGGCTGGCCGAGGGACTTGTCGGCCCGGATCAGTTCGAGGACCTCGCCTGCCACCGAGCCGTACTTCGCGACCAGGTGCTCGACCGAGGCGAGGGGCACGCCGTAATCATCGGCGAGTCGCTGCGCCGAGGCGCGGACCGCGGGCAGCCCGTCGGCGCCGAGCAGCGGCAGTTCGCCGGTGACCGACGGCGGGACGGGGCGGGGGAAGTTCTCGACCGCGGCGTCCACCACGTCCTTGGCCATCAGCCGGTAGGTGGTGAACTTCCCGCCGGCGATCGAGACCAGGCCGGGCAGTGGCGAGTCGACCACGTGCTCGCGGGAGAGCTTGGTGGTCGGCTTCTCCGCGGCGCCAGCGGCGTCCTCGCCGCCCTTGGCGCCCGCGTGCTTGACGTCCGCGTGCTTGACGTGGGCCGGCTCGGCGACGAGCGGGCGCAGGCCGGCGTAGACGGCGAGCACATCAGACACCGACAGCGGCTTGGCCAGCACCCGGTTGGCCTCGCCGAGGATGTAATCGACGTCCTCGGAGGTAGCAGTGGGTTCGGCGCGGTCGCCCGTCCACTCGGTGTCGGTGGTGCCGACGATCCAGCGGTCCCCCCACGGGATGAAGAAGAGCACGCTCTTGCTAGTGCGCACGATCATCCCGGTCTCGGCGTCGATCGCGGACTTGTCCATGACCAGGTGCACGCCCTTGGACATCCGGACCTGGTAGCCGGCGTGCACGCCGCTCGCCTCGTGCACCAGGTCCGACCAGACGCCGGCGCAGACCACGGTCCTGGTCGCCGCGACGTCGAAGGCCCGCCCGGTCTCCTCGTCCCGTACCCGCGCGCCGGTCACCCGCTCGCCGTCCCGGAGCAGCGACACCGCGCTGGCCCGGGTGACGACGGTCGCGCCGTGCAGCGCCGCCGTCCGCGCCACGGTCACCGTGTACCGCGCGTCGTCGACCTGGGCGTCGTAGTAGAGCATGGCGCCGGCCAGCCGGTCGGGCCGCAGCGCCGGGACCCGGCGGAGCGCGCCGCGGGTGGTCAGGTGCCGGTGGTGCGGGACGCGGCCGCTTGATGCCCTCCATGGCGTCGTAGATCACCAGGCCCGCGCCCACGTACGGCCGCTCGACGACCTTCCGGTAGAGCGGGTAGAGGAAGGGCACCGGCCGGACCAGGTGCGGCGCGAGCCTGCTGACCAGCAGGTCACGTTCCCGCAGCGCCTCCTTGACCAGCTTGAAGTCGCCCTGCTCGAGGTAGCGGAGGCCGCCGTGGATGAGCTTGCTCGACCGGCTCGAGGTGCCCGCGGCCAGGTCGCGGGACTCGACGAGACCGACGCGCAGGCCGCGAGACGCGGCGTCGAGGGCGGCCCCGGCGCCGGTTATGCCGCCGCCGATGACAAGCACATCGAGCGGCCCCGCCGCCAGCCTCCGCATCGCTTCGTCACGATCACGAGCATCAAGAACACCGGACATCGACGACTGCTCCTCCCCGGCCCCATGAGGGGCCACCACTCCCCATGGTAGGTGCCTCATTGGGCGGGGCCCCGCTGCCGGCCTGCAACTCGACGAGGTTGACGCGCTGACCACGGCCCTCGTCGCGCCGCCGTGCAACCGGGCGGCGGCCAGGTCGCCCCGGCTGACCGCGCCGAGGTCTCGCCGCGGCGCTGCGGGTCCGACAGAATGAAGGCTAAAGAGCATTCGACTGAACGGCCGGTGGTTGCTCCCTCAGCCAACACTGGTTCATCGCTGTTGACGAGACGGGTGGGTCGTGTCTTGGTCTGGGTAAACGATGGTTAATGTCTGCCTGTCAACGAGGCGGCAGCGGCGCACATGAGGAGGCGGTCTCGATGATGAGTGTTCGCGTGGCGGCGGCGATCGAGCCGGTTGGAGACGTGACGGCGGTGCTCGGGGAGGGGCCGTACTGGGTTCCGGAGGACGACTGCCTGCTCTGGGTGGATATCGAGAGCGCGCACCTGCACCGCACCTACTTCCCCTCGGAGGAGACGGTCACCGACTCCCTCGAGCGCGGTGTCGGCGGCGTTCCCCGTCGTCGGCGGCGGCATTCTCACCGTCGGCGGCGCCGCGCTGACGCTGCTCTTCCCGGCCGAGCGCGGGAGTCAGTGGTCGACCAGGATCATCGCCGAGGTCCCGGCGCGCGACGATCTGCGGTTCAACGACGCCGGGGTGGACCCTGCGGGCCGGGTCTGGGCCGGGTCGATGCACATTCCCGAGTCCGAGCCGCTGGGCGAGCTGTACCGGCTCGATCCCGGCGGCAGGCTGACCACGGTGCTCAAGAGCGTGACGGTCTCCAACGGGCTCGGCTGGTCGCCGGACGGCTCGCGGATGTACTACGCGGACTCGCCGACTGCGCCGCGTCGACGTGTTCGACTACGACCCGGCGACCGGCGAGGCGTTCCGCGCCGCGCCTTCGCCGACCTGTCCGGCGTCGAGGGCGTCCCCGACGGGCTGACCGTGGACCTGGACGGCTACGTCTGGGTCGCGATGTGGGGCGGCGGCGTGCTCCGCCGGTTCACCCCGTCCGGCCAGCAGGACGCGGTGCTGCCCGTCCCCGTCTCCCAGCCGACAAGCTGCGCCTTCGGCGGCCCGGGCCTGGCCGACCTCTTCATCACCACCGCCAGCGTCGGCCTCAGCGAGGCCGAGCGCGCCGAGCAGCCCCTGGCCGGCCGCCTGCTCCGCATGCGCCCCGGCCCGATCGGCCTCCCCCTGACCATGGCCAAGGCCGCCATCCCGGCCTGATCACCGCGGGCATCGCGAGCAGCCGCGCGGAGGCGGTCCGCTCGGGCGCTGGCCCGCATCCGCGAGCGCCATGCCTTCGCGCAGCTCCGCGTCCACACTCGCGAGGTCGAGAACCTGAAGGCCCAGTTCTGATTCTCCGGATGCTGCTCGGCCTTGTCCGCCCGCCATCCGGGAGCGGGACGATCCTCGGCGCCATCAGGTAAGGCGCTGGCGCAGGGTCACCGCGTCGTGGGCCAGGGCCGTGACCAGGACCCCCGGACCCGCCAACTGCAACGCGGCCACTTCGGTCGGTCGAAGGGGCGGCTGTCAGCCGGCGGCTGGACCAGGCAACGGTTCACCCGCAGCAGCGTCCCGACCGCCCGGTGGCCGGATAGCACCGCCGGCCCTCGGCTGGCTGGGTCGGCGCCCGAGACCTCAAGCGACTGCCGCAGCAGCGGCCGCCCGGCGTAATCGACCCGCAGCACCGTCCCGCCGTACCGCCGTCCTCGCCGTGCCGCCCGAGCAGCAACTCGTCGCGGAGCAGCAGCGACGCGCCCTCATCCAGCGAAACCGAGACAACGGTCGCGTGCCGCGCGCCCGTCGTGACCACGACCGGTTCCGGCAGGTACTCAAGATGCGCTCCCGCCCCGACGAGACACAGAAAGCCGCAGCACCGACTCGAGCCCGTCCGGGCCCGGGCAGCGCGATCGACGCCGCCGCGGTCCGCACCCGCAGGAACGCCCCGCTCCGCGACGGAGATCCGCAGCGAGAGCTCGTCCCCGCCGATCGGCCCGGCCGCCCCGCCGATCACGTACACCGCGTCGGGTGTCCGCCGCAGCACCAGCGGCACCTGCGACGCCAGCACCGGCAGCCGGGTCACGCCGTCAGGCCCGGCGACGGCGACGATCGACGCGGACGCGGTGATCCGGTTCCGCGCGAGCTCACCGGAGCGCGCGCCGGGTCCGGCGGACGCAGCCCCGTCCGCGGACTGCGCCGCTGCTGACGTTTCGCCGGGTCCGGGAGCAACGTGATCTCCAAGTGGAACTAGCCGTCCGTTCGAGCTATCGGAAGGCCGGTGCTGACGCTTTCGCGGGTCCGGGAGCAACGTGACCTCCAAGTGGAACTAGCCGTCCGTTCGAGCTATCGGAAGGGCCGGTGCTGACGCGTTGGCCGGGTCCGGGAGCAACGTGACCTCCAGTGGAACCACCGTCCGTTCGGGCTAGAGGAAGGACGGTGACCGGAGGGCGGCCCGCACCCAGTCGGCGACCTCGGCCGCGAGCGGATCCTCGCGCAGCGAGGTGAACAGGACCGGCCGTCCCTCGCGCACCGCGGCGCGTCCCGCTCCATGACCGCGAGCGACGCGCCGACCAGCGGCGCGAGATCGGTCTTGTTGATCACCAGCAGGTCGGAGAACGTGACGCCGGGGCCGCCCTTGCGCGGCACCTTGTCGCCGCCGGAGACGTCGAGCACGAAGATCTGCTGGTCGGCCAGACCCCGCGAGAACGTCGCGGTGAGGTTGTCGCCGCCGCTCTCCACGAGCACCAGGTCGAGCCCGCCGAAGCGCGCCTCGAGGTCCTCGACCGCGTCCAGGTTGGCCGCGATGTCGTCGCGGATCGCGGTGTGCGGGCAGCAGCCGGTGCGGACGGCGGTGATCCGGTCGACGTCGAGCACGCCCGCCCGCTGCAGGAAGTCGGCGTCCTCGGTGGTGTAGATGTCGTTGGTCACCACGGCGAGGTTGATCTCGTCCCGCAGCGCCCGGCAGAGCGCGGCGACGAGCGCGGTCTTGCCGCTGCCGACCGGCCCGCCGATGCCGATCCGCAGCGCCCGGCCCGCGCGCGGCGGGACCGGGTGCTCGTGCGTCCCGTGCTCGTGGGCACCGGAACCGTGGTCCGTCGTGGTCGTGGTCGTGGTCGTGGTCAAGACTCAAAGAGTCTCACCTCCGCTCGGATGTGCGCTTCGGCCAGCAGGTCAAGGGCCGGAGCGGACGGACAGGGCAGCTCGTCGAGCGGGCCGCCGGTGGCTGCGGCGGCGCGCTCGGCGATCTGGTCGATGTCGCGGGCGAGCCGGGCGAGGACGGCGGTGGCGCGCATCGGATCGAGCGCGAGCAGCCGGACCGCCGCGCTGGCCGGGCCGGCCACCGACTGGTAAGCGGCGATCCGCGCCGCCTCGGCGGCATCGCACCCGGCCGCCGCCGCGGCCGCGCCGAGCACCACCGCATGGTGCGGCCCGCCCCGGTACTCCGCGCTCGCGCCGGCCCCGGTCGCGCGGCCGGTAGCGGCGCCACCCCCGGCTGCGCCGAGCACCACCGGGTGGTGCGGCCCGCCCGTGCCGCTCCTCGCCTCGGCCCCGGTCACGCGGGCGGTAGCGGCGCCGGACGCGGCGAGGCCGGCCAGTCCGCGATCCTCCGGCCAAGCCACTCGGGCCGCGCGCAGCAGCGCCCGCCCCTGTCGCCGCGAGGCCCCCCGTTGCGCCGGTGACGGGGTGCGGGCATCCGCCTCGGCGTCAAGCTCACCCCAAAAATCAAAACCGTCAGAGGGAACGAGCCGCCGGTCCCAGTTCTCCGGCCCAGGATCCCCTTCCCGGCCGCGGTGTTCGCTGGCAGTTGCACGTTTGCGGGCTGGGGCGTCGGGCGCGAAGGCCGCGTTTTCTTCCCTGCCGTCGCGTTCGCTGGTAGTTGCGCGTTTGCGGGCTGGGGCGTCGGGCGCGAAGGCAGCGTTTTCTTCCCTGCCGTCGCGTTCGCTGGTAGTTGCGCGTTTGCGGGCTGGGGCGTCAGGTGCCAAGGCAGCGGTTCCTTCTCCATCGTCGCGTTCGCCGGCGGAGCGCGCGCACGCGGCGGCGGCAATCCCGGCGGCGACCAGCCCGGCAGTCCGCAGCCGCCCGCGCAGAAACGCCTCAAGCGAATCCAGATCCGTCACCGTCCCCGCCGTCACCGCCGGCTCCACCCCGCCAGAATGCGCGTGCCCCCCCGCCGGAAACCGCGAGTCCGACAACAACAGCGCCGCCACGCTCACCGCATCCCCCTTGCGCTGTTCGCGGACCCCGTGATGTCTATTGCTCCCCCGATGCCTGTTACCACTGCGACGCCCGCGATCCCAGCGACGCCTGCGGCCGACCGCGATCTGCAAGTCTCAACTTTCTATCAGTTCTAACCACTTTTCCGTCCGTTTTGCCGGATATTTATGGTCAAAACTGATAGCAAGTCGTTGGTTGCAGTTCTGAAGGGGCAGGTGTGGCGCGAGAGGAGGGCGACGCGGGGCGGAGCCTTCCCGTGATCGGCTCCCACGCCGAACGGGAACCCCACGCCGAACGGGAACCCCACGCCGAACGGGAACCCCACGCCGAACGGGAACCCCACGCCGAACGGGAACCCCACGCCGAACGGGAACCCCAGCTGATGGGCCAGGAACGGGAACCCCCCACGGAACGGGAACCCCCACGGAACGGGAACCCCCCACGGAACGGGAACCCCCACGGACGAACCCCCACGAACGGGAACCCCCCACGGAACGGGAACCCCCCACGGAACGGGAACCCCCCACGGAACGGGAACCCCCCACGGAACGGGAACCCCCCACGGAACGGAACCACACAGCGAGCGGGAACCCCTCATCCAGTCAGTCAAATCCGCATTTTGGGTGGCAAGAGCGACCCCCAAAGCGCCTTTGGCGCGCGACCGCCGGGCACGACCACCAGCATCCGGGGCGGTGCCATGATCAGAAGAGGAAGTAGCGCTGGGCCATGGGGAGTTCCGCCGCCGGGGCGGCCTCGACGGCCTCGCCGTCGATGCGGACGGTGAAGGTGTCCGGGTCGACCGCGATGTCCGGCAGGCGTCGTTGTTGACCAGGTCCGCCTTGCCCCGGCGGGACACGTCGGCCACCGGGACGAGGGCGCGGGCGAGGCCGAGCTCGTCGGCCAGGCCCGGCATCGAGCGCGGCCGGGGAGACGAAGGACAGCGACGTCGCGCGGGCACCTGCCGTAGGCGCCCCACATCGGGCGGGGCAGGACCGGCTGCGGGGTGGGGATCGACGCGTTGGCGTCGCCCATCGCGGCCCAGGCGACGAACCCGCCCTTGAGCACCGCGTGCGGCCTGACGCCGAAGAACGCCGGGTGCCAGAGCACGAGGTCCGCCAGCTTGCCCGGCTCGACCGAGCCGACCTGGCCGTCGAGCCCGTGCGCGATCGCCGGGCAGATCGTGTATTTCGCGATATAGCGGCGGGCTCGGGCGTTGTCCGCGCCGCGCGCGCCGCCGTCGTCGGGCGGCACGGAGCCGTAGCCCGCGAGCGCGCCGCGGCGCTCCTTCATCACGTGCGCGGTCTGCCAGGTGCGGAGCACGACCTCGCCGATCCGGCCCATCGCCTGGGAGTCCGAGCCGATCATGGAGATCGCGCCCATGTCGTGCAGGATGTCCTCGGCCGCGATCGTCGAGGGGCGGATCCGCGACTCGGCGAACGCCAGGTCCTCGGGGACGGCGGGGTTCAGGTGGTGGCAGACCATGAGCATGTCGAGGTGCTCGTCGACCGTGTTGACCGTGTGCGGCCGGGTCGGGTTGGTCGACGAGGGCAGCACGTTCGGCTGCGCGGCCACCGTGATGATGTCCGGCGCGTGCCCGCCGCCCGCGCCCTCGGTGTGGTAGGCGTGGATCGGCCGGCCCGCGATCGCGGCGAGCGTGTCCTCGACGAACCCGGCCTCGTTCAGCGTGTCGGTGTGGATCGCGGTCTGCACCCCGGCGGCCGTCAGCGACCCGCAGGCAGGCGTCGATCGCGGCCGGGGTCGTGCCCCAGTCCTCGTGCAGCTTGAACCCGGCCGCGCCGGCCCGCAGCTGCTCCCACAGCGCCTCGTCGGAGACCGTGTTGCCCTTGCCGAGCAGCACGATGTTGACCGGCCAGGCGTCGGTGGCCTCGAGCATCCGCGCCAGGTTCCAGGCGCCGGGGGTGACCGTGGTCGCCTTGGTGCCTTCGGCCGGGCCGGTGCCGCCGCCGATCAGCGTCGTGATCCCGGCGCCGAGCGCCTCGGGGAGCTGCGCGGCGAGATCATGTGGACGTGGCAGTCGATGCCGCCGGCGGTGAGGATCAGCCCGTTGCCCGCCATCACCTCGGTGGACGGGCCGATCACCAGGTCCGGGTGGACGCCGTCCATGATGTCGGGGTTGCCGGCCTTGCCGATCGCGGCGATCCGGCCGTCGCGGACGCCGACGTCGGCCTTGACGATGCCCCAGTGGTCGAGGATGACCGCGCCGGTGATGACCAGGTCGGGCGTGCCCTCGGCCCGGCTGGCGACCGCCTGGCCCATCGACTCGCGGATCACCTTGCCGCCGCCGAACACCGCCTCGTCGCCCCCGGCGCACAGGTCCCGCTCGACCTCGATGAGCAGCGAGGTGTCGGCCAGCCTGATCCGGTCGCCCGCAGTCGGCCCGTACAGCAGCGCGTACCGCTCGCGGCTGAGCTCACTCACCAGGCTCCTCCGCACCAGGATCCGCAGCAGAACCGGCCAGCCGCGGGCCGCCGATCTGCAGGCCGGGAACCACGCGCCGGCCGGCCAGCGGAACCAGCGAGACCTCGCGCTCGACGCCCGGCTCGAACCGCACCGCGGTGCCGGCCGGGACGTTCAGCCGGCAGCCCCACGCAAGATCCCGGTCGAACCGCAGCGCCGCGTTGGCCTGCGCGAAGTGGAAGTGCGACCCGACCTGGACCGGCCGGTCGCCGGTGTTCGCGACAACCAGAGTCAGCACAGGCCGCCCGGCGTTCAGCGTGACCGGCCCCTCGCCCGGTAGGATCTCGCCGGGGATCACGGGATCGGCTCGTGCACGGTGACGAGCTTGGTGCCGTCGGGGAAGGTCGCCTCGACCTGGACCTCGGTCAGCATCTCCGGCACCCCGTCCATCACGTCTTCCCTGGTGAGCACGGTTCGGCCGGTGGCCATCAGCTCGACGACGGGTCGCCCGTCGCGGGCGCCCTCCAGCAGGAATGACGTGATCAGGGCGACCGCCTCAGGGTAGTTCAGCCTCAGCCCGCGTGCCCTGCGTTCCCGGGCGAGTCCGGCCGCCACGTGGATGAGCAGCCGTTCCTGCTCATGCGGGGAGATCAGCATCCCAGCACAATAACTGCGCCAACCCCGGCGGGTGTTACAGCCACATGACGAATTTTCACGCCCTGTTACCCGGCGGCTGGAAACCGGCCCAGGGTCGTAATCGACCTCGAGCGGTTCCTGGGGAGGACGCTGGCCGGCCGGGACGTGCTCCAGGTTCAGGCGGATCCTGGTCCAGGTGGAGCTGCGGCCGCGCATCGAGTCGACCAGCACGTCGGCGGGGTGCAGCAGCGGCCAGACGTCGCCGTGCCGTTCCTTCCATCGCTCCAGGCCGTCCATCGCCTCGGCCTTGGTCTCGGCCCGGGCGATCTCGATCAGCGGCTTGGTCGACTTGCGGCGGCCGGTGGGGCTCGGCGCCGGGCCATCGTCGGAAGCCGTCTCGGCGCCAGCATCATCGCTGCTGCGCCAGCTTGCCGGCAGTGCGGCGCTTTGACGGCTGGACGCGCGGCGCCTCGCCCGCCTGCTTCTCGTAATTCGGCGGCCAGGGCGCGTCGGGCAGTCCGGCGGCCTCGTCGCGGGCGGCCAGCTCGAGCAGCGACTCGAGCGAGCCGACGGCGTCGTTCATGCCCGCCCACGGGTCGCCCACGGACGCGAACCGCGCGGGCACCGTGTCGATGGTGAACCGCGAAGGATCGCAACCGGGAACCTCGTCCCAGGTCAGCGGCGTGGAGACCCGCGCGTCTGGCAACGGTCGGACGGAGTAGGCCGAGGCCACCGTGCGGTCCTTGGCGTTCTGGTTATAGTCGACGAAGACACCGTGCCGCTCCTCCTTCCACCACTTCGACGTCGCCAGTTCCGGTGCGCGCCGCTCGATCTCCCGGGCCACCGCCACTGCGCAGCGGCGCACGTCGCTGAAGGACCAGCGGGGCGAGATCCGCGCGTAGACGTGCATGCCACGCGACCCCGAGGTCTTCGCCCAGCCGGTCAGGCCGTAATCGGCGAGCACCTCCCGCGCCACCAGCGCCACCGACACGATCTGCGGCCACTCGATTCCGGGCACCGGGTCCAGGTCCACCCGCAGCTCATCCGGGTGGTCGAGGTCCGTCGCCAGCACCGGATGCGGGTTCAGGTCGATGCACCCGAGGTTGGCCACCCACACCAGCCCCGCCGCGTCGGTCAGCACCACCTCGTCCGCCGTCCGCCCGGACGGGAAGCTCAGCTGCGCGGTCGAGATCCAGTCCGGCCGCGAGCTCGGCGCCCGCTTCTGGAAGAACGGCTCGGCCTCCGCGCCGTTCACGAACCGCTTGAGCGCCATCGGCCGGCCGGCCACTCCGCGAAGCGCCCCGTCGGCGACCGCCAGGTAGTACTTGACCAGGTCGAGCTTGGTGTGCCCGGTGCGCGGGAAGTACACCTTGTCCGGGTGGGAAACACCCACCGAGCGCCCCGCCACCTCGACGACGATCTTCTTATCCGCCACCGCAGTCACCCCGGTCCGTTCAGACTCACTGATTTTGCTTCAGAATTTCCGACAGGCTAAAGCTGGTGGGCTCCGCTAGCTGCTCGTACGTGCAGGACCTGGGAGAGCGGTCCGGGCGCCAGCGGGCAAACTGCGCGGTGTGCCGGAAGCGCGGCCCCTCCATGTGGTCGTACCGCACTTCGACCACGCGTTCCGGGCGCAGCGGTACGAAGGACAGGTCCTTGCCGACGTTCCACCGGCTGTACTCGGAGCTGCGCGGCGTCCGCGTCCCGCCGCCGTCGGTCGACGACGACGACGACGCCCAGTTCCACGGATGACCGTCGAACGTCGTCACCAGCGGCTGCAACTCGGCCATCAGCGACCGCCGCACCGCCATCGGGAACGCGCCGATCACGCCCACGCTCGCCAGCTCACCCGAGTCCCGGTACAGACCGAGCAGCAGCGACCCGACCGCGTCGGGGCCGCTCTTATGCGGCCGATACCCGGCCACCACGCAGTCCGCCGTCCGGTCATGCTTGATCTTGAACATCAGGCGCTTGTCAGGCTCATATGGAACGGACCGTGGCTTCGCGATCAGACCGTCAAGCCCCGCCCCCTCAAACTGGCTGAACCACTGTGCGGCTGTCTCTTCGTCCGCCGTCGCGGGCGTCAGGTGGACCGGCGAGGCGGCGTCGGCCAGCGCCTCCTCGAGCGCGGCGCGGCGCTCGGCGAACGGGCGCTGCCTGTAGTCAACCGAGTCCAGCGCCAGCAGGTCGAACGCGACGAAATGGGCCGGCGTCTGCGCCGCTAGCAGCCTTACCCGGCTCGCGGCCGGGTGCAGTCGCAGTTGCAGGGCCTCGAAGTCCAGTCGGCCCGGCGGCCCAGTCCGGCAGCACGATCTCCCCGTCGATGACGCACCGGCGCCGGCAGCTCGGACAGGAAGGCGGTCACCAGCTCGGGGAAGTAGCGGGTCATCGGCCGCTCGTTCCTGCTGCCGATCTCCACCTCATCGCGGTCGCGGAAGACGATGGACCGGAAGCCGTCCCACTTGGGCTCGAAGAGGAAGTCCCCAGACGGGATCGCGTCCACCGGCTTGGCCAGCATCGGCGCCACGGGCGGCATCACCGGAAGATCCATAACCACAGCTTGTCACGACGTAGGCGCGGTCAAACGCAAGTCAGCCCACCCCGGTCCACTCGGCGCTGTGGTTCCAGAGCAACTCGGCGAGCTCTGGCGTGGCGGCCTGGTTCGGTTCCGCAACGGCGCACTTGTTGTAGTAGCGGCCGCTCTCCGTCGCGACCGCGGGAGAGGTCGCGCAGTACAGTGACGTGACCGCGCCCAGCTCGGTCGTCAGCATCCGGCGGGTGATCAGCGACCGCGCGGGCTGCGGTATGCGGCGCCAGATGTCGGACGCGACGACGCCCGGGTGCAGCGCATACGAGGTAACGTCGTCGCCAGCCCGGCCGAGCCGTCGGGCGAGCTCCTGGCTGAACAGCACGTTGCTCAGCTTGGAGACCGCGTACTCGCGCATCCCGGCCATGCTCCGCGTCCGCCTGCGCACCGCGTCGAAGTCGATGCCGGGCGCGGAGTAGTGCACATCGCTCGACACGTTCACCACACGGGCACCCGGGCCGCTGGCCTTCAGCCGGTCAAGCAGCAGCATGGTCAGCGTGAAGTGCCCGAGGTGGTTCACGCCGAAGTGCACCTCGAACCCGTCGGCGGTCAGGCCCCGCTGCCCGCCCACCCCGGCGTTGTTCACGAGCACGTGCAGCGGCTCGTCAAGGGCCAGGAAATGTGCCGCGCAGGACCGGGCCGACGCCAGCGACGCCAGGTCGAGGGGGAGCAGCCAGACCGTCGCCGATCCCGTTTCCGCCTTGATGGCCGAGACCGCCGCCTCGCCGGCCGCGGCCGACCGGCACGCGACGTACACCCGTCCGCCGCGGCGCGCGAGCGCGGTGGCCGTCGCCCGGCCGATCCCGGTGTTGCCCCCGGTGACCAGGAACGTCCGGCCGCGCGCGCCGTCGTGATCGCCGGTGGCACCGCCGTCATCGCCGGCGTCGCCGGGAAGATCGCTCATGTCCGCCATTATCCGCCAGCTATCGCCTGCGGGAACGCCCAGGCTGGCGGCTGCGGGGCGCATCGCCCCCGAACAAGTGTCTGGCAGGATAACGTGAACAAAGCGCGATGCCCGTCCCCTACCACGCCAGTGGCCAACCCCCGGGAGCACGCAATGGCTGGACAACCGCAAGAACCATCCTGGACGCCCGCCGGACAGGAGCAGACCCAGGCCCGCCCGGCCTGGCCGCAGCCCACCTTCACGCCGCCCCCCGCCGCCCAGCAGGACGCGTACGGTTATCCGCAGCAGCCGCTCGCCCAGGGCGGCTACGCGCCGCCGCCTCCGCCGCCTCCGCCGCCTCCGCCCTCACCGCAGCCCGGCTACGCCGGACAGGAGCAGGGGCAGGCGTACGGGCAAGAGCAGGCGAAGGCTTACGGCCAAGAGCAGTCATACGTCGGCCCGGACCAGACCTATGCCGGCCAGGACCAGACCTACGCGGGCCAGGATCAGCCGTACGCGGGTCAGGCGCAGCAATACCAGCCGCAGGGACAGCCCGGCCCCCAGCCGACCCAGTGGCAGGCGGTGCCCGGCATGCCGGGCGGCCGTCCCAGCCCCGGCAAGCAGAAGGCCGCGGGCGAGCGGGGGTTCATCGGCTCGCTGTTCGACTTCGGCTTCACCTCGATGGTCACGCCCAAGATCATCAAGGTGCTCTACGTCCTGTCCACCCTGTGGACGGCGCTCCTGGCCCTGGTCATCCTCGTCATCAGCTTCCGGACCGGCGGGACGGCCGCCGGCCTGTTCGTGCTGATCGTGATCGAGCCGATCTTCGTACTGCTGATGCTCGGCGTGTACCGAGTGATTCTTGAGGCGTTCATGGTGGTCTTCAGGATCTACGAGGAGACCGTGAAGATCCGCGAGCAGGGCCAGCGCCAACTCTGACTCAAGAATTTTACGTGGCCGGGTCGTCCACAGCCGCCGCCGAACCGTCCCAGCGCATTCCCCAAGCATGCGCGGGCTAACCAGCGCCGGATGTCCACAGCAGGCAGGCGTTAAACGGGCGGTGTTCCACAGGCCAGGGGCAGTTACCCACCGGTTACGCACATGGTGATCCACAGCCACTCTGGAGTACGTTTCCTGTCCCGGGGGAGTGGCAAGCCAGGTTGGCGAGCCGCACCGCGGGGACCGGGGAAACACGATGGCAAGCTGGGCAGGACATCAAGTCATGACCAATACCCTGATGCAGCCGCTGGCCGCCGAGACGGCCAGGAACAATCGTCAGTTTCAGCTGATCGTCGATGTGCATCTGCTGTTGCTCAGCGACGGCGACCTGCTGCTCGGCAGGCGCGCGAACACCGGGTACGGCGACGGGGCCTACGAGCCGCCGTCCGGCCGCCTGGCCGAGCGCGAGACTCTCGTGGAGGCCGCGGTCCGGGTTGCGGCGGCCCAGGTGGGGATCGCGCTCGATCCCGCCCGCGTGTCGCTCGCGCACGTGATGCACGACGTCTCCGGGCACGGCCGGATGGCGTTCTTCCTGACCGCAGACGGCTGGGACCGCCCCGGCGACGCCCTCGCCCCCCGCAACGTCGGCGCGACCGCGAGGCTCGCAGGCACCAGGAGCTACAGCGACTTCGGCTGGTACCCGCTGGCCGAGCTCCCGGCGAACATGATCGACCGCGCCCGCGTGGCAGTCCGCAACTACGCCGCTGGCGCCCGGTTCTCCACCTACCCCGCCTTCGGCATGTAACCGGCCGAAGAACCAGATCAAGGTCCACATCAAGGTCGTGCTGAACGGTCCCGTGCTCCGAGTCCACCGTCCATTGATCGGTAGACTCGGTGGCGATGCGACTGGTGAAGACCCACGGGTCACTCAACGAGATCTTCGCGCTTGAGGCGACGCCCAGCGCGTGGGCGTCCGATGCCGACTTGCGCGCGTTCGTGCGCAAGGTCTGCGACCGGGACTCGTGGACGGGCGGCAGCGACGGCATCTACCTCTACGACCCGACCGGCCCGAACGCCCAGGCGTGGTTCTTCAACCCCGATGGCTCGTCCGCCGAGTTTTGCGGCAACGGGATGCGGGGCCTCGGACGGCTGATCCTCGACCTGCGCGGCACGGACACCGAGGTCGTCGCCAGCGGCGGCAGGGACTACACGGTGCGCAGCGCGCCGTCGACCGCCGACGGTGTCCGCCAGGTGGTGCTCGAACTGCCCCCGCTGAACTTCGACGACGCCGAGCTGCCCGCCCCGTTCGAGGGCTTCACCGCGGTGACCGTGCCCAACCCGCACGTGATCTCCGTCGTCGACGCGTACTACGAGCCGGACCTGATCGAGCTGGGCAAGCGCGCTGACGAGGTCTTCCCTGAGGGCGCCAACGTCTCCTTCCTGCAACCCCTCAACGACCCGAATTCCGGCGTCCCCGACGCTTCGAAAGCCTCAGCCGTGGCACAAGCCCGGTACGATTCCGGTGCGCCGGAGGTCTTCGTCCGCACCTTCGAGCGCGGCGCGGGCCTGACACCGTCCTGCGGCTCGGGCGTGGTCGCCTCCAGGGCGGCCTACTCGAAGCTGACCGGGCTGGATCCGGCACAGCGCCTTATCGTCCGCAACGCGGGTGGCGTCGCCGCCGCCTCGATCCGGGTCCGCGACGGCGCCTGGCACCCCATCCTCGAAGGCAACGCCACGGTCGTCTACCGCGCCGAGACCGACCCCCGAGGCAACCTGGTCGGCTCCATCGAGTACGCGACCGAGGAGAACGCCGCATACGCCGCTCTCGATGAGCGGAACACCACGTTCCTCAGGGAGCACGGCATTACCGCAGCTCATCCCTAGCGAAAGCTTTTCCTTTGGTAACTTGCGCACTTGTCATTGCGGACAGTCTGATTCCCTGCCAACATTTCCCTTCGTGACTGGTCAGCCATTCCACGCTGTCCGCTGAGCTGGGGTAGGCTCGGCAACAATCACTGACTGTTGCATGACAGATAGTTCATTTCGGTTACGGATCGTGTCGGCGGCAGTTCCGCCGGCACCGCAAAGAGAGCCGGTGCACATGGCTGCTACAACGGCACAAGCCATTGCCACGTCTGACATGTCAGACGATCGTGCCCTGTCGTTCGATTTCGACCTGAACATCGACGCAGAGGAATATTCACGCATTATGCGTCGCATCGGCAACGACGGCGATGAAACGGCCACGCAGGTCTCCGCCTTCAATTCTTCGATTTAAGCCTGCGTTGGCTGATACCGGAAGCACCCTGCCCTTCCGGCAGTTTGTCCTGAAGGTCCACAGCCGCTGCGATCTGGCATGTGACCACTGCTACATCTACGAGCATGCGGATAGCAGCTGGCGAGGACGCCCGAAGGTAATCCCGAGCGCAACGGTCGCGAAGGCAGGCGATCGAATCGCCGAACACGCTCGGTACCATGGCCTGGCCGAGGTGCGCGTCATCCTGCACGGCGGAGAGCCGCTGTTGGCTGGCGCCGCCCGGCTGGGCGAGATCGCCTGGCAACTGCGCCGCGCCATCACCCCGGTCTGCGCTCTCGATCTGCGGATTCACACCAACGGCGTACGGCTTGACGAGGAGTTCTGCGAGGTTTTCCGCGACGCGGGCGTCAAGGTCGGGGTCTCACTTGACGGCGACCGGGCAGGTAACGACCTGCACCGCCGCTACCGGGACGGCCGGAGCAGCTACGACCAGGTGATCCGCGCGGTCGGCCTGCTGCGGACCGACCGGTACCGTGACCTCTACGCGGGGCTGCTGTGCACCATCGACGTCAGCAACGACCCGGTAGCGACTTATGACGCGCTGGCGGCTCTCGGTCCGCCGGCCGTGGATTTTCTGCTACCGCACGGCACCCATGACACCCCGCCGCCCGGAGTCGGCACGGGGACGCCGTACGCGGACTGGCTCGCGGCGGTATTCGACCGGTGGCTTTCCGATGCCGAGCGGGTGCCGGTGCGGATGTTCGAGTCGATCATCAGGACCTCACGCGGCGCCACCTCTCTCACCGAGTCGCTCGGGCTCGAGGCGAGCGACGTGGCCGTTATCGAGACGGATGGCACGATCGAGCAGGCCGACTCGATCAAGGTCGCCTACGACGGCGCGCCGGCCACCGGGTTCGACATCTTCAGCAGCCAGCTCAGCGAGGCGGCCGGGCACCCCGCGATCAGGGCGAGGCAGCTCGGCGCCGACGGGCTGAGCGGCACCTGCCGTCAGTGCCCGGTCGTCGCCAGTTGTGGCGGCGGGCTCTACGCCCACCGCTACAAGACCGGAAGCGATTTCGATAACCCATCGGTTTACTGTGCCGATCTGAAGAAGATCATTAATCACGTGCAAGCGCGGCTTATCCCCGCGCCCAGCGCCTCGACGGGGACTGACGTGACGGGGACTGCGTCGGCGCAGAGTCAGGCAGGGGGCACACAGCGGTCGTCGGCGCGCCAGCTGACGGACGTCCAGTTCGACGCGCTCGCGTCCGGGTTCGGCGACGGCAACTCGGTGGCGCAGCTGATCAACGCGCTGCGAAGGGAGCGTCGCAAGCTGTTGCAACTGCTCCGCGTCCGGGCGCGGGCGGGCGCAGACGATCTTTTCCTGGCTGGCTGGGCGCTGCTCGGTCGGCTGGGGAAGGAGCACCCCGCCGAGCTCGACGAGGTGCTCGCGCACCCGTACGTGCAGGCCTGGGCGGAGCACTGCCTGCGGGATGGCGGCACCGCCACGCTGCCAGCCGAGGCGGACCACCTCGCGGCGATCGCCGCCGCCGCAGCCATCAGGGCGGGCGCGCCCGTAGAGGTGACGGTTCCGGTCAGCCAGGGTCACGTCCACCTGCCCACGCTCGGCAGGCTGCGGGTGGGGGAGTCGCGGACCGCCGAGATCACCATCGGCGGCGGCGCCTTCCAGGTGCGCACCATATCTGGCAAGTGGGACGTCCACCTCAATGACGCCGACCCCGAGTTGGACTGGCAGCCAGTCCGTGAGCTGCGATCCGGGGCGTTCGCGGTCCGACTGGAGGACACCGACCCCTACCGGGACTGCCACCAGTGGCCAGCCGCGCCCCGCCTCACCGAGGCGGACGCCGGGCACTGGCAGGCGCGGTTTGAGGCTGCCTGGCAGTTGATCGAGTCGGAGTACCCGGTCTACGGCGCCGGGATCGAGGCTGGCCTCTCCGCTCTCATGCCGCTGGCCAGCGGGCCGGAGGGCCGGGATATCAGCGCCGCCGCCAGGCAGGCATTCGGCGCGGTCGGGGTTGCTCTCCCAGCAGACGGTGAGACCCTGGCCCAGTTGCTCATCCACGAGTTCCAGCACGTGAAGCTGGGAGCGGTGATCGACCTGTTCGAGCTCTACGACCCGACCGACCGGCGGCTCTTCTACGCGCCATGGCGCGACGACCCGCGCCCGCTCCCCGCCCTTCTGCAGGGCGCCTACGCGCACATCGGCGTGACCGATTACTGGCGCGCCCGCAGGAACCGCGCGGACGGTGCCGACGCGAACACGGCGGCCGAGCGGTTCGCCCGGTGGCGTGTGCTCACCGCCGAGGCGATCGAGACGTTGGCCGGCTCCGGCGCGCTGACGGACCTCGGAGCCCGCTTCGTGGCCCGGATGCGCGCCACCGTCGAGCCCTGGCTCGACGAGCCAGTGGACGATGCCGCCGCCGAGGCAGCCAAGCGGTGGGCGCAGGAGCGCCGCGAGGCCTGGCAGCAGCGGCAAAAGTCATAAACGCAGACGCAGGCCGGCGACTTGCCAGTACCCGAGGTACCAGGCTGGGTTACGCAGGGGAAGCCTTGAGTCGCTTGATGCCATTCAGCGCTGTTGTTGACCATGCTACTAAATGGATGCTTGAGAACCGGACCTAGCGCAATTTGCAAGACCGGTTAGAGTCTTTGCAAATCCGGATGCGTCACTTATAGTAAAAAATCCTATATACGCTGCAATGCCTGCCGCCTCGGCTGGAAGGGGAGGCTGGGTGTACAGGGGATTTGTGCCTGCCAGCACAGTGCCGCCGTATTTTTTCCTCAGCTACGCGCACACCCCCCGCGTCGATTCGGGCGATTCTGATGATCCCGACTTGTGGGTGGCCACGCTATTCAAGGACCTCAGCAGGCACATCATGCAGCTGACCGACATCCCGCGGGGCGCGAATCCGGGCTTCATGGACCGGGGACTGCAGCCCGGTGACGACTGGCCGACAGAACTCGTCCACGCGTTGGCGACCTGCCGCGTCTTCGTGCCGCTCTATTCCAAGCGCTTCTTCACCAGCGAGCATTGCGGCAAGGAATGGTACTACTTCACCAGCCGGGCGCTCAACCACGCCGCACGGGTGACCGGCCCCGTCGAGACGATCATCCCCGCGGTCTGGGTGCCGGTGGAGACCCGCCAACTCCCGGCGGCAGCGCAGTCGATCCAGCTCAACTACGACAGCGACGCGTACCAGGCGAACGGCTTCTACGGGCTCATCAAGCTCTCCCGGTTCAAGGACGCCTACGACGACGCGGTGTACGCGCTGGCCCAGCGGATAGTGCAGGTGGCCGAGCGCTCCCGGGTCAAGGAGGGGCTGGTCACCGATTATGACTCGCTGGAGAGCGCCTTCGGTGAGGAGGGCCTGGGCATGTCAAGCGATCAGCGGCTGCGCATCACGATCGTCGCCCCGCACGCGGACGCGCTGCCGGACGGCCGGATGGACGCCGCCCCCTATGGTCAGACGGCGCGCGACTGGAACCCCTACGGTTCGGACTCGGTGCACCGCCCGATCGCGGACCATGCCGCCGCCCTAGCCCGCGGCCTCGGGTACCGGGTGGAGGTCGGCGACCTCTTCCAGCACGAGGCGGAGCTGCTGACCAGCGGGCCGCCGTCCGGGCCGCAGATCCTGATCATCGACCCCTGGGCGCTGCTGCTGCCGCGCTGTCAGCAACTGCTGCAGCAACTCGACGCGCTCGACACGCCGTGGGTGCAAGCGGTGGTCCCCTGGAACCGCGAGGGTGAGAGCCCGGAGGCGGAGGGGAAGCTCCGGGTCGCGCTCGACACCACCATCGCGCGCAAGCTCGCCGAGGTCAGAGTGACTTCCTCGCGGGCCGTGCACGGCGTGCCCACCCTCGACGAGTTCAGCATGGTGCTGCCCAAGCTGATCCTGACGGCGGTCAAGCAGTACCTGCGGCGTGCGCAGGCCTACCCGCCGGCCGGGCCGGTGCTCGAGCGGCCCAGGCTCAGCGAATTCGTGGCGGACCCGCCCACCCCCTTGGAGCGCTCCGATGGCTGAAGGCAAGATCGTCACCTTCTACTCCTACAAGGGCGGCACGGGGCGGACGATGGCCCTGGCGAACGTCGCCTGGATCCTCGCCAGCAACGGGCTCAAGGTGCTCGTGGTGGACTGGGACCTCGACTCGCCCGGGCTGCACAAGTACTTCCACCCCTTCCTCGACCCGGCGAAGATCACCGCTGACGCCCGGCGTCATCGATCTGATCAACGACTACGCCTGGGCGGCCACCAGCGAGGAGGACCGGCCGGGCGACTGGCACCTGCGCGTACGCGCAGATTCTGCGGCACGCGATCTCGGTGAACTGGCCGGACTTCCCCGGCGGCGGGACGCTGGACTTCGTCTCCGCCGGACGGCAGAACCGTGACTACTCCTCCGCCGTCGCCTCGGTCGACTGGGACAACTTCTACGAGCGGCTCGGCGGCGGGCAGTTCTTCGACGCGCTGCGCGCCAACATGAAGGCGAACTACGACTACACGCTCATCGACAGCAGGACCGGGCTGTCGGACATCGCCGACATCTGCACCGTGCACCTGCCGGACATCCTGGTGGACTGCTTCACGCTGAGCGACCAGTCGATCGACGGCGCGTCTGCCGTCGCGCGCAGCGTCGATCAGCGCTACCACGACAGGAATATCAGGATCCTGCCGGTCCCGATGCGGATCGACGACGCGGAGAAGGAGAAGCTCGACGTCGGGTCGAGGGCTGGCCAGGGCGACGGTTCGATCACTTCCCCAAGGGAATGACCGAAGAGGAGGCGAACGCCTACTGGGCCTCCGTAGAGATCCCGTACCAGCCGTTCTACGCCTTCGAGGAGTCGCTCGCGGCCTTCGGCGACAGCCCGGGATCGCCGCTTTCGCTGCTTGCCTCATTCGAGCGGCTGGCCTCGGTGATCACGGAAGGCACAGGTCACCGCGCTGCCGCCGCTGGACGAGGGGACCCGGCTGCAGTACCGGGATGCCTTCACCCGCCGCAGGCTGCCGCCGCCCGCCGACATCTACCTCAGCTACGTCACCGAGGACCGGATGTGGGCCGACTGGATCGCGGCCGTGCTCGTCCAGGCGGGGTTCCGGGTCAGGCAGCAATCGGCCAGCGCGCCCGCCGGCAGCAATGCGAAGGACGAGGCGGCGCGCGCCGCTGACGCGGCCAGCCGGACCGTCGCCATCGTGTCGGCCGCCTACCTGCGCTCCCCCCAGGCGCTCGGCGTGCGGGAGGCGATGGCGGTCGCCGACCCGGCCGGCATCAACCGGCGGCTCATCCCGGTCCGCGTCGTCGGCGAGGTAAGGATGACCGAGCCGTTCGCTGAGCGCACGGTGGTCGATCTGACCAGGCGTGATGCCGCCCAGGCGGCCGAGGAGATCCTCAAGGCGCTTGGCCGTCAGCCGAGGCTGACCGACCACGCCGCCGATCCGGTCCCGCGCGAGCCGCGCTACCCGCGCACCATCCCGCCGGTGTGGAACGTGCCGACAAGGAACGCGACGTTCACCGGGCGCAACGACGTGCTTGAGCGGCTCCGTGATCAGCTCGCCGGGTCAAGCAAGGCAGTCGTGCTGCCGCTGGCCCTCTACGGCTACGGCGGTGTCGGCAAGACCCAGGTGGCCCTCGAGTACGCGCACCGGTACATGGCCGACTACGACGTCGTCTGGTGGGTCTCCTCCGAGCAGCAGGAACTTGTCAACCCGGCCTTCGCCGAGCTGGCAACGCGACTGGGCCTGCGGGTCAGCGACAGCATGACCGATGCTGCCGCCGTCGGCCAGCGAGGCGCTGCGCCGGGGCAGCCCCTACACCCGCTGGCTGCTCATCTTCGACAACGCCAACGAGCCCGGCGACCTGGAGGCGCACTTCCCCGGCGGGCCAGGCCACGTCCTGGTGACGTCGCGCAACCCGGCGTGGTCGAGGGTGGCCGAGCCGCTTGAGATCGACGTGTTCACCAGGCAGGAGTCGCTTGAGCACCTGCAGCGCCGTGTCCCCACGCTGACCGATGAGGATGCCGACATGGTCGCCGAGGCGCTCGGTGACCTGCCGCTCGCCATTGAGCAGGCCGGCGCCTGGCTCGCCGAGACGGGGACGCCCGCGTCTGAGTATGTGACGCAGCTGGTCACCCAGTCCGCCGCCGTGCTCGCGCTGAGCCAGCCGATCGACTACCCGACGCCGGTGGCGGTGACCTGGCGGCTTGCGTTCGACCGGCTGAAGGAGCAGTCCCCGGCGGCAGCCCGGCTGCTCCAGCTGTCCGCCTTCTTCGCGCCCGAGCCGATCTCGCTCTCCCTGCTCTACAGCGACCAGATGATCAGCTCTCTGGTGGAGCTCGACCCGCGGCTGAAGGAGCGGATCATCCTCGGCCAGCTGATCAGGGAGATCGCGCGCTACTCACTGGCCAAGGTCGACCGCGGCAGCAACTCCATCCAGGTGCACCGGCTTATCCAGGCGGTCATCCGCAGCCAGATGGAGACCCAGTCCGAACGGGAGAACGCGATGCACGAGGTGCACCGCATCCTCATCGGCGCGCGCCCCAGGCAGGGCGATACCGACGACCCGGAGAACTGGGGCCGCTACGACTGGATCTGGCCGCACCTGGGACCTTCTGAGGCGTACCGCTGCGACGAGGAGGAGACCAGGCAACTGCTCATTGACCGGGTGCGCTACTTGTGGAAGCGCGGCGAGTACGAGGCAGCGCTGCAATTCGGGCACCGGCTCGAGGAGCAGTGGCGGCAGCGGCTCGGGCCCGACGACCGGCAGACCCTGTACCTCCGTTTCCACGTGGCCAACGTGCTCCGCTCGCAGGGGCGGTACGCCGAGGCGCTCACCGAGGACACCGCTATCCTCGCCAAGCAGCAGGCGGTGCTGTCGGACTACCACCCGCACACCCTGCAGACCGCCGGCTCGATAGCGGGCGACCTGCGCGGGCTTGGCGAGTTCCGGCAGGCGCTTGAGATGGACCAGCAGACCTACGACCGGTTCAAGGAGCTCTTCGGAGACGACGAGCCGACCACCCTGTCCGTCGCCAACAACCTCGCGATCGACCTACGGCTGGTTGGCGACTGCTTCCAGGCGCTCCAACTCGACCAGGACACGCTGAACCGGCGGCAGTCCGTCCTCGGCCCCAACCACCCGTACTCGCTGCACTCCGCCTCGATGCTGGCCCGCGACATGCGCGAGGCGGGCGACTTCGCGGGTTCGACGGAACTGCTCCGCGAGACCTACTCGCGGTACCGCACCGTCCTCGGCGAGGATGTCGTCGACACGCTGCGGACCGCGAAGAGCCTTGCGGTGTCGCTCCGCAAGATGGGCGAGATCGAGGAGGCCTACCGGCTCACCCAGGAGACCCGGCAAAGGTATGTGCAGAACTACGCGCCCGAGCACCCGGACGCCCTTGCCTGCCAGCTGAACCTGGCTTGCGACCTGTCCGCACGCGAGGACAAGGAGTCCGCCCACACCGTCGCGTCCGAGGTGCACGAGATCTACCAGCGGACGCTCGGCGGCAAGCACCCGTTCACGCTGGCGGCCGCGAACAACATCTCCACCTATCTGCGCGGCGTCGGCTCTCTGCGGGAGGCGATGATCTTGGCCGAGTCGACGTTCCGGTCGCTGCGGGAGAACCTCGGCGAGGACCACCCGTATGCGCTCTCCTGCGCCATCAGCATGTCGAACTGCCTGTATGACATGGGGCACTTCAGCGCCGCCGAGGACCTCCAGCGCGAGACGATCTCCCGGCTGCGCAAGACCCTCGGCGACCTGCACCCGGATGCGCTGGCCTGCCAGAGCAACCTGGCGGTCACGCTGCGCGCGAGCGGCAGAACCGACGATGCCACGGTGCTGCAGCAGCAGGTGGCAGCCGTGATGGCCCGGGTGCTTGGCGATGACCACCCGAACCTGGCCGCGCTCCGCAGATGGGACCTGCTCAACCGCGATCTGGAGCCCCAGCCCACGTGAGGCGGTTATCTCCCGGGGGATGCCCTGCGAGATCCACGATGCCTGTGCCCTTAGGTTGCCACCGGCATTGGCCGGATGAGCCAGGACAGGATGTCGGGCAGCACCTCGAGCGCGCCGAAGTGCGCGCTGCCCGGCCTGATCTCCATGTGCGCGGTAGGGATGCGCCGGGCGAGCCACTGAGTGTGCGCTACCGGTGAGAAGACGTCGTCCTCGCCATGCCACAACAGCACGGGGGCGTCGATGGCGGACAGGTCGAACCCCCACGGCGAGGAGAACGCCAGGACGTCGTCGATCCAGCCGTCCGCGGACGTGCGCAGCGCCTCGGCGAAGTTTTGCGCCAGCATGGCGCGGATGCCTGCGTCGGCCACCACCAGTCGGTCCGGGGCAGGCATCTCAAGGCCAAGGTCGGCGACGTGGCTCGTCGGGTTGGCCTTGATCTTGGCCGCGTCCTGCACGAGGCGCGCGGTGAGCAGTTCAGGGTCGGCTGCTGCCGTGGTGTACGCGTCCACGTTGGAGTCGGTCATCCCGCCGAACCAGTTGAGCCCTGCGGCGTCCGGGGGTGCCAGGCTCACCAGCGCGGAGGCCCGAGTCACCCGGCCGGGCAGCAGGGCGGCGCAGGCGAGCGCGTGCGGCCCGCCGCCCGACCGGCCGAGCACGGCGAACTGGTCAATGTCCAGCGAGTCCGCGATGGCCACCACATCCGGCACCACGTCGGCGACCGTCCGCCTCGGCAACCGGTCTGAGCGGCCGTAGCCAGGCCGGTCGAAGCTGATCAGCTTGATGCCTTGGTCGTAAAGGATCCGCCCTCGGGGGACCGGTCCCACCCAACTGCCCGGCGTTCCGTGCAGGAAGAACACGGGATGACCCGAGGGGTTACCGGAAATGTGCACGCCAAGCTGTCGTCGGCCATCGGCCGAACGTACAAAGTATGTCACTTGCGCAGATCACCGTAAGACACGACGAGTCCGCAAAAGTCCACCGCAAAGATCCCCATATATCGATCACACCCGGTGCCACCCGCGCAGTCAAGCCGTCGCCACCGCATCGCGCGGGGTCTCGCTGGTCATCCCAAACGGATGAGGTCCGGACTGTGGGTCCGCTCAGGGGCGGGGTAGCCGGTCCAACCCCTGGCGGGCGCGGCGTTCGGCGGCTTCGGCGTGACGGGCGCGGCGGCGGGCGGCGGCCAGGTCCTCCCGCGCCTTGGTGAGACGTTCTTCGAGCTCGCGGACCTCCGCCTCGAGCCGGTCCTCCGCCAGCCCGGCCCCGGCGGCTGCGCTGACGGCGGAGACCACCGTCCGTTCCATATCCTCGTAATTCTTCCGCCGCTCGGCCGCACGGTCCGCTGCCTCCCGCGCCAGTTGCTCCTGCAGTTCGGCCGCGCGCCGCTCCTCCGCCGCGCGCCGCTCCTCCTGGGCCGCGCGCTGCTGCTGGGCCGTGCGCCGCGCGGCGACCTCATCGGGCGGGCCGCCCGCCCGCCGTTCGGCGCGCGGGGCAGAGTCGTCCTGCTCGCGGCGCGTAGCGCCAAGCTGCCGGGACGGGCGGGTTGAACGGGTCCGAGGGGATGTAGGGGTCAGGTCGGCCAAGCCGAACCCGGACCAGTGCGCCGCCTTGGTGAGCCGGCCCGCGGCGAACTCGGCGGCCGTCTCTGGATCGGCCAGGGCGGCGGTCAGCGTGGCCGCGACCTCATCGCGCAGGCTCGGCGGCGGGTCAGCGAGGCTCGCGGCGGCGAGCGCCTCGGCCGTGAGCGCGTCGATCAGCGCCCCGCGCTCCGCCGACAGCTCGCGCAGGCGCCGCCCGTTCTTCTCCTGCTCGGCGGCGCGCAGCGCGGCGGCCATGGTGGCCAGCCGGGCCGGGGCGTCGAGGGCGGTGTGGGCAAGCCGGTTGGCCACCCAGGCCGCGCGGGTGGGTTTGCGCAGCGCCGCGATCGCCGTGGCCGCGCTCTTGTCGCCGGCCGCCTTCGCCGCCGCGACAAGAGCCTTGCGGTGGTCGGTGAACGTCTCCGGGTCGGCCCCGTACAGCTCCGCCGCGGCAGCGGCTACCCGGTCGGCAGCGGCTACCCGGGCGGCGACGGCGGCTTCCCGGGCGTCACCACCCGTGTCCGCGTGTTCATCGCCGCCGCGTCGCTCGCCCGGACCGCTGCCACCCACCTGCCGGTTATGCCCCGGTTCGCAGTCCCGCGAACAGATCGGCCTCCGGGATCGGCGCGCCGGTCGCGTCGACCGCGCGGATGAAGTACTCGTAGCCGAACGCCTGCTCGGCGATCTCCGGCGGGATCTTGCTGAACCACGAGTCGTTGATCTGGCTGCCGTGCGCGAACAGCGCCGCGCGCTTGCGGGCAAGCACCGGGCGGATGTCGATCGTGGTGGTGATCCGAGCCTCGGACTCGAGGGAACGGCGGGTGCGCTCCTCGTCTTCCTGCCAGTTCGGCACCTCCTCGCCGGCCTCGCGCAGCGCGTCCCAGATCTTCCGCCAGTTGGAGCTTTTCATCGTCGACAGGTAGACCTTGGCCGGGATGCCGGTCTCCTTCGCCGCGGCCTGCGCGGCGAGGCTCGCGTGCACGTGGTCCGGGTGCTGGTAAGCGCCCTGGTTGTCGTAGGTGACGAGCACCTGCGGGCGGTACTTGGTGATCAGGTCGCCGATCCGGCCGGCCACGATGCCGATCGGCACGTTGGAGAAGGCCTCGGGCTGGCTCTTGTAGTCCCAGTCCTCCATGCCAGAATCGCGGTAGCCGAGCGTCTCAAGGTCGCTGACCTTGAGGATCTTCACCGACTCGTCGAGCTCGGTGAGGCGCTGCCGGGCTACTGCCTCGGGGTCGTGGCCGGATTGGCCGGGCTTGATCCCGCCGGGCGCGTCGCCGAACTCGCCGTTGGTGCACGTGACCACGACCGTCCGGACGCCCTGGTCGGCGTAGTGGGCGAGAATCCCGCCCCCGGACGCCTCATCGTCGGGGTGGGCGTGCACTGACATCAGGGTTAGAGGCTCTGCCATGCCTTCAAGCCTGCCATGCCCGCGCCGTGCTTTGGCCAGCTCTGGCCCGAGGGGGTAGTTCAAACTAGCTCACGTCGGCCGGGCCGCCCGGCGCCGCGGCCGGGTCCCTGCCCTCCGTCACCTGGCCCGTCACCTGGCCCGTCACCGCCGACGGGCTGCTCCCGCCGCCGTTCGCCGCCGCGTTCTTGAGCAGTTCGAGTATGGACATGCCCTGCCCGACGATGCCGGCGACGACTTCGCTGACGCCCTGGGTGCCGTTGAGGACGGTGAGGTTCGCTCCGGCCAGGCCGCGCGCCGCCGCCTCGACGATCGCCGGCAGGTTCTCCATGAGCCGGTCAGCGGCGATCAGCTCCTGGTTGCCCTGGCGCAGCGCCGCCGCCCGGGCCTGGTACGCGTCCGCCTCGGCTTCGGCGATCGTGCGCGTGCGGTAGGCCTCCGCGTCGGCCGGACGGCGGACCTCCGCCTCCAGGCGCTGCGCGGCGAGTTCGGCCTGCCGCTGGGCGAGCGCGGTCTGCTCCGCGATGACCTGCTGGGAGGCCTGCGCTTCCGCGAGCGGTCCGGCCTGCGCGGCCCGCGCCCTGGCCTGCTCGGTCTCCGCGCGGTAGCCGGCCTGCTTGATCGCCATGTCGCGCTCGTACTGCGCCTTCATCGCGGCGGCCTCAATCTCGCGTTGGGCGGCCTCCAGCTCGGCCCCCGCCTTGGCGATCCTGGCCTGGCTGGCGACCACGGCCGCGTGCGGCGCGGCCAGGTTGTTGATGTAGCCGGAGGAGTCCTCGATCTCCTGGATCTCAAGCGCGTCCACCACGATGCCGAGCTTCTCCATCTCGCTGTGGCTGCCGTCCTTCACCTCCTGGGCGACCCGGTCCCGCTCCCTGATGATCTGCTCCACCGTCAGCCCGCCGATGATCGACCGCAGGTGGCCGGCGAAAACCCGGCCGACGAGGACCTCCATCCGGTCCTGCTCGGAAAGGAAACGACGCGCGGCGTTCGCGATCGACGCCTGGTCGTCGCCGACCTTGAATGCGGCGACCGCGCGCACGTTGAGCCTGATGCCCTGACTGGTAATGCATTCCTCGACGATTTCCGCCTCGCGCAGGGCCAGGGACAGCATCCGCGCGCGCTGCTTCACCGGCAAGACGAAGCTGCCGTGCCCGGTGACGATGCGGAACTGCGTCGCCTCCTTGTCCCGCTTGGAACCGGAAATGAGCAGTGCCTCGTTGGGGGCGGGTACGTGCCAGAACAACATGATGGACTCTTCCTCGAGTCTTTATCGGGCCTGTCGGGGTTGCCGGCGTTGTCCGAAGTGGCTCGGCATGAGGTTTACAAGGGGACCGGCGTGACGAAGACCGAACGAGCCGACAGCGATTCGACCACCACGACCCGGCAATGGCGGGGGATTGCGTCATCGGACCATGCGGCGAACGCCTCGCTGCCGCCGCGAACGGGGAGCAGCACTTCGCCGGGGCCATTCTCCGGAATGGAAACTGTTACCCGCCCGACCTTGCCGAGCAGGCTCTCTTCCGCGCCCACGGACACGTTCACCGGCTTTCGCATTTAACGCCGATACCGGTATATCACCGCTGATTTCGGGTGCAGTCAGGGACCCCGGCGCCTGGCCGGGCATCCGGACGGTCAGCGCGCTCGGCTGGAGGGTGACCGTGAGCGCGCGGCCGGGGCTAATGACCTCGCCGTCCACCTCGCGGGGGAGCGTGACGGCCGAGGTGATCTCCACCCTGCGCGCCTGGAACCGCTCGAGCATCCGGTCCTGGTAGTGGCTGTGGGTCAGCACCCGGGTGGCCACCCGCGGCCAGCCCAGGGGCCCGTGCGGCGCCAGCACGCCCACGTCAAGGACCCCGTCGTCCAGTCGGGCGTCGGGCAGCAGGCTGAACCCGCCGGGCAGCAGCCCGGAGTTGCCGACTACCACGGACCTCGCCGTCCGCTCAATAGGCGGGCCGTCGTCCAGCTTGATGGTGAACCGGGTCGGCGGGAGCGCGAGGTGGATCGCTCCGGACATCGCGTAGGCGAGCCAGCCGAGTTGGTGCTTGAGCTTCGTCCCTGCGACCACGGCGGCGTCGAGTCCCATGCCCGCCATCGCCGTGAAGGGCTCGCGGTCGGCGATGGCGAGGTCGATGCGCTGATCGACGCAGTCAGGGGTGCCGAGCGCGATGTTCAGCGCCGTGTGCGGATGGCTCGGGATGCCGAGCGTCCGCGCCAGCAGGTTCGCGGTGCCATGCGGGACGATCCCGAGCGGGACGCCGGTCGACGCCACCCCCTCGGCGCAGCCGCGGACGGTTCCGTCACCGCCGACCGCCACCACCAGGTCCGCGCCGTCGAGTGCCGCTCCCCTGGCCGCGGCGACCCCGCCCTCGGCCTTGTCGGTGACGTGGAACTCGGCCGTCCAGCCGTGCCGCTTCGCGAACTCACGGCAGAGCGGCACGAACCGCCCGCTGACCCCGGCCAGCGAGCCGTTAACCACGAACGAGACAGCAGGCATATCGAGACTGAGGCTACCCCGGCTCCGGCCGGGCGAACTCCCGGGCCGGAGCGGCGCTAGCATCTGCCCATCCTTCACTTCACTAGGATCGCGTTACCTGAGGTGCCAGCGGTACGGGGCGATCAGCTTGTCCACGCTGGCCGGCCCATAGGTGCCGGGCTCGTACGACTCGACCGGCGGCGGCGATTCCAGCAGCGGGGCGGAGATCTCCCAGACCCGCTCGATGCCGTCGGCGCTGGTGAACAGCGACTGGTCGCCGAGCATCGCCAGCAGGATCAGCCGCTCGTACCCCTCGAGCGCGTTGGCCTGGGCGAACGAGTCCTGATAGCGGAAGCTCATGGTGGACGCGGCGAGCGTCATCTCCGGCCCGGGCATCTTGGCCAGGAAGTCCACGTGGATCGAGCCGGGGTCGGCGAAGTCGATGACCATCTCGTTGACCCGGCCTGTCGGCACGTCCTTCCGGCGCGCGCGGAACATCCGCAGGGCGGCTCGTGGAACCCGAGCGTGACCAGCTGCCGGGATTCCTTCATGGACTTGCCCGAGCGGAGGAAGAACGGCACCCCCTGCCAGCGCCAGTTCTCGATCTCGACGCGCAGCGCGATCATCGTCTCGGTGTCGGAATCGGCGGGCACCCCGGGGGAGGAACGGTACCCGTCGTACTGCCCGCGCACCACGTGCCGCAGGTCAATCGGGCGCAGCGCGTCGTAGACCTTCAACTTCTCGTCCCGCAGCGGCTTGGCCGCCAGCGAGGTCGGCGGCTCCATCGCCACGAACGCGAGCACCTGGAACAGGTGGGTGACCACCATGTCCCGGTACGCCCCGGTCGCGTTGTAGAACGCCGCGCGTCCCTCGATGGACAGCGTCTCCGGCACGTCGATCTGCACGTACTTGATGTGCTGCCGGTTCCAGATGGGCTCGAAAATCCCGTTGGCGAACCGGAAGGCGAGGATGTTGTCGACCGACTCCTTGCCAAGGAAGTGGTCGATCCTGAACACCTGCGACTCGTCGAACACCTTGTGCACGGCCGCGTTCAGCGACTTAGACGAGGCCAGGTCCCAGCCGAACGGCTTCTCGACGATCACCCGGGAGCCAGCGGAGGCGAGCCCGGACGCGCCGAGCATCGCCACCACGGACTCGAACGCCGACGGCGGAATCGCCAGGTGGAACAGCCGCCCGATCGCGCCCCCGTTGGAGCCACGGGAGTCGTGGGGGTCAGCGTGCGACTTGCCGTTCGAGCGGGCGATGGCCTTCTCCGCCGCAGCGACCGCGTCCACCAGCGGCGACGGGTCCTCCGGGGACGACGCGGCGAACGTCAGGTGCGAGACGAACTTCTCCCACGGCTCGCCCTCGGGCTTCGCCACCCCGAAGGCGTCGCAGGCCGACCGCGCGTGCTTCCTGAACTCGTCCTCGGAGACCGCGAACTCCGGCGGCGAGGTGCCGACGAGCGCGAACTTATCCGGCAGCAGCCCGGCGACGAACAGATGAAAGAGCCCCGGCAGCAGCTTTCGCTTGGCCAGGTCCCCGGTAGCGCCGAACAGCACGATCACATTCGGACCCGGCTTCGCGTGCCCCCGGCGCGGTGAGTGCCCGGAGGGCTGTTCCTGCGTCGATGTCACTTCTGCTCCGCGTGTCCGCCGAACTCCGAGCGCATGGCCGAGAGGATCTTGCCGGTGAACACGCCGAGGTCACGCGACTCGAACCGCTGGTACAGCGCCGCGGTGATGACCGGGGCGGGCACGCCCTCGGCGATCGCGGCCTCCACGGTCCAGCGGCCCTCGCCGGAGTCCGACACCCGGCCGCCGAACTCGTCCAGGTTGGGCGACTTCGCCAGCGCCGCGGCGGTCAGGTCGATCAGCCAGGAAGAGATCACCGAGCCGCGCCGCCACACCTCGGCGACGTCGCCCACGTTGATGTCGTACTGGTAGTACTCGGGGTCGCGCAGCGGCGTGTTCTCCGCGTCGTGGACGGCGTTCTTCTGGTTGCCGATGTCGGCGCCCTTGATGATCGACAGGCCCTCGGCGATCGCGGCCATCATGCCGTACTCGATCCCGTTGTGCACCATCTTGACGAAGTGCCCGGCGCCGGACGGCCCGCAGTGCAGGTAGCCCTGGGACGCCTGGGACCCCGGGTCGCGGCCAGGCGTTGCCTCGAGCGCTGCCTTCACCCGGCGCGATCGTCTTGAAGATCGGGTCGAGCCGCATCACCGCGGCCGAGTCCCCGCCGATCATCAGGCAGTACCCGCGCTCCAGGCCCCATACGCCGCCGGAGGTGCCGACATCGAGGTAGTGCAGTTTCCTCGGCGCGAGGGCCTTGGACCGGGTGATGTCGTCGTGGTAGTAGGAGTTCCCGCCGTCGATGATCGTGTCGTCGGCGTCGAGCAGCGGCACCAGCTGCTCAAGCGTCTGGTCGACGATCCCGGCCGGGATCATGATCCAGATGTTGCGCGGCTTCTCCAGCGCGTTCACGAATTCGGCCAGCGTGTGGGTGCCGGTGGCGCCATCTGCCTCCAGCCCCTTGACCGCGTCCGCGCTTACGTCGTAAACGACGACGTGGTGGCCGTCGCGCATCAGCCGGCGGGTCAGGTTGGCCCCCATCCGGCCGAGCCCGATCATGCCGAGCTGCATTGGTGAGTCAGTTGCCATGGCGAGTTCTCACGCCTCCTTGGACGACTTCAGTGATCGGTAACGACGGATCAGCGCGTTGGTGGACGAGTCGTGCGAGAGATCGGGCGTGGTCGCGGCCGTCAGCTCGGGGATGATCTGCTGCGCGAGCACCTTGCCGAGCTCGACGCCCCACTGGTCAAACGAGTCGATCTCCCAGATGGTCCCCTGCACGAACACCGAGTGCTCGTAGAGCGCGACCAGCGTCCCAAGCAGCCGGGGCGTGAGGATGTCGCACAGCAGCGTGTTCGACGGCCGGTTGCCCTCGAACACCCGGTGCGGCACCACGGCCGGCGGCGGTCCCCTCGGCCCGCACCTCGCGCCTCGGTCTTGCCGAACGCGAGCGCCGCCGCCTGCGCGAACACGTTGGACGAGAGCAGGTCGTGGTGATCGCCGAGCGGGTTCAGCGTCCGCGCGAACCCGATCAGGTCGACCGGGATGATCGACGTTCCCTGGTGGATGAGCTGGTAGAACGAGTGCTGCCCGTTGGTGCCTGGCTCGCCCCAGTAGATCGCCCCGGTGTCGTAGTCCACGTGCCGACCGGTCAGGGTCACGTGCTTGCCGTTCGACTCCATGGTGAGCTGCTGCAGGTAGGCGGGGAACCGGTTGAGGTACTGCTCGTACGGCATCACCCCCACCGTCTGGAAGCCGAAGAAGTCCCGGTACCAGACGGCCAGCATGCCCATCAGCACCGGCAGGTTCGAGGCCAGCGGCGCGGTCAGGAAGTGCTGGTCCATGTCGTGGAACCCGGCCAGCATCTCGTCGAACTGGTCCGCCCCGAGCGCGATCATGGTGGAGAGCCCGATGGCGGAGTCCATCGAGTACCGCCCGCCGACCCAGTCCCAGAACCCGAACATGTTGGCCGTGTCGATGCCGAACGCCTTCACCCGGTCGGCGTTGGTGGACACCGCCACGAAGTGGTTGGCGACTGCATCCTCGGTCCCGAGCGCGGAGACCACCCAGTCCCGCGCCGAGTGCGCATTGGCCAGCGTCTCCAGCGTCCCGAACGTCTTAGAGGAGATGATGAAGAGGGTTTCCTCCGGGCTGAGGTCCCTGGTCGCCTCCACGAAATCGGTTGAATCGACATTCGATACAAAACGGAAGGTGATTTCACGGGTGCTGTAATGCTTGAGCGCCTGGTACGCCATCACCGGCCCGAGGTCGGATCCGCCAATCCCGATGTTGATCACGTTCTTGATGGGCTTTCCGGTAAAGCCCTTGAATTCGCCGGAGCGCACCCGCGTCGAGAACTCGCGCATGCGGCTAAGCACGGCGTGGACGTCGCCCACGACGTCCTGTCCGTCCACGGTCAGCTTCGCGGTGGCCGGCATGCGCAGCGCGACGTGCAGCACCGCGCGGTTCTCGGACACGTTGATGCGCTCGCCGCGGAACATCGCGTCCCGCCGCTCGGCCACCCCGGACTCGGCGGCCAGTTCCACCAGCAGTCGCATGGTCTCGTCGGTGACCCGGTTCTTCGAGTAGTCCAGGTAAATACCCGCGGCCTCGGCCGTCAGCCGCTCGCCGCGCTGGGGATCGGCGGCGAAAAGGTTGCGCAAGTGCTGCCCGGAGATCTCCGCGTAATGGCGCTCGAGCGCCTGCCACGCCTTCCGCTCCCGCAGCGGAGTCGTCGGCATGTCCGTCTCCCCTCGTCAGGTGCCCGCATCGTTCCCGGGCTCTGCCCTCATGCGATCGGTGTAATCAAACCGATCCTTCCACGCTCAGCGACTGCCCCGCCCCCCGGGTTCCGAACCCGCCGCTACCAATTGCCGCGATTGCCCCCATCGCGCCACCCGGCGTTCCCCGCCCCGCCCCCCGGTTCCGAACCCGCCGCTACCAATTGCCGCGATTGCCCCCATCGCGCCACCCGGCGTTCCCCCGCCCCGACCCCCGGTTCCGAAACCCACCGCCCACGCCAGTTTTCCTCCCGCCGACCACCTCCCTTCGACCACCCCCTCTCGTCGTCCCCTCTCGTCGTCCCCTCTCGTCGCCCCCTCCCGTCCTGACGGTCGACCTCCAGTCTTGATAACAGCAAGAATTCCGCCGGTTCCGCAGCTTCCTATCACTTTTTGCTCGACAAAACGGTATAAATCGGACAGAAAAGTGGTCAGAATTGATAGGAAGGCGCGAACAATGGTTAAAACCGATAGGAAGCGGACTGGTCGGGAGAGGCCCATGTGGGACGAGTGGGAGAGGGGCCAGCCGACGGGGTCGGTGGGATTACGTCAGCGGCGCGCCGCCCGCGCGACCGCGTTGGCGTCGCCGCCCACAGCGTTGGCAACTGTGCGGATACGTGGAATGTTGGGCATATCCTCCAGCAGCACCGGCTCGCCGGAAGGTCCGCACAACGGCAGCATCCAGTTCGGGTACTCGGTCGAGGTGCCTGGCATGTTCTGGGACCGGGTCTCGCCCGCCGCCTCGGCCAGGTTGACGCCGATCAGCCGGGCCGGCGTCAGCGCCAGGTAGCCGTAGAGGGCGGCGGTGAACGCGTCGGCGGTCGGCCGCTGACCCGCGGGCAGCAGGCCCTGCTCGACCAGAGCGCCGATCCAGTCATCGACCAGCTGCGACGCCTCCGCCCGCTCTTCGGCCTCGGAGCGGGTCAGCAGGCCGAGCGCGAGCCGGTCGGTCACCTGCGATCCGGACAGGAACGCGGCGGCCGGCGGCAGGTCGTGGGTGGAGACCGTGACCAGCGAATTCCGCCGCCACCACTGCGGCGCGAGCGGCTCGTTGGACCAGCCCCGCTCGAACCAGAGCATCTGCGTGCCCAGGGCGCCGCGCGCCGCCAGCGCCTCGCGTAGCCACGGCTCGACGGTGCCCAGATCCTCCCCGATCACGACCGCCCCGGCCGCCGCCGCCGCGGATGCGAGCGTCCCCAAGGCGCCCTGGACGTTGTAGTACACGTACGCGCCCTCGCCCGGCGACATCCCGGCCGGTATCCACCACAGCCGCGACAACCCCATCACGTGGTCGATCCGCAGCCCGCCCGCGCCGTCGCCGCCGCCGCGAAGGCCCCCAGCGCTACCACCGCCAAGTCCGCCACCGTCGCTACCGGCAGCGCCGTCGTCGCCGTGCACGCGCCCGAGCGTCGAGTCGAATAGCTCCGCCAGCGGCCGGTACCCGGCCGCCGCCAGCGCCCGCGGGTGGTACGGCGGCAGCGCCCAGTCCTGCCCGCGCTGGTTGAAAGCATCCGGCGGCGCGCCGACGCTGAACCCGCTGGCGAGGAACTCCTGCCCGGCCCACGCGTCCGCACCGCCGGGGTGCGCCCCGATCGCGAGGTCGGCGATGATGCCGATCGCCATCCCGGCGTCGCGCGCAGCCGCCTGGGCCGCCGCGACCTGCTCGGCGACCAGCCACTGGACCCACACGTGGAACTCGGCCAGCGCCGCGAGGTCGCCGCGGCGCACGTCCGCCGCGGCCGCGCGGGGGTCGCGCAGCCGGGCCGGCCAGGTCCGGTAGTCGGGGCCGTGCACCTCGGCCAGCGCGCACCAGGCCGCCCAGTCCTCGAGCGCCTGGCCGTGCCGGAGGCGGAAGGCGTCGAGCGATGCCTGCCGCTCGTCCGCCAGCGGCACCTTCCGCAGCACTTCCAGCGCCTCGCGCTTGGCCGACCAGACCGCGTTCCGATCAATGAGCGCGGGCGTTCTGCTCGCTGCCAGAAGCGGTGCGCTGACCACAGTAAGCCGCGTGCGTTCATGGGAATTCAGGTCTTTATATTCAGGTATATCCTCGATGCGCAGGTAGAGCGGCGAGACCCAGCGGCGGCTCATCGGCAGGTACGGCGAGGCGGAGACAGGGGGCAGCGGCTCGGCGGCGTGCAGCGGGTTGATGAGCACGAACCCGGCGCCGAGGTCGCGCGCCGACCAGGCGGCGAAATCAGCGAGGTCCCGCAGGTCACCGTGGCCCCAGGAGCCAGCCGAGCGCAGCGAGTAGAGCTGCACGGTGAACCCCCAGGACCGCTCCGATGGCACCGGAGCAACGGCCTCGAGCGGGGCCGGCTCGTGGCCGGCCGCGAGCGGCACCTCCTCAAGCGCCGTCACGATCGCCTGCAAGGTGTCGTCAGGCACGGTGACCTCGTGTCCCTGCCAGTCCCAATAGCTAACAGAAACACCCATTTCGGCGGCGCGGCGCCGCAATTCCCCGTCGTTCACCCGTCTAAGTGTGCCTGATAATCGCGAGTCCGCAACTTTCAGTGACGGGCAGGTTTACCTGCTGACTTCTGAGCGGTCATCGGCCCACAGCGTGTGGAAGCTGCCCTCGGCGTCCGTGCGACGGTAGGTGTGCGCGCCGAAGAAGTCGCGCAGGCCCTGGACGAGCGCCGCGGGCAGGCGCTCCGCGCGGAGCGCGTCGTAGTACGCCAGCGCGGCCGAGAACCCGGGCACCGGGATTCCCTCGCTGACCGCCGTCGACACCACTTCCCGCCAGGCGTCCTGCGCCTCCGCGACTTCCCGGCCGAAATCGGGGTCGGCGAGCAGGGTGGGCAGCTGCGAGTTCCCCTCGTAGGCGGCCCGGATCCGGTCGAGGAACGCGGCGCGGATGATGCACCCGCCGCGCCAGATGACCGCCATCTTCCCGAGGTCGATGTCCCAGTCGTACTCCTCGCTGCCCGCGGCGATCATGTTCCAGCCCTGGGCGTAGGACACGATCTTCGACGCGTAGAGGGCCTGCTCGACCTTGTCGGCGAACGCGCCGGGGTCAGCGACCGTCGCGTCGCGGCCGGGCCCGGCCAGCCCCCTGGCCGCGGCGCGCAGGTCAGCGTGGCCGGACAGCGACCGGGCGAAGGTCGCCTCGGCGATTCCGTCGACCGGCACGCCGAGGTCCAGCGCTGTCTGGATGGTCCACCGGCCGGTGCCCTTCTGCTCGGCCTGGTCGAGCACGATGTCGACGAACGGGCGCCCCGTCTTGCCATCGGTGTGGGCGAGGACCTCGGCGGTGATCTCGATGAGGTAGGAGTCGAGGCGCCCGGTGTTCCAGGTACGGAAGATCTCGGCGATCTGCGCCGGCTCGTACCCGCCTGCGTGGCGGAGCAGGTCGTACGCCTCCGCGATCAGCTGCATGTCGGCGTACTCGATGCCGTTATGCACCATTTTCACGAAGTGCCCGGCGCCGTCCGGGCCGACGTGGGTCGCGCAGGGGACCCCGTCGACCTTCGCCGAGATGGCTTCGAGCATCGGGCCTAGGGACCGGTAGGACTCCGCCGAGCCGCCTGGCATGATCGACGGGCCGTTGAGCGCGCCCTCCTCGCCGCCGGAAACGCCCATGCCGACGAAGTGGATGCCCTGGTCCCGCAGCGCGGCCTCGCGGCGGCGGGTGTCGTTGAAGTGCGCGTTGCCGCCGTCGATGATCATGTCCCCCAGCTCAAGGAGCGGGGCGAACTCCTCGATGACCGCGTCGGTCGCCGCGCCGGCGTTCACCATGATGACCAGGCGGCGCGGGCGCTCCAGGCTGGCGACGAACTCCTGCGCGGTGGTGGCGGGGACGAAGGTGCCCTCGTGGCCGAACTCCGCCATGATGGCGTCGGTCCTGGCCGTCGTTCGGTTGTGCAGGGCCGTCGCGTAACCGTGCCTGGCAAAGTTTCGGGCAAGATTCCGGCCCATCACGCCAAGCCCTGTGACGCCGATCTGCGCTGTCGCCTGGGCGGTCATGTCGTCCTCGTCTCCTTCGGTCTGCCCGCGTCATCGCTATCGCGTGGTTGCTTCCGGCCTACCTTAGCCGTTCGCTGTTTTGACCAGCGACGCGGCGAAGTCCGGAACAAACGTCTGCAGGTCAAGCGGCGGCCGCACATACCCGGTTGAACGAGGCCGCCGCGGGAGCTTCAGCGAGGGCTCGGGCACGTCGTGATACGGGATCGTGGAGAGCAGGTGCGCCATCATGTTGATCCGCGCCCGCTTCTTGTCGTCGGACTCGACCACGAACCACGGCGCCTCCGGGATGTCGGTCAGGGTGAACATGTCGTCCTTGGCCCGCGAGTACGACTCCCAGCGCTGTATCGACTCCAGGTCCATCGGGGAGAGCTTCCACCGCCGCAGCGGGTCATCGAGCCGGGACTCGAACCGCTTCTGCTGCTCGGAGTCGCTGACCGAGAACCAGTACTTGCGCAGCAGAATGCCGTCCTCGACCAGCATCCGCTCGAAGATCGGGCACTGGTGCAGGAATCGCGCGTACTCCTCCTTGGTGCAGAAACCCATCACGCGCTCCACGCCGGCCCGGTTGTACCAGGACCGGTCGAACAGCGTCATCTCGCCCGCCGCGGGCAGGTGCGCGATGTACCGCTGGAAGTACCACTGGGTGCTCTCCCGCTCGGTCGGCTTGGGCAGCGCGGCGATCCCTGCGACGCGCGGGTTCAGGTACTGGGTGACCCGCTTGATCGTGCCGCCCTTGCCCGCCGCGTCGCGGCCCTCGAAGATGATCACGATCCGCTCGCCCGACGTGCGCATCCACTCCTGGACCTTGACCAGCTCCGCCTGCAGCCGGTAGAGCTCGGCCTCGTACGCCCGCTTGGGCAGTTTTTCCTGCTTCTTTTCCTTTGCCCTGCTTCTCTTGCTTCTCCTGGTTTGCCTGTGACGACTTGCCTGACTTGCCGGTTTTGCTCGTCTCCTGCTCGTGATTGGCCATACCAATGTTGTTAGCATGACCATCGTGAGTGACGAACAGCCAGACCTCGGTTACGACACGGTGAACGTCTACCGGGCCGACCGCGCCGTGAAAATCGAGCTGAACCGGCCGGAGCGGATGAACGCCTGGTCCACCGCGCTGTCCGCCGACTTGCTCAGCGCGCTGCGCGCGGTCGCGGCCGACGACGGGGTCCGCGCGGTCATGCTGACCGGCGCCGGCCGGGCGTTCTGCTCCGGCGCCGACCTCAAGGAGGGCATGGCGAACGCCGCCGCCAACGGCGGGCGGCTCGACACCCAGGCCACCCTCGTCACCTGGTACCACCCGATCGTCACGGCCATCCGCCAGATGGGGAAGCCCGTGGTCACCGCGGTCAACGGCCCGGCCGCCGGGGCCGGCCTCTCGCTCGCGCTGGCAGGCGACCTGGTCGTGGCGAAGGAGTCCGCGTACTTCACGCTCGCCTTCGTGAACATCGGCCTTGTCCCCGACGGCGGCGCCTCGCTGTTCGTCCCGTCCCGCATCGGCTTCGCCCGGGCGGCCGAGATGGCGCTGCTCGGCGAGCCGGTCACCGCCGCCAAGGCGGTCGACATCGGCCTGATCAACGCGGCCTGGCCGGACGAGGAGTTCGCCGAGCGCGCCGACGCCCTGCTCGAGCGGCTCAGCAACGGCCCCACCCGCTCCTACGCGGGCACCAAGCGCGAGCTCAACCACTGGCTCTACGCCCGGATGCCCGAGCACCTGGCCCTCGAGGCCCAGCTCCAGGGCGAGCTGGGCGGCTCCAGGGACTTCCAGGAGGGCGTCGCCGCCTTCCTGGAGAAGCGGAAACCCGCCTTCACCGGCGAGTAGTTGCGTGACCGAAGTCAAGTTCAACATCTTTCGCCTTAACGAACCGTGGTCCTACGCTCAGGGCTCATGACTACTGAGAAGGTGGCGGTCGTGACCGGCGCGGGTTCCGGGCTCGGCCGCATGATCACGATCGCGCTGGCCGACAAGGGATGGTTCGTCGTCGCCGCCGGGCGCCGCGTTGAGCCGCTGAACGAGACGGCGACGCTCGCGCTGCCGCAGATGGTCCTTCCGGTGCCGGCCGACGTCGCCGACCCGGACTCGGTCGCGGCGCTGTTCGCCGCGGTGGGGGAGCGCTTCGGCCGGCTCGATCTGCTGGTCAACAACGCCGGTACCGGCGCGCCGGCCGGCGCGGTGGACGAGGTCACCCCCGAGGGATGGCAGTCGATCGTGGCCACCAACCTCACCGGCTCTTACCTGTGCGCGCACCACGCGGTGGCGATGATGAAGGCGCAGCAGCCGACGGGCGGCCGGATCATCAACAACGGCTCGATCTCGGCCCACGCGCCGCGCCCCCGCTCGGTCGGCTACACGGTGACCAAGCACGCGATCACCGGCCTGACCAAGTCGATCTCGCTGGACGGCCGTCCGTACAACATCGCCTGCGGCCAGATCGACATCGGGAACGCGGCCACCGCGATGACCGAACGGATCGCGGCCGGCGCGCCGCAGGCGGACGGGTCCGTCAAGGCGGAGCCGACGTTCGACCCGCGGCTCGCGGCGGACGCGGTGGTCTTCATGGCGGGGCTGCCGCTCGACGCTAACGTCCAGTTCCTGACGATCACCGCGACGGCGATGCCGTTCGTCGGCCGCGGCTAGTCGACGCCGATGCCGTTCATCGGCCGCGGCTAGTCGACGCCGATGCCGTTCATCGGCCGCGGCTGATGGCGGGCCGCGGCCGACGACGGTCACTCTGGGCTCCGCCCCAGGTCCGCGCACCGGAACCTTGTGCGGGGCCCCCGGACGGGGGGGCATCCGGGGGCCCCTCGGGGGGAAAACCCTGCATTCGGAACGCCGCCACTCCCCAGCGCGTTACACCCCGGAGACAAAATCTTTCCGCAATGCCGCAATCGCGCACCGTGATCCGCCCCCCGCGGCGTCCGCGCCCCGGTGCCCGTCGTCGGTGCCCGTCGCGCGATGTCGAGGCCCGGCGGCAGGGTCTCAGCCGGTCGGCAGCGGGATCGCGGTTCCGTGGCTGGCTGAACCTGGGCCGATGACCTGCCACAGGCCGGGCTCTCGTTCTTCCGATCGAGCCAGCATGAATTCCGCAACGTCGTCCGGCCAGATCGTTCGGCCTGACCAGAGAACATCGGTCAGGTCCGCGCCGGCCAGGATCGCGGCACTTAGGTTCGCGCGGGTCAGGTCCGCGCCGCGCAGGTCCGCGTCGGCCAGGTGCGCGTCGGTCAGGATCGCGCCGCCCAGATCCGCGCGGCTCAGGGTCGCGTCGGTGAGGATCGCGCGGGCCAGGTTCGCGCGGGCTAGGCACGCGCCGGTCAGTTTCGTGTCGATCAGGGTCGCGTCGGTCAGGTCCGCACGGGTCAGGTTCGCACGGGTCAGGTTCGCACGGGTCAGTATCGTGTCGGTCAGGTTCGCGCCGCCCAGGTTCGCGCCGATCAGGTCCACGCCAACCGCGATCGCGCCGGTGAAGTTCGTGTCGGTCAGGTTCGCGCCGCCCAGGTGGGCGCCGGGCAGGTGGGCGCCGGCCAGGTTCGCGCGGGTCAGGTTCGCTCGGCCCATGTTCACGCGGCTCAGGTCCGCGCGGCCCAGGTTCGCGTCGGTCAGGTTCGCGCGGATCAGGCTCACTCCGCCCAGGTACGCGCCGGTCAGGATCGCGCCGGCCAGGTCCACGTTAACCGCGATCGCGCCGCTCAGGTCCGCGCCGGTCAGGTCCGCGCCAACCGCGATCGCGCGGTTCAGGTTCGCGTCGGTCAGTTTCGCGTGGGTCAGGTTCGCGTCGGTCAGTTTCGCGTGGGTCAGGTCCGCGCCGCTCAGGATCGCGCCAGTCAGGTCCGCCCCAGTCAGGATCGCGCCGCTCAGGATCGCGCCGGTCAGGTCCGCGCCGGTCAGGACGGCACCGGTCAGATCGGCGTGGCGCAAGTTGCGGCCTGCCAGGTAGGCCTCGACGAGATGAGTGATCGGTTTAGGGGCATGGGGCTGGTGCGTGGCAGCGGGGTCTGCTGTGCGCGGGGTGCCTGGACGCGCTCCCGCGGTCACGAGGAACCGTGCGATGCGCGGCGATGCGTTGAGGTGGAGCCAGGGCCGGACCGGGCGGGCTGCTGCCGCGATTCGGGCCAGGGTGCCGCCGGGCTGCCCCCTCATTGGCCTGTTCCCTCGGAGATGGTCTCCCTGGCATGGGTCGGCGATTCCCCCGGGTCGGCCGGCCGGGCGAGCTTGGGGTGGACCTCTATGCCGCACAGGATGCCGCGGATGGTGGCGGGTGCGCCTGCGCCCATGACGAACGCCGGCCAGCCTCCGCTCATCTGGGCGTGCGCGGCGGCTGCGACTATTGCGCCCACGATCAGCCCGCAGCCGATGACGAACAGTCGCGGCCAGATTTCGCCGGGCTTCCAGGGCCACTTGAAATCCGCTGCGGTGACGGCGGTCATGAGCATGACGAGTCCTGCGGCTAGCCCCCCGGCTATCCCCCAGCCTGCGGCCTCCATCCAGTTCATGGCTCGACTGTATTACGGAACGTGCAGCAGGATGTCACGCACGGTGATCTTCGGGTTACGTGTTGACTGGCTTGTGGCGTCCGTTCGCTTATGTGAGCTGCAGCGGGGTGGATCTTTGATTGCGGAAAGTCGCACATGCAATTGGTGGCGCCGAGGCCATCTGTGACGTTGCTACAGGCCGTACGTCTCAAGCAGGCGCAGCCAGATTTCGCTGATCGCGGGGTAGCTGGGCACGGCGTGCCAGAGACGGTCCAGCGGGACTTCGCCGACCACCGCGATGGTGGCGGCGTGGATGATCTCGCCGACGCCGGGGCCCGCGAGGGTCAGGCCGACGATCGTTCGGCGGTCCTCGTCGACGACCATCTGGGCGCGCCCCTGGTAACCGTCGGCGAACAGGCGCGCGCCCGCCACATCGCCGATGTCGTACTCGACGGTGCGGACGCGGCGGCCGGCCTTCTCCGCCTGCTCCGCCGTGAGCCCGACGGCGGCGACCTCGGGAATCGTGAAGATGACCTGGGGCACGCAGGTTTTGCTGGAAAGGTCGCGAACCGTGGGCTCGCGCCCGGCGGCGCGTGCGGCGATCGCGTCGCCGCAGATGCGGGCCTGGTACTTGCCCATGTGGGTGAGGAGCGCCAGGTGGTTGACGTCGCCCGCCGCGTACAGCCAGCCGCCCTCGACGGCGGGCACCCGCATCGTGTCATCGACGTCCAGCCACGCGCCGGGGGACAGGCCAGCCGTCTCGAGGCCGACGTCCTCGGTGTGCGGCGACCGCCCGGTGGCCGCGAGCACCTCGTCGGCCTCGATCGAAATCCCGTCGTCAAGCACCAGCGTGACGGGTCCGCCGTTGCCCGGGCCGCCGTCAGCGCTCGTCCCGGCTCGCTTGGCCTCGGTCACGCCGATGCCGAGCCGGACGTGGACCCCAGCGTCGCGCAGCCCCGCCGCCACGAGATCTCCGGCGAAGTCAGGGAGCCGGTCGAGCAGCCCCCCGGTCGACACCAGCGTGACGTCCGCGCAGAGCGCCGACCAGGCGGTGGCCATCTCGCAGCCGACCACGCCTCCGCCGACGATCACCAGTCGCCCCGGCACGGCATGCGCGCTCGTCGCCTCCCGGCTGGTCCACGGGTTGACGCCGGCCAGCACGCCGGGCACGACCGCCTTGGTGCCGGTGGCGAGCACCACCGCCTGCCGCGCCTGCAGCACGGTGTCGCCCACCTTGACCAGGCGCTCGCCCACGAGCCTGCCGTGGCCGCGGAAGAGATCGATCTTCGCGCCCTTAAGCCACGCGACCTGGTTGTCGTCCTTCCACCCGTGGGCGAAGGAATCCCGCCGCGCGAGCACCTCCGGCGGGTTGAGCCGCGCGCCTGCCACCCCGCGCAACGCCCTGGTCTCCGCGACCGAGGTCGCCGGGCGCAGTAGCGCCTTGCTCGGCATGCACGCCCAGTACGAGCACTCCCCGCCCACGAGTTCGGCCTCCACGATCGCGGCGGTCAGCCCACCGCGAATCGCCCGATCCGCGACGTTCTCCCCCGTGGGCCCCGCCCCGATCACGACCACGTCGTACGCGTCGCCAGCCATCCCGCCTCCTCGGTAAAACCGCAGTCGCCCACCCGGCCGCGCCCGCAGCCCCATGCCATGTCACAGAAAACAGTCACCGGTGACAAAGCCGCTCCTACCCGCCAACCCGGCTGCAAAGCACGACCTTAGCCAGGGGCGGTTAGCCGGAACACGGAAAGGGCGCACAGGACGAGGCAGGCCACGCCGAGCAGATGCGCCCAGCCGGCATCGGCGAACACCAGCAGCCCCGCGCCCGCCACCAGCCCCGCGCCCGCCGCCCCACCCCAGGCGCGCACCGTCGAGGATTCCGTGACAGGCCCATTGACAGCTCCTTCTCGCGTCTCGACGGCCCCTTGCCGGCTTTCGCCAGCTCCGTCCGCCCCTTGCGCTCCCCCCGTGGAAAGGGAAGACACCGCTACCGGGACGGGGTGCTCGGGTGCGGGATGCTCGGGGGTGTAGAGGCGGCCGCGCAGGTACAAGATGAACAGCAGGGCGAGCGACGGGACCAGCACCACCGCGCCGCAGGCAACGGCGATGACCAAGGCGACGAGGGTGGATCGGCTGGCGGCCGCCTGAACGACGGTCATGCCGGGCAGGAACCTGGGCGCCTGCCCGGCGGCCCAGCCCACGACGACGGCGGCGACGGCGAGCGCCGCCGTCACCCGGGCGAGCTCGAACCGGTACCGCCAGCACAGCAGCAGGGTCGACAGGCCCGCCACGGCGGAAACGCAGACCAGCGCCAGGGCGGCGCCGTGCGTCAGGTCAAGCCCGGAGTGGCGCATGACCAGCAGCCCCGCCAGGGCAAGCGCGCCGGAGACCAGGCCGGTGGCAAGAGCGCGCCGCCGGAAAGCCGTCGCCAGCGCAAGGTCATCCGCGCCCGCCTCCGTCCTCGCCTTCGCGGCCCCCGCCCCCGCCCCTCGCGAATGCCGCAGCGAGTCGGCGGCCAGGTAGACGGCGGCGAGGTAGCCGGAGAAGACCACTGCGAGGGCGCCGACCAGCACCGACGCCGGGTTCAGCCACGAGGTCACCGGGTTGCCCGCCGCGTTGCCGACCGGCACCCGTCCGATGGCGATCGCGCCAATCGCCGTGCCGAGCGCGAACGGGGTGAGCACCGACGACAGCGCGAACAGGTACTCCGCGGACCTGGACGCGTTCGCGACACCGCGTAGCGCGTAGGCGGCGCCGCGGAAGATGATGCCGATCGCGGCGATCAGCAGTGGCGCGGCCAGCGTCGAGGTGATCGAGCCGTACGCGACCGGGTACGCCGTCCAGGCGACCACGAGCACGAAGATCAGCCAGACGTGGTTAGCCTCCCAGACCGGCCCCATCGCGTGCCTGGCCTCGTCGCGTATCCGCCGCGCCTGCGCCGCGCGCCCGACGGCCAGCAGCGTCCACAGCCCGGCGCCGAAGTCCGCGCCGGCCAGCACTGTGTACGCGGTCATCCCGGCGAGGATGAACGCCACGGGCACGTAAGCCATCAGCGCTCTCCGCGGCAAGCTCGGCGGGCAGGTCCGACGGCAGCGGCACTCGGGCCAGCCGCCGCAAGATCAAGAAGACGATCACACCCAGGATGACGTAGACCACCGACAGCGCGCCATAGCCGATCGGAATGTCGCTGGCCCCGGTGACGGCGGCATCGACCCGCATCACCTCGTAGACGATCCACGGCTGACGGCCGACCTCGGTGGTGATCCAGCCGGCGATCAGCGCGACCACCGACAGCGGCCCGGCGGCGACGATGCCAAGCAGCAGCCATCGGGGCAGCTCCCGCCGTCGGAACCGCAGGAACAGATAGACCAGGGCGATCAGCGCGAGCAGCGTGCCGATGCCGACCATGGTCTGGAATGAGAACCGCACCACGTTGACCGGCGGCTGGTCGGCGAGCGGCACGATGTCCAGCCCCTTCACGACCGCGTTCGGGTTGTGGAAGGCGAGAATCGACAGCAGCCGGGGGATCTCGATGCCCCAGACGACCGCGTGCCCGTTGTACCAGCCGAGCAGGTGCTCGGCCGCGCCGCGGGTGGTGGTCGCCAGGCCCTCCATCGCGGCGAGCTTGACCGGCTGGTAGACCGCCACGTCGCGGGCGGCCCAGTCGCCGATGATCACCTGCAGCGGCGCGGCCACGGAGGCGGCGGACATCGTGATGCCGAACGCAACTCGCTCGTAGCGCCCGCGCCGCCCCCGCAGGAAGCCCCAGGCGTACGCGCCGGCCAGCAGGAACCCGCAGACGATGAAGGCGGCGAAGTACATGTGCGTGTACTCGCTCCAGAACATCGGGTTGTCGAACAGCGCCCGCCAGGGATGCACGTCCACCGCGCGGCCGTCCTGCAAGATGAACCCCGTCGGGTGGTTCATCCAGCTGTTGACCGCGATGACGAAGAACGAGCCGGCGACGCCCGCGATCGCGATCGGGATGCCGCAGAGGAAATGCGTCCAGGGCCGGAGCCGATCCCATCCGTAGGCGTAAATCCCGATGAAGATGGCCTCGACGAAGAACGAGAACCCCTCCAGCGTGAACCCGAGCCCGAACACGTTCCCGAAGTCCTGAATCCATACCGGCCACAGGAGCCCGAGCTCGAACGACAGGATGGTCCCGGTGACCACGCCCACGGCGAACAGCGCGAGCATGATCCGCGACCACCGCCGGGCGAGCGTCCGGTAGACCTGATCGCCGGTGCGCAGGTACCGGTACTCCGCAAACAGCACGAGCACCGGGAACGCGATGCCGAAGCACACGAGCGGGATGTGCACGGTCAGCGACAGCGCCTGCATCTGCCGGGCTTCATAGAGGTAGTGCTGATTCACTCCCACAGCGGCCACCCTACGCCACTACTACTACGAATCGTAGTAGTAGTGGCTAATTTTTCCCACAACACCATAAATCGCCATATTCAATCAAAAAGCAAATGCCAAATTCACATGGCCGGTGTTCTGGACGCGAACCGTCCCCACTGCCGTCCCCGTGCCGGTTGCTGGGCCCTTAGGTCAGGTTCCAGCGGACGATGGCGAAGCCGTGGTCGATGGCGGCCGCGAGCGCGGTGGGCTCCAGGCGGCCATCCGCCAGGCGGGGGAGCGGGATGTACCGGGCCGCGGGCGGGTTCTCCCGGACGATCACGTCGAGCAGTCGCTCGACCTCGCCCGGCTCGCGGACGAGTTCCGGGCGGGCCGGCACGTCCCGCCCGCGCAGCCGAATCCGGACCGGCCGCCCGCCCTCCATGTTCAGCGTCCACCGCCCACCGCCGGGGGTGAGCAGCGCCTCGCCGTCACGGGCGTAGCTGAGCGGCTGCCGGTAGACCCGCCCCGTCTTCCGCCCGGTGTACCGGACGAGCATGAGGTTCCTGCTCAGCGGCGTGGGGAACGGCAGCGAGAGCACCGCCCGCATCGGCACGTTGACCACCCGGAAAATCCCGGACCGCCGCCTCATCGCCGCCGCGTCAACCCGCTGCGCCTGCCCGTTGGACTGCGCCTGCCCGTTGGACTGTGCTTGGCCGTTGCGCTGCGCTGGATCGTTGCGCTGCGCTGGGTCGTTGCGCTGCGCTGGGTCGTTGCGCTGCGCTGGGTCGTTGGACTGCGCTGGGTCGTTGGACTGCGCTTTGTCGTTGGACTGCGCTGGGTCTTTGGGCTGCGCTGGGTCTTTGGGCTGTGTTGTGTTCTCGGTCATCGCGTGTCCTCCCTCGCCCGGTGCCGTCCGCGCGAACTGGGGCGTTCGCGCGGTTCCCCTAAACATTAGACATCGAAGAATTAGATGTCAAACAGTTAGACGTCGATATGTGGTGCTAGGCTGGCTGACGTGCCCGAACCGTTCCCCCTGCCGATCGGCCTTCGCCTGGCCCAGGCGTCCCGGACCGTGGAGCGTGCCTTCGACGCCGCGCTCGCGGAAGCGGAAGGCTCGCTCCCGGTCTGGCTCATCCTGCTCAACCTGAAGATCCACCGGCCGGCTAACCAGCGTGAACTCGCCGACGCAGTCGGCATAGCGGGGGCCACGCTGACCCACCACCTGAACGCGATGGATGCCCAGGGCCTGGTGGCCCGCACCCGTGACAACGCCAACCGCCGCGTCCAGGTCGTCACGCTCACCGAGGCGGGCGAGGCGGCGTTCCTGCGTCTGCGCACCGCCGCGATCACCTTCGACGCCCGGCTCCGCGCCGGATTCGCCGAAGCCGACCTGGCCAGCCTCGACGCGCAACTCCGGCGCCTAGCCGCCAACGCGGGCGCCGAGGCTGCCGCGCCGCCCCGGCCAGCCTCGACGCGCAACTCCGGCGCCTAGCCGCCAACGCGGGCGCCGAGGCTGCCGCCCGCCCCGGCCTACCCTGCCCGCGCCCGCGGTCACGTTTTGGCCGGCGGGCGGGGTGTTCCCCCGCCCCCGTCCGACCCGGCCACCACTGCTGCTCACCCCACCCCGCGCACCCGGCGCACTAACACCATGATGCTCAAACGTAACAGCCGTCCGTTCTCAGAGCCGCCAGCTTCCTATCACTTCTGACCATTCTTTTTCGCCTTCCTATCAGTTCTGACCATTTTCCTGTCCGCTTTGATGTGATTTGTCTAGTCAAAAGTGATAGAAAGATGGATCGCGTGTCGGAACTGATCGAAAGCGATGGCCGAACGGCGCGGCGGAACCCAAGTGCGGAGTGGGGCAACGGGCCTCGGGTGGCGCATGGTGCGCCTGGCCATGATGGATGTTCAAAGGTTTCTGGGTTACCGGCACTGACGGCGCTGGGTTTCCAGAGGTGGTGGCGGAGGTCGGCGCGGCAGGCGACCCATGCGCCTGTCTCGCGCTCTTATGTCATCAGTGATGCGTGACGCTGATCATGATGAGGACTGCGGGGACGAGTATCGCGATGACGAGCAGGGCGGAGGCGAGGCAACCGCTGCAGCCGGCAGGGCCCGCTACCTTGTTCCGCCCATCAACGTTGACGACGGTGACCCCGTGTTTCGACTCGCTCCTGCGCAGCAGGGGTATCGCCAGCCCGACGCCGACAATGAATATCACGACTGCCACGATTATGAGCACCGGTGATCTCCGCATCACTCGGGCGGGACGAAGCCAGGCACGAACCCGGGCAGCGCCTCACTAAGAACATCATCAACAGCATGATGCAGCTTGTTCGGTGCGATATCAATCGGAATGTGCTCGTTGTTGGGTTTTGATAATAGTTGATTTCCTCCGATGCACGGCGCCTGAGCGGTCGATGCCCGCAGTTGCCGCTCACAGCCAGCCGATTCTCTCGAAGAGGGCATTTAACGGGAATCGTCAGATGAGATTCTGGCTGGATAGAGCCGCTTATCACACGCGAGATCGAGCGAGCCAGGAATTTCAGACGACGGCCTGTGCGGCTTACCGGGACTGGTAGTGCTGACATTCAGGGAGACGGTGGCGGTGTTTGACGGTCATGACGGTGATGGCGAAGTCCGCCAGAGCGCAGTCGGGCGGAAACGCGGAACGGCCGTTTTGCCTGTTAGAACGGCTAACTGGTGCGGATGGGACGAATAGACCCGCAATTCCGCGGGGGTGATGGGTGGTTGGCTTCTTGGTTATGGTCGGTGGCTTCGATGTGGGCCTGGCGGTGGGTGCGGGGCTCGGGGACCGGCGGCGTGCCCTGGAGTTCATCGACGGGTTCGCCGCAGCCTGGACCCGGCCGCTGGCATTTGAGGACGGGTACGGTGAGGACGTGCTGCGGTCGGTCAAAGCACCTTGCCGTGCGACTTCCGGCGGCGCGGCGCGAGGCGTACCTGATGCTCGGCAGGCGCACGCGGACCGCTTGTTCGAAGCGGTGGTCGAGGCCGTCCATGCCCGAGTCGGGATGCGACCCTGGCTGCGGCCACCGCCAGTGGCGAGACCGAGGCCCATGGCCTGCTCAAGGCCGCTGAGCTGGCCTGGATCCGGCTGGCAGGCGACCCGGTCGTGCGCCGCATCCTGCTCATCGACGCCCCGACCGTCCTCGGCTGGCGCCGCTGGCGCGACATCGAAGAGCAAGCCGGCCTGGGCATGCTCAAAGAAGTGCTACGCCAGGCCGCTAACGCTGGCCGCATGCCGGCCGAGCACGTCGATTCTTTTGCGCACATCTTGCTTGCCACCGGCAACGAGATGGCCCTCGTCATCGCCCTGGCCGACGACGTCCCCGCCGCTCGGCATCCGCCGAAGCGGCCGTCGACGAATTTCTCACTCGTCTACTCCAGCCACCCGGGTGGACGGCGTGACCAGCGGCAACTCCCAGGAGTGTCACTGAATCGGCGGGAACTCGCCGACCATGGACGCCGGGTCGATGATCCGGTCGAAGCCCTCCGCGCTGACGTACCCGAGCGAGAGCGCCGCCTCGCGCAAGGTGGATCCCGAGTGACTGGCCTGATGCGCGATCTCGGCCGCCTTGTCGTAGCCGATGACCGGCGACAGCGCCGTGACCAGCATCAGCGACCGGTCAACGTCCTCGGCGATCCGTGCGGTGTTAAGCGACGCGCCCTCCACGCAGAAGACCCGGAACGTCCGGCACGCCCCCGCGATTAGCGTCGCCGAGTGCAGGAAGTTGGCGATGATCACCGGCCGCATCGTGTTCAGCTCCAGGTTCCCTGACGAGGCGGCGAACCCCACAACCGCGTCATTGCCGAGCACCTGCGCGCAGACCATCAGCATGGCCTCGCACTGCGTCGGGTTCACCTTGCCCGGCATGATAGAGGACCCCGGCTCGTTCTCCGGCAGGATCAGCTCGCCCAGCCCCGCCCGGGGCCCGGAGCCGAGCCAGCGGATGTCGTTGGCGATCTTGGCCAGCGGCACGGCAAGCCCGCGCAGTCCGGCGGAGGCCGCGGCGACGGCGTCCGAGCCGCCCAGCGCGGCGAACTTGTTCGGCGCGGTGACGAAAGGGTACCCGGTCGGCCGCCGCGATCAGCGCGGCCACCTCCGCGCCGAACCCGGGCGGCGCATTGAGCCCGGTGCCGACCGCGGTGCCGCCCACGGCCAGCTCGTACAGGCCCGCGCAGGAAAGCGAGAGCCCGTCGATGAGCTCGCGACAGCTGGGCGGCGTACCCGGACCACTCCTGTCCCACGGTGAGCGGGACCGCGTCCTGCAGGTGGGTCCGCCCGATCTTCACCACGTCTCGCCACAGCTGCGCCTTCGCGGCGATGGCGTCGCGGAGCGCGCGCACGTTCGGGATGACCAACTCGTGCACCACCCGCACGGCCGCGATGTGCATCGCCGTCGGGAAGGTGTCGTTCGACGACTGCCCCATGTTGACGTGATCGTTGGGGTGCACCGGCGTCTTGGACCCGATGACCCCGCCGACCAGCTGGATCGCCCGGTTGGCGATGACCTCGTTGACGTTCATGTTCGACTGGGTGCCCGACCCGGTCTGCCAGACGCGCAGCGGGAAATGCTCGTCGAGCTCGCCGTCGATCACCTCGTCGCAGACCCGCGCGATGAGCGACGCCTTCCAGACCGGCAGCCGTCCCGCCTTCCCGTTGGCCAGCGCGGCGGCCTTCTTCACGTAGCCGAACGCGTGGTAGACCTCGCGCGGCATCAGGTCAGGCCCGATGTCGCCGAAGTGAATCAAGGACCGCTGCGTCTGCGCTCCCCAGTACCGGTCGGCCGGAACGTCGATGCCCCCCATCGAGTCTGACTCTCTCCGGTGCGCGATTCGGCTAGCCGGGATTCCCACCGGCAGGTCATGCACCACGGGCACGTCGTCGTCCATGGCTCCAGAGTCGCACACCCGCCCCCGCGGCCGATCCCAGCCCGGCGGCGATCGGCAGCGATCGGGCGCGATCGGTCTGCAATGCATCGCTAGCGACGGGAGATCTTGCGACTCGCCCACCCAGCCCTGCGCCGGTGTCTCGCTGTTATTAACAGATCCTGTCGGGCACGGATCAGGCACGGATCAACGGAAAGGCGCCGCATACCATCGGACCGCATGGAGGTCGCCGCATCATGAGCCTGTCAGCCAAAAAGGTCGTCGCCGCGAGCAACGCAATGACCTGGGTCCCAGACAACGCCACGACCGAAGCGACCGAAGAGTACCTGCTCGTCCGCTTCCCCGACTACTTCGAGCACCCGTTCGGCGGGTCCATGCCGCCGGAGGAGCGTCTCGTCGAGGAGGCCAAGCGCGACAGCGCCGCCGTCGCGTCGGGCGATGGGGGCATTGTCGTCGCCTACTCCGGCGGCGAGCCGGTCGGCTCCGGCGGCATCGCCATGGCCGACGGGGTGGCCTGCCTGTGGGGCGGCGCCGTCCGCCAAGAGGCCCGCCGCCAGGGCGTCTACCGGGCCATCCTCGCCGCCCGCCTTCGCTACGGCGCCGCCCACGGCGCCACCATGGTCCTAGTCAAGGGCCGCGTGGAAACCTCGGCCCCGATCCTGCGCCAAGTCGGCTTCGCCGCCTACGGCCAAGAGATCCTGTACCGCGTCCCCCTTGGCGTTGGTTAGCTCTTGTCGTAGCGGGTTGGCGGGAAGGGGTGGTCGGCGTCCAGGGTGGGGAGCTCGCCGGCCTCCTCTTCGCGGTCGATCTCGGCCTGGGCGTCTTCGTACTCGGTGCTCTGTCGGACGTCCGACCGCTGGGACGGGATGCCGGGCGGCAGTGGGTCGGTGGCCGCCGGTACCTCGTCGGGGTTGTAGGCGTCTAGCCCCGCATCGACGCGCTCGTCCTCTGTCATCTCGTCCAGCGTGTCTTCGTCGAGGCGCTGCGGAGCACCACCATGCTCACGGCGGTCACGGTGAAACTGCGGTTCGCTCATAGAAGTCACGCTACCTCGAACGTTTTCGGCCAACTAGCCGGCCTCAC
>CAVZUX010000031.1:0-125035 GCA_963778435.1 uncultured Actinomycetota bacterium
CGCCCACTGTCGCCGGACACGTTACCCCGAGCGCGTCGGTTCACGCTGCGGCGAGCACGCCTACGCGGCGGCCGGTGGTGAGGCGCCAGAGGAGGTCCCACAGTAGCAACCGGATGTGGGTGCCACGTCAGAGTAATCGCGGCCGGTGGCGATGGTGACATAGCCCCCGTCGGTACGGCGGCCGTTGCACGGGTCGAAGCGCGACCGCCTCGGCGTGGTCGCCCCGCGGCACGATCACCTCAACCCAGGCATGGGTGCCGCCCTGCCCGAGCAGGTGCCCGGAGACGTACCTGGCGGGCAGTTCAAGGACATGGCAGAGGGCGAGCATCACGTGGGCGTAGTCCTGGCAGACGCCGTGCCCGGCGTCCAGCGCCTCGGCCGCGGTCGTGGCCACCGAGGTGACGCCGTCCTGGTAGGTCATCGCCTGCGAGACGGCGTCGCTGACCCGGGCGGCGGTGCCTCCGCCGTATCGCCGACGGACTCCGCCGCGATCTGGCGGCCATGGCGCGCAGCCGTTCATCGGCCTCGGTCAGCGGGGTGGGCCGGAGCAGGCGCGGGGCGCGCAGGGCGCCGGCGGGAAGCACCGTGGGGCCGTCGTCGCGTACCCGCTCCAGCACGGCGGCCAGCCGGAACTCGATGGCCTGCGGCACGCGCTCGGCCTCCAGCCAGGCGACGAGGTTACCGTTGGCGTCCCGGCGGACCCGGCGACGCACCCGCGCGCCGGTGACCTCCAGCCGGTGGGCAGCCGGTACTGGTTGCCGTGGCGGGCAGGCGGCACGATGACCAGCCGCTGGCGCAGCGCGCGGACCGGCGCGTCGTACTCGTAGCGGAAGCTCTGCTCCAGGACGTAGCGACGCGCTGGCGGCGCCCAGGTCGAGCCGCGGTGATCGAGAAGCGGGGCGCTCAAGACGGAAGGATCCAGCATCATCTGGTGGCCTCCTCGGCTTCGACGATCAAGAGGCGGCGCGTTTCCATGTCCCCATGATCCGGGCAGGTTGTTTCCTGGCAGTTAACTGATGGCCGGAAACGCCGACCAACTAGCCCAAGCGGCCGACATCGGCGTTGAAAAGGTGCCGGCCGGCCGCTCCGGGCACCCACTCAAGCGTCTTCTCGAAGTGGAGGGTTCTCCCCTGGAGTTCGTCGCCCGTTAGCTGTAGGTTGTCGACCACCGCGTCGATGATCTTCAGGCCACGGCCATGCTCGGAGAGCGCTGCCACCGGCTCATCGGCAACAGCAACCCGGGTCGGGCCGTTCCCCGCCGGGCCTGCGGCCGTCCTGGACGATGCCTGCGCTGATGCCAGCCGGCGACGGCGCGCCGTCCCGGCTGCCGGCATTGACGACCTCGATGGCACACCGGCAGTTCCTGGCGCTCACCCGCACCTCGTACTCCTGGCCGGGCCCGGCGTGCTGAATCACGTTGGCGCAGGCCTCGCTGAGCGCCAGGGCAATGTCGCCGCGCGTATCCGGTGTAACCCCAAGAGTCTCCAGGCAGCTATCGAGAACCTGGCGGCTGACTGGCACGCTGACGGCATCGCGGGGAAGGTAAAGCGCCATTTGGATTTCCATGCCAACCACCTCTGCCGGGCACCAGCCACATCGACGGGCCGTTTGGCCTGCCCGATCACAAGTGCCTCGATCGGGCCGTTCCAAACGGACGCAGGGGACTACTACTTACGCGAGGCGAATCAAGGTCTAGAAAGAGGTAAGTCCGTCCCGGGCGGGAATCAGGCAGCTCGGCGGGCCGGGAGCGGAGCATGCCGCACAGTGTCAGCAGGCAAATGCCCCCCTGTGGGACGCGCCTCGCCGGGGATGGCACGATCAGGCGATTACTCTGCGTTGATCATTGGCGTTTACTGCCAGCACGGCGTGGCGATAGAGCCGTTGGAGGTGTGGCGTGCTGATCTCGACGATGAACGACATCCCTGGTTATGATTGCCGCCTTCAAGTCGAAGGGCCGGCGGTGAACCGCTGCCTGGTTACCGGTGCTTCCGGGTACATCGGAGGGCGGCTGGTCCCGGAACTGCTGGGCGCGGGGTACGCGGTGCGGTGCATGGCGCGCGATCCGGGGAAGCTCAGCGACCGTCCGTGGTCGGACGAAGTCGAGATCGCGGCCGCCGACGCGATGGACGCCGGCGCGGTGCGGCGCGCGATGGAGGGCGTGGACGTCGCGTACTACCTCATCCACTCCCTCGGCACGGGCGCATCCTTCGAACAGCGCGACCGAACCGCGGCGCGGGTTTTCGCCGCCGCCGCGAAGGCCGCAGGAGTGCGGCGCATCGTCTATCTGGGCGGCATCATCTCCGGGCAGGCCGATCAACTCTCACCGCACCTGCGCTCCCGCGCGGAGGTCGGCGACATTCTGCTCGCAAGCGGCGTGCCGACGGCCGCGCTGCAGGCAGCAGTGATCATCGGCAGCGGGTCAGTGTCGTTCGAGATGCTCCGCTACCTCACCGAGCGCCTGCCCGCCATGATCACCCCTCAGTGGGTCGACACCCGCATCCAGCCCATCGCCGTCCATGACGTGCTGCGATATCTAGTTGGCAGCGCCGCGCTGCCGGCCGACGTCAGCCGCCGCTTCGACATCGGAGGCCCGGACGTGCTCACCTACGCGGAGATGATGCGCCGGTACGCCGAGGTGGCCGGGCTGCAGACGCGGATAATCGTGGGTGTGCCGTTGCTGACGCCGCGGCTGTCGTCGCTCTGGGTCGGGCTGGTAACGCCGGTGCCCGCCAGCCTGGCCATGCCGCTCGTCGAATCCCTGCGGAACGAGGTCGTCTGCTCCGAGCACGACATCGCCGAGTACATGCCGGATCCGCCCGGAGGACTGCTCTCCGTCGACCAAGCCATCGCCCTGGCGCTGCGGCACACCCGCGAGGGGGCCGTCTCCACCCGCTGGTCGTCGGCCGCCACGCCCGGCGCGCCCAGCGACCCGCTGCCGACCGACCCGTCATGGGCCGGTGGGTCCCTGTACGTCGATGAGCGGACCAGGGTCGTGCACGCCTCGCCCGCAGCGCTGTGGCGGGTGATCGAGGGCATCGGCGGTGAGACAGGGTGGTACTCCTTCCCCGCCGCCTGGGCCGTCCGCGGGCTGCTCGACCGGCTGGCCGGCGGAGTCGGGCTGCGCCGCGGCCGCCGCGACCCCAGTCATCTGCTCGTCGGCGACGCCCTGGATTTCTGGCGGGTCGAGGCGATCGAGCCGGGAAGGCTGCTGCGGCTGCGCGCGGAGATGAAACTGCCCGGCCTCGCCTGGCTCGAGATGTCGGTGGGGCGCGGCGGCGACGGTCGGATCATCTACAATCAGCGGGCCATCTTCCAGCCGCGCGGACTCGCAGGTCATGCCTACTGGCGGTCCATTTCGCCGTTTCACGGCGTCGTCTTCGGCGGCATGCTCCAGAACATCACCGCCGCCGCCGAACGGGCCGACAGCACGGGCGGCACGGCGCTGCCGGTGAGGCGCTGAGCCGTAAGGTCCCGAATGAAGGCGCGGACTTACGGCGCCGCCCGGCCTGGTTCGGGAAACCATGGTCGTAAGGTGCCCCTGCTACCAGATCGCAGTCCAGGGACATTCATCGACCAGCAGTTGATGATCATGCAATCGAAATCCATGGCGTTTCTGTCGCTATAACGACGGAACGGCCATGTATCTTTTCGATCTTGACAATAAAATGATGGTATTTCGGGCATTTGGCCGGGTCGGCATGTCCGAGATGGCCCACTTGAAAACCGACGGACGCTAGACGACATGGAACTCACGTCGTAAAAAGTCTTCCGCTTACGGAGTTACGATCGGGAATCCTTGTCCGGTGTGTCGAGGAGGCTGATCAGGGTGGCGAGGGCCTGCTGATTGCCGTCGGCCGTGATGCCGTCGATGCGCTGGGTGGCGAGCATCCTCAGCAGGGCGGGTTTGGTGAGGGTGAGCCTGAGCTGGGCGGGTTCGTCGTTCGGCATGGTCTGGATCAGCGCGCCGTTGGACAGCTCGAGCCTGACCTGCTTGTTCAGGTCGGTGAAGTTCCAGTCGATGGACAGGGTCTTGTCCCAGGCCTTCGGCCCGTTGATCCAGATGGCGAGGGAGTCGAAGACCTGGTCCACGCTCAGTGCCATCGACATGTCCGGGTTGGTTGGGTCAATCTCAGTCTTGGCCATGTGCCCGCGCAACTCCTCCGCGCCTTGGAGGAAGAAGTTGCGCCAGGGGCCGTTCTCGGCGCCGTGGCCCAGCGAGTCATAGACGCCGGCGAGCATCTCGCGCGCCTGAGCGTTGTCCGGGTCGGCGAACACAATGTAATTGAGCACCTGCGCGGCCCAGCGCGGGTTGTCGCGCTCCGCTTTCACCCTGCCGATGATCGCGTCGGCGCCGCCCATGTACTCGACATGCTTCTCCGCGCCCTCGACCGGCGGGAGTTCCCACAGGTGCGCGGGGTTGCCGTCGAACCAGCCCATGTAGTGCTGATAGATCGCCTTCACGTTGTGGCTGACCGAGCCGTGGTAGCCGCGGGTGTTCCAGGCCCGCTCCAGCGCGGGCGGAAGCTGGATCATCTCGGCGATCTCGATGCCGGTGTAGCCCTGGTTGAGGAGCCGGAGCGTCTGGTCGTGCAGGTACGCGTACAGGTCCCGCTGCTGGGTTAGCCACGTCTTGACCTGCTGCCTTCCCCAGGTCGGCCAGTGGTGCGAGGCGAACATCACGTCGGTCCCGCCGCCGAACAGCTCGACGGTCTCGGTCAGGTACCGGGCCCAGGTGTGCGGGTTCCTGACGACCGCGCCGCGCAGCGTCAGCAGGTTATGCAGGTTGTGCGTCGCGTTCTCGGCCGCGCAGAGCGCGCGCTTGTCCGGGAAGTAGAAGTTCATCTCCGACGGCGCCTCGGTGCCGGGGGTGAGCTGGAACACGATCCGCACCCCGTCGATCACTTCCTCCTGGCCGGTATGGGTAATGTCCAGGGTGGGCGGGATCAGCGAGATCGTGCCGGTCGAGGTGGTCAGGCCGAGCCCGCAGCCGATCTGCCCGGCCGCGCCCCGAGCCAGCTCGGCGTCGTACATGTAGACGGCGCGCCGGGTCATCGCCGTGCCCGCGTAGACGTTCTCGCTGACTGCGTGCTCCAGGAAGCCCGCCGGGGCGATGATCGGGATGCTGGCACCGTCCGGCACCACCCCGCGCACTCCGCCGAAGTGGTCGCCATGCGAGTGGGTGTAGATGACCGCCGTCACCGGCCGATCGCCGCGCTGCTCGCGGTACAGGCTCAACGCCGCCGCTGCGCACTCGGTCGAGATCAGCGGGTCGATGACGATGATGCCCGAGTCGCCCTCGATGAACGAGACGTTCACCAGGTCTAGGTCGCGTACCTGGTAGATCCCGTCGGTGACCTGGAACAGGCCCTGCTTCGAGCAGAGCTGGCCCTGCCGCCACAGACTGGGGTTGGCAGTATCGGGGCACGCCGCGTCGAGGAACGCGTACGCGTCGCTATTCCACACCACCCGGCCGTCACCGGCCGTGATTACCCCTGGCGTCAGCGCTGCAACGAACCCGCGCTCCGCGTTATCGAAGTCGGTCCGGTCATCGAACGAAGGCAGTGCGCCCATGATGTCCCCCTGACCCGCGATAGCTGCGCAGCGAGCAGAACAGCGGAACGCACAACTCAGTCCCCCGTTCCGACTACACGTTCTGCTTCCCGCTAATCACAGTACGTAACCCAACATCCCTTTGCCGTCGGCCGCTGTCGGCCGCTGATCCGGTCATGTACTGAGGCTCGGGTTTCCCGCGTGCTCCGGCCCCGCCTCAGGCAGGAATTCCTTCGATCGGAACTATTGCCACGTGTTAGTCCAGGAGCCCGTCGCTACCAGGGAGCAGCTACGCTAGTCCGGAACCATCCGGAATGTGCAGTGCCCGTTGTTGCAGCGCTAAAGGAGAGAGCCGTGCCGCAGGACTCACCGGGGGCCACGAAGGGCAGAGGCGGCGGCGAGCTTCCCGGCTATGACACGAGCGTCGCGAACGCGGCCCGAATGTGGAACTACTGGATTGGCGGCAAGGACAACTTCCTCGCTGACCGTGAGGCCGGGGACCAGGTGCTGGCGGCCATGCCCGCGCTGCCGCTCGTCGCCCGGAGCCTGCGGCGCTTCCTGAGCACGACGGTGGACGAGCTGACGGCCGTCGGCATCCGCCAGTTCCTGGACATCGGGACCGGGCTGCCCACCGCCGACAATACGCATGACGTGGCGCAGCGAGCCGCACCCGAGTCGCGGATCGTCTACGTGGACCACGATCCGGTGGTGATCAGGCATGCCCAGGCACTTCTTACGAGCAGCACGGCCGGGAAGACGGACTATATCCAGGCCGACCTGCGGGACTGGCCGACGATCTCGGCCGGCGCACAGCGAACGCTGGACTTCAGCCGCCCGGTCGCCGTCTTGTTGATCGCGGTTCTGCATTTCATTCTCGACGCGGAGAACCCGCACCAGGTGATCTCCCGAATGATGGCCGACCTTGCACCCGGCAGCTACCTGGTCATCGCGCATGCCGCCAGCGACATCGAGGCAGATACGGCGGGGGCGATGGCCCGCAGCTACAACGCCACCTCGTCACTGACGATCACACCGCGGGACGGGGCAGCGGTGGCCCGATTCTTCGACGGCCTGGAGATGACCGGGCCGGGCCTGCTGCCGCTCGCCCAGTGGTGGGGGTCAAGCCCCGCCACCGCAAGCGGCTCCGGCCTGAGCTGCTACTGCGGTATCGCCAGGAAGCCGTAGGGCTACACGATCACCTCGAGCCTCGGGATGGATCCCGTCAGCTACGCGGGCTTACGCTCGATGCATGCCCGCAACGCATGAGGTGTTCAACCAGCCGCCGCCGCTGATCGACCACGACGTCGCGGACGATCCCGCGCTGCTGGACGCGCTGGCCCGCGAGGATGCCGGCTGGGCTGTCGGCGATGCGCGGGCTCTTGGCCAGGTGGCCGGCTCGGCGCAGGCCCGCGAGTGGGGCCGCCTGGCGAACGAGCACCCGCCGCGGCTGCATACCCATGACCGGTTCGGCAACCGGATTGACGAGGTGGAGTTCCACCCGGCCTGGCATTCGCTGATGCAGGTAGCGGTCGAGCATGGCCTGCACGCCGCGCCGTGGGCCTCGACACGAGTCGGCGCGCATGTGGCTCGCGCGGCGGGCTTTTATGTATGGGGCAGTACCGACGCCGGCCACACGTGCCCGATCTCGATGACGTACGCGTCTGTCCCCGCGCTCAGGCATTCACCCGAACTGGCGGCTCAGTACGAGCCCCTGCTGACCGCAACCAAGTACGACCCAGGCCTGCGCCCGCCGCTGACCAAGCGCGGTCTGCTGGCCGGAATGTCGATGACCGAGAAGCAGGGCGGCTCCGACGTCCGCGCGAACACCACCCGCGCCGTCCCGGCCGGCGACGGTAGTTACCGCCTGACAGGCCACAAATGGTTCACCTCGGCGCCGATGAACGACCTGTTCCTGGTCCTCGCCCAGTCTCCGGATGGGGCTGGGCTCTCCTGCTTCCTGGTGCCGAGAGTGAACCCGGATGATTCGCATAACGACCTGTCGTTCCCCCGCCTGAAAGACAAGCTCGGCAACAGGTCTAACGCCTCCGCGGAAGTGGAGTACGGCGAAGCATCGGCGTGGCTCGTGGGCGCCGAAGGCCGCGGCGTCCAGACCATCATCGACATGGTGAACATGACCCGGCTGGACTGCGTGCTTGGTACGGCGACGGGAATGCGCTCGGCGGTCGTGGCGGCGGCGCATCACTGTCATTACCGTTCCGCGTTCGGCCGCCTCCTCATTGACCAGCCGGCCATGGCTAACGTGCTCGCCGACCTCGCGGTCGAGTCCGAGGCCGCCACAGTCGTCGCGTTCCGGCTGGCCGGCGCGACCGACCGGGCCACGCGCGGTTCGGAGTCCGAGGCGGCGTTCCGGCGGCTGGCGCTGGCGGCGACCAAGTACTGGGTATGCAAGCGGGCACCCGGGCATGCCGCCGAGGCGCTTGAATGTCTGGGCGGCAACGGCTACGTCGAGGATTCCGGCATGCCCCGGTTGTACCGGGAGGCACCGCTCGCGTCCATCTGGGAGGGGTCCGGGAACGTGGCGGCGCTCGATGTCGTGCGTGTCCTCGCTCGGTCACCGTCGAGTGTTTCCGCGCTGCTCGACGAGCTCTCGCTCGCTGCGGGCGCGGACCAGCGCCTAGACGACGCGATCGACCGGCTGCGCAAGGAGCTGGCCGCTCCGGCCGAGCAGAATGCCCGCCGGCTAGCCGAGGCCATCGCCCTGTGCCTGCAGGGGGCGCTGCTGGTGCGGCACGCTCCCGAAGCGGTCGCCGACGCGTTCTGCGCGTCCCGGCTCGGCGGCGACTGGGGCAACGCCTACGGCACGCTGCCGCCGTCCCTGGACTTCGCGTCCATCATCGAACGAGTCACCCCGAAGATCGCCTAGCTAGCCGCCGGACCAGGCGAAACATGACTCTTGTACCTATATATCCAGTTATGCCAGTATCACGACCTACTGGCTACTTGTGGCTGGTGAGTCGGGAGCGACTTATGTGCCTTGCCTGCACCTAGCCATAAGACAACTCGACCTATGACGGGGGGCAATGATGTTTGAAGAGCCGACTACGTACGCTCCGCCACGGCCAGAGTCGAGCCGGTTCAATCCACCACCCGCAACCTGCGCGAACATCTCGTTGAACGACTCCGACCACGCGGCATGCTCATCAGCAGCCTGCACCCGCGCATCATCCATGACAGCCAGCATGGCGCAATCCTGGCCGCTCAGGAGTCCCCGTTCGCGCAGCCACGCCGGACAACATCACAGCTCACCGTTGTAGAACTAGACATCTCGTCGCGGCGCCGGCCTCGCTCAGTCGGCAGCGCTGCGAGCGCGCGACGATTGCGCAGCCGACCCCGCTCTGCCGGGGCCGGCTGCGCAATCCGTAAGCGGGAGCCGTTACTCGGCAGGGCCGCGAAAGAGATGCCGCTAAAGATTGGCCATCGCGTCGTAGAGCGACTCGGCGTTGTTGCCGAAGGAGGCGGAGAAGATGTACCCGGGCAGCGATGAGTAGATGAAGTCATTGACCCCGTCGATGTACCCGAACTCCCCGTTGAACGACATCAGCCACGGGCCGCCGCTGGAGCCGCCGGTGAAGTTGCACGCCAGCCCCATCGTGCTGGAGACGTACGCCCAGCTGAACTCCGAGCCGTTGCAATACTGCAGCGTCTGGCCGTTGAAGGGAGCAGCCGCCGGGTAGCCGAAGTCGTACACGTACTCGCTGGACGGCCAGTTCCAGGCCAAGCCCTGCCCGCCGACCACGTTGACGATGTGCTGGCCGTAGGCGTTGGTGTTGATGACGGCGCCCCCCATGTCGTCGCCCTCGTCCTGATTGTCGACGTAGCTGGTGGGCGCCCACAGCTCCTTGGCCGTCCACACCCCGTACGGCGCGTTCCCGTTGCTGTAGTCGGGCACGAAGATCCAGTTCGTGTGCCAGGTCTCGCCCGGGACCTCGCCGCCGAGGCTGCCGTAGACGCAGTGCCCGGCGGTGATCACGGAGTCCTTGCCGTTGCTGTTCACCGTGCTTCCCGAGCACACCCAGTTCTCACCGTTGTAGGTGGTGAAGAACACCTTGCCGGTGGTCGTGGCGGGCGGTAGGTAGGGGTTCGCTGTCCAGGGGCTGCCGACAGACCCGGATTCCGGCCTGACCCCGCGACCATCGGGCGTGGCAATCCGCGGGGCGGGCCCGGCCAGCGCCTGGTCCGGTGCGGTGCCGGTGACGTGCCCGGCCGACCCGCGCACGGCGGACGGCGCGGCGTGAGAGGCCGCGGCGGACTTGACCGTGATGCCGGCCCCGTTCCGCGCGGACAGCATCCGGGCCCGGGTCCAGTACGCGACGACCCGCTTGGCGGCCGTGCTGGCCTCGCTCGCGCTGGCGGTCGCGTGCCCGGTCACGCCTGGGGCGTTCGGTGCCGAAACGGTCGCCGCGGTGGCCGGGACGGCCGCCGCGCAGAGCAGCGCGACGCCTGCGGCCAGGCCGATCGCCACAGCCGCGCGACGGAACCGCGACCCCTGCCTGCCAGATGCGGCCTTGTCTCCGTGGGACTTGTTCTCGGATGTCATGACGACTCCTCTTAAGTCGCTGAAGGTGATGTCCTGCTTACGATTCGCAGGAGCACCGTGAAAGAGGAGGTAGCAGTCATCCAGATACAACTCCCGGGAATCATGTTCCGACTGGCGCGGCCACGGCGAAAGACGCAGCGAAAAGACGCGGCGAAAGGAGACTCATCGACGAGGCAGTCACCTGGGGCAGCACGCGGCACATGGCCTCATCAGTCGTAGCTGAGACACTCGACCGCATACTCGCCGCGATCCCGGAAACGCCCGGCGATGAGCGTTCTAGCCACCATCCGTAATTCTTATGGGTTTGACCTTTTTGGGTCACCTACATGCCGGAGAGCGGTGCGGCTGGGGCATTCCGGGCCAGCGACAGCAGGGCGGCGTAGCTGTGATCCACAGCTACGCCGGATCCATAAAGCTGACAAACAATTACAAATTTCTAGAATTACTTTACTCGCGAAGCAAGCTGCCAATAATTATTACAGAATTCTATTGTCGGTTACTTGTTGCCAAGGTAGGTTGGCAGCCCTGATCAAAGGGCCGTCAATGAATGTCGCCTGTCCCCACCGCCCGCATCGGACCCAGGAGCTGACATGAGATCTGCCATCCCGCGTACCGCACGCAGGAGTACCCGCAGCGGCTGACCGCTGCCGCGGCCGGCTGCGCCCTGCTCGGCGCAGGTGCGCTATTGTCCGCCTGCCCGGCCAGCGCTTCGGCCGCCCAGCCGCGCCAGGCAGGCACCACGCTGCGGGCGGCACTGCGCCGCGACCTCAGCGATTACCTGACGACCCGGCGCACGGCCGAGCACATCTCCGCGGTGTCGCTGGAGATCACCTTCCGCGGCAGCAGGCCGGCCATCAGCCTGGCCGACGGGACCACCCGCTACCACGGCGGGCCGCCCCTAATCGCCAGCGCCTTGTGGCAGATCGGCAGCAACACCAAGGCCTTCACCGCGGTGATCCTGCTCCAGCTCGAGGCCGAGGGCAGGCTCTCCATCAATGACCCGATCGGGAGATGGCTGCCCCAGTACCCGGCCTGGCGCCACATCACCATCCGCCAGTTGCTCGACATGACCAGCCGCATCCCCGACTACACCAGCCAGCCCGCCTTCACCGCCGCGGTCGTGGCACACCCTTCCACCCGCCTCACCACCGGCCAGCTGATCTCCTACGTCACCCGCCTGCCCCTCGGGCCAGCCGGATACCACTACACCAACACCGATTACCTCCTGGCCCAGATGATCATCGAGAAGGTCACCCGCGACACCTACGCCAGCCAACTCACCCGGCGGATCATCGACCCGCTGCGGCTGCGCGCCACCTGCCTGGCGCCCTACACCTGCCCGCCGTCCGACGCGGCCCGGATGCCCGCCGGGTACCTCTACAACGCCGGCGTCCCGCGGTCACTGCTCGGCCTGGCCGTGCCACCGCTCGCCCTGACCTGGGCCCAGGCGCCGGCGGCATCGTCAGCTCGCTGGCGGACATGACCACCTGGGATCGCGCCCTCTACTCCGGCCGGCTGCTGCCGTCCCGCCAGCAGCACGAGCTCGAATCCCTGGTGTCCGAGGCCACCGGCCAGCCCATCGCCCGCACCACCCTCGCCAACCCGGTCGGCTACGGGCTCGGCGTCCAGCAGGTGAGCGGCTGGCTGGCCGGCACCATCTGGGATTACGAGGGCGAGACCTTCGGTTACCGGGTCGTGCACCTGTACTTCCCCAGCTCCGGCATGATCATCGCGCTGGCGGTCAACAGCGCGATCGAACACGACGACATGGCCGACCTGGCCGGATCGGTCTACAAGACCCTGCAGAAAGCAGGCGCAGTACACGCCGGCTGAATACGGCAGCAACCGAAGGAGCGCGAGGGATCAGCCGGCCCCAAAGCAGACGAACGGGCTGAACGGCTCCGCCGCGCCGCTGCCTCTGCCAGCGCCTCCGACGGCCTGGCCCCCGCCGTGAGCCGCTGATGATAGGCGGTCATGACGCCGACCGCGGCTTCGTCCGCCACCCGGGCGATGCTGGAGATCACGGTCGCGGTCCCGATATAGAGCAGGGCGGCGGTGAAGCCCAGGAGCTCCTCTCCAGGCCGCGCGACCGACCGGCCGACGTCGCAGGCGGAGAGGATCACCTGGCCGGGAGGAGCCGCGAGCTGCTGGACGTCGTAGGCCATCAGCGGGCCGTCGGCCAGGTCAAGCCGGGAGAACAGGAAGTTCTCCCGCTCGTCGTGGCCGTGCGCGGCCAGGTGAGCCAGCGGGCTTCCATCCAGCCCGGACAGGGCAGCGCTCACCGTGGCCGCCCCCGCGACCAACAGCCGGGAGCCCGGGTAGATCTTCGCGATCGCGGCGGCCTCGGCCGACGCATGGGCGAGATCCGGCCCCGCGACCAGCAGCGGCGGCACACGCCGGCGGCGCACCTGACGGCGCACCCAGCCACGTCGGCCGCGGGCGCCATGCGGTCAGCCATGACGACGCCGAAGGGCAGACCGTGACCGGCCGCCCGCGCAGTTCCGTGATCATGTTCCACGGAACGCAGGCCAGCGGCCCGGTGGGCACGATGACGAGGCCCGCATCGCCGAGCAGCCGGCGCATAGGGGCGACCACCTCGGCGGTGAGCACGTCGGTCTGGCGGCGGATCGAGTCCTTGATGACGGCCTCGAGCCGGGCGGGCAGCCGCCGTCCGGCGAGCGTGTCGAGGTCGGCGCCTAGCCGCAGCGCCGCCTCGGCTGCCGCGCCGAAATCACCGAGGCGGATCAAGCGCACCGACTTCCCGGTCAGCACCACCGCGTGCAGCTCGACCGTTACGCGCCAAGATGCTGGCCAGGCGCTGCCCGCTGGCGCAGAGCGCCGCGCTGATCTCCGCGATGCTGACCCGGCCGACCGCCTCGCCGCGTCCGATGGCCTGCCAGCTGAGCTCCCTGACCTCGCGCTGCAGCCCGGCGCGCCGGGCAATCGCGGCCGGATCGCGGGTGCCGTTCAGCTCGGCGCTCCGTATGAGGTGGCCGAGCTGGCGCAGTTCCGCCAGCGATCTCCGCCGTGCGCGCATCGGCGGGCGGTCGCACCGGCCTAGCCCGGAACGCCTGCGCGCGGGAACTTTCCAGCCAGGCGAACACCAGCGGCGCGGACCCGCGGTCCAACGCCTGCCGCAGGCCGGCCGCCGCCAGGTCGGCGCCGAGAGCCGCGGCACCGGTCTGCAAGTCGACGCTGCCCAAGCGGCTGCGACGGGCCCGGAGTATGGCCAGGCCTGCGCGCAGCTCGGTCAGCATCGCGGCCGGCCTCTGCTCAAGCTCCGCCAGTTCGGCCTTGGCAAGCTGGCGCAGCAGGCTGACCTCAAGCGATGCGACCGGGCCCCGGCGCCGCGTGGCCGCGATCCGTCGCCTCGCCTCGGCGGGACGGCCGGCGGCGACCAGCGCGCGCGCCGCGAGCAGCTCGGCCAGGTCCGCGTCGTTGCGCAGCCCGGCAGCCGCGCAGCCTGTCGGCCAGCAGTTCTGCCTGCGCCGCGATGGGGCCGGGGCGGCAGCGCGGCGCGGCGAACCGCGAGCGGAGCAGGATCAGCTCCGTCAGGTGGGCGCAGGCGGCGTTGCCCTGGCGGCGGAAGCGCCTGCGCGCCGCGACCGCCCAGCGGCGCGCCACTAGTCAGCGCGCCCGCGGCCAGTGCGGCCTGGGCCAGGGTCATCTCGGCCTGGGCCAGGTCCTGATCGAGCCGCAGCCTACGGAACGCCGCGATGGCGCCGTCCAGCTCGGCGATCGCATCGCTGCTGAGACCGACCGCGAGGAGGGCACGGGCCTTGTCCGTCGCCAGCACGGGCAGCCACTGCGGCGACGCGGTCAGCCGGAAGCCGTCCTCGGCCGCGGCGAAGAGCTTCAGCGCCGCCGGGATGTCACCGGCGAGCAGATCGCAGCATCCCAGGTTGTGCGCCGCCTTGGCCGCGAGCGAGTCATGCCGCCCGAGCGCCGCGACGCGCTGGCACCACGCGAAGTCCGCGCGAGCCCGCTGGACGCTCCCGACGTTCAGATGCAAGACGCCGCGGTTCAGCAGGACCCGGGCCAGGACCCTGACGTCCGCGTAGCCGTCGAGCAGCGGCACGGCCGCGTCGAAGAAACGCAGGGCCTCGCCTATCCGCCACGTTCGCATCAGCAGCAGGCCCCGCTGGGAGAGCAGGATCCCGCGGTCCGCCGGGGCGGTCATCTCCTCGGCGAGGTCGAGCAGGCGAAGGCCGTATTCGGTGCGGCCCTGCTCCGCCTGCAGGTGGGCCAGGCTGATCAGCAGCCGGGCGGCAACGGGCCGGTACGCCTCCTGAACCACATGCTGGTCACGGTTGTCTTCCCAACCCAGAAGGAGCAGCCCGGCTCGCAGGTGACGAGCCCCGAGCACGGGACGCCCGGCCGCTCCCGCCTGCACGCCCCGCCGATGCGCCTCCCACGCCCGGCGCACGGCCCGGTCGGCGCGGAGATCGGTCATGGGTCTACAGGACGAGCGCCGGGGTCACCACCGTTGGTCCCCGTCCGCTCTGATCACGCTCGGCGGCGGCGGCCCCGACGACGACGAGCCGCGCGGATCCCTTGGGCACCTCGCCAAACGCAAAGCGACCCTGATCGTCGCTGGAGACATGAAGCGTTTCGGCCGAGGTCTGCATCTCGATCTCGCGGCGCTGCGGTGGCGCCAGCCAGCCGTCGATCCGCACCGAGCCGTTCCTGTTCTCCTCGATCCGGACGATGATGCTCAGGCTGCCGCTGCCGAAGGTGACGGTCCGGCTCTGCTCCGTGCCGCGCGCGCCTACCAGCCGCGGGTCCTCCTCGGTGATCAGGCTAGCCACCTCGGTCTCAAGGCCGCGCATCGCGAGTGAGAATCTGACCCGCTCCGGCAGGTCCGCGGGCATCGGGTCGACCTGCTCGAAGATCGCGCGGATACCGTCCAGGATCTCGAAGTCGAAATCGTCCATCTGCTTGTCCGACGCATCATCGCGCGACTTCATGCCCTTCTCCCGTCGCGCTCATCGGCCAGCAGGACGCGGATCTTCTCCAGGCAACGGCCGCGCGTCGGCCCGATGCTCCCGACCGGCATGCCGAGCGCGGCCGACACCGACTGATAGTCAGGACGCGGGACGAACGCGACGATCCGCAGCAGCTCCTGGCACTGCGCGGACAGCTTGCCGACCGCCCGCCACAACGCCCGGTGCTGCTCGTCGACGACGATCTGCTCCTCGGTGCCTGCCGCGTGATCGGGAAGGGCCGTGAGCCATTCCTGGTCCGCCGGCAACTGCCTGCGGCCATTGGACCGCATTCGCCACGCCTCGTGCTTCGTGGTCACGACGAGCCAGCTGGCGAGCGCCTGGGGGACGCGGATGTCGGCGAGATGGGACAGCAGACGCTCCCACACGGTCTGGACGACATCCTCGGCATCGTCGGTGCCCAGTCCCGCTGCCCGCGCGACATGCCACAGCATCGGGCTGAGTTCCGCCGTGATCTGGCCGAGCGCATCCTCGCTCCCGCCCCTGGCGGCATCCAGCAGGTCCGCCATACGTGCGGTGCGATCCGTGCGGCCGGGCGGCGCGGTGACGGACATGGAGTCGTCCATCATTACCTGCCCGGCCAGCCCAGTGACGCCAGAGCGGCGAGGGTCCTGTCTGCCGCCGCCTGGCCCCCCGGCTGGTCCACGCTGTGCACCGAGGATTGGTCCAGGAGACGAGCGGCGAGGTGCGCGGCGATAAGCGGGGCGGCGAAGGACGTTCCGCTCCACGTGGCGAAGCCGCCGCGGAAATCGTCGGGGTCGAGCGCCTCCCGGTCACCGGGCCCGGCCTCGGGCGAGAGCCTGCCCGGATGCGTGTGCACCCTGACCTGGGGAGTAATGCTGCCGTTGACGTCATCGGGATAGGTGCTGACCACCGCGGCGCCCGCCGCCCAGGCCCGAACCCAGCGGCCCCCGTCGCTGAACAGCGCCTTGGAACCGTTTGGGTTGAGCGCGCCGACGCTGATCACCGGTACCGGCGACGCCTGCAAGCTGAACGCCGCCGGGTAGAACCTGCGGCTGGTCGAGTAGTTCCCGGCGGCGGCGACAACGGACACCCCCATATCAAGCAGCAGCCGGATCGCCTGCCAGAGCCCCGAGCTGTAGGTGACATCGGAGGAGGACTCGTCGAAGTAACCCAGCGACAGCGAGACCACGTCGACCATCTCCGCCATGCTGCCCTGCTCGGCGGCCGCGATCCGGTCCGCCAGCTGGGCGAGCGCGCAGAGCAGGTCCCCTTCGTACACCACGTCATCGCTGTGCATGATCCGGATGGCAAGGACCCGGGCGTCGGGAGCGGCCTGACGCACGATCCCGGCGATGAAGGTGCCGTGACCGGTCGCGTCGTTCAACTCGCCGACCAGCGGATCCGCGGCGACCGGCCTGTCCCAGGCGTCCGCGATCAGCTGGCGCGAATGATCTCCCTGCTCGTCGGCCGCGTACCTCGCCTCTTCGTAGATGACGGCCTGGAGGCCGGGATCGTCCGTGACGAAGCCGTCCACGAGGTCGACGAGGTAGCCTCCGGCCGGATCCGGCCGCACGTCCAGCCAGGGGTGCGCACGGACGCCAGTGTCGAGGACCGCGACGACCGGCCGCCGGCATCCGAGACCGTCGGGCTCCCTGCGGTCAGGCGCGCGCAGGCACACCGTCACCGGGGCTCGGGTGTCGCCGCTGCTTGAGGCGTAAGAGCCGGTGCTGCTCGGCCCGGTCACGGCGTTGCCCTCGGTGAACGGGCTCCCCGTGATCGCGTTGCCCTCGACAAAGGCACTCGGGCTGATAGCCGACCCGGCCAGCAGATGCTCCAGTCCGATCCTGGCGACAATCTCCGTGGTCAGCACGGCGCCCTCGACCTCGGCGCCCTTGTCCGCTCGCCCCGCGGCATCGGCCGCCGCGCGGAGCGTCAGCAACGCCGTCCAGGCGTCGACCACCACCGGCGCCGCCGGCTTGCCCTGCTCGGGCACCGCCGGCACCAGCCCAGCGATCCGGGGCAGTCGCCGCAGTGCCTCCGCGACCGGCCCGTCGCTCCGTGCCTGCCTGCCGTCCAGGTCGGGCAGCACGATGCTCATCCGGACGGGGGCGAGCGCGGCGTTGATCGCCCCGACCACGGCGTCATCGCGCAGCAGGTCGGCCGGGATCAGCAGCGTCCTCGCCCGATACACGGTCGAATTCGGCGTCCTGGCCCAGCCTTCCCGCCCGGAGCCGGGGATCGTCGGAGCGTCGCTTGGGTTGAGCCGCCGCGCGCCATGCCGTTGCAGCGACGCGGCCGGCAAGCAGACCAGGCCCGGCGCGATGCCGTCATCATCGCCGGAGCTCCCTGCCTCCTGCAGGACGGGATCGGGCTCGAAGTACCAATTCCGGATCGACTGCGGCATCTGGATTCCCCCCATTTAGTCCAAGAACCGCGGCGGGCAGGCCAGCACGAGCCTTGCCCTCGCCACCCTTAGAGGGGCAGCTAGGCAGCTAGATACATGGCCATCGACAAAAAGTCAGTTACGACGACGGACCGCCGCAGTCCCCGGCCCGTGAGTCTGAAACGGCAGGCTATCGCGTCTCGATGATAAAAAAGTAGCGGTTCACTAACGGAAAGTGGCGATCATTGTCGGCGGGAGTCCGGCATCTGACTGTTTGTCTTCTTCGTGGGGGATACTGCAAAACAGCTCACTGCCGGACGGTGCGTTTCACCAGCCCGCGCGCACAATCAATCATCTTGAACGCACGCGTGGCTTCGCGCCGCCGGCCCGGCCGTTTCTTACAGCGGCCGGGCGGAAGCCCGCGCTCGATACCGGGTGCCGGACGCGCCAACCGTGATCCGCGGTCAGATCACCCCGTCCCAGCAGACACCGAGCGAAATAGCAGTGGACGCGGCGCGGTTGCACTGTGTAGAGCGCACACCCGCATCCAGCGGGGGCCACCAGCGGCAAAGGAGCCGACGTGTCGGACGACTACCGCAAGGATCCTGAGGCCATCTCCCGGCTCACGCCAGAGCAGCACCGGGTCACCCAGAAGAACGGCACCGAACCGCCGTTCAGGAACGAGTACTGGGACAACCACGAGCCCGGCATCTACGTCGACGTCGTGTCCGGTGAGCCGCTGTTCGCCTCGATCAGTAAGTTCGACAGCCGCACCGGGTGGCCGAGCTTCACGGCTGCGATCGAGCCGGGCAGCGTAGTCGAGCGCCGCGACTTCAGTCACCTGATGCTCCGGACCGAGGTCCGCTCCGCCCATGGCGACAGCCACCTGGGCCACCTGTTCCACGACGGGCCCAAGGAAGCCGGCGGCCTGCGCTACTGCATCAACTCCGCCGCCCTCCGCTTCATCGGTGTCGATGACCTGCGACGCGAGGGCTACGGCGACTACAGCAAGCTTTTCGAACTGGCACATGACACTGGGAGCACATCATGACGACCGAGAAGGCAATCCTCGCCGGCGGCTGTTTCTGGGGCATGCAGGATCTCATCCGCAAGCTCCCCGGCGTGGTCTCGACGCGGGTCGGCTACACCGGCGGCGACGTGCCGAACGCGACCTACCGGAACCACAACGGTCACGCCGAGGCGATCGAGATCATCTTCGACCCCGCCAAGACCTCCTACCGGGACCTGCTGGAGTTCTTCTTCCAGATCCACGACCCGTCCACCAAGAACCGTCAGGGCAACGACATGGGGTCCAGCTACCGGTCGGCCATCTTCTACCTCAGCGATGAGCAGAAGCGCGTCGCCGAGGACACGATCGGCGACGTCGACGCCTCCGGCCTGTGGCCGGGCAAGGTGGTCACCGAGGTGACGCCCGCGGGCCCGTTCTGGGAGGCCGAGCCCGAGCACCAGGACTACCTGGAGCACTACCCCAACGGCTACACCTGCCACTACCCCCGCCCGGGCTGGAAGCTCCCGCGCCGCGCGGACAGCGTTACCTCCTGAGAGCGCGCCCTGGCGCGGCGACCCCCGGCCGCCGCGCCACCCACGCTCCTGAGGGTAGCCAATGAGCGGTGAGACGGCCTGGCTCAGCGGCGACGCGTGGGCGGAGGCGAGGATCCGCGGGGCGGTTGTCGTGGCGCACGGCGGCAAATCGGTCAGCACCGAGCCGACTAGCCCGCTTGAGCTCGCCGTGCTGCGGATGGGGCCGCTGGCGAATGCCATCCGGCGGGCGCTGCGCGGACACGGGGTCGCGGTGTGCCAGCCGCGCTTCGAGCTGAAGGGCTGGAACGGGGAACTGGCCTCGCCCGTGGCTGACCTCGGCCGGGTGCTCGACGAGATCGGCACGCGGTACGGGAACATCCCCATCGTGCTGATCGGCCATTCCATGGGAGCGCGGGCGTCGTTCCGGGCGGCCGGGCACCCGGCGGTGACCGCGGTCGCCGGGCTGGCGCCCTGGCTCCCGGCCGGGGACCCGGTCGACCAGCTGGCGGGCCGCCGCGTCCTCCTCGCGCACGGGACCGCCGACCGCGTCACCCCTCCCGCGGAGACCTGGGCCTACGCCGAACGCGCCCGTTCCTTCACGGATGTGGCCGTGATCGAGGTACGCAGCGGCGAGCACACCATGCTCTGGCGAGCCCCGCTATGGCATCGTCTGGCCGCTGAATTCAGCCGTCTGTCTCTCGGCTTGCCCGCCGGGGCGGGCGAAGTGACGAAGGCCTTCCATGAAGCGACCGCAGGAGAGCAGCGGACCACGGCCTGACCGGCTATGGGCCTCAGGCGGTGAATGGCACGCTCACCGTGATGGTGTCGGGGAACCAATGGGCGCCGCCCGGATGCTGCGGGGCACCGCACGCCGTCTGCAGGTACCTCATCGGCGGGCCGAAGCCATCGAGGGTGTCGTCAACCGGGAATCCGTAGCTGTCTCGTATGACATAGGTGAGGGTGCCGACATATCTCCCGTTCTTACGGGTGCCGTTCCCGGTCACGGTCAACCCCTGGGTGCCGCGGAATCCCCAGTACAGGTCACTGGACTTTGATCCGAAAAGCACCGTCGGCAACTGCGCGGCCGACAGCCGCACCCGAGTGACCCTGGCCTTCAGCTGGAGCGCTATCTCCGACTGAACGTCGGTGTTCACGGTCTGAAACCCGCTGCTAACCACCGCCTCCTTTGAGATCGCCGAGCCAATCCCGAAGTCAACCTCCGTGCCCGTCCCCTTGAGGAAGTGCGCCAGAAGGTTCGCGGCCGTGGGGAAGTTCTCCAAAACGAAGCCGTCGACCACCTCGGTTCCCAGCGCCTCGTCGGCCGCGAATTTAGTGTTGTCGCACGCGGCGTTCGGAGTTGCCGCGTGCGTGTCCTGGCTGCCATTCACGGGCACCGGGTTGTTGCCGGTGACGGTGAACACCGCAGCGGCTTGGGTGGGCTCAGTGGCACTAGTGGATAGGGACGGCGAAGGCGGCGGAGGCCCGGTGGCCGGTGGTGTCGCGGAACACGATGCCGTCAGCGCTGCGATCGCCCACAGGGATGCGACGGCGATGATCGGTTTCGCCGGCCTCTCCTGTATCAGTCGCATGGCTCAAGCATGCCACGGACGGTGACGTCGCCTTCGGCAACGCGACGGGGGTCAGCCGCGCTTAAGGGCGCCGATGCCCAGCGACGCGTCGCTGACGGGCGACGTGCCTCGCTCCGCCTGGCTGACGTAAGTGCCGGGGTCCTTGTCCACGGGCTGGACGCCCGCGAAATTCCGCGCCTCGTAGGCGGCGAAGGCCACCGCAAGGTCGTGGCGCTGCTGCAGCCCGGCCAGGCGGCGGAAATCGGTCAGGCCCTCGCGTTCCTCCTCGGCCATGTGGTCGCCGTTGGCCAGGTTCGCCCCGGCGACAGCCTCGTACCAGGCGTCACTGCCAACCGCGTGCCGCGCGACCTCCGCGACCGCGTCCCGGATGTCGTTGTGATCACCGATGGCGTCCAGGGTCTCGCCCTCCACGCCAGCCGTCCGCTTCGCGGCGATGCCCACGCGCAGCAGCGCGGGATAGAAGAGCTCCTCCTCCGCCGCCGCGTGCAGCTCGAGGAAGACCGCCAGCCGATCCCAGACGGCGGACAGCGCACTGACGTCAGACCGATCGATCTGCTCGATGATCGCGAACAGCCTGCGCTGCTCATGATGATCGTCAAGGATCAGCTGGGTAATGTCCACTAACCGTTCCTCACTACCATGCAGGAGATGGTACCTGCTGGTCGGCTGCCCCGAACGGTCGTGGGCTGCCTGGTCGGTCGGGTGTTCCTGCCGGGCCTGCCCTCCGGCCCCACCAAAGAAACAACTGCCCACGAGTCCCGCCGCCGCGCCGACCAAACCATTCCGGCCGCAGGTACGAATCGCTATTGTGTGCCCTTGAGGGCTTGATACGACCCGAACGGCACACGATCCTGGCCATGGGCCGCTGTTACGCAGCCCGCAGGGAACTACCAACCGGGCCAGTGGGCGTAGCTCCGGTACCCTCGGGTCCATGAAACTCCACGTCGGCTGCGCGATGTGGACGTACGCACCCTGGCAAGGTCGCTGGCTGCCCCCCTCGCTGCCGCCGCGTGAACGCCTCAGCGCCTACGCGACCTGGTGCAACGCAGTGGAGGGCAACACCACCTTTTACGCGACCCCGGCCCCCGACTCCGTAAAGTCGTGGGCCCGGCAGACCGCCCCTGACTTTCGGTTCGTACTCAAGCTGCCAAGGCCGATCACCCATGAGCGCCGCCTGGCCGACGTCGATGACCCCCTGCGCGCCTTCCTGTCTGCGATCGAACCCCTCGGGGGACGCGCCCACCTGCTCTGGATCCAGCTGCCACCGTCCTTCGGCCCCGCCGACCTGGGCGCCCTCAGCGGTTTCCTGCGCCGTCTTCCGCGCGAGTACCGGTACGGCGTCGAGGTGCGGGACCGCGCGTTCTTCGAGGATCCGCGATCGGAGCAGGCGCTTGAGAGGGCACTCGGTGATGTCGACGCCGAATGGGTGACCTTCGATACCACTGTCCTGTTCGGGAGCCCCCCGTCAAGCAACGCCGAGCGGGAGGCGTGGGGGAAGAAACCGAGGCTGCCCCGCCGGTCACGGGGACTCACCGCTCATCCCGTGGTCCGCTACATCGGCCGGGACGACACGGCGCGCACGGTGGCGGGCTGGCAGCCCTGGCTCGACACGGTCGCCGATTGGCTTCGCGAGGGGCGTTCCCCGACGGTGTTCATCCACACGCCCGACAATGTCGACGCGCTTGAGCTGGCACGCCGATTCCACGACGATGTCCGCGCTCGGGTCCCCGAGGTCGAGCCGCTCCCGGAGCCGATCCCCTCCGGACCGCCAACACTCTTCTGACACTGAGTTGCTAGCCCTCTCGCACGATCTCGTAGGCGAGGAAAGCGAGGCCGTCGCCCAGGGTCCGTGCCTTGCAGAGGCGCATGGGCTTCTCGTCGACGGTCTCGCCGAAGAGGCGTTCGCCCGCCCCGGGGTTGGCCTTATCGTCATCGGCCTGGCCTGCGACGGGGTCTGCGCCATGACCCGCTTCGAGAGCAGCGTGCTCCCACGGTTCGGGCTACCGCTATCGCTCCCCAGCCAATACTGACCAGCCGGCGGGGGAACCGCGGGCCCCGCGACCACGCTGGGACTACGCTCGTCGCATGGCCAGGTACTTCGACATCCATCCGGACAACCCGCAGCGGCGCTCGGTCGTCCAGATAGCCGACATCGTCCGCGCCGACGGCGTGATCGCTTACCCGACGGACTCCTGCTACGCGCTTGGGTGCCAGCTCGGTAACAGCGACGGCTTCGCGCGGATCCGGTCGATACGCAAGCTCGACGACCGGCATCACCTGACGCTGATGTGCCAGGATTTCGCCCAGCTGGGGCAGTTCGTGCAGATTCCGAACTCGATCTTCCGGGCCATCAAGGCGGCGACACCCGGCAGCTACACGTTCATCCTGCCAGCGACCAAGGAGGTGCCGCGCCGGTTGCAGCACCCGGGAAAGAAGACCGTGGGGGTGCGGATCCCCCGCCACGTCGCCACCCAGGCGCTGCTCGCGGAACTCGGCGAGCCCCTGGTCTCCAGCACCCTGCTGCTCCCCGGCCAGGAGGAGCCGATGACCCAGGGATGGGAGATCGCCGAAGAGCTCGAGAACGCCGTGGACGCGGTCATCGACTCCGGCGACTGCGGCACCGAGCCGACCACGGTGATCGACTTCTCCCAGCCCGAGCCCGAGATCGTGCGCCGCGGCGCAGGCGACACATCCGCCTTCGAGTGAACCAATCCAGCGGCGCAGGCGACACATCCGCATTCGAGTAACCAATCCAGCGACGCAGGCGACACATCCGCATTCGAGTAACCAATCCAGCGACGCAGGGGACACATCCGCATTCGCAGTGCCCAATCCAGCATCGCAGGCGACACATCCGCATTCGAGTGCACCAATTCATTAGCACGAAACCGCCTACGGCCGCCGCTAGCAAGATCATCCATTAGAAATCCATGGCGAAACAGCTACTATAGCAGCTGAAACGCCATGGATTTAATTGATCTTGGTGCTTATAGTGAAATTCAGGCGCAGGGACACGGGAAGGCGCCAAGGAGGCAGGAAGGGACGCAGAGGGGCGGGAAGGGAGTGAAATTTCGGGCGTATGACGCGAGGTAGTCAGGGGCACAGAATGGATCGGAGACGCCGGCCCGAAATCCAATCCAATTGACTCCGGAATTCGTATTCTTAGCAGCGGCTGCCCGGACGTTCCGGAAAGCCGGAAGGGAGTACGTGCCATGTGGGTCAACAAACGGGTCATGGTGGCAGCGGCCGGCGGGGCGGTTGGCGTTGTTCTGGCCGTCGGGGTGGCAGTCGCGCCCGCCGCGGGAGCAGCGCCCCTGGGGGTTGGCACCTATCGCTCGTTCATCGGCGGCTTCAAGACCATCACGACGGTCGCCTCGACGGTACCGAAGAACGGCGACGTCACCCCGTACGGCGTTGCCGTGGTCACGAGCAGCAAGGACAGGCTCCATAAGGGCGGCGTCCTGGTGAGCAACTTCAACAACATGGCGTACATGCAGGGGACGGGGACGACGATCGTCGAGGTCGCCCCGAACCACAAGGTGAGACTGTTCGCCCAGATCAACCCCGCGCGGTTGCCCGGGGCGTGTCCCGGCGGTGTCGGCCTCACCACGGCCCTGTCCATCCTCGACAGGGACTGGGTGATCGTCGGCAGCCTGCCCACCGTCGGCGGCAACCCGGCGACCGCCAAGGCCGGCTGCCTGCTCGTCCTCAACAGCGAGGGCCGCGTCGTGGAGACGTTCCACGGGCACGGCATCAACGGGCCGTGGGACATGACGGCGGTCACCAAGAGCGCCGGGCTCTCCGCCTTGTTCGTCACCAACGTCCTCAGCGGCACCGTCGAGGGCAGCGGCAGGCGGGTCAACCGAGGCACGGTGCTGCGACTGCTGGTGACCACGCCTGCCCGGGGGCTGCCCAGGCTGATCGCGGCGACGACGATAGGTTCCGGGTTCCCCCTGAAGACTGATCCCTCGGCGCTCGTCATCGGGCCCACCGGGGTCGGCCTCGGCTGGAACGGAACGCTGTACGTCGCGGACACCCTCGGCAACAGGATCGCCGCCATCCCGAACGCGCTGTTCCGTTGCCGCAGCGCCGGCACGGGGCGGACGGTCAGCCGGAACGGCGCCATCCGGGGTCCGCTCGGCCTGGCCATCGCACCGGGGGGCGACATCCTCGCCACCAACTCCCTCAACGGCAACCTGGTGGAGGTGACGCCGTACGGCAGGCAGGTCGCGGTCAAGACGCTCGACCGGTACGGTTCCCCGGCGGGCGCCGGAGCGCTGTTCGGCTTGGCGGTGGCACCACGCGGCAAGGGCGTCTACTTCGTCGATGACGCCACCAACACGCTGGACCTGCTGCACTAGACGCTGGACCTGCTAGCGCTGCTCATTAGATGAGGGCAAAGCTCGGTAGACGAGGCCGCAGACTCAATGATGAAGGCCCCGCCGCTAGACGCGATCGGGCACCTCAGTGGATGAAGTCGTGCCGCCAGACGCCATCGGGAACCTCAGCCATGAAGGCCCCGCCGCCAGACGCGATCGGGAACCTCAGCCATGAAGGCCCCGCCGCCAGACGCGATCGGGAACCTCAGTGGATGAAGTCGTGCCGCCACAGTTCGAAGCCGGCTGAAGTCGTCGGCCAGACGAATGCAAGCGCGAGCTGGACGACCGCCGCGACGAGCAGCAACCAGCGCAGCCGGTGGTCGTCCAGCATCGGGTTGTGCGTGATCACGGTCACCGCCACCAGGGTGAACATGAAATAGGCGGTGACCGGGTTGTAGTCGAATCCGAGCCACAGGGCCAGGATGAGGACCAGGACAGGGAGCAGCAGGCCGAGGCCGTAGGCGGGCGCGCGCCGGCGGATCGTCACCAGCACCGCCACGCAGATGTACATCACCGAGTGCGCCAGATCGGTCAGCGTGGCGGCCACGGCGCTCCGCAGTCCCCCGAGCACGCCGTCGGGGAAGGCCAGCACGTGCGCGTCGGGCGCGTAAGCGAGACTGCCCGGCCAGTTCCCGGTGAACTTCCACAGCAGGAACGACCAGACGGCCACGGCCGCGAAGCAGGGGAACGCGATCACGGCGACCACGGCGATGGACGCCTGGCGCGGCTGGCCGTGCGGGCGCACGGCCCCGATGACCGGCACGAACAGGCACATGACGACGGCGAAGAGCAGGGCGCCGGGGTCGGCCGCGTACGCCACGACGAGCGCGAGGCCGGCCACGAACCCGCTGTGGACGTCGCCGTCGGCGGAGAAGTGGATGAACCCTTGCAGCGCGACAGCCAGGAACGTCAGCGCGACGACCTCGGGCAGCAGCTCCGACGCGGTGTACCACATGGCCGGCAGGAAGGCCAGCGGCAGCAGCACCGGCAGGCGCATGAGGGTGGCCCGCCGCGCCAGGACGGCCAGCACCGTGCCGGAGAACAGGCACGTGACGACGGCGAGGACCAGCACGCCGCCGGGCAGGAGCCACGCAAGCAGCACGGGCAGCTGCGGGTACGCGTACTGCAGCTGGCGCAGTCCTGGCCCCGTCGCGACCATGCTGGCGCGGTGCTCCAGGTACGCGAGGTTGAGGCTGATGAACCCCCCGTGGTCCGTCCAGGCGACGAGGGCGATGAGCGGCAATGCGAACGTCAGGCCCAGTGCGCTGTCGCGGACGGCCCGGACCGCCCTCCTACCGAACGACCCCTTGGGCTGGGACCGAAGAAGGGGCAGGATCGGGCCGGGCGCAGAGGGCACTGATGCCATAAGTGGTTTTCTCCCAGTAGTTCGGCCGGGTGACGAGCTGCCAGAGGGCCGCCTGCGACGCGATGCTGTGCAGAATCCAGCAGAACGGGCTGAACAGTGATGACAGCACCTGTCCCTCCCGTTGCCGCAGGAAGGCGCCCAGCATGGCGACGTAGATCATCAGGGAGTTGCCGGCCAGCAGGCTGAACAGCCCCAGCCAGAGCGTCCAGTCGGGGTAGAGCAGGCCGAGGGTGCGCGCGGGGACCAGCAGCGAGCCGACCAGCAGGATCCACAGCGGCAGCACGAACAGGGACGCCAGGCAGCCGCCCCCGGTCAGCATCATGAGCCCGAGCGCCCGGCGCGGGCCGACCACCCGGACCAGCGACCGCGGGCTGCGGGCGTTTGCGACCGCCGTCCGCATGTCTCCTTTGATCAACGCCGAGCGCTGCCGCATCCAGTCGCCCAGGCTCCGGCTGGCCTCCTGCGCCGTGGTGCTGTTGATGACCCCCACCGTGCAGCCGAGCGCCGACGCGCGGATGCCCAGGTCGGCGTCGTCGGTGGTGCCGAACGGGTTCCACCCGCCCAGTCGCCGCAGGGCCTCGGTGCGGAAGTGGCTGGAGTTAGCGCCCAGCGGTATCGGCAGCCGGAGCGCGTCAAGCCCCGGCAGCAGGCAGTCGAACCAAAACGAGTACTCGGCGGTGAACAGGCGGGTGAGGAAGCTTTCCCGGCCGTTCCGGTAGTTGATCGCGGCCTGCACGTACGCCATCCGCTCGCCGCCCCGGCGGAAGGCCACCACGGCCTTCTTGAGCTGGTCGAGGTCGGGCTTGTCGTCCGCGTCGTAGCAGACCAGGTGGTCGCCGCGAGCGGCCGACAATCCGACGTTGCACGCCCTCGCCCTGGTCTGCGGCTCCCCGGGCGGCACCACGATCACCCGCATGTACGGCGGCAGCCCGGCCTCCTCGGCGGCGGCAAGCGTCTCCGCGTCCCCGGCCTCGATCAGCAGCAAGACCTCGAGCTTGCTGACCGGGTAGTCGAGCTCCATCAGGTTCTTGATCAGCTGACCGGCGGCGTCGGCGTCGGCGTCGGCGTCGGCGTCGCGCAAGAGCGGCGCGAGCACGGTGTAGACCGGCAGGTCCTCCTCGCTCAGCGCGGCCAGGTCATCGTCGGTGACCGGCCGGTAGCCCTCTTGCCCCACTCCCGCCAGGCAGGCGTAGAACTTAGTCGCCGTGCCGCCGAGGAAGACAACGGCGACCACCACGGTCGTCGCCTGCAGCGCCCCGATCGGCCAGCGGACGAAGGCGGCGACCACCGCGGCTAGGACCAGGACGAGCCCAACCCGCTGCCTGGCGTGCGGGGCGGGGCGGGCGGTGATCCGGTGGTTCCTCGTTTGGGTCGGGCCCCGGTGGGCTCGGGATCTCTGACGTCGCTTTCATGTGGGAAGAATTACCCACAGTAGTTGCTCTTATACGCTCGGTATATAGCTTCGCATCAGCCGTCTCAGTGGGTAACACCGGCACCGCGCCGACATCGCGCCCGGCGACCAAAGTCCATTCGATTACATTTCGGTACTTGTCGACAACTCTAAGTATCGTTACCTTTGGTTTAGGGCCGAACACAAAAGGTAAACATTGGATGGTGCCCCCATGACGATCAGGCAACGCACCCAAGTCGGCATCGTCGGCGCAGGCCCGGCCGGGCTGCTCCTCTCCCATCTGCTCGCCCTCGCCGGGATCGACTCCATCGTCGTGGAGAACCGGAGCCGCCCCTACTGCGAGGCGCGGCAGCGCGCAGGGATGCTCGAGTCGACCACGGTGGAACTGCTCCGCGAGGTTGGCCTCGGTCGGCGCCTAGACGCGGAGGGCCTCGAGCACGACGGCATCTACCTCCAGTTCGCCGGCGAGCGGCACCACGTGAACTTCCGCGAGCTGACGAACGGCCGCTGGGTCACCATCTACGCGCAGACCGAGATCGTCAAAGACCTGATCGCGGCCCGCGTCGCCGACGGCGCCAACCTGGAGTTCAACGTCACGGAGACCGCGGTCAGCCAGCTTGACTCCGACCGCCCGGTGCTCACGTACACCGACGAGGCCGGGCAGCGCCACGAGGTCGCCTGCGATGCCATCGCGGGCTGCGACGGCTTCCACGGCATCACCCGCCGGTCCATTCCCCGGCAAGCCCTGCTGACGGTGACCGAGCGGACCTACCCCTACGGCTGGCTCGGCATCCTCGCGCAGGCACCGCCGTCGACGGACGAGGTCATCTACTGCCGCCACGAGAACGGCTTCGCGCTGCACAGCATGCGCACGCCGGAGATCGGCCGGCTCTACCTCCAGGTGCCTGCGGACGAGGACATCGCCCGCTGGCCCGACGACCGGATCTGGGCCGAGCTGCGGCACCGGATGGCGGTGCCCGGCTGGGAGCTGACGACCGGGCCGATCCTGGAAAAGAGCATCACCCCGATGCGCTCCTTCGTCGCCGCGCCGATGCGCTACCAGCGGCTGTTCCTGGCCGGGGACGCGGCCCACATCGTGCCGCCGACCGGCGCCAAGGGCCTCAACCTGGCCGTCGCCGACGTGGCCGCGCTCGCCACCGCGCTGGCCAGGCTGGTCCGCGACGGCCAGTCGGAACTGGCCGACGCGTACTCCGAGCACTGCCTCGAGCGGGTGTGGCGGGCGACCCACCTGGCCTGCTGGATGACCACCATGCTGCACGTGGTCCCCGGGCAGGACGAGTTCGAGTCGGAACTCCAGCTCGCGCAGCTGCGCAACCTGGTGACCTCCCGGGCCGCCGCCACCATGCTGGCCGAGAACTACACCGGTTATGCCCCGCTCAGGTACGACCCGGCCACCCGGCTTGGCCCGGCCGAGATCTGGGCCTCCTCTGTGGCGTGACAGGTGAAATCACGGTCCGTTCCAAAGAATGCTTTTAAAGGCTTTTCTTTGGAACGGTCCCGTGCTTCGCCATAATTGGCCAATTATCTGCCGCGCGGTGGTCGCGTTAGCGGGCGGCGGCCCGGACCTCGCCCGCGTTGCCGAAACCCCGAAACCGAAGCGACGGCAGTCGTGCCGCGGCCGGGTCAGCGGTTCGCGGCGAGGGCCTTCCCGCCTTTTCCGAACCCGCCGAAGGAGCGGTCCCGACGCGGCCTGGTCAGCTGGAAGCTCTCCAGGACGCTGTAGTCGGGCGTGCCCGACTTCTGGGTTGGCGCGTGGTAATAGGTGACGGTGATCGTGGTGTCGCCGCCCGTCTTGCCCGGGTCAACCTGGAAGTGGGCCACCCCGTAGGCATCGACGGGGTCGGTCATGGCCGACCAGGCGGCCGGCTCGGTAGCGTCTGCGGTCGGCTTGGCCCCGGTGCGGATCTGGGTGAACGTGGTGACGTTGGCGACCTGGCCGCCGTAGACGTTGTCCCGCTTATCGGTGCCGCCGCCGCCGAGGACCATGTAGACCGTCCCCTGGGACGTGTCGAACGGGCTGGTGACGTCGGTCGTCACCACGTTGGGCGTGAACGTGTTCACCGTCTGCCCTGCGGTCGAGGGCAGGGTAACGGGCCCAGAAGCTTGGGTCACGGTACCCCCGGCGAAGGTGGAGGTGCCAAGGCTCGGCTTGAACCCGCGGACCGGGTAGGACCGCTCGTAGTCGTGATCGTGACCATTGAGCACCAGGTCGACCTCGTAGCGGTCGAACAGGGGCAGCCAGGCCTGCCGGATGCCGGCGTCGCAGCCATTATCGGTCGAGGAGGAGAGCGCGGACTGGTGCATCTGCACCACGATCCAGTCGATAGTCTCGTCGGCCCGGCCGATCCGGAGGGTCTCCTCAAGCCACAGCGTCTGGGCGTTCGGGTGGGGCCCGTCCGCCCGCAGCGTCCCGTCGGCGTTGGACTTGAACGTCCCGGTGTAGAACTGGTTGTACTGCGCGGCGGTCGCGGAGATCGGCTTCCCCGCGGCGTCAGTGGTGGCGACGCCGCCCACGTTGTAGCCGCCGCCGCCCTGGTAGCAGACGTCGTTTGCGTCAAGGGCGATGAACAGCACCGAGCCGACGCGGAACGAGTAGAAGTTCCCCGAGTACCTCGTTCCGTTGTCAGGGACCAGGTAGCGGGTGTTGAACGCGGCGTATCCGTGCGGCCCGTTGTCGAGTTCCGCCTCGTGGTTGCCGATGCACGGCATCCACGGCCGGTTGGCCGCGGAGCGCTGCACGTTGAGGGCGAAGTCCCGCCACACGTCGGGCGCCTGCTGCGCCCCGGCTGCGGTCGTCGTGCCGCCGGTGGCTGTGATCGTCACCTTGTCGGCGTAGGCCAGGTCGCCGTTGAGCAGGTGGAAGAGTGGGGCCAGGGTCTCCACCTCGCCGACGGCGTTGTAGGCGTTCCACTGGGACTCGCTGTAGGTGGCTCGACGCCACGGTGGAGCCGTCCGCGAGGGTGTAAGTGGCCCCCGCGCCGGGCGTGCCGAGGTCACCGTAGCTAGTGAACGCGAACGGGAAGCGCCCGCTTGCCGCCGTCGTGAACGTGCTGGTGAAGGTCACCGCCGGGGTCGCGGCATCCGACACGATGTAGGTGTAGGCGGTGGCAGGCGACAGGCCGCGCAGCGGCGCGTGGTAGGCATGCACCGTCTCGCCGCTCAGCCCGTCTGTGTACGACGCTTTGCTGGCATTGAAGACGCGCGCGCGACCGCCCGGCGCCTTCACCAGAACCTGCGGCCTGACTTGCGGCGACAGGGAGAGCCAGGACACCGTCATCTCGCTGGAGGTGTCGGCGCCCCAGGTGAGGTGGATCTGCTCCGGCACGGTCCCCGACCCCTGGGCCGCCGCGGTGACCGCGGCTGACGAGTAGCCCTCGGGCAGGACGACCGCGGCGGCGACTGCGGCCCCGGTGCCGACTGCGGCCAGCACGAAGTTGCGGCGGGACAAGCCTCGTGTGGCTGTTGTGTTCTTAGACATGGGCCCCACTGTCATCCCGGCAGGTGAACCAGAGGTGACCGGCGGATGTCGCTAAACACGGGAAATGTCTAAGAATGCAGGTACAACGGGGTGGCCGGTGCTGTTGCGCATCGATTAGGCGAAATGTCGGAGTTCCTGACTCATTGCCAAGATCGACCGCGCGTGCTGATGATGGAGTCCGGAACACCCGCGGCACGGCGCAAGGGAAGATCTTGAAGCGGACGGTCAGGACCGCCGACGGCGGCTGGCTCAACTACGTGTGGCTGGTCCCGGCCGCGCTCGCCGCCGCCGCCACCGCCCTGCTCTCCTGGGCCGCCTGGATCACCGCCTGGCCCGTCCGCTGGCCCGACCTCTACCACGCCTGGTGGTGGACGCTGCTGCGGCCCGACCAGGACGGGATGCTGCTCGTCACGGCGGCGCTCTGGGGAGCGAGCCTGGCCTGCTACGCGTGGCCGCGCCGGTTCCTGCACCTGCCGATCGGGCTGATCACCGTGGTGGCGATGATCTTCATCGGCGGCGCGCTCGTCACGGCGTCACTGGTGCCCTGCCGGGGCGGGGCGACGGCCACCGGGGTCTTCGGCTGGCTGCTCGACATCTATCTGGGGCAGCCGCCACCCCTGTTCGCGCCCGGCGTCTGCCCGGGAACGACGCCGCTGGCCATGCAGCTCGGGCAGATCGTCTGCCCCGGCGCCACGGTCATCGGCGCCCTCGCCGTCGGGGCGGTGCTCTGGCGCGAGCCGCTGAGCCGCCTGCGGTCCAGGTTCGCGCGCGACGCCACCGTGTTCACCGGCCTGGACCAGCTGACGCTGCCGCTGCTGCGCGAGCTTGCGGGCAGCGCGCGGTCCCCGCGGCACATCATCGTCATCGAGCCGGACGAGGCCCACCCGCTGCTCGACGAGGCCAGGCTCACCGGCGCTCGCGTCATCATCGGCGACCCGGCCTCGCCCCGGCTGCTCCGGCCGATCATCATCGGCCTGCGCGGCTGCGCGCTGAACCGGCTCTACGCGCTGGGCGGCAAGGTAGCGGAGAACGAGGCGACGGTCGAGGCCGCCGCGCGCATCCTAAGCAGGTACCGGCCGGACTCCGAGCGCCAGCCGCACCTCGTCGCGCTCATCGAGGACCCCCGCCATGCCGAGGCCTGGCGGGGCAGCCACGGCGGCGCGGCCGGGGCGTGGTTCGAGGACGCGCTCAGCTCGGCCGAGTCCACCGCGCGCGGGCTGGTCGGCCGGGTCATCGAGGCGCGGGCGCGGGAGCTCATGCTCTGCGGTGACAGCAGCCTGGCGCTGGCGATCCTCCTGGAGCTTGCCCGCCGGGCCTGGGAGCAAGCCGAGATGGCGAAGGCCGCGACGGTCGGCCGCCGCGGCCGGCTGCCCGCTGCCTGGCCAGGCGCTCCCGGTGCGGCGCGTCCTGCTGCTTGACCCCCGGTCGCACGACATGCAGCGCGAGTACGAGGCCAGCGTGCCCGAGGCGGTGCTGAAGTCGGCGCCCGAGATGGTCGCGGCGCCCGTTCCCTGGCGTGATCACCTGCTCCGCGCGCTCGATGCCAAGGACCCGGCCGAGGCGCGCCAGACCGCGGTCATTATCGTCAACGGACGCGACTGTCAGGAGAACAGCCTGCACGAAGGGGGACGGGTGGCCCGGCTGCATCAGGAGACCCCGGTCTTCGTGCTCGGGTCCCCTGGCGAGGGGATCAGCGAGCCGATCTTCGGCCGTCTGATGCCGTTCGAGCGGAGTCTGCTGGTCGATGGCGATGTGCCCGAGGACACCTGGACCCGGGTCGCCCGGCACTGGCACGAGTGCCATCGGCTCCGCCATCCGGTGCAGGACGGCGATCCGAGAAGCGCTAACCGGCTTCCGTGGGGCGAGCTCAACGACTTCATCCGCCAGGACAACGTCCTGCAGGTCCGCTCGGTGCTGACCCAGGTCGCCGCGCTCGGCCGTCAGTGGGCGCCGGTCCGGCTGGTACCGCCCGGCAGCTTCATCGAGCTGAGCCGGCCGGACCTGGAGCGGGTCGCGATGGCCGAGCACGACCGCTGGCACCGGCGGCGGCTCGCGGCCGGGTGGCCCGCGGGCGCCAGCTCGCTCGCGGTGCCGTGGGCGGACCTCCCCGACGGCGAGCGCGCGCAGCGCGTGGCGGATGCGCGACAGCAGCTGGCGCAGCTTGAGGATGTCGGGTTCCTGCCCATCGTGCCCGCCGGCGGGCCGCCGACTGCGGGCAGCTTCGAGCGCGTCGGCGTGGTGAGCGCCGAGCGGCTGGCCGCCCCGCTGCGCTGGGCGCTGCCGTCGGGTGAGCAGCTGCTCGGGGAGGCCGGCGACTGGCGCGTCATCGACAGCGCCGGCAACCTGCGGACGGTCACCGACCCCGAGTTCCGGACAAGTCACGCCAAGCTCGACGACGGGCGGTGGCGGCGCGTCGGCACCTTCCGGGCCTGGCCGGTCCTGGAGGCCGTGGTGATCAGGACCAAGGAGGGCAACGCGACCGCCAGTCCGGGCGACTGGCTGGTCGAGGGACCGGGCGGCGAACGCTGGCCGGTCAGCGCAGACCAGTTCCTGGCAACCTACCGGCCGCGCCAGGACCGGCTCGCGACCGACGGCCAGGCGAGCACGCCGGTGGCGATCAGCAGCAGCACCGCGCCGACGATCTCCTCGTAGAGAGTGCTCGTCGCATAGGGGACTTGCCAGCTGTCCTGGAAGCCGAACATGCCGACCTCGACGTCGATGACCAGGGCGGCCACGGAAACGACCATCAGGCCCGCCCCGAGCAGGACGGCGAAGAACCGGCGGGTGACGACGACGAGCACCCCGATCAAGATGGCGACAATGCCCTGGATGAGGAAGAGCGGGCCGATGGTCGGGATCGCGCTGTAGGGGTACGGCTGCCTGCCCCACAGGAACAGGTGGATGTAGCCGGAGTACACGGCAAGGCCCGCGCCGGCGGCGATCAGGAGCGTGAGCGCCACTCGTCTCGGGATCGCCCCCCCGGGGCTTCGCAGCAGCAATTCCTGCCACCACGACCTGCCCCCCGCCGTGGCCGCCGTATCGCTTGGCACCTCTACCTTGCTTGGCACTCTGCCTCCCCTGCTTCAATCCCCGGCCGCGACCCGAGATCGCCGCGGCGCTCCGGATACCGGTAATACGGTTCCAGCCGGCCATTGGATTGAAGCTAGGAGAATAATTCTAGTTCTGTCCGAAACGTCGCCCGCCCCGGTACCACTGTCAGGCACCGGGGCGGGCGTCTATGTTCGCGCAGGTCAGACCGGCTAGGCCTGAGCCAGTCGGCGAGCCCGGCTAGGCCCGGTCGGCGAGCCCGGCTAGGCCTGGCCGGCGAGCCGCCAGCCTTCGGCGTAGTGCTCGCGGGCCTCGGCCGAGAACGGCACCGGCGAGACCGTGGCGCGGACCTCCACCTGCTTGTGCGGCCGCTCGACCGACGCCTTCAGCGAGCCGCCGTCCGGCTCACCCCAGATCAGGGTCACCTCGGTGCCGACCGCGATGGCCGGGTCGATGACGCCAAGCGAGAGCTCGAGGCGCTCGTTGTGGCTGTAGCCGGTGAACAGCGACAGGCCGACCGGCTTGCCGTCGAGCGACACCAGGTCGTAGTTGGACGAGGAGTAGTTCGAGATCGGCACGTCCAGGCCCTTGGCCGGGATCTCGTCGGTGAACAGCGACGCGGCGATCTTGCCGGCGTCCTCCTTGTCCCAGGCCAGCGTCACCTTCCGGCGCTGCGACGGCTTGTCCATCGCCTCAAGCGCCTCACGTCCGACGAAGTCGTGGTCGAACCGGACCATGTGCCCGTAGCCGAGCTCGTACGGCGTCAGGTAGTAGTCCTCGATGTTCTCCGACACGAAGCTGCCGCCGAGCGTGCCCGCGTAGCCCTCGTAGCCCACCGCAGGGAGCCACTCGCGGTACGCCTTGAGCTTCTCGCCGGTGTAGATGGCGGGCAGCGGCGACGGGATCCAGCCGGACTCCAGGGTGTTGGACGCGTACGCGCGGGAGCCGACCGGCGTGATGCCGAACTCGGCCCCGGCCTCCAGGATCGCCTCCCTGATCTCGAGGTACTCCTCGTACGGGCCCCACACCTCGAGGCCGGGCTGGCCGGACATGCCGTGCCGCAGCGCGTGGACCTTCTTGCCCTTGATGTTGATGAAGTCGGTGCGGAAGAACTTGATGTCCGCGATCGGGCCGCCGTTCAGCTTCTCGATCACCTGCGAGGCGTTCGGGCCCTGGATCTGGAAGCGGTACTGCGTCCTGGTGACCGCCGCGCCCATCGGCCGCGACGGCGAGCGGTCGTCGCGCACCAGCTCCACGTCCCAGTCGCCGGTCTCCACGTGGAACTGGACCCAGTTCACGGTGGGCACGCGGCCGACGAACTCGTACTCGTTCTCCGCCAGGTGGAAGAGGATGCCGTCGCCGATGACGTAGCCGTCGTAGGTGACCGGCACGAACTGCTTCGCCATGTTCAGCGGGAAGTTCTTGAACGTGTTGATGCCCAGGTACGAGATGAGCTTGAGCGCGTCCGGGCCCTTGATGTAGAGGTTCGCCATGTGGTGCGTCTGGTCGAACAGCACCGCGGTCTTCTGCCAGGCGACCTGCTCGGCCTTCCAGTTGGAGAACTCGGTGGGGACGACCGGATAGACGTAAGCGCCCTCCTGGGAGTTCCGCAGCAGCTCGACGGGGTTGACCGCCTGCAGCAGATCCTCAAGGCTTCGCTGCGTCATATAGGGTTTCCTGCCTTCCTTGTCACTACGCGTAACCCTGGCCAGCCGGGTATAGCGTCCAGCCGACGGTCCGATGACCATGATCTACCCAAGGGGGCGGCATGTCGCTGTGGCATTCACCCGAATTTGGCCGGCTCGATCGTGGCGGGCAACAATCGGCCCTCGCCCTTGCCCGGCGGCCTCTCATGCAGGTGGCAGGGGCGATCGGCCGCGAATCAGTCGGCCGGCGCGGTTAGCGATGGACGATGATCGTTGTCTGAGCACAAACGGCGCAGGCCGCGCATCATGCGCCACGCCAGCCCGGTCGACCCGGTCAGCCGGCGTTCGCCCAGGCGGTCTAACCCGGATCGCTCTCGCGCTGCACGCCGAAGAACGGCGACCGCAGCCAGAACCGCGACACGACCATCATGACCAGGCCCGAGATGATGATGCCGGCCATCGACCAGACCTGGCTGTCCGGCGCGGTCATCAGGTACTTCACCACCATCCAGACGAGAAACGCGGCGGACGCGATGGGCGCCGCGCCGAGGATCACCGCGTCCCGCGCACCGGAGAAGATCCGCCGCCGGTAGTAGACGATGCTGGCCAGCCCGGTGAGTACGTAGAACAGGGAGAACACCAGGCCGGTGATGTCGACCACGTCGTTGAAGGCGCTCTGGACCGAGGTCGCGAGCAGGTAGACCCAGGCGAGCGCGACGACCAGCAGCCCGAACAGGACGCTGGCCGCGGCCGGGGTGGCAAACCGGCGGTTCACCCCGGCGAGGACGGGGGGCAGCGCACGGTAGCGGGCCATGCCGAAGATGATCCGCGAGCCGACCAGGATGCCGGCGCCGGTGGTCGCGACGACGGAGAGCGCGATGGACAGCGCCATCACCTTGGACCACCCGGCGCCGCCGAGCGCCGCCGCGACCGAGATGAGCGGCGCCCCCGAGTTGGCCAGGTCCTTCGGCGAGATCACGCCCTGCAGGCCCACCTGGGCCAGCGTGTAGATGACGGCGAGCAGGGCGACCGCGATGAGGACGGCCCGGCCCGGGTTGGTGCGCCGCTCCCGTACCTCCTCGTTGACGTAGACGCTGCCGTCCCAGCCGCTGTAGGCGAACACCGCGATCAGGAAGCCTCCGACGATGCTGCCCTGGCCGCCGACTCCGCTGAGGCTGAACCAGCCGCTGGTCACGGGGTAGCTTCCGGCGTGATGACCGAGCACGTAGATCAGGCCCCAGATGGACATCCCGACCAGGATCAGGTACTCGACCAGCGCCATGACGACCTGGACGCGGGCGGTGATCCGGATGCCGAGGACCGCGATCACCAGCATCACCAGCCCGACCGCGGTGGCGATGCCGACGTTGGGCCAGGTGCCGGTGGCCGACGATCCGGCGATAGCCAGCACCGACGGGCCGAGGATGACGACGCCGCTGAGCGTGCCGACGACGAACCCGACAATCATCAGCCATCCGGTCAGGAATCCGAGGTAGGGGTTGATCGCCCGGCCGACCCATTCAAAGGACGCCCCGGCGTTCGCGCTCCACATGTTCAGCCGCCGGTAGGCATTCGCGATAATCAGCATCGGAATCGCGCTGATCAGCAGGATCGGCCCGCCGCCGTAGTTAGCCGTCGCGGCGAGCGAGGCCAGGGTGATCGCGACCACGGCTGCCGGGGCGGAACTGGCCATGCCGATGATGGTGTCCTGCGTCACCCCGATCGCGTCGGGCTCGAGTTGTGCAGGCGACTCGGACGCCGTCCCGGGTCCGGAGAGGGCGGTTGCGGGCGGCTCCGACATCATTCTCCTGAAGAAGGTCACTGCATACCCTACATTCCAGCGCATCATCGGCCGGACACGATGCGACCCCAAACCACGATTTATGACATTTAGCCATAGGTCGGCACAACACCGCGCTCCTTCTGTACGCTCGGACACAATGGCGTCGAGATGTCCCCTTCGGCATGTCCAGTTCCACTAGTTCCCACGCGCGGCGAAATTCGCAGGAGTGAATATATGGGCGTTCCCAGCTCCCCAGGCCAGGCACCCCCGCGTAGGACAAGTCATTCGATATCCTTCTATTTCGGTACCGGGCTAATTGTGCCGGTCAGCTGCCTTCTCGTGCTCTGGGGACTGGTCGCCGCGGTCGTGCTCAGCGGCACGCTCGACAAGGCGCACTGGCTCGCCTCGATCGCCCACGGCCATCGGGTGCTCGCCGAGGCGGTGCTGGTGACCGGGACAGGGCTGGTCATCGTCCTCGTCGCCGTCATCCTCATGGGCAGGTTCGCCGGCCGGGTCAGGCACGAGGCGGAGAGCCTGGCCGCGATCGCGCGCGGCCTGGCCGACGAAGGACTGCCCCAGGTCGTCGAGGCGCTCCGCGTCGGCGCGGACGGCGGAGCCGCGGTCGCGACAGCCGCCGCGGCCGTAAGCCCGCAGTGGCCCACGGGACGGGTCAGCGAGATCGACGCCGCCGCCGCGGCGGTCGCCACCATGTACCGCACGGCCATCGCGGCGACCGCGGCCGAGGCGGGCCTGCGCACCGGCTTCCGGGAGATCCTGGTCAGCCTGGGCCGGAGGAACCAGTCGCTGCTGCACCGGCAGCTCCGCATCATCGACACCCTGGAGCAGCAGGCCTCAAGCCCCACCGCGCTGGCGGAGCTGTTCACGCTTGACCACCTCACCACCCGGATGCGCCGCCACGCGGAGAGCCTGACGATCTTGTCCGGCTCGGCGCCCGGCCGGGCCTGGAGCCACCCGGTGCAGGTGGTCGACGTCATGCGCGCGGCCGCGGCCGAGGTCGAGGACTACACGCGGGTCACCGTCATCGCGGACACCGAGGAAGCGATCTCCGCGCCCGTGGTCACCGACCTGATCCACCTGCTGGCCGAGCTGATAGAGAACGCGACCCTGTTCTCGCCGTCGACCACGCGGGTCGAGGTCCGGGCCGAGCGCGTCGCCAACGGCTTCGCCATCGAGGTCGAGGACCGGGGCCTGGGCATCCCGCCGGAGCAGATGGCCGCGCTCAACGCGCAGCTCGCCGATCCGCCCGACTTCGACCGGGCGGACGCCGACCGGCTCGGCCTGTTCGTCGCCGGCAGGCTTGCCGCCAGGCACGGCGTGAACGTCTCGCTGTGCCAGTCCCCCTACCGGGGGACCAAGGCGGTCGTGGTGCTGCCCGACAGCGTGCTGGCCGCGCCGGTGAGGATCGGTGTCACCGATCAGCAACGGGCCCTGCGCGACTCCGGGCAGCTCAACCTGCGGGCGCCGGAGATGCTCTCCACGGTTGGCGCGGTCTCCGGCGGCGCGGTCTCCGGCGGCGCGAGCGTCCGCGCCCCGGCCGCGACGCCCGCGGCGGCCGGGACGCGGGCGTCCCGGCCGACCGCCCTGCGCAGCCTGCCCCGGCGGGTCCGCCCCGATAGCCGACCGGCGGACGACGCGGGGACGGCCCGCGAGGACGGGCTCGCCGCCAGGCGCGCGCCGGTAGACGCGCCGGGGCCCGAAGACGCGCGCAGCCTCGCTGCGTCTTTGCAGAACAGCTGGCAGCGGAGCCGGCAACCGGAGAGCGCACCAGACGGTGAGGAAGGGTTATGGCTGTAATGGCTGAGGGCGGAACTCCAGTAAGGGATCTCGCCTGGCTGCTCGACGACTTGGCCGACCGGGTGGCGGACTTCCGCCAGGCCGTCATTCTGTCCCGTGACGGTCTGCTCATCGCCGCCTCGAAGGACCTGTCCCGCGAGGACGGCGAGCACCTGTCAGCGGTGGCGGCCGCGGTGCAGAGCCTGGCGGCCGGCACCGGGGACCGCTTCGCGGCGGGCCGCGTGCGGCAGACGATCATCGAGCTCGAGCAGGGGCTTTTCTTCCTCATCGCAGCGGGCGAGGGGAGCTGCCTGGCGGCGCTCTGCCCCGCCCAAGCCGACGCGGGCACCGTGGCCTACGAGATGGCGATGCTAGTCAAACGGGCGAGGCCGCACCTGGCTGCGCTGCCGAGGAATCCGGCAACCGAGATCCCGGTGGAGTGACTGGGGTGTCCCCTGACGACAAGTGGCGGCATCGAGAAATCGGGCCCGGTGGTGCGGCCCTACGCCGTGACCGGCGGGCGGACCGCGCCCGCCGACGGCGACGTGCTCGACCTCCTCGCCGTCGTCGTCGCCACCGGGCAGCCCGCGGCGGCCGAGGATGCCCCGCGGCTGACGCCCGAGCACCGCAGGCTGCTCGGCCTGTGCCGTCGGCAGATCACCCTGGCCGATCTCGCCGCCGACATCGCATTGCCGCTAGGAGTGGTACGCGTACTGCTCGCCGACCTGACCCAGCTGGGAGCGATCACCGTGGTACGGCAACGGCCGCCCGACCAGCGAACTGGCAACGACGTGCTCCAGGAGATATTGAATGGCCTCCGCGCGCTCTGACATCGCCCCTGCCAGCGCTCCGGCCGAGAGCCCGGCCTTCATCGCGCACAAGATCCTCGTCGCGGGCGGGTTCGGGTCGGGCAAGACGACGCTCGTCGGCGCGATCAGCGAGGTCCGGCCGCTGCGGACCGAGGAGACCCTGACCACCGCGAGCATCGGCCTTGACGACCTGACCGGCGTGGGCGGCAAGACCACCACGACCGTCGCGCTCGACTTCGGCCGGATCACCCTCGGCACGCAGATCGTGCTGTACCTGTTCGGCATGCCCGGGCAGGAGCGCTTCTCGTTCATGTGGGACGAACTGGCCTACGGCGCACTCGGCGCGGTGATCCTCGCCGACGTGCGACGACTGGACGACTGCTTCCCCTCCGTCAACTACTTCGAGACCCTGCGGCTGCCGTTCGTCGTCGCCATCAACTGCTTCGACGACTCCCCCGATGTACGAGCCGGAGGAGGTCCGGCTCGCGCTCGACCTCGACGCCGACGTCCCGCTGGTGCTGTGCGACGCCCGCGACATAGCGTCGGTCAAGCGGGTGCTGATCACGCTGGTGGAGACCATCGCCGACCGCCGTTCCGCCACCGCAAGCCAGGTCCGGTAAGCCGCGTTGGCCGGGCGTTCATGACGAGTCATTGGAGGTTGCGGTGATCGGTGGGATCGTTCCCTCGCCAGCTGACTGCTTCACGCCCCGGCCGCAGACCGGGCCCGGTCCGCTGGACGCGCTCCCGCCCGGCCAGTGGCTGGTGCTGGCCGCGCCGCAGCGGCGGCCGAAGCCGATCTACGACTGGCCCGGGGGCACCGGGCGCACGCAACTGGCCGCTCACCTGGCGCGCACCTGGTACCAGGGGCACCCCGACGGGCTGCTGATCTGGCTGACGGCCAGCAGCCGCGACGCGGTGCTGTCCGGGTATGTGCAGGCGGCCGCGGCGGGGCCCGCGGCGATGCAGGCGAATGACGCCGAGACGACCGCCGCCCGGTTCGTCTCCTGGCTGGCCGAGACGAGCGAGCCGTGGCTGGTGGTCCTGGACGGGCTGTCCGACCCGGCGGACCTCGACGGGCTGTGGCCCGGCGGCCCAGCGGGCCGGGTGCTGGTGACGGCGGCAACCGCCGGCGCGGCGGCGAGCGTCCCCAACCCGCTGATCTTCCCCGTCGGGATGTACAGCTCTCATGAGGCGCTTGGCTACCTCATGGCGCGGCTGAGCGCGGACCCGGACCAGCGGCTGGGCGCGATGGACCTGGTGGACGACCTCGGCTGCGACCCGCTCGCGTTGGCGCAGGCCAGCGCGGCGATCGCTAACTCCGGGGTGGCCTGCCGCGATTACCGCGAGATGTTCGCAGAGCAGCGGGACCAGATCGCGGAGTCGGCCGGGGTCGCGCCCGCGGCCAAGGCAGTGACCTGGACGCTGTCGCTTGAGTGCGCGGACGAGCTCTCCCCGGGCGGGCTCCCGCAGTCGTGTCTCGCCCTGGCGGCGCTGCTGGGCTGCCAGGGGATCCCGGAGACGGTCTTCTCTACCCGCGCCGTGGCGGAGTTCATCGCCGGGTCAACCGGCGCCCAGGGCGACCCCGCGCGGGTCCGCTCCGCGCTTGCCGCCCTGGAGAGCACCGGCCTGCTGGCCATCGAGTCCGGCAACGCCGCGGGGCTGGTGCGGGTGCACCCGGCCGTGCAGGCCGCGGTGATGTCGGCCATGCCGCAGGCGATGCAGGAGCGCACGGCCCGGGCCGCGGCCGACGCGCTGCTTCAGGTGTGGCCGGACAACGCCGAGCGATCGCTGCCCGTCCGCGCGCTTCGCGGCTGCGTGGCCAGCCTGGAGCGGGCCGCCGGCGACGCGCTGTGGGCTGACGGATCGCGCGATGTCCTGTTCCGCGCCGGGCGCAGCCTCGACGACGCGCGGCTCACCGGACCCGCGGTCAGCCACTGGCGGGCGGTTGCCGGCGCCAGCGACCGGCTGCTCGGCCCCTCGCATCCGGACACGGTGGTCGCCGCCACCCGGCTGGCCGGGGCGGCGCTGGCCGCCGGGCTCGGCGACGACGCGGTCACGTACTACCAGCGGGCCCTGGACACCCAGACCGGGCTCCTGGGCCCGGACCATCCGCGTACCGCCGCCGCGCCGAGCGGATCTCGTCGCCGCCCTGCTCGCCGCCGGGCGGCCCGAGGAGGCCATCGCCTTCCTGGAAGGCGCGCTCGCCGTCGGCGACCGCGGCGGCCGCGGCCCTGGCGACCTGGATGGCCTCGCCCTGCAGGACAGCCTGGTCGCCGCCTATCTGGCGGCCGGGCAATACCAGGACGCCAACCGGCTAGCCGGGCGCACCCTCGCCGAGCGGGAGCGAGGCCAGGGCCCGGACCACGCCGAGACCATGCGCACCCGCCGGACAGCTGGCGCGCGCCTGCCTGGCCGCGGGCCGCGAACAAGGACGCCGTCTCGCACGGCCGCCGCGCCCTGGCCGGCGCTGAGCGCGTGCTCGGCCCCGACCATCCGGACACCATCGACGCGGTGAGCGTGCTCGCCTCGGCCTACCATTCCTCGCGCCGCCTGAAGGACGCCATCCCGCTCTATGAACGGGCACTCGGAGGCCCGGGAGCGGCACGCGAGGGCCCGACGATCCGGAGACGATCGGGCTGCGCGGCAATCTCGCGTCCGCCTACCATTCGGTCGGGCCGCATGGCCACCGCGCTGGAACTCTACGAGCGCACCCGCGCAGACTGCCAGCGGGCGCTCGGGCCCGATCACCCGGACACGCTGGCGGCGCGGACCAACCTCGCGCATGCCTATTACGCCATGGGGCGAACCGCCGAGGCCAGCACCATCCTGGAGAAGACGCTGGCCGATTGCGAGCGGGTGCTGGCGCCAGGCGACCCGCTGACCGCGGCCGTCCGCGACAGCCTGGACGCCGTCTCACGCGGCTAGCGCAGTGCTTTCCCGCTCGCGGGGGATGCTGGCTAGCCCGCTGGAAGCTGGTAGTGCTTGACGCCGCGCTTCCGGTCGAGGTCGAGTATCGCGCCGCAGAGCACGCCGTCGCCGTACTCGCTGCCGGGGTTGATGGCAACGGTTGAGCCGACCCGCACGGCGCCGCGGGATTCGTGGATGTGCCCGTGCAGCCCGAGCATCGGCTGGTATCGCTCGAGCAGCCGCCGCACGCCCTCGGAGCCCACGGACTGCATTACCACGGCGCCGCCCTTGACAACGGGTTTCAGCGTGGCGTCCAGGGCCGGGGCCTTGTCGATGGAGGTGCGGGCCGGCGGGACGTGCAGGTTGAAGATCGCCCGCTCCGGCCGCTTCACCCGGCTGGCCAGCTTGTCGATGCGCCGCTCCAGATCCTCGTCCGTCATCTCCCGCGGGGTATGCCAGGGCGTCGGGTTGGAGTAGCCACAGGAGATCATGGTCATGCCCTCGCCGAGGTCAACCAGGCCCTCCTCGGTCTCGGTGAGCGCCGGCGACTGCCGCAGCATGTCCTGGAGCTCAGGCGGGTCGTCGTTGCCGGTCATCGCGTAGAGCCGGATCCCGGTCCCCCCCAGCCGCTCTTCCGCTAGGTCAAGCCAGCGGGACAGCGTCTCGCGCATCAGGTCGAGGAAGATGGCCTGCACGGCCTCCGGCTTGTCCCAGATGTCGTCGAGTTCCTCGTCGGTGGTGCGGTAAGGGTAGAAGCCCATGTCCCTGATGCGCGTCTCGGCGTGGGCCATCTCCTCCTTGTCAAGCACCTTGTTCCCGGAGAGCTGGCGGACGAGATAGCCGCCGCCGGGGTGCGCCACCACCGGGACCACCGCCTTGCCCGAGACGTCACCGCCGAGGATCAAGGTGTCGGCTTTGTAAAACCGCGCCGCGTTGAGAAACTTCCGCCAGCAAACCTCCGAACCGTGGATGTCTGTCGCGAAGTAAATCCGCATGGTCAACGGGTGACCTCCTCTGGCAGCTGGTACCAGCGTACCCTTCGTCCCACTTTGGCCCGAAGCTGCCACGACATCGTCTTCGGCGCGGAAGTCAGCGCGTCGGTGACGGCCGCGATCCGGCCGGCGATCCGCTCCCGGTCGGCCTGGCCGCCGATCAGCTCGCCGAGCAGGCCAGCGCACGCCGCGAGGTTGTCCGTCACGGTGGTGTACAGCCCCCAGTCGGACGCGCACCGGGCGACCAGTGGGCCCAGGTTCAGGCGGCCGGGACCGTCGGCGTCGCCGGGCTGGTGGTCCCAGAGCAGCATGGCCGCGTCGGACAGGTCCTTGCGGTTGACCTCGGCGATCTGCAGCTTGGTGAGTAGCAGCTCGGCCGCCGCCAGCGTCTCCGGCTCGGCCTCAAGCCGTCTGCCCAGGTCGAGCGTGTGCGACATCTCGAAGGTGTCAAGGAAGACGTCTATCTGCCAGCCGTCGCGGCCGTGATAGAGCAGCCGCCGGGCGCCGTGGGTGGCGTTGAATACCCGCTCGGGCTCGAACCCCTCCTCCTCAAGGAGGGACCGGAGCGCGCGCGACTGTTTCTTGTGCGCCACCAGGTCGACGTCCGGATAGCTGCGGCCGAGCGCGGCGCGGGCCGCGGCCGAGCCGCGCACCCAAATGGCCACGCCGCCGACCAGGCGGACCGGGATGGAGCGGGCCGCGGCCGCGGCAACGATGGCGCGGCCCTCCGTCACCATGGCGGGCTGCTGCCCGCCGGGCACCGTGCCCGCTCCTCCCGGATTAACAGCAGAATCGGTATTGCCCTCGCTCATTCCGGCGGGATCTCCGCGAAGGTCGAGCCGAGCTCCATGCCCTGCGCACGGCGGACGAGCCGGACGCCTATGTAGTAGACGATGCCGATCAACGGGGCGGCGAAGGCCTCAAGCATGGGCTTGAGCCCGAACTTTCCGCCGAACCCGGTGTGGAAGGCGACGTAGATCACGAAGGCCCAGGAGATCGCCGAAATGGCCGCGGCGATCGTGATGACCGGCACGCCAAGCACCGAGGCCCGCGCCCAGCCGGGCGCCTGCGCGTGCAGCTGCGGTCGCCGCCAGGGCGCGACCGCGGCCGCGATCGACGTGATGATGAACGCCACGCCCATCACCGCGATGATGTTCAGCAGCAGGTTGCCGAGGTTCTGGTAGATGTTCAGGTAGTTGAGCAGTTCCACGATGACGCCGACCGTGATGGTGGCGATCACCGGGGTGTGGAACCGGTCGGAGACCGAGGTGAGCTTCTCCGGCGCGAGCCGGTCGAAGGACCAGGCGAACATGTTCCTGGTGCCCATCATGAAGCCGGTCGGGGTCCACCAGAGGATGGCGAGCAGGAAGCAGAGCGCGATGAAGACCAGCAGCCACTTCGGCCCGGGCAGGAAGTTCACCAGCGAGGGCAGGTACGGCTGGAACGACAGGGTGTACGGGAACTTGCTGCCGCCGAAGGCGAGGAACACGAACGAGCCGAAGAACTGGAAGCCGTAGTACTTGTAGATCAGCGCGGCGCCGACCACGTAGCCGATCGCCGCGATCAGCAGCGCGCCGAGGATTGAGGTGGTGGCGGTGCGCCGCACGTTGCGGATCTCGCCGGCGAAGTACCCGGTCCACTGGAAGCCGGTGTAGACCTGGAACGAGTAGATCATCGCGAACAGGGTTGCGCCCCAGCCGATCGCGCCGGCCGAGCTGAAGCCGAACTGCCCGGAGTTCGCCAGCACGTGCGCCACGGTGGTGCCGGACTTCGCGTTGAAGGAGCTGGTGAAGTGGGAGCGGCTGCCCACCGCCATGTCGATCAGCCAGGCGATCATGCCGATCCAGACGACCGCGAAGGTGACCATCATGTACTTCGCGACCACCCGCACGCCGAGCACCATCACGGCGGTGAAGATGACGGTCAGCGCGGTCGCGAAGACCAGCAACTCGAGCTTGTCCGGCGAGGTCAGCCAGCCGGCGTTCCAGCCGGCCACGTACGCAAGGGACGGGCCCATGATGTTGAGCATGTAGGTGAAGTTGAACGCGATCCAGGTCAGGAACACGAACGTCAGCGAGAAGTTCGTGAAGAAGCCGAGGAACGGGTTGAGCGTCCGCGACACCCACACGTAGTCTCCGCCTGACCGCGGCATGATCACCGTGAAGTACAGGTAGACCAGCCCGCACGTCGCCACCAGGGGCAAGGCCAGCAGGAACGACAGCAGCATGTTGGCATGCGGCCAGAACTGCGGGGTGAAGGACATCACCTCGGTAATCCCGACCGGGATGAGAACCGCCGAGAAAACCAAGTTGAAGGCATCGAACGCGCTGAGCTCGCGGACGAGGCCGGTGGCGTTCCTTACAAACAGGTTCCGGCTGCTTGCGGGCGGATGGGCATTAGCCCGGGGCCCTGCGGTGGTCACGTGTTCCTCCAGTTGGTTGGAGCTATATGGCCATTAGCTTCGCAGGCACGGCCCCGAGCCGCACCATACCGGCGCAATTCTCCGGCATCCGCATTTTAAGGTCAATATGGTGGAACGTGAGGTTTAACGGTGCCTCTGTGAGGTTACGATCGCGTGCCGTCGCCGGGAAATCGATGAATATAACATCGAAGACAATAAATGGCTTGGCACTGCAATAGATTGATAACAATAAATAAGCAATGCATAAGGGCGGAAAGGGTCAGGGGCGCGTCATGGCGCCAAGGCCTGCGGCTGTCGCTACTCGCCCAGCGCGAGGCGGGCCGCGTGGTAGCCGCCCATGCCGTGCACGCCGGCGCCAGGCGGCGTGCTCGCCGAGCACAGGTAGACACCCGGCAGCGGCGTGGCCCACGGCCGGGGGGGTATGGGGGGGCGGGTGGCCCCCCCATCCCCGGCGACAGGATCAGCCGCGAGGCGAACTGCGCGAGGCCGCTGTAGCCGCCGGCGATGTCGCCGCCCACGAGGTTCGGGTTGTGCCGCTCCATGGCCGCGCTGTCGTGCGCGGACCGGGCGATGATCAGGTCGCGGAAGCCGGGCGCGAACCGCTCGACCTGGTCCTCGACCGCCGCGGTCATGTCCACCGTGGAGCCGTTCGGCACATGGCAGTATGCCCAGAGCACATGCTTGCAGGCCGGCGCGCGGGACGGGTCGGCGACGCACGGCTGGACGGCGAGCACGTACGGCCGCTCCGGGTGGCGGCCGGCCGCGACCGCCGCCTCCGCGGCCGTGATCTCGTCCAGCGTCCCGCCCAGGTGCACGGTCGCCGCGCCGGCCACCGCCGGGTCCCGCCAGGGCACCGGGCCGTCAAGCGCCCAGTCGAGCTTGAACACGCCGGGACCGTACCGGTACCGGCGCAGCCGCTTGGCGTACCCGGGCGGCAGCCGGTCGCCGCAGACGTCGGCGACCTGCCGCGGAGTCAGGTCGAGCAGGATCGCCGGGGCGTGCGGCACGTCGGCCAGGTCGCGGACCCGGTGCCCGGTCTCGGCCACGCCGCCCAGCTCGATCAGGCGGGCGACGAGCGCCTCGGCGAGCCGCGCGGAACCGCCGCGGACCACCGGCCAGCCAACCTGGTGCGCGAGCGCGGCCAGCAGCAGCCCGTACCCGGCGGTGATCGGCCTGCGCAGGTCGACCATGGAGTGCGCGGCCATCCCGGCGAGCGCGGCGCGTGCCCGCTCGCCGCCGAACAGCCCGCGGGCAACCACGGTCGCGGGCAGCACGCCGAGCGCCCCGTACCGGGCCGTTTTGATCGGCGCGCGCGGCAGCCGACAGCGGCGAGAGCAGCGAATCGATCAGGCCGAACCCGCCGCTCGCGGCGGCGCCGACGGTCTGCCGCCAGGCCGACGGCGTCCCGCCGCGAGCCGAGGCCGTCCGCGGTCCGGCCGACATCCCTGTGGATGAGGACCGCGTCCTGGCCGTCCATCGGGTGCGCCGCCTGCACCGGCGGGAACGCCCACTCCACGGCGAGGTCGAGGTCGCGGAACGCCGCCGACGCGCGGGCAAGCGGCAGCACGGTCGCGCACAGGTCATGGGTGAACCCGTCCACCCCGGTGAGCGGCCCGCCGCGCAGCCCGCCGCCGAACTCGTCCGCCCCCTCAACCAGCAGCACCTTCAGCCCGGCCGCGCGCGAGCGTGACCGCCCCGATCAGCCCGTTGGGCCCCGACCCGACAACAACCGCATCGAACTCGTCCGCGACCCTCCCACCTCCGTCCCCGCCCCCGGATTCCCGCCTGGGGGCTCCCGCCCGCCACGCTACGCCAGCGGCCGACGGCCGCCGTAGATGACGAAGTCCAGGTTCTTCCAGAAGACGTCCACGCCCTCGAAGCCCGCCGCGCGCAGGAAGCCGAGCTGGGGGTCGAGCGGGATCATGTACCTGACGTGGTTCTCGTAGCGGAACTGCTCCTCGGGAGTGCGGTGCTCGCGCTTGGCCGCGGCCGTCGGGTCGCGCCGGTCGCCCGGCCCGCAGCCAGGCCTCCTCGACCACCGCGTCCGGCGGCGCGACCGGGTCATAGTTCAGGTACCAGCCGCCGGGCGCGAGGTGGGCGAGTATCTCGGCGAACAGCGACTGCTTGCGCGCGTCGTTCAGGTGGTGCACCGACAGCGAGCTGATCGCGGCGTCCACCGGCTCGGGCAGGCCGGCCGGCCAGCGCGCCTGCGGCGGCCAGGTCGAACTCGACGTAGCTGTAACGGCCCTCGTAGGGCTCGAGCTCGACCTCGCCCTGCGCCATCATCTGCGCCGAGAAGTCGGCCATGATCGCCTGCGCCGCCGCGAAGTGGTCAAGGATGACCCGGGCAGCGGCGCCCGTGCCCGCCCCCAGGTCCACGAACGTGAACGGCTCATCCGCGGCGAACGGCAGCAGCTCGGCCATCAGCGTGCGGTGCCCAGCCCGGCGCTGCTCGCGCTCGTCTCTGCGTCGACTTCCAGAAGGTGACGCCGATGTCCGACTTCCACACGGCGGCGTTGGTGTCCTCGCTGTCCGGCATGGAACCGATGCTATGCCGGTCAGCTGCACTCGCCAGGAAACTATCGGAGGTCGAGGTTCTTCCTTACCTGCGGCGCGGCAACCCCCAGCCGGTTCAGCGGGTCCGCTGCTTCGCGGTCGCCGTCATCGCGGGCAGCCAGGTGACGTTCCACGCCGAGGCGTCGAGCTTGGCGGCTGCCCAGATCTCGTACCCGACCCCGTCGAACGCCTGCGACACCCCGCTCCCCAAGCCCACGCCGCTGGCGCTGACCAGGCCGCCACGGTCAGCAGGGACGCCCAGACCTGGCTGACCCGCTGAGGTTCACGATCACCAGGCGAGCAGCCCGCCCAGCGCGGCCAGCGCGATCAGCACGAGCGGCCAGAACCGGCGCAGGATGACCGCGCTGATCATCGCCGTCGCCCGCGCGATCGAGGACCCCGCCTGCACCCAGGCGCCCATGGACGGCGCCGTGGACACGTCCGGGTCGGCGATGAGCACGGAGTGCCAGACCGAGCCCTGGATCCGCAGCGCGCGCAGCACCAGGTCGGCCTTGGCCGACCAGGCGTCCGCGCCCGCCGCGGTGATGTTCGCCACGTTCACGTCGAGCCAGTCGGCCCAGTTGTCGAGCGACTGGCTCACGATCGCGGCGGCCGACGTGGGGAGTTGCGCGCCTGCTCCGTTCAGCAGCGTTTTGGTGGCGGCCATCTGGGAACGCGAGAAAAGGCCGACGAGGGCGCTTGGCTTGCTCCCGGCCGACTCCGGCTGACCGGGTCCGGGGACGTACGGCAGCCACGTCAGGTCGCTGAGCGCGAGGCCGAGCTGGTAGGCGCTGAGCCGCTCCGGGGTCATCCGCGAACTCATCGAGGATCGCCTGGTTAAGCTCCGACACCGCAGTGAGAAGAGTCGGCCTCGGAGAACGCCGCACCCGCGCCGTCCTCGGCCGCGGCCCGCGTCTCTCAGCCGCGCGGCCCGTTAGCTCGCCCGCGGCGCCGCTATGGCGCCTTCCGCCGAGTCCTCCGTCGCCGCGGCATCCCCACCGCGCGACTCGAGCCACGGCGGCCTTCAGCTTGTCCGTCTCCCGGTGACCTTCGCCGTCTGGCCTGGCCAGCGCCGGGTACCACTTGACGATCTCGGCCAGGTCGGCCGCGAGGAAGACCAGCTTGGGGTCCGGGCCCAGGTCAGGCACCTGCGGAAGCTGGACGTCCTGATCGAAAAGCGGCTGGCGTACCGACTCGCTGACCCGCCGTCTCGGGTCGAATAGCTCCGCCATCAGCCAGCCGAGCGAGAAGGCAGTCCCCGGGGGCGGGACCGCCGGCCGAGTGGTCATGCCCTCGAGAATCGGGAATACCGGAACGACCGGACCGACCGGCCCTTCATTGCCCTGGGTGCTATCCGACATAGGCACCCAGATTAGCCGCATTAAGCCGAACGCGGGCAGGTTCTGCCTCCCAGTCAGTACCTGCCCGCGTCCGCTGGCCTCAGTCCCGGCAGTCACCTACCGCTGGCGATCGAACTCGCCGTTGCGGACGCCCCCCACGAAGGCGTCCCACTCGCACCAGCTCCATCTTGGTTCTCTCCCAGCGAACGCGCCATAACTTGGGATTGATGCGTCCCGCCCAGAGCTCACCGGCGGTCCGACCCGACCAGGTGTTGCGAGTCCGCTGGAAACTCGCGCTCAGCGGGAAACTCGCGTTGCCAGATTAGTTGTGAAGTAGCGAAAGGTCAGGCATCCTGAGCTTCAGGGGGCTGCCGTGGAGGCCCTTATGCTGCTTAGCCAAGCCGATCTGGCCTGGCACTCTCGCCAGGCCCAGCCACCCGCCGCCCGATCCCGTGCTGGAACCCGTGACCGTGTGCCCAAAAGGGCGCTCCACTACCCGAACGGCACACAATCATAACGATGCGGTCGATATGCTGAAGTGCAGGTTCAGGCATAAGAGGGCAAATGCATATTTATCCGAGACCGGGTCTGGTTCTCAGGCGCGTCGCAAGTTGGTCGCTCGGCCGCCATCGCCGTTTGGGCGGTTCGATCGAGGGACTGTCCGCCCTCTACCGCCTCATCGGCTAGAGATCAGGTGGCGACCGCGGCCTCGTGCCGTGCCGAGAGGAGGGGGCACCGGCACCGCCGGGGGTGGCGGCGGCACCGGTGCCGTCTGTGAGAAGCAGCGTGGGCGGCATCGCCGACAGGCCCACCACCTGGCAGCGCTCCGCCGCGATCGCCTGCGCTAGTTCGAGTGTGACCCATGTAAACGACGTAAACCAGTCCCTGGGGTCCTGCTCGGCAGAACCCGGCTCGGACCCTCCTCCAAGACCTGCCATGCCTGCGCTCATGCGCAGGACACCGGATGGGACGAGCACTGGACCTGCGCCCACTACGGGACCAGGCACCAGCGAGACGACAACGCCGCCATCAGCTCGCGCGCTACGATGAACCCATCCGGGTGATAGCGCCTTGGCCCAGTCAGGGCCATGGTCAAGCGTGGAGTCGACCGTAAGACCCGGCCGTCCGGGCAGGTGGCAATGGAACGCGGAAGGGAACCAGCCGACAAGCTGGGGGACCACCCCGAGCGACAAGCTGGGGGACCACCCCGAGTGGGAAGCTGGGGGACCACCCCGAGTGGGAAGCGCACTATGACCCACTCATCGGCAGCGGTGCCGATGTCCGCGGCGTTGCGGTCGTGCAGGGCAGGTCACGGCAGTTTCACCTGCTGAGCGCGCCGGCGACGTATCGTATAGAAGAGCGGTCCTGTGGGAACACCCTTGGGAACACCCTGCGGTGGGCCACAGGACCCCATCACGAATCCCCCTAGGAGACGGATGTCTGAGCAGGTTGCGCCGCTGCGCGCGCGTGACGTCGAGGGTCGCCGGTGACTGAGCTGGCGAGCACCATGACCCCGTGCGAGGTCGCCAGCCAGGCGGCGCACGCGATCACGGTGCTGAACGAGCTGACGCACGGCGGTGGCGAGCTGACAACCGCGGACGACGTCCGTGCCATCGTGGGCAGCCTGGAGCTGATCGGTCTCAGCCTCCCGCAGCTGTGCGAGCAGCTGGCCCGGTTCCTGGTGATACAGCAGGAGGACGGCCAGCTCGCGCACGAGGAGGGCCTGGATACCGGCGACGCGGTGACCGAGGTGATCGAGGCGCTCGCCGCGGCCGGTCAGGCGGCGGACATGATGACGGCCGCGCTCGCCGAGACGCGCGCCGCCTCGGCCCAGCTCACCCCGGCAAGAGCGCGCGGCGCGCAGGGCAAGCGCGGCAGCGACGCCCGGTAGGGAGCGACGCCCGGTAGGGAGCGCCAACCGCGTTACAGCCGGGCGCGGAGCCAGTCGCACCAGGCGTCGACGCCTTCGCCGGTCCGGGCGCTCGCGAAGATGAGATCGGCGGCCGGGTTGACCTTACGCAGGTTGTCGACGAAGCCGTCCAGGTCGAAGCCCAGGTACGGCAGCAGGTCCATCTTGTTGACCACGACCAACTCGCAGGAGCGGAACATCACCGGGTACTTAAGGGGCTTCTCCTCGCCCTCGGTGATCGCGTAGACCATCGCCCTGGCGTCCTGCCCGACGTCGAACTCGGCCGGGCAGACCAGGTTGCCGACGTTCTCGATGAGCACCAGGTCGAGGTCGCGCAGCGGCAGCCGGGGCAGCGCCGAGGCCACCATCGGGGCGTCAAGGTGGCACTCGCCGCCGAACCCGTTCCCGGTGTTGATCAGCGCGATCTCGGCGCCGAACCCGGCCAGCCGATCCGCGTCGAGGCTGGTCTCGATGTCGCCTTCGATGACCCCGATGCGCAGTTGGCCCGCCAGCCGGGACAGGGTCTCGCGGAGCAGGCTCGTCTTCCCCGCTCCGGGCGAGGACATCAGGTTCACCGCGCGGACGCCGGCGGCGGCGAACTCGGCCCGGTTGGCCGCGGCGGTCTTGTCGTTCTCGCCGAAGATCGCCTCGAGGACCCCGACCCGCTCGACGCCCGTCTGGTACCCGGAGTGGTCCGGAGTAGCGCCAGGCGCGCCCGCAGGCGCAGCGTCCGGCGTGCCGTGCGAATGGCCGCCGTCGCCGTCGTGCGCGTGCGCGGTCCCGTCGTCGTGCCGGTGGAACCGTCCCATCAGCTGCCCGCCCCCGTTTCCGTTTCCGTTTCTACTCCCGCTCTCGTTCCCGTTTCCGCTCCCACTCCCGTTTCCGTCTCCTCTCCCGCTCCCGTTTCCGTCTCCACCCCCGCTCCCGTTTCCGCTCCCGTTTCCGCTCCCGTTTCCGCTCCCGTCTCCATGTCCGTCTCCGTCTCCGCGAGCTCCAGGGAGGTGATCATGAACTCCTCACCGGCCACGATCTCCACGTCGATCCCGCCGCAGCCCGCGCAGGCGAACACCGGCAGATCACCGACGTCGGCCGTGTGCTCGCAGGACCGGCACCGGATGCGGGCCGGCACCGTCTCCACGACGATTCGCGAGCCCGCCAGCGGCGTCTCCTCGCAGAGCAGGCCCCAGCAGTAGACGAGCGTGTCCGGCACGATCTGGCGGAGCTGCCCCACCCGCACGTTAATGACGCTGACCGGCCGGTCCGCCGCGTGCCGGGTGGCGATGTCGGCGATCGAGGCGCAGATTGACAGTTCGTGCACAGAACCACACCTACCGCCACGAGGCCATCTCCGCAAGTAGCGGCGCCACCTTTGCTGCTCTGCTTCACATCGCGACCGTAACGGCGGTCCGGAGACGCCCGCCCTGATTTACCGCCAAAGGACCCAAGATCAAACTTATCGACGATAGGAAACCATCAGAGATACCGCAACCCGAGCATGCTTGCCACGGTCGAAGACTCCGTGAACTAGGAACTATACCCATGGTACTTACCGGGAACTTACTGGGATATCAATCCCAAAGCCCGCGTCAAGGTCGTCGGCGGTCGGTACGAATTCGCGCGTCGCTTCCGGAACGAGCGGCGTTATGGCAGATATGGCGCGGCTGATAGTCGGCTGGGATACGCCGAGAGACTCACCGATTTCCGCCTGTGTGCGATTGTGCCGCATGTAGGTCAGCGTGGCCACTACTGATTTGAAAAGACCGAGGCATGGCGGCCACTTCTGGGATACCGCACCAGGCTGCACGGAATTTATCCGGATGCAGAGGTCGATGACTTCTTCGCGGTCGAACCCGGTGGTATGATACACGTGATGGCCTGTTCTATGGATTAAGTATGGTAACTCAATCCTTTCGTGAACGGGCCATCTTTTTATTGCGCCACACCGCTGGACAGGATAAACTTCACATAACGTTTCTGTCGCCTGAATAACCCTCACTGACACTTCTTTGCACCACAGACAATATTGTTGCGCGAATCTGATAGACACTTCGCTTCCGCGATAGACATCCCCGCGCCCCGGCCATAATCTGCGCAAAGACGCTGCGACGCAGATCAAAAAAGCCGCAAGACGTTCATCACGGCGCGAGAGGGCAGCCGGCCCGCACACGCCGATCCGGACTGGGCCGGCCAGGGAGTCATGCGCCGCCGGATCGCGACGTACCGCACAGAAGCGCTCGCGAAGATCAGTGCGAGATGCATCAAACGCGCCGCCGAGCGCGACATCCCAGAACCCCTCAATGGGACAACAGGTGATATCAGCAATGACTCACGTGCTGCCGCCTCCCGGGGAGGCGCACACCCCGCGTGGGGGGCTCCAGCCCCCCATCCCCCCCGGCCCCCCTACCCCCGTACGGACGCGCGCCGAGGACGGCTTCCCTATCGCCGCCTCGGGCAACGCGAGCGGCCCGCGCACGCTCGTCCCGCCGGATGTCGCCACCTGCGACGCCTGCCTGCGGGAGCTGTTCGACCCGTCCAGCCGGCGGTACCGCCACCCGTTCATCACCTGCACCGACTGCGGCCCCAGGTTCACGATCATCAAGGACCTGCCGTATGACCGCCCGGCGACCACCATGGCCGGCTTCCCGATGTGCGAGCCGTGCCAGCGCGAGTACCACGATCCGGCGGACCGCAGGTTCCACGCGCAGCCGATCGCCTGCCACGACTGCGGCCCAACGCTTTGGTTCAGCCGCGATGGCAACACCGTCACCGGGGCCGACGAGGCCATCGTCGCCGCGCAGCGGGTGCTCGCCGAGGGCGGGATCGTCGCGGTGAAGGGCATCGGCGGGTACCACCTGGCCTGCCGGGCGGACTCCCCGGAGACGGTCACCATGCTGAGGGAGCGCAGGGCACGCGGCGACAAGCCGTTCGCGGTGCTGACAAGGAACCTGTCCACCGCCCGGCTGCTCGCCGAGATCGGCACCGGCGAGCAGCGGTCGCTGACGAGCTCTGCCCGCCCGATCGTGCTGCTGCGCCGGCTGCCCGGTGCACCGGTCGCCGAAACGGTGGCGCCGGGCAGCCCGCTGCTCGGCGTGCTGCTGCCCTACACCCCGGTCCACCACCTGCTGCTCGCCCCGGTCCCTGACAGCACCGAACCGGTGCCGCACACGCTGGTATTGGCCAGCGCGAACATCAGTGACGAGCCGCTCGTCTTCGACGATGCGGAAACCGACGTCCGATTGACCTTCCTTGCCGACGCGGTGCTCACGCACGACCGGCCGATCCACGTCCCGTGCGACGACTCGGTGGTCCGGGTGCTGCCGGAGGGGGAGCTGCCCATCAGGCGCGCCCGGGGCTACGCGCCGCTCCCCGTGCCGCTCGGACGGGTGCTGCCGTCGGTGCTCGCAGTCGGCGGCGAGCTGACGAACTCGTGCTGCCTCACCGACGGCGACAGCGCCTTCTGCTCTGCTCACATCGGCGACATGGGCCATCTGGCGACGCTCCGCGCGTTCGACCGCGTCGTCACGCAGCTCACCACCGCGCTCCGGGTCACCCCGCAGGTGATCGCCGCCGACCTGCACCCCGCTTACCAGACCGGCAAATGGGCGCACCAGCACGCGGGCGGGCCAGGCGAGCCGGCGCTCGGCCTCGTCCAGCACCACCACGCGCATGTGGCGTCGCTCCTCGCCGAGCACGGGCGCCTGGGCAAGCCGATGATCGGCGTCGTGTTCGACGGCACCGGGTACGGCCCAGACGGCACGATCTGGGGCGGCGAGATCCTCCACGTCGGGGCGGACCCCACCCGGTTCGAGCGCGTCGGCCACCTGCTGCCGGTCCCGCTGGCCGGGGGCGACGCCGCCGTCCGGAGCCCATGCCGGATTGCGCTCGGCTACCTGGCCGCAGCCGGGGTCGCCTGGGATCCGGCGCTGCCATCGGTGGCTGCCTGCACCGAGGCCGAGCGCGCGACGCTCGCCGCCCTGCACGCGGGGTACCCGGATCCGGACGGGCAACCGGGCCAGGCCAGAGCACGCCCAGGAACACACCTGGTGCCGTGCAGCAGCATGGGCAGGCTCTTCGACGCGGTCGCCTCGCTGCTTGGGGTCAGGCACCGGATCAGTTACGAGGCGCAGGCCGCCATCGAGCTTGAGATCCTCGCGGCGCAGACCTCCGACGCGGCGGCCGAGTTGGCGCGCGGAACCGCCGCGCCGCATCGGGGCGCTCAGGACGGCGGGCCGATTCCGCAACCGGCGGCCCAAGCGGCCGAAGGCGCGTATGCCCCGGGGACGGCGGGATCGCACGGTGCTGAGCTGTCGCTGCCCGTCGGCGCGGACGGGGTCATCGACCATCGGCCGCTGATCCGGGCGCTAGCCGTAGAAGTGGTGGCCGGCACCCGGGCCGCCGTGCTCGCCAGAGCGTTCCACGTGGCGCTGGCCGAGGCGGTGGCCGCCTCGGCGGCGCAGGCCGCGCGCGAGCGAGAGGTCCGCGCCGTGGGGCTGACCGGCGGCGTGTTCCAGAACGTGCTGCTGACCCGGCTCTGCCGGACGCGGCTTGAGTCGCACGGCTTCGAGGTTCTCACCCACCGCCTGGTCCCGCCGAACGACGGCGGCCTCTCCCTCGGGCAGGCCGCGCTGGCCGCGCTCGCCGCCGCCGCCGCCGCCCAGAAGCCAACCCGCCGACCGGCCGCTGACGAAGTGGGTAAGTAGTTAAGTAATTAAGGAGGGCTGAGTTATGTGCCTAGGGATACTCGGCCGGATCACCGACGTCTGGCAGGTAGCGCCATGACGGGCGGCATCACGTCGGACATGCTGGACGGCGGCCTCGCGGAGGACCTGGCGACGGCCTCGCTCGCGATGGCGCGGCGGTTCGCCGCGGGCGGGACGCTCTGGTGCGTCGCCCCCTCCTGGGAAGCGCACGCGCACCATATGGCGGTGGAGTTCGTCCACCCGGTGATCGTGGGCAAGCGCGCGCTGCCCGCGTTCGCGCTGATCGAGTCGGGTCTGGTCGGGCGAGCGGAGGTCGCGGTACGGGCGGGCGACATCCTCATCGCGGTCGCCGGCAGCCACGACGCGGATGCCGCCGATCTGATGCGCCGGGCGCCGACCTGGGGCGCGGCATCCGGCTGGATCGGGTCGGGGCCGCGGCCGACCGCCGGAGCGGCCGACCACGTGCTGTGGATCGACGATCCGGACCCGATGGCCCCGGCCACCGGCCGGTTCGTCCTCCTTTACCACCTGCTCTGGGAGCTGACCCACGTCTGCTTTGAGCACCCCGGCCTGCTGACCGAGCCGCGACCGTCGGCCAAGCGGGAACCGCAGGCCACTGCGTTCCTCTACCCGTTCCTCGAGGCCGAGGAGCGCGACGAACTGCCGCTGCTCGCCGAGCTTGCCACCTCCGCGCGGGGCAAGACGGCGGAATCCGCCGCGCTCCAGCAGGCGACGCTGGCGGCCAGCGCAGACCAGGTCGCCGCGTGCGGCGCGGCGATGGCGGAACGGTTCGCGGCCGGCGGGCGGCTGTACGCGTTCGGCAACGGGGGCAGCTCGACCGACTGCGCGACGTTCGCGACGCTGTTCGCGAGCCCGCCCACTGGAGCGCCGACGAGTTCACAGAAGAACCCGCCCGCTGGCGCACTGCCCGCCTACCGAGCGCTGCCGGCGCTGAACCTGGCGGCCGACCAGGCCGTCGTCACCGCGCTTGGCAACGACGTCGGCTTCGACCTGGTCTTCTCCCGCCAGATCATCGCGCACGCGGCCGCGCGAGATATCGCGGTGGCCTTCTCCACCAGCGGGAACTCCCGCGACCTGATGGCCGCCCTGCATGAGGCCCACGGCCGGGGGCTGCTGACGGTCGGGTTCGCCGGCTACGACGGCGGCCAGATGGCAGCGTCGGGCGATGTCGACTACTGCTTCGTGGTCCGCTCGCAGTCGATCCACCGCATCCAGGAGAGCCAAGCGCTCCTCGCCTACCAGCTCTGGGCGTCCACCCAGCAGTCACTCCAAAAGACTGTGGACAGTTCTGTACACCCGGATGTAGGCAACGGTCCACTATCAGCGCCGAACCCCCACGGAGGCACCCCATGAGCCCGGCCGTCGCCTCACACGGCGCGCAGGTGTCGCACGAAGGGCAAGCGCCACGCGAAGGGCAAGCGCCACGCGAAGGGCAAGCGCCACGCGAAGGGCAAGCGCCACGCGAAGGGCAAGCGCCACGCGAAGGGCAAGCGCCACGCGAAGGGCAAGCGCCACGCGAAGGGCAAGCGCCACGCGAAGGGCAAGCTTCCCCAGAGGGACAAACGCCTCGAGAAGATCGAGCGCCAAAAGAAGAGCAGGTCATCGACCTGACCAGGGCCATGCGCAAGCGCCGCCCGCGGCTGATCGACGAGGTGGTGACGCTCGCGCACGGCGCCGGGGGCAGGTCGTCCGCTGCGCTCGTTGACGCGGTGTTCGTCGAAGCCTTCAGGAACCCGCAACTCGAGCAGTTGGGCGACGGGGCCGTGCTGACGCTGCCTTCGGGTGAGCGGCTGGCGTTCAGCACCGACTCGTTCGTGGTGTCGCCGCTGCGCTTCCCCGGCGGGTCGATCGGACACCTCGCGGTGCACGGCACGGTGAACGACCTCGCGGTCTCCGGGGCGGTGCCGCGCTGGCTCTCCGCCGCGTTCGTCATCGAGGAGGGGTTCGCGGTCAGCGACCTGCGCGAGATCGTGGCCGACATGGCGACCGCGGCCGAGGCCGCCGGCGTCACGCTGGTCACCGGCGACACCGAGGTGGTGCCCAAAGGCGCGGCCGACGGCCTCTACATAACGACCGCCGGGGTGGGGGTGATCCCGGCCGGCCGCGAGCTGTCCGCGGCCTGCGTGCGCCCCGGTGACAAGGTGCTGCTGTCGGGCACACTGGCCGACCACGGGATGGCGGTCATGCTCGCCCGCGGCGATCTCGGCATCGAGGCGGACATCCGGTCCGACACCGTCGCTGTCAGCGGGGCGATCGAGGCCATGCTGGCCGTCGCGCCGGGCACCCGGTGGATGCGCGACCCGACCAGGGGCGGCCTCGGCACCGTCTGCAACGAGCTCGCCGCCGACGCCGGCGTCGCGGTGATCCTCGACGAGGAGGCGCTGCCGGTCACGCCGCTCGTCCAGGGCGCCTGCGACCTGCTCGGCATCGACCCGGTGTACGTGGCCTGCGAGGGCAAGTTCGCGGCCGTCGTCCCCGCCGAAGAGGCGGACGCCGCGCTGGCCGCCCTCCGCGCCCACCCCCTCGGCCGTGACGCGTGCGTGATCGGCGAGATCCGGGGCGACCCGGCCGGCGTCGTCGCCCTCCGCAACGCCTTCGGCGGCACCAGGATCGTGGACATGCTCGTCGGTGACCCGCTCCCCCGGATCTGCTGAGCAAGCGAAAGATGGGCCAGGCGCACTCCGACGAGCTTGACGCCTTCCGCCCGACCGGAGTCAGCTAGCAATACCAGGCGAAGCCACGGTCCGTTCAGTCAAAAGGTCTTTAGGAAATCCAACGCTGAAGGGCGAAGTCATGAAGTTCGCGGACGAGATCAGGGACGCCGCGCGCGGGTTGGTGGAGTCGATCACCGAGCTGGCCGGCGACGGGGAGTTCAAGATCATGGAGGTGCGCGCCGGTGGCTGACCCGCTGCGGCCCGCCGCCCCGATTGAGAAACAGCCGGTATCGAACGGTCCCGTGGTTCCCGCGTCTGGCACCGCCGAGCCGCCACCAGGGACGGCGGGTCAGCGGCTGTTCGCCCGTTACGCGTACGCGCCCAACCACCTCGGCTACTGCGGGCCGAGCGACTCGGCGTCGCTCGCCGAGCTCGCGTCGACCGGGCGGACTGCGGGGGACGTCCGGTCGATTGCCAGCAGGTTCTCCGGCGCGTGGCCTTATCTCTGCGTGCTCGCCGAGATCACCGGGATCGACGACCCGCTCAACGAACAGGTGGTCCGGGCCTACTGGACGGGGTCCCCGCTCCTGGACAAGGTGAACCGGGCGCGGTTCTGGCGTAAGCTGCTCGACCGGATCGCCGCGGCGGGGGCCGGTCGGTACTGGGCGCATCTGACGCCCGCCTTGCTGTCCGAGGCGATGCCGACGCACGGATTCCACGTCTTCGGCGTCTACCCGTGGACCCGGCTGCTGACTTCTGCCTCGGCTGCCTCCGGCCCTGCTGCCCCCGCCTCCGCTGCCCCCGCCTCGGCTGCCTCCGGCCCTGCACTGCACGTGCTGGACAGCTGCCGCATCCGGTGGGGGCGGGTGATCTCGGTCGACGGCGGCCAGGCCGTGGTCCGCAGCCGTCGCCTGGCCTGGGACGGGCAGGCGCTCCGGCTGGGCGTTGAGACCGAGGACTCCGTCCGGCTTATCGAGGCCGGGCGCGCCTTCGTCACCGACGTGTCCCCGGGCGACTGGCTGGCGGTCCACTGGGACCTGGCCTGCGACCGCCTGTCGGTCGACGAGGTCTGGCAGTTGCGGTGCTGGACCAACTGGCAGCTGGTGGCGACCAACGTGCGGCTAGCCCGCGAGCCCGGCCGGCCGCCCGTCAAGTAGCGCCGCTAGGCGACTAGCTGACCAGGCGCGGGGTGAAAGCGTGCCAGGTGCGGCCGGAGTTGGCCGTCTGGTAGATCGAGGTGGGCGGAGCCGGGTCGCTATTCTCACCGGTGGTCCAGGCGAAGCCGTCCTGGGTGCTGGTGAAGTCGATGTCGACGCCGATCTTGGTGAAGTTGGTTCCCTGCGGCGCGGGCGTCCAGGTCTGGCCGCCGTCCGCGGTGGTGTAAAAGGTGCTCTGGAACGAGTCCTGAGTGCTCCCTGCCACGAGCACTCCTCGTGTCGGGCTGAAGAACGCGACCTGCGGGTACTGGACGCCGGACGGCAGCGCGATCTGCTCCCAGGTCTGCCCCAGGTCCCGGGTCACTAGCAGGGCAGGCGCGCCCGGACCGGCCTCAACCGTCACGAAGCCGACCCCGCCGACGAACTGCGGACCCCTGACTGTGCACGCATTGCCTGCGCAGGTCGTCGCCGGCAGCGGCAGCGACTGGTCGCTCCAACTGATGCCGCCGTCCTGGCTGACCAGCAGGGCGCCGGTCAATCCAGCATTGCACGTGCTGGCAATCCAACCTGATGTCGCCGTTGGGAAGTTGAGTCCGTATTTGTCGCAATTTATCGCTATTTGCCCCGTATCCTGCTGAGGAGTGGCGGTCACTCCGGTCTGCGCCGGGGTTGCGGCGGCCAGCGACCAGTGCTTGCCGCCGTCCGAGCTTCGGTAGAGCCAGACCGGGTCCTGCCCCATTGAACCGCCGCCCCCGCCGAGCATGAGGAAGCCGTGCTGCGGATCGGCGAAGCTCACCATGCTGGCAAAGGACACCGCCTGCAGCGTCGCCGACTGCGTCCAGGTGCGCCCGCCGTCGGTGGTGGCGAAGACCACCGTAGTGTTCACCGAAGTGTTGCTCTCTTCTGTGGCGCCGGTCACCGCCAGGTAGGCGCGCTCGCCATCGACCGGGTCGAGTACCTGCTCCGCGTAGGGCGTCGAGAGCATCGGCAGGCCGGACGCGGGCGTAACGTCCGTCCAGGTCCGCCCGCCGTCGGTCGTCCGTGCGAGCAGCGTGAACACCCCCGAGGAGGAATTCGGGTTCTTCGAGTAGTAGAAGGCCCACCCGGTGGTCGCCGACGTCATCTGCAGCGACTGAAGCCAGATCGGTCTTGCCTGCTTGCCAGCCGCGCCGGCCACAGCAGCGGGCGTGGTTGGAGTCGCAGACCCGGTAACACGCGTGCTTGCGGACGGCGTGCTGCGCGCCGTGGCGCCGGTACCGATGCCGGCCGCGTTGCTGCCGACGCTGGCGCAGCCTGCCACCATGAGAATCAGAGCTGCCGCCAACCACGGACGACACATCCGCCGAACCATCGCTACCACCCGTTCTGCACTAGTTCCGACACCAGTGAGACTTCCGACGGGGTCGATCGGTTGCGCGGTTGCGCGGTTTGCGCGGTTGCGGGCGCGTGGCGGTTTTAGAACAGCGTGGTCTGCTGGGCTCGGTCGCGGCGACGGGTGCGCTGGCCGGACGCGCTGCCGCCGCGCCGATCGAGCACGGCCGGGTCTAGCGATGATAGGAACGGCGACGGCGAGCACTCGGTTACCTCGCCCCGCAGGGTCCGCTTCGCCGCCGTTAGCAGTGTCAGCCGGGTCGTGGCGCGGGTCATGCCGACGAAGAGCAGACGTCGTTCCTCGGCGTAGTCGACGGGTGTGCCGCCCGCCACTCGCTGGCCCGCGCCGAGCGTATCTACACCCGCCTCGGAGCAGTCCCCTACACCGAATGGACCCGGCAGCCCCTGAGCACCACCGCACCTACCGCCCCGCCTGCACCCGCAAAGCCAGTACCGCCAGCACCCGCACCGATCCCCACCCGCCATCAGCTCGCCGACCTCACCCGCCACCAGCCAGGCCTATTCGCCGGCTAACCCCCCTACAGCAGCCCCAGCCCCCCTCAAGGGGAACTGGTCAACGCGGTCAACGACCGCGGGACAGTGCTGGCGGTGCACGGCCAGCGGGTCGGAGCGGGCCGTGGCCGCCGTCGGCGGCCGGGATCCGCTTCGATGAGGGCGACATGCGGTACTCGGATGCTATTTTCTTCACGCCGGACGGAAAGGTCGTGCGCGATGATCACCCGCGATGAGGCAGCGCAGATGGCAGCCGAGGCCGCCGGCCCGCCGGACGCCGGGGACGGCTGGGCGCTGGCGGAGTTCGGCGCCAGCTGGCTGGACCGGCCCGGAAACCGCGGCGGGGTCCTGAAGCCCTCCGGCACGACGCCTATCTGCCGGAGCAGCGCCCACTTTCCGCGTGAGATGGAGGAACCAAATGACTGACGCGATCTCTGCCGCCGAGCACGCCGACCGTCGTGCACGTCTGAGCGAACACGTACGGACGCTCGGCGCCGCGGGCTACGTGGTCTGTGACCCGACCTACATCACCTACTTCACCGGATTCCGGTTCCTGTCGACCGAGCGTCCGACCGTGTATCTCCAGAACGCGGCAGGCGACAACGTGATTTTCGTCGCCGAGTTCGAGCTCGAGCGCACACGGGCCGAAGCGGACTTCGAGCGCATCGAGACCTACCCGGAGTACCCCGGTCTCGAGCACCCGATGCGGATTCTGGCCCGCGTCGCCGCCGACCTCGGCCTGCGTGGGACGATCGCGGCCGACCACGACGGCTATCCCGGGATCCTCGGTTACATCGGCCCGAAGCTCAGTGAAGTGACCGGCGCCGAGATCATCGACATCGCCGCGCAGATCGAGACGATGCTCGCGCGCAAGAGCCCCGCCGAGGTGGAACTGCTCCGGGAGAGCGGCCGTTGGTGCTCGCACGCCCACCGGCTTCTCCAGGAATACAGCGTGCCCGGCAGCACGGAGGCCGAGGCCAGCCTTCGCGCACAGAGCGAGGCGACGCTGACGATGCTCGCCGAACGCGGATCGGTTGGACTTCTGGGGTCAGGAGACGGAGTCAAAGCAGGCTACCGGGGCCAGATCGGCCACCGCAGCGCCTGGGCTCACGCCGTCGCGCACAACATCGGATTCCAACCCGGCCAAGTGCTCGTGAGCGAGACAGGCGCGCCCGTCTGGGGCTACCACGCAGAGTTGGAACGCACGATGGTGATCGGTGAGCCGACCGACCGGATGCGCTGGCTCTTCGACCACATGCTCGCAGCGCGCAAGGCGGCGTTCGACGCGATCGTTCCGGGCGCCACCAGCGCCGACGTCGACGGTGCGGTGAACGCGTACTTCGAGAAGCACGGCCTCACAGGCTACTGGCGCCAGCACGTGGGACACGGTACCGGCCTTCGAGTGCACGAGACGCCGTTCATCGACGTGGGAAACCCTGCGCCGTTGCAGCCCGGCATGGTGTTCACCGTCGAGCCAGGCCTCTACGACTCCGAGGTCGGCGGATTCCGGCATTCCGACACGGTCGCTGTGACCGAAGACGGATACGAGTTGCTCACCCACTACCCGGACGACCTCGAGAGCCTCGTCATCCCGGCAAACGGATAGCACGTGCCTCCGTTAGGCTCGTTCGCGGACGGTCTGCCACACCGTCGATCTCGCTGACAAACTGGTCAAGGGAGGAGAACCGCCGGTACTCCCCGCGGTGGGCCACCCGACTTGGGTTAGTCAGTAGACGCAGGGAATGCCGTACTTGGCCTTTGCCTCCGCTGCCCACTGCTTCTCCTGCGGCGTGAGGGCATGGGCAGCACCCGAGGTGCTGCTGGCTGAGCCACTGCCAGAGGACTGCGACGTGGCCGAGGTTGGCTTGGGAGCGGCGGCGACGAGCGACGCGGGCACCGCCTGGGTCGCCACGCCCAGGGTGACCACCACGTGGTCGGCCGTCAGTGAACTGCTGGCAGTCGAGGTAATGTCGGGGCCGAAGTACTTCGCGATGGCCGCCGCGTTGACCGCCGCGCCGGCCCCGTAGCTGACCGTGGTCAGCGACTGGGCGGGGGTGCCGGCCGACGGGTCCTCGGCGGCGCCGACCGTGTACCCCCTGGCCGCGAGGGCCGTCAGCACGTTATGCGCCGTGCCGGCCGGGGCACCGTTGTTGATCGCGTTCACGGTTACCTTGGCCGCTGGCAACGCCGTCGGGGCCGGCTTGGCGGGCGCCTTTGTCGCGGACGAGGTGCTGCTCGTGCCGGCGGTGCTGCTCTTGGCGGAACTGGCGGGCTTGGTGATGCTCGTCTCCGGCGGGGCTGAGAATGCCTGCTGCACGATCCGCTGGATCGTGGGGATGTCGACCGTGGACACTGCTCCGACGCCGTTGGGGGCGGTCTCCGACCCAGTAATAGGCAGGGTCGTGAGTTTGATATTCGACGGGGTCAGGCCGCTGATCTCGCCGCCGAACTGGACCAGGTCCCAGTTCCGGGGAAATTGCACGTACTCCTTGGCGCTGCTCATCAGCGAGTTCAGCTTGCTGACGTCGGACAGGACGCCGCCGGTCTTCAGGTTGTTCAGCACGTAGTCGATCACGGCCTGCTGGCGGTACGTGCGGCCGACGTCGCCGCCCGGCACGGTGTGCCTGTCGCGGACGAAGGCCAGGGCCTGCGCCGGTGACAGGTGCTGGATGCCCGGCACCACCACCGATCCCGAGCCGTATGTGCCGTTGGAGCCCGTCGTGACGGGGTCGGTCAGGTTCTCGTTCTTGGCAATGTAGCCGCTCGGCGTGTTGCCGCCCGGCCACGGGAAGACGCACGCCTCTATGCCGCCGAACACCTCGGCCATCTCGTAGTAGCCGACGAGGTTGAGTTCGACGAACTTGTTGATCGTGGCCCCGGTCAGCGCTTGGACGGTCTGGATCTCGGCATTCTGGCCAGCGAAGTTGCCGTCCAGGTTTCGCTGCGCGGACGACCAGGTCGGGTGCGCCGTCGAGTCATCGGTTATCTGCTGCGCCATGGCATAGCCGTAGGCGTTGTCGACCTTGCTCGGGCTGGTGCCGAAGCCCAGCGTCCCGACCATCGGTACATAGGCGTCCCGGGGGATGGAGAAGCCCACCGCCTTGTGCCCGCCGGCGAAGATGTGCAGCAGGATGAGCGTGTTGGCCGCGTTCCCGCCGTTGTTGTCGGCGGCCGTCCCCGTGTGCAAGATGGTCGCGATGTGGTGGTCAACCGATGTCCCGTCCCAGTACGTCCGCGACTCCAGGCCCATGATCAGAATGTTCATCGGGCCGGTGGAGGGTCCGCCGGACAGGTTGGGGGACGTGCCGAGGCCGTTGACCTCCTTGGTCCCGTAGTACGCAACGCCGCTCACGACCAAGACCACTGCGGCGATGATGCATCCCAGCCCGTATAGAGCCTTCCCCGCCAGCGCGTTAACGCCCAGCATCCGCGACCCTCCGTGTCAACTGCCCCCAAAGATTATCGGGCGGAATACCGCTCCAGGTGCTGCGCGCGCATGTAAGGGGATAGAACGTACATTATTCGCGCATATCAGCACCATGGGCCAGACCTCCGGAATGTCGGTAGGGCGGCTTAGTGTGAGGGGCGACCCAGGATGGACCCGCGACGAGGAGGCTTCCCATGACGACTTTGCCCGGCCGGCCGAACACCGCCCTGCTCGTTATCGATGTGCAGAACGGGGTGGTGACCGGCACCCCTAATCGCGATGGCGTGGTCGCGAACATCAACACCCTGGTCGGCGAGGCGCGCGCGCAGGACGTGCCCGTGGTCTGGGTTCAGCATTCCGACGACGAGGAGATGCCCCTCGGCAGCGAGCCGTGGGGCCTCGTGCCCGAGTTGGTCCGCCTCGACTCGGAGCCTCTTGTGCACAAGAGGTACGGCGACTCGTTCGAGGCGACCGATTTGGAGTCACTGCTCGCCGAGCGCGAGGTGGGACGGCTGATCGTCACCGGCGCCGAGAGCGACGCGTGCATCCGCTCGACCCTGCACGGCGCGTTCACCCGCGGCTACGACGTGACGCTGGTCGGCGACGCGCACACAACCAGCGACAAGACCGAGTGGGGCGCCCCGCCCCCCGAGCAGGTCATCACCCACACCAACCTCTACTGGCGGTTCCACAGCGCCCCCGGCCGCACCGCAGGCACCGTCAGCACAGCAGAGGTCACCTTCGCCCCCGCCGACGCCCACTGACCAGGGCGCGAATCTGTTTTACCGGCTGGATCTCCTTAGTATCCGTAGGTCCCATCAGCGCACTCACGGCACGGCGTCCCGTCTGGCGCCAACTTCACCCACCCGCCCGTGGACCACGATGTGGTACCGCCATTCCCGAAATCGGCAACCGGTACCTTGGCTGGCATACGTATAAGCAAAGTAGATCTGATAGTATGTATTCGTGATAGTGGTAACTGCCACTCAAGCGGCGCGGAGCTTCGCCAATATCCTCGACTCCGTCGAGCACGGCGAGACCGTCGTCATCACCCGCGACGGGGTGCCCGTCGGTCGGCTCGTCCCTGAGCGCCGCACTTCAGCCGATCGGCTTAAGGCAGCACTGAGTGATAACCCGGCGGATGCAGGATTCGCGGACGACCTTGAGCATGCGCATGATGACCTGCGGTCCGCCTTTACCGACGAGGTGCGCGGGTGGCCAGGCGAGTAATACTTGACACCGGCGTTCTCCTCGCGATCGAGCGCGGCAGGCTCGACGTGGATGCAACTCTCGGCCTTGACGATGCGGCGATCGCCGCAATTACGGCGATGGAGTTGCTGGTCGGTGTCGAGCGTGCGGACAGCGCCCACCGCCAAGCGCGCGCCGTCCGTGTAGAGGCAATCTTGTCCAGCCTCCCCGTCGAGCCCTACAACGTAGGCGTTGCTCGGGTACATGCGCGGCTGGCGGTAATGGCGATGGCGATGGGACGTCCAAGATCCGCCAATGACATGATGATCGCCGCCACCGCCGCAGCGACTAGCCGGATTCTGCTTACCACGGATGCCAGCGCGGACTTCGATCAGCTCACGGGCGTCCGAGCGGAAGTGCTGACGCTTCCCTGACCGGCAGCCCCACCTACATGACCGGATTGGCCGGGACGAGGTTCACGACCTAGCGGTTCATTGGGCACCAGGTCCGCTACTACACCTGTGTGCCATTAACCCTTTAGCGGCGACCCGGGTGTGATGGCGAGGATTGCGAAGGTAGCGGGCGGAAGGGTGACGGCGTCGGGGGCGATGGAGATGCCGGGGGCTGAGGTAATGAGCGCGACGGGCTTGGCCGTTCCGATGCCGAGGGGAATGGTCACGGCGGCTGGGGCCAGGTTGGCGGCGACGCGGAGCTGGCCACGGTGGATGAGCAGCCAGCAGGCGTCCTCGTCATAGTCAACGTGGACCTGGTCGAGGCGCGGGTCGGCGAGCTCGGGGCGGGATCGGCGCAGGGCCAGCAGGGCGCGGTACCAGTCGAGTAGCGACCCGTAAGGCTCGCGGGCGGGCTGGTCCCAGTCGAGCTTGGAGCGGAGGAACGTCTCCTTGTCCTGCGGGTCGGGGACGTCGACGGCCCCCCAGCCGTGCTCAGCGAACTCGGACCTGCGGCCGGCGCTGACCGCCGCCGCCAGGCCGGGATCGGTGTGATCGGTGAAGAACTGCCATGGCGTGTCGGCGCCCCACTCCTCGCCCATGAACAGCATCGGCGTGAAAGGCCCGGTGAGCATGAGGCCGGACGCGATGCGGAGCAGCCCGTCCCGGTTCGGGTGGTCGGCGAGCGTGGCGGGGAGGCGATCGCCCACCGCCCGGTTGCCGACCTGGTCGTGATCCTGGATGAACACGACAAACCGGTAGGCCGGCATGGTCAGGGTGTCCACCGGGCGGCCATGGGTCCGGCCCCGGAACGCCGACCAGCTCCCATTGTGGAAGTATGCCTTGGTCAGCACCTTGGCGACCCCGGAGATCGCGCCGAAGTCGCGGTAGTAACCCTGCCGCTCGCCCGTGACCAGCGCGTGCACGCTGTGGTGGAAGTCATCGTCCCACTGCGCATCGAGCCCGTAGCCGCCCGCCTGCCTGCCCGTGATCAGCCTGGGATTGTTGAGGTCTGACTCAGCCACCAGGGTGAGCGACCGTCGGGTCGCTGCCGCGAGGGCGTCCACGGCGGTCGCCAGTTCCTCCAGGATGTGCACCGCGCGGTTGTCCACAAGCGCGTGCACCGCGTCGAGGCGGAGCCCGTCGAGGTGGTAGTCCCGCAGCCACGCCAGCGCGTTCTCCACGATGAACGCGCGCACCTCATCGGAGCCCGGCTGGTCTAGGTTGACCGCAGGGCCCCACGGCGTCATGTGCGCGTCGGTGAAGTAAGGCCCGAACGAGGCGAGCCGATTGCCCGGCCCGACATGGTTGTAGACGACATCGAGGTAGACGGCGAGCCCGCGCGCGTGGCAGGCGTCCACGAACCGCTTCAGCGCGTCCGGCCCGCCGTAAGGCTCGTGCACCGCCCACAGGCCGATCCCGTCGTACCCCCAGCCATGACTGCCGGGAAACGCGGCGAGCGGCATCAGCTCGACCACCGTCACGCCCAGATCAGTGAGGTGGTCCAGACGCTCGATGGCGGCGTCCAGCGTCCCCTCCAGGGTGAACGTGCCGACGTGCAGCTCGTAGACCACCGTGCCGGAGAGCGGCGCGCCGCGCCAGAGCCCGTCCGTCCACGCGAACGCCGAGTGGTCGTAGGTCCGGCTCGGGCCGGCAGGCCCGAGCGGCTGCCGGGGTGAGCGCGGATCGGCGAGCGCCTCGCCGCCGTCAAGGCGGAAGGCGTAGTCAGTCCCGTCGGGCGCATCCGCCACGTCCGTGGTCCAAGACCCCGGCCGGGCACCAGGCGACATCGGATGAGGGCGCCCGGCCACCTCCACGTCCACCCGATTCGCGGCCGGCGCCCACACGCTGAAGACAGTCACTCACCCTCCGGAACAAGCAGCGCCACGGGCAACGCCCGCATCAGTTCGCCGAGTAGCACACGCTCCCCGCGGTATACCGCGCCGGTGAGCACGTCGACCCACCCCCCGCATGGGGGGGCTACCCGCCCCCCCATACCCCCCCGGCCCCGCCCCCAGCGGGTGAGCGGGAGAACTGTATCCGACCAGCCGCCCCGGTCGCGCAGGCCGACCGGGAGCCTGGTCGCCACCGTGACGGCCGACCCGGCGTCGGCGGCGTTACCGCGGGCGAAGGCAAGCACATGGGCCGCCTCGGCGCCTGCGGCCGCCATCGGGGTGTAGCCGCCCGTGAACCACTCGGGGCGGGCGCGGCGCAGCCGCAGCGTGCGGGCGGTGACGAGCAGCTTGGCCGCGTCCAGGCTGAGACCGCCGGCCTCGGCCGGGTCGTCCAGGCTGAGACCGTCCGCGTCCAGGTCGGCGAGGAGCGCGCGGCGGCGGGCGAAGTCCACGTCGCGCCGGTTGTCCGGGTCGACCAGGGAGAGCCCGGACAGCTCGCAGCCCTGGTAGACGTCGGGCACCCCCGGCATGGTGAGCTGAACGAGCTTGACGCCAAGCGAATTGGCCAGCGCGTCGCCGGCGATCCCTGCGACGAACTCCCCGATGGACTCCGACAGTCCGGGGTCGTCGATCGCGCGGGCGGCCAGGGCGTGCACGGCCGCCTCGTACTCGGGATTCTGGTCGGCCCACGAGGTTCGCCGATTCGCCTCGCGGATCGCCTTCGTCAGGTAATTTGCCAGCCGCTCCCTGCTGATCGGCCAGGTACCGACGAGGGTCTGCCAGATCAGGTACTCGGTATCCGGGTCCACGGCGGCCGCAGCGTTACCGTGGGAGCGCAGCCCCGTCGCCCGCTCATGCCACTCGGCGACCTGGGCACCCCAGCGCGCGGGCAACTCGGCGAGCACCGCGAGCCTGGCCCTGACGTCCTCCTCGCGCTTGGTGTCGTGGGTGGACAGGGTGGTCATGGTGGCAGGCCAGTTCACCGCAAGCCGCTCGGCCTCGGCGTGGAAGGCCTCGGGCAACACGCCGAACCTGTCGGGATCTCCGCCCACCTCGTTGAGCGTTAGCAGCCGCGACCAACGGTAGAAGGCGGTGTCCTCGACCCCCTTGGCCAGCACCGGGCCGGTGGTCTGCTGGAACCGCACGACAAGCTCGCCCGCCCGGCCGGCCGCGCCGCTCACCGGCCGCTGCGCGCCGAGCGCGGCGGCGCCGAGGTCGCTGGCGAGCCCGCGCAACCGCCGGGGTAGCCGCCGACGGGCCTCCTCGACCGCGCCGGCGATGGCTGCCTCCGCCGCCGCCGCCGCCGGGGACTCACCCGGGTGAACGTACGCGCGGTAGACCGGGAACGCCGCGAGCACCTCGACGAGCACAGCGCGGGCCTCGTCCTCGGTAGCGCCAGGGCAGACGTCAGCGACCAGCCGGGCCAGCCGGCTCACCTCGGCGAAGAGTGTCTTGTCGGCGGCCTCTCGCTTGGCGGCCGCGGCAACGTCGGCGAACCGCAGGGCAACGGACTCGTCACCCGCCAGGCGGCTGAACCGTGCGTACTCGGCGGTGAGCGCGTCGGCCGCGCCCGGGTTGAGGAAGAGCCCGTCGACGATCCGCAGCGCGTCGTACCCGGTCGTGCCCGCGCAGGCCCAGTCGGCAGGCAGCGTCTCGCCCGCTTCCAGGATCTTCTCCACCACCACCCAGGCGCCGTCGGTCGCAGAGGCGAGCCTGGTCAGGTAGCCGCGAGGGTCGGCAAGCCCGTCCGGGTGATCGATCCGGAGGCCGTCCACGAGCCCCTCGGCCACCAGCCCGACGATGACCTCGTGGGTGGCGTCGAACACCGCCGGGTCCTCAACCCGGACCCCGATCAGCGTCGTGATGTTGAAGAACCGCCGCCAGTTCAGCTCGGCCGAGGCCTCCCGCCACCAGGTCAGCCGGTAGTACTGGGACTCCAGCAGGTCGCGCATGGGCAACTGCCCCGTCCCCGGAGCGAGCGGCAGCACGTGGTCGAAGTAGCGGAGGGCCGGCTCGCCTTCCGGTCCGCCGCCGGGCTCGACCCAGAGGTCGCCCAGGCACGACTCAAGCGGGTCACCGAGGATCGGCAGCAGCATCCGGCCGTCCTGCGCCTCCCAGTCGATGTCGAACCAGGTCGCGTGCGGCGACGCACAGCCGTCCCTCAGGACCGACCAGAGCTGGCGGTTCAGCGTCAGGTTGGCGGGCACGGCCATGTGGTTCGGCACGATATCGACGACGATGCTCAGGCCAAGACCGCGCAGTCGCTTGGCCATGGCGCGGAAACCCTCCTCGCCGCCAAGCTCGCCTCTGATGCGCGAGTGGTCGGTGATGTCGTATCCGTGCATGGATCCGGGGACCGCATCGAGCACCGGCGACAGGTAGACATGCGTCACACCGAGATTCGCAAGATACTCGCCCGCCTCGGCAGCCTCAGCGAACCCGAAGTCCGGCGAAAGCTGCACCCGGTACGTAGATCCCGGCACTTGACCCGCCGCCACATGACCCCCGTGAGATTGTTGCTGCGCTGACACACCTTCCCAGCAATCGGCCTTCCGAACGTACGGCCTGCGACCTGCTGCGCCGGCACACTACGACGCCATGTAGTCTCAACGTGGCGCCTGGCCGCAGACCGCGGTCTAGTCTCGATGCGGCGCCCGGCCATCACGGGCCGTGGAAGGTGGTCTTATCCCAGGTGAGCGTGGTTAACGTCCGTCCGCCAGTTGGCGCAGCCGCCGACGTACCCGGGCAGCGGGCCACGCTTCGCGCGACCGTTGGCGCCTACGTGGCGCTCTGCAAGCCGCGGATCGTCGAGCTGCTGCTGATCACCGCGGTCCCCACCCTCTTCCTCGCCTACCGTGGCCTGCCGTCGCTGCTCGTCACCGTGGTCGTGGTCCTCGGCGGCGCGCTCGCGGCCGGCAGCGCGAACGCGCTGAACTGCTATATCGACCGGGACATCGACGTGATCATGCGGCGGACGTCCTCCCGGCCGCTGGTCAAGCACACCGTCGCGCCGAAATCCGCGCTCATCTTCGGCCTCGTGCTCGGGGTGGTCTCGGTTGCGCTGTTCGCTGCCACCACCAACCTGCTCGCCGCAGGTCTGACGCTGGCGGCGATCTTCTACTACGTCGTGATCTACACCATGCTGCTGAAGCGGCACACCTCGCAATCGACGCTCTGGGGCGGCGCCTGCGGCGCGGCACCGGTGCTGATCGCCTGGGCCGCCGCCACCGGGACGGTGCCCGCGCCGGCTTGGCTGCTCTTCGGCGTGGTGTTCTTCTGGCAGCCCCCGCACTTCTGGGCGCTGGCCATCAAGTACCGCGACGACTACCGCAGCGCGGGCATCCCGATGCTCCCCGTAGTCGCCTCGGTGCGCCGGGTCCTCGCCGAGTCCATCGTGTACAGCTGGCTGATGGTGGCCGTCTCGCTGGCGGTCTGGCCCTGGGCCGGCCCGGTGTACGGCGGGGTCGCGATCGTGGCGGGGGCGGCCTTCCTTTACGAGGTGCACCGGCTCTTCCATCTGTCGCGCGGGATGGACGCCCCGAGTGCGGCGGGTGCCGCAGGCAACGATGGCGCCGACGGTCTCGTTACGATGCGCCTGTTCCACCTGTCGCTGGTGTACCTGACGGTGGTCTTCGCCGCCGTCGCGGTCGGCGCCTTCATCCACTGAGTGCTCAGCGGCATAGGATCAGACCGTGATCCTGATCGTCGCCGGCGTGGCCGGGAGCGGCAAGACGACCGTTGGCGCGCTGATCGCCGGGCGGCTCCGCTGGCGGTTCGCCGATGCCGACGCATTCCACCCCGAAGCCAACATCGACAAGATGCGGGCCTGCATCCCGCTCACCGACGAGGACCGCCAGCCGTGGCTGCGCGCGGTGCAGGACTGGATCGATACCACGATCGCTGACGGGCAGTCCGGGGTGATCACCTGCTCGGCGCTCAAGCGCGCCTACCGGGACGAGCTGCTCGACGGGCGGTCCGCGGCCACGATGATCTTCCTTCTGGTGAGCAGGGAGGTGCTTGAGCGGCGGCTGCTGACCCGGCCAGACCATTTCTTCTCGGAGAAGCTGCTCGACAGCCAGTTCGCGGCCCTTGAGCCGCCGACGCCGGACGAGCAGCGGGTGCAGACGGTGCTCGCCGAGAGCGCCCCCCCGCAGACCGCCGCGAAGGTCCTCGCTACCCTCTGGCCCTACGGCGAGTCCGACCAGGACGGCGCGCCCGTTCCCGGCGTTCTCTAAGCCGCTAAGCCCCGGACCGATGTCGGCCCTTCCCGACAGGGCGTAGCCTGGTCCGGTGAAACTCACGCTGGAGAGCGATAGACAGGTTTTTCACAATCCTGCTAGATTCAGAACATGACCTACATCAAGTGGCGCGAGACGGACGGGCTCCACAGCTCTCGCGCCAGCACACGAAGCACCTCTCATCCTTGAGATGATCGAGACTGACCCCACCATGGCCCTGATCGAGGTGCAGTCATGACGGTTGCGGGTCGCTGGTTTCGGGCTAGCGGAGACAAGCAGGATGAGCAGAACCAGATCAGGGGTGTTGACGGACACATAGCCGCGCAGGGGTACACGCCGGGCAAGACCTACACCGCCCATGCGCTCGAGCGCGTCGAAGCGGGAACACCTCCCGTTGCTGCGTGAGGCTATCGCGGACATGCGATCGGGTCTGCATTGAGCGTTCTGATCATCAGGAACACTGACCGTATTGACCGCACAGAAGAGCTAGGCATGATCCTCAAAGAGGTTGCTGAAGCTGGCGGACGCATCGAGAGCGTGACAGAACCTTGGCTTGCTGACATGTCTGGCCTCGGGGGCAAGGTCATGACCGGGGTCACGGAGTACATGAACGCGGAGTACACGAGGAAGCTCTCTGTGAACGTCAGTGACGCGCAGAGCCGGAGGCGGGCGGCGGGCAGCTACGCGTCCGGTACAGGCCCGCGCGGGTACGCCATCGTCGGCACCCACGCGGACGGCACCGAACACCCAGCCCCCGGTAAATGCCAGTCCTGCTACCCGGACCGTGGAGGCCGTAAGACCCTCAGGCCCAATGATGATGCGGGAATCATAAAGAAGATCTTTGAGGCTGTAGCGGCTGGCGACTCGTACCTGACAGTTGCCCGCAATCTTCAGTCCGATGGGGTACCGACACGTGACGGTGGCGCATGGGGTGCGGGTGTCATCGGTCAGATCATCCGCAACCCCACGTACCGGGGGATCGTGCAGCACAAAGGACAGATTTACATGATGGTTGACCCCATCGTGTCTAGTGTGACTTGAAAGCCGCTAACGACGCCGTGGCCAAGCGCGCAAGGGGTGCCGGAAAGGTGGGGGGCGCAAGTCTAGGTCTTTCCTAAGGCCAGTCTGCGTGTGCGGCGGACCAATGTACATTTACAACAATGACCCCCGGTATGCGCGGTACCGTTGTTCCGGGCTGGGACCTGGGGGAAACACAGCGCAGGGAAAGCCGTGCGGGAACACAATCAAAGTGAGCGTCTTGACGCTGAGGTGACCGCAGCGTTTGAGGCAGCAGACGATGCCGAGACCATAGAGACAGTCATCTCAGGGTCGGATTATGCGGAGGAGAGAGCGGCCTGGCGCAGCTCGCAATCAAAGATCTTGACCTTATGGCGGACGATTACGAGGATAAGTACACCGAGCTAATCACAGAACTGCGCCGTCTCAGGTCGCTACCGTCTGAGCCAGCCAGGATCGCAAGCGTCTTCACCGGACGCACGGAGGGAGACGCGTTCAAGGCAATGGAACTGGCCGAGCGAATGGCGTTCATCAGGTCTTGGACGCTCACGGTTTACCCCGAGGGCACCAACCCCCGTTGGTCGCTTCGACACAAGAACCTGCCTGCCCGCGTGTGGCCAGAGACCGCGTAAAGACCCCACAACGCAATCAGCCCCCCGACCATAGGGCCGGGGGGCTGTTCGCGTCTCTACGGCCATCCTGGGCCGCGTAGCAGCTCCAGGAACGCGAGAAGCCCCCTGAGTCATGGACCCAGGGGGCTTTGTCGTTGGATGGGGGCCTAGATGGCGTCAGGAGCCACGCTAAGGCCCTAAAGCCCAGGGGGCCACGCATGAAAATCCGGAGAATCGCACTGCTGCTCCTGACGGTGGTGGGGTGCTATGCCCCTGACGTTAGCCGGTACGGCCCTAGACGCTCGCGGGCAGCATGCCTGTCTTCAGCGCAACCGCACCTCTTGGCTCTCCCGGTAGAGCTTGCGAGACCTCTTGACGTAGGCGGCGTGGGCGTCCGTGTCGCCCACTGCGTTGGCCGTCCACATGACCTCGGCGTTGTGGTGGAACTGCCCGCTGAGTTCAGCCGCGTACGCCTCTGCGGCGTGACGGTCGCGGGTTTCATCTCGGTCATTGTCGGTTCCTAATGAGTCGGGGTTACTTGCGAGCAGCACGCTAGCCTGTTGATTAGGGGTTCGGTCAAATGTTTGAGAAACCCGGTCTGGCGGCTGTCTCAGGTTTACGCAACTCCTAGGACAGGGTTTCTGTAAACCTTCTCCGGACACATCGAGGCCGGACGGCTGCGGGCGCGAGCTTGAGCACCGGCGTGCATTGCTGGTTGCCGTGAGCCACTCGGCGGGGAGGTTCGGGCATAACAGGGAGATACCACCTATTGAGCGTCGCTTCCCCCTGAATAGCGTTACATGTACAGTGAAGTTCACTCAGCCGTGTCCAACCCTGGGGAGTAGGCTTGTGCAGGTGCCTGTAGAGACAAGTGCGGTGACTCCGCTTCGTGGCGAGATGGTGGTCACGCGGAAGACGGACCTTATGGAAAGGCTCCAAGAGGCCCAGTTCAGGGCATCGGCTGCCGCAGCCGGCTGCACTATAGCAAAGCCGGAACCTGACGATGGGATTGATTGGGTCGTCTTTCACAGGAATGCGAATCACCAACTAGCGCCGCAGGTTTCGATCGAGGTGCAGCTAAAAAGTACCTCTCAAATTACCCCGCCCATCGGCAGTGACTTTACATTCCGGCTTGATAGTGCCACTTTTAATCGCCTAACTGAACCAACTATCTTCCCCAGAGTGCTGATAGTGTGCATCTTGCCGCTTAATATTGAAGACTGGGTGCGCGCGGATCAGGCGGATGATGTATTCCAGCTTCGTCATCTGTGCTATTGGCGCAGTCTTCGCGGTATGACCCCGACCGGAAGCACGCAAACGACGGTGGCCATCCCGACTTCGCAGGTCTTTGACGACATTGCCCTATGTGACATAATGCAACGTGTCGGCAAGGGAGAAGATATCTAATGTCGAGATATGTAAACGTCAAAGAGCTTTCGGTAATTGACCCTTCCGCGCTTGAGATTCTGCTAACCGCGACCGGATGGCGGCAGGTCGCCATGCGGGACAATGTATTCCGGGTCTACCAGAGTCCGGACGAACATGCTGATGTATTGGTTCCCCTCAATAGGGCCTACGGCGATTATCTCTCACGTTTGAATCAAGCCCTCTTGGGGGTCGAGGAAAATTTTGGGACACGCGCCGAGATTTTGCTGAACCAACTGATAGTCGGACCTATGGATGCACTGTCTTTTGAGCGTAACGAAGCGACACTTCGGGGCTCGGTTGAGTGGCAAAACGGTGAGCGACTATACGAGGCCGCCCGAGAAGCCTTCCGTGCGGCAGCCAAGTCATCTGACGAGCATCTTCCGTACTTCGGTGGCAACAGGCAGCGTGGTCCGGCCAAGCAGTACATGAATGGCGTCCGGATGGGTCAGACAAGAGAAGCTAGCTATGTGATCACAGCATTGGTGCCTCTTAGATCGGACCCTGACACGAATGCATTGCCTGGGCTTGAAAACTATAGCCCAGGTTTCTTCAGGAGCGTGACTGCCAATCTAATGCAGGCTTCAGAAGCAGCGGTGGAAGCCGCCAGGGAGTACAGGGTAACTAACAATTTCGGCACCTTTCTAGAATCAGTCGATTATGGCGTTTCCGGTGAATTGGTTGACGCTCTAGCTAAGCTAGCTAGCGACGGTGAGGAAGTGCAGATTGGTGCTCAGTGGAGCCCGTTGGCTAGTGAACCGGTGAATACACCGTCAGAGGTTATCGTGACACCTGGCCACGTTCCAGCTTTGATGACTGCATCTGCGCGCTTTAAGGCACCTACGGCCGTAGCTACTGTTACGATCAGCGGGACAGTCATAGGTCTTGATCGACCGAAATTTGGTGAAGCTGGCATAAGTCGGATAGACGTTTTGGCTGGGACTTCGGCTAGGCGCCTACGCGCCCGTCTTTCTAGCGAGCAATACGAGGAAGCCATTGAGGCGCATCGGGAAGGGCTCGTACTTCGTATGACAGGCGAAGAGTCACGGGAAGGCAACCTGTTTTGGCTCTATAATGTGCGAAATATAGAACTAGTGCCTGAGTCCGCTATTGAAGACCCGCCTTTGCCGGAACTTCGTGTCATTGCAGAGTTGCCATTCAACAACGAGTACCAGTCGGACGACTCATAGGCTGTCTGTGGGCGACTCGGCGCTTTTCTGCTGCCTTCAACCGCTGCTGCGACTTCTTGCGCGTGCAGTGCGCGTTCTTCGGCGGGGAAGATCCGAGGGCGCTGCTTACGCCGCGTTCTCCGCATTGGCAAGGTACGCGACCCTAGCAGTAGGTCTATCCGCGTCTGTCGTATCGTCGTCGTCTCCGGTGAAATACACGTTGCGTCAATTCTCGCGGTTCAGAGATCGTTAGCAAGGCTAGCGATGGCACTACTTCTATGTATGTATTGGCTGGCTAGAACGGTGGGTCATCCGACTGCGGAACGGGCCTAGTGTCAATGCCGTTCAGCACGCACCATTGCATGTTGTCGGGACGGAATCGAGGTGCCGCAGGATCACCCGGCCGCGCATCGTCGGGCATGCGCTCACCAAGCATCAGGAGCCACGTAGACGGCTTTTGCTGATGCCGCCCGTCATCCGTCAGAGATGGCCTTGCCTCATCCTGATAGACAACCCCGTGGGCCTGGAGCTGGGCTACGTGGCGCTTGAACGTCCGCACGCTCATCGGAATACCAGCACTGTTAGCCTCACGCACAATCTGAGTCGTAACTAGATAGGTCTGTCTGGCCGGCCCATTCGCTACCTGTGCTTTCTCGTCTAGTCCAGTCGCTTCGATGCCTGCCTATTTGCGGGCGGGGCGGAGCCGTGGCAACGTTCGGCCGTGCCCGAGATGCCCGTCGTTCCCGACAGCGGTGATGACGGGCTTCGCGCTGCGAACGCGCGGCTGCGGGAGCTGCTGGCCGAGCGGGACGCCCGGATAGAGGAGCAGGCCGCGGAGAACGCGGCGCTGCGCGAGCAGCTGGCCTTGCTGCAGTCGCAGGTCGCGGATCTCGCCGCCCAGGTGAAGACGAACTCCCGGAACTCATCGAAGCCCCCGTCGTCGGACGGGCCGGCGAAGCCGTCGCCGAAATCGCTGCGCGGCAGGTCCGGCCGCAAGCCGGGCAGGCCGAAAGGCCAGCCCGGGGCCACGATGGAGCTCGCGGAGCACCCCGACAAGACCGTGAAGCACCGGCCGGCCAGGTGCTCCTGCTGCGGGAAGTCCCTGAAGAAGGCCCCTGTCACCGCGGTCGAGCGCAGGCAGGTCACCGACATCCCGCCGGTCAAAGCGGTGACGACCGAGCACCAGATGCTCACGGTGAAGTGCGGGTGCGGCTGCGAGACGAAAGCGCAGGCCCCGGACGGCGTGACCGCGCCGGTCCAGTACGGGCCCCGGATCATGGGCGCCGGCATCTACCTCTGGCACGGCCAGTTCCTGTCCCGCGACCGCGCCTGCCAGGCGCTTTCAGACCTGTTCGGCTGCGCTCCCTCGCCCGGCGCCCTCGCCGCGGCCGCGCGGAAGACCGCGGGCTTCCTCGCCCCGGCGGTGCAGGCCATCATGCGGCACCTGATCAGCGCGGAAGTCGTCCACTTCGACGAGACCGGGTTCCGCACCGCCGGGAAGCTCGCCTGGATCCACTCCGCCTCGGAGGGGAAGTTCGCGCTGTTCACCGTGCACGCCAAGCGCGGCAAGGACGGGATGAAGGCCGCCGGGGTCCTGCCGCACTTCGCCGGGATCGCCGTCCACGACGCCTGGGCGCCCTACGACACCTTCGGCAACGTCGCAGGCCACGCACTGTGCGGTGCGCACGTGCTGCGCGAACTGGTCGCGGTCACCGAGACCGGCACGGACCTCGACAGGACCTGGGCGCAGCAGGCCATCGACGCGCTGCTCGCGCTGAACGAGGCCGCAGAGGCCGCCCGCGCCGCAGGCCAGGCCGCCATCGACCCGGAAACCCGCACGAAGCACGAGAACTGGTACCGCCAGGCCGCGGAGACCGGGATCGCCCTCAACGCCGCCCGCCAGGGCAAGCTCCAGCAGAAACGGCACGCCCTCGCCACGAGGATGAAGACCCGCGAGGGCGACTACCTGCGGTTCGCCCGCGACCTGCGCATCCCGTTTACGAATAATGCCGCTGAGCAGGCAATACGCATGAGCAAACTCCGGATCAAGATCTCCGGCTGCATGCGCTCCATGGCCGGAGCCGAGGAATTCTGCGCGCTCCGCTCCTACCTCGCCACCGCCGCCCGCCACGGCATCGGCGCACTCGACGCGCTCACCACCGCCTTCCAGGGCGATCCCTGGATCCCCGAAACCGGATAGCCGAGCCCGGCAACAGAGCGCCGGCAAGCCCAGCCAGAATCGCGGCCGACCTATCTAGTTACTCTGAGTCATGTTCTTACCGACAACACCGCCTCGGGTGTTGGAAGCCGCAGCGAAACACAGGCAAGCATCGCGCCACTGGATCGGCTGCCTTAGCGCCCATTCGCGTTCTGTAGGCCAGCAAGTGTTTGCGATCCTCTTACGCGCTCGGAGAAGGAAAACGCGGACGATATTCACCTCTCACCTGTAAGTGACCACGGGGTGAGCTGGTCAACAGTCCCAGGGACGGTAAGGACATACAGAGATGCGGCGTAAGTCCTCGGGAGCGTGTGAGTCTCGTTCAGTGCGCGTGTCGCTTCCACGCGCTTACCTGTAAACGACTACAGGGGATGAACTGGCCTCGGGGGAACGACCAGGCGCAGCACCTTAGGTTCCTTGCCCGCGCGCCAGCGCGGGTTTAGACCTTGGAATATAAGCGAGGGTAGTCGAGTGGCGTCGAAGCCGAAAACGCGGGGTGTGTAGTCTTTTACAGTAGTCCTATAAGGGATTGTTTTTTACACTCTTTCTCTCTGCGCTTCTGGAGTTCTACGCCCTATAAGCAAGGGTAGTCGAGTGTGTTGAAGCCGAAGACACAGGACCGTGGTCGTTTACAGTAGTCCTGCCAGTATATTTTTTTGCCCTTTTCAAGCCTCGGCGGAGCAGCGTTTCTAGACTCTTTGCGTTTCTGGACCCTTCCCCTTTAGCTTTCCGCCCTGGGTATTCTCACCCCGAGGCTGTTGACGCCGATCGAAAGCGCGACCCAATGAATCTCTCAGAAATGACAGACGGCCAAATCTTGGTTGACCTAAAGCGCCATCGGATTTTCTGCGACCTTGCTAGTCGGGAACTCGCACGACGCGCGGCCGAGGAAACGGAGTGCGATGCACCGTGAGAGTCCAAGCAATCGCCTACCACGATGACGGACGCAGGATCTTTCGCACGCAGTCCCTTGCGTTGCTGGCACAACAGAACTGCGCGCGCATTCATGGTGTTCACTCGGGTGTTATCCCGCTAGGTATCGGGTGGGGTTTTCTTTACGACCCACTTCGGCGTGCATGTATAACCATAGACCCCGAATCTTTTAGGCCTATCTCTTTCGCCCAGGCAATCGCCACCACCTCGACCTCACGCTGAATACTTATGCGCTGTTGACTGCCTCGACTGCATAAACAGGGGGTAGGGGGTGAATAGCGCTAGCGCTAACGGCTAGCTCAGCGACCCGGTGGGCTTACGCGCACGTTCTCATTTGAAACCCCATTTTTCGTTTACAAAGGTCAGAGGCTTGCGAAGGTCACCGCGGCCTAAATTCGCTCAAAATCGGCCCTGTCAAGCATTTTCGCTATGAATATTTATTCTTTTGCCCCCCTGGTCGCTAACGCCCGTGAGAGTAGGAACATGCCTAACCCTGACCCTTTGGCGTCGAAACGCACAAGGCTCATTCAGCTTATGGCGACGGCCGGTAAGCCACCAATTCAGCGGGATCGCGATTATCTCATAGCCCAGATGCCGGAAAGCGTGCTCGACGAATTGATCGCCTACTACTCACCGACGCTTGGCGAGACCAGCAGCCAACACGTTTGGTGACACGAACTTAAAACCACCGCAGCCGCTCGCGGCGTTAGGGCGTCATCCCTAACGGTCTCCTGAAGCCACGCCTATTGGCTTGAGCGGCATTAGACCGACGGCGGCCCGTTAGTACCGCAGCCGCCAATGGGCATGTGACCTGTGATGATCGGAAGTCAGCTGGCCTGGGCCCATGAATGGCAGGAGATCGGTCACGACGGTTTTTCGTCGTATTCCCCATTGAGCTCGTCGGTGTCGAAGCCGTGATGTGGGGCGACACAAGCCCTGCAGGCCAGGCGGAACACCACCAAACCGCCCCACGCAGTATGGCATCATCGCATCATGGCGGATCTCCGGTTCACCCGTGAGCGGTCGCAACTGCGGGGCCTGGGGATCCTCACCGCCCTGGTGCTGGCTGGGGTCGGAGGTTTCGCGCAAGGCCTGGTCGGCATCATCGTCCTCGGTACTGGCGCCCTAGTCTGCCTGTACGCATTCACCGCATACCTGCTGGCGGTCACCGAATGTACGCCCGCAGGCATACGCACACGCGGCCTTGCTGGCCCCCGCCGCTGTTCCTGGTCCCTGGTCACTGACATCAGCCTGCGATACGGCCGCCGCAGCGTGCGGATCACGGTTACAACTGCGCACGGCAGACGGTTCTGGCTCGGCGCGCCCGTTCATGGCGGAGTCGTGAGTGATCCAAAGATCTACGACAAGTTTTCGAAGATCCAGGCCTATTGGCGCTCAATCTCATCCGGGCAGGGACCAAGCTAGTACCGCAGCCGCGCGGTGGTTAGCCGGCTAGCGGGCTCATGGTGAGTTCCTGGTCGCGTTCGAGACGGGTCCGCTGGTGGTACCAGTTCGCGGGCGCCTGGTGCCGTCGGGTCCAGCCGGACCACCAGATGACGAGATCGGGTGGATGGCTGATGGCTGGCGGCAGCAGCCGCCTCACGTAGTTGTTTCGTCACACAAACATGATCTTGAGGCGGCTGCGCCACGCGATGTCACAATACGCACCGATCATCACAGGTCACAGGCCCATTGGCGGCTGCGGTATTAGGCCGTACGGCGCTGTGTGTTTCTCTATTTCCCGCAGGCGCCGGGCCGGGAGCGAGACCCGGCTCTCATTCTTTCATCACCCAAGGAGACGATAGCTATGCCTAAAAAGATCGCAACAGCGGCAACTACGCCGGAGTCGGCCACTGTTCAGGCAGTGGTCACGCAGGACGGCCCGCATCGCCAGGCCGTGAACGCAATGTCGCTTAGCTTATTTTTTTCATGCGGCGATGTCGGCCTTTGCCCTGGTCGAGGACGGGATTGACGAGTTTGATGGTGGCGGGGGCGTCGTGCCGGGTGCCGTGCTGGCCGGGTTTCCTGACCGGGTAGGAGTTGTGCCGGGCGCGCTTGACGCGCGGGGATAGGTGCGCTCGCGGCGCGTGTTGAGGTGCCGCGGGCTGGTGATCTCGGCGATGGCGCGTTCGAGGGCGCGTTCCTGCTGGTTAGGGGGGAAAAGCCGGGTCGTCGACCCGGCGGCGGATGATGCGGACGGCCCGCTTGAACTTCACCCGGTCGGGGTCGATGCCGGCCGCGGTCGCGGCGGTGCAGATCAGCGCGCTGATCGCGTAGTGCGTGAGCAGGTAGCCCCAGATCTCCTGCTTCACCATGTCCGGCGACTGCGACCGCAGGATCTTCCCCGGGCCGCGGAGATAGGTCTTGAGCTGCGCGTTTCCCGTTTCATGCTCCCATCTTTCGTGGTACGCGGCGGCCAGCGCGGGGGCGGCGGCCTGCCGGAGGTCGGTGATGGTGGTGACCAGGGCGATCAGCTCGTCCTTCCCGGCCCCGGCCCGGTCGGGGACCTCGTACTCCACCACGCGGACGTACCGGGCCTCGGCCGGGGTCGAGGTCCTCCCGGGCGCGGGCCGCCTCGAGGATCTTCGCCCGCGCGGCGCCCCTGACCTTGGGGTTCACCAGCACGGACAGGTAGGAGCCGTCGGTGAGGAACTCCAGCGGCTCCAGGATCAGGTCCGATTTCACCCGCCACAGCAGCGCCGCCCCGGTATCGGCGGCGGCGCACCAGTCCTGCCCAGTTATAGAAGTTCCGGTCGGCGATCAGCAGCCAGTCCTCCTCCAGCCGCGGGTAGAGCTCCCGCGCCAGGGACTGCTCCCCGCTGCCCTTGGAGACGCAGGGGCCGATCGCGGCCAGCACCGGCGCGTGCGACGCGCACTCGCCGATCGTCACGGCCCTGGCCTTGGGAAACGCCGCCCGCCCGCCGCCGCCCGCGCCCGGGTAGCCGAACTCCGCCGCGTTCGCCGCCGTGTCCGGGAGATCCCATTCCAGGCCGTCGATGCTCATCTTCCGCCAGTTCCCCAGGAACGCCCCCGGCGTGTCCAGCGTCGCCACCGGGGCCGCGACCAGCTCGAACGTCCCCTTCACCGGCTCGTGCCCGAGCCGCTGCCGCGCCTGGGCGAGCCCGCCCGTCGTAACCAGCGCCTGGTCATCGCCGAAGCCGCCCCAGCCCGCAAGCGTCTCGGTCAGCCGCGCCCAGACTTCCTCGTAATCCTCGTCGGCGAAAAGCGCCAGCGCCATCACGAAATACACCATGACCTGCGGCGGGAGCTTCCCGCCCTTCCGCTTCGCGGTCTTCCCCGCCGCCTCGACCGCGTCCTCGACCTCATCGCGGGGCACCCAGGACGCCAGCACGCCCAGGGAGATCCAGTCGCTCAAACGGCTCTCGGCCACACCGCCAGTCTGCGTCACAACCCGCGATCATGCAGCCAGCAGACCCATCCACGCAGGCAGATCCCAAGATCAACCCTGACCAGGCGGCATAGCCCCATCCTGCACACGGATATCGATAATCATCGAAACCACTAGCTAAGTGGCATTGGGCCGTGAACGTGAATGACATTGTTGCGGACACTGGCGTTCTTGGCTTCGCTGCTACGGACCGCGATAGGTCCACGTATCTCACTATGGACCGCAACATGAGGAACGGCGTAGGCTCGCGCATTCCCGTGCTGTTGCGGCGCGGCGATGGTTATTACGCGCTCTTGCGTTTCATTCCCGTCCCGTTCTAAGACTTATCACATCGCTTCGCCCGTGCGATTCCAAGAAACGGGAGCCCAACAACTGCGTCTTTCGGCGCTGAAAGTCAGGTTACAAATGCCTCATCTCTGCAATGACTGCCAAACCCGAGGTTTCACCTCCGCCCATCAGCGAGACCTTTCGATAGCGAGGGACCTTCAGGCGCAGATGGGCTATAAGCCGGTTAGCCAGCGTTCTTCTGTGGTCAATCGTGCCGCGTCTGCTGATGAGGCTCGTTTCCGGGAATGGCTTTCGCTCCCTGAAGCCTCAATAGCCTTCTCGGCCCGTGCTGCGGGTGAAGGTACGGGCTCCGCCGGTGGATACACGGTTCCTCAGCGTTTCAATGCGGACCTGATCCACGCACTGCGTGAATATGATGGGCTTCTCTCCGCATTTGAGCTTTGGAACTCGCCGGACGGCGAGGTGACCAATCGTCCGGTCTACTCGCAGTTCTCCCCTGCTGTCACGCAGACGGAAAACGCCTCATTCACCGACGGCCCTTATCCGACTCTGGCTCAGCAGGCGTGGGGTCTTGCTCCGACGTACGCCGCAAGCTTCACACCTTCCTTTCAGCTTGTGCAGGACGCCTTTAATTACCCGAACGTCACTAGCGGCGGTTCCATGGGGATTGAACGCAGCGATCCGTTTGCTAACCGTACGCTTGATGAATGGGTAGCGGCGATGCTCGGGGAATCAATGGGGCGCGTTATTGCTCCTGTCGCCCAGGCGGCGCTGTACGCGGCTCTTACGGCTGTGGGCGCTACGTCTGGGAGTGCTGGCGGGTATCTGGGTCTTACGGCCGGAACGGCTGTCACGTTCGCTAATGGCGCGACCACCGAGCTTGCCGCTAACACGATCAATCTTGACACTGCGGCTCAGATGCTTGAAGCGCTAGACAGTGCGTATCTGGCTTCCCCGAATTGCGCGTGGTATATGTCCCCGATTCAGTGGGGCGGTATTCTGCGTCAGGTTGACGGGCAGAAGAGGCCTCATGGACCCTGGGCATGGCAAGCGCGTGCTGTATGACATTCCCGTAGTTCTGACTTCTCAGACTCTTGCGGCAACGGCCTCGACGGTTAGCGGCCCCCTCCTAGGTGACCTTAACGCCGCGATGACCTTGCGCATGGTGAACGGAAGTACGATGCTGATCCGCAGTCACGAGCGCCGGGCCGAATTCCTCGAAATGTTTTATCGGGCGGCGCTGCGCGCCGATGTCCAAGTGCGCGATTCAAGGGCTGTGGTCGGAGTCCGCTACTCGACTTCGTGAGTTAGCCTCTCCGCGTGGCCACAAGCCACGTAGAGGCGTTAAGCCCTCTGGCGGAGAGACGAACGTTCCCAAGCCTTTCACGACATACAGCCTGCCATCTTCTATGAGAACGGCTAGCCCCTTGCGCACCGTGTCACGAGCAAAGCCTGTTTCCTCAACCCAGTGAGCTTCTGACGGTATGCGCGTTCGTGGCGCATATGTCCCATCGTCGATCCGCGCCCTGATGTGGTCGGCCAACTGAGCATGCTTCGGCACGTCCTGGCGGTCGAGGTCTATGGGCATGGTGGCGACGGTAGCCACCTGCCCGCGTGTCCCCCTCACGTCCTACAACTACCCACGTGGGTAGACGTCTAGTAGCATCGCGCGTATGGGTCCTTACCAGTTTCGTATGCCGCCGTCCGCTACCACCCCGGCCGTCGAGGCGGTGCCAGACGTAGCGCCTACTACTGAGCTGACGTGGCTGGGGCGGTATCGCGCCGCGCACCCGGAAGTGATCTTCACGTACCCGTCAGAGTCGGCTTCGGAGCTTTGGGAGGTGTCTCTACCGGATCGGGCGGCTATGGCGTTCGAACGCCTTGACGCGATGCGCGCCGCGCTTGATCCTGAGTGACCCTCATCTACCGGGGGTTTCGTCCGTTATGAACGCCCCGTGCCGTGCCCCTGGGCCACCCTTTCGGGGGTGGGCCCGTTGCATTTGCGTCTGCTCATACCGCTGTGACCTGCACGAATCGTTAAATCGGTGTTCTAGGTACGATCAACCCTAGAGCGGGGTTGCGTGGTTTCCTGGTGCCCCTCAGGCCGTTCTAGGGCTAACCGGCGGATAGTGATGTATCAGCTACTAGTGTCAGGTGAACGGGTGGTCCGCCCGTAGGACCTGTCCGAGGGAGTGTTGAAAACGAAGCTCACGCTGGACCTGCACGACATCTACAACTCAGGGCCCGAGATCGAGAAGGCGCTGAAGCAGAAGTTCGACGAGGCCGTGGCGAAGAAGGCGCCGCTCCTCGAGATCATCCCCGGCAAGGGGTCAGGCCAGCTGAAGAAACACGTCCTTCGATTCCTTGACAATAAGCGTTCATCTGTCAAGAACATGCGGGTAGAGAAGCCTTCCAAGAACTTCGGCACCATCAAGGTCCACTTCAACTGGAATGAGTCAGGCAGGCGCTAGCCCTTGACCCGCTCCAGGAACGTGATCCGGACCTCGTAGTCGCTTAACGTCCCGGTGACCTTCTCGGTCGCCCGGGTGTTCCGATCGACCTTGGCCGGTACCCGTGCCCAGGACAGTGGCGGCACATGCGCGGAAGCGTGCTCATGCCATAGCGAGCGTGGAACCGCAGTCATCCAGGGCGTCCCCGGCGCGGTGACCGTACCGAGCACTGTGGGACCGCACCCCGCGGTCATCCTGCTCTCGGGCGGCGGCCCCTTCGACCGCGACGAGACCGTCGGCGGCAACAAGCCGCTCAAGGACATCGCATGGGGTCTGGCCAGCCGCGGAGTGGCAGTGCTGCGCTTCGACAAGATCACCCACATCCGGCCCGAGATCATGACCGAAGACGTCTGCTTCACCGCGACCGCTGAGTGCGTCCCGCACGCGACAGCGGCCGTCCGCCTGCTACGCGAGCACCCGTCAGTGGACCCCGACCAGGTCTTCGTGCTCGGCCACAGCATGGGTGGCACGATGGCCCCGCGCATCGCCGCCACCGAACAGGCCGTCGCAGGACTCGTCGTCATGGCCGGCGCCACGCTGCCGATGCACCGGGCGGGCATCCGTGTGGCCAAGTACCTCGCAACGCTCGCCCCGGACCGGGGCGAATCGGCGAAATCGATCATCGAGGAACTCACAGAGCAGGCGAAGCTGATCGACGGACCGGACCTCACACCCTCGACGCCGATCGAAGCACTGCCCTTCGGCTTCTCCGCGTCCTACTGGCTGGATCACCGCGCCTACGACCCCGTCGCCACCGCAGCCGCACTCGACCGCCCGATGTTCTTCCTCCAAGGCGGCCGCGACTACCAGGTCACCGTCGGCGACGATCTCAGCGACTGGCGGGCGGGACTTGCGGACCACGAGCATATGGTCATCCGGGTCTACGACCCGGATGACCATATGTTCTTCCCAGGCAGCGGCCCGTCGACCGCCGCGAGCTACGATCCGCCCCAGCACGTCGATCCCGAGGCAGTCGAGGACATAGCGCGGTGCCTGCTGGCAGAGAACCGGTGATTCCCCTAACCCGCCCGCGCGCTGCTCAGCTCAGGCGATGACGAAGCTGGGGTGCAACAGTCCGGCGGGGTCGTACTTACGGGCCAGCTGCAGCAATCGGTCGCGGGTCCCGGGATCGAACAGGTCCGCGGCGGTGCGCCGGTCGGGCCGTCCGAAAGTGAAGTTCGGCGAGCTGCCCACGGCGGTCCCGGACCAGCCGGCCAGCAGGTCACCGATCAGCTCCTGCGCACGCGGCGCATTCGAATTGCTTGTCGGGGCTACCACGCACAGCAGGTACATCGCCTCGCGGTGGCTGACTGCGTTCGGCACCCTCGGCGCAGTGGACAGCGCCCCACCGAGATGACGAACCGAGATGATGGAGGGAACTGACCGGCCTGGCGCCGACGTGGCGATGGCGTCGCGGAGGCGTTCCTCGTCGATCGCCCGCAACAAGACATTGTCGGCGACATACCCATGCGGCTGATCCGGTTCGCTGAAGACGATGCCCGAGCGCCGGTACGGGATCTCCTGCAGGCTGTCGTACGCGGGTTTCAGTGCCCGAAGCGGAGCCACCAGTTCGTCGGCCTCCGCAGCCGAACCCAGGTAGGCGATCTGGACATGTGCCATGTGCCGCTTAGAAATTTCAAGCGTGGTCATCGCCGAGGTCATCTCCGACGGCATTGCCGCCGTCCAACGCAACCAGGTTGAGACCACCTCCGGCGTCTCGCCCAGGTCGAACATCAGACCGCCCCCGACCAGCCTGGCGACCGGCATCAAGGCCATCTCCAGCGCGGTCACGATGCCGAAGCTCCCGCCACCGCCGCGGAGCGCCCAGAACAGGTCCGGCTCCTCGTGTTCCGAAACCTTCAGCAGGGAGCCGTCAACGGTGGCCAGCTCCAAGCGCGTGACATGGTCCGCGGCGAAGCCGTAGCGGCGCGCCATCAGCCCGATGCCGCCGCCGAGCGTGTAGGAGACAGCGCCGACACCGGGCATGCTCCCAGACAGCGGCGCCAGATCGTAAGCGTGCGGCGGCCTCGATCACGTCGCGCCACCGCGCTCCAGCGCCCACCCATGCGGTGCCGGCACCGGGGTCGACATCGACGCTGTCCATCCTTCGCGTCGACACCAACACACCTTCACCGGCGAGCGGGTTGGCGAGTCCATGTCCCGTGGCCTGGACCGCGATCGGCATACATGACTCCGCGGCGTGCCGGACGGCCGCCACGACGTCGCCAGCGGTCCGTGCCGCCACCACGTGGGCTGGCTGATGTTGCTCCCGCAACTGGAAGCCGGCACGGTGCTCGTCGTACTCGGCAGACCCTGGGTGGTACGCCACCGGTGATTCGGCGTCGGTCGTGTTGGCACTCATCGCGGGCGCCTTTCTGGATCGGGGTGCGTGCGCGCACCCACTCGGCGAACAGGCAGGTCGCAGGTTCGCATCCACCAGCCTGACCGGGATATGCGCCGCATCGTGTCGCAATTCCTGAAAAGATCGGTGTGTGACCCCAGATCGCTTCTTCTCCCTGATGCTGCTCCTCGAATCGAGGGATGCCGTGACCACACAGGAACTTGCCTCAGCGCTCGGGGTGTCCCTTCGAACCATCACCCGGGACCTGAACTGGCTCCGCGACGCCGGTCTGCCGGTGACCGCACAACGGGGCCGCCTCGGAGGCGTGACCATGCTGCCCGGGTCCGGGACTCGACCTCACGCGACTCACGCCGGGCGAGCGTGATCATCTGTCGCTCACCGGGCTGGATGAGAAGCAACGTGCGGAGCTCAACGCATCCGTCGAAAGCCAGCGCGCGCTCTCCAAGATCGGCGCTACACAGTCACGCCGCGTTCATGAGCTCCTGCCGCTCACCGACGTGGTGCACGTGGACAGCCGTCCCTGGCTCCAGGCCCCTACTTCCGGCACGACTCCGGCTTCGCTGATCGGCCCAGTGCGGCGCGGTCGCCGGCTACGGATCGAGTACGACAGCCCAGGCGAATCATGCTCACGCGACCTGGTCGTGGATCCCTACGGGCTGTTCGCCAAGGCCGGCATCTGGTACCTCGTCGCCGACTGTACCCGAGTGCCACGGATGTACCGATTCGAACGGATCACGACGTGGAAAGAAGTCGACCAGCCACGACGGATCCGCGAGAACCAGACCCTGGCCACCGTCGCTGCAGCGCTCGTTGATCAGTGGGAACACAATCATGCGATAGAGGTCAGCGCCACCATCGACCAGACCCAGATCGAGCGAGCGCGACGGATCTTTGGCCAACGACTCGTCCGGGACGACCATGAAGAATCCGCCACCGGCCACAAGGTAACGATCCGCTTCCTGCATCTGGAGGACGTGCGAGCACTACTGCCGTTCGGGAGCGCCATCACTGTGCACGGCCCCACCGAAGCCAGGGCCCACCTCCGCGACCTCGCCACCAACCTTGCCCACCACTATGCGCCGTCGTGCAGGTCGTGCTGATCGACGGCGCCACGAGCCCTGCCACCCCACGCCCCTCACCAGCAGCTCAAGGATGGCGAACGCTCATTGGGCTTTCTCGTGCTCCCCGTGCCCGCGGGGGTGATCCCGATTGGAAGTCAGTTCGATTTTGGATTGACTGGTGCTCCCCGCGCCCGTTGTTCGCCCACCTGGTGGTCGGTGCCGTTCCTTCGGAACCGGATGACGCTCAACGAGTACGACGTGGGCATGACGGCGCTGGAAATGTACGCCATGGCCGCCCGCCGCCTCGCGCTCTGACCTTGCCGTCGCGGTCGGCGTTCGCCCGTTCCCCGTAGACCGGTGGAGCCCGTCCCGCTCCTCGTTGAGGTAAGCGACGTCTGGCCGAGACCTACTCGGACATCAGGCTGAGGTTCGTCGCCCCGGTCAACTCCGACGAGGAGAAGTGGGAAGCCCACTGGCTGCCTGACGGCCATGTCTGGGCGGATACCTACACCGAGATGTGCCAGCAGGTGCGCGAGAAGCTCGGCATCATCGTGCCCGAGTAGGCTGGCATCCCGAGGCACCCAAGGTCGCTAAGAAGCCGGCCAAAAAGATTCGAGAACTTCGGGCGCCTGTTCGTCCACTTTCGTCGGAAATAGCGGCGAATGATCTTGCAGAATTTAAAATTATTCCTGAGCGACTTCGTCTCGCTGGTCATATGCAGTTAGCAGCTTGCTGGACTTGAATCCTTCAACGGTCGTGATCGGCTTGGTCGCCAGAAGCGCGCGCATTGTGTCCTGCAAAGCCATCGTAAATGATTTTTCAATGGCAGCAGTCGGCGGCCAGATATGCGCGCCAGAAGGATTTGGTGTGGCCAGGAGAGACTTGAGATCTTCAGGTAGCGCCCGTCACGGCGGGCCCTGACCTGGGCTGACCGTACTGCGACCCCGACGAGGACGACACCAGCACACGCCCTGATCACCACCGCGGCCGTGAGCATCAGGATCAGGCCTGACCGCCCATGGCAGCAATCGGGGCAAACCGCGTCGCGGTGGACCCTGCCACGATCGCTAAGGACCAGATAAGGAACAATAGCTACAGTGACCGTCGAGGGCGCTCGGTAGAGATAGGGCATGAAGTCACGCCTCATGCTCGCGGCGGCCTGCGTGGTGACTCTTGTGTACGCCTGTATGGCCTACCACCTAGATCTTGATGTCTATCGCATCGGTGGCCGCGTGTGGCTGCAGGGCGGAAATCTCTACGCCACGCTGCCGCCAACCGCCCAGGGCGTGCGGATGCCGTTCACGTACCCGCCGCTGGCCGCGATCGTGTTGTCACCCCTATCGCTGATCCCGCTGCCGGCCGCCGGAATTGTCCTAGATCTCGGGATCGTCGCGGTGCTCGCGCTGGCACTGCGGCCGTTCCGTCGCCGTCTTGGATGGAAGCTGGGCTGGGTCCTGCCGGCGGCCCTGCTGCTGGAACCGGTGCGAGGAAATCTCGCCTACGGCCAAGTCGACGTGTTCCTGATGGCCATGGTCATCGCGGACTGCCTAACGGGCTCCCCCCGCTGGCCGCGAGGCTCGCTGGTCGGGCTGGCGGCCGCGATGAAGCTGACACCCGCCCTGTTCGTAGTGTTTTTTCTGCTGCGACGCGACTACCGGTCCGCCGCGACGATGGGCGCTTCTTTCGCTGCAGCCACCGGGCTGGGGTTCCTGCTGGCTCCCGCGGACTCGGCGCATTACTGGTCGAGGACGTTGTTCAATGTAGGAAGGATCGGCGAACCGCAGTATGCGGGCAACCAGAGCATCTTCGCGGTCCTGGCCCGGGCCGGTCTCCATCCGGGGACTACGCCGTTCACCTACTTCTGGCTGGCCATATCGCTCGCGGTCATCGCGGCGGCATGCGTGGGCATGCGTCGGGCGTTCACGATCGGCGATGAACACCTGGCGCTGGTTCTCAATGCCTTCGCCATCTTGCTCATCTCGCCGATCTCATGGTCGCATCACTGGGTCTGGGCAGTGCCGGCGCTGCTGTGCCTGGCCACCAGCGCCCGACGGCTCGCGGTCACGGGCTTTGTGCTTTTCGGGGTAGGACCGCAGTGCTGGCTGCCCCGAGGCGGCGACAAGGAACTGAACTGGGCGCCGTGGCAGCAGGTTCTCGGCGACTCCTATGTGCTGATCGCCGTCGCGGTCATCGGCTGGTTCGCCTACTGTGCGGTGGCAGGAAACGTGAGCCTCTCTCGCCGACTGGCCCCACGGCACTTCACGAACACCACGTCGCCCGCCCATGCCTCCGGCGATGTGCCCGCTGCCTCGTCGGGTTCACGGACATCTCCGGCGTACAGGACGACCAGTCCCCACATCACCGCGAGCGAGCCCGGATAATCCTGGCAGCCCGATGACCACCACGACACCTTCCGCGACATAGACGGCGCGGCCGTCAGGCGCGATCGCGCGGATGATTGGGCGGAGCAAGCTCGTCCGCGCCAATGTCGGGAGCCCCTACTACGAGCCGCTGTCGCGGCTAGCGCTCATGTCATTCGGCCCGCCGCAGGTGATCCGGGAAGAATTCGCGGCAAGCGGCTGGGCCGCGAGGTAAACACGACAGTCCGCAAGGCCGAGCAGCGGCAAGGCGCGCAGGACGGATTCGCCCGGCAACTGCGCTCGTCGCCGCTCGTGGAGATCCTGCTAGAGGACTGACGAGAAGTGCCCGGCGAGATGGCTTAGCTAACGAGCATTAGTCCAGGGGCGAGCGATGACGGTAGATCTGTTCGCCCGCTAGCCGTCGAGGTGGCCGGCGCCGACGGCTGGAAGCTACTGGTGTTCGCCGAACCGGCCGATCGCGGTGGCGATCCCGTCAAGCAGGCAGCCGAGGCCGAAGCAGAACCGGTCACCGCTCGTCTCGGGCGCGTCCGGGTCGAAGTTAGCGTCGAGGATCTTCGTGATGTGCGGGTAGCGGCCCGACCCGCGGATCTGCTGCTCGAACTCGTCGCGCCACGCCTCCACCTCCGCCTCGGTCATTTCCGCCACGGCCTCGTCCATGGTGCGGTGCCAGCGTTGCTCCTGAATGTCGCGGAGCGCGGCCCCGGTGACGTAGGTGCCGAGGGTGCTCAGGATCCACATCGTGGTCTTGGCGTCGAGGCCGAGCCCGTCGAGCGCCCCGATCAGCCGCTCGGCGTTGCGCGCGTCGTTGGCGGCCGGCGGGCCTGTGTTGACGAAATCGATGGCCCACGGGTGGCGTAGCAGCGCGGCCCTGGTGTTGCTCGCGTAGGCCGCCAGGTCCGTTCGCCAATCTCCCGATGGCGGCGGCGCCTCGATCTCCGCGTGCACCATCTCGAGCATGAACTGGTGCAGTTCTTCCTTGGACTCGACGTGCCAGTAGAGCGACATCGTGCCGACCCGGAGGTCGCGCGCGATCCGCCGCATGTTGACCGCCTCGGTCCCCTCCGCGTCGGCAATGGCGATCGCGATATCGACGATGTCCGCCCGGCTGAGCCCGCCCATCCGGCGCCCCGGAGGCCCCGGCGGCGTTCGCCCCTTGGCCTGCCATTGCTCCTTCTGCTTGCTGACCCGCTCGGCGATCTGCCGTTCGTGGTGCCGTTCGAACCGGTCGCGCCGGTCGCGCGGGCCGAATGGCCTGCCCGAGTAGAACAGGCGCATCGGCAGGAAGAGCCCGTCGTCTTCCTCGTCCTCGCCCACCAGAACTCCTCGTCCGCCGTGATCGGTGCGCCGTTCCGGCCACCGTGACCCGGCCTGCCCTGCTCAAACCGTTTGCCTCTCGTACACCGTACTGCTATCGTACGGCGTACTGGAATAGTACGCCGTACGAGAAGACGACGAGCACATCCCCGCGCGGATGCCAGGAGACGCCATGAGTGATACACCCGCCATCGAGGCGGACGGACTGATCAAGCATTACGGCAAGACCAAGGCCCTGGACGGGTTCGACCTGACGGTGCCGCCCAACACCGTCTACGGCCTGCTCGGCCCCAACGGCGCCGGCAAGACCACCGCCGTCCGCGTGCTGGCCACGCTGCTGCGGCCGGATGGCGGCAGCGCCCGCGTCCTCGGCCACGACGTGACCAGCGAGGCCGCCACCGTCAGGCGGACGATCGGGCTCACCGGCCAGTACGCCGCGCTTGACGAGTACCTCACCGGCCGGGCCAATCTGATCATGATCGGCCAGCTCAGCCGGCTGACCGCGAAGGCCGCCAAGCAGCGGGCGGACGATCTCCTCGAGCAGTTCGACCTGACCGCCGCGGCGAGCCGGGCGGTCAAGACCTACTCGGGCGGGATGCGGCGCCGCCTCGACCTGGCGGCCTCCCTGATCGGCCGCCCGGCGGTGCTCTTCCTTGACGAGCCGACCACCGGGCTCGACCCGAGCGCCCGCGCGCTGATGTGGGACATCGTCCGCCAACTGGTCGCCGACGGCACGACGCTGCTGCTCACCACCCAGTACCTCGACGAGGCGGACGTGCTCGCCAGCCGGGTCGCCGTCATCGACGGCGGCAAGGTCATCGCCGAGGGCACCCCCGCCGAGCTCAAGGCGTCCGTCGGCGGGCAGCGGCTGCTGATCACGCTGGCCGACGAGTCCGACGCCTTCGCGGCCGCGAAGGCGCTGGCGCCGTTCACGACAACACCGATCATCCCGAACGGACCGAGCCGTCTCATCGAGGCGCCCGTTATCGCCACCGACGGGCTGGCGACCGAGGTGGTGCGGTCGCTCGACGCGGCCGGAGTCAAGGTCAGCGAGATATCCGTCCGCAGCGCCTCGCTCGACGACGTGTTCCTGACGCTGACCGGACACATGGCGGAAGAGAAGAACGAGAAGACGGCGAAGACCCAGCAGACGGCCAAGCAGCCAGAGAAGGAGGCAGTCCGATGACCGCGATCGCCGTGGCCCCGGCCACGCCCCCGGCCACCACGGTCGGCCGCAACCCGTTCGCCCTGTTCGTCACCGACGTCTGGGTGCTCACCAAACGGTCACTCGCCCGGATCAGGCGCGAGCCCGAGACGCTGTCCGACGTGACGATCCAGCCGGTCCTGTTCGTGCTGATGTTCGCCTACGTCTTCGGCGGGGCGATCGGCGGCATCGGCGGCGGCGATAACTATCACGCCTACCTGATCAGCGGGATGCTCGGCATGTCACTCGCGCAGACCGCCCCGGGCACCGCGGTCGCGATCGTCAGCGACATGGAGACCGGCCTGATCGACCGCTTCCGCTCGCTGCCCATGTCCCGCGCCGCCGTGCTGACCGCGCGGACGATCGCGGACCTGCTCACCCAGGTGATCGGCGCCGGCGTGGTAGCCCTGGTCGGGCTGGCGATCGGCTGGCGCATCAACGGCACCGCCGGCCAGGCGATCGAGGCGTTCGCGCTCGCGCTGCTGTTCGGATACGCGTTCACCTGGGTCGGCGTCTGCCTCGGCATGGTGCTGCGCAGCCCGGAGGCCGCGCAGCAGACCGGGTTCATCATTTTCCTGCCGCTGACGTTCATATCAAGTGCTTTCGTGCCGACCCAAGGCATGCCAGGATGGCTCCAGCCGGTCGCGGAATGGAACCCGATGTCCTCACTCGCCGCCGCTTGCCGTCAGCTCTTCGGCAATCCGAACCCGGCAGCGGCGGTGCACGCCTGGCCAGCGCAGCACCCTGAGCTTGCCGTGCTGTGCTGGTCGGCGGGGATGCTCGTGGTATTCGCCCCGCTTGCCGTCCGCCTGTACGGAAACAAGGTGCGCTGACGAGGTTTCACGTGAATCAGCGGCACAGAGGGAGGCGTCACCCATGCCCTTGCGGCACCCCCTGGATGCCGATGCCGACGCAGTTGGCGGACGCGACCGGTCAAACCGGCTCGCGCTCGCCGCGCTCTGCACCATCCTGTTCTTGACGTTCACTGATAACACAATCGTGGCCGTCGGCCTCGGCAACATCCAGACCGACCTCAAGGCCTCGGTCGCCGACCTGCAATGGGTGGTCGGCGGCTACGCGCTGACCTTCGCCTCGCTCATGCTGGCCTGCGGCATGATCGGCGACGAACTCGGCCGCAAGAAGGTCATGCTGACCGGGGCCGGCGTCTTCTGCGCAGGGTCGGTGCTCTGCGCGCTCGCCCCGAACGCGCAGACGCTGATCGCCGGCCGCGCCATCATGGGCATGGGCGCGGCGGCCAGCGAGCCGGGCACCCTGTCGGTGCTCCGGCACATCTACACCGACGACCGCGCCCGCGCCCGGGCGGTCGGGGTCTGGGCCGCGGTCTCCGGGCTGGCCCTGGCGATGGGCCCGGTGATCGGCGGCGCGCTCATCGGCGTCGTGGAGCTGGCGCGGGATCTTCTGGTTCAACCTGTTCTTCGGCCTGGCCGCGCTGCTCGTCGCGGCGGTCGTCGTGCCGGAGAGCTCCGACCACCGGCAGCTGCGGGTCGATACCGTCGGCACCGTGCTGGGCGCGGGCGCGCTCGCCACGCTGGTGTTCGCCATCATCGACGCGGAAACCTCAAGCTTCGCCCGGCCGCTGGTGGTGGGACTGCTCTGCGCCGCCTTCGTGCTCGCGGTCGCGTTCGCGGGTCTGGGAGCGGCGAACACCGAACCCGCTGCTCGACGTGAAGCTCTTCCGCTCCGTCTGGTTCACCGTGCCGAACGTCGTCGCGTTCTGCACCTACTTCGCAACCTTCGCGATCTTCTTCTTCACCGCGCTCTACCTGGACGAGGTGGTGAGCGCCTCCGGCTACCGGATCGCGCTCGTCTTCGCCCCGATGACCGTGCTCATGATCGGCTCGTCGGTGCTGGCGGGCTACTGGACCAGCCTGGTCGGGCCGCGCTGGCTCATCGTCGGCGGCTGCGCCGCGTTCGCGGCCGGGCTGCTGCTCGCCAACCCGCTGATCACTCCGCACCCGAACTACCTGCTGCTCGGCACTTGCCCTTGCGCTGGCCGGCATCGGCATCGGCATCACGGTGGTGCCGGTCACCTCGACCGTGCTCAACGCCGTGGTGCCCGAGCGCTCCGGGATGGCCGCCTCCGCCACCAATACCAGCCGGGAGATCGGCGCGGTCACCGGCGTCGCGGTTCTCGGCGCGCTCGTGTTCTCCCAGCTCAATTCCTCCCTCACCAGCCACCTACTGGCACTGAACGTCCCGGCGAGCGAGAAGACCCTGATCCTCGGCTTCAAGTCGACGATCATCACGTTCATCGAGACCGGCCAGACGCCCACCAAGTACACCAGCTACGGCCCGATCGTGAACCAGGTGATCGGCGCGGCCTACGCCTCCTTCGGCCAGGGGCTGCACGACGCGCTCTACCTGTCGGCCGGCCTCGTCATCCTGGCCGGCCTGCTTGCCGCGGCCACGCTAGGCGGACGCCAGCCGGGTCTCGTGTCCGATTGAGCTATAAAATGGAAGGCGCTGCCGGGGGCGGGCCACACGTGTAGTCACCCTTGTCGGGCCGGACTCAGTGCCGGGTCCCGAACTTGACGCATTAGCTGTGGTGGCCCCCGGCGGTTTAACGTTGGTAGGTCAAAATCCTGGCGGACCAGGCCCGCGTCGGAAAATAACCCCTGCTCTGCCGGGCGGGGCACGTCGCGATCTGGTACCAGAGGTGCTCCTGCTGCCAGATCACGATCCAGGGAGATCCAGAAACCAGCAGTTGATGATCATTAATCGAAATCCATGGCGTTTCCGTCACTATAACGACGGAAACGCCATGGATATTTTCGATCTTGAACAGGTAATAATGGCATTTCGGGCATTTCGCCGCGACGATATGTCCGAGGTGGCCAACTTGAAAACCGACGCGGGGCTAGGCGGAGCACGGGACCGTTCGAACTAGTCGGTTTCGTCTTTATCGGGCCTCGGGGCGCGCAGGACGGACAGCGAGCGCGGACGGGCCACTACCTGATCGCCGGTGTGCCGGGGGAACTCGCGGGCGGGGGAGACGGCGGGGTCGTAGCTGTCCAGCTCGATGAACCAGGTCTGGGTGGCCTCGCGGACCTGCGGGGATCGTGAACATGACCGGCTCCCACCAGGCGTTGACCAGGATGAGGAAGTCGTCGTCGAGCAGCGGCGTGCCGTCGGCGCCGGAGTCGGGCGCGTCGGTGCCGTCCAGGTAGATCCCCAGGGCGTGCATCGTCGGGTCGGCCCACTGCTCGTCGGTCACCGCTGAGCCGTCGGAGCAGTACCAGCCCAGGTCGGCCGCCTCCGCGCCGGTCAGGAACCGCTGGCGGCGGAAGGCCGGGTGCGCGCGGCGGAGCGCCAGCAGCCGCTTCACGTAGCCGCGGAGCTCGCCGTCCGCGGCCTGCCAGTCGAACCAGGAGATCTCGTTGTCCTGGCAGTAGGCGTTGTTGTTCCCGCCCTGGCTGCGGCCGATCTCGTCGCCGCCGAGCAGCAGCGGCAGGCCGAAGGAGAGCAGCAGCGTGCTCAGCATCGCCCGGGACTGGCGGGCGCGCAGCGCGTTGACGTCGGGGTCGGCGGTGGGGCCTTCCGCGCCGCAGTTCCATGACCGGTTGTCGTCGGTCCCGTCGCGGTTGTCGTCGCCGTTGGCCTCATTGTCGCTTGTCGTCGTAGGAGACCAGGTCGCGCAAGGTGAAGCCGTCGTGCACGGTGATCAGGTTGACCGAGGCGGTGGGGCGGCGGCGGGCGGCGCCGTACAGGTCGGACGAGCCGCTGAACCGGGTCGCGAACTCGGCCACGCCGACGTCGCGACTGCGCCAGAAATCGCGCATGCTGTCCCGGTAACGGCCGTTCCATTCCCGCCACTGAGCGGGGAACCGGCCCAGGTCGTAGCTGTCGGCCTGGCCAACGTCCCATGGCTCGGCGATCAGCTTCGCGGCCGACACCACCGGGTCCTGGGCGACCAGATCGAAGAAGGACGACATCCGGTCGAAGCTGCCGCCGCGCTCGTCGCGGGCGAGGGTGGCGGCCAGGTCGAACCTGAACCCGTCCACGTGCATCTCGGTCAGCCAGTACCGCAGCGAGTCCATGATCATCCGGAGCGTCTGCGGGTTGCCCGCGTCCAGCGAGTTCCCGGTGCCCGTGGTGTCGTAGTACCTGCTCGCGTCGCCGGGGTCGAGCCGGTAGTACAGGCCGTTGTCCAGGCCGCGGAAGCTCAGCGTCGGGCCGTTCTCGTTGCCCTCGGCGGTGTGGTTGTATACGACGTCGAGAATGACCTCGATGCCCGCCTGGTGCAGCGCCTTGACCATGTCCCTGAACTCACTGACTGCCCGCCCCCGGCAGCCCGCCGGGGGCGGCGCGGGCCGCTGCGGAGTAGGCCTGGTGCGGTGCGAAGTAGCCGATCGAGTTATAGCCCCAGTAGTTGGTCAGGCCGCGCTCGAGCAGCAGGCCCTCAGGGACGTACTCGTGCACCGGGAGCAACTCGACCGCGGTGACGCCGAGGTCGCGCAGGTAACCGGTGGCGGCCTCGTGCCCGAGCCCGGCGTAGGTGCCGCGCAGCTCTTCCGGCACGTCCGGATGGCGCGCGGTGAACCCCTTGGCGTGCACCTCGTAGACGACGGTGTCCGCGTAGGGGTGGCGCGGCTGGGTGTCGCCCTCCCAGTCGTAGGCCTGCTCGGAGACGTCGATCACCAGTGACCGGGGGACGTTCGGGGCCGAGTCGAGGCCTGACGGCTTGGCCGGGTCGGCGCGGGTCGTGGCCGAGCAGCGCGTCGCCGTACGTCACGGCGCCCGCGAGGGCTCGGGCGTAGGGGTCGATGAGGAGCTTGCGCGGGTTGCAGCGCAGGCCGCGCGCGGGGTCGAAGGGCCCGTTGACCCGGTACCCGTAGGCCTGCCCAGGCCCGACGCCGGGCACGAAGCCGTGCCAGACCCCCGCGTCGTAGTGCTCGAGCTTGACCTGGGTCTCTTCGCCCGTATCCGGCGTCGAAGAGGCAGACGGTGACCTCCTCGGCCACGGTCGAGGCGACCGCGAAGTTCACGCCGCCGTCGCCGGTCGTCGCGCCGAGCCGGGCGCTGTCACCGGGGAGCGCCCTGACCCTGGCCGGCGTGGCCGGCGTGGCCGGCGTGGCCGGCCTGCCCTCGGTCACTGCTCGTCCTCGCCCGGGTAAACCAGGCTGCCGATAAAGTCGATGGCCTCCGGCACCGCGCCATGGCGGCGGCGGATGATGTCCGCGATCAGCCCGGTCCAGCCGGTCTGATGACTCGCGCCGAGGCCCGCGCCGTTGTCGCCGTGGAAGTACTCGTTGAAGTAGATGTTGTCGCGCCAGTTCGGGTCGTTCTGCAGCTTGTCCACCCAGCCGTAGCAGGGCCGCCGCCCGTCCTCGCCCCGCAGGAAGATCGAGACGAGCCGCTGCCGCAGGTCGGCGGCAACCTCGCTGAGGTTCTTCTGCTCGCCGGACCCGGTCGGGTACTCCACGGTGAATTCGTCGCCGAAGAACGCGTGGTACGTCTGCAGCGAGTTGCAGAGCAGGTAGTTCAGCGGGAACCAGATCGGCCCGCGCCAGTTGGAGTTGCCGCCGAACATCGCCGTGGTGGACTCGGCCGGCTCGTAGTCGATCGTCGCGGTCGTGCCCTCCAGGTGCAGCACGTACGGCTGATCCGCCAGTTCCGCGCTGAGCGACCGCAGGCCGTACGGGGACAGGAACTTCGACTCGTCGAACAGCGACCGGAACAGCGGGGTCAGGCGGTCCACCCCGACGACGCTGAGCAGCAGCTTCTCCGGGCGGCCGTCGCCGTCGCGCAGCAGCCCCATCTCGCGCGCCTTGTCCGCGTCGGTCATCCCCTGCCGGTGCAGGAAGTCAGCGAACGCCTTCTTGAACCGGAGCGCGGTGACGACCATCTGGTGGTCGACGACGCCGACCGCGAGCAGCGGGATCATGCCGACCATGGACCTGGCCTTGACCGGGATGACCGCGCCGCTGGCCAGGCAGAGGTGGTCGTAGAACATCCCGTCGGCGTCGTCCCACATCCCCTGGGTCTCAAGCGCGGTGGTGATGCCGGCGTAGTGCTCGAGGAACTTGAGCACCAGGTCGGCGCCGGCCTGGCGGCCGTTGCGCCAGAGGATGAGCGCGATCGTGGCCATCGACAGCGCGTAGAAGGCCATCCAGCCGGTGGCGTCCGACTGCTCGAGGACCGTGCCAGGCGGCAGGTGCGACCGGTCGATCGGGCCGATGTTGTCCAGGCCGAGGAAGCCGCCCTCGAACAGGTTGTTGCCCCACACGTCTTCCCTGTTCACCCACCAGGTGAAGTTGACCAGCAGCTTGTCGAAGATCCGGGCGAGGAAGTCGAAGTCCTTCGCCCCGTCGAGCGCGAACACCTCGAGCGCGGCCCAGGCCTGGACCGGCGGGTTCACGTCGGAGAAGTCCCACTCGTAGGCCGGCAGCGCCCCGTTGGGGTGCTGGAACCACTCCCGGCAGAGCAGCACCAGCTGGTACTTGGCGAACCCGGGGTCCACGTGGGCCAGGGAGACGCAGTGGAAGGCCAGGTCCCAGGCGGCGAACCAGGGGTACTCCCACTTGTCCGGCATCGACAAGATGTCGAAGGCGTTGAAGTTCCGCCAGCGGGCGTTCCTGTTCAGCTCGCGCTCCGGCGGCGGGGGCGGCTGCGCCGGGTCGCCGTCGAGCCAGGTGGCCACGTCGTAGTTGTAGAACTGCTTGGACCAGAGCATCCCGGCGAACGCCTGCCGCATGACGAGCGCCTCGTCGGCGCTGGCCTGCGGCGGGGTCAGCGCCTGGTAGAACTCGTCCGCCTCGGCTCGCCGCTGCTGAAGGACAAGATCAAAATCCTTTTTGATCGAACGGACCGTTGGTTCCCGTCTCCGGCTTCGGCCGCAGCCGCAGCCGGATGGTGGCGGTCGCGCCGGGCTGGACCGTCAGCTGGTACCAGAACGCGCACTTGGTGCCCTCCTGCTCCGGGTTCACCGTCGGGGCGCCGCTGACCACGTGGTCGTTGATGCCGTCCTTCGGGTAGGGCGTGACCGCCGCGCAGCCGAAGAGCCGCCGGGTGTTGGTCTCGTTCTCGCAGAACAGCGGCGTCGGGGTGACGCGGTTGGCGCGGTGCCGTCGTCGGCGGCGTCCGCGACCAGCTCGAGCGGGCCGAGGAAGGGGTGCTCGATGTCGACGGCGCCGTTCGCGGCCGAGCTTCATGACCGGCTTGGGCTCGCCCTTGTCCCAGGACCAGGTGTTGCGGAACCAGGCGGTCGGCAGCACGTGCAGCGTGTCCGGCGTCCGGGCCCGCGTTGGTCGCGGTGATCTCGACCAGCAGCTCGCGCGCGTCGTCCGACTTCGCGTACGTGACCTCGGTGATCCAGTACCGGTCCTGGTCGAAGACCCCGGTGTCGAGGATCTCGTACTCCGGGCTGCGCCGGTCCCGCCGCGCGTTCTCCGCGCGGAGCTGGTCGTAGGGGAAGGCGGCCTGCGGGTAGTGGTAACGCCACCGGTTCCAGGCGTGGCTCGGCAGCGCGTCCAGGTACCACCAGTGCTCCTTGACGTCCTCGCCGTGGTTGCCCTCCGGCCCGGTCAGCCCGAACAGCCGCTCCTTGAGGAAGGCGATCGCGCCCGTTCCACAGCGCCAGCCCGAGGCAGAGCCGCTGCTCGACGTCGCTGAACCCGGCCAGCCCGTCCTCACCCCACCGGTAGGCGCGGGACCTGGCGTGGTCGATGCGGCAGGTAGTTCCACGCGTCGCCGTCCTCGCTGTAGTCCTCGCGGACCGTGCCCCACTGCCGTTCGCTGACGTACGGTCCCCAGGCGTACCAGGGGCTCGACTGCTTCAACCCGTCCTCAAGCCTGCCAAACCCGGCGACCCGATCGCCCTCAGTCGTCATGAGGGCACACTATCGCTGCCGGATAGCGGGCGGGGAAGGGAGGAAGGGGTCCCCTCCCCGCCCGCCGCTGTTAGCTGGAGTACACCAGGAGCTCGGAGAGCTGCCCGGCGGGCCAGCCGGTGTTGGCCGTGAACGTCAGCTTCAGGTAGCGGACGCTCGCGGCGGGAAGGTGACGGTGACGGTGTTACCGGTGGAGGGGTTGAAGGTGTAGTCGCCGACGCCACCAGCGTGCTGTAGTTGGTGCCGTCGGTGCTGCCCTGGATGGTGATCGTCTGGGTCCGGGTTCCCCAGGCGGTCGACGGCGGCAGGTCCATCACGATGCGGCTGACGCTCACCGACGAGCCGAGGTCCACCTGGAACCACTGCGGGAACGCGTTGTCGGTGCTCTCCCAGTAGCTGCTGGTGTTCCCGTCCACCGCGTTGGCAGGCACGTAGGTCTGCGTGTAGCCGCTGGCGGTGGTCGGCTGGTTGAGGGCCAGGTTGGTCGTTCGAGCTGATCCCGGTGCCGGACAGCGCCACGGTCAGCGGGCTGCCGGGAGCGCTGCTCGCCACCGACAGCGTTCCGGTCGCCGCGCCGGCGGCGGTGGGCGCGAAGGTGACGCTGACCGTGCACGACCCGCCCGCGGCGATGGAGCTGCCGCAGGTGTTGGTCTCGGCGAACGGCCCGCTGGCGCTGACCGAGGACGACCGTGGCCGCGCTGGTGCCCGGGTTGGACACCGTCACGGTCTGCGCCGCGCTGGTCGACCCGATCGTCACGTTGCCGAACGACAGGCTCGACGGCGACGCCGTCAGGGCGCTGGCGCCGCCGCTCGACCCGCCGCCGGGGAAGACCTCGAACTCGGACAGCTGGGCGGCGCTCCAGCCGGTGTTGCCGGTGAAGCTGAGCTGCACGTACTCGGGCGCTGGTGCCGGACGGCAGGCTGATCGTCACCTGTTGCCGGTCGGCGGGGTTGAAGGTGTAGCCGGCCGAGCCGACGATCTGGCTGAACGTCGTCCCGTTGGAGCTGCCGAGCACCGACAGCGTCTCCGTCCTGGTGTTCCACGCGCTCGGCGGCGGCAGGTAGAGCTGAGCGACCCGATCGACTGCGACCGAGCGGCAGGTCGACGGTGATGCGTCTGCGGGTACCCGGCGCCGTCGGTGCTCTCCCAGTAGGTGCTGGTGTTGCCGTCGGTGACGTTGGCGGCACGTAGGTCTCGTAGTAGCTGCTCGCCGTGGCCGGCTGGCCCAGCGCCAGGTTGGTGGTGGCGGTCACGCCGGTGCCCGACAGCGCGACGGTCAGCGGGCTGCCCGGCGCGCTCGTCGCCACCGACAGCGTGCCGGTGAGCGCGCCCCCGCTGGTGGGGGCGAACTTGACGCTGACCGTGCAGGAGCCGCCCGCGGCGATGGAGCTGCCGCAGGTGTTGGTCTGGGTGAACTGGCCGGTGACGCTGACCGAGGAGACCGAGACCGCGCTGGTGCCCGGGTTGGTCACCGTCACCGTCTGCGCCGCGCTGGTCGACCCCGAGTTCACGTCGCCGAACGACAGGCTGGCGGCCGACGCGGTCAGCGTGCCCGCCTGGACCGGCGCGGGGAAGGCGGTGAGCACCGGGGTGGTGCTCCAGCCGGAGTTGCCGCTGCCGAGGTTGAAGGTGTAGGCGCCCGGCGTGTTCGCCGGGTAGGCGTCGTTGTAGGCGCCGGCCACCCCGACGCCGCTGGCGGTCACGCCGCTGACGCTGGCCGAGCCCGTGGTCTCCGCCTGCATGACGACCGTGCCGACGTTCTGCACGTTGACGTTGCTGATGTTAATCCCGGAGATCGCGTAGCCGTTGCCGCTGCCGCTCACGAACTCAAACGCCTCGTAGGGGCTGTCCAGGATCGCGCCGCCGCTGTAGTTCACGGTGACGCCGGTGAACGCGGAGTCGTACGAGTCGAACTGGACGGCGCCCATCGGGTGGCCCCAGTTCGGGTTGTAGGCGCCCGCCCGGATCAGGTAGTTGCCGGTGACGTTGATCGTGCCGGACAGCGGGGTGAACGGGCTGAGGAACTGCTCGTTGGAGATGTCGATGCCGCTGCCGAGGGCGTTGTCGTCGGCGACGACGTTGTTGGAGATGGTGTTGTTGGAGCCGCCGTAATCGGCGATGCCGTTGGCCAGGGTCGGCGCGACGATGGTGTTGTTGGCGAACGTGATGTTGGAGTCCGCCGTCGGGTAGGACCAGATCGCCAGGCTGTCATCGCCGGTGCCGCGGATGAAGTTGTTCTTCACCGTGCAGCTGGACGCGTTGCCGTTGAAGTTGACGCCGTCCGCGTCGGTGGACTCGATGACGCTGTTCTCCACCGTGCAGTTGCTGTTGCCGAACTGCAGCCAGAACCCGACGTTGGTGTCCTGGATCCACAGCCCGTTCACCGTCCAGCCGCTGCCCAGCGAGCCGTCGATGGCGTTGGCGGTGCTGTCGTCATGCCGGCCGACGGTGCTGCCGAGGATCGCGAAGCCGCTGAGGTTGATCGGGCCCGACGACGGCCGAGGTGTTGTCGATGAGCTCGTTGGTCTTGATCTGCGAGTACCAGTCGCCCGCGCCCTCGATCGTCGCCCTTCTGGATCTGCAGCGGCGAGCTGACGAGGAAGGTGCCCGACGGGATCCAGACCGCCTCCCCGGCCGCGTTCGCCGCGGTGATCGCCTGGTTGAACGCGGAGGTGGAGTCGTTCGCGCCCGTCGGGTCGGCGCCGTAGCTGGTCACCGAGACCGTGTTGGCGGGCTGGGTGGCGGCGGCGGGCACGTTGTAGAAGTCCGCCACGTCGAGCGTGTAGGGCACGGCCGTGTCGGACGAGTCCACCTCGAAGCGTCACCGTGGTGCCGGCCGGGTACGTCTGGCCGAACATCATCCGCGCGTCGTCGTAGAACTTGTGGGTCATGCTGCCGGTGATGCCCCGACGTCGTGATGTAGCTGTAGGCCGAGGTGAGGAGAGCTCCTGGCTGAGCTTGGTGCCGTTCACGTACACCGACAGCGTGCCCGACGCGCCCTGGTTCAGCGCGTAGTGCAGGTCGAACGCGTTGGCCGCGCTGGTCAGCGTGAACTGCACGTACTGGCCCTGTCGCGGTCAGCTGCACCGCCTCCCGTCCGGACGCCTCGGAGGGCAGGCTGCCCTGGGCGAAGGACGGGCCGATGATCGTGCCGTTGGTGCTCGCGCTCTCCGCCTCGTACTCGGTGAACGGGACGGTCGCGCCGGTGCCGCTGGGGACGCTGAACGGGGACTGCGCCCAGTACGGCGGGGTGCCCGCCTGGGCGAGCGCCGGCGCGGCGACCGCCACCGCGAACAGCGTGCCGAGCGCGGTGACCACGGCTGCCGCTAGCGCGGCCATCCGGGTGCGGCGTCTTGCCCCGGCGGGCGGACCGCCTGGTGGCTTGTGAAAGAAGAACATCGCGTGCATGCCTTTCCCTGGGGGGAGGGTGGGGCGACGTCCTTGGGGCAAGGGCGTCGCTAGCCGCCGCCCTGGGGGGGCGGCGGCAGGGGATGGCTGCCGCGGCGAGCGCTGGGGGCCTGGATCAGCGCTGATTATTGGATCAAACGGAACATAACATTGGCGACACATTGGTGCAAGAACTAGATTTTTAGATGAAAATAATCGACCATTAGGTCATGGCACACGTCGTTTAGCTGGGAATATGTGACTTTTTCAAATACTTGCAGAATATTTCGACAGGATGCAGTCACTAGACCGCGATAGGCAACACTTTATTTGCAATGATTTGCAGCAAGTTTCAAACACCCCGGGACAGGCCATGCGGACAGACGGAGAACCGGCCGACTTCTTCTACCAGCTCGACGATCCGGCGTTCCTGGCCGAGCGCGCGCGCCTGCGCAGCCGCCTGGAGCACGTACCGGAAAACGCCATCGGCCGGCCGGGGCTCGAGCGGCTGTACGAGGCGATGACCGAGGAGTTCTGCCGTCGCGCCCGGATCGCCTGGACCCGGAGCAGGTTAAACCGCCGAGGGCGATGTCGACCGCGTGCGGGAAGCCGCGGTGAGACCAACCGCCCCGACCTAGCCGACGCTGGCCAGGACGATTTCGACCGCATCGGCAAAGCTATCCGCCAGGTGATCTGGCTCGAATGCCGCGAGCGGCCACGGGCGGCCGCGGTGCAGCCAGACCGCCGGCAGTCCCGCCGCGCGCGCCCCGCCGATATCGGCCTGGGCGGAGTCGCCGATCATCATGGCGCCGTCTAGCGACTGCCCGGCCCGAGCGGCCGCGACCCGGAAGATCGCCGGGTCCGGCTTGCGAAGGCCGACCCCTTCCGAGACGACCCACCCGGCCACCTCCCGGTCCAGGCCGGTGTGCCTGAGCTTGCGTTCCTGCTGCGCGACGGTGCCGTTGGTGACGACGAACGGCACCCATCCGGCCGCGCGGGCGGCGCCGCAGCGCCTGGGTCACCGCGTCGTCGGGGACCAGCTGCCTGACGAGGCCGCCCCGCAGTTCGGCCAGGATCGCGCCCTCGTCCTGCGCGTCCAGCCCGAATCGCTCCGCGATCATCCCGGCGAACCGCTCCCGGGGCTCGAGCCCGTCCCGGTCCGCCGCCACCAGCCACGCCGCGTCGGCGGCGTCGCCGCCCCGGTGCGAAACGAACCCCCGCGCCCACCGCTCAACCGCGCCCGCCCGGTCGATCAGCGTGTTGTCGAGGTCAACCAGAAGCAACGGCACGCCGAAGACCCTCCGAGCGGTCCGCCAACCGCGGAACGCGAAGATAATGGATCGTTGTATACACCGGGATGTATACAACGATCCATTATCTTGCCCGCGCTGTCCTCAGGTGGCGATGTCGGGGTAGGGCAGCGTGTAGTGGGAGAGGCGCTGGGCGTACTCGAGCTGGAAGCCGAGCGGTTCGGCGTGGTCGCGCTCGAACATGGCGATGAACAGGGTCAGCGTCAGGAACGGGTGCGCGCCGAGGCCGAACAGCGCCGGGTAGTCGTGCGTGGCGAGGGCCTCGCGCTCGGCGTCGGTGAACTGCAGCCAGGAGGACTTCTCGTCGGTGGGCACGTTGAGGATCACGTTGGCCCGCTCGGCCTCCCACCACTCGACCGTGCCCCGGGGGTCCTCGCGGTACCGCTCGACCAGCTCCGGGTCCCGGTCGACCGTGTAGAGGAACTTGTTCATCAGGTACTTGGACATCAGGCCGCACCGCCCTTCGGGTACCAGGTGAAATAGGCCTCCATCGTGTGGAAGAGGTCGAGCGAGTCCACGTAGTCGGCCTGCTCGCCCGCCCCGGCGACGCCCATCATCAGCATGAAGTCGAGGAAGCCGTGGGTGGCGTTGCCCGGCTCCCACAGGGACTCGAGCGACACCTCGCCGAGCGCCTTCTCGATGTCGCCCGACGCGATCCACTCCACCGCCTTGCGGTCGAACTCGGGGTCGGGGCCGTGCGGGCCGAACTGCCGCGGGCCGCCGAGCTCGAGCGAGAGGTGGCCGGTGCCGATGATCGCGACCCGCTTGTCGCTCGGCCACGACTCCACGACCTCGCGGATCATCGTGCCGAGCTGCACGTACCGCTTGGGCTGGGGCAGCGGCGGCGCGAAGATGTTCGTGTAGATCGGCACGATCGGCAGGTCGGCCTCGGGCCGCAGCGTGATCATCGGGCAGGTGACGCTGTGGTCGATCCGCAGCTCGTTGCTGAACGCGAGGTCGAACCCGGCGTCCAGGCCGTCCCGGAGGATGTGCGCCGACAGGTCCTCCTGGCCGGTGAAGAACATCTTCGGCAGGCCGAACTCGCGCTCCTCGTTGTACCAGTTGGCGTCGTAGAACGGCGCCTTGCCGACCAGGAACTGCGGCATGTTGTCCAGCCAGAGCTGGTGGAAGTGGTCGCTGCCGACCAGCACCAGGACGTCGGCGTTGGCCCGGGTGAGCGTCTCGCGGAACGCGGTGATCTTGGCGACCCACTCGTCGGCGAACGGCGGGCGGTCCGTCGCCGGTCGAGGTGGACGCTCGGTAGTAGAACGGGTGGTGGGTCGAGGCGATGACCGCTGCGACGGTAGCCATGGCGGCTCCCTTGCCGTGAGGGGACTACTTCGGGGTTGGGTTGTTACTCGGGCTTGGGCGGGACGTAGACCGCGTTGCGGTCCACGCTCATGTAGATGTCGTTCGCGATCGGCATCCGCTGCTCCTCGGCGAGCTGGCCGAGCAGGCCGGCCGCCCGGGCGAGCAGCGCGAACCCGCGCAGCAGGGCCAGCGGCAGGCCAAGGTCGGCCAGCACCGCGCCGCAGACGCCGGCCCCGTTGAGCGGCAGCGTGCGCCCGAGGACCTGCGGGTGGACCCGGCCGATGGCCTCGAACAGCCGCAGGTGCGGTCCGCGCAGTCCCTCCTCCTCGGCGATCTCGATCAGCCGGGGGGTGCGCGGGTCGAGGACCTTGTGCACCGGGTGGCCGAGGCCGGGGACGAACTTCCGCTCGGCCTTGGCCCGGGTGACCGCGGCCAGGGCGAGCGCGTCGAAGCCGGCGTCGTCGGTCGGGATCTCGCCCGCCTCGGCCAGCACCGCCGTCGAGGAACTGGCCGCAGTCCTCGGTGACCCCGAGGAACCGCGACCCGCCGCCGAGCAGGCCGGCCGCGAGCGCGCCCTGCACCGAGTCGGGGGCGGACAGGTACGTGATCCGGGCGGCGATCGCGGTCGGCGTGAAGCCGTGGTCGGCCAGCGCGACCAGGACCGACTCGAAGACGCGGACCTCCGACTGGGTCGGGCGGCGCTGGGTCACCATCCAGAACGTCAGCTCGCCGAACCCCACCTTGCCCATCAGGTCGTCGGCCAGGTTCTGGCCGAGCAGGGTGATCGTGTCGGCGTCCGAGGTGCCGAGCGAGGTCGGGTACTCCTGCGTCATGCTCATCCCTCCGTGGCCGACTCGGCGTGCGACCAACCAGGCGCGGATCTCGTCGCCGTGCTCGTTCAGCTCCGGCGGCGCGAGCGGGTAGCTGGCGGGGGTCTTGGAGAAGGTGACCGGGTGCCGCATCGTCGGCCGGGTGCGGTCGCCCGTCCCGGCCGTGACGACCGGCTCAAGGCCGATCTTCTCCGCGAACTCGATGCCCTTGTCGACCGTGTTGATCGGCCCGCAGGGCACGCCGACCGCGATCAGCTGGTCGAACCACTCGCCCGCGGACTTGGCCGCGAGCTTCTCCGCCAGCAGCGGCTTCAGCTCGGCCCGGTTCGCGGTGCGCCCCGGGTTGGTCGAGAACCTCGGGTCGGCCGACAGCTCGGGCGCCCCGATCACCTCGCACAGCTTGCGGAACTGGGTGTCGTTGCCCGCCGTGACGATCAGCTCGCCGTCCCCGGTCGGCAGCGGCTCGTACGGGAACAGGCTCGGGTGCGAGTTGCCCATCCGGAACGGCACCACCCCGCCCGCCGCGTAGGCGCTGGTCTGGTTCACCATCCCGGACATCGCCGACGCCATCAGCGACGCGTCGAGGTGCTGGCCCTCGCCGGTCGCGTTCCTGTGGTTGAGCGCCGCCAGCACCGCGATCGTGGTGTGCAGGCCGGCGATCACGTCGAAGGCGGAGATGCCCGCCCGGAACGGCGGGCCGTCCGGGTCGCCGGTCAGCGACATCAGCCCGGACATCGCCTGCACCATCAGGTCGTAGCCGGGCAGGTTCGAGCCGCCGCCGCTGCCGAAGCCGCTGATCGAGGCGTAGATGACCGACGGGTTGACCGCGCTGACCGAGTCGTAGTCGAGGCCGAACCGGGTCAGGCCGCCCGGCTTGAAGTTCTGCACGAAGACGTCGGCCCGGCGGGCGAGCTCCTGCGCCAGCGCCCGGTCGCCGTCGTCCTTCAGGTCCAGCGCGACCGACCGCTTGTTCCGGTTGATCGACAGGAAGTAGGTCGAGACCCCGTCCTCGGTCAGCGGCGGCATCCACGAGCGGGTGTCGTCACCGCCGGGAGACTCCACCTTGATCACGTCCGCGCCCAGGTCGGCCATCAGCATGGTCGCGTAGGGCCCGGCCAGGACGCGCGAGAAGTCGGCCACGAGCAGCCCGGCGAGCGGACCGGGCCTGATCAGAATCGCTCAAAACCCTGCCTTTCAGTGTCCGCATAACGGACACAAGTCCGTCTGCCGAATATGTTAGTCATGGGGGCCGGTTCCCGCCACCGTGACCTGCGGCGTCCCCTGAACCGAGGCCCAGTCGGCGCTGATCGAACCCGCCGTCTGCAGCAGCAGCGGAAGGTGCCGGCCGATGAGCACGTCGAGCGGGGTCTCGGCCGCGTGCGAGTTTACGTTGAGCGCGGCGATCACCCGGCCCTCGCCGTCGCGCAGCGGCACCGCGACCGACCTGATGCCCGGGGCGAGCTGCTCGTCGGTGAGCGCCCAGCCGCGCGCCCGCACCTCGCGCAGCGCCGCCGCCCGCTCGGCCGCGTCCGGCTGCCAGCGGGTGGTGATCCCGGACCTGGACGGCTCGGCCAGCACCCGCTCCGCCTCCGCCAGCGGCAGCGCCGCCAGCAGGACCTTGCCGAGCGAGGTCTGCATGGCCGGGAACCTGGTCCCGATGGTCACCGCCAGGGTCACGATCTTCGGCACCGCCACCCGGGCCACGTAGACGATGTCGGAGCCGTCGAGCTGGGCGATCGAGGTCGACTCCCTGGTCTGCGCGACCAGCGCCTCCATGTGCGGCCGGGCGACTTCCCACAGGCCGCGGGAGAGGACGTAGGACATGCCGAGGTCGAGCACCCGGGGGGTCAGCTCGTAGCCGCCGGCCGAGTGGCCGCTCCCGGAGGCGCCGGCCGCCGAGCCCCCGGCTTGCCGGACGTAGCCGAGCTGCTCGAGCGTGAGCAGGATCCGGCGCGCGGTCGGCCTGGGCAGATGGCTCGCGTCGGCCACGTTCGCGAGCGACATCACCGGCTGGCCGGGGCCGAAGGCGCGGATCACGTCGAGGCCGCGCGCGATCGCCTCGATGAAGTCTGGGCTGTCATCCCGACGAGCCACGTGAACCTCCAGAAGCGAACGGGTTGCTGCGTCCCCCGCACTGTAGCGCTTTTCCTGGTCAGTTGTCCGCAGGGCGGACATGTGAAGATTTACCAGGGTTCGAGTCAGGCAGTTCAGGGCACTTGACACCGGGCGTATAACGCGACAGTGTTCCGATCAGGTCTCAGGTGACCGACTATCGGACGATCGTCCGGAGCAGGCCTGTATGCCAAGCGTCCGGACTCGCACCCTCACAGTGGAGGATTTCCCCATGACAGCAGCGGGACCGCAGCCTGGCCAGCCGGTCGTGTTCCGGAACGCGACCGTGCTGACGATGGACGACGCGCACACGGTCTTCAACGACGCCGACGTGCTGGTCGCCGGCGAGCGGATCGCCGCGGTCGGAGCCGGCCTCGAGGTCCCCGACGGCACCGCCGAGATCGACGCCGCGGGCGGCATCGTGATGCCGGGCATGATCGACACGCACCGGCACATGTGGCAGACGGCGATGCGCGGCTACGGCGCCGACTGGACCCTCACCCAGTACTTCGTCTACTACTACCTCGCCTGGGGCAAGATCTTCCGGCCCGAGGACGTGTACGCGGGCAACCTGCTGTCGGCCATCGAGGCGATCGACGCCGGCGTGACCACCAGCGTCGACTGGTCGCACGGCCTGCAGACGATCGAGCACGCCGAGGCGGCGACCGACGCGCTCGAGGAGGTGCCGGGCCGGTTCGTGCTCGCCTACGGCAACATCTTCCAGGGCGCCTGGGAGTGGGCGACCACGCCCGAGTTCCGCGACTTCTACACCCGCCGGTTCGACGGCAAGGGCGACATGCTCGGCTTCCAGATCGCCTTCGACCTGCCCGGCATCGAAGGGTTCCCGGAGAAGGCCGCCTTCGACGTCGCGCGCGACCTCGGCGTCGCCGTCACCACCCACGCCGGCGTCTACAACGTGACCAGCGACGTCGGCATCAACCAGATGTACGACGGCGGCTACATGACCCCGGGCACGATCTACGTGCACGCGGCCACGCTGTCCCCCGACAGCTACCACAAGATCGCCGCGACCGGCGGCTACACCTCGATCTCGACCGAGTCCGAGTGCAACGCCGGCCAGGGCTACTCGCCGACCTGGAAGCTGCGCAAGTACGGCATCCCGGTCTCGCTCTCCAACGACACCAGCGTCTGGTGGAGCGGCGACCTCTTCGCCGCGATGCGCGCCACCCTCAACGCCGACCGGGCGATGGAGCACTTCGAGGCGCACGCCAAGGGCGTCGGCCTCACCAACCACATCCTGCGGGCCGAGGACGTGGTGGACTACGGCACCCGCGGCGGCGCGAAGGCGCTCGGCCTCGACTCGTCCGTCGGCAGCGTCGAGGTCGGCAAGAAGGCCGACCTGGTGCTGATCAAGAACGACAACTCGCCGGTCAGCTTCCCCGTCCTGCAGCCGTACGGCCACGTCGTCTTCCAGGCGAACCGCGGCGACGTGCACACCGTGCTGGTGAACGGCAAGGTCGTGAAGTTCGACCACAAGCTCGTCGGCGTCGACCTGGCCAAGGCCAAGGCGTCGATCGAGTCGACGATCGAGTACCTCAAGGCCGAGCACGGTCCGGAGGAGTGGGAGAAGGGCATGCACCCGGAGATCCCGGAGCACGAGACCCTCAACAACCCCTACACCTACCGCGACGACGTCTCGGCCTGGAAGGAATCCGAGTAACCCCAGGTCAAAGGCCATTCATATGGAACGGTCCCGTGGTTGCTGTTGCTGGCGCCACGGGACAGTTCCAGGTTTGAAGCGGTCTCCCAGTAGATCGACCGCCTCGCCGCCCGCGCCGCCAACCCCGTCCCAGGGGCTGACGACGCGCTCTCCTCGGGGCAGTGGCCGCGGCCCCGAGTCTGTCAGTGCGGTTTCTGGTGTCTGAAGTTATCGATAGTTACTGATGGCTTCGCATGTGTGGTAACGTATTGTAATTGTATGATTACTATTAAGTATTCAGTATCTGGCCTTGGGGGATCTGTGAGCACACGCAGGATGCGCGCACCGCCCTCTGCGGCGGCGCGTCCCGGCTGGATGCAGCGATGGTGGCTGAACCGGCCGATGCGAGCCAAGGGAATGATCGTGGTCGCCGCCCCGCATGATCGCTCTGATCGCCGTCACCTCGGCGAGCCTGGTGCTGGAGCATAACGAGCGGCATGAGCGCAGCGTGGCCCTGACCGCCTCGACCCTGAACACCTCCGCCGAGCAGGTCCTGTCCGACGCGCGTGAACGCCGAGACCGGCGTGCGCGGCTACGCGGCGACGGGGGACCTGCTGTTCCTGCAGCCGTACAGCGTCAGCGTGACGCGGTTCGCCCGGGACCAAGCCGCGCTCCGCGCCGCGGCCATCGCCGAGGGGGACGGCCGCGCGGAGCGGACCGTGGCGGCGACCGCGACCACGAGATGGCGGAGCTGGCGCAGGCTGCGCTCGGCGATCAGCGCGGGCGCCTCGGGCACGGCGCTAAGGCCGGCGCTGGAGAACGGGAAAACCACCATGGACGCGCTCCGGAGCCAGACCGCCGCCCTGACCCAGCGGCCCGACCGCGCTCAACCTGGTCCGGCGCGCCGATATCACCCAGCTGGAATCGACGCATCGATGCGGTCAGCATCGCCGGCCTGGCGCTCGGCCTCCTGGCCGGCCTGATCGGCGTCGCGCTGTTCACCTCCGGTATTTCCCGCCGCGTCGCGAGGGCCGCGGCGAACGCCGACCGGCTGGGAGAAGGACAGCCGCTGCAGCCCGTGCGCTGCCGCGCCGGCGATGAGCTCGGCCGGCTGCGCAGGCTCCCTGAGCGCGCGGAAGAGCTTCTGGTCAGCCGGACCGCGGAGCTGATCGCCGCCAGGGATGAGGCGGTGACGGCGACCCAGGCCAAGAACGCGTTCCTGTCCAGCACCAGCCATGAGCTGCGCACCCCGCTGAACGCGGTCCTCGGCTTCGCCCAGCTGCTGCAGCTGTCCGACCTCAGCCAGGAGGACGGGGACGGGGTCGAGCGCATTCTCGCCGCCGGGCACCACCTGCTCGCGCTGATCAACGAGCTGATCGACATCGCCAGGATCGAGTCGGGCGAGTTCAGCCTGTCGGTGGAACCGGTCGCCGTGCAGCCGGTAGTCGAGGAAACCTGCCAGCTCATGGCGCCCCTCGCCGCCGACCGCTCGATCACGATCAGCCAGCCGTGCCCGGCGCCCGGCCTGGCCGTCAAGGCCGACCGGCAGCGACTGCGCCAGATCCTGGTCAACCTGCTCTCCAACGCGATCAAGTACAACCGCGTCGGCGGAACCATCACCATCACCTGCCAGGCGGCGGGCCCCGACCAGGCCAGCCTGGCGGTGGCCGACACCGGGCCGGGGATACCGGCCGCTGACCTGGACCGCATCTTCGACCCGTTCGAACGGCTCGGCGCCGAGCAGACCGCGATCGAGGGCACCGGGATCGGCCTGCCCCTGGCCCGGGCCTTCGCCGAGGCCATGCACGGGCACCTCACCGCCGCCAGCGTCCCGGGCGAGGGAACGACCTTCACCGTCACCTGCCCCGGTCACCGGACATAGTCCAGGCCGCGGCACGACGACGTGCACGGCGTACCGGTTCCGCGGATCGCGCCAGATGACTGCGCGCGGGGACGGCATCCGCGTCCTGTACATCGAGGACAACCCCGCGAACATCGAAGTGGTCTCCCGGTTCCTGAAGACCAGGCCCGGCATGCGGCTGCAGTCGGTCATCTCCGGCCAGGCCGGACTCGAATCCGCGACCCGGGAGATCCCCGACCTCATACTCCTCGACCTGCACCTGCCCGGCCTGCACGGCGACGAGGTCCTGAGACGGCTCAGGGCCGAGCCGGCCACGGCCGGCATTCCCGTCGCCATCCTGTCCGCCGAGGCCGCGCCGGCCATCATCCGCCACATGCGGGCCAGCGGTGTCATCGCCTACCTGACCAAGCCGCTCGACCTCACCGAACTGGGCCAGCTACTCGACTCCGTTCGCGGCCGGGCACGACCACGAGGCCGGCCCGGCCTCCCGGACGGCACCGGCACCATGAACGGCGTCGTGCTGTACATCGACGACAACCAGGACAACATCCTGCTCGTCGAGCGCCTGCTCAAGCGCAGGTGCCCGGACGTCCAGCTGCACACCGCCATGACCGGCCACGACGGCATCAGGGCGGCGATCGACGACCAGCCGGCCCTCATCCTGCTCGACAACCGCCTTCCCGACACCAGCGGCGAGCAAGTCCTGCGCCAGCTCGCCGCCACCCCGGCCACCGCCGCGATCCCGGTCGTCATCCTCAGCGGCGACTCGAACCAGGTGACCGTCAACGAACTCCTCGCGGCGGGCGCCGCGGATTTCCTGGCCAAGCCGTTCGACATTCACCAGCTCCTGGCAATCATCGGACGCTACCTCGGGAGTAAGGCAGGGTCAAAGGCTGCCCGTATCGAACGGTCGCGTGGTTCCTCTAGCAGGAACCACGCGACCGTTCGACATTCAGGGCCTTTGATCTTGGCTGTTGCCTTTACTCGCCCCAGATTTCGGCGGCGGTGTCGACGATCAGGGAGAGCTTGTCCCACTGCTGCTGCTCGGTGAGGTCGTTGCCCTCCTCGGTGGAGGAGAAGCCGCACTGGGTCGACAGGCAGAGCTGGTCGAGGTCGGCGTACTTGGCGGCCTCGTCGATGCGGCTCTTGATGAAGTCCTTGGACTCGAGCTCGCCGCGCTTGCTGGTGACGACGCCGAGCACGACCCGCTTGCCCTTGGGCAGGTAGCGGAGCGGCTCGAAGCCGCCGGAGCGCTCGTCGTCCCACTCGCAGAAGAAGCCGTCCACGTCGAGGTTGTTGAACAGCGAGTCGGCGACGAAGTCGTAGCCGCCCTCGGCCGCCCACATCGACTGGTTGTTGCCGCGGCACATGTGGGTGGTGACCGTCAGGTCGGCGGGCCGGTTGGCCAGCGCCTTGTTGATCACGTTGATGTAGGTCTCGTGCTGGTGCAGCGGGTCGCCGCCGATCTCCTTGACGTGCTCGCGCTGGGCCGGGTCGTTCACGTAGGCCAGGCTGGTGTCGTCCAGCTGCAGGTACCGGCAGCCGAGGTCATACAGACCCTGAAGCTCCTTGGCGTACGCGGCCGCGAGGTCCTCCCAGAACTGGTCGAGGTCGGGGTAGACCGACGCGTCGATCGCCGACCGGCCGCCCCGGTAGTGCACCATGCTGGGCGACGGGATGGTGATCTTGGCGGTCTGGCCCGGTGTCACGTTCGCGCGGAGGAACTTGAACGCGCCGCGCGAAGATCGTCTCGGGCAGCGAGACGGGCGCGGTGACGTGCGCCGACGGCGGCGTGTACTCGTAGTTCTTGTCCTTGCTGTGGAACGAGACCCTGATCGTGTCGTCGTTGACCTTCGTGATCCCGCCGAGCTGGTAAATGAAGTCCATGTGCCACGACTGGCGGCGGAACTCCCCGTCGGTGGCGGTCTTGAGCCCGACCTCGCGCTGCATCCGGATGATGTCCAGGATCGCCGCGTCCTCGACCTGGGCGAGCTGCTCGGCCGTGATCTGGCCGGCGGCGAACTCGTCACGGGCCTGGAGCACCTGCTTCGGGCGCAGCAGGCTGCCGACGTGATCGGCGCGGAAGGGCGGACGGGCGTTGTCTGCCATGCAGGCTGGCTCCTTCAGGTGGCTCCGCGACGTCCTGGCGACGCGCGTTATGTTTCATGACCTAATCGGTCAATCGTAGACAACTGTGACGTGCCTTCGGTAATCAGATCGCACATTTGGGCCCGGCCCCGGTTTGACGGCGCCATGGCGCCCGCGCCCGTCTAGCGATAACTCGAGAGCCAAAGCCGGACCGCACCCGGGTGGGTGCGGCCCGGCTCTGGTCGCGCGGCAGGCGCTGCGCGGGTCAGTCGCCGATCCGGCGGCTAGCCGCCCTAGGGCGCCTTAGGACTCGCTGGCGAAGTCGGCCGCGAGCTTGCTCAGGTTGGGGAACCCGAGCCCGCTGCCGACGTTGTACACCGAGCCTGGGTTGCCGGTGTAGTAGAGGTTGTCGCTGCTCGTGCCGACCGCGTTCAGCGGGGTGAGCGGGCTGTGCCGGCTGGTCGCGAACGCGTAGATCGACGGGTTCCAGAGCCCGACCCGGTGGCCGAGGGAGGAGTCGATGACCGCGGTCGACCCGTTGAGCTGCGGCGCCACGAAGCTGGTGCCGCCCCAGCCGCCCTGGAGCGGCGGGCTGGCCCACGGCCACCGCGGACGGCTCGTACAGCAGGTAGCCGCTGTACGGGTCGGCGTCGGCGGACAGGTCTGGCTCGGCCCGCCCGTTGCTGTAGCCGGAGGTCACGCTCGGCGTCGGGTTGACGCTCCAGTCGGTCGGCTCGACCAGGTTGGTGCCGGTGACCGAGGTGACCGTGGTGTAGTCGGTCGGCGTCAGGTACTGGACCGCGTGGTACTCGCCGATGCCGGGCACGTCGGACTGGTACGAGGGCCGCTGCTCGATCGTCGAGTAGCCGCCACCGCCGCCGCCGATGTTCGTCTCCGCCGCGGTCGCGAACGACTCGCCGTCAAGCGTCGCCACCGGCTGCCAGAGGTAGTCCCAGCCCCACGTCCGCTGGCTCTTCACGTCCACATTGGCCGTGACGCCGCTGGCGGCCTCCAGCGTGGCGGACCACGGGAGGGTGGTGCCGCCCGCGGCGGTGATGTACGGGCTGTCGGCCGAGGTGCCGACCGACGATGTTGGTGGTGCCGAGGTCGGCGATGGCCGTGGTACGCGCCCTGGTCGCCGGACGCGACGAAGCTGGACTGGCCCTGCGCCCCCATCTCCAGGAACGCCTCGTCGAACGCGGCCTGGTAGCCGGGTGACTCCTGGTCGCCGGAGATGTAGGCCTGCAGGTAGGTCTCGGACTCCAGCCAGCTGGCGGAGACCGTGCTCGCGATGTTCTGGCTGGCCGCGTCGAAGAAGGCGTCGGCGAAGCCGGAGTCGGTGTTCGGCGCCTGGTAGACGATCACGTTGGCGCCGGGCGCGAGGGAACCGGACTGCTCCACGTCCAGGTCGGTCTCGCCGCTGCCCGCGGCGTCGCTCGGCGCGCCAGGACCGCCGTCCACGTTATCGACGGTGAGCGTACGGCCGGTGGCCGGGATGTGGGCGATGTTCTGCCAGTAGTAGGCCGGCGCGGTCGGGTCGAGGGCCGCCAGCGTGACGATGGCGAGCGTCTGCCCGCTCCCGTCGGCCCCCTTGTCGTAGAGCTTGCCGAGACCATAGTTGGAAGCGAAATCGGACGGCAGGTTGCAGGCGTCCGGCAGGCCGGTCAGCGCGAGGCAGGAGTTCGTGCTGTCGGAGTCCTTCTTGAGCGCGCTGGTGTCCGCGTGCTGCGCCTGGCTGTCGAACGGGCTGTAGTCGGTGAGCCCGAGGATGGCGACCAGGCTGTCCGCGATGGACGCCGGGACCTCCGGGTTCTGCGCGGTGCCGTGGAAAGTCTGCGCCCGGACGCCGGAAAGGCCGTCGCGCCCCGGCTGTGCAGGGGCCTTGTACTGGTGCTGGGTCACCGCGAGGGCCTGGTCGAACTCGCCGGCGGTGCCGTTGGCGACGACGTCGACGTTGCCGGCGTAGACCGACGTGGTGATGCCGAACTTCCCGAGGTAGCTCTCAAGCCCGGCGATCAGCGCCGGGTTCGCGCCGTAGTCGCGGGCGAACTGGCCAACCGACACGTAATTCTTAATTCCCCTGGTGACGGCCGCTTCCAGCTGCCCCAGGTTCCGCTCTTTGAAGACGAACGACACGGTTTCCGGGGTGCTCGCCGGGGTGTTGCCGAAGCCAATCGCGCCCGGCACGCTGGCCGCGCTGATCCCAGGGCTTACCCGCACGAGCGTATTGCTCCCGGGACCGGTTGAGGCGTTGGCGGCGGTCGCGGCGACCGGAACCGCGGCCACCACCGCCCCCGCAGCCAGCCCGGCCCAGAGGCGCAAGCGAACAGATCGAGCCATACTTTATTGCTCTCCTTACGTCAGCGACGCGCCTGCAGGGGCACAAGGTGCACCAAGCGGTCAAGGCGGCACATGTCGGCTCATCTTTTCACCAACCGTTAGAAACGCCATAGATGATCTTCCGTTTTATTTGAAAGACCTGAGAGTTTCTGGGCGTCGTCAGGAGATGACGGGGAGCAGCGCGGGGACGGCGGCCAGCGCGAGGAGCACCCCCGCCAGCGCGAGCCCGTGGTACGCGCGGCTGGTCCAGCCGGGGGGTCGAGCAGCCTGCGCACGCGCGCGGTGACGACGCCGCCGGTGGCGGCCAGCGCGGCCGCCGGCGCGGGCAGCGGGCTGCCGGTGCCCATCGCCACCAGGGCCTGCAGCAGCGTGTCGCGGCCGCTGCGCCGGGCGGCGACGTCATCGGCGCGCATCTCGGCCAGCCGCGCGATCTCGTCGGCCCCCCGCGTGAAGAGCGGAACGCCGGGGAAGCCGGCCCTCGCCGCCTTGCCCAGGGTGACCAGCAGATGGTGCCGTCCGGCGAGGTGCGCGCGCTCGTGGGCCAGGACCGCGAGCAGCTGCGGTGGGTCAAGAACCGCGAGCGCCCCGGTGGTCAGCACGATGGTGGCCGGGCGCCCCGGCACGCAGTACACGGCGGGCTGCGGGGTCTCGAGCACCACCGCGGTGGACAGCGGGGGAATCCCGGTTCCGGGGAACCGCCGCCCGGTGATCCTGGCCGCCTGCGCGTGCTCGCTGGCGCGCCGCCGGGCGCCTTGCACGCTGCGGCCGTATCGCCAGGTCAGCGTCATCACTGTCAGCACCGCCAGCGCGGACGCGGCCGCAGCCGAGGCCTCGAAGATCGCGCTGCGGTACAGCTGGGGCGGGCACGGTGCGCCGGTAACCGACTGGCAGATGGTCCCGGCGAACCTCGGCCAGCCATCGACTGCGGTCCTGACCAGGAACGACACCGCGACGACGGCCGAGCCAGCGCGCTCGACATCGCGACGAACCAGACCGCCAGCCCGAGCCTGGCGTTGACGCCGGCCGCCGTCAGGCGAGCCAGCGGGGCCGGCCCGAACCAGGCCAGCGCCGCGGCGTAGCCCAGCATGATCAGGGCGGGGGTCATGCGGACCGGCCGCCGCGAAGCTTGCTGAGCACGGAGCGCAGCGCCTCGGACTCTTCGCCGTCGATCTGGGCCAGGAAGTGGCTCAGCACCACCTCGGTGTCGCCGCCGTCGGCCAGCGCCTCGCGCATCAGCCGGGCGCTGTACTCCTCGCGGCTGGCGGACGGGCGGTACCGGTAGGCCTTGCCTTCCTTGACCCGCTCCAGCCATCCCTTGCGGTGCAGGTTGTCCATCGTGCTCATCACGGTGGTGTACGCGATGACCCGCTCGGCCGACAGCTCGCCGTGCAGTTCTCGCACCGTCACCGGCTCCGCGTGCTCCCACACGCGGTCCATGATCACCGCTTCAAGTTCGCCGAACCCGCGCACGTCGCCTCCGTCATGGACCCCGTTCCGGGCCTTTGACGCCAGCCTAGGCGCGCGCGCCGCTGATTACTACTATCTACGTACGTACTACATATGTAGTGAACGCGTCGGGCTCGCTGTGACCCAGGCACCGGAGTCGAGCATGGCCATCAGCCGCGTCACCGTCGACCAGTTGCGGGCGGTCCCGTCCGCCTGAACGCCCGAGCGAGCCAGCTGCGCCGCCAGCTCGCTTCGTCCCAGCCCGTCGGGCGTGCGGAGGAACAAGGCGCGCCCGACCGGGACGGCCTCGTCCCGGCTGCCCTTCGCCCGGGCGCGCTGCTGCGCCTCCTCGACGGCGGCGACCGCCTCCGGGGCAAGGTCCCGGCGCCGGAAGATCGCGTGCAGGCACCTCGGGTTCGCCTCGTCGGGGAAGGGGTTGTCCGCGATCACCTGGGCGAGGTCGGCCCGCGACAGGACCACGACGGCGGGCCGCACGGCCAGATTCCGCGCGATCGCCTGCTCGAGGGCGTCGGCGAGCGCGCCGCAGTCGGTGTCCGGGCTGGTGAAAATCACGTTGCCGCTCTGGATGTAGGTGGCGACCTCGGTATGCCCGAGTGCCTCCGTCAGCTGCCGCAGGTCGGCCATCGCGACCCGGTTCCTGCCGCCGACGTTAATTCCGCGCAGCAACGCGACGTACCTGGGCATCTCCCGAGCATTCCACAAGGGGCGTCTACCATGAGACGCGCATGGGCCGCTCGAACCGGCCTAATGTCGCCGGGTTATGAGCCGTAAAGGGCACGACAGAGCCGGAGGTGGCGTGGTGAGTGCCGAGACGACGCCCGGTGACGGTCCCGTCCACGCGACGGGACGGGCCGACCAGGCGATCCAACGACTCGCGAAGAGGCTCGCCGACTCCCAGCGGGTGCTCGGCCCCGACCACCCCGACACCCTGCGCTCCGGCAGCAATCTCGGTAGCGCCTACCAGGCAGCGGGACACATCTCCGAGGCGATCCGGCTGCATGAGCAGACCCTGGCCGACCGGGAACGGGTCCTTGGCCCGGACCACCCCGACACGCTGAACTCCCGCAACAACCTCGCATCTGCTTATCAGGCAGCTGGGCGGACACCCGAGGCGGTCCTACTGCTGGAGCGGACCCTCGCCGACTTCGAGCGGGTGCTCGGTACCGACCACCCCGACACCCTAATCTCAAGCAACAACCTCGCGCTCGGTTACATCATCGCCGGGCGGCCTGCCCAGGCGATCCCGCTGTTTGAGAAGACCCTCGCTGATTGCGAGCGGGCGCTCGGCCCCGAACACCCGACGAGCAAGCTGGTACGAAATAACCTGGCATGGGTGACGGCACAACAGCCATACGGCGATAGCGGACGCAGAACAGGCGAGCGCCAGTGGTTTCGGCGATGGGGACGTAAGCCGCCCGCACCGAGCCGGGGTTAACGACACGGCCCTACAACGGCCCCATGGACACCGAAGGGCCACCCCTCACAGCCGAAGAGATGGCCCTGACCTGCGGATACCTGGCGCGTTCGGTGGGACTCGAACCCCCAACCTCCGCAGTCTCACTGCTGCAGTCCGGCCCGGTCCGCGCTGCCCGCATAACGCGTTCCGGCGCTGGTCAGAAGCGTCGCACCGTCCGTCCGGCGCCGGTGAGTCTGCCCCGTCTGGCTCAGTTTGTGTGCCCGGTGTACCCCCGTCCCCGTACAGGCTGCGCGGTCACGTCGCCTTCGGCGGCCGTCCCCCTTTCCTCGAGCGCCGCTCGGCGATCTCCCGCTCGGCCGCGTCGAGGTCGGCCAGGTCCCGCTCGTCGCCGTGCTCGCGGATGCGCCCGCGGATGTGGTCGGTGATGTCCTCGGTCCGGTCCCTGCCAAGGCGGGCGCATATGCGTTCGTACGCCTCCCACGTGGGCCGGGGTACACGGATGCCCACGGTCGGGGTGTTGCGATCGGCCCGGGTCGCACGCTCGTTCACGCGGGCAGTGTATCAGTTTGTGCTCATGCACGGTTTTCTGATACTGTGCTCATGCATGGTTTGAGAAACAAGCGGGCCGCGCTGGTGTTACAACCACCAGCGCGGCCCCCGATCCCACATCGCAGGAGATGAGCGATCTTGAACATCAAGAACAGCGACCGGAGATATCCGACCTGACCTGCTCCGAGCGGTCGGGCTCCATCGACGTGATGACGGACCACGAGCGGTCGGTGGCGCTGGCCCCCATCGCCGGGTACGCGCCGAAGGTCTTCGACTACCGCGCCGACCAGCCCGGCCCGGGCACGATCGGCGACCTGGCGGGCGAGGCCGAGGAGCAGGGCGGCCCAGGGCCCGGACGAGGGGTTCCTGCCGTGACCGCCGTGACGGATTCCGCCACGGCCGCCAGGGGTGGCGGGCCATTGTCGGAAGCTGGCCCGCGAGTAGCCCACGGCGGTCCCCCGCAGGGTTGCGCGGCGACTGCGGCGCGATCGGCTCCGGCCGCCACCCCTGCCACCCCTGCCACCCCTGGCAAAGCTAGCCCAGGGCGATGGTCCCGGCGGCCCGCCCGCCGCACCTGCCGGCGGTTCGTTCGGACGCTCTGGCGACCACTTCGCCCGCCGCTTTCGGCCACCTGTCGCCGCAGCTCGCAGCCGCTGCGCTCCGCGATCGGCGGGACAGTTCCGGCCAGGGGCACCAGGCGTCCGCCACGCCCGGCCGGGCTGGCACGGAACCGGTCGGACCGCTTCGTCTTCTTCCGGGCCTGCCGACGGCGTTCGCGGGCCGCTTCCGGGCCACCTTGCAACAGTGCCCGGCCACCCTGGCGGGGCTGGCACGAACTCGGTCATCTTCGCGCACGTCGACGGCCTCGACGGGGCCGAGCGGAAGGT
>CAVZUX010000032.1:0-167932 GCA_963778435.1 uncultured Actinomycetota bacterium
ACTCAGTGCTCGCCCCCGGGGGACTGATCTCCCGCATGGAGGGCTCCCGCCCATCCCCCCCTGGGGGGACGCTTCGCGCCCCCGCCCTCGGCATCTTCATCGACGCCTGCGACCCCGAACGGGGCAAGCGTCCACCACGGGATGCCGAGCTCCGCCGTGTGCTCGCGGACCGCGGCGATCGGCTGGAAGGCCGACCCGCCCAGGTCGATCGGCGCCTCTCCGCCGGCCGCCGCGCTCGCCCAGGAGGCCTCAAGGAACTCCTGGCTGGTCGAGACAAGCTCCGTGGCCCTGGTCCTGATCCGCTCCGGGTCGCAGGCGAGCACCACGCCGCCGATCGGCAGGTGATCGACGAGCAGCTCCATGTGGTCGGCGAGGACGGAGGCGAAGGCCTCCATGCCCTCGACGGTGATCCCGTCGGCGATCTTGCCGAGGATGTCGGAGACGGCGGGGTGCTTGGCGGCAAGCTCCTTGGCCCGGGCGCGGACTGACGGCGTGAGCAGCATCTCCCGGCAGGGCGGGGCCCACAGGCCGTGCTCGGAGGTCCCGGCCGAGCGCTGGTCGGCGACCTTGAAGACGCGGATCTCCTCGACCGTGTCGCCGAAGAACTCGATCCGCAGCGGGTGCTCCTCGGTCGGCGGGAACACGTCGAGCAGCCCGCCGCGAACCGCGAGCTCGCCGCGCTTGCTGACCATCTCGACCCGCGCGTAGCCGATCTCCACGAGCCGCGTGATCACGTCCTCGGGATCGGCGTCGTCGCCGACGGCGAGCCGCACCGGCTCGAGGTCGCCGAGCCCCGCGACGATCGGCTGAAGCACGGCCGCGCACCGGCGCGACGACGACCTTGAGCGCGCCCCGCCGACGTCCGGGTCGTCCTGCGCCGGGTGCGCGAGCCGGCGGAGCACCGCGATCCGCTGGCCCACCGTGTCCGAGCGGGGCGAGAGCCGCTCATGCGGCAGCGTCTCCCAGCCGGGGAACGTCGCGACCGAGTGCGGCGGCAGGAACGCGCCGAGCGCCGCTGTCAGGTCCTCGGCCTCCCGCGCGGTCGCGGTGACCGCGAGCACGAACCGCCCCCGGCCGTCGGCGGCGACGGTCCCGGCCGCGAGCGCCGCGACAAGCAGCGGGCGCAGCGCCGACGGCGCGACAAGGTCACGCTCGCCCGCACCGGGCACGTCTGAGCTGGCAAGCGCGGTACGGAGCTGTGAATCGTCGGCTACGGCGGCGAGCAGTCCAGCGAGGCTCATGGTGTCCCAACGTCGGGTATGCGGGGTTCCCTGATACAGCGGGCGCGGCCCGCAGGCGGCACCGGGCGCGCGATCCCCGTGCGCCCCCGGACCGCGGCGCCCGCTAACTAAAGAGCGGGCGCACGCCTAGACCCCACCCAGTTTACGTCCTAGCCGTCCGCCCACCCACCACAGCCCACGACCAGCTTGTCGATACAGGTGCTGCATCCGGGCCGCCCCCAGCCAGCCTGCTTGTCGGAGCGGTCGGCGCCCTCAAAGTCACCGGAATTCGGTTGTCGTCTGTGCTAGCCTCCAACGTCGCACAACCGCGCAGACCTCCTAGTGCCTAGCGTTTGGACAACGAAATGCTAAAGGACGATAATTCGCCTGCCTCGTCCCCAAGGCGACGTCGGCACAGCAAGTCAAAGCGCGTACCAGCGGTGCTGATGGCCACGATCACCGCGGCGGCGCTTATCACTGGGGGCGTGCTGGTGAAGGAGTCGCGGAGTTATAGCGCAATGGCATCGGTCAAGCTTGACGCGGCTACGAAGGTGCAGGCGCCGAGCGGCTGGAAGGAGACTTTCTCTTCGGATTTCTCCGGCACCAAGGTGAATACCAAGGTGTGGGCGACGTGCTACATGTGGTCACCGGGCGGGTGCACCGACTTCGGCAACGGCAGCCAAGAGAAAGAGTGGTACCTGCCCTCCCAGGTCAGGGTAAGCGATGGGGACCTGCACCTGGTGGCACAGCGCAAGGCGACGGAGGGGCGCAACGCGAAAGGCCAGCCTGAGCAGTACACGTGCCGCTCTGGCATGGTCACCACCAACCCGGGCTTCAATTTCGAGTACGGCGACGTTCAGGTGATCGCGCGACTCCCCTACAGCTCCGGCCTGTGGGAGGGACTCTGGCTCGCGGCCTCCAACGGCAAGTGGCCGCCGGAGATCGACGTGCTCGAGCACTGGGCGTCCGACCAGCAGGCCAGGGTGTACCTGCACCCCGTCGGCGGGGCCCGGCAAGGCGGTGTGGTCTACACACCGGGCAACCTGTCCAAGGGCTGGCATTCCTTCACCCTGACCTGGACCAAGTCGAAGCTCACCTGGTTCATCGACGGCCGCCAGGTGTTCTCCACGACAGCGCACGTACCGCAGCAGAAGATGTATCTCATCATGAACCTGGCCGACACGAGCACGGCCGTTGGCGCCTGCACCGGCTCGATGGACATCAAGTCCGTCAAGGTCTGGCAGCCGCAGAACTGACCGTGACGTCGTCGCGACAACGGGCTCGCTGCCTACCGGCCAGGTCACGGTCTATTGTCGCCTGCGCACACGGTTTCAATCACCCAGGGAATTAGCTGAACGTCGCGCTTTGGCTACTTCGTGTGAAATAGGCAAAGTTCGGAGAACTCTGCCGTGTGTTGACCCTGACTGCTATGCTTCCGTGCGGGTTGTCTGTTCGATAGTGAGCTTAGAGGGGTAGTTGGGACCCGACCGAGGCAACTTAGGTACATCACGGTGACGTCATGTGCCGGTTTTGTTATCTCGCAGGGCGGTTGGGTGTCCCTCATGAGTCATCTAGGCGTCGTCAACGCGCTGCACGGCCATGTACGGCCGCGGCGGGACTTCTCAAATCTTGGGGTGGACATATGGATGATGTGTCGGCACGTAGTGAACTCGGCGGATACCGTGCCATCGGCAAGGGATTCGGAGTAGTCCCGAGTATCAGCGTTGTCATACCGGCCAAGAACGAAGAGCGAAACCTTGAGCATGTTTTCGGAAGGATCCCGGAGTGGGTTGATGAGATCGTCTTGGTGGACGGTCACTCAACCGATGACACCGTGGCCATGGCTGAGAAGCTAAACCCTGGCGTGAAGATTGTCCGGCAACGGGGGCGAGGCAAGGGCGACGCTTTGAAGGCGGGATTCGAGGCGGCCAAGGGCGAGATCATCGTCATGATGGACGCCGATGGGTCCACCGACGGCCTAGAGATCCCGCGCTTCATCGCCGCCCTCACCACCGGGGCCGACTTCGCAAAGGGGTCGAGGTTCGCCAGCGGAGGTGGCAGCGATGACATCACGTTCGCGCGCCATCTTGGTAACCGGATCCTCAGTACACTCGTGAACCGCCTTTTCGGCACGCGCTATACGGATCTCTGCTATGGCTACAACGCGTTCTGGGCGAAGCACCTGTCGAAGCTCGACCTGAACGCCGACGGGTTCGAGATCGAGACGGTGATGAACGTCCGGGCGGCGAAGATCGGCCTCCTGATTCAGGAGATTCCCAGCCACGAGCACAACCGGCTGCACGGGGTCAGCAACCTGCATGTCGTCCGAGACGGACTGCGTATCGCGAAGTTCATCATCCACGAGCGGTTCTCTGCATCGGGGCGGGCACGAAAGTCTGTGCGGCCAACAACGAAGTCCATGCCGGAAGCGATCACCACTCCTGCTCCCGCTGCGACTCCTGCTCCCGAGCTGCTGATTGGCGTCCAGGCAGGCGAGCCTGTCCGCGAAACCCGCTGACTAGTCACGGACACGTAGCGGTCGGCCCGGAGCCTTGCAGGCCGACCGCCACGTTATTCCTGTAGGCCCAGCGCTCCCTTATGAAGGCCGCTCCAAGTCGGAGAGGTCCCTCTGCCCGCCGAATGCTTGTCAGCTGGCAGGCTGCCACACCTTGATTGACTTGATGCTCATCACTCCGGAGCAATTGCCTGGCGTGAGGGTATCGTCTGCCAAGTTGGCGATCAGATACATCGACTGGTGCGGGACGCCGGTGGTCGTGCTGAAAACCTGATTGCCGTCGTAGTACCAGGTGAGTTGCGTCGGGGTCCACTTGAGGGCGAAGGTGTGCTCCCCCTGGGACAGGTCCGGCGTGCTGACAGGACCGCCCTGCCGGATCCCGGACAGCGGATGTAGGTAGACCTTGCCCTGTGCATCGCTGTGCCAGTGCTCAAGGAGGTCGACCTCTGGCGGCCACTTCTCGTTCGTGGCGGCGAGCCAGATGGCGGACCATAGCCCATTAGCGAATGGAATCTTGGCGACTACCTGCACATAACCGTACTCAAAATTGAAGCCAGGGTAAGTGGTGATCATGCCGGATCGGCATTCGTATTTCTCGGGCGCACCCTTCTGGCTAATCCCAGGAGTGGACTCCCGTTGCGCTACTAGGTGCAGAGTACCACCGCTAACCTGGTCCTGCGACGCGAGGTACCATTCCTTCTCCTCGTCGCTCGTATTCCCGTAATTAGTACAGCCGACGGCAGCAGTGGACCAGGGGTAGCAGGTGCCGAATACGCTGGTGTCGATGCTCTGACCAGCGAAGCTTGGATCGAATTTCAGCTGCCATGACTTTGGTGGCGCTGCCACCGCTTTCGCAACTTTGACCACATGGGGTGCGGCTGCGGCTTTGTCCGAATGGAGTGCGGCCGCGGCTTTGGCCGAATGGAGTCTGACTGCGATACCGAGACCGGCCGCCGCAGCGATGATCACGACGCCTGAAAGCGTGGCCACTACCTGCTTAGAGAGGCCGTGTCCGCTCTTCCTTCGAGCACCACGCCGACGGTGACCACGGTCGTCAACGGGCTGGGTCTCGTCCCTGGGGCCGGCGGACTGGAAGGGATCCCGTGCTTCGACCGTCCGACGGTGATCCCGGTCTTCAGGCAGCATGGTCCTCCTGACATAGGACGGGTACGAGTGGTTTATTGAATATGAGCCAGAAGCCTAGCGGGGCGATACCGGGCATCTTGCCTCTTCTTAAGATTTGGTACAGGTTTGACAGCATAGCCTCCGGTCGCCCTTGGGCCGGACATGTCACCCAATCCGAGTCCCTGCGGCCTGGCTTAGCACGCCGCGCGACGGGTACGCGACGGGTATTGGCCTTCAGGAATCCGACGGCGGCCACGGCAAGCCCGATGACGATCGCGGTCGCCCGGCCCAGACCGGAGACGTCGCCACGGAACGCATCCGCCACGCCCCGTGTTATCCCACGTGGCAGTGTGCGCGTCACATAGGAAAGCTCCGAGGACAGTGCGTCACCGATCCCGACGTTCGCGGTTACCCGCGCCTTCGAGACGCCCTCCGCGTAGCAACGCGACACGAAGTAAGAGAACGTGCACCGGCTATCAGGGACGAGATGTGAGATCACCGCGCGATGGTCCGTCACGAGCAGTGCTCCTGGTGATCGCTGGGCCAGCCTGATGCAGAACTCGGTCTCCTCGCAGCCGAACGGGCGGGAGTCCGCCGACCGCCCGATCCCTACCACGAACCCGGCATCGACTAGCGCGAATGCCTCGCGGCGGAATGACATGTTCGCGCCTATCAGGTTCCGTACCGGCGCGCCCGAGGGCGCCATGCCGAGGTAGTTACATCCGACTACCCAGAGAAACTCGGTCGGGAACCAGCGGGGGCAGGATGTCTTCCAATTGGGGAGGGTCAGACCCCCAACGCCCATGACGAGAGCGTTCCGGTAGTTGTCGACGAGGAACTTCAGCCAGTCCTCGTGCGCGGTCGCGTCGTCATCAAGGAAAGCGACGATCTGTCCGCTGGCAAGCGCAACCCCGGTGTTGCGGGCACCTGACAAGCCACCCGGTTCGCGATTCTCCACTACGGTTACGCCCGGGAACGCGTCCCGCGCCCGGTCGCAGAGTGCTGGATTGTGGTCGCAAACGAGGATGATCTCCCTGCTCGAAAGCGACTGGCGGTGCACCGAGTCGACCGCCGCGCAGAGCTGCTCCCATCGGTCCTCCGAGTAGGCACAGATCACCACCGAGATGTCGTCACGTACGCACAAAGGAGCACCTTCATGGGAATCACATGGGGGATTTATGGACAAAACTCACCATCTAGTAGCAACTTCGCACGCCGCACCTTATACCTTACATCTCAGGGACCCGGCAGGCTGGCGGTTTGTGATGTTACGTACCGTAGCGCGCCGGGACCGTAAGCGGGGCGCCGCGCGAAATACGATGCACTCTGTAGTTATTCAATTACTATAAGTTCATGACTACTGCGGAGCGTGGGACGCCCGGCACCCAACCGGCAATCAACCGGTTCTTCGCCGAGCCGCTGCGCGACTACGTGTTGCAGAGCCTGGCCGGCCGGTCAGCCTGCTGCAGGCCGGCTGCCTGGCGCCGCTGCGCGAGCTCGGTATCGGTGAGCTCACCGAGGGCGGGTTCGGGATCTCGGTCACTGCCGTCGATGATGACAACCCGCTCGCCCGGCGGGTGCTGCGGGACACGCAGTCCGCCTATGACGATGTGATCACCGGCGACCTGCGCACGGTCCCGATCCCGCAGCGCTCCTACGACGTTGTCTACTGCGCGCTGCTGCTCGAGCGCGTCCACCACGTCGAGCTCGTGCTCGACCGGCTGGTCAGCGCGCTCAAGCCGGGCGGCCTCCTCCTGCTGCGGACCGGCGACAGGCACAGCTCGGCGGCGCTGCTGGACCGCCTGCTGCCAGCTCCAGCCCGGAACCTCGTCTGGTCCCGGTTCCGCCCCGGCCTCCCCGGCCCGTTCAGGCCCGTGTACGAGAAGGCGGTCTGCGACGAGGGCATCAGGTCCTATTCGCTGCTTCACGGCCTTGTCATCGCCGCGCGCAGCAAGGAGCTGACCCGCCCCGCCCTCGCGGGCGGGCTATCATCGTCGGTGCGAATCACCTGCGCCGCCATCTCCTGGCTGACCCGAGGACGCTTCACCGACGGCCACGATGAGCTGCTTTACGTGATCCGCAAGCCGCTGGACCGCTTCGCCCGCGTCGTCTGACCCAGGGCGTCGCCCCAGACCCGCGAATACGGAGGCGTACGTGACGGCTGACCGGTTGCCACCAGAGCTGGCCGACTGGCCAGCCTGGACCCCAAGCGAGGAGCAGCTCGGCGAGCTTGAGCTGCTCACCTCTGGCGCGTTCGGGCCGCTGACCGGGTATCTCGCTACCGCGGATCTGTCCGCCGTCGCATCCCGAGGCGAGCTGGCCGACGGCACGCCCTGGCCGATCCCGGTCACGCTCACCGTCCCGGCCAGCGCCCTCCCCAGCGACGCCGACCACCTGGTGCTGCAGGACCCAGAAGGGTCGCCGCTCGCCGTGATGCAGATCACCGAGCGGCGCGACGCCGACGGCGCTCTCCGGCTGGCCGGACCGGTCACCGCGCTGCGCGCGCCCGAGCACGGTCCGTTTCGCGCGCTCCGCCGACGTCCCGCCGACGTGCGCGCCGAGCTCGGCAGCGGGCCTGTGCTCGCGCTCGCGACCAGGCGACCGCTCGGCCTGCGTCAGCTCGGCCAGCTCAGGCACCTGACCGACCAGCTGCGCGCCCGCATCTTGCTGCTGCCGCTGGTGGCCGGCCCGGCCGATGTGGTCGTCCGGCCGGAAGCGCTGGTCCGCGCCGTCCGCGCCGCCGCCCGTCAGCTGCCCGACGGAACGCTCGTGGTCCCCGTGCCGCTGCCGCCGCAGGGCACCCCCGCCGACGATCTGCGGGCCCGTGCCGTCGTCGCTGCCGCCTACGGGGCGACCCACCTGCTGGCGGATGCTCGGCGGTCGACAGGGGCACCACGGGACCGTTCGGGCGACGAGGATTTTGACTTCAGCAAGCTCGGCTTGGAAATCCTGACCGAAGGCGAGTGGGCGTACGACCCGCTGGCGGAGGTCTGGCGGCCGCTCGGCCTCATCGAGCCTGGTCTTGAGCGGGACGAGCTGTCCGACAGCGAGCTCGGCGAACTGCTCGACTCCGGCGAACCGTTCCCCGCCTGGCTGATGCCGGCCGACGTGGCCGGTGAGCTGCGCCGGGCCCGGCCGCCGAGGTCAGCGCGCGGAGTCGTGATCTTCTGCACCGGCCTGTCCGGCTCCGGCAAATCCACCCTCGCCAGGGACCTGCGCGACGCGCTGCTTGAGCGGGGCGACCGGACGGTCTCGCTGCTCGACGGCGATCTGGTGCGGCAGCTGCTCTCCGCCGGGCTGACGTTCTCGCGGGAGGACCGGGACCTGAACATCGCCCGCATCGGGTACGTGGCCGCCGAGATCGCGCGGCACGGCGGGATCGCGATCTGCGCGCCGATCGCCCCGTACGCGGCGGCCCGCGAGCGGGTGCGGAGGATGGTCTCCGAGGTTGGCGACTTCGTGCTCGTGCATGTCTCGACGCCGCTCGAGGTCTGCGAGGCGCGCGACCGTAAGGGCCTGTACGCGAAGGCGCGGGCCGGCGTGATCGGCTCGTTCACCGGGATCTCCGACCCCTACGAAGAGCCGGAGGACGCGGACGTGGTGATCGACACGTCGCGGGTCTCCCGGCACGACGCGGTCGCGGCAGTGCTCAGGCAACTCAGCCGCAGCGGCTGGCTGGCGTAAGGCCGCCCGTTATCCCACGAAGTGCTCGGAATCGACCGCGTCCCCGGTTCCGGCTTCCTCATCGTCCTCGGCGCGGGTGCCCGCGTCGAGGCGCCGGCTGAGTTCGCTGGCCTTCGCGCCGACCCGGCTCAGCCGGCCGTTCAGCTTGGCCGCGATGATCTGGCGCTGCTTGTTGAGCAGCACGTAGCTGAGCAGCGCGCTGATGACGAGGGCAAGACCGAGCAGGAGGACGCCACGTGCCCCGGCCCAGAAGAGGACCATGACCGAGGCACCGAACATGATGATCCGGGCGCAGGTGTAGGCAAATGCGGTTCTCATAGCACTACCCAGTGTAGGACTAGTCCCGCAGGATGTCGGCCAGCAGGGTCGGGTCGATGTTGCCACCAGAGAGCACGGCGACCACCGGGGCGGTCGTTCCGCCTGAGATCAGCCCCAGCTCGGCAGGGTCCCGGAACAGCGCCGCCGCCACCGCGGCCGCGCCGCCCGGTTCCGCCACCAGGCGGCCCTCACGCGCTAGTCGCCGCACCGTCGCGAGGATCTCCGCTTCGCTGACCGTCACGATGTCATCAACGAGCGCCTGGATATGCGGGAAGGTCAGCTCGCCGACCTGCTCCACGCGGAGCGAATCGGCCTTGGTCCTGGCGGTGTCGGCCGCCGCCCACGCGATCCGCTGGCCGGCCCGCAGCGACTCCCTCGCGTCGGCGGCGAACTCCGGCTCGACGCCGATGACCCGCGTCCCCGGCAGCAGGGCCTTAACGGCCACGGCGATGCCTGACACCATTCCGCCGCCGCCGATGGGGACCAGGACGGCGGCCGGCGAACCGGAGCCCGGCCAGATCCTCGGCGATCTCCAGGCCGATCGTGCCCTGCCCTGCGATCACGCGCCTGTCGTCGAACGGCGGTATCTCGGCGTAGCCACGGTCGCGCGCGATCTGCCCGGACGCTTCGATGCGCGCGGCGAGCGTGGGCGCGACCGTGACGATCTCCGCGCCGACGGCCTTGATCAGGTCGGTCTTGACCCTTGGGGCGGTGTCCGGCACGACGATCGCGGCGGGGATGCCAAGCAGCGCGGCGGCGTAGGCGACGGCGAACCCGTGGTTGCCGCTTGAGTGCGCGACCACCCCGGACGGCCGCGCCTGCGGGTCCGCCGGGTCGGAGTCCATCGGCTGCTCGCCGGCGAGCAGCGTGCTGATGGCGTTGTAGGCGCCGCGGAGCTTGAACGCGCCGGTCGGCTGGAGCGACTCGGGCTTGATCAGCAGCGCGGGCGGTCCGACGGCCGCTGCGGCACCGGGGAACGGGACAAGCGGCGTGCGGACGGACACGCCAAGCAACCGCTTAGCAGCAGCGCGTATCTCATTGAGCGAAACAAGGTCAGCCACCCCGCTAGCCTAGTCCAGGCTCAGTGTCCGTCTACCGCCACGTCAGGGCACAGATACTTCGCAAGTCACCCAGAGCGACCAGTGAATCGCTAGGCTAATTTCCAGAAATCTAGGCAGAAAGTACCCGTTTGTCGCCAAACTATGGGCATACTCCGACGAGTACGAGGAGATGGAACGTGGACGGCAACAATGAGCGGCTGCTCACCCCGGGGGAGGTAGCCGCCCTGTTCCGGGTGGACCCTAAGACCGTCACGCGGTGGGCAGCGTCGGGACGGATCACCAGCATCCGCACGCCCGGCGGGCACCGACGGTTCCGGGAATCCGAGGTGCGCGCGCTGCTTCGCGGCGACGGTGAGGTTTCATCCGAAGGACACACAGCCGCATCCTAGGCAACGCGGAACTTCAGCCGGGCACCCGCCCCCGCAGGGCGGTGCCTGGCTCGCCCCTGCCACCGGGCGCACTCGGCTGGCCGGAGGCGCGCTGACTACTCGGGCTCGGCCTCAGGATCGGTTCCCGGCCAGTACTGGTCTCCGACGAGCCGGGCGAACTCCTTGAACTCCCGGAGCAGCGCCGCGTCGCCGTCACGCCACTGGTCTTTGCGCTGCGCTACCTCGTCGGGGGTGAGGGCCTGCGCGGCGAGCCTGGCGTAGTCAGCGTCCTGGGGGCCGATCTCCACGTATACATCGCCGATGATCCGCCCCTCCCCGGTGTGGATGGCGGTATGCGGAACCTGAAGGTTCCCGTTCGGTAGTCGTATCACGAACATCGCAGTTCACCCTAGATGCCATAACGCCTGTTGAAGTACAGCATGACCTGGAGCGCGAGCCGGGTGTTGCCGCTCAGCATATCGACAAGTGCCGGGCGCTGCGCCGATGCGATTGCAGCGAACGAGTCCGCGAAGAACTCCTTGCGGCCAAGTCCGCCGCGCTGGCGATGAAAGTCACTTGCTATGTATGGCTGGCATTGATCATAAATGTTCTTGAACTCAGGCGAGTCGGATTGCCACTTTCCTGGCGGGCTGTCCAGGTCGTCGAGCGCGTGGCCGACCTCGTGGCACATCACGTCCGGGGTGGGCGAGGGGCGGGTGCCCACCACGATCTTGCGGTCGCCGTAGGCGCCGGCGCAGGCGTCCCACGTCGCCGCCCCCGACGGCAGCTGGACGCCGTGCAGCCCGCCCATATCGTCGAGGTCAGGCACCCCGCCCGCGCCCACGTAGATGCCATCGAGCCCCTCGGCCAGCTTCTCCTGCAGTGCTCTCGGGAACTCGGCGAGCCGCGAGATGGCGGCGATCGCCTGCGGCGGCGGGGCGGTCGTCGCAGCGTCCCACTGCCGCCGCAGGATCTTCTCAAGCGGCCCGCAGTGCTGCCGGCCATCGTTGGCCACCGTGTGACCGCGCGGATGCGGCGCGGCGAACGGCAGCGCGTCCATGCTCGGGTCACGCGCGACCTTCCCCCTGGCTGCCCCCGGGCCGGACCGCGGTACTCCCGCCTGCCAGGCAGCCTGCCCAGCAACGCCCTGCGCAGCGGCGGGTTGCGCTGCCGCCTGGCTGGCCTGCGCCCGGCCGGCCGGGCCGCCGACAACCTGGTACCAAGGCTGCCGTGGGGCCGCGTCGGCGGGCGGCTGGCTCGCACCATCTTGTCCGCGCGGGACGGCTTGACCGCGGGTGGCCGTCTCCACCGGGGCCGCGCCGAACGGCGGCGCTTCCCGGATCCGCGCCCGGCCAACGCCCCCGCCGCCTCCCGCAGTCGGCGAGTAGTTCCTCGGCAGCGGCGGTAGCGCGGGACTGCGGCCAGGTCCGTTCGGGGAGCGCGGCATCGGGCTTGCTCCCGGCCCTGCCCCGCGCTGCTGCGAGCGCCGCGAGAGCCCCGCCGGGGGCTGCAAGGGTGGCATCTCAGACCGCTGGCGCGCGCGCGCTACCGGAGACCGGCGCTGCCCGGAACCGGCATCGGTGTTCCGCCGGTGCCTGCCGCCGACTTCCGCTCCGTCAGCCCGGGAGTCTCCCGACCTCCCACTGCCACCGCCCTGCGATCCGGGACGCCAGCCGACGAGTCGGCTGAGCCGCTCGAATAGGCGTAGCCGCATTCTGGGACTCCCTGTTTTCGCGCCAAAGCCCAGGGTATTCCGAAACGGCCCGGACGTCACCCCGGGTGACAGACCACGGCTAAACATGCTGGTGGGAAAATATGAGCGTTCATGACACGCGATAGCAACCTGAAGGTTAGGCTTTCGCCATGTTGCTGTCAGGTGTCCTTTTTGTCCTGTTCCTGGCAGGCTGCTGGCTCTACTGCCTCACAGACGCGGCCATCACGCCAGCCGAGGCGTTCCCCGGTTGGCGCAAGCGCACCTGGATTGTCGTCATTGCCGTGACGCCGATCGCGGGCGCCATCGCCTGGATGATCGCCCGCAGGAACTGGCGTTCACATCAGTGGTCGTCGGCCGACGCCACGAACCTGATAATCATCGATCGCAATGGCGCCAACGTCCTCTGGTACCCGCGCCCGCCGACGGCGCCGACCGACCCCACGGACCCGAACGAGAGCGCCGCCGACGCGGCCCTGTCCCGTCACCCGGCGGGCCGCTCCCGCCCCGACGGCCGAGGCCGCGGTGGCGCTCGCGACCGCATCGGACGGACCATACCCAGGGGACCGGACGACGATCCGGAGTTCCTCCGGCAGCTAGCCCAGCGCATCCACGGCAGCCCCACGGACCCCGCAGAGTAAAGCGGGGCCCCACCGAGTAAAGCACTAAAGCGGGACCCCGCCGAGTAAGCGGGGTCCCGTCGAGTAAGCCGGGTAAGCCGGGTAAGCCGATCCTTACGACACGCCGGAGTAAGAGTGCAGGCCGGTGACGAAGATCTGGATCACGAAGATGTTGGTCAGCAGGCTGGCGAAGGCGATCAGCTGGATGTAGTGCGCGCGGGCGCCGCGCCAGCCGCCCGTGGCCCGGGCGTGCAGGTAGGCCGCGTAGATCACCCAGGTGATGAACGCCCAGGTCTCGACCGGGTCCCAGCCCCAGTACCGGCCCCACGCCTGGTCCGCCCAGATGGCGCCGGCCATGACCCCGAACGTCCAGATCGGGAACCCGAAGACGACCGCGCGGTAGGTCAGCTTGTCCAGCTGCGCCGCCGCCGGGATGCGGTCGAGCAGCGGGTTGGGCTTGGCCTTCCCCGCGGCGACCCGCTTCCGGTACCGCTCGGTGACCAGGTACATGACGCCGAGCACGGCCGCCACGAAGAAGGTGCCGCTCGAGAGCGTCATCGCGGTGACGTGGATGGACAGCCAGTAGGACTGCAGGGCCGGCACGAGCGGCCCGGCCGGGGTGTAGATGAGCGTCTCGGCGAGCCCGAGCGCGATGACGATCGCGCCCATCACGAACACGCCGAGCGACCAGGCCCGGTACTTGATCAGTATGTAGCCGAAGAAGAGCGCGGCCACGCAGGTCAGCGCGGTGATGAACTCGTACATATCGCCCCAGGGGGCGCGGTGGACCGCCAGCCCTCTGGTGGTGACCGCGATGACGTGCGCGAGAATGCCGAGCCAGCTCAGCGAGGCTGCGGCGACGACCCACGGCCCCGCCTCCCGGATCGACCGGAACGCGCCCGCCGGCCGCTCCGGCCGCGCTGCCGACCCCGTGGGGTTCGCGGGGCCCGCGGGCCCGCCGGTCACCGCCGGAGCCGGCGCATCGAGCACGGCGCCGTCACGCGCCGCGCCGTCCGAAGCCGCCGCGCCCGCAGAAACCGCGCCCACCGCCGCGAACTGCGCGGCGCGTTCGGCGACCGGCGCCGCGGCCGTCGCCGCCTTCCGGCGCGGCCGTCCGAAGGCGTAGTCGCCCGCGAAGGCGAGCAACGCGAGCGAGTAGATAAGCAGCGCCGCGATCATGAAGTCGGTGCTGACGTGCGCCAATCCGAGGTTGACGGACACGAGCCTCACGCTCCCGTTTCTGACTGGTTGTTAGGCTCAGGCTTGTTGGGTTCAGCCGCTGTCGCAGACTCAGCGGCCAGCTCAGCGGCAAGCGAAGGCACCGCACCGGGCGACGAGGCGTCGGCGATGTCGGCGGACAGGGTGGCGAACTCGTCCTCGAACCCGCCGCTGGCGTCGGTCCTGGTCAGGCCGCCGACGGTGACGACCGAGCCGGTGCCGCCCGGCCCTGGTACCGCTCGGACGAAGACCCGCCGCCGCCGCACGAAGAACGACAGCAGCAGTCCGGCCAGCGACAGCAGGCCGCAGACGAGCGCGGGCACCTGCCCCGGGTCGTAGGTGATCGCCAGGCTCACCCACTGCTCGGTCCCGACGTAGGTGATCGACCCGAGTTTGCCCGGCAGCTTCCAGGTCGACCCGGGCGACATCAGGTGCGGCGACCCCGAGATCTTCGCCATACCGGTGGTGTCGAGCTGGTAGACGCTCTGCGGCGCGCCGTTCATGTTGAGGTTGCCTGAGTAGCCGATCAGCGACACCATCGGGTTGGTCGCGGCCGGGAAGATCGACTCGAGCTGGTCGGTCGAGGTCATGAAAGCGGTCGGCACGAACACGCCGATGAAGCCGAGCGAGGCGCTCGGCGCCTTCACCACGCCATCGGAGAGCATGGTGTTGGTGTTGGCCGGAATGAACGGCGTGGCCTCGTTGTAGGCAGCGCCGTTGGCGCCCGTCACCTTGAACACCGGCGCGTACCCGTGGCCGATCAGGTACACCTTCGCCGAGTCCACCGACAGCGGGTGGTTGACCTGGATGTCGTAATTCTTCGCGGTCCCCCCGGGCGTGGCCGTGTAGGTCACGTCAGCGTTGAACGCCGACGGCTGCCCGATGGACGCACCCGAGTCGATGTAGCTGGCCGTGAACTTGTCGAGCGTGAGGGAGAACGGCGCCAGGTCAGACCCGGACACCAGCCGTCCCGGATGGAACTCGGCCAGCTGGGCGGTAGTATCGCTGAACCCGTTCCCGTGTCCCTGGACGACCAGCTCGTCAGCCTTGTAGCCGAAGAGCCCGCCGAGCGCGATCGAGAGCAGCACGCCGAGCAGCGACAGGTGGAAGAGCAGGTTGCCGACCTCGCGCAGGTACCCCTTCTCGGCGGCGACCCACTGGCCGGTGTCACCAGAGGCGGGCCGCCGGAGCCGGAACCGCTGACCCCCGAGCACCGAGGCGGCCGCGTCGACCGCCTCGGCCGGCGCCAGCGCTGACGCGTACGTCACCGAGAGCGGCAGCCGCGCCAGGTTCCTCGGAGCGCGCGGCGGCGGCGTCCGCGCCGAGCCGACCAGCTTGAACGTCCGCGGCACCACGCACCCGATAAGCGAGGCGAAGAGCAGCAGGTAGACCGCCGCGAACCAGGGCGAGGCGAACACGTTGAAGAGCCCGAGGCGGTTCAGCCACGGCGCGAGCCCCGGGTGCGACTGGAAGTACTGCGTCACCGACGCCGGGTCGGCCCCCTCCTGCGGCAGGATGGAGCCGGGCACCGACCCGAGCGCGAGCAGGAAGAGCAGGATGAGCGCGGTCCGCATGGAGGTGAGCTGCCGCCACGCCCAGCGCCCCCAGCCCGCCCCGGTCCCCGACGGCCGCGAGGTCCCGCCGCTTCCGCTCTCCGCCAGTTCGGCCGGGCCGGTGCCGAACGCACGCGTGGCTTCGCGTTCCAGGTCCGCGGCTTCCGACTTGGGCGCGGCCTTCGAGGCAGGCGAGTGCACATCGGTCACTGGGTCACCCCCGCGTCTCGCAGCAGGGTGGTGACCTCCGGGTACGTGACCGCCCCGTCGATCATCCCTGCGATGTGCCCGGTCTTGTCGATGACCAGGGTCGTGGGCGTGCCGGAGATCGGCACCGCCAAGGAGAGTCGCTGCTCCACAGTCCCGTTCGAGTCGTTCACGCTCGGATAGGTGATGCCCTCGCTGCGGAGGAAGCCCAGCGCGTTGGTGGGGGTGTCCTCGATATCGTCACCGAGAAAGGCGACCCCCTCGGGGCCGTACTGCTCGTCGAGGTACTTGAGCGTCTGGCCCTCGCCACGGCACGGCGGGCACCACGAGCCCCAGACGTTGAGCACCACGATCTTGCCGCGGTAGCTCGCGAAGTTGATCGGCGCGTCGGTCAGCGAGGTTGCGGTGAACTCGGGCGCGGCCGGCCGCTGGCCGACGGGGTAGGCGACCATCGTGTCACTGGCCTCGCCGTTCCCGTGGGTAACCACGGTGACCACCAGCGCGGCAACCAGCAGTACGAAGACGGCGGTGGTCGTTGTGACGACCGTGCGGCGCTTGGCTTTGAACACGACAGGTCCCTAACGTCTCCTACAAGGGGTAGTACGTCGGACCTATTGTGCCCTATCGGCGTCGGCGACCTGCTGGCGGGGCGGCACCGCGTAGGAAACCCCGGTGAGCTGGTCTCCGTCGAAGGTCAGGCTGGTGACTGAACCGAGCGCGCACTGGCGGCTGCTCGGGTTGTGCCACAGGCGCCGGTCCTCGGCGGCCAGGCGGCTCACCCAGATCGGCAGCTGATGGCTGACGCACACCGCCTCCCGGCCCCGGCTGGCGTCCCTGGCCCGGTCAATGACCTCGCGCACCCGCGCGACGACCTTGGCGTACGGCTCGCCCCAGGACGGCTGGAACGGGTTCCACAGGTACCGCCAGTTCAGCGGGTTCAGCCCGAGGCTGGCCAGGCTGACGGCCTTGCCCTCGAGCACGTTCCCCGACTCGATCAGCCGATCGTCGGTGATGATCGGGAGCCCGAGTCGCTCGGCCACCGGCTGCGCGGTCTCCTGCGCCCGCTCAAGCGGCGACGCGAAGACGGCGGCTACCGGCCGCCCCTCGAAGTAGTCGGCGGCGGCGGCGGCCATCATCCGCCCGTTGGCCGACAGGTGGTACCCCGGCAGCCGCCCGTACAGGATGTGGTCCGGGTTGTGCACTTCACCGTGCCTCAGCAGGTGAACAACAGTGATCTCAGCCATAGCCCGGCCAGCCTACCGGCCGCAACCGACCTCCAACGCGCTTGACTCCCCTGGTAAGACGATGACCTCGATGTAGCGCCGGCGGTCGGCGATGGCCGCTGTCAGCCGCCTCAGTTGCTGCGATGCAGCGGCTGGGTCCACCGCGCCGAGGTCCGGGGCGGCCGGCCAGCTGTCCGGCCAGCGCGTCCGCCTCGCTGACCAGCGCCCAGTCGAACTGGAGCAGCTCGTCAAGGCCGGCGCGGCGCACCCGGTCCCATACCTTGTCCTCGGGCAGCAGCGGCAGCCCGCGCACCGCGGTCGCCACGTTGTCGATGTCCTTGCCAAGCCGGTCGGCCTGGCGCAGCGGCGCCATCACCTCGGCCGACGGGAACGGGTTCTCCCTGGTTGACGGGGGTACCCGGTCGGCCCGCCACTGGCTGGCCAGGTCCCGCAGCCGGGCGGCCGCCTCGCCGAGGCTGCGGGCGACCCGCTCCCTGACGAGCAGGTCGTCGGCGCGCAGCCTGCCCTTCGTCGTGTAGACGTCGGACGCGAGCAGGCTGCGCAGCCGGTCGGCGATCGGTGTCGGCCACTGAGTCACTGGCCAGGTCGACGACCGGGGGTCGCCGTGGCGCCGTCGGACGCCGGGCACGGCGGGCGGCAGGCCGGTCAGGCCGATGTTGAACGGCAGGCCGACCGCCATGTTCGGCGCGGAGACCAGGCCATGCTCGGCCATCTTCATCGCGACGTAGTAGCGGACGGCGTCCAGCTCCGACAGGCCGAACGCGCGCAGCGAGATCAGCTCGCGCATCCGCTCGTCGCGCGGCCTGATCAGCACCTTCACGTCGTTGAGCATGATCCCGTAGATGGACAGGAAGTCCTGCAGGTGGCCGCGGACCAGCTCGGTGATGTCGTGGATCCGCTCGTTGACCTGCTCCAGCGGCGTCACCTGGACGAGCTGGTTGACCGACTGCTCGACGACGGGGCCGGCGTAGGCGTTGAGCGCCTCGGTGGTCAGCATGTGCCCGGCGTAGGGCATGTGCGTCACCAGCTTGACCGCGTCTTGCGCGGTGTCCACGTGCACGTAGTAGTCCACGTCGTAGACGAGCTCGGCGAGCTCCCGCGAGAGCGCGACGCCCTTCGCCTTGGCGACGCTCTTGGCGCGGGAGACGAACAGTGACCTCGTACTGCCACGGCGACTGACCGCCGTAGAACGCCTGCTGCATGCTGCCGATCAGCGGCCGCTGCGGCGTCTCCACCGGGTACTGGCCGGTCTCGTACACGTTCAGGATCGCGCCGCGCGACTTGAGCACGCGAAGTGGTTGCTCTCAACGGTCAGCAGGCTGCCGTTCATGATGTCGTTCGCCGGATAGTGGTACATGAGGACTCCCGGCCCCATGACCTCGGTGCCGTCGGGGTTGAGCGTGCTGATGACATTGCGCATGGCCATCAGACAACACTTCCCGTCCATCCCGGGGGAGCTGTTGCCCCCGGCCCTGACGCGCAATCCTGACACGCTCTCTGCGCGCGCCGTTAGGTGCGTGAGAGAGCCAGTGAGAAACGTGACGGAGCAGAGCTTAAGTGGCGAGCAAATCGCCTAGGCGCCGAGGACCGCCGCCGCGGCGCGCGCGGCGGCGGGCAGGGCGTCGGCGATGCGGGACAGCGCTTCCTCGTCGTGCGCGGCGGAGGTGAACCAGGCCTCGAAGGCGGACGGCGGGAGGTAGACGCCGCCGTCGAGCATGGCGTGGAAGAACGCGGCGTAGGCGGCGGTGGACTGGTCCTTGGCGTCGGCGAAGTCGGTCACCGGGTCGGTGCGGCCGAGGAAGACCGTGAACAGGCTGCCCGCCGTCGACAGGTAGTGCGGCACGCCGGCGGCGGCGAGCTCGGCCGAGACCAGCTTGGAGAGCGCGCCGGCGAACGGGTCGACCGCGGCGTAGACCTCGGGCGTGCAGGCGCGGAGCGTGGCCAGCCCGGCCGCGGTCGCCAGCGGGTTACCCGACAGCGTGCCCGCCTGGTAGACGGGGCCGACCGGGGCGAGCCTGGACATGATCTCCGCGCGCCCGCCGAACGCGGCGCAGGGCAGCCCGCCGCCCATCACCTTGCCGAACGTCACCAGGTCACCGCGCACGCCCGTCGAGCCCGTACCAGCCGGACGGGGAGACCCGGAAGCCGGTCAGCACCTCGTCCATGATCAGCAGCGCGCCGGAATCGTCGCAGAGCGACCTGAGCAGCTCGTTGAAGCCGGGGGCGGGCGGGACCACGCCCATGTTGGCCGGGCAGGCCTCGGTGATCACGCAGGCGATCTCGCCGCCGCGCGCCGCGAACAGCGCCGTGACGGCCGCCGCGTCGTTATACGGCAGCACCACCGTGTCGGCCGCGGATGCGCCGGTCACCCCGGGCGTGTCCGGCAGGCCGAGCGTCGCCACCCCGGACCCGGCCGCGACGAGCAGCGCGTCCACGTGCCCGTGGTAGCACCCGGCGAATTTCACGACCAGCGACCGGCCGGTGTAGCCCCGGGCCAGCCGGAGCGCGGACATGGTGGCCTCGGTGCCCGAGTTGACCAGCCGGACCTGCTCCACCGGCGCCCGCGCGATGATCTCTTCCGCCAGCTCAACCTCGCCCGGAGTGGCCGCCCCAAACGACGTGCCGCGCGACGAGCGCGTCCGACACGGCGGCCACCACCGACGGGTGCGCGTGCCCGAGGATCATCGGCCCCCAGGAGCACACGAGGTCCACGTACTGATGGCCGTCCACGTCGAAGAGGTACGGCCCGGCGCCTCGCTCGATGAACCTGGGCACCCCGCCGACCGGCCCGAAGGCGCGAACCGGCGAGTTCACGCCCCCCGGGGTCACCTCGACGGCACGGGAGAACAGTTCGGCGGAGCGGTCACCAGATCACGAACTAGCCTTCTTCCTCGCAGGCGTCAACCAGGAATTCGAGCAGCCGCAGCGCGTCGGGCAGCGGTCGCCCCGCTGGCTGCCTGACCCAGCGTACGTCCTGGCTGTTGCCGTACCTGGAGGGCGGTGCGAGCACGTAGCTGTCCCGGCAGTGCCAGCGCAGCGCCTCGGTCTGGGTGAACATGTCCGGCGAGGAGTCGAGACCGCAGGACCACCACTCGTCCTCGTCGACTGGGGAGCCCCTGGTCACCACGTAGAAGTGCATCCGGTCCGCGCCCTGTACTGCGACCGGCCCGGTCTCGACGTCGGCCGCCGCCATCCGCGCGAGCGCGGTCGCCCCGACCACCGCCGGGACGTCCAGAACGTCAAAAACCCGCCCGGTGACGAGTATCACGTTCGCCTCCGGACGGGTTTCCCACCACTGTCCTATTACGGTGCTGTCCACGGTCGCCTGCATCTGCCAGGTTGGTGACACCGGGTGCGCGCCGGGCGCCGGGCAGCCGACCCGGTCGCACGAGCAGGCTCGACCCGGCTCCTGCATCCCGATCCCGTCAAGTCCGTTGCTTGGATGCGCCCCCGGGCATACCGGCCAGCCCATGGCGGCGTACTCAAGCGCCGCCGCGCCCAGCTCGGGCGGCCGCTGTGCCGACCGGCGTCGGCTTCGTCGCCGCATCATCGCTACCATCTCTGGCCCCGAACTCCTAGTGGTCCACCACCCCACTCTGCCGACGGATATGCCAAAGCGTCCGCTCATGCGGTCGGGTGGGATAGCCGAAATGCTACCGCCACCGGCGGCTTCACTAGGCCCGGATGACCGTGACCAGCGCCACGCATTGCCTCTGAAGGCCCTCAGGACGGGGCTTTGAACTACTCGTAAGCTGCGACGACTTCCTCCGGCCCCCAGCACAGCGTCAACTGGGCCGCCGCCCCGGTGGCTACGCCACCGGCAGACACCGCGACCAGGCCGGTCACGCCATGCGAGTACCCGGGGATCGACATTGCCCCCTTCTGCAAGTCAGCCAGGTCTCGGTCCTCGAACGGCCTGCCCAGCCACTTCACCGAGCCCGCGTAGTAGACCTGCGTGGCGATCGGGGATCGGTCAGCGCCAACGATATCGATCTCCGGGTCGAAGGATCGGTTCCACCAGCCGCCAACCGCGATCGCGTCCGGCCAGGGCGTGCTGTCGGCCGCGCGTTCCAGGGCCTGCCTGATCACCGGTTCCACGGCCCGGCCGCGCCACGTCTGCCAGCGGCGCTGCACGAGGGCTACCGCCGATGACGGCCGCCCTCGCAGCGTCCACTGCAGCGCCGCCCGACCGATCGCCAGGTGAAAACGCAGGCTGCTATCAGCCACCCGGTAAAGCCGCGGCTTTCCCGGGCGCACCGACAGCGGCTCATCCACGGCAAGGACCCGCTTCTCCTCGACTAGGCGCTGCAATATCGGCGAAAGCGTGCCCGACGGGACCCCGCCCGCCCGGGTACCCGCGTCGGACGCGATCTTGGCGTGCGCGCGGTTCTCCCCTCCGACCGCCTCTATGACGCGTCTAGTCACGTCGGGCAAGGGAAACTCCGCGAGCAAAGCCGCCTCGGGCACGCCGAACATCGGCGATGCCGGGTCTTCGCATTCAACTTCCAAGAATTCCAGTGCCTTGACTCCATTCGGCCAGGCGCGCACGATCCCAGGCAGGCCACCGGTGACGAGATGGGCGTCGATGGCATCGATTGCCGCCAGACCAAGCGCCATACCCACCTCGGCCGGATTCAATGGGCCGAGCAAGAGGTTGTCAGCCCGACCGAAGAACGGACGATCGTAGGCGGTGAGTCGTTCCATCATGTGCAGGTCACTGCCGAGGAGCAGGAGAAGCACAGGCCGGTTTGCGAGCAGCCGATCCCAGGCTGTCTGAAGCGCCCCGTCGAAGAGGCTGTCCTGCTCGGCTGCCCATGGCAATTCGTCGATGACGACGATGACAGGCGATGGTGGCAGCATCGAGGCAAGTGCCCGAAATGCGTCCGGCCATCCCGTCGGGGATTCTTCCGGGATCAGCTCCTGCGATTGGCCAAGGCGCGACGCGCGGAGCCCCGCGAAGAAATCAGCAACCGCCTCAACCGGCGACTCGCCCTTCGTCGCCGCGTAGTAGAGGTACGGAACGCCCGCCCGATCGCAGAACTCCTGCACCAACCGCGACTTCCCGACCTGCCGCCGACCCCTAATGGCGAGCGCGGTACCAGTGCCACTTGCTGTCACGCGCTCCAATCGCCGGTAAAGGAGATTGAGCTCAGCGGACCTGCCTACGAATCCAGTAGCCATGGGACCTCAAGTCTGTAGCTGTCATCTACGTAGATTGTATCTACGTAGATGACAGCTACAGAGGGACCGGCTACAGAACTTGCGCGACCTCGGTGGCCCAGTAGGTGAGGATCACGGACGCGCCCGCACGGCGGATGGACGTGAGAGTCTCCATGATGGCCTTGTCGCGGTCGACCCAGCCGTTGGCGGCGGCGGCCTCGATCATCGCGAACTCGCCGCTTACCTGGTAGGCGGCGACCGGAACCTGGACCGTGTCCGCGACCCGGCGGATCACGTCGAGGTAGCTGAGCGCCGGCTTCACCATCACCATGTCCGCGCCCTCGGCCAGGTCGAGACCAACCTCCTTCAGCGCCTCGAGCACGTTGGCCGGGTCCTGCTGGTGGGTGGCGCGGTCGCCGAACTTCGGCGCGCCCTCGGCCGCCTCGCGGAACGGGCCGTAGAACGCCGAGGCGTACTTCGCGGAGTAGCCGCAGATCGGCACGTTCCGGAAGCCCGCGCCGTCGAGCGCCCTCCTGATGGCCCCGACCTGGCCGTCCATCATGCCGCTTGGGGCGACCATGTGCGCGCCCGCCCGGGCCTGCGCAACGGCTGTGGACGCGTACCGCTCAAGCGTCGCGTCGTTGTCCACATAGCCGTCGGCGGTGACGATGCCGCAGTGGCCGTGATCGGTGTACTCGCACAGGCACAGGTCCGCCATGATCACCAGGTCATCGCCGACCTCGGCCCTGATGTCGGAGATCGCGACCTGGGAGATGCCCTCGGGGTCGTCGGCGCCGCTGCCGACGCCGTCCTTGTCTGCGGGGATGCCGAACACGATGATGCCGCCCACGCCGGCCTCGACCGCTGCTGAGGCCGCCTTCCGCAGCGACTCCCGGGTGTGCTGGAGCACCCCGGGCATCGTGCTGATCGGCTGCGGGTCTGCGAGACCTTCCTTGATGAACACCGGAAGCACGAGCTCGGCAGGCCGCAACGCGGTCTCCGCCACCATGGCGCGCAGCGCCTTCGTCCCGCGCAGCCGCCGCGGCCTAACCTCAGGAAACCCAGCACTCACAGCACTCTCCGTGTCGCGGATGGGATGTTAGCGGATGCGACGGCGTCCGCCGCGGCGGCGCTCGCTTGGCCGGCGCAGCGGCTCGCCGGCCGCAAGGGCCGCGTCGCGCTGTGCGGCGCCGAACTCGGCGAGCGCATCGACGAGCGCGGTGACCGACGGCTTAGTGGCCGTCACGTCCACCCGCAGCCCGAACTCAGCGGCGGTCTTCGCCGTCTGCGGGCCGATCACGCCGATCACGGTCACGGCGTGCGGCTTGCCCGCGATGCCGACCAGGTTCCTGACCGTGGACGAGGAGGTGAACAGCACCGCGTCGAAGCCGCCGCCCTTGATCGCCTCGCGGATCGGGGCGGGCGGCGGCGCGGCGCGCACCGTCCGGTACGCCGTCACGTCCTCCGCCTCCCAGCCCAGGTCGGTCAGCCGGGCGAGCAGCGTCTCGGTCGCGATGTCGGCCCGCGGCAGCAGCACCCGGTTGATCGGGTCGAGCACGTCGTCAAACGGCGGCCACGCGTCGGCCAGGCCCTCGGCCGACTGCTGGCCCTCCGGCACCAGGTCAGGCCGGATGCCGAAGTCGAGCAGCGCCGCCGTCGTCTGGTCGCCGACCGCCGCCACCTTCACGCCAGCGAACGCACGGGCGTCGAGGCCGTACTCCTCGAGCTTCTCCCGCACCGCCCTGACCGCATTGGTGGAGGTGAAAGCCACCCACTGGTACCTGCCGGTGACCAGGCCCTTGACCGCGCGCTCTATCTGCTGCGGGGTACGCGGCGGCTCGACCGCGATCGTCGGCACCTCCTCGGGCACCGCGCCGTACTCGCGAAGCTGGTCGGAGACCACCGAGGCCTGCTCCCTGGTGCGCGGCACCAGCACCCGCCAGCCGAACAGCGGCTTGGTCTCGAACCAGGACAGCCGGCTCTTCGCCGCCGCCGCCTCGCCGACCACCGCGATGGCGCCGCCCCTGGTCGTCGCGACGGTTACGCCGGCCGCCTTCAGGTCGGGGCCGATACGGCCGAGCGTCGTGCCGACCGTCTGCTGATCGGTGGTCGTCCCGTCCCAGGTGATCGCGAACGGCGTTGCGTCGGGCCAGCCGGCGGCGATCAGCATCTTGCCGAGGTCGGCCGGGGCGGTCTCCGCGCCAAGGACCATGAGCGTGCCCGGCGCGTAGCCGATCCGGCTCGCCTCGTTGGCGTGGATGATCCGGAGCTCTCCCGGGCCGTCGCCGGTCAGCGCGATCCCCGCGTACGCGGGGACGCCGGTGGCGGCGGGCACGCCCGGGACGATCTCGAACCGCGCCTTCGCCTTCGCGCACGCCTGTATCTCGGCGGACGGCGCCTGAGAGCAGCGGATCGCCCGGATAAAGCCGGACCGCGAGCTGCCCGGTCCTCGCCGCCGCCGCGAGCGCCTTCGCCGTGCCCACCGCGTCGGCGGGCTCGGCCATCTGGACGTCCGCTGCGAGCAGGTGCTGAACCCGCTCCGCAAGCTCCGCCTCGGCCACAACCAGCCCCGCCTCGCCCAGCAACCGGACCGCGCGCATGGTCAGCAGCCCGTCGTCGCCAGGGCCGGCGCCGACGAATGCGACCCAACCGTCGATTTCAGTCATGCGCATCATCCCCGTCGGTGTTTTCCGCGCGCATCAGGTCTGCCGCGCCGAGTGCCAGCATCCGCGCTGCCAGGTCACGCCCAAGCTGGGCCGCGTCCGCCGCGCTCGCTTCGCCGCGTTCGCGTATCACCATTGTCCCGGAAGCGGCGCTTCCGTCCAGCACGCCCGGCTGCCGCGTCGCTGACCGAACGCCGAGCACGATGCCGTCCAGGTGCAGCCGGTCGGTCCCTGCCTGGCCAACCGCGTACGCGCCGACCGGGGCGCTGCAGCCGGCCTCGAGGGCGGCGAGCAGCGACCGTTCGGCGGTCACCGCGGCGCGGGTGGCCTGGTGGTCGATCATCGCGAGCAGCGCCGCGAGCTTGTCGTCATCGGCCCTGCACTCCACCGCGAGCGCGCCCTGACCAGGCGCAGGGACCATGTCGTCCGGTTCGAAGATCTCGCTCACCAGGTCGGTGTGGCCGATCCTGGCCAGTCCCGCGTAGGCGAGCACCACCGCGTCGAGTTCACCGTCGCGGACCTTGGCCAGCCGCGTGTTGGCGTTTCCCCGGATGGGGACGCAGGTGATGTCGGAGCGCAGCACGGAAAGCTGCGCGGCGCGGCGCGGCGAGCCGGTCCCGATTCGCGCGCCCGGCGACAGGTCGGCGAGCTTGTCTCCGTCCCGTCCGACCAGCGCGTCGCGCGGATCGTCACGGGCCGGGATGGCGGCAAGCGTGATGCCCGGGTATGTCCCGGTCGGAAGGTCCTTGAGCGAGTGCACGGCGAAGTCCACCTCCCCGCGGAGCAGGGATTCCCGCAATGCGCTCACGAAAACCCCGGTGCCGCCGATCTGGGTCAGCTGGTCCCTGCTCACATCGCCGAGCGTGGTGACGCCGACGATCTCGACCCGCCGGCCGGTCCGCTCGGTGATCAGCCGGGCCACGTCACCGGACTGCGAGATCGCCATCGGGCTCCGGCGGCTGCCAAGCCGCAGCGGTTCCGAGTTCACAGGCTCCCCTCAAGGTTGGTGGTGTTCGGGGATTCGACTTCAGCATGTGTCACGGCGTCGACCGTTCGCGGGTCCAGATCGAAGAGCACCCGCAGCGCGGCCGCGTACTCTTCCCCGTCCGGCGACGACGCGAGTTCCTTTACCCGGACAGTGGGTGCATGCAACAGCTTGTCTACCACTCGTCGGACCGTCTGGGCTATTTCTTCCAGCGCGTGCCCGCTCACACTCTCCTCGGACAGCCGCCCGGCGAGCCGGGCGAGCTCGGCATCGACGACCGTCGCCGCCTTGGCTCGCAGCGCCACGACGGTCGGCGTCACGCGGGCGGCGCGGACCGCGGAGCCGTAGGCGGCGAACTCGTCCTCGACGATCGCGCGGACCGCGGCCACCTCGTCGTCCCCGACGCCGGTACCGCCGCTGCCGCGCAGCGTGTCCATGTCGATAACGCTTACGCCGGCTCCGGAGGGGCCGACCAGATCGGCCACCGCCGGATCGATGTCCCGTGGCATGGCCAGATCGAGCAGCACGAGTCGGCGGGCCCCGTCGCGCCGGCGCAGCACGTCCTGCACGATCGTCTCGGTGACCACCGGCTTGGCGGCGCCAGTGCAGGAGATAACCAGGTCTGCCTGCGCGATCGCGGTCGGCAGGTCGGTGAAGTCCGCGACCACGCCGCCGACCCCCGCCGCCAGCCGCTCAGCCTTGGCGCGGGTCCTGTTGGCGACCGCCACCCGTTCGGCGCCCGCGCGAGCGGCGGTGGCCACGGCCAGCCCGCTCATCGCGCCCGCCCCGACGACAAGGACATGAAGGCCAGCCAGCGGCGCTGTCTTTGCCCGGCTCCTTCAGCTGCCCGACCGCCAGCTCGATACCCACGCTGACCAGACTCAGGCCGAGGCGGTCGATGCCCGTCTCGGCGCGGGCGCGCTTGCCGGCCCGCAACGCGAGCCGGCCGAGGTCACGCAGCGACCGGCCGAGCGTCCCATGGTCGCCGGCCACCTTCAGCGCCGTCCGCACCTGCCCGATTATCTGATCCTCGCCCACCACGATCGACTCGAGTCCGCACGACACCGCGAGCAGATGCTGGACCGCGCGGTCCTCGTAGTGGACGTACAGGCTGGAGGTCAGTTCGGTGGCGGGGATGCCCGAGTACCGCGAGAGCAGGTCGCACACCCCGGCGACCCCGCCGTGGAAACGGTCAACCTCGGCGTAGACCTCCACCCGGTTGCAGGTCGAGATCACGAACGTCTCGGCGATGTCCGGTAGGCGCGCAACGTCGTGCAGCAGCTTGCCGAGCGTGTCGCCGGTGACCGAGGCCCGCTCAAGGGTCGAAACCGGCGCGCTCTTGTGGCTCAGCCCGACGACCAGGAGGCTCATGCTTCGCGTCCCACCCTCAATACAACCGCCTACGCTTCCTGATCCGACGCCTGCTCATACCGCTCGGCGGACCGCCGCTGGGCATGGAAGGCGAGAATCTGCAGCTCAATCGATAGGTCGACCTTACGCACATCCACGCCCTCTGGCACATTAAGCACCAGCGGGGCGAAGTTCAGGATGCTTGTCACACCGGCGGCGACAAGCCTGTCGCACACCGCCTGGGCGGAGCCGACGGGCACCGCGATCACGCCGATCGCGATGTTCTTGCTGGTCACAACGGTCTCAAGCTCGTTCACATGCTGGACGGCCACGCCGTTGACGTTGCCGCCGACCAGGAACTGGTCCGTATCGAGAACCGCCTCGATCCGGAACCCCCTGGTGACGAATCCGCCATAGTGGGCCAGGGCGCGGCCGAGGTTACCAGCGCCGACGATCACGATCGACCAGTTCTGCGTCAGCCCCAAGGCCCGGGACACCTGGTACACCAGGTACTCGACGTCGTAGCCGACGCCCCTGATGCCATAGGACCCCAGGTGGCTCAGATCCTTGCGGAGCTTGGACGAGTTGACGCCGGCCGCCCTCGCGAGCTCGTCGCTCGCCACCGTGGAAACCCCGCGTTCCGCTAGCGCGTAGAGCGCCCGCAGGTAGACCGGGAGCCTGGCGACGGTGGCCTCGGGGATGCCGCCCGGGTATGGGCGGTCGGCGGGATGGCCGGGCTCCGATACGGGGCCGGAAAGCTCGGCGGCACTTGACATGCGGCGCTCCCGGGGAAGGTTCGGGGCTACGGCGGGCCAGCACCAGGCACGACCCGCATCGGTCTCGATGGCTTGTAAAGGGCATAGGCCGGTATCCGCCGACCTGCGCCGATCGCAGCCGCTACCCACCATACGTCGTTTGTGAACAGATGCACAAAGTACCCGCCATCCACCGTCCGGCGGGCCGCCCGGGCCGCCCGCCGGACGGCCGTCCGGGAACCGCCGTGAGGATGCCGCTGTGGATAACCGTTTCGCGCCAAGTAACGCGCAGTATGTGCGATATATGGGTTATGTGACGCCGCGGCAGAACAAGAAGAAAATCATTTGTAATGCCTGATGCGGGTGTTAATTCGGTAAGGCCTGGTACGGGTGTTAGCACGGACAGTGTTAGCACGGACACAGTGTTAGCACGGACAAGTGTTAGCGCGGCGGCAGTGTTAGCACGGACAGTCTTAGCGCGGGGACAGCGCGGCGCGGAGGCGATCTTCAGAGACTCGCCAGAAATCGTGTTGAACGCCATCCACCAAGGTGACGGGGATCTTTTCCCAATATTCACGCATGTCTTCTTCCGATTGCGTGATGTCGCGTTCCTCCCAGGTCACACCGAGATCATCGGCAACCCGGCGGACGACGTCCCTGGCGTCATCGCACAGGTGACACCCGGGTCGGCCGAGCAGGGTAATTCGCGGTGCGGACGTCGAGCTCACCGGCGCCCCTGGCTCGAGTATCCCGGCGGCACCCACTCGGCGGTCCCGTCATTGTCGCGCCCCGCATAGTCATGGTCGCGCCCGCTGTAGCCGCCGGCCGTGTCGCCGGCCGCCTGGTAGGCGCCGGATGTCCCGTCAGCCGACGGGGCTGCGCCAAGCTCACGATAGCGGCGCGCGCCGCCCATTTGCTGGTCACCGGCTGCCTGGCCGCGAGCTGCCTGACGACCGGCTAGCTGGCCACCGGAGTCTGGGTACTGGCCGCCCGCTGAGCCCGCCGGGGTGAAGTACGCGCCGCTTGCGGTCCCGGCATAGCCGCCAGGGGGGACGGGGGCCACGGGGGACGGGGAGCGGGAGCCCCCCATGCCGGAAGTCGGCATGCCCCCATGCGGGAAGTCTGCCCCCGCGTGCCCGTTCGCGCTTGGATAGCCGTCACCCTGATAGCCGGGCGCGCCGGAGTACCCCGTTCCCCCGGCGTACCCGCCGCTGGCCGGGTAATCGACGGCGGGCTGATAGGCGGTCGCGCCCGTGTAGCCCCCTGCCTCGGTATAAGCGCTGGTGGCCGGGTATGCGCTGGCTGCCGAGTACTGACCGCCATTGGCGTCGTAACCGCCGCCGGTGTAGCCGTACTGGCCGTTCGTCCCGTTCACGCCGTTCGCGCCGTACTGGCCGGAGCCGGCAGCGGCGTACTGGCCGGAACCGTTCGCCGCGTACTGGCCGGAACCGTTCGCCGCGTACTGGCCGGAACCGTTCGCCGCGTACTGGCCGGAACCGTTCGCCGCGTACTGGCCGGAACCGTTCGCCGCGTACTGGCCGGAGCCGGCAGCGCCGTACTGATCGGAGCCATTCGCCGCGTACTGATCGGAGCCGGCAGCGCCGTACTGCCCGGAGCCGGCCGCCGCGTACTGCCCGGAGCCGGCCGCCGCGTACTGCCCGGAGCCGGCCGCCACGTACTGCCCGGAGCCATTCGCCGCGTACTGCCCAGAGCCGGCCGCCGCGTACTGATCGGAGCCGGCCGCCGCGTACTGGCCGGAGCCATTCGCCGCGTACTGCCCGGAGCCGGCCGCCGCGTACTGGCCGGAGCCATTCGCCGCGTACTGCCCGGAGCCGGCAGCGGCGTACTGATCGAGCCGGCCGTCGAATACTGGCTGGTGGCCGCGGCATAACGGTCGTCGGCCGGGGTGAAGCTCGGCGCCGCGGCGGCCGCGGCCGGGTACTGGACACGGGTGGCCTCAGCCGACTGATCGCCCGCGTACTGGCCACTGCCGTACTGGCTACTGCCGTGCTGACCGGCGTTGTACTGCTCCGTGCGGTACTGGTCGCCCCCGGCAGCGGATGCAAGTGCCCGAGGCTCCTGCCGCGCTTCCGCCCCCCGGCCCTGAGACTGCCCGGCCGCGCTGGCTGCCTGGCCACCGCCGAGCGCCGCGACCTTCGCGTATTTCAGCCGCAGGTCGATGATGTTCGTGGCGAGCACGCAGGACGCGCAGTCGGCCATGAATCGCTGAATGTGCGGCTGCCGCTCATGGCTTTCAGAGGCCGCGCGATCACGATAAATTTCGTAGATGATCCGCTGCATTGGCGCCTTTGGCACCACGTGGATGACGTATACCAGGGTGTCGGGTTCCGACGATCGAACGCCTTCCGCAGCGCGTTCCGCCAGCCGATCGAATTCCGCCGCCTTATCGTCAAGCAGCGTATAAATGGAAAGCCGTCCGATCGGCCGCGGCGACCCGGTCTGCGCGTCATACGCCGCGTCATCAGCATCAGCATCAGCATCGGCGGGCATGAATTCGGTCGCATAGGACGAGCCGTAACCGGATTGGTTATGGTTATAGTCGGCCGCGGCACTGCTGTCCTGCGCGGCATAGCCCGCGGTTCCGTAGCCCGTCTGGCCGTAACCCGGAGCGTCGTAGCCGCCGCGCCCGTAACCGGAGTCGCCGCGCGGGTAACCGGAGTCGCCGCGCCCACCGGAGTCGCCGCGCCCACCGGAGTCGCCGCGCCCGTAACCGGAGTCCTGGTGCCCGGCCCCGCCGCCATTGCGGGTGGCACCGTATGCGGAAGAGTCGTAGCCATTGCCGGCCTGGCCGCCGCCCGAGCCGTACCCGTTCGCCGAGCCGTACTCGTTAGACTCGTTCGCCGAGCCGTACCCGTGTCCGTTGGACCCGTTCGCCGAGCCGTACCCGTTGGCCGACTCGTTCAGCGGATGGAATGAGGGGGCTGGGTTCCCCCCGCCGCGCCGGTCGTCGGTGCCGCCTTCATGCACGGGATCGTCCCACCCGTCGTCACGTCGCCGTCTGCCACTCATATCCGCTCCGATCTCAGTACCGGGCTTACCCCACATGCCATTGTTAGCCAGGTCGGCCGGCGCAATCGGCGAGATGCCAAGATCCGTGCCGACTCCTCACGGTCAGCAGGCAAGTCCGGGCATGCGGAAACGCGGGCACGCCCCTGGCGCACCCGCGAAACCTTGGTGCCCGCTCGCAGCGGGCCGTACGTGCGCTACTTCTTGTTCCTGCGCTGGATCCGCGTCTTCTTCAGCAGCTTGCGGTGCTTCTTCTTCGCCATACGCTTGCGGCGCTTCTTGATGACTGAGCCCATCAGGCCACCATCCTCTCGGCACAACGGCAGACGGGCACGCCATCACCCACCGGCGGACGGGAGGCGGGCACACGCCCGGAATTACCTACAGAGCGCGTGAACGCCAACCGCTCACGCAGTCCACCAGCGTACCTGCTACCGCATGCCGTTGAGACGACCTGGCGGTCATCAGCAGCCGTCGCCCACCCCAACGCCCCGCTGACGCCTGGTCAGCGCCGCGCGGATGCGCGTGACAGCGCGGTTTCACGGGCGTCGGCTGTTGGGCTCCGACGCCCGTGAAACTCCAGCGCAGGTGAGGTGCTTCGGGCGGTTCCGGTCTCCCGCGCTCAGCCGCCTGCGCCGACGCTCAAACAGTGCCGACGAAGGCCGCCCGCAGGTATTGGTTTACTGCCTGCTCAGGGACGCGGAAAGAACGTCCGACCCGGATTGCCTCGAGTTCGCCGGAGTGGACCAGTCGATAGACGGTCATCTTTGATACCCGCATGATCGTTGCCACTTCGGCGACGGTAAGGAATCTAACATCGCTTAGGGGAGTTTCGTTTGCCATCATTGCCCTCTTCCGCGCGAAGCCGAGCACGCCTGACCGGATTCAGCGCACCAGTCACGTACGTATCCCAGGGTAAGTCTCGTACGGAAAAGAGCAAGTACCCATAATCGCCTCAATGTACTTACTCTCGTGGCGGAAGCAGACCCGAGCCCCTTCCGACCCCCTGCTGATTCTCTGAAAAAAACGGAAAGAAGCACGTCACGTGCGTGCGGCGGGTCTCGGGGGCCTGCCACCGAAGATTACTGCGGCAGGAGCCCATGTGCGGGAAACACCGCACTTCGGGTTCGCATGATCGCGCGATCGACCGGATCGGAGGGATCAGCGCCGGACGAGAATGCAACATAGCGGGCAGCCGACCCGTCGGTCATCGACAGCGGCGCGGTTTCCCCGGTCACGGACCGCGCGAGTTCCCGCCACCGCTCCGGGGTCGCCATTTCCGGATCTATCGGCTCGCCCGCCGCGATCGCGAGCAGGTGCGTCCAGATCCGCGGCACCACCTGGACCAGCGCGTACCCGCCGCCCCCGGTCGCCAGCCAGCGGCCGTCACAGAGCTCGTGGGCCAGGTCGTGCAGGATGACCTGGGCGCTCCGCTGCGCGTCGATGGTCAGCTCGAGGTTGGCCAGCGGGTCGAGCCGGTGGGTGTCACAGCCGTGCTGGCTGACCAGCACGGTTGGCTTGAAGGCGCGCAGCAGCGGCAGCGCGACCGCGTCGAGGGCGCGCAGCCATCCGGCGTCCCCCGTGCCCGCGGGCAGCGCGACGTTGACCGCGTACCCCTCCCCGGCCCCGGTGCCGGTCTCGCCGGGCAGCCCGGTGCCGGGGAAGAGCGTGGCGGGATGCTCGTGCAGGCTGATCGTCAGGACCCGGGGGTCGTCGTAGAACGCGGCCTGGACGCCGTCCCCGTGGTGCACGTCAAGATCGACGTAGGCCACCCGCTCCGCCCCCTTGGCGAGCAGCCACTTGATCGCGGCGGCGAGGTCGTTGTAGATGCAGAATCCGCTCGCGGCCCGGCGCATCGCGTGGTGGTGCCCGCCCGCGACGTTCACCGCGTGCAGGGCGTCCCCCGACCAGACCGACTGCGCGGCCCCCATCGTCGCGCCGACGACGAGCGCGGCTGCCTCATGCATGCCCTCGAACACCGGGTCGTCCGGGGTGCCGAGCCCGTACCTCAGGTCGGGCGCCAGGGTGCTTCCCGCCCGCCGTACCGCCTCGATGTAGTCGTCGTCGTGCACGCTCGCGAGCGAGCCGTCCGTGGCGGGTGACGGCGACACCAGGCTCACCGAGGGCGGCGCGAGGACCCCGAGCTCCCCGGCCAGCTCCATCGTCAGCCTGATCCGCACGGGATCGAACGGATGCCCGGGCCCGAAGTCATACCGGGTGAGCGCCTCGTCCCACACCACCACTGCCGGTCCGCTCATGGGGCGCACCACCTTTCCGGTTCAGGCACCGCCCGGCTTACCGTGTCACGCACCGCCCAGCTCGCGGCCGCGGTCGCGGGCCGCCTCGATCGCCGCGAGGAACGCGGCGCGCACCCCGTGCCTCTCAAGCTCGCGGATGGCCGAGATCGTCGTGCCGCCTGGCGACGTCACCGCCTCGCGCAGGATGACCGGGTGCTCCCCCGAGTCCCGCAGCATCGTCGCCGCCCCGTAGACCGCCTGGGTGACCATCTCAAGGGCGGTCCGGCGGGGCATGCCGAGCAGGATGCCCGCGTCCACCATCGCCTCGACCAGGTAGTACACGTACGCGGGCCCGGACCCGGACAGCGCCGTCGCCGCATCCTGCTGCGACTCGGGAATCCGCAGCACCTTGCCGACAGGGAGGAGCATCTCCTCCGTGAGCCGCAGGTGCGACTCGGATGCGAACGCGCCCGCCGAGATCACCGACATCGCCTCGTCCACCAGCACCGGCGTGTTGGACATCACCCGGACCACGGGCACCTCGACGGGGAACCGCCGCTCGATGAACGAGGTCGTGATCCCGGCGGCGACGGAGATCACCAGCTGCGACGGGTTCACCAGGCCGGCGATCTCGTCGAGCATCCTGCCCATGTCCTGCGGCTTGACCGCGACCACGAGCACGGACGCGTTCTTCGCGGCTTCCGCGGCGGAGATGACGGGCACCCCGTAGGCCGCGCGCAGCTCGTCCGCCCGCGCCTCGCGGCGCACCACCACCGCGACGTCCGCAGGCGAGCGCCCGGCCCGCAGCAGACCGGACAGCAGCGCCTCGCCCATCTTCCCGGTGCCCAGTATCGCGATCATGAGCCAGACCCTAGCGAACGGAGGAAGAGCGCCAGGTTCGCCGGCCGCTCCGCCAGCCGCCTGACCAGGTACCTGTACCAGTCGCCGCCGTACGGCACGTACACCCGGACCTGCGCGCCCGCCGCGGCCAGCCGCCGCTGCTCGTCCGGCCTGACCCCGTAGAGCATCTGGTACTCGAAGCTCTCGGGCGGGCGGCCGAGCCCCAGCGATCGCGTGATCGCGATGAGCCGGGGGTCGTGCGTCGCGATCATCGGGTACCCGGGACCCGCCATCAGGGTCCGCAGGCAGCGCGCGAACGACCGGTCGACGTCGTGCTCGGCCGCGAACGCCTCGTCGGCCGGCTCGGCGTAGGCGCCCTTGCAGAGCCGTACCCGGACCCCGGGCGCGGCGAGCTCCCTCACGTCGGCCTCGGTGCGCCGCAGCGCCGCCTGCACCACGCTGCCGACCGAGCCACTGCCCTTCGAAGGCCAGCTCGACCGCAGCGCGGTGGCCATCCGCAGCGTCGCGTCGGTCGTCCGGTGGTCCTCGGCGTCCACCGTCACCGTCGTGCCCGCCTCCCGCGCCGCGATGGCGATCCGCTCCAGGTGCTCGGTCGCCACCCGCTGCCCCGAGGACGCCCGGCCCCTGGTCCCTCACCCTCGGCGACCGAGCAGCAGCCCGAGCGCGGTCGGCTTCACCGATACCTCAACCGCGCCGTCCTCGGTGAGCCCCTCGGCGGCGAGCTTGCCGAGCAGGTGCACGTACTGTGCGGCGGTCGCGGCGGCCCGCTGCGCGTCGCTGGTCTCCTCGCCCAGGTAGTCGAGCGTGACCAGCAGCCCGGCGGAGCGCAGGGTTCGCGCCACGGTCACCGCGTCCTCGCTCGATTCGCCGGCCACGTACCGGTCGACGACGGTGCGAGCGGCGGGCGTGACCGTGACAAGCTCGCGGATCCGTTCGCTTGCGGCAGCCGCCAGCAGCGCCTTGCGGAGCACAAAACCTCCCCATTCGACCCATTAGAGGGAAATTCGGGGCATTTTAGCCGGATCTAGAGCATTCGCCGGCCGGCCGGCGGCTGCGGCACGCTGTCCCGCCGCAGCGTGACCTGCACGTTGGCCCCCGCGTCGGGCGGGACGACCACCTCCTGGGCGGCCGCGACCCCGTCGGCAAGCAGCGTAGCGTCCGTCGGCACGGTCCGCTTGATCAGCCCGAGCCCGATCGGCCCGAGTTCGAAGTGCCGGGCGGCCGAGCCGACGAACCCGACCTGCGTGCCGTCCTGCGTGGTGATCGGCGCGCCGTGCGCGGGCAGCCGGTCCACGGAGCCGTCCAGGTGCAGGAAGACGAGCCTGCGCGGCGGGTGGCCGACGTTGTGGATCCTGGCGACGGTCTCCTGGCCCCGGTAGCAGCCCTTGTTGAGATGCACGGCGTCATCGATGAGCCCGATCTCGTGCGGCAGGGTCTTGTGGTCGGAGTCCAGCCCCGGCCGCGGGATGTGCGCCGCGATCCGCGCCGCCTCAAAGGCCCACAGGCCGGCGACGGGGTAGGTCGCCGCCAGCTTCCCCGTCGCGCCCGGTTCGACGATCAAGTCGATAGCGAACGGACCGTGCATGACTGCCGCTGGCACCATGTCTTGGTCGAGCGTGGCGGGCAGAGAGAAAGCCGCGTGCGTTCGTCCGAAGATTTCTCTTCTGGCGCGTGGGCCAGGGTCTGCACCACCAGCACGCCGGATAGATCCTCGACCTCCACCCGGAGCATGAAGCGCATCGAGTTGAGGTAGTCGACCAGCGCCGACGCGGTGTGCGGCTCGACGTGAATCCAGGTCGCGGTGCCATCGTCGGTCAGCGTCAGATGGTGCTCCAGGTGACCCTGCGGGCTGAGGACGAGCGCCTGCTGCGGTGACTCCCGGGGCTGAGCCGCTCCAGGTGCTGGCTGGTCAGGCTGTGCAGCCAGGAGAGCCGGTCCGGGCCGGTGATCTTGATGACGCCCCGGTTGGACCGGTCGACGAGGGAAAGCTGCTCGCTCATGACGCGCTGCTCGCGCATCGGGTCGCCGTAATGCGCGGCGACGCCCTCGTCCGGCCGCTCCGCCTCGACGGCGCCGGGCAGGTCAAGCATCGGCGATTTCATTCAGCTCCTGCACCTACGTCTGGCAGCGTCCGAACACGGTCAGGTGCGAGACGTTGGCCTCGAACCCGTGTCCGGTCGTCGAGCGCCTGGGTGAGCGGCGTGATCGTCTCCCGGCTGGCCTCGTCGATCTTCCCGCAGTCCTGGCAGACCAGGTGCACGTGACCCGCCTCGGTGGCCAGGTGGTAGGTGGGCGCGCCGTGGTTCAGGTGGGTGTGCGCGACCAGGCCAAGGCTGTCGAGAAGCTCCAGCGTCCGGTAGATCGTCGAGATGTTGACGCCCTTGGCGGTCCGCTGGACGCTGGCCGCGATCTCTTCCGGGGTGGCGTGATCGAGCGTGGCGACCGCCTCGAGGACGAGCTGGCGCTGCGGCGTGACCCGGTAGCCGCGGGACCGCAACTCCTGGTCCCAGGACCGACTCTGCCCTGGCCATGCTCCATGTGATCGAGTGTAGTTCCGGTGGGGTTCGGTTCGCCAGCGAAAAAATCTCTTGCGCAGCTCCGGGTGGCTCACGTAGCGTCTGGGGTAAGCGGAAGGGAGGTGGTCCGATTTATGCATGATCCTCGGACTTGCGAGGTGGCTGTCAGCTAGCCGCCGCCCCCGCCGAGTGGGCCCGCGTAGCGGGTCCCGGCTGCTTACAGTGGCGGCGGCGGGCTAATCCAGGCATACACCGGACCCCCGGGCTGACCGACCTTGTCCAGTCGGTCCCGCGCCTAGCGCGTGAGTCGCCCGGGGGTTTTTAATACTGTTTTTTCGCCGCTCGCCGCCGGGCGCTGGGGACCCCTGCCCTCTCCCTCGTCACACGGCCAAAACCGCCGCGCTCCTCAGTCGAGGACAGGGGCGCGCCCTTTGGTTTGGCTCGCGGGAGTTCCCCTGTGCCTACTCGATTATTCGATCCAGTCCCATTGCAGGACCGCCCAGAGGTGGGGGGTCAGCGGCTGGCCCATCGCCGCCATGTCGAAGGCGTAGGCGAGGTCCTTCTCGCCCTCCCTGGCCTTGCTCGGGACCAGGCCGTAGAGGCGCTTGCCGGCCACGTACGGCTTGGCGGTCTCGGTGCGGGCCACCGCGTCGGTCGCCATCTCGATCGTGGTGAGCCCGGTGAGCTGGCCGTAGTAGATCTCGGTGAACCCGGTCGGGTGGCTGAGCAGCACCTCGACCTTGCCCTCGGGCTGCGGGCGCCAGAAGCCGGCCTCCACCGCAAGCGGCCCCAGCCTTACCAGGTCGCCATTCTCGTCCCGCGCCAGCTCGCCGTCCTCGACCGTGGCCAGCCGCCACGTGCGGCTGGTGTAGATGAGGTACGGCTTGCCGATGTGGGAGAACGTCACTTCCTGAAAGAAGTCAAAGGGCTCGATGGTGGGGTAGTCGCCCTTGCCGGTCCCCACCCAGCGGCCGAGCAGGAAGCTGAAGGGCGCGATCGCCGGGTGCTCTGGCGGGAGCTCGATACGGTCCACTTCCGGCGCGGGCGCGCTCTCCTCGGGCTTGCTGTCATCCGTCATGCGGGCCTCCGCGGATTACCTTGACCGCCGCGTAGCCGGCGGCGATAGCGACCACAGCGTAGGCGAGAATCATGATCGTCGCGCTGACCATCCCGTGCATGGCACGCGAGCGTAGTCGTTCGTGCCCGGTTTGTGCCGGGCGGCGCGCCGTTAGGAATAGAGTTTCCCTCGTGGCAAGAAACCTCGTGATCAAGGTCACGGCGGGCAAGGACGAGCCCGAGCGGTGCAACCAGGCGTTCACGGTGGCCGCAACCGCGGTGGCAAGCGGTGTGACGGTCTCGCTCTGGCTGACCGGCGAGGCGGCGTGGTTCGCGCTGCCCGGGCGGTCTGACGACTTCTCGCTGCCGCACGCCGCGCCGCTGGCCGACCTGCTGGCCTCGGTGCTGGCGCTCGGCACGGTCACCGTGTGCACGCAGTGCGCCGCCCGCCGGGACATCACCCCCGCGGACGTGATCGCCGGGGTGCGGATCGCAGGCTCGGCGACGTTCGTCGCCGAGGTGGTCGCGGACGACGCCCAGGCCCTCGTCTACTGACTGCTTCCTCCCACCTGTCGGAGCGGGTCGCGGTAGTGCCTCCCACGCGTTGGCGGCCACCCGGATGGTCCCTGCTGTCATTCGTCGGAACGGGCGGTGGCGACTCGCCCGGGCTCCTCGCCGCTCTGTTGGTCGTCGTCCCGCGCTGCGGGCGCGCCGTCCGGGGCATCGGGGAAGGCGGAGACCATGACGGGACGGTCCGGGCGGCGCTGCGCGAGGGCAAACCACGCGAGCCCGGCCAGGGTCAAGATGATCGCGATGTACATGTTCAGCCGCAGCCCGAGGAAATGCTCGGAGGAGTCGATCCGCAGCGATTCCTCGAAGATGCGGAACGCGGAGTAGCCGGCCACGTAGAGCGCGAACAGCCCCCAGGGCCTGAGCGTGGCGCGGTGGCCGAGCCAGGCCAGGAAGGCGGCGAGCGCCAGGTCCCAGATCAGCTCGTAGAGGAACGTCGGCTGGAAGGTGGCGAAGTGCAGGTCCTGCGCGGGGATGCCGCCCGTCACGCGGTAGGCGTAGGGAATCTCCAGGCCCCACGGCAGCGTCGTCGGCCCGCCGAACAGCTCCTTGTTGAAGTAGTTGCCGATGCGCCCGATCGCCTGGGCGACAAGCAGTCCCGGCGCGACGGCGTTGGCAAACGCCCCCGGGGTGATGCCCAGCCGCCGCAGCCGCCAGACGCCGGTGGCAGCGGCCAGCGCCACGCCGCCCCAGATACCCAGACCACCGGTCCACACGGCGAACACCCCGTACCACACGTGCGGGATGTCGGCGGGCGTGCTGATGTCAAAGTAGATCCGGCCGCCGATGATCCCGGCCGGCACCACCCACAGCGCGATGTCGTTGACCAGGTCCGGGTCGCCTCCGAGTGCGCGCCACCGGCGGCGGGTGATCAGGATCGCCAGCGTGATCCCGATGATGTAACCGAGCGCGTAGAAGCGAATGTCAAGCGGGCCGACGTGGAAGCTGCTGATCGGCGGGCTGGGAATGTACTGCGGCAGCGCGCCGATGACATGCACCATGCGGCAGAGACTACCCCCGAGGCTCGGCGGACGGGCTCCTGGGTCCTTCTGTCTCAGAAATATCTACGGGTATGCTGCGGGCTGGCGCGGGATCATCCCGGGCACCCCAGGACTGGCACTTGGCGGCGCGGTCATCGCCAAGCCGGACGTGCGCAGCGCGGCCGCAGCGGGGCAGACCGGCGGCAATAACCGCCAGGCCGGGCAATCCACGGTTTCCGTGCGGCGGATTGCGGGTGAACAGTAGGCAGCGGAGCGGGGCACGCGGTGCCGGGAAGGTGATGATCTTAGCGTGACGGTTGCTGATGACCTGGTGCGCGCTCGGCTGCTGCGCCGGGGGTTCACGCTGGAGTACGTGACGCTGGGCTGGAACGTGGCCGGGATCGTCGTGCTGGCGGTCGCGGCGGTCGCGGCCCGGTCCGTGGCGCTGGCCGGGTTCGGCCTGGACTCGCTGATCGAGATCGGCGCGTCGATCGTGGTGATCTGGGAGCTGTCCGGGACTGGCGAGGACCGGCAGCGCCGGGGCCTGCGGCTGATCGGGTACGCGTTCACCGGCTTGGCCGTCTACCTGCTCGTCCAGTCGACCGTCGTGCTGGCGGCCGGGTACCACCCCCGTCACTCCCCCGCGGGGATCGCATGGACGGCGGTGACCGCAGCGGTGATGTTCGCGCTGGCAGCCGGGAAGGCCCGGACCGGGCGGGCACTGGGCAACCCGGTGCTGCGCACCGAGGGCCGGGTCACCCTGATCGACGGCATCCTGGCCGTCGCCGTCCTGGCCGGCCTGCTGCTGAACGCGGCGGCCGGCTGGTGGTGGGCCGATCCCGCAGCCGGGTACGTGCTGGTCTACTACGCCGCGCGGGAAGTACGGGAAATCTTCCTCACCTCACAGGCGGCCGACGAGGTCGCGCACGGAGTGTAGGCGGGCGATCAGATCGCAGGCGGCGCGCCGGGCGGGGTGCGGATCAGCCGGCCGACCCGGTTCACTGGGTCGGGGTGGCCGCGGCCAGGCGCTCGGCGCGCAGCCGGTTGGCTAGCTCCTCGGCCTGCGGCGGAAGCTGCGGGAGCGGGCCGACCGCCCAGTAGAGCAGCAGGTCAGCGAGGTTGGGGTTGCGGACGAGGGCCGGGCCGTGCAGGTAGGTGCCGAGCACCCGGCCCGCGTAGGCGCCCTCGGTGCCGTCGCCGTTGCCGGTGCCGAGCGCCGTGCGGGCCAGCGGCCGGGCCGCCGGACCCAGCGACGTGACGCCTTGGTGATTCTCGAATCCGGTAAGCCTGCCGACGTTCAGTCCGGGGTCCACATCCGCGACCACCTCGCCGACAGCGCGGTGGTCGCCTCGGCCGCTGCGAATGTCAAGCAGGCCGAGTCCCTGCACCGGCGCGTCGTCCGCGCCGCCGAACTGGAGGCCCAGCATCTGGTAGCCGGCGCAGACGGCGAACACCACGGCACCGCGCTCGGCCGCCGCGTGCAGCCCGCCATCGGCGAGCAGCCGGCGGGTCGCCAGCGTCTGCGGCAGGTCCTCGCCCCCGCCCATGGTGTAGATGTCGCCGTCGGGTGGCACCTGCTGGTCGGAGTTGACCTCGATGACCTCGACCTGGATGCCGCGCAGCCGGGCGCGGCGCTCGAGCACGAGCACGTTCCCGCGGTCACCGTAGGTGGAGAGCAGGTCCGGGTAGATCCAGACCAGGCGGAGCGGTCGCATTACTTGGCCCTTCTCCTCACCTGCAGTTTGCAGTACTTTACACCGGTTTGCAGCACTGCGCCCGGCGTTATTGCACCCGTCCGAGGGCGGTGCGGTACTGCTGGAAGGCGGTGTAGTTCGCCAGCACCTCGAGGTTGCGCGACCCGGGGATGACCGCGTCGACCGCCTCGTCGATGTCGTTCACCAACCGGAATTGCACCTCGTCGACCTCGAGCCGGACGGCCAGGTCAAGCCTGCGCTCGCCGTCGACCAGGACGGTCCGGCCGCGCAGCCGGCGGAAGTCAACGTCCCACAGCCACGACGTGTCCCGGCCGTCGGGCCCCTGGGCGTTGACGGAGAGCAGCACCGGGGCGGGCGGCGGCGCGACGACGTCGAGCGCCTCCAGCCAGCCGGCCGGGTTCTTCGCCAGCAGCAGCCGGATGTCGCAGCCTCGCCTGTTCACCTGCGTGTACCGGCCGGCCACCGAGGTGACGCCGCGGAGTTCGCGCAGCGCGTGCCCCAGGTGCACGCCGAACGACTCGGCTACCGCCAGCGCGACGACCGCGTTGGCCCGGTTCGCCCGGCCCGGGAGGGCGAGCTCAAGCGGGATGGACCGGCCGGACGGGTCGATCACGTGGTCGCCGTGGAGCATCCAGCTCACCGGCGGCCGCCGGCCGCCGCACTCACGGCACGACCAGTCGTCTCCGTCGCGCTGCAGGTGGGAACCGCAGTGGGGGCAGCACCAGGAGTCCTCGCGCCACTTCTGCCCGGCGGCCACCCAGGTGACCTGCGGTGAAGCCGCCGCCGCCCAGGCGACCAGCGGGTCGTCGGCGTTGGCCACCACCCGGGACTCCGGTGCGGCGGCCAGCGCCTCCCGCCAGCGCCGGGCGAGCAGCCAGATCTCGGCCGCCCGGTCCATCTGGTCCCGGCTCAGGTTCAGCAGAACGACCACCTTGGGATTGGTGGCCCTGACCATCGACGGGATGTACTTCTCGTCGGTCTCGAGTATCGCGATGGGCGCGTCGGGCGTGCGGCTGAGCGCGGCGACAGCGCCGGCGTCCATGTTCGCGCCGTAGACATTCGACGCGATCTGGGTGCCGAGCGGGGCGAGCGCTGCCGTGATCAGCCGCGTGGTCGTCGTCTTGCCGTTGGTGCCGGTGACGAGGACGACCTGGCGTCCGGCGGCAAGCAGGGAGAGCAGGTCGGGTTCTAGGCGCAGGCCGATGCGACCGCCGATGACCGAGCCGTCGCCCTTGCCGGCGAGGCGGGAGACGGAGGCGGCGGCACCGGCAACCGTGGTCGCGAGCCTGGCCCGCATGGGCAGCCGGGAGTGGTGCTGCGTGTTCTGGTCCATCGCGGCTGATGTTATCCGCTAACCGGCCCGCTACGGGGCCGGAGCGACATCCACGCCCGTGACGGCGGCGTTAACTCTGACGCCCCCGACGCCAGTCGGGCCGTGGCGGCGGCGGACCGAGATTGGGGCGGAGCGCGCTCTCGCTCCACTCGCTCATCTCGCTCAACTCGCTCAACTCGTTCATCTCTGGCAGCGACGTCAGCGTCGAGACCTGCAGGGCGCCGATCGCCGGGTTGGCGTCGGCGAGCAGGACCCGGCGGCCGCCGGGGGCGGCGTAGCTGACGATCATGGCGGTGACCGGCAGCCGCTGTAGCTCGGACGGCTCGACGACCAGTTCACGCGAGCGCTGCAGGGATCGGGCGAGCGACTCGCTGTCCCCGGTCGCCCGCGAGGTGGATTCCCCCCAGGCGGTGCTTGTGCTGATCCCTGAGGTGAGCGAGACGGACTCGCTCGTCCCCCGTGAGGTGCCGGCCTGCGCGGACCGCGACCGGCCGCCGCCGAAGGGCGTGACCCCCGCGCCGGGCGCCCGGGAGTACCCGGTGCCGTCCGAGGTCGACAGGCTGTCGCTGGTCGAGGTGGCGGCCGAGACAGAGTCGCCCACCGTGCTGGTGTAAGACCCGCCGAGGGTGTCCGTGACCGACGTCCCGACGGTGTCGGTCAGCTGTGAGACGACGAACCGGTGCTCGGTCCCGATCTGCTCGCTGGCCGCCTTCGCCTCCTCCGCGTTCCCGAGCCGCATGAAGGCGACTGCGGCGTTCCCCCGCCCGATCCGTTGCCGCACTGGCGGCGGCACCGACCGGTAGGCGAGCACCAGGCCGGTGCGGGCGCTCTCGCAGGCGTCGGTGAGGCGGTCGAGGACGTCGTCGCGGAGCCGCTCCGCACCGAGCACGACGAGCGTGTGCCGCCACGAGGTCGGACCGCCGCTTGCGGGCACCCGTCCCGCCAGGTGAGTGAGCGTGGTGACCACGAAGCTGCCGAGAAGCTTGGCCGATAGCGGGCCTACCCGCTTGTCGATTGCGACCACGCGGAGCCGACTGCGCGGCAGGTCGGCCGGCGCGCGGCCCGCCTCGGCCAGCTTGCGCAGCTGCGCCTCGATGCCGAGCGCCCGCTCGAGTACCACCCGGTCGGTGGCGCCCTGCCCGTAGAGCGCGGCAACCGAGGCGGCCTCTCGGTCGGTCAGCAGGCCGGCCGCCACGTCGGCGCGCACGTCGCCGACCTGCGCCAGCGCCCGCAGCGCGGCCGTCACCCGGCCAAGCGAGATGGGGCTGCCCTTTCCCCCCTCGGCCCCGCCGCCCCCTCCCCCTCGTCCCCGCCGCCCCCTCCCCCCTCGGCCCCGCCGCCTCCTCCCCCCTCGTCCCCGCCACCCCCTCCCCCCTCGTCCCCGCCACCGCCCTCGAGCGTCCCGATGACCCGGTCGAGGATGGCGCTGTCGACCGCGAGCTCCCGCGCCGAGCTTCGCTCCTCGGCCACGCTGACCGAGAGCGCGAGCACGTCCGCAAGCTCGCCCCGGCCGAGCGAGGCCGCCAGGTCAAGCCGGGGCAGGTCACGGGGGAGCACCCAGACGGCGGGATCGATGCCGCCGGCCGCGACCGAAAGGTCCACCAGGTCGGCCGCGACCGCGGCGCCCGACAGGTCGATGACGGTCACCTCGCCGCCCATCGCCAGCCGCTGGGCGGCGACCATGGTCAGCAGCGCCGACCAGCCGGAAAGCGTGCCGCCGGCGACGTCCACCCGGTCGATCCCGTCCGGGACGGGCACGGCGTACCAGCGTTTCTGGGTCTCGAAGGCGGACTGCTGCTGCTGCCACTGGGTGACCCGCCGGGCGTGCTCGGCCTGCCAGGCGAAGAGCTGACCCTCCTGGTCCGCGCGGAACCGCTCGACCCGCTGGCGCTCGGCCTCGATCCGGCCGCGTAGCAGCCGCTCCCCCTGCCAGATCGCGCCCCCGGCCAGCGCCGCCGCCAGCAGCAGGATCGCGATGGTGGGCGCGGCCAGGATCGGGCGCACCAGCCCGCCGGCGATACAGGCTCCGAGCGCGGCGGCGATCCCGACCGTGACGGCGACGATGATCTTCTGCGGCCGGTTGATGAGTTTCTCCTCGCGCCGCTGGGCCGCGAGCCAGTCGGCGGACAACTCCGGCCGCTCCTGCGGCACCGGACGCCGCGGCGGCGGCCCGGGGTCTGAGTACGGGGTGGCGTACTCCCACCCCAGGTAGAGCGGGCCTTCCCGATCACGCGGCGTCATATCGGAGCCTCCGCCACATGCGCTCAGGGCGCGCCGCCGGGCGGGGGAGCCTGGCCGGCACCAGCCGCCCGAGTTCCACCTGCCGAGGTCGCGGTGCGCTCACCGCCAGCACGAACTCGCCCGCCCCGAGCGGCGCGGGCCGGAGTCTTGGACCGGCCAGGGCGGCCAGGTCCGCAGCCGCCGCCGGGTCGGCGAGCCGGTGAATGATCACGACGCCGACGAGCCCCGCCAATTCCCTCGCAACCGCCGCCGATGTCGTGGTCATCAGCACCGGGAGCCCGACGGCCCCGCCGCCCCTGATCAGCGGCACGAGCGCGGCCGCAGGCAGCGATTCACAGCCGGGGATCCAGATGAGCCCGTCGCCGTCCACGCCGATCCGGCGCAGGTTCCGGCCGAGCGCCCCGATGGCGGCGCAGGCCCGCACCGCCACTTCCGGTGAGCCGACACGGAGCAGCGCGGCCGAACGCTCCCGCACCACCTGCCCGAGATTGTCGGCCGCCGCCGCCTGCAGGCGCGTGCCGGTGGCAGTGCAGGCCGCGCTCAACGCTCCGGCGATGGCGGCGTCGCCGCTCGGGTCGATGACGATCAGCGGCTTGCGGCGGCGCAGCGCGGCGTGCACCACTTGCAGGCTCGTGACGGTCACCTCCTGTGCCACGGTGCCGACCACCAGGACGCCGCCCGCGATCTCCCGCCAGCGCAGGTCCACGACGGCGCCGGTGGCCGGGGCGACCCCAAGCGCGCAGCCCTCCCTGGTGACAACGGCCCCGGACCGGATCAGCGACGCGGCCAGGCCGGCGCGGATCGCGGCGACCGCGCCGGGCCGCGCGGCGGGACGGCCAGTTCATCGGTGTGCAGCCAGCCGAGCCAGCCGATCACTGCGGCCTCGGCGGCCCCGGAGACCAGCGCGATCGGAAGCTGACGAGGCAGCCAGTCCCCCGCCCCCGCGAATGCCGCAAGCGGGTGGCCCAGTCGTTGCGCTAGCTGCCCCTGGCCGAGGTAATCGAGGACGTGCGCCGACCCGGCGGCGAATCCGGCGGCCGCCTGCGCGGGGCCGACCACCAGGGCCCAGGCCAGTCCTGCCGCCGCCGGCCCGATCAGCCACCACAGCCGCCACCTGCTGGCACTGCCGATCACGATGAATGCCACCGCGAGCCCGAGGGTGAGCTGAGCAACGAGCAGGTGGGCGACGACGATCGCCGCGGCGCATGCGGCCATGACCTCCCGGCGGTGCGGGAGGTCCATCGGAATCAGGTGGCGGGCACGCCGCGGCATCGACCCCATCCCTGGCACCACCTCAGCCGGTATCGACTCTAGGTTGCCAGGAATGTACCCTCCGTGTCGATACCTTCTAGTCGCCCGAGTGCGTTCCCCGGGGCAGCGCGCCTCCGGCCTGGATGACGATGCGGAACTGGTCGGGCACGAGGGTGACGGTGGTGAGTCCGACCGGCGCTCCCGTGGCCTGATCGTCGAACCTGATGGTCACCGAGATGGCCTGCTGGCCGGGCAGCAGCCGCAGACTGCGGGCGACTGACGGCTGCGGCGGCGCCAGCTCGAGGTCGACCGCTCGCGCGTATGCAAGGGGTGTGCCCGGTCGCATGTCAGGCGGTGTCCGCAGCATGGCCTGGAACGACGCCAGCTCGTCAGTGTCGTCAGTGTCGCCAGCGTCCGGCTCGCCCGCCTCCCGGGGCGCGGCCCCGGGCACGTAGGCGGTGGAGATCGCGACCGGCTCAGCGCCGACCGCCCACACGCACCGGATGATCCGGACCTTGCCCTCGCCCTCGGTGCCGAGCGCCCAGGCCACGTCCTGCGGCGCGGCGCGCTGCGACACGTGCCTGGCCTGGCAGGCGATCTCGGCGCCCATCGGGTCAAGCCGGGTGCTCAGCCCGTCGATCCCTTCCACCGGGATCAGGTACTCGGCCGGGCTCGCCCGGTAGAGCTGTCCGTCGGGGAGCCTGCGGATCAACGACCGGCGGGCGAGCTCCCCGAGGGCCACGTCCACCTCGGCCATGCTGACGTTGTACCGGCGGGCGAGCGCGCTGCGCCTTGGCAGCTGCCAGCCCGGCTCGCGGTGCACGAGCGCGGCGGCCATCCGGTCAGCGAGGACACCGCTCGCCCCGCGTTGAGCGGGCACCTGGGCCTCCACCCGACCGTTTCCTCCAGCCCGTCCGCTCGATAAATGTTCGGCCTCAAACAAAAAAGCAAGGCCCGCCCCATCGCTTCCTTATTGATATTCAGGCAAGGTAAACTCCCGCTGAATTACGGGCAAATGAAGTCGGTCCGCTGAACGTCATATAGGTAAACCATTGCCGCCCCGGCGCGATACGCATGGGCGCGAACTGGTCACGCTGCGCTTTCGCCCTCGACGGAACGGCCGAGCCGCACCGGCATGGCAGCTGTCTGGCGCACGCCAGCCGAAGAAGAAGCCGCCGTACCGGCCGGCCCAGCCGACAGCGTCGGGGGATATCCTGTCCATAAAGCCGAACCACGGGGTCTTACCTGCTGGTTCGGTGATCCCTGCCGCACGAGAAGATTACCCAGAGAACATATCGGTAACTTCTGGGAGATACGCTTCCGCGGCACACTATTGGCCGTATAGAAAGGCATTTGGTGACGTTCTTACGGAAAACCGACCGAATGGGTCGGAAAATCGAAGTCACCAAAAGTTTACCTTACGGACGCCGCACGTCAATCATATGTTCACCCGAGGCTACCTGAGCCGCCTAAGACTTGTACGGGTTGCCATGGTTTGCGGGCACATCCACGCTGAGGCGTAATCACGAGCGAGAAAAGCTCACGCTACAAGGAGAATTCCCTGATGCAGTTCCGAGGCAAGCAGGTCGCTGCGGCATCTGGTGCCGTCGCCGCCGCCATAGCCCTGGCCGCATGTTCATCTTCATCGTCAAGCTCGTCGTCAGTCGCGACGTCCAGCTCGCCCGCCGCGAGCTCGTCCGCGACCGCGAGCACCTCCTCGGTGAGCGGCACGATCGCCGGTGCCGGATCGACGTTCCAGACCAACTTCCAGCAGGGCGCCATCTCCGCCTTCAAGTCGGTTGACCCCAACATCACCGTCAACTACAACTCGGTCGGCTCCGGCACCGGCCGCACCGACCTGTACGCGAACAGCGTTCTGTATGCCGGCTCGGACTCGCCCATCCCGTCCAAGGAGGCGTCCGAGGTTCCCGCAGGCAAGACGGTGCTCTACTTCCCGGTGCAGATCGGCCCGATCGCGATTGCCTACAACGTGTCCGGCGTCACCGGCCTGAAGCTGGACGCGACGGTCATCGCGGGGATCTTCTCGGGCAAGATCACCACCTGGAACAACGCGGCGATCAAGGCTCTCAACCCGAGCGCTAACCTGCCGAGCGCCACGATCAACCTCGAAGTCCGCTCGGACTCCTCGGGCACGACCGCCAACTTCTCCCAGTACCTGGTGGACGCGGCGGGCAGTGCCTGGACGCTCGGCACCTCCTCGATCATCTCCTTCCCGAAGTCGGCCCACGCCAACGACGGCGGCAGCGCGGTCGCGGCGTCCGTCAAGGCCACCCCGGACTCCATCGGCTACGTGGACTTCTCCACCGCCACCGCCACCGGGCTGACCGCCGCGGTGATCAAGAACTCGGCTGGCGACTACGTGGCGCCGTCGTCGGCGGGGGCCACCGCGGCCGCAACCCACGTCACGCCCGCGTCCAACCTGACGTTCCTCACGGTCGACGAGCCGGGTGCGACCTCGTACCCGATCACCTACCAGTCGTGGGACCTCGTCTACGCGCAGCAGCCGAACGCCACCGACGCGGCCCTGCTCAAGGCCTACCTCGGCTACCTGCTCGGGGCCGGTCAGAGCCTGCTCACCCCGCTGAACCTCGCGCCGCTGCCCTCGAGCATTGACTCGGCGGCCATTGCGCAGCTCAGCAAGATCACTTCGTAGGCGGTCCTTGTGACGCACGCAGCTCGCATGAAGGTGCTGTCGTGAGCACGGGTATCCAGGCGGACCCGGCCAAGTCGGCCGGGTCCGCCAGCCCGCTGTCGCGACGGCGGCCCCTCGGTGACCGGGGCTTCCAGCTATTGGCGCTGGTGGCAGGCCTCCTCGTCCTCGCCATCCTCATCGGTATCGCGGTCTCGACCGCCCAGCAAGGCGCAGACTGGTTCTCCACTGCGGGCTTCAAGGGGATCTTCTCCACCGTCTGGAATCCGGGAAGCAACCAGTTCGGCATGATGGCCTTCGTCTACGGCACCGCGATCACGGCGGTGATCGCGATCGTGATCTCGGTCCCGGTCAGCCTGGGCGTCGCGCTGCTGCTGACCGAGGTGGTGCCGCGTCGCTGGGGGCAGCCGATCATCGTCATCATCGACCTGCTGGCCGTGGTGCCGTCCGTCGTCTGGGGCCTGTGGGGCATTCTCGTGCTCGAACCCTGGATCGAGCCCATCTACGCGTCGATAGCCTCGGGCGTGCACGGCATCCCCGTGCTCGATAACCTGTTCGGCGAATCGAACGGGGGCGTCAGCGGCGCCTCGTTCTTCACGGCCGGGCTCATCCTGGCCATCATGATCACTCCGATCATCACCTCGCTGTCGCGCGAGGTCATCGCGACCGTGCCCGCGATCGACAAGGAGGGCGCGTACGCGCTCGGCGCCACCCGCTGGGAGATGATCCGCGGCGCCGTCTGGCCGCACAGCAAGGGCGGCGTGGTCGGCGCGATCCTGGTCGGCCTAGGCCGGGCGATGGGCGAGACGATCGCCGCCGCCCTCGTGATCGGGTCGTCCGTCCAGGTCACGTCGCACCTGTTCGTCCCCGGTTACTCCATTCCGGCGGTCATCGCCAACCAGTTCGGTGAGTCCTCGGGTGAATTCCGGTCGGCGCTGATCGGCCTCGGCCTGGTCCTGTTCGTTATCACGATCATTGTCAACCTAGCCGCTCGCGGCATCGTGGAACGCTCCGCGCGGCGCAGCAGGGGGGCCTGATGGCCGTCGTCTCCGACCAGCCGACCATCGACCTGCGCGAGCCCGGAGGCTGGCGGCGCAGCAAGAACCGGATCGCGACCGTTCTGATGTATTTGGCGTTCGTGATCATCCTGATCCCGCTTGGCTTTGTGATCTTCGAGGTGATCGCCAAGGGCGCCAAGGCGATCTCCTGGCAGTTCCTCACCAACAGCACCATCCCGCCCAACGTGATGCCCCTTGGCCAGGGCGGCCTCGGCGCGGCCGTCGTCGGAACCCTCGAGATCACCGCCTTCGCGGCGGTCATCGCGGTGCCGCTTGGCATCCTCGGCGCGATCTACATCAACGAGTACGGAGGCGGGGGCAAGAGCTGGCTGTCCGGTCTCATCTCGTTCATGTCGAACGTGATGGTCGGCGTACCGTCGATCGTGATGGGCCTGTTCATCTTCACCGTCTGGGTGATTCCGCACGGGCTCACCGGGCTCTCGGGCTTCGCGGGCTCGCTCGCCCTCGCCTGCCTGATGCTCCCGCTCGTCATCCGGTCCACCTACGAGATGCTCCGGCTGGTGCCGGACCATCTCCGGGAGGCCAGCTACGCCCTCGGCGCCACCAAGTCGCGGGTGACGCTGACCGTGGTGCTGCCCTCCGCGGTCAGCGGGATCGTCAGCGGCGCGCTCCTGGCCATCGCCCGGGCCGCGGGCGAGACGGCGCCACTGCTGTTCACCATCGGCGCGGTCGAGTCGACCAACAGCAACCTGTTCAGCGGCGCCACCACCGCCCTGCCCTCGCAGATCTTCAGCAACGCGCTATCCCCCTACGTCGGCGCTGAGGAGCGGGCCTGGGGCGCCGCGCTCACGCTCATCGCCATCGCCTTTATCCTGTTGTTTGTCGCCCGCATCGTCACCGCTCGATTCACCCGCTACGCGCGCTAGGGATTTCCATGGAACAGCCTGAGCAGAAAATCAAGCTGACGCTGCCGGAGACATCGACCGCAGCAGCCGGGAAGCAGGACGACGGTTTCACCGGCGCGTCCGTCTTCGACGCCAAGAACGTCTCCATCTACTACAGCGCCTTCCGCGCCGTGACCGACGTCTCGCTGACCATCCACGAGAACGAGATCACCGCGTTCATCGGGCCGTCCGGGTGCGGCAAGACGACGGTCCTGCGGACGCTGAACCGGATGAACGACCTCATCGTCGGCGCCCGGGTCGAGGGAGACATCTACTACCGCGGCGAGTCGCTGTACGAGCGCTCGGTCTCGCCCATCGCCGTGCGCCGCCGCATTGGCATGGTCTTCCAGAAGCCGAACCCATTCCCCAAGTCGATCTACGACAACGTCGCCTACGGGCCGAGGATCAACGGCATCCGCGGCAAGGACAAGCTCGACGAGATCGTCGAGCGGTCGCTGCGCCAGGCCGCCCTCTGGGACGAGGTGAAGGACCGGCTGAGCAAGTCGGCCCTGGGCATGTCCGGCGGCCAGCAGCAGCGCCTCTGCATCGCCCGCACGCTCTCGGTCGAGCCCGATGTCATCCTCATGGACGAGCCCTGCTCGGCGCTCGACCCGATCGCGACCGGCCGGATCGAGGACCTGATGCACGAGATCAAGTCCAAGTACACGATCGTCATCGTCACGCACAACATGCAGCAGGCCACCCGGGTCAGCGACCGCACCGCCTTCTACTCCGTGCTGCGCGACGACAAGAGCGACACCCGCACCGGCGTCCTGGTCGAGTACGGCCGCACCCAGCAGATCTTCGAGGACCCCCACGACAGCCGCACGCAGGCCTACGTGACTGGCCGCGTGGGGTAAGAGAAAAGGTCAAAAGAAGAATTCGATCCTGAGGAACGGGCGCGGCTGACTCTCAGCGGCGTCCGTTTCTGTTATCTCCAGCCGTTACGCATAAGGCCTTCTGTCCGACTCCGCCGAGGGTTCCGACGCCCGCGAGGGATCGCCTGGCGGCCGCCTTTCCGCTTTTGCCTGCGCGCGCCTGCTTCCTTGCGGGCCCATGACATGAGATGATTTTGCGTTATGTACCCGGCGGAACGGTAAGCGGAGAGGCCGGACGGGACACCGTATTCCGGCTCGATAAGGAGTTCCGATGACCGTGGCGCGCCCCGGGCTTAAACGGCGGGAGGGGCCGCTGCCAGGCGAGGCCGGCGCCGGTCCGACGGTTGCGCGGATACGGCTGGGGACGCGACTGCGCCACCTCCGCGAGAAAGCGGAGATGTCTCGCGAGGACGCCTGCGTGGCGATCCGGTCATCGGCGTCGAAGATCAGCCGGATAGAGCTCGGCCGCACCGCGATCAAGGCGCGGGACCTGACCGACCTGCTGAAGTTGTACGGCGCCGACGAGGCGGAACGCGAGAGCTTGCATGCGCTGTCCCGTCACGGCAGCGTCTCCGGCTGGTGGCAGGACTACGGCGACTCGGTGCCTTCCTGGTTGAAGCCCTATCTGGGGCTGGAGCGGGCCGCAAAGCTCATCCGCAGCTACGACGCCCAGCTCGTTCCTGGCCTGCTCCAGACGCCCGAGTACGCCAGGGCGGTGTTCAGCCTTCCCGACGGCTCACCGGGGGAGCGAGCCGAACGGCAGCTCGCGGTGCGGATGCGCCGCCAGGAGATCCTGCACCGCGCCGACCCGCCGCATCTGTGGGCCGTGATTGACGAAGCCGCGCTGCGCCGCCCGGTTGGCGGTGCCGCGGTCATGCGCGCACAGATCGAGCACCTGCTCGAGATAAGCCGACTGCGCCACGTCAACATCCAGGTGCTGCCGTTCCGTGCCGGAGGCCATGCCGCCGGGGGCGGCCCCATCATCCTGCTGCGGTTCGCCGGGGACCAGCTTCCCGACGTGGTTTACCTCGAACAGCTCGCGAGCGCCATCTACCCGTCCAGCACGGCCGACCTGGCCTATTACTGGGACATCCTCAATCAGCTCGCCACCAAGGCCGACCCGCCGATCGCCAGCGCCATGATCCTCGACCAGATCCGCAGGGAACTCTGACCGCATCAGCTTCACCAGCTCCTCGCTACTTGAGGCAATGCCGCTTAGACATTTTCCCGTAGCTCCCGGAGGAATCATTCGTGACTACAGCCCTCCTAGTCACGGGCGTGACAGCTGGCGCCGACACCCGAGGATGGCGCGCCCGCGCCCGTTACCTAGCCGCCGCGTAACGCCCCGTCTCACTCCTAGCCCCGGCCGCACCTCGAGCCATCCAGCGCCCGCGCGCCACTCCGCACCCGTTCCGCCGCGTCGCCCGCCCCCCACTTTCTATCAGTTCTGACCACACCATTCGCCTTCCTATCAGTTTTGACCAGGTAAATCACCTCAAAGCGGACACGAAAGTGGTCAGAACTGATAGGAAGGCCGGAAAGTGGTCAAAAGCGATAGGAAGCTGACGGGTTCTGGGAGCAAGAGTGTCATGCCTGAGGCCAATGTGGCGTTGGGGCGTCCGTAACGAGCGCGGCTTACTCCAGCGTGGCCCGTTACTTTTATCCGGTGGTCCGTCCGGGGTGGGGATGTTCGCCCCGGGTCATCCGGTGGTTGGTCCGGGGTGGGGATGTTCGCCCCGGGTCATCCGGTGGTTGGTCCGGGGTTGGGGATGTTCCCCGAGCCGGCCAGGTAGACCACGCGACGGGCGATGTTGACCGCGTGCGCGCCGAGCCGTTCGAAGTCGCGCGCCGCCAGGGTCATCTCCATCGTCACCGGAACCGACATCTGGCCGGAGGCGAGCTCGGCGATCAGGCTGGCGTGCAGATCGTCCATCTCCTCGTCGCGTTCCCCAAGGGCCAGTGCGGCCGACCGGTCACGCTGGTACCAGGCGTCAGCCGCCGTGCGCCACATGGCGGACGCGAGATCGCCCATGGCCTCGACCAGGCCTCGGGCGCGCGACGAGAGGTCGCCGCCGAAGATGCGGTTAGCCCTAGCGGCGATATGCACCACCAAGTCGTGCGAGCGCTCAAGCTCGGGCACGATGCGCAGCACCGACAGCAGGAACCGAAGATCCGACGCGACCGGCCCTTGCAGCAGGATCTCCCGGTTGACCAGCTCCTCGACCTCAAGGTAGAGCGCGTCGATCGCGCGGTCGCGCTCGATCAGCGCCCCGACCGCCTCGCCGTCACTGTTCAACACGGCCCGGGTGGCGGTTGGCAGATCCTCGGCGACCATCGCGAACAGCTCGATGACCTTGCTCTCGATGTCCTCAAGCTTGTTCTCGAACTCCTGCCGACGCTCAGTCACGGCATACAGCGTACTGCGGGCACGCACACGCGCAGGAGACGAGAGCATGACGACAACCCGTACCGGCGGTTAACGGCAGGTCCCGCGCCTTCTACGAAGGCGGCGCGGGCGTCAGCTCGGAGCGGGGCTGCGACGTCAACGGAATGCCCGCCTGCCCAAGCTCAGGCAGACGGGCACGCCGTTGGCGGGTTCCTAGCTGGCGGGTTCCTTGACGACCAGTGGGGATCCAGCCGTGTCGGCCGGCGTGCCACCGCGTGGCGTGCGCCAGATCAGCCGGTGCAGCGGAATCCAGCGCGGGATGTCGCGCAGGCCGGGGATGAATGGCACCAATAGCAGGAGCAGCGTGGCCAGGCCGGTCATGTAGATCGCGATCAGGTCGACGTTAGTGGAGTTCCGCCAGCCGGGGACGTTGTACCACAGCTGGTACAGCCACAGCCACGGCTGCCCTGGGTATGAGCCTGTCTCGTTCATGACGCCCCACTGGCTGCCAGTGAGGTGCATCGACGTCGCTGCGCTGGCGTAGTACTGGCCGTCTTCGAGGAACAGCAGCGGCTCGGTGAAGTTGGTCCCGTAGAACGGCTGGGCGCCGCGAAGGTCGGCGTCGATAGCGCCGCCGCGGGCCAGGGTCAGTTCGGTGGCCAGCATGACCGGCACCGGGCCGTACTGCAGGCCGGGATGACGGGCGCTCCGCTGGCGAACGTGACCTTCGGTGACGGCGTTGCCGTAGTTGGCCGCCCACTTGGCCTGCTGGGCGGGGGACGCCGTGGTGTAGGTGCTGAGCGCCATGGCAAGCGCCGGATCGGTGGCCGCGGCCTTGGTCAGGGGGGCGAGCACGAACGTCTGAGCGGCGTCGACCGGCTGCCGGACCCCCGCGATCGACGCGGGCGCGAACCACTCGCTCTGCGGCGTGCCGTTGGTGTTGTACGGCGGCCCGTAGGTTGCTGTGAGGCTGGTGCCGTCCAGCTCGCTGTCAGCGGTGGCGAGGAAGTCGGCGGGCACTGCTTTCACCCACGACTGCACGGTCACCGGCGGAACGTCCGGCGATGACACCAGGACGGCGAGCCCGACGGTCAGGACGAGTGTCACCAGGGCGGCGATCGCGCCTTCCTTGAGGATGTCGTATCGCCGGGTCGGTCCCCGCCACGCCGCCGCGTCCGCGGCGCGCTCCGCCAGCTGCTCGGCGCGCGGGCGTGGCCGGAGCCGGAACGACGGGCGCGGGGCCGGGAGAGGGGTGGCTGACGCCGCGGACCCGGACCATGAGGACGTGGGCACCGACCAGCGCGATCAAGATGATGGGGATAAGTACCACGTGCCACAGCAGCATCTGGCCGAAGTTCATCAGATTGAAGAAGGCGCCCACGCCGACGGCGTTGAACGCGTCCTTGCCGTTGGTCGAGATCCACTGGGAGTCGAAGTTCTGCTGCGACAGGTACCCGGTGAAGCACTCCAGAATCGACGCGCCGAACGCGATGACGCCGGTGATCCAGGTCAGCGCGCGACGGCCGCGCCAGGCCGCCATCCAGAACTTCCCCCACAGGTGGATGACCATGAACGCCATGAAGAGCTCGACGCTCCATAGGTGCATGCTGTTGAAGAAGTGACCGACCGGATTCGTGTGCCACCAGTCGGTCCCGCCCAGCGCGATGGTGAAGCCGCTGATGATCGCCATCCCCAGTGCCGCCAGCGTCGCCACGCCGAACACGTACACCCAGGAGGCGACGTAGGCCGGCTGCCGGTCCGGGAGCAGCTTGCCCGGCGGCAGCAGGCGGAGCCCGAGCCTTCGAACCTTGGCCGTCCACATGTCAGCGTCGTCGTCAAGGCCAGCGTCCGTGCCAGGGGAGGTGTCGGGGTCAGCGGCGACGGGCGCGGCCTGGTACGCCGCGTCCAGCTTGCGGCGGCCAGGGAACGGCAGCAGCAGGGCCGCGCCGAAAATGGCCACCATGACGGCGATCAGCACCAGGTTGGCCACCGAGACGGTGAATATCGACCAGGTCAGGTAACGGCCCGGCGAGTTGAGGTCGACTGCGAGGGGAACGTCCATGGCGGGTTCTCCAGACTCCATTTCCTCTGAGGCGGCCGACGGCGTCGGCGGTTGACCGCTTAACCATCCGCTGAAGCGGGGCTGCCGCGCAGGGCACAAAGTCGCGACGCGGGCAGGACCTTCGTCCTTGAGGACGAAGGTCCTGCCCGCGGAGAAATGACAATGTGGCGCTTGGCAGATCCGCGGCGACCATCGCGAACAGCCCGATGACTTCAGCCGCGGTACCGGTAGCTGGGGGTGCGCATGGCCGCTGGCCGCGATGACCGCACCGCCGCGGGACGCGATCCTGAAGGCAGGGGACGAGGAGCAAATACAGCGCGGAGAAACGAAAAGTAGAATGGGTACAAATGAAATTGATGTTGTGGCGCGTGACCGGGGCGCCGGTGAGCTGACCTCGCACCGCCCTCCGTTCGGCTTGCTGAAGGAACTGGAGCGGCCGGGCGACTTCGTCCGCGATCTCGGCCCGAACTGGTACGCGTCAATCATGGGTACCGGCATCGTGGCCATCGCGAGCGCGGATCTTCCCTTCCGGGTGCCCGGGCTGCACACGTTCGCGACGGTCGTGTGGGCGCTGGCCGCCGCGGCCCTGATCGCCTTGACGACCGCCTGGGCGGTGCGCTGGATCCGCTTTCCTGACAGGGCCCGGGCCGATGCCAGCAACCCCGTGATGGCACAGTTCTGGGGCGCTCCGGCGATGGCGCTGATGACGGTCGGCACCGGGACGCTGCTCCTCGGCCGAAGCCTGATCGGGTCGGCCGCGGCGGTTGACGCCGACTGGGCGCTGTGGGCGGCCGGGACCGCACTGGGGCTGGTGACCGCCGCCTGGATTCCGTATCTAATGTTCACGCGGCACAAGATCAGCCCGGACGCGGCATTCGGCGGCTGGCTGATGCCGGTCGTCCCGCCGATGGTCTCCGCGGCCAACGGGGCGCTGCTGATCCCCTACCTCGGATCGGGCCAGGGCCGGCTGACCCTGCTGCTGGCCTGCTATGCGATGTTCGGCATCAGCCTGTTCGCCTCGGTGATCATCATCACCCTGATCTGGTCGCGGCTGGTCTATTACAAGATCGGTTCCGCAATCATGGTGCCGACCGTGTGGATCGTGCTCGGCCCGCTCGGCCAGTCCGTCACCGCGACGGGCAACCTAGGTGACCAGGCCGCGACGGTGCTGCGCGCCCCGTACTCCGCGGGAGCCGCTGTCTTCGGCCTGCTGTACGGAGTGCCGACCTGGGGGTTCGCCATGCTGTGGCTCGTGGTGGCCGCAGCGATCACCGTGCGCACCATCCGGCGGCGGCTGCCCTTCACCCTGACCTGGTGGAGCTTCACGTTCCCGGTGGGGACGTGCGTCACCGGCACCATCGCGCTGGCCGCCCGCAGTGATGCCGTGGCGCTGCGGTGGGCCACCGTGCCGCTCTACACACTGCTCCTGGGCGCTTGGGCGGTGGTCGCCGTGAACACGGCGCGCGGCAGCGCCACCGGCCGCTTGTTCCGGCCGGTGTCACCCGCTCGAAACCCGGAGCCTGTGCCTGGACCACGGCCAGCCACTGCCGACAGGGTCGACAAGCGCCTCCCTGACGGGCCATGACCGGCATAGAGCGAGGAAACGACGGTGGCGGGTACCGGCGGTCAAACGCCGGTACCCGCCACTGTGGGGATCGACGTCTAGACGGTGAACTCGACCGTGGTGACGTGGCCGATGTCAGCCGAGACCGACTGCTCGAGGCGGACGCCGCCAGGGGCGAGCACGCGCAGCGTCCAATCGCCGGGAGCGGCGAAGAAGCGGAAGCCGCCGTCCTCGCCCAGCGGCACCTCGGCGACGAACTCGTCGCCGGTGCCGAGCAGCCGGGCGTAGCCGGTGGCGACCGGGGCGCCGCTGCGGAGCACGTGCCCCTCGACGATCGCCTCCTTGCCCGCCTTGTCCTTGGTGATCGTCACTCCGCCAGCAGGCGCGCCGCAGCCGTCGTTGCTCACTTGCCCTCACCCAGCTCGATCGGCACGCCCACCAGCGAACCGTACTCGGTCCATGAACCGTCGTAGTTCTTGACGTTCGGCAGGCTCAGGATCTCGTGCAGCACGAACCAGGTGTGGGCCGAGCGCTCGCCGATCCGGCAGTACGCGATGGTGTTCTTGCCGAAGTCCACGCCCGCCTCCTCCTTGTAGAGGGTGGCCAGCTCGTCGTCGGCCTTGAAGGTGCCGTCCTCGTTGGCGGCCTTGGACCACGGGACGTTCTTCGCGGTCGGGATGTGGCCGCCGCGCTGCGCCTGCTCCTGCGGCAGGTGCGCCGGGGCGAGCAGCCGCCCGGCGAACTCGTCGGGAGAGCGGACGTCCACCAGGTTCTGCTTGCCGATCGCCGCGATGACCTCGTCGCGCTTGGCGCGCAGCGAGGCGTCCTGCTCGCTGGCGGTGTAGCTGGTCTTCTCCCGGGACGGGACGTCCTTCGTCAGCTCGCGCGAGTCGAGCTCCCACTTCTTCCGGCCGCCGTCGAGCAGCAGCACGTTCTGGTGGCCGTACAGCTTGAAGTACCAGTAGGCGTAGGCGGCGAACCAGTTGTTGTTGCCGCCGTAGAGGACGACGGTGTCGTCGTTGGAGATGCCCCTCTCCGACAGCAGCGCCTCGAAGCCCACCTTGTCCACGAAGTCACGGCGGACCGGGTCCTGCAGGTCCTTCTTCCAGTCGATCTTCACCGCGCTGGGGATGTGCCCCGTGTCGTACGCGCTGGTGTCCTCGTCTACCTCGACGATGACGGTGCCGGGCGTGTTGATGCGCGCCTCGACCCAGTCGGCGTCGACTAGGACGTCGGAACGGCTCATGTCTGAGAAACCTCCTTGTACGGCCCGCCTCAGGCGGCCGGCCGGATCCTTTGGATAAATAGGTACATGTGGCAACCGAGGCAGAAGTCGAAGGCCGCGTTGAGGAACGCGGCCGCCAGGGCGAACGCGGCGAAGACGATCCCAAGCACCGGCACCCCGGCCGCGAACCCGATCACGCCGATCCCTGCGAACACCATGCCCACACCCTGGGAGAAACGGGGCGGGGCCTCCGGCTCTGTCTTGGACGGTGGTCCGAGCCGTGGCCGGACCAGGTGACGGAAGATGAGCCCATAGGGCGCGTAGCGCAGGCCTGCCAGCGCCCCGATTGCGAAGACCAGCGCCTGCGCCAACAGGAGCCAGCCGGCGAAGGCGTGCCAGCTGCCGGCGGTGACCAGGACGACGGCGAGCACCACGGTGGTGATCGCCGCGCCGAAGCGGGGTCCGCGCGAATCTATGGTCATGGTCATGCTCCCAGCTGCAGGTCAGATCTTCTGTTCTCCGCCCGGCCTGCGGCTGAACCGCGCTACTACGGCAGCGCTCGAGTTCAGGCGGCGGCAGGCACCGGGCGGAACGTACACATGGCCGTTGACACCCGGCAGAAGTCAACAGCACGCCGCTTGGTTAGCATCTGCGCTGTTCTGGAAGACACGTACCAGATGCTATTCATCAGCGCCGCCGCTGTCACCCTCCGCCTGGCTGGCTCGGACGGTCCGGCCGACATCAAGGGCATTGTCGCCTGGTGTAGTGGGAAATTCAAGAGTCGCCGCCCCCGCCGAGCACGGCGCCAATCGCGGCGAGCAGCTCGGTCTTGCGCGGCCGGCCGGACGAGCGGCGCTCGATGGCGCCATCCGCGCCCAGCACCAGCACCGTCGGCGTGGACATGACGCGCAGCCGCCTGGTCAGGTCCATCCGGTCCGCCGCGTCGATCTCCACGAAGGCGACGCCGTCCCGTTCGCCCGCCACCTCGGCGAGGAGTTCCCTGGTCGGACCGCAGTAAGTGCAGAACTCGGTGGAAAACTGCACCAGGGTGGCGCGCTCGCCCAGCGGCGCGCCCAGGTCGGCGGAGGTCAGCGCGTTGTTAGTGTCCGTCTGCGACCGCGAGTTACCCCGGCTCGTTCCCTGCGAAAGTGATGTTGATCTTGGCCTTTGCGGGCGGAACCGGCCCTGGCGGGCGCGCAGGCCAAAGCCCGCCGCGGATGCCGCGACGAGGACGACCGCGAGCACAATCAGGCTGCCGATCACGGACATAGCAGCGCAGACGGTGCGCGGCGGTATTCCCCAGCCGGGTGGCGACTTTCCCGGCAGCTGTTTCCGTCCAGGCCGTGAGGTGAAGCGTTTTTCCGGTTCAGGCCGTGAGGTGAAGCGTTTGGGCGCTGCCGACCGTGACCTGGAAGCCGCGCACTCCGCTGCCCGGCACCCCGGCGGACCCCGGGTACCAGACCGCGCCCTCCCGGTCGTCGGTCACCCAGCCGCCCGCCAGCGTGCGGCTGCCATCGGGGCCGATGACCCAGAGGTTGCAGGAGGTGCCGATCGGGATGCCGCTGACCTTGACCGCGAGTTGGGTGCCCCAGCCCATCGGGCGGTACGACACGGACGCGGACATGCCGCCTGCCGACGTTGTGACGGTCCGCCACGGGCCGTTGGCCTGTCCCGGGTAGTTCACGCCGGATATGGCCGGCGGCGATGTCGTGCCCGCGCCGATCCGCAAGGTCCCGAAGACCCCGGCCGCGATGATGAGCGCCGCCGCAACGCCGAGGCCGACGTCCCGCCACCGGCGTCGCCTACGCCGGACGGTCGTGAGGTCGATGACGCTGGCGAGCAGTTCCGGCGGCGCTTCATTGCCCCCGGTCCTGCCGTCCGATGAAGGCCCCTCGACAGCGGCCAGCGCGAAGGCCTCCTCGGCCGAGACCCGGGAGAGCAGCGCGGGCAGCCCGGCGAGCCCGGCGAGCTCATCGCGGCAGTCCCGGCAGGTCGTCAGGTGGGCGTCCACCAACGCCCGGTCGGCGGGGTCGATGGCGCCGAGCACGTAGACGCCGAGCGACACCCGGGCCTCGGGGCACTCGATGGCCTGCGTCATGGTGCCAGCCCCCGTTCCTGCAGGGCCAGCTTGAGCGCCTTGAGCGCGTAATAGGTGCGCGACTTCACTGTGCCCGCCGGGATGCCCAGGGTGGCCGCCGCCTCGGCCACCGAGCACCCCCGATAGTAGGTCTCGACGATAACGGTGCGGTGATCGGGCCGGAGCGACGCCAGGGCCTCCGCGACCGCCCATGACTCGAGCGTCCGGTCCGCGTCGTCGTGCGCGGGCAGCGTGTCGAAGGCCGACTGCCCGACCTCGCTCGGCCGGGACTGGCGGGCGCGGTGGGCGTCGACCGCGAGGTTGCGCGCCACCGCGAACAGCCACGGCCGCGCCGGGCGTTCCGCCAGAGCCTCCGGGTGGCGCCAGGCCCGCACGATGGTTTCCTGCACGAGATCCTCCGCCCGCTGTGAGTCCCCTCCGGTCAGATGCATGGCGTACCGGAGCAGGGCGCCGCCATGCTCGGCGTACAACGCCCTGATAAACGCTTCATCGGCCTCGCTCTTGGCGCTGGCCGTTCCTGCGTCCGGCACGTTAGGTAGAACGTGGCCTTGGGCGGGGCGGTTCAACGGTGGCGGAATTTTTCGTTCCCCGGCCGTACCCGGTTCGGTGCTCACTCTCAACCGATATACCGGTTTGAATCACTCAAAGCAACCGAATCGACTCAATCAGTTACTTTTTGTAGCCAATGTTTCCATTGTTCACAATGCTTCCCCGCTCGCCTCCCCTTTGGCTCGCGGTCAGTGGCGTGACACTCGTCACGTTTACTGTCGGCTTGACCGGTTTCCCGCGTCGGCGGCGGCCTCGGTCACCGACGGTTCGCGGCTCAGCGGTTACCCTATGCCGGCTTATCCGCCGGCGAAGGGCGGCAGCACCTCGACCACGGAACCCTCGTCGAGCACTATCGACTCCCTGGCCGCGCGGCCCACCGGGTCGGCGTTTACCAGGAAGGACGACCTCCCGAGGACGGTCGCCAGGCGTCCGTCTGGTTTCCGGGTGGCGACGGCCGTGTTAAGCAGCTCACCGAGAGTGTCCGCGTCGATGGACTCCTCAGCGACGCCCGCGGCTTCCTTCGCAGCGGCCCAGTACCTGATGGTGACCTTGGCCATGTCAGATATCCTCATTTCAACGGGACCTTGGGCGCTGTTGCCCCCGGGTCCCATTTGTGTTTATACAGATAATGATGGCGTTCACCCGCCGCATGACTGAAGGGGGCATCCCGTGAGCGAGTTGCTGTTGGTGACCGGCGTACTCGAGCCTTCGTCGGAGGTTCTGCCCGCTCTCGGGTTGCTGCTGCACTCCGTCCGCGTGCTCCCCGCTGACGCCTCCGCACTGGTCGAGGCGCCGCCGACCGACGTGGTCCTGGTCGATGCGCGGCGTGACCTGGCGCACGCCAAGAGTATCTGCCGCCTGCTGCACACCACCGGCCTTGACTGCCCCATGTTCGCCATCGTCACCGAGGGCGGGCTGGCGGCGATCAGCGCCGAATGGAATGCTGACGATGTGATCTTGAACACAGCCGGGCCGGCCGAGGTCGAGGCTCGCCTCCGGCTTGCCATCGGGCGGCGTGCCATGCGCGCCGCTGCGGACGCGCCGGACGAGATCAGGTCTGGCGATCTGGCCATCGACGAGGCCACCTACTCGGCCCGACTGCGCGGCCGCGTGCTTGACCTTACCTTCAAGGAGTTCGAGCTGCTGAAGTTCCTCGCGCAGCACCCGGGCCGGGTATTCACCCGCGCCCACCTCCTGCAGGAGGTCTGGGGCTACGACTACTTCGGCGGCACCAGGACCGTGGACGTGCACGTCCGGCGGCTGCGCGCCAAGCTCGGCCCCGAGCACGAGGCGTTGATCGGCACCGTGCGGAACGTCGGCTACCGGTTCGTGCCGGTGAAGGGCGCTCCGGAGGACCGGGACAGCACCGACCTCCTCACGGGGGACACAGCCATCACGGCGGACCGGTGACCAGCCCGTCAGACCCGCCAGACGACGTCGAGCGCGCGCGCTCTCTGGCCGGGCCCCGAGACAGCGCCACAGGTACGAGCTCAGGACCGCTCTCCTCGGCCGCGCTCGCCCAGGTCCTCGAGCTGGCCTCGGCGGCGGCCAGCGCGGACGGCGTCGCCCCGCTCTCCGAGGATGCGCTGCTGCAGGTCAGGCACGGCAGCACCCCGCCCGCCCGCGATGTCGTGGTGTTCGCGGGCGATCGTTCGGTGCACGACCGAGCCACGGTCGGCTACGCCCACCTGGACGCGCCTGACTACTCAGGGCAGGACGGCGACATCACCGCCGAGCTCGTTATCCACCCCGCCCACCGGCGGCAGGGGTACGGAAGCCGCCTGCTCGCCAGCGTTCTGGAGATGGCCGACGGACACGGCGTCCGCGTCTGGGCCCACGGCGACCTGCCGGGCAGCGCGGCGTTGGCCTGGAAATTCAAGCTCACCAGGATCCGCGCGCTCTTCCAACTGCGGATGCCACTGGCCAAGGTGCCAGAAACTGACCCCGTCTTCCCGGACGGCGTTACGGTCCGCACGTTTGTGCCGGGCGCGGACGAGGCGGCCTGGCTGGGGGTGAACCAGCGTGCGTTCGCCCATCACCCGGAGCAGGGCTCGTGGACGATCAAGGACCTGCGGCTGCGCGAGGAAGAGCCGTGGTTCGACCCGGACGGCTTCTTCCTGGCCGAGCGGGACGGGCGGATCGTCGGGTTCCACTGGACGAAGGTGCACCAGCCGGACGACGGCACCGCGCCGATCGGCGAGGTCTACGTGGTGGGCGTCGACCCCGGCCAGCAGGGCGGCGGCCTCGGCCGCGCCCTAACCCAGACGGGCCTGGCCCATCTGCGCCGGCTCGGGCTGGCCGAGGTGATGCTCTACGTGGACGAGGACAACACGGCGGCGGTCAAGATGTACACCGCGCTCGGCTTCGGCCGCTGGTCAACGGACGTGATGTACCGGCACCCTGGGCGCTAGGCTAGCTAGGCGCTCGGGGAAGATCAGTAGTGGGCAGCTCAGTAGTTGCAGGCGCGCAGCCCGAGCGCGGCGTCAAGCTCGCTCTGCGGTAGTGGCCCGTCACTCGCCGCTGCCACGGCGGCGAGCACATCGGTATAGAGCTCGATCTCGTCAAGCGCCACGTGGTCGTGCACACGAAGATCAACCTGCATGGGAATCGTAACCCCCTCCCGATCGGCCTCGCCGGCCGTAGACCGGGCGCTCCCTGCTCCGCCTTTCAGGCTACGTCGCGACACTATTCCTCCGCATGACCCATCGGAGCCATTCGCAGACCACCCTTGCGTAGGGTCCTACCCGCCTTTCCGGTAACGATTCCCGGATTGGACAGCGGAAGCGTTCCGATTCTGATAACGGACACTTGTTTACTTCCGACACCCTGGCACCACTCATACGATCAGACCCTCGGGTACCACATGTCCGTCTATGTCGTAGTAGATGACTCAGTGTTCGCGTATCTCACGGTAACTGACTGACTACAGCTTACGTCGCATGCGGCGTCGGCGCCATAGCAACGGGGCAATTCGGCCGTTTCGGTTGCGCACGGGCCCGCCCGGGAGAACAGTTGACCTGCGCAAACCTTCTCCGCCACATGCTCGTGCCGACTTCGGCCCTCTATCAGGCACCGGCACCGCTAGACTCCCGGACTATCGTCCCCGCAGACTCTCAGGACCCAAGATTCTCGTGATGCCATGAATGAAAACAGTGACCTCCTGCCGAACCTGCTGCACGAAGAGTTCGAGATGCAGATGCGCGGCTACAGCCGACGCCAGGTTGACGATTTCGTAGCGCGCCGCAACAACGAGATCCGCGAACTAGAGCAGCGCCTCGCCCGGACCCTCGATGAGGCCGAGCATCTGCGCCGCGAGGTTTCCACCGCGCGCCAGCAGGCGCTCTCCGGTCGCCCCGCGCACGAGGAGGTCAGCGAGCGGATCTCCCAGATCCTCAAACTGGCGGACGACGAGGCCAGGGCGCAGAAGAACAAGGCCGACGACGATATCGGCAAGCAGCGGGCCGACGCGCAGCAGGAGTCTGAGCGGGTCCGCGCCGAGGCGCGCGAGCAGGCGGAGCGGATGCTGACCGCCGCCCAGGAGCAGGCCGAGCGGACCATTTCCGCCTCGCGCCAGGAGGCCGACAAGACGCGCACCGCCGCGCGCACCGAGGCCGACCGGCTGACCAGCGACACGCGGAAGAAGGCGGACGCCGCCCTCGCCCAGGCCAAGGCCCAGGCGAAGAAGGTGCTCGACGAGGCCACGGCCCGTGCCACCGCCATCCACGACGGCGCCGAGCGCAGGCTCAACCTGCTCAGCACCAGGCACGCCGAGACCGTGCGGCGGCTCACCGACATCCTGGACGGCGTGCAGGGCCTTGTCGCCGCCGAGGCCGCCCGGATGTCGCTTGAGGAAGAGGTCAACCAGTCCGTCAGCCGGGCGGTCAGCCTGGCCGAGGCGGCGGAGGCCGCCAACGCAGCGGCCGACGACGGCGTCTCCGACGGCGACGCGGAGGCGATGCCCGCGCCGCCGGCCCAGGAGCCGGTCAGCCAAGGCAACGCCCCGCAGCGCGGCGATGACGACCGGTCGCCGTACCCCAGCCGGTCTGGCCTGGGTGGCCGACCGGGACTGCAGACGCCTCAGGACCCCGCGCACGAGCCCTTCGACGGGCCCATGCCCGGCGGCAACGGGATGATGCCGCCCGGCCTCGGCCGCGGCCCCGCCGGCCGTCAGGGCCCGCCCCGCCCCCTCCGCCGCCCTCGCTGGCGGACCGGGCGAGCCGGTTCGGCGCCCCGGAGGACGGCCCGCAGCGGCCCTCACTACCGATGCCAAGCGGTTCGCCGGTCTCCGGCCTCAGCGACCCGTTCACCGACCGCGAGGTCAAGCGCGACCAGGCGAGGCGCACCAGCCTCATCGACCCCGATGAGCCCACCGAGGGCATCCGCCTGCTGTAAGCAGCACCAGCCGATGGGCGCCGCCGCGATATCCGCGGCGGCGCCCATCGCGCGTTTCTCGGTCAGGTGCGGGTGGCGGGGTCGGCGAGCACGTCGAGGCGTTTGAGTATGACGCCCTCGCGCAGCGCCCACGGGCAGATCTCGAGTTGGCTGACGCCCATCAGGTCCATCACGGCGTCCGCGACGATCGCGCCGGCCGGCATCTGTCCCGCTCGCCCTTCGGAGACGCCGGGGAGCCGGGCGCGGTCGGCGCGGCTCATCGCCGCCAGCCGCTCCGCCCACAGGCTCAGGTCGTCGTGCTTGAGGAACCGCTTCACGTAGAACCCCTCGCTCGACGGCGCCGCCCCGGCGATCCGGGCGAGCTGCCTGAACGTCTTGGACGTGCCCACCACGTGGTCGGCGGCGCCGCCCCGGCGCAGCCCGCCCGCCATCTTGGCGATCTGCGCCCGCACGTGCCGGCGCAGCGCCCGTACCTCGCCGGGCGGCGGCGGATCGGCGGTGAACCAGTCCCTGGTCAGCCGTCCAGCGCCGAGCGGCAGCGACATGACCACCTCGGGGTCCTCGTCCAGGCCGGTGGCGATCTCGAGCGAGCCGCCGCCGATGTCGACCACGAGCAGCCGCCCTGACGACCATCCGAACCAGCGGCGGGCGGCCAGGAAGGTGAGCTTGGCCTCGCTCTCGCCGGACAGCACCCGGATGGTGGCGTCGGTCCGCTCCTGGATCCGGGCGAGCACCTCCTCGCCGTTGCCCGCATCCCGGACGGCGGACGTGGCGAACGCGAGGAAGTCCTCGACGCCCGTGTCCTCCGCGATCCGCAGCGCGTCGAAGACCACCTCGGTCAGCCGCTTCTCGCCCACCGCCGACAGCGTGTTGTCCGGCTCAAGGTGGGCGGCGAGCGACAATTCCACCTTGTGTGAGAACGCGGGCAGCGGTTGGCCGCCCGGGTGCGCGTCGACAACGAGCATGTGCACCGTGTTCGAGCCGAGGTCGAGTACGCCCAGTCGCATGACTCAGACGGTACCTTCCACCGCAGGCCAGGCGGTGCACGAGGGCATTTATTCTGAACGGTCCCGGGTTGCTCCAGTCAGCCGACTGTTTCTCCAAACGGGGTGGCGGGCGGCGCGTAAGGTACCGTCGCCCTCATGCGCAACGGTGAAATCTCCTACTGGTGGCAGGCGAGCGGCGGGTTCCTGCCCAGGCGGCCGTCGCTGCCCGGGCCGCTCGAGGCGGACGTCGCCATCGTGGGCGGCGGGTACACGGGCCTGTGGACGGCGTACTACCTCGCCGGGCTCCGTCCGGAGCTGAAGATCGTGGTGCTCGAGGCCGCGTTCGCCGGATACGGGGCCTCCGGCCGCAACGGCGGCTGGGTGACCGCCGAGTTGCCGGGGTCGCGGGCCAGCTATGCCCGGGCCTCCGGCGGGGTCGCGGGGGTCCGCGCGCTCGAGGCCGCGCTGAGGGAGACCGTGGACGAGGTCGGGCGGGTGTGCGCGGCCGAGTCGATCGACTGCGACTTCGTGAAAAGCGGACGGCTGTCGGTGGCCACCACGCCGTCGCAGCTCACCCGGATGCGCGACGGTCTGGCGGCGCTCAGGGAGCGGGGGGACGGTAACGACGTCTATGAGTTCCTGTCCCGGGATGAGCTGCAGTCGCGGGTTAACGTGGCGGGCGCGCTTGCCGGGCTCTACGCGCCGGCCAGCGCGCGGGTGCAGCCCGCCGCGCTCGCGGCCGGGATCGCCGCCGCGGCCGAGCGACGCGGGGTGCAAATCTACGAGGCGACGCCCGTCTCGGCGATCGACCCCGCTCCGGGCGGGGCGGGCCCGGGCGCGGGCGGAGGGGCGCCATCGCCCGGACCAAATTCGGCGACGTGCGGGCGCGCTCGGTGCTGCGCTGCACCGAGGGATATACCGCCGCGCTGCCCGGGCTGCGGCGGGCGCTGCTGCCGATGAACAGCCACATGATCGTGACCGAGCCGCTCTCGCCTGCGGCCTGGAAGGAGATCGGCTGGGACGGCTGCGAGACGCTGGCCGACGAGGCCCACGCGTACATGTACGCGCAGCGCACCGCCGACGGCCGGATCGCGCTCGGCGGGCGCGGCGTGCCCTACCGGTACGGCTCGGCCGTGGACCACCTGGGCGAGACCGACCCGTCGACCGTGGCCGCGCTGATCGCGGTGCTGCGGCGGATGTTCCCCGCGGCCGCCTCGGCTGAGATCGCGCACGCCTGGTGCGGTGTGCTCGGCGTGCCGCGCGACTGGTGCGCCACGGTCACGTACAACCCCGCGTCCGGCCTCGGCTGGGCCGGCGGGTACACCGGGCACGGCGTCGCCGCCGCCAACCTGGCCGGTCGGACGCTCGCCGACCTGGTGCTCGGCCAGCCGTCGCCGCTGACGGCGCTGCCCTGGGTCGGGCACCGGAGCAGGACCTGGGAGCCCGAGCCCGCGCGGTGGGCGGGCGTGCACGGGCTCTACTCGCTCTACCGGCTGGCCGACCGGCTTGAATCGCCCGCCGATTCGAGGGCGGGGAGCCGGGGGGGCCGGGGGGGCCGGGGGGGCTGGGGGGCGGGAGCCCCCCATGCCAGGAGTCAGCGGGCGGGAGCCCCCCATGCCAGGAGTTGGCTCGGCGAGGCGCTCGGCCGGGTGGGCGACACGATTTCCGGTATCCCGCATTAGCATGCCCAGCATGAGCGACGAAAACGGGGTGCCCGAGGTCATGGACGGGATCCGTTCGCTGCACGAGCGGATCGACGAACTTCACCGGCTGGTTACGCAGCGGCTTGAGACGGAGGCCGTCCACACGGCGGGCGAGTGGGTGCACACCCGGGCAGGGACGGCCCTGCACACGGCGCGCGGGGTCCCGGCGTGGCAGCGCCGCACCCGGGGCGAACAGCGGTGGCCGGTCGCGATGACCACCGCAGTGGCCATCGCGCTGCAGTTCGCGGTGCCTGACCGGCTGGTGCTTGTGCAACCCTACTGGGTGCTGCCGGCGGTGCAGGGAGTGCTGCTCGTCTTGCTGGTGATGGTCAACCCGCGCCGGATCGACCGCGAGTCCAAGGCACTCCGGCTGCTCGCTCTCACGTTCGCCGCCCTGCTGAGCGTGGCCAACGGGTGGTCGGTGGCGAGGCTCGCCATCGGCATCACGGAGGGAAACACGGGCATCACGCCAGCACGCCTGCTGATCGGCGGTGCCATGATCTGGCTGACCAACGTGGTCGTGTTCGCCTTGTGGTACTGGGAGTTCGACCGCGGCGGCCCGGTGGCGCGGGCGCTTAACGTCAAGCGGTACCCGGACTTCCAGTTCGTGCAGATGATCAGCCCGCGGGAGATGGTCCCGCCAGACTGGGAGCCGAATTTCGTCGACTATCTGTACCTAGCGCTCACGAACGCGGCCGCGTTCAGCCCCACGGACGTGATGCCGCTGTCCCGGTGGGCCAAGGGCGCGATGGCCGCGCAGTCGCTCGTCTCGATCGTGACCGTCGCCCTGGTCGTGTCCCGCGCGGTCAACATCCTCCAGTTATCGCCTCATCTCGCGCTCGTTTGTGTACAGCAGACGTGGCGGCGTAACGTGCAGGACATGTTTCTCCCTACGTCGCTGGTTGGCAGTTATCCACAGCCTGATTGGCTTATCGACAGGGCCCGGCTGGCCGGCCGGTTCCCGCCGCGGGTGCGCGCCCGTGAGCTGTGGCGCGTCGATCCCGAGTTCCTCGACCAGGCCCAGGCGGACGCCACGCTGCTCGCGATCCGCGCGCAGGAGGACGCCGGCCTGGACATCATCACCGACGGCGAGATCCGCCGCGAGAGCTACTCCAACCGGTTCGCGACCGCGCTCGACGGGGTGGACATCGACAACCCCGGCTCCGCGCTCGATCGCAGCGGGCACCCGAACCCGGTGCCGCGGGTGGTGGGGCCGATCAGGCGGCGTCATGCGGTCGAGGTCTCTGATCTGAAGTTCCTGCGCGCGCACACGTCGCGGACCATCAAGATCACCGTTCCCGGGCCGTTCACGATGGCTCAGCAGGCGCAGGACGACTACTACGGTTCCCGTGAGGCGCTCGCCTTCGGGTACGCCGAGGCGGTGAACGAGGAGATCCGCGACCTGTTCGCCGCCGGGGCCGACATCGTCCAGCTCGACGAGCCGTACCTGCAGGCCCGGTCGGCTGAAGCCGCGCAGTACGGCGTCAAGGTGGTCAACCGGGCGCTCGACGGCGTGACCGGGCTCGGGACGACCGCACTGCACCTCTGCTTCGGTTACGCCGCGGTCATCCACGAGCGGCCGGCCGGCTACTCGTTCCTGCCCGAGCTCGCGGCGTGCGACGTCGAGCAGATCTCCATCGAGACGGCGCAGTCCAACCTCGACACGTCCGTGCTCGCCTCGCTGTCCGGCAAGACGATCATTCTCGGCGTGCTCGATCTGTCCGACCACGCGGTGGAGACGACCTCGGTTGTGGCCGAGCGGGTCCGGCGGGCGCTGCCCTACGTGCCCGCGGACCGGCTCGTGCTCGCGCCGGACTGCGGCATGAAGTACCTGCCGCGCGAGTCCGCCGACGGCAAGATGGCGGCGCTGGCAGCGGCGGCGGCCGAACTCCGGGTCGAGCTGGGAGGCTAACGCGGTTCTGGTCTTAGCGCTGGGCGCTTACCGGGCAGCGGTGGCTGTCCAGCGGCCAGGTCAGGGTGACGCTTGGCGACTGGAATTCCTTAACCGAGGCTTACGTCCTCGCGGTATGGCGAACCTTTTCCGGCCGACGCGCGTATCAACGAATGGTTAGGGCCTGCCTGGTCCGCGATATCCGGAACAGGCAGGCCCTGGCCTGACCCTGAGAGGAGCGCCGTGGCCGTCCGCTCACGCTATCCGGATGGCAGGTATCCAGCCGATGTCGGCCGTCGACCGTCGGGAGCGGAGCCTTCCGCCAGGCCAGCGCCGCCCCAGCAAGGAATGCCGCCCCAGCAAGGAATATGGCCGGGCCATCCGTCCGGCCCTCAGCCGTCGGCCCCTCAGCCGTTGGCATGGCCGGCCGCGCCGGCTGGCCCATTCCCGCGGTCTCCTCGGTCAGCCCCTCAGCCGTCGGCCTGGCCGGCCGCGCCGCCGCGGCCACTCCCGCCGCCTCCCCGGTCAGGACGTCCTCACGGGCGACCGCCAGCGGCTCCTCCCCCGGCCCGGCCGCCCACCTCAGCCCGGCCCGCCGCACCCGCCGTTCAGGTTCGCCGCTTCGAGCGGCCGGTCCTGCCGAGCGTGGTGCTCTTCCTCACCGGGCTGGGTGCCGCCGCGGTCCTGGCCCTGTGGTGGAAGGACACTCCTCCCATCCATGATGCCGGGGCCCTGCTGACTGGAGCGGGCGAAATCCTTGGCCTGCTCGCTGGCTATGGGTTCGTCGTCCTGGTCGCGCTCATGGCCCGCCTGCCCCCACTGGAGCGCGGCGTCGGCGCCGACCGGTTGGCCCGCTGGCACGCCATGGGCGGTCGGTACGTCATCACGCTGGTCAGCGGCCACGTGCTGTTCATCGTCTGGGGCTACGCGGTCACTGCGCACGAGTCGGTGACCGGCGAGACCGTCACGCTGCTGACCAGCTACCCGGACGTGCTCATGGCGACGGTGGGCTGGTTCCTGCTGCTGGGCGTCGCCGCGTTCTCCGCCCGCGCCGCCCGCCGCCGCATCAGCTACGAGACTTGGTACTACGCGCATCTTTACACCTACCTGGCGATAGCGCTGGCGTTCAGCCACCAGTTCGCCGACGGCCCGTCGTTCACCGCTAGCTTGACCGCGAGGTTTGTCTGGTCCGCCATGTACGTGACGGTCGCGGCCCTGATCATGTGGTACCGGGTTCTCGCCCCACTGTGCATGGCGGCCAGGCATCGCTTCACCGTCATAAACGTGCAGCCCGAGGCGCCCGGCATCGTGTCGGTGTACATCACCGGCCGTGATCTGCACCTGCTGGGCGCGGAGCCCGGGCAGTTCTTCCGATGGCGGTTCCTTACCAGGCAGCTCGCGTGGCAGTCCCATCCGTACTCGCTGTCGGCCATGCCGCGCCCCGACATGATGCGGATCACCGTCAAGGCCCGCGGCGACCACAGCAATTCGATGGCCAGACTGCGGCCCGGCACCCGCGTCATCGCCGAAGGTCCCTATGGCGCGTTCACGCCGTCGCTGAGCGGCAGGCGCGTCCTGCTGATCGCGGGAGGAGTCGGCATCACGCCGATCCGGGCGATGTTCGCTGCGCTGTCCACGCGGATGCCCCACCCGATCACGCTCGTCTACCGGGCCAGCCATCCTCGTGACGTCGTGTTTCGCCGCGAGCTCGACGCCATCGCCGCGGACCGAGGTGCGTATGTGCACTACGTCATCGGATCTCGCGAGCGGCTCGGTTACGACCCGCTCGCCGCCAGGGAACTGCAGAGCCTGGTCCCCGGACTGCACCGATACGAGGCTTACGTCTGCGGGCCGGCCGGCATGACGGAGGCGGCTATCGCCTCGCTGCGCGACACAGGGATACCCCGCCGACGCATCCACCACGAGTCCTTCGACTTCTGACGAAGGCCAGCCCAACCATCCGCTGAACCCCTGGAGGCTTCGTGCGCCGCACCATGATCACCATCGGCGGCACCGTCGCCGGACTCGCCGCACTGCTGGCATTCAAGTCCCATCCGGCCGCTGACGCCTCGGCCGCCGGCTCGCCAGGCGCCACGCCGTCGCCCACGCTGGCGGTCGGCCCCAGCAGCGCAGGCGGCGCAGGCGGCGCAGGGAGCGCAGGGAGCGCAGGCGGCGCGGGGAACGCAGGCGGCGCGGGGAGCGCAACGTCGTCGTCGGGGGCGTCGGCGTCGGCGTCCCGGGCGACGCGGACAGTCACCGGCACGGTGGCAAACACGCAGTACGGTCCCATGCAGGTCCAGCTTGTCCTCACGGGCAAGCGGATCACGAAGGTCAACGTCCTTCAGCAGACCGATACCGGTCAGCAGAGCAGCCAGATCGACTCGTTCGCCCTCCCCAAGCTGACGAGCGAAACCTTGACCGCGCAAAGCGCCCGCATCGACGCGGTCAGCGGCGCCTCGTATACCAGCCAGGGCTACATCCAGTCTCTGCAGAGCGCGCTCGACCAGGCCATGGCGTGACCTCGCTGCTATGGGAGATGTGGTCAGAGCTGGCCCCGCACTGCCGGTCGTGCGGCCTGGGAATCCGCCGACGCTGATTACCCCGGTCCCGCTGGACACTTCGACGACGTTATCGATGCGACCGCCGAATTCCTCCTCGACCGGCCAGCGGCGGACTAGCACCGGCTCGATGCCGAGCGATCCGCCGCACTCCAATCCGCCGCCCGCATCACGAATCACTAATCACGCAGCGCGCGGCACGCAGCGCGCTGCGTCGCCTAGCGCGACGGGCTGGCAACCGGGGTCGGTGAGGGTGAGCTCGGCCAGCAGCACGGTGACGTCGTCATCGAGCCGGCGGCGGGTGTGCGCGCGCAGCCGGTCCAGCAGCTCATCGGCGGCCGCCTGCAGGTCGGGTCGGCGCAGCGCGTCGACCTGCTGGTCTACGCGGAAGAACCGACCCGCCCGGTCGCGCGCCTCCAGCAGCCCGTCGGTGAAGAACAGCAGCCGGTCGCCGGTACGCACCGAGAAGGTCGAGGGGCGCAGGTCCGGGTGCAGGCCAAGCGGCGTTGCGAACGCCGCAGGAGAAAGCTCTGCCAGCTCCCCGCCTGCGCTCAGCCGCAGCGGCGGGGGATGCCCGCAGTTCACCAGCTGGAGCCAGCCTCTGGGGTCAAGCTCGGCGAACACCGCGGTGACGAAGTCCTCCTCGCCCGCCGCCAGGGTCACTGACAGGTCGACCGCCCGGGCGACCTCGGTCAGTGACAGGCCCGGCTGGGCGCAGGCATCCCGGAAGCTGGTCGCGGCGACACTGGCCAGCCGGACCGCGGCCAGCCCTTTGCCTCGGGTGTCGGCGACCAGCCACCGCGGGTTGGGACCATCGGCGATCACCTCAACCACATCTCCGCCTACGCGCGCCTCGGCCGAGGCTGACAGATAGCGGGACGCCAGCCGGGCTGCGGCCACGGACGTGGGGACCTCGCGCAGCAGCGCGCTTTGCGCGACCCGGGCGACCGCTCGGGCCTGGCCGAGCCGCCGCTGCCCCGCGGTGCGCAGCATGGAGTTAGCAGCCGCGAACCCGGCCAGCAGCGCCAGCGCGCCCAGGCTTGAGGCCAGCCGCCCGGCCGGGCCGTTGGTCTCCAAGGCAAGCCCGAGGCCGAGCAGGAGCGTCCAGCCCGCCAGCAGCACGGTGCGCAGCGGCCGCAGCGCCAGGGAGCCCAGAAGCGGGGCGATCGCTAGCCAGGCCAGCGACGTGACAGGACGGCCGATCGCGAACTGCGCCCCCGCGAACGCGGCGACCGCCACCATGAGCACCGGTCCGGCCACCCAGCTACCACGCACTTCCCCCGGCACCGGGCCTGCCGGTTCCAGCCAGATGCCGTACCCGGCCCGAAACCGCCGCCGGAAAACCGCCCGCAAGGACCGGCGCCGCACATGACGGCCCGTCCCCAGGCGAAGCTCTTCCGGCGCGGGCGCGACAGCGGTGGCGAAATCTCGCCGGAGGCGATTGCGGACCTTGCCGGGCACCCCGGTGATCGTGGCCTCGGCGTCTGAATCGGCGCAGCCGTACCGGACCGCGGCGTCGCCGGGCCCGGTCCCTGCGGCCGGGGACCCGGGCTCCGGTCCCCGGCCATGCCGCAGAGGCGGGGGCCATGCATGCGTTGCCATGAGGCCAGCTTCGCACCAGCACCCTAAGCCCGGCCCAAAGCCAGCCTTGCGTTAGCTGGTTACGGGGGTAGGCGCGGCACGCGTGCCGGAGATCTTCAGCTGCGCCTCTTGCTGCTCCCAGCTCGCGAAGTCCACATCGGCACGGCTATCCGCTGGCTAAGACGTGTTATCCGATATCCGCAGCGAGGCGGCTGCGGAGCCCGTCGAAGTCGCCGCTGGTGTGCGTCACCCGGCCGCCGACCATGGTGAGGTCGCTCCGCAGGTCGTCGAGGTCGTCCTCGGCGCACTCGAACGGGTCCGCCGGCGGCACGCAGAGGTCGGCGTCGTAGCCGGGGCTCAGCCGGCCGCGCCAGCAGTCCTCGCCGGTGAACCACGCGGCGTCCCTACCGGCGTGCTTCTCTGAGACGTCACTCGCCGGCGTGCTTGTCTGCGTCGTCGAAGTTGTTCTTGCGGCCTTCCCGCACGTAGTCGACGGTGGAGCGGACGTGCTCGCCCCCGTGCACGGCGTGCCTGCTGGCGACGTGCCCGAACATCTGGATGCCGAAGCCGCCGTCAAGGTCCTCCATGACCCGGCGCTTCCAGGGGCGACGGACGATCTGCGTCGTCAGCCTCCGGATCGTGCGTGGCTGGGTCATGATGTGGTCGGCGATCGCGAAGCCGCGGTCGATCAGCTCCGAGCCCGGCACCACCTCGTTGACCAGGCCGTACTCCAGCGCCTTGCGGGCGTCGATCGCCTCCCCGGTGAGCAGCGCGTAGGCGGCGCGCTTGGTGCCGAGCAGTTCCTGGAAGGCGTTGTGGATCCCGTCGGCGGGAACCGAGCCGATGTCGTAGTGCAGGTCGAACAGCACGGCGTCTTCCGCGGCGATGGTGATGTCGCACATCGTGAGGATCTCGGTGTGGAAGCCAGGGCCGTTCACCAGCCCGATCGTCGGGATCTCGAGGTCGTTGACCAGCGCGCTGACGTTGATCCGCCCGTCCTTGTAGGCGTACTCGTAGGCCCAGCTGTCCAGGTTCTCCTGCTCGATCGCGAACCCTTCTGGGTCCGATCGCATCATGAACTCCTCACCGGTACCGGTGAGGATGAGGATCTCGTTCTCCGGGTCGGCGCCGACGACCTTGAGCATCTGCCCGAGGGCCCGGTGGTTCTGCACGCTGAGCTGGATCGGCCCGCCGACGGTGTGCGCTTGGACGAGCAGCACGCCGTCATCGCGGCGGCTCATCGTGAAGAAGTCCTTGAAGAACTCGCTGTACTCCGTGAACTTGGGCGTAGGGAGGAATTCCTGCAACGACATAGGGGTGGCTGCCTTTCGGGCTTTCTGGCTTGGGGTTTTTCTCGGGGGATGGCTTACTGAGGCTGGACGTCCATGCCGGAGGATGCGGCCTCGACCGCGAACAGCGAGAGGAAGTCCGCGTCACGGTAGCCGCGGCCGACGGCGGCCTGGAGGAGCTGGAACACGCTTCCCGCCAGCGGCATCGTCACCTCGTGCTCGCGGGCTGCGGCCAGCCCGAGGTCGAAGTCCTTGCGGAGCAGTTCGGTCGTGAAGGTCGGCGTCCAGTCGAGCGCCAGCAGGTCGGGCGTGCGCTTGCGCACCCAGTCGCTGCCGAGCACCGTGCTGTTGAGAAAGTCGAGGAATGCGGCGCGCGGCACCCCGGCCTTCTCCGCGAGGGCGGTGACCTCGCTCAGGGACTGCACGATTAGTCCCAGGTACAGGTTGCTGCACAGCTTGACGAGCCGCGCCTGCTCCGCGTCGCCGGCGTAGACCGCTATCTTGCCGATCGCCTCGAGGTACGGGCGGACCAGGTCATAGGTCTCCCGGGGGCCGGAAGCGACCAGGACCGCCCCGCCGTCGGCGACCACGTGCGGGTTTCCGCTGACCGGCGCGGCGAGGAACTGGCTGCCCGCCGCCGTCACCGCCTCGCGCACCTTCTGCGAGGACTCGGCGCTGACCGTGGAGCAGTCGATGATCACGGTCGGCCGCTTGGCGGCGCTGAGCAGCCCGGCCTCGCCGAGCACCACGTCCTCCAGGTCGCGCGGCGTCGAGACCATCACGAAGACGATGTCCTGCCCTGCCAGCTCCGCGATGGACCCGGCGACCGTCGCGCCGTGCTCGGCGAGCGCCTGCGCCTTGGCCGTGGTGCGGTTCCACACGGCGACGGGGTGCCCGGCCTTCAGCAGGCGGGCGGCCATCGCCGCGCCCATGCGGCCAGTGCCGAGCCAGCCGAGAGTGTGTGCGGTCACGTTGATTCCGCTCCGATCAGTTGACAACGATGTCCGGCTGGCTACACCGGGGCGTATTCGCCCTCGGCGGCCTCGGCGGCCTGCACCTGCGGAGGCAGGCCTTCCCTGCGCAGCAGCTCCCACGCGGTGTCGACAATGTCTTGAGTACCGAGCCGGTACTTCCTGAAGAGGTGCGAGGCCGTGCGGGACCCCTCGGCGAAGGTGTCACGCAGCCCGATGCGCCGTAGCGGGACGCCAACGCCGGCCTCGGCCATCGTCTCCGCCACGGCGGACCCGAGCCCGCCGATCACGCTGTGGTTCTCGGCGGTGATCACCGCCGACACTCCGCTCACCGCTGCGATGATCGAGTCCGCGTCCAAGGGCTTGATCACGGGCACGTTTATCACGGACGCGCTGACGCCGCGGGCTGCGAGCGTGTCGGCCGCGCTGACGGCGGACGACAGCATCATGCCGCTGGCGATGAGCGCCAGGTCGGTGCCCTCGATGAGCGTCTGCGCCGTGGTCAGCGAGAACTCATGGTCATCTTCGAAGATGACGGGGATCTCGCCCCGCTTGAGCCGCAAGTAGACGGGTCCCGCGATATCCGCGATGGACGGGAGCGCCGCACGGATCTGCGTCGCGTCCGCCAGGTCCACGACGGTCATGTTCGGGACCGCGCGCATGAGCGCGACGTCGTCGATCGCCTGGTGGCTGGGACCGCCGGGGCTGGACACGCCGGGCATAAAGCCCACGATCCGCACCGGCAGGTTCGGGTAGGCCACGGAATTGATGATCTGGTCGAGCGGCCGACGCGTCGCGAACACGCCGAAGGTGTGGACGAACGGGAGGAACCCGCGCCGCGCCAGGGCCCCGGCCATGCTAATCAAGTTGGCCTCGGCCATGCCGCCGTGGATGAAGCGCTCGGGGATCTGCTCCTGGAACAGGTCAATCTCCGTCTGGCGGGTCAGGTCCCCGGTCAGGCACAGGATCTCCGGGCGCTTGCGGGCAAGGTCGACGAGCGCCCGCCCGTACGGCTTCATGACGGTCGGGTAGGGCTGCTTAAGCAAGGCGCGCCTCCAGCTCCTTGACAGCCGCCTCGGCGAGTGGGGCCGGCAGCTTGATGAAGTGGCCGTCGGCGCCCTCGGGCAGGACCGACAGGCCGTGCTTGGTCGACGTACGCCCGATGACCACCGCGGGCCGCGGGTCGGCGGTGGCGGCGCTCAGCGCCTCATCGATGGCGGCGGTATCGTGCCCGTCCACGTCGAAGGCGGCCCAGCCGAAGCTCTCCCATTTCGCGGCGATGGGCTCCAGGGTGGTGATCGACGAGACCGGGCCGTCGACCTGCGAGTCGTTGGCGTCGAGCACGACGGTGAGCGAGCCGAGCCGGTTGTGCGCGGCGAACAGCGCAGCCTCCCAGACCTGCCCCTCCTCCAGTTCGCCGTCGCTGACGATCGCGAACACCCTCGCGTCGGAGCGCCCCTGCAGCCGGTCGGCCAGGGCGAGCCCGGCGGCCCCGGACAGGCCCATGCCGAGCGAGCCGCCGGTGAGGTCGACCGCTGGTGACCGCTCCGTGCCGATCGCCTCCAGCGTGGAGTCGTCGAAGCCGTAGGTCGCCAGCGCCTCCACGTCGAGCAGGCCCGCCTCCGGTGCCGCCGCGAAGGCGGCGATGATGTAGTGCCCGGGAGAGACGACCAGGCTGTCGCGACCGGGGTCGTAGTGGCGCGAGTACAGGGTGGCGAACAGCTCGGCCGACGACAGCGCCTGGCCGAGGTACCCGAATCCATGCGGCGCGACCATCCGTACCGCGCGAAGGCGGATCACGTCCGCGTACCGCGCCGTGGTCAGTGCATCGATGGCAGTCATGCGCGGGCAGCTCCCCTCCAGCATTGTGGCTTAGCCAATAATAGTGGCTAAGCCACAATAGATCGGACTACGGCAGCAGTCAATTGGGCGCCGCGACCGCGGTGCCGGCTTGTCAGTGACTGGCGGCGAGGTGCCGGGCCATGACCTCATGGTGACGCAGCACAGCTCGCACTCCCATGACGGCATCGCCCGAGCGAACCGCATCGAGGATCGGTTCGTGCAGCGCGTTCAGCGCCTCCGCCTCGGATTTCTGCAGCCAGGCGGGCACCGTCCCCATTTCTATCCACCCTTGATACTCATAGTTGATGAGAGTCGCGTGCACGCTTTCGAAGATGGACGACAAGTAGGGGTTCTGCGAAGCTCGGACGAGGGTCGCGTGGAACCGCGTGTCCGCGCTGACCCAGGCGGCGACGTTCCCGGCGTTGCCGCGGAGTTGCCGCAGCGCGGCCTCGCCGGCGGCTATCTCGACCGGTGTCGCCCGCTCGATCGCGCGCTCGATTCCCTTGGTCTCCAACCACAGGCGCAACTCGCTGAGGTGCAGCACGGACTCCTGGTCGAGCTCCAGCATGAGGCCAACGGTCGTCGCCAATCTGGCTTCAGGCCGTCGGGTGACATAAGCACCGGAGCCCCGCCGGGATTCGACCAAGCCTCTCACCACGAGGATCCTGATCGCTTGACTCACTGTCGGCCGACTCGCACAGAGAATCCTGACCAGGTCACGCTCCGACGGAAGACGAGCACCCTCCGCCAGATCTTTGGCGGTGATGAGCTGCTGTATCTGTGCGGCAAGGTCTTCCGCCGCGCGCGGACCGGCCTTGCTCCGCTCGGACGACTCGCATTCGACTCTGTTCCACAGACGTTCGTCAGTCACGGGTTTTGAACGGGTCACACTTTCTCCTGCGTCGTTGGCCACCCCAGGATAACGAGGCGCTGAGGAGCCGGCCCCAAGCGTGTCAACGTGTCAGCCCACGCGCGCGAACCGTTCGTCGATCAGGCCTCGCGGACGCCGGATCTCGGCCGCGATGTCGACGTCATCGGAGTCACACCCCGCTCCTCGTAGTAGCCCTCCCGGATGGCGAGATGGGGCAGGAAGGGGCTGAACGGTCCGAAACGCAACGGTGCCAGGCCGGCCGTCACTAACCCTCCATGACCGTGGCCGGGTCGATGCCCGCGGCCGAGAGAACCGCGCGCGCAGCGTTGCGACCGGGCCACCCGGAAACCGACCCGCCCGGATGCGCGGTGGAACCGGTCAGGAATAGCCCCTCCAGCGAGGATGCATGGCTTGGCCAGCCCGGAACGTACTCGCCGCTGGGCAGCAGGAATTCTCCCCCGTGGCACGAGCCCGCGATGTTGTGCGGGTTGCGACGCGCGAGGCTGGCGGGCGTCTCGGGAACCACGGCCAGCACATCGGCTTCATCGAGCCCCTCGACGTGACGCCCGGCGAGAGCAAGGAGCCGTTCCGCGTAGCGGCTTCCGAAGCTGTCCCACGACTCACCGCTGGCGAGGTTCTGCGGTGCACACGTGAGGATCTTGAAGGTGCCGCCCGGTGCGCGGTCGGGGTCGACCGCGGTGGAGGAGACCATCAGCATCCAGGGATCGTCCATCTCGGGTTCGCCGGTGGAGCAGCCAGCGACTTGACGGCGGATGCCGTTCGGGCTGCCGAGCCCACCGGAGGTGGAGGTGATCGACTGGCCGCCGACTCGGTACCGGATGTCTTGCCGGAGTGCCGCATGGACGGCGAACAGGGAAATTCCCGGTCGCCACGCGGCGGCGGCCGCCGTCAGGTCCTCGGGCGCCTCGGCGCCGAGCATCTCGGGCAGGGTGGTCAGGTGCGCGGAGGACACGACTGCGATCCGTGCGTGGATACGTCGACCGTCATGCGTCTCGACACCGTGGGCGCGCCCCTGGCTGATGAGGATGCGCGAGACGGCCGAGTCGACCAGGACGTGGCCACCGTGATCCGCGATGAGCGCGGCCAGAGCTGCTGGCAGCGCACCAGATCCACCGATCGGCGTCGCCCAGCCGAACTCGAGGCGCCCGCTGGTGATGCTGATGGGGAGGGCACCGGTGCCACTGCGGGTCGGCGGCTGGAAGGTGGCGAAGCCCATCCACTGCAGCACGCGCCGTGTGACCTCGTGCTCGAACTCCTTGTGGACCACGTCCCAGGCACTCTGCCTGCGCAGCGCCTCATACGCGAGCGCGCCTTCGTCGTCGCCGCTGGCCAGGCCCGCGTTCCACCTCCGGTGCGCGGACTTCAGGACCGAGTTCCACTCCCCGACCATCTCGACGAAGCGCGTGGCATCCTGACGCGAGAACCGGGCGATCTCCGCGGCCGTGTCCTCGGCTGACCGGTGCAGGACGAACGAGTCCCCGTCTTCGAGGGGGAGCACGGCTGCCGGCTCGGTATAGGCGTAGCGCAGGCCGTACTGCGAGATCAGGCCGAGTTCATCGCCGCGGAGGACAGGATTGGACTGGATCACCGCGTGGGCGCTCGAGCACGAGTCGTGTTGCCACCCCGCCAGGGTGAGTTCTTCCGTGACCGTGTTGCCACCGATGATCGATTTGGCCTCGAGTACGGCGACTTCGAGGCCGGCCTTGGCCAGGTAGCCGGCGGCGATGAGGGCATTATGCCCCGCGCCGATGACGACAACGTCAACACTCAGGTCCGATTCAGACATGTGCTCGTCTCCGGGATCGTTTAGGGAGGGCCGACGGTCTCGTCGGGCCGGGAAGCCAGGTCGCGAATCGTCAGTCACTGGCGTGGCGGCCAGGTAGGGATGACACCCCGGCCGGAAGGGAAACGGACGTTCTTCGCCCGTACGAACTCGTGCAGGGTCTCGGGCGCATACTCTCGTCCGAAGCCGCTGCCCTTCACACCGCCGAAGGGCGAGCCGATGAAGGTACGCCGGGTGTAGTTGTTGACGAACACCATGCCGACCTCGAGGCGGCGGGCGAGCTTGGCCGCGCGGACCTCGTCACGTGTGCAGATCGCGGCCGTCAGCCCGTAGTCGGTCGCGTTCGCGATCCGCACGGCCTCGTCGTCGGTGTCGAACCGCATCAGGCTCGCCACCGGCCCGAAGATCTCTTCCCGCGCCACCGTCATGCTGTCTGTGACACCGCCCAGCACGGCCGGGGCGACAAAGAATCCTTCCGCCAGCCGGTCATCCGTCGGGAGCGAGGCTTGGTACAGCAGGTCGGCGCCCTCGGAGAGGGCCGTCTTGAGGTAGCCGTTCACGCGGTCACGCTGGCGCGCGTCGACCAGCGGCCCGATGTCGGTCTCGGCGGCCAGGGGGTCGCCGACGACGAGTGACGCCGTACGCCGGACGAACTCCGCCGCGAATTCGTCATAGCGGGACGAGTGCACGAGGAGGCGGGATGTCGATGTGCACGCCTCGCCCTGGTTGTAGAACATGCCCTCGATGGCGACGTCGAGAGCGCTGTCGAGGTCAGCGTCCTCGAGGACGATGAGTGCGTTCTTCCCGCCCAACTCCACCGTCGTGTAGGTGAGATTCTCCGCGGCGCTCCGGAGCACCTTGCGTCCGGTCGCGGTGGCACCGGTGAAAGTGATGCGTTCGACCCGTGGGTGAGAGGCCAGGGCAGCCCCGGCCTCGATCCCGCCGACCGCGTTGATGACACCGGGCGGGAGAACCTGATTCGCGAGTTCCACGAGGCGCAGAACCGTCAGTGGCGCCTGCTCGCCGGGCTTGACGACGACCGTGTTCCCCACGGCCAACGCGGGTGCGCACTTCTTGGCGAAATGGATCGGCGGCCAGTTGAACGGAAGGATCGCCGCCACCACGCCGTACGGCTCGTAGTCGACGCGGGACTCGATAAAGCCTTGGTCGAGGATCTCGCCGTGGACGGTGTCGGCGATTCCGGCGTAGTAGTCGAAACCGGAGTGACACGACACGATGTCAACTCGCCGAGCGTCCCGCATGGGCTTGCCGACCTCACGGGCGACCAGCTCGGCGAGTTCGTCGGCGTGTTCCCGGATGACCGCCGCGACCTTCCGCATCAGGTCGCCGCGCTCCTTCGGGGAGAGGTCGCGCCAGGTTTCCTCGTAGGCGCGCCGGGCGTCCTTCACCGCACGGTCGACTGTGTCCGCGTCGGCAGTCACCAGATCGGCGAGCCGCATCCCCGTCGATGCCTCCAGCACCGGGATGGTGGCCGCGGCGGTGTCGTCGATGAAGGCTCCGCCGATGAAGGGGCCCCAGACCGGCCGGTCACGCAACAGCTTGTCCGTCACGTCGGGCGCGGCCACGGTTCGGGGTGCAGGCGAGGTCATGGGAGAACTCCTGAGCGGTCTGATGTGAGGCCTGTGTCGATCGGATTGAGTTAGCGGCCGACTTATAGTGGCCTAGCCAGTAATGGCAGTGAAGCACCGCGTGATTGCCTTGTCAACGCCTGACGGACGCTGTCGCCCGCTGTCACGCCGGACCCCGCAGCCGGTCCCACGACGCCGTGCACTATAACCGCCATCGCCCACTCCCGCCCAGGTGTCTGCGGCCGCTGCGGAAAGTGGCCGACTCGCGTACCGACATCGGATAGGGGACGTGGCGGTCACCGGCCTCGCTCAGCTGGCCTGGCGGTGCAGCGTGGCGGACGGGTGCTCGCCGAACATCGCCAGGTATTCCCGGGCGAACCGGCCGAGGTGGAAGAAGCCGCCGACGTCTTCAGCCACCTGGGTGACGGTCGAATCCTCCGGGCGCAGCCGGAGCAGGGCGTCATGGACCGCTTCGAGCCGCAGCTGCTTGAAGCGCGCACTCGGCGTGGTATGCAGCTCGTGGCGGAAGGTGACCTGCAGGGAGCGCTCGCTGACGCCAAGCTCGGCCGCGATCTTCGGGATCGAAGCGGGGCTCGCCAGCCGCCGGCGCATGACGGAGGTGGCGGCGTCACACAGGCGCTTCGCCTCCGACCCCCGCAGGCTGTTGAGCAGCTCCCAGTGATCATGACGGAGCTCGAGCAGCATCGCGGTCAAGATGGCGTCGCGCATTTGCCAGGAGACGGCCTCCGGCATGTCGAACGCTCCACCGCCCGAGACGCGCAGCGCCGCCCCGATGAGCGACCTGAGGAGGTGGGCGGTGTCAGCGCCGATCTGCGGCTCGAAAACGATCTCACCCGAGCCGATGCCGCTCAGCCGCCGGAAGTGTTCCTCGAGCGCCGACTTGGGAACCACAAGGCTGAGCACCTCGGTCTCGGGCGTCCAGGTCAACTCCGACTCCGCGCGCGGGGAGAACACCGTCGCCTGACCGGACCCAGCCACCGCGGACGCCCGGCCGTGCCGGACTCGCGAGAACCCGTTGATCGTGAAGTTGACCAGGTAGCAGCCCAGTGGCTGCGCCTTGATGGTGAACGCGGTGCCGTACTTGAAGTGCGCCAACCTGAGGTCACCGACGGCGCAGTCGCGCACTCGGGCGTGGAACTGCGCGGCAGGCCCCTCGACAAGCAGCTGGTGCTCACAGAGCAGCTCGCCGATCACGGCGGTGACTTCGTCGCGGTCAGTGGTGTCGAGAACCATGCGGCGGGGAAGACACGCCATCGTTCCGGCGACGGGAAAGGTGCCGGCGGGCTGGGTCAACACGATACGAACCTCCGCCAAAGTGGCATAGCCAGTTATTTTCGGAGTGTACATCGTCTGTGGTCCGTCACGCCTCACATCGGGTCATGCGGATCGCCTGCGAACGCCGATGTGTCGCGTAAGCCTGCTGCGGAATGTGGCCGTGGCCAGTGCGGAATGTGGCTAGGAAGCCAGCCCGCCGGTTCCTAGCCTGACCTTCAGACACCGGCGACGCCAGGAGAGTGCCATGCCATCCGAGCCCACCAGAACCCTGCTCCGCGGCGGGACTGTCGTCTCCGTCGACCCGGCACTCGGCGACTTCCGGGGTGACGTCCTCATCGAGGGGGACGTCATCGCCGCCGTCGGCGACCTGGGGGACGTCCCCGGGGCCGAGGTGATCGACGTGCGCGACCACATTGTCTTCCCCGGCTTCGTCGACGGCCACCGCCACCTTTACCAGACCGTGCTGCGCGGCCTCGGCACCGAGTGGTCACTGGTCGAGTACTGCATCGGGATGTTCGGCACCGTCGGCGCGCACCTGAGCGCGGAGGACGTCTACCTCGGCACTCTCCTGGGCGCCCTCGACTCGATCGACACGGGGGTCACCGGGGTCTACGATCTCGCCCACTGCCAGGTCACCCCCGAGCACACCGACCGCTCCATTGAGGCACTGCGCGAGAGCGGCCTGCGGACGGTCTTCGCGTACGGCGGTTCCTCGGCCCAGTGGATCGAGTGCCTGGCTCCGCCGTTCCAGAGCTCGACCCCGATGAACGACGCGGAGGTGCGGCGGCTGCGCAACGGCCCGCTGTCCGACGACGGCGCGCTGGTGACACTCGGACTCTTCGGCCGGGGCCCTGACCTCGGGGTGATGGACGTGGTGCGCGACGAGTGGGCGCTTGCCCAGGAGCTCGACATCCCCGTCAACCTGCACGTCGGCCAGGGGATCTTCCCCGGCCGCCCCGCGCTCAAGCGGCTGAACGACGAGGGAATGCTCGGCCCCCGGGTCTCCATCGGGCACGCCAACCTGCTGACCGACGAGGAGATGGGGATGATGCGCGACACCGGTACGACGGTGACCACGACCCCGGAGATCGAAGCGGTCATGGGGCACGGCTGGAGCCCGATCAATCGGCTGCTGGCGGCCGGCGTGCGACCCAACATCGGCATCGACACGGTGCTGGTCATCGGGGGTGACATGTTCACGGCGATGCGCTCGGCGCTGGTCGTGGCGCGCGGACTGCCCAACGCGGAACGACTCAAGGCGGGAGAGAACCCGATGGCCCTCCACCTCCACCCCCGCGACGTGCTCGCCTTCGCCACCATCGAGGGCGCTCGGGCGCTCGGCAAGGCCGATGTCACGGGCAGCATCACCGTCGGCAAGAAAGCCGACATCGTCACCATGACCACTGATGACATCTCCGTCTTCCCTGTCGTCGACCCGGTCTCGGCCATCGTGTACGGCGGGTCCCGCCGCGCTGTGACCAACGTCTTCGTCGGCGGACGCCGCCGCAAGGCCGACGGCGCCCTCGTCGGCGTCGACACCGCCGCGCTGCACGAGGCCGCCGACCGGGCCGCGCACGACCTGATCGAGCGGTCCGGCATCGGCCCGTCCTGGCGGCCGTCCTTCGCCTGATCCGGCCGCTCAGAGTCAGCCACGCAAAACAAGCCGCACAGAGACGGAGACCGAACCATGTCAACTACGTCATCGACGACGGACGCGCCGAGGACCCTCGACGAGCGCATCGAGCGGGCCGGCGGGGCGGTGGAGATGCTCAGGAACGCACCGGTCGGCGCGTATCCCTTCCCGATCAAGGCGGAATTCACTAACTGGCGCGACGAGCAGCGTGCCTGGCGCACGACCGCCTCGCTGATGGACTCCTCCTTTCACATGACCGACTTCTACTTCAAGGGCCCCGACGTCAAGAGGCTGCTGTCCGACACGGGGCTCAACAGCTTCGCCAACTTCGGCAAGGACAGGGCCAAGCAGTTCGTGGCCTGCAACCACGAGGGCTACGTCATCGCCGACTGCATCCTGATGCCCTTCGCCGACGACGAGGCCGCGCTGATCGGCCGGGCCGCCACTCCGCACTGGGTCGCCTACCAGGCGGAGAAGGGAGGCTATGACGTCGAGGTCACCCGCGACTACCAGTCCTCGATGAACCCGGGCCAGCGCCGGCTCTTCCGGTTCCAGGTCCAGGGGCCGCTGTCCCTGAAGGTCCTGGAGAAGGCTGCCGGTCGTCCGCTCGCCGAGATCCCGTTTTTCCGCGTCGGCTCTTTTGAGATCGCCGGCATCCAGGTGCGGGCGCTCAACCACTCGATGTCACGCGAGTTCGGGTACGAGCTCACCGGCCCGTTCGAGGCGGGCGCGGCGGTCAAGCAGGCACTCATCGACGCCGGCCGGGAGTTCGGGCTGCGGGAGGTCGGGGGGCGCGCGTATCCGTCGATGGCGATCGAGTCGGGCTGGTTCCCCTCCCCCACGCCGGCGATCTTCTCCGGCGAGGGGATGCGCGAGTACCGTGACTGGCTCGGGCCGGACGCGTGGGAGGCCGCGGCTTCGCTCGGCGGCAGCTTCTACTCCGACCGCATCGAGGACTACTACTTCACCCCCTGGAACCTCGGCCTCGAGCGGGTGATGAAGTTCGATCACGACTTCATCGGCCGCGACGCCCTCGAGCGGATGGCGAAGCTGCCGCAGCGGCGCAAGGTCTGGCTGCGCTGGAACGACGAGGACTTCGCCCAGGTGCTCGTCCGCAGCCTGTGGGGCGGCGACCAGCGCACGAAGTACCCCGACCAGCCGGTCTCCAACTACTCCACCCTCTCCTTCGACAAGGTGCTCGTCGGGGACCAGATCGTCGGCATCTCCGCCAACAGCGGCTACTCGGTCAACGTCGGGGGCTGGTCCTCCCTGGCCGTCATCGACGAGGACCGGATCAAGGACGGCGCCGAAGTGACGCTGGTCTGGGGCGAGGAGGGCGGCGGCTCAGCCAAGCCCACCGTCGAGCGCCACGTCCAGGCCGAGGTGCGGGCCACGATCAGCACCTCGCCGCTGGCTCGCTGACGGCCGATTCCCGTCGCAGCGGCAGTCTGCGCCTGGCAAAGGACCAATCCACGTGAACCACCCAGTCATTGCCACGGTTCCTCGTACCAGCCAACAGCTGCGTCAGGCCTTCCAGCACCTCGGCTTCGAGGTGATCCCGTTCAAGAAGACGCGTGAGGCCGTGCTGGCTCACGTGCCGAGACAGGTGCCGCTGACGATCACGGCGTCCCCGGCGAAGGGACAGGACGCCACCATCGACCTGGCCGTGGAACTGGCCGGCGACGGATACTCTGTGTCACCGCACCTGTCAGCTCAGCAGATAAGAGACCGTGCCCACCTAGCCGACATCGTCGCACGCTGCCGGGAAGCCGGAATCACCGGCACCTTCGTCATCGGCGGCGACCAGACCGGGACCCCCACGAAGTTCCAGGACGCTCATGAACTGCTCGCCGCCCTGCATGAGCTCGATCACGGCTTTACCGATATCGGAATCGGGGGACATCCCGAGGGGCATCCGGCGGTCTCCGAGGAGGTGCTGTTCACGGCGCTCCTGGAGAAGGCGCCGTTGGCCACGCACATCACGACTCAGATCGTCTTCGATCCGAAAATCATCGCCCGCTGGGCGCGGGAGCTTACCCGGCGGGGCATCAACCTGCCGGTGTATGTCGGGGTGCCCGGGGCTGTCACTCGGCAGAAGTTGCTGCGCGTGTCCGGCGGCCTTGGCATCGGCGAGTCGGCGAACTTCCTCAAGAAGCAGCAGTCCCTGCTGTGGCGCTTTTTCGTGCCCGGCGGCTACAGCCCGGACAAGATCATCAGAGGTCTCGCCCCGCACCTCGGCGAACCGGATAACCACCTTGCCGGGTTCCACGTCTTCACCTTCAACGATCTTGAGCCCGCTGAGGAATGGCGCCAGCAAGCAATTCGGCGTTTCTCGCAGCAAGCCAGCAGCTCAGGCCCTGTCCGGCCATACGCCGGCAGCCCCGAACCGGAGCACCCATGACCACCACTACCCCGGCGGTATCCGCAACCGCCCTCATGGGTGCCGCACCAGACTCGGAGCACAGCGCCGACCACGGCCGGCTCCTCATCCGCTGCCAGGACCGGCCCGGCATTGTGTCCGCCATCAGCACCTTCCTGACCGACGCGGGCGCCAACATCGTGACGCTCGCCCAGCACTCCACTGCCGAGGCCGGCGGTGCCTTCTTCCAGCGCACCGAATTCCACCTGCCCGGCCTGCCCGCGACCCGCGACGAGCTTGAACGAGCCTTCGCCGCCGACGTGGCCGGGCGATTCGACATTGAATTCACGTTCACAGAAGCGGCCAAGCCGAAACGCGTGGCGATCATGGTCTCCAAGACCGACCACTGCGTGCTCGACCTGCTGTGGCGCAACCGGCGAGGCGAACTCGACATGTCGGTGGCCATGGTGATCTCCAACCACCCTGACCTAGCCGACGAGGTCCGGCCCTTCGGCGTGCCATACTTTTACGTTCCCGCTACCCGGGAGAACCGGGACGAGGCCGAGCGGCAGCAACTCGAATTGCTGCGCGGCAACGTCGACCTTGTCGTGCTCGCCCGCTACATGCAGATCATCAGCCCTATGTTCCTCAGCAACGCGGGATGCCCCCTAATCAACATCCACCACTCGTTCCTGCCTGCCTTCATCGGCGCCGGCCCATACCAGAAGGCCAAGGATCGCGGCGTCAAGCTGATCGGCGCCACCGCCCACTACGTCACCCAGGACCTGGACGAGGGCCCGATCATCGAGCAGGACGTCGTCCGCGTGGACCACCAGCACACCGCCGCCGACATGGTCCGCCTCGGCGCCGATGTCGAGCGGGCGGTGCTGTCGCGCGCGGTGCGCTGGCACTGCGAGGACCGCATCGTCCGGGATGGCAACACCACCGTCGTCTTCTGAGGAGCAGCTGCATGACCGTGGCCGCCTGGCACCGTGATTAGAACGTCCACACCAGACAGAATGGCTTGCCGACCGGATCGGCGTAGACGCGCCAGTTCGGGCCGGCGCCGTCCAGTCGGGTGGCGCCGAGGTCGAGGGCGGCCCGCTCCGCCGTGTCCACGTCCTGGACGGTCACGTCGAGGTGGATCTGCTGCGGGTACGCCGGATCCGGCCAGCGCGGCGCGGTGTACTGCTCCACCTGCTGGAACATCACCGGCTTCGCGCCGTCCTGGCCGATCATGGCGATCCCGTCCGCCTCGTACGTCACCGGCTTGCCGAGCAGCTCCGCGTAGAACTGGCTCAGCGCCTTCGCGTCGGGGCAGTCAGAGCATGACGCCCATCAGAGTGGTCCGCGGGTCGTCGGGGCTGACGCACAGGTCGAACGGGTGGCCGGCCGGGTCGGCCAGCGTGTGCCACCGTTCGTTGCGGCGCAGCAGGCTGGCGCCGAGCTGCCGGGCGCGTTCCGCCGCCGCATCGATGTCCGGTACCCGGAAGTCGAGATGGGCCTGCTGCGGACGGTCCTGGTCCGGCCAGTGGGGCGGCACGTGGTCGGTGGCCCGTTGCAGGCCGATCCGCCAGCCGTCACCGGGGTCGATCGTGATCCACTCCTCCTCCTCGTCGTCGTCGGGGACGCGTCGCCAGCCAGCGAGCTGCTCGTAGAACGTGGCCAGGAGGTCGATGTCCGGGGCGTCCAGCGCCACGGCCCGCAGTGAGCCGATCGCCTGCCGGTGCGGTTCGGAGGTCATGCCCCGATCCAGCCCGGGGCCGGGCCGCCACCGGAAACCGTCGTTGACGATCCGTTCGTCCACCCTGCCAGCACCCAGGGGCCAGTCACCGCACGGCCAGAGGGCGCGGCCAGCGGGCCGCTGAACCGTCACCAGGCGTTTTCATCGGCCCCAGCCGCCTAGGGTACGGCTGGGGGCCTGCGCGCAATGCTGCCGGGACTCGTCACCTAGCAGTCACCGTTAAGGGGGAGAACGATGGCACGGACGCACGGGCCTGTTGCGGTGCTCGGCATTGGAGCGATGGGTCACGGGATGGCAGCCAGTGCTTTGCGCCCGGCATCCCGACGATCGTCTGGAACCGCACGATGGGGGCGACCCGGGACCTGGCCGAGCTCGGCGCTCAGGTCGCCGAGACCGCCGCCGACGCGGCGCCGAGCCGCGATCGTGGTCACGATGGTGACCAACGCCGATGCCGTTATTTCGATCGCCCGGGACCAGAGGATGCTCGCTGCTATGGCGCCAGGCGCGGTCTGGGCCCAGATGAGCACCATCGGGGTGGAGGGGACCGACCGGCTCACCGCCATGGCCGGCGATGAGCGTCCGGACGTGATGCTCCTGGACGCGCCTGTGTCGGGAAGCAAGGACCCGGCCGAACACGGCCAGCTGACGATTTTCGCGTCAGGGCCCGGCGGGGCGCGCGCGCGTGTCGCTCCGCTGTTCGACGCGCTCGGCCAGCGCACGATCTGGGTCGGCGAAGCCGGGGCCGAGACTCGGCTAAAGCTGGTGAACAACACCTGGCTCGCGTTCGCGGCCGAAGCGGTTGCCGCATCCGTGGCTCTGGCTCGCCAGCTGAGCTCTGAGACCGAGACGGTGGTGGATGCGCTCGGCGGCGGCCCGCTCGTATCCACCTGGCAGGCAGCCAAACTGCGGCGGATCGCCGACGGCGAGTTCTCGGCCCAGTTCGCGCTGTCGCTCGCGCTCAAGGACGTGCACCTCGCCCTGCAGGCCAGCGACGACCGCTTCGCCGCCCTCGCCTGCCTGGCTGACGAATGGCAGCAGGCCGTTGACCAAGGTCTGGGCGATCAGGACCTGACCATCGTGACCCGCATGCTCGAACAGCAGGGAGGAACGCGGTGACCCCGAGCGAGGTGCTTCGCGTGCGCCGCCCAGACTTTGTCATCACCGAAGGCGACGATCAACCGGCGCTCTCTCATGGCAGGCATGATCCTGGGAAACCGCGCACGGGGTGCAGTTCGATGCTGAAGATGCCGGCGCGCACGCCGGGGTCGTCGTCCATAAGGCGGTGGGTCGTGTCGAGGTCGGCGTTGAAGACGCCGTAGCCGGCGATGCCGCTGTCGTCGGCGGCGGGCAGGACGACCGAGAGCAGGCCCGCTTCGAAGAGTGCCATGTTGCGTCGTCCGTGTTCCCAGACGATGGCATCGCAGGCAGGACGGACGAAGGCGGTGGTGGTATGCAGCACCATGACGGTGTAAGACTTTGTCGCGGCGATCCAGGACCGCATAGTTTCATCGGTGATGACCGGGAGCGGTTTGCCGAGTGCAAGGCCAGTGAAAGGCTGCTGGGCTGCCACGGCGAAACCGCTCAGGCTCCAGCCCGAGCCAACCGCGTCACGCATGGCTTCCCAACCGTTCCCATGCCGGTCGAGGTGCCGGTGGGTCAGCACAACCCGGGTGCGGCCGGGCGTGAGCTCGGTGAAGGTGATCTCGACCTCGCTGGCGCGCTCCGGGTCACGCTCGATCTGCCATTGGAGGTTGATGTTCCAGCTGAAGCAGACCCGGACCGGCGGTTCGTAGGCGAGAACAGTGGCCCAGGGGCATTCACTGCCATCGGTGCCGCGGTCGATGATGTGGCCGCCCACATAGGGCTCGAAGACCATCTCGGCCAACGGAGCTTGCAGAATGTGCTTGTCGTCGTCCCACCAGGTGCCGATCCCTTCGGTGAAGACGCGAAACGCGTGCTCCGCGCTGGCTTCGACCTCAACTTCGGTGCTGACCGAGGTGGGACTGGTCTGCGTTGTCACTGCGGTCCTCCTGGGAATCGGGAATCGGCCTGCGGGTTATTAGGGTCCTGGCCGATGCCTGAGCGGTCGGCGGGGCGCCGGGTGGTCATCTCGGCGGTACGGCGGAAACCCTCGAGCGACCGGTTCCAGAACGCGTCGAAGTAACTGCGCAGCAGTGCGAGGGCATCCGGGTCCACCGTGTATACCCGGCGGGTGCCGACGGGCGTGTCGTTGACCAGCCCGACGGACTTCATCATTTGCAGGTGTTGCGACACCGCTGACCGGGTCACGGGAAGGTGCTGCGCGAGTTCTGTCGCGGTGGCCGGTGTCTCTAGGAGCAGCTCGAGGATTGTGATGCGCATCGGCTCGCCGAGCACCTCGATCAGGGACCTTTCGTTAGCCATGACTTTCGCAAGCTATCACTGTCACCATGCCCTTGTCCACGTGGCCGAACCTGATCGCAAATGACCTACAACTTCATGGCCGTGCACTACCCGGCGCCAGGCAAGCTCGACGAGATCTACGCGAGCATGCGGCAGATGGCCGCATCGGCCGCCGGAACGCCCGGGCTGCTCGAAATCGGCCCATGGCTCGACCGCGACCGCACCCGCGGGGCTGGCATCTCCAAGTGGACCTCCCGTGAGGCATTCGAAGCCGCCATGCCCGGCAGTGGCGTACCGAACGCGATCATCCACCAGGGCGAGAGCACACCCCGCGAGTACTTCCACCTGGAGTCCGGCACCTGACGGCTCCCGGCGGCGGGGCCACGGAAATCCGTGATGCCGATCCAATCAAGTACATAACGATGCCGGGGCTGGGTCAGCTGGCCTTCCATTCGTCTGCCAGCAGGCCGAGGATGACCTCGTCGGCGAAGTCTCCGTCGACCCACGTCGAGCGCCGGAGAGTGCCTTCGCGCGTGAACCCGGCCCTGCTTGCGGCCTGGATCATCGCGTCGTTGTCAGCAAGGGTCTCGGCCTGCAGCCGGTGCAGGCCGCGGATCGCGAACCCGTAGCGGCACAGCAGCCGGACGACGTCTGTGCCAAGCCCGCGGCCGCGGAACGCCGGGAGCAGCGAGATGCCGATATGGGCGGCCCGGTTGTGCAGGTCGATGTTCCACAGCAGCGCCTCGCCCGCCAGCGCGCCGGTGGCCCGCTCGACCACCGAGAAGCAGGCCGCGTGGTCGTTCGGGCCGGTCACTACGTAGGGAGAGCCGGAGCCGGGCGGGATCGGCTGCCAGGGCCGGGAGTCGGCCCTGACCCGGGTCGCGACGTCGTCATAGAGTTCAGCGTGCAGGACGGGGATATCGCTGTCGTGCCGGGCGCGCAGCCCGGTCACCTTGCCACGTAGCATGCGGTCGTTCCTACCTGGCCGGTGCGCCCGGCCGCAACCCATTTGCCCGCCCGGTTGCCGACGGGACCCGCGACGGGCATCACGGAGCGTCGGAGTTTTCCCAGCTCATTGCTGCTCCCGTGCCGGGAACCACACGTTCCCGCACGGCGGTGACCTACCGGCATAACCAGGCGATGAGATCGCCGCCGCCGTCGTCGGTTCCGGGAGTTTGGGGAGGAAGGTTGCGGCCGGGGGTGAAGCGGCCGTTGTCGACGGTGCCGGTGTGGGCGTCCCAGGTGCAGGCGGCGGTGAGATGCTGGCCGGACGGGTCGCTCCACAGGGCGCCGCAGAAGGCACCATAGGTGTTCCGGGGCTTGATGACCATGCGCAGCGGGCGGCCGGTGCGCGCGGAGAACTCGACCAGCCCAATGGAACCCGGGCTGCCTTCCATGGCGACGTAGATGGCTGACCCGTCGGGGGTGATCATGGGCCATTGCAGGCTCTGCAGGCCGTGGTAGCGGGTGGACCATGGGATGAGGAGGCGGGACTGGCTCAGTTCGTGGCCGGGTGCGGTGGTGTCGAGCAAGCACACACCGTCGCAGGCATAGGCGAGGGTGCTGTTCCCGGCCCAGGACAGGGAGTAGATGTCCTGGGGAGTGGACGTCCAGGTCCGCGTCGCGCCGGTGGCCAGCGAGATGACCTCGATGTCGGCGGGGCCATTCTGGTCGTGCGATACACGGTTGGTGGCGATGGCCAGCTTAGTGCCGTCGGCGGTGAGGGCGATCGACGAGATGCTCTGGTACCACTGGCCGACCGCGCCTTGCTGCTGCCGCGGGAAGGATAGTGGCCGCAGCGGGCCCGGGGACCCGCCGGGTGCCAGGCGTATCTCGAAGAGCCAGACGGGCAAGGCCTTCTCGCTGTTAGTGTTGGCGATCGCGCCGAGCACGAACGTCTGGTCGTCGCCCGCGGCGGCGATACTGGTGAAGATTGTGGAGTAGCGGCCGCCGTGGCCGGACGGCTCAGTCGGCGCGGCGACCGTTCCGAGTTCCTTCCCGGTCGCGGCATCCCAGACGCCTGCGCTGCTGCCGTCTGAGCTGACAGCGACGTAGTACGGTGCCGCCCCGGCGCCAGCGTCAGGCGCCGGCAACTGCCCGAGCCGTGGCGAGGCCGACAGCACCTGGCGTGACGCTGCCGGTGCCTGGCCTCCGCCGATCTCGCCGGTCGCCAGGATCCCCCCACCGGCCAGGACGGCCACTGCGGCTACGCAGGCCGCCGCAACCCGCGCGGTGCGGCGGCGGGCGCGCCTCCGGATGACCGAGACCGCCGGGGGGACAGCGGCCTGCAGGGGCCGTGCCCACTCGCTGAACTGTGCACGCAGATCTTCATCCTGCATCGGTTAGCTCCTCGGGGTGCTGCGAGAGTTCGTGCTCCAGACGCCGCCGGCCTGCGGCCAGCCGCGTCCTGACCGTGCCGGGGGGAAGTCCGCGCTCGTGCGCGATAACGTCAACCGGAAGGTCGGCTAGGTAGTGCAAGACGACCACCTCGCGCTCGCGCATCGGCAGCCGCCGCAGCGCGGTACCTAGCCGGGTGAGCGCGAGCGAGTCGCCAGGTTCAGGCCCGGGAGTGTGCCGCTGGGCGGCGAGCGTGGCGACAGCCCTGAGGGAACGCCGCAGCCGTCGACCCGAGTCGATCGCGATCCGTAGTGCCACTTGCCTGACCCACGCCTCGGGAAGGTCGTACTCGCCGAGCCGAGACCACCGGGTGAAGGCACGGGCGAATGCCTCCTGTGCTATGTCCTCCGCCTCATGCCTGTCACCGAGCACAGCCGTCACCATCGCCACAATCCGGCCGTAGTTGGCCTCGTAAAACTCCTGGAAGCCGCCGTCCAGGCGCATTCCGCCCACCTTTCGCCGCGGCACAACGCAATGCCGAGATGATCAATACACGCCGCCGGGCGGTTACCAGGTTTGGAGTCAAGGTAACGATGTAGTAAAGGTGGTTCCCGCCTGTCGGCGCGCGCTCCGATTGAGAAGCACTACCAGCCCCGGGGAAGACCAGTCCGGTCATATCAACCAGCCATGCGCTGCCTAGATCGGCGCGTCTTGACGGTGCCGCGCCAGCGTACGCACAGCGTCGATCATGGCGGCGCGGCGGCGTGCCAGCGCGGCGCGCTCGTCATCCTCATCCAGGATCAGACGGCGCAGTTGCGGGACGGCGAAGTTCCAGGCGACCAAGCCGATGAGGGTGAACATCCAGTCCTGGGCCTCGCGGGTGCGTTCCGGCTCCTCGCGCCCGGCACCAACGCCGGCCTCGACCAGGTCACGGACGTTCCCGCGGTAGCCCTCGCGCCGGTCCTGCTCGCCCTGGACCGGGTCGTCTGCGGTCTCCAGCGCCTCCCAGAGCAGCAGCCTGATCAGTTCGGGGTTCTCCTGGTACCAGTCGAAGAGCTCTCCGACCGATTCGCCGATGGCGTGGGGATCGAGGGTGCCGGAGTGGCAGACCTCGTCGACCTTGGCCTTGACGACCGCGCCGAACAGCTTGTCCTTGGAGCCGAAGTACAGGTAGATCGCCTGCTTGTTGGCCAGTGCCGTGGCCGCGATCCGGTCGATCCTGGCTCCGGCGAGCCCGTGCGCGGCGAACTCGGCGCTCGCTGCGGCGAAGATGCGCTGGCGGGTGCCCTCCGCGTCGTAGGCCATGACTGAATTAAACCATCCGGTTGACATTTGTGGCCAGTCAGCCTAAGTTTAAACCAAACAGCTGGTTTATTTGAGGGGATACGTCATCGCCACGCTCAGCACCGCCCCAGTTCCGGTTCGCTCGCCGCTGCCCGCCGGACTCGCAGGATCCACCGCCGTCATCATCGGCGGCAGCTCCGGCATCGGCCTGGCAGCCGGTTCCCTGCTGCACGGCGTCGGCGCGCGGGTGGTGCTCGTCGCACGCGATCAGGCCCGGCTGAACGGGGCCGCGGCCCGGATCCGCGCAGAAGACGGGCCCGAGGTGCTCGCCGCCCCGGCCGACGCCGACGACGAGCAGGCGCTCGCCCGGATCTTCGACCGGGCCGGCTCCATCGACCACGTGCTGGTCACGGCCGGCGGGCTGGCCGGGGCCGGGGCCGTGGACACGCTCACGCCCGAGACCGTGGCCTCAGCCCTCCACGGCCGCATCTGGGGCGCCCTCGCCGCCGTCCGCCTCGCCGCTCCCCGCCTGCCCGCCGGCGGCTCGATCACCCTGACCTCGGGCATCTATGCGGTCAGGCCGGTCCCCGGGATAGCAGCCCTGGTAGCGGCCCTCGGCGCGGTCGAGACCCTCACCGGCGCACTCGCGGTGGAACTCGCAGCCCGCCGTCTGCGGGTGAACACCGTCCGCTACGGCAGCATCGACACCCCCCTCATGCGCGGCGCCGCCGGGATAAGCACCGACGAAGCCGCGGCCGAAGCCGGGGCGGGCATGCTGCTCGGCCGCTTCGCCACCGCCGAGGAAGCCGCCGCCACTGCCGTGTTCCTGATGGCCAACAACTACATCAACGGCCAGGTCATCGCCGTCGATGGCGGGCAGGGACTGACGTGAGCAGACCTCGTCGGCGGCCCTGCATGGCGCGGCGCATCGCCGAGGTCTGGAACTTACAGGCCGCACACTCAGACGCGCACCGCCTGAGCAGGAGCATCCCGAAGATGATCTTGCTTACCTACAATTGACCCACGCCCCCTTGCCAGTACTGTTGCCGCTCAGTCGAAAGAGGTTGTCCGCCCGTGCGAATCGGTGTGCTCGGTGCCGCGCGTATAGCGCCGGCCGCGCTGATGAAGCCGGCCCGGGTCGTGGCTGGTGTTGAGGTGGCTGCCGTCGCGGCGCGGGACCGCAGCCGGGCCGAGGCCTTCGCGGCGCGGTTCGGCGTTCCCGCCGTGCACGACTCCTACGACAGCCTGCTCGCGGACCCGTCGCTGGACGCGGTTTACATCCCGCTGCCCAACGGCCTGCACGGTGGATGCTGGCCGCTCTCAGGGCGGGCAAGCACGTGCTGTGCGAGAAGCCGTTTACCGCCAATGCGGCGCAGGCGCGAGAGGTGGAAGCCGCCGCCGAGCAGGCCGACCTCGTTGTGATGGAAGCGTTCCACTACCGGTACCACCCGCTGGCCCGGCAGATGGCCGAGCTTGCCCACGGTGGGGAACTCGGCCGCATCCAGCGGGTCGAAACGGACTCGGTCGCCACCATGTCACTGATCGATGACATCTACACGGCAGCCGGACTCCCCCTGCGCACTTGACAAGCTACTGGCCAGAAGGGGACGGCGGCGCGGTGGCAGGGTTGCGCATAACGGAGGCGAAGCCGTTGCCCAGTTCAAGGGCACGCGGATCACGGCCCGGGCGGACGTGGCTGTCGGCATGAGGTCAACCCATGCCGCGCGAGGATCAAGCCCGGGCCGGAATCCCAGGGAGCCCTGAGCCCGGGACGCTCCTGGAGTCCAGGACCACTGCTCGGCGAGCGAGTAATTGCCCTGGTCATCAACCGCCCACCAGGTGATGTGACGCAGGTCATCGAGCGCGCGATAGGGCAGGCCGGTGCTCAGCCCGGGGACGACCTCGACGCCGATGCTGAAGAACTCGGGCCGGGAGTCAATCGCGGCCACCGCCACCTTCACCCCGTCGAACGGCGCGCTGACCTTGCCGACCAGGATGCTTCCGGCAGGACCATCCGCCCGGCCCCAGCGGGCGAGCAGGGATCGCCACGGCGCCGGCATGGTAAGCGCATCCGCTGCGGCCAGCATGCCTTCGGGCGCCGACCCCGGGTGCATCAGCTCCGCGGCCAGGCGGGCGTCGTCGACCACCGGGTCGTCGGCCTGCAGCGCCCCGACGGCGGCCAGCGCCGCGATCGCTGCCTCCAGCGCGGCGCGCTGGTCGTGGAAGTCATTGCGGGTGGCGACGCGTTCCCACAGGTGATGACGTGCTGGATCACCCGCCTCGAGCTGCTCGGCCCACGACTGGACGGCGGGAGGCTCGCGGGTGAGGTCGACCCGCTCGCCCAGAACGCTTATCCACGCCGTGTTAGGAGCCAGCGGCGGCCGCGCCCGGAAGGTACCGTGCCATGCCTGCCCGCCGCGCCGCCCACCGCCTGCGAAATGCGCGCTTGACGTTGTCCCTTGGTCATCGCTGATCTCCAGCATGCGGGGCAGTCCCGGGCTGCAGAGAGCGGCCGGCCAGGACGAGGTGCCGGGCGACGCGGGATCCAGGGTGACGCTCAAGGCAGTCGCCTCTTCGGTCAGCAGGACATGACCGATGACCACCCGACCCCAGGGCCCGGCAATCACATGCCCCGACGGCACCGCTCGCCACCGGCCCAGTTCCTGCGCAGCGCCGCCTGCGTCAGCCGTGGCTGGCGGGGCCGGGTCGCGTAGCGGCGGCCGAGCAGGGTCACGACGGTGCAGCGTACGCGCATAAGCGTCAGCGATTGCCCTGGCCGCGTCCGGCGTCAGGGCGCCAACGGCGACCAGCGCCGCGCCCGCCGCCACCAGCCTCGCGTCAACTGGAAACACGCTGGTACCAGGGCGTTCCAGCAACATCTGCTCCGCGACCAGCCGCAGGTGACGCTGTCCGTCCAACCGTTTCACGTTCTCAGTGTGCGCCAGAGCTTCTGCGCCCTTCAAGACCGCAAGACGTCCGCTGAGGATGAGCGCACCCGCACCCTTCAGCCGGGGAAGGGATTTTCTATCGTGAGCATTCCGAAGCGGCGACCGTTCTGGAGATCCTCCGAGACCAAGCGTTCCGCGCCTTCCTGGATGGCCGCCTGGACGATCAGCGCGTCCCAGAAGGAGAGGGTGTGCTCCTCTTCGAGCCTGCTCGCGGCGACGATGAGCTGCGGTTCGGTGGCGACGGCGCACCATTCTCCGTAGGCCGCCACGATGGCCCGCGCCTTCGCCACAGTCCGCCGTTCGGTTAATGAATCGTTAACATCGGCCCCGGATCATAAATATTCGGTGAACGGCCGCTTCACCGCAAGGCCGCCCCGCCCGATGTCGTGTCCAGAACGCCTGGTAGATGCCCTATGCCCTGACGAGCCCGAAGCCTGAGCGCGAACCCACAGGATTCCTGGCCATTGACAACCGTGTTTCTGTGTTATTGCATGCGGATTACAAACCCATCCATTGGGGTTGTCGGCACAAAATACGACCGGCACTTGCCGCGCCGCCGTCCGCTTTCGCGGTCGGCTGCAAGAAGTGCATGGCGCCCGCCCGCTGCACGGGTTCATGTCTCTATGTTAGGAGTCACCGTGCGCGTACCCTATTTCCAATGGCGCCTGAGGCGTACGCGGATCGCGGCTGTGGTGCTCGCCGTTGTCGCCGCGCCGCTCGTAGCGGCCTCCGCCGTCGCGCCGCACGCGGTCGCGGCGACCGCGTGCCCGTGGGTCAACTCGACCGCGCCGATCCCCACGCGCGTCAGCGAGCTGATGGCCCAGATGTCGCTCAGCCAGGAGATCGCCCTGATGACGGGCGCGTCTGGTTCGAGCTACGTCGGGAACATCCCGGCGATCAGCTCGCTGTGCATCCCCGCCATGAATCTGGAGGACGGCCCGGCCGGCGTCGGCGACGGGATGAGCAACGTCACCCAGCTGCCCGCGCCGGTCGATGTCGCGGCCACCTGGGACACCTCGGCCGAGCAGGAGTACGGCCACGTGATCGGCGCCGAGCAGGCGGCCAAGGGCAGCACGGTCGACCTGGGCCCGACGATCAACATCGTGCGCGACCCGCGCTGGGGCCGCGCCTTCGAGTCGATCGGCGAGGACCCGTACCTGGCCGGGCAGCTGGCTGCGGCGGACATCCGCGGCGTGCAGTCGGCCGGCACCATGGCCCAGGTCAAGCACTACGCGGTATACAACCAGGAGACCAACCGCAACACCTCGAGTGACAACGCGGTCGTCAGCACGCAGGCGGAGCAGGAGATCTACCTGCCCGCGTTCCAGGCGGCGGTGCAGCAGGGCGCGGCCTCGTCGGTGATGTGCTCCTACAGCTACATCAACGGCACCGCCGCCTGCCAGAACCCGTACACGCTGACCACGGCCCTGCGCCAGCAGTTCGGCTTCACCGGCTTCGTGACCTCCGACTGGGGCGCGACTCACTCGACGGCCGCGTCCGCGAACGCCGGCCTGGACATGGACATGCCCGGCAATGACGGGTTTTACGGCTCAGCACTGCAGAGCGCCGTCACCTCAGGGCAAGTGAGCCAGGCCACGATCAACTCGGCCGTCTCTGACATCCTGACCCAGATGTTCGGCTTCGGCATGTTCGACAAAGCGGCGAGCGGGTCACCGTCAGCAGTGGCGACGAACTCGACCGACCAGGCGGACGCGACGCAGCTGGCCGAGGAGGGGACGGTGCTGCTGAAGAACTCCGGCAGCGTCCTGCCGCTCACCTCGTCTGACGGGTCAATCGCGGTCATCGGGGCGGACGCCTCCAGCAGCCCGCAGACCGACGGCGGCGGCAGCGCCGGCGTGAACTCAAGCGGCACCGTCAGCCCGCTGCAAGGCATCCAGGCGGCCGCGCCCAGCGGCACGACGGTCACCTACAACAACGGCTCCTCCGACAGTTCGGCGGCGTCAGCGGCCGCGGCGGCCAGCGTCGCGATCGTCTTCGCCAACCTCGGCGAGTCCGAGGGCTCGGACCTGACCAGCATCGACCTTGGGACCACGCAGGACAACCTGATCACCTCGGTGGCCGCGGCCAACCCGAACACGATCGTGGTCCTCAACACCGGCTCCGCCGTCACCATGCCATGGCTCTCCTCGGTGAAGGGCGTCCTCGAGGCCTGGTACCCCGGCCAAGAGGACGGCACCGCGATCGCCAACGTCCTGTTCGGCAGCTACGACCCGTCCGGACACCTGACCGTCAGCTTCCCCACCTCCCTGTCGCAGGTTCCCGCCAGCACCACCGCCCAGTGGCCCGGCACCAACGGCACCGTGCAGTACTCCGAGGGCATCGACGTCGGCTACCGCTGGTATGACAGCCAGGGCCTGACGCCGCTGTTCCCGTTCGGGTACGGCCTGTCGTACACGACCTTCTCGTTCAGCAACCTGCACGTCGGCTCCCTGACCACGGGCGGCGCGGCCACGGTGACGGCCACCGTGACCAACACCGGCTCCCGCTCCGGCGCGGACGTCGCCCAGCTGTACGTCACCGACCCGTCCGCCTCCGGCCAGCCGCCGCTCCAGCTGGAGGGCTTCCAGCGGGTAAGCCTGGCCGCCGGGGCATCGACCACCGTCACCTTCCCCCTTACCCAGCAGAACCTGCAGTACTGGAACAGCAGCTCCAACGCCTGGGCCACCAGCACCGGCAATTACACGGTCTCGGTGGGCGATTCCAGCGCCAGCCTGCCGCTGACCGGCACCCTGGCCGTCGCATCCAGCCAGCTCGGAGCCCCGGTCACCCTGGCCAACCCCGGCCCGCAGGCCAGCCTGGCCGGCAGCGCCGCATCCTCGGTCACCCTGAGCGGAACGGACGCCACCAGCGGCCAGACGCTGACCTACTCGGCGACCGGCCTCCCGGCCGGCCTGTCGATCTCATCGGCCGGCGTCATCTCCGGCACCCCGACCGCCGACGGCACCAGCACGGTGGCCGTCACCGCGAAGGACGGCAACGGCGCCTACGCCACCCAAAGCTTCGTGTGGACCGTCTCGCCCGGCACCAACGCCGACACCGTCACCGTCACCACTCCGGCCAACCAGACGTCCACCGTCGGCACCGCCGCCAGCCTGCAGATCCGCGCGACCGACTCCGCCTCCGGGCAGACCCTCACCTACGGCGCCACCGGCCTGCCGGCCGGGCTGTCGATCAACTCCTCGACCGGGCTGATCAGCGGCACCCCGACCACCGCGGGCACGTCGACGGTCACGGTGACCGCGACCGACACCACCGGTGCCAGCGGGTCGACGTCGTTCACCTGGACCGTGGGCTCCGGCACCGGCACCGGCGGGGTTGACATCTCGGCCGGCGGCCCGGCGGCGGCGCCGTTCGTGGCCGACGAGGACTACACCGGCGGCGCGACCGCGGCCACCACCAACGCGATCACCACCACCGGCGTGACCAACCCGGCACCGCAGTCGGTCTACCAGCACAACCGCTACGGCAACTTCACCTACACCATCCCCGGCCTGACCGCGGGCGCCAGCTACAACGTCCGGCTCGACTTCGCCGAGACGTACTGGACCACCGCCGGGTCGCGGACCTTCAACGTCCTCATCAACGGCACCCAGGTCCTGACCAGCTTCGACATCTTCGCCACCGCCGGCGGGGAGTACAAGGCGGTCGCCGAGTCGTTCACCGCAACCGCCAACACCAACGGCACCATCACCATCCAGTTCGTCACCGTCAAGGACAACGCCCAGGTCAACGGCATCGAGATCTCCCCGGCCGGCGGCAGCACGACAGCCAACACCGTCACCGTCACCAACCCCGGCAGCCAAACCGCCACCGTCGGAACCGCCGCCAGGCTCCAGGTCGGCGCGACCGACTCGGCGTCGGGGCAGACGCTGACCTACGCCGCGACGGGGCTGCCGGCCGGGCTGTCGATCAACTCCTCGACCGGGCTGATCAGCGGCACCCCGACGACCGCGGGCACGTCGACGGTCAGGGTGACCGCGACCGACACCACCGGGGCAACAGGCAGCGCCTCGTTCACCTGGACCGTGAGCTCCGGCACCGGCACCGGCGGGGTTGACATCTCCGCCGGCGGCCCGGCGGCGGCGCCGTTCGTGGCCGACGAGGACTACACCGGCGGCGCGACCTCGGCCACCACCAACGCGATCACCACCACCGGCGTGACCAACCCGGCACCGCAGTCGGTCTACCAGCACAACCGCTACGGCAACTTCACTTACACCATCCCCGGCCTGACCGCGGGGGCGAGCTACAACGTCCGCCTCGACTTCGCCGAGACGTACTGGACGACCGCCGGGTCGCGGACCTTCAACGTCCTCATCAACGGCACCCAGGTCCTGACCAGCTTCGACATCTTCGCCACCGCCGGCGGGGAGTACAAGGCGGTCGCCGAGTCGTTCACCGCGACGGCCAGCAGCGCCGGGGCGGTCACCATCCAGTTCGTCACCGTCAAGGACAACGCCCAGGTCAACGGCATCGAGATCTCGCCAGTATGAGCGGATAATCCGCTAGGCGCCCAGATACCCCGTCCGGCCGGGGGGCGGGGTATCACTCTAGGTGGTGCAGGTCACGCGGCCGTCGATCAGCAAGCGGACGCGGACGCGGTCCACCTCGCCAGCGCCCTAGCCCTCGCACCTCAGCCGCGGACTCCGCGAGCGCCGCGCGCCCAGGCTGGCGTGAGCCCGACAGAGCTGGCTGGCGAGAGCGCATCGACTCTCGGCGGGCCATCGCGCAGCCGCTCCAGAGCGCGGCCACGTGCCGCGGGCCTAGCGGCGCGGCCGTCTGCGGCGCGGTCTGGATCTGGTAGCGCGGCATCCCTCACACCGCGTGCGGGACGAATGCTTCACCAGACTCACTCAGTATGACTAAGCGCCATCGGCGGCACCAGGATCGATGAAGAAGTTGTCGCGGAACAGCCCGGTGGGGTCGTAGCGTCGTTTGAGCGCTCTCAGCTTCGCGAGGTGCTCGGGTGGGAACGCGCGCGCCAGCACCTCGGGGCCCATCGTGGACTCGAAGCTGTAGTACATGCCCTCCATATGCGGGATGAGCTTCTCCCACCAGGTGTCAAGCTTGGAGGATCCGGTGCCGAAGGCCACGACCGAGAAGTTCCCGTCCCGCCACCCGTAAGCGGTCGCATCGGCGGGTACGTCGGACACCGCTCCGCCGACGGCGCGGATCTGGAAGAAGTAGGAGGCGCCAGCCTCAAGCAGCGCGGCGGCATTCTTCGCAAATGCGGGAGTGAGGTGGCGGGCCAGCCCGGAGTGCGCCTGCGGCTCGCCCTGGCCCTGCTGCGGGGCCTCGCTGAGCGTCGACTCCATGATCCGGTCGTAGCTGGTCAGGCCGATCGATTGGTCGAGCAGCGGGGCGATCTCGGCGATTGGCTGCAGTTGCTCGACGATGGTATCCGGGTCGTCGGAGTCGACCACGAGCATCGACTGGGCGTACTGTCGGCCGCCCTGGCGGGCACCGAGGATGACCTCTCCGCTGACCCTGCGGTCGGCCGCCTCGATCACCGCTCCCCAGCGACTGAGGAACCTGGCTGTGTCGGAAGCGTCGAAAACGAACTGGGCGAACGCCAGTATCCCCACGTGCGCGGCCTCGAACTCGAAGGAGACGGCGACGCCGAAGTTGGCGCCCGCGCCGCGCATGGCCCAGAACAGTTCCGGATTCTCTGTCGCGCTCGCATGGACCAGGTCACCGCCCGCGAGCACAACATCGACACCGCGGAGATGGTCGATGGTCAGGCCGTGCTCGCGGGCGAGCCAGCCGATGCCTCCGGTGGTGGCCAGGCCGCCGACCCCCACGCCGCCGTAGTCGCCGCTGGAAATGACCAGCCCGTGCGGGGTGAGCGTGCGGGCAACGTCGACCCATCGCGCGCCCGGGCCCACGCGCACTCGGCCTGACTGGGCGTCGAGGATCTCGACTGTGTTCAGCGCGCCGACGTCGATGACGAGCCCGCCGTCATTCAGGGACCGGCCGGACAGGCCGTGTCCGGCGCTGAAGATTCCGAGCGGCACGTCCCTGTGCTTGGCCGCGACCGCGACGGCGTCCCGTACTTCGTCGACCGTCCGCGAGCGCAGGACGAGTCCCGGTGCCGCGCCGCGAAGGTAGCTGGAGGTGTACCGGGCGTATCCGGCATCTCCGGGCTCGACCGCGCGGACGGCGAGGGACGCCGGGAGGTCGTCATAGTCGATGCCGGGGCGGCGTTTGGACAGGGCGACCGAGTTCCGCACGCGGGCGGGGGTCTGGGTGCCGCGCTGACCTCGGGCCCGCTCGACCTGCTCGCGTACGGCCGGTGCGATCTCCTCGGCGAACTGCCGCAGCACGTCAGGGTCGTCCCCCGGCACGATGAACGTGCTGATGCCGTCCTCGAGCGTCAGCCGTGTGAGGTCGTCGGCACTTTGGCCGGTGGTGGTGTTCAGCAGCCGGGTGATCTCCCGCGGGTCACGGCCCGCCTCTTTGGCTGCCTCGTCGATGAGGCGGTTGCCCCGCTGCAGGTCCCCGGGCTCCAGGTACGACAGTGTCGGCAGCCAGCCGTCGGCCTTGCGGCCGGTGAGCCGGAGCATGCGTGGCTTGTACGCGCCGATCCAGATAGGGATCTCGTGCGCCGGGGCGGGGCCGCGCTTCGCGCCGTTGACGCGGTAGTAGTCGCCGCCGGCGCGCAGCGGCCGTGGGTTCGCCGCGTCCCAGATCCCGCGGAACACGTCGATCGCCCCGTCCAGCGCGTCCACCGCCTGGACGGGGGTCAGCCGACGTCCGCCCATCGCCTCAATCGCGTCCCAGAACCCCCCGGCGCCGATCCCAAAGCTCACCCGCCCGCCCGAGAGCAGGTCAAGGCTCGCCGCCGCGCGGGCGAGGACCGCCGGCTGGCGCAACGGCAGGTTGAGCACGTTGCCCGACAGCTGAACGCGCTCGGTCCGCGCTGCCGCCCACGACAGCAGCGTCCACGTGTCCAGGAACGACGGCTGATACGGATGATCTTGGAACGTCACTAGGTCGAGCCCGAGTTGCTCGCTCAGCACGGCAAGCTGTACTGGCTGGGAAAACGGCGAGTTCACCGGGGTGATGAAGGATCCGAAGCGCAGCGGGTGTCCGTAGTCAGGCATGCTTCCAGGATTCAGCATCTAGGGACGTCCAGCGGCTGGGGATTGATCGACGACGACGAGTGCCGGCGCGTCACAGCCATCGTCGAACAGCTCGGCCGACGTTGGAACAGCGGCATCCTTCTCGCTCTGGCACGAAGCGCCAACCGGTTCACTCGATCTTGCGAAGGCTCACGCAATGCGCCGCGATGATGTGACAGGACGGCACTTATGGTGCATTATGTGCCGTCATGAGATCAATCACCGCTGTCGTCGGCGGCCTCTTTGCCGGACTGGGCTTGGGTGGCGGCGTGGCTGCGATCTTCAACTTGGTTCAGAGCGACGACGGCACCCTTCCCGTTATCTGGGCTGGCCTGAGTCTGGGCCTCGGAGTGGGCCTGATGGTGGCCTCGGTAGTCCACCAGGCTCAGGTTCAGTGACTTGGTTCACGAGGTTGCATGGTTGGCCAGCACAATGCCGTGCAGCCTACGTGCAGCAGCGAACGGGCAACAGGGGTCACGAGGCGGCTTGAGGCGCTGCGAGCGGGCATGCCAACCAGGGCGATAAGCAGGTGAGTTCCCGCAGCGTAGAGACGCATTTTCGCATGTATAGAAGGTGTGGTCAGGGACAGGATCGAACTGTCGACCTTCCGCTTTTCAGGCGCATCCGGACGGTATCGGGACGTCGCTAGTCATAGCCTGATATGGCGTTTAGTTGGGATAACCATCTGCGGAGGTCGCCTCACGTCGTTGGACGACTGCCGGTGTTGGCTCCCCTTTTGGCTCCCTGCGCCAACGACACAGCTTCGTCAGGAAGGTAACAAAACTGTAGCTCCACGGCTAGTGCACTGGGCATGCACCTCGGTGAGGAGGTCGCGAAGGCGAAGGACGAGGCCGCGGCGGTTACCTGGGTCTGCGCCGATGCCGGGCAGGTGCCCTTGTTCGACGCCGACCTCGCGGTGATGACCGACAACGTCGCGCAGGTGGTGACCCTCCAGGTGCCGTCGAACGGCTGCACCTGGGCGTAGACCCGCTGGCGTCCCGGCGGCTCGCCCCCGGTGGGCTTGCCGGACTTGTAGCATCGCGGCATGACTTCCACTGCGGACCCGGCGGTGCTTCGCGGCTGGGTAGACGAGTCGACCGGGCGGCTGCTTGCGGGCACGGCCGCGATCACCGACGCGCGGGCGCGGGAGCCCTCGCTGCTGCCCGGCTGGACCCGCGGGCACCTGCTGACCCACCTCGCGCGCGGCGCGGACGGGCTGCGCAACCTGCTGACCTGGGCGCGTACCGCGGTGATGACGCCGCAGTACCCGAGCGCCGCCGCCCGCGACGAGGACATCGAGGCCGGAGCGGGGCGTTCCGCGGCCGAACTGCGCGCCGACGTCGCGGAGTCGGCCGCGGCGCTGGCGGCCGAGGCCGCGAGCCTGTCGGAGGCGGCCTGGCAGGCCAGCGTGCACGGCATTCGCGGGAAGGCGCACCCGGCCTGGTACACGCTGACGCGGCGGCTGTCTGAGCTGGAGATCCACCACGTGGACCTGGGCATCGGGTACCGGGTCGCCGACTGGCCGGACGGCTTCGCCGCCGAGCGGCTGCCCGACGTCGCCGGGTCGTTCGCCGGCCGGGACGACGCGCCCGCCTGCCTGGTCGAGGTGACCGGCACCGGGCAGGCGTTCCGGATCGGCCCCGCGGACGCCGAGGGGACGGCCCGGGTGTCCGGGCCGCCGCGGACGGTGCTGGCCTGGCTGATCGGCCGTGGCGACGGGACCGGCCTCGAAGTCGATCCGGCCGGGCCGCCGCCGGTCCTGCCCCCGTGGTGAGCGTGCGCGCCGCCGCTCACGCAAAGCGCCGGCCGATCCAGCCGGCCCGCGGCTTCTGTACGGCAAGATGGGAGAATAAGCCCCCAGTGGTCACAAAGGCACCGGCCTCTGCGCGGGCCGGGAAGGGAGGGGTAGTGACCTATACCGGAAAGTCACCGTCGGCGGTCCGCCGGACCTGCGGGACCTGCTCGGGCTCAGCGTGGCCAAGCTGGCCGTCGGGCCGATGGACAACAACGCCTACCTGCTGACCTGCGCGGTCACCGGCACGGCGGTACTCATCGACGCCCGGGCGCCTTCCTGGCCGACGGGGCGGTCATCACGTCGGACTCGAAGCTGCGGTTCCGCAGCCGCGACGAGGTCGAGGCAAGCCTGGCCGCGCACGGCTACCGCCTGCTTGAGTCAGGCAGGCCCCTGACCGCCCGGGCCGCGAGTTCGTCTTCATCTCCGAGAAACAGACCTGAGCCGGACCTGTGATGACCGCCCATGCGTGGTTTGCCCGCCGCTATTCCGCCAGTTACATCTCGCACATTTTACTGAATGCGGATGTTTGCCTGCCTCTTTCTGCTGGCCTGTATTTGGGCAGAGCAATTATTCGCGGCTCCTTTCACCCGGATCCGGCCTTTTCAGCCCGGTGCGATGCTAGACGTGTGAGCGAAGGCCGCCGAAGCCGGGAAGCCCCTCCGCCCGCGAAGCGGAAGCACAGGCGCAGACCGCGCCCCGCTACGATCAGCGGCGTGCCCAGGCGCGACTGGCCTTGATCGAGCAGCAGGTCACGCCGGCCGAGGCCCCCACGGACCTGGAAGAGGCAGCCGCCCGCCAGGCCCTCCCCCGGGGGTCACGGACCCATGGGAGCAGTCGCGGAACCAGGCCGAACGGGCCGCAGCAGCGGCGCGGCACTGGATCAGCCAGCTCGCCCCGCTGGTCGCAGACCCCGAGACCGTGGCCGATGAGGACGGGCGGCTTCCCCGCGACCGCCGCGAGGCATTCCTGGGCGAGTTCGCGGCCAGGGTCAGCGCCGAGGTCGCCGGCCTGAACCCTGCCCAGATGGCATCTCGTTCGGGCACGCACGGCGGAATTCCGCGCCGCGTCCGCAGGATAATCAAAACGGCCGCTTCCCCTGAATGCCTGTATGTTGTCCCTCTGTGATGCCGGATACGGGCAATGAGCCTGAAAGCGCTGCTGGCGGCCGGCTTCCGTTCACCTGGGCGAAGTGGGCTACTGTCGCGCAGGTCGTGGCGATTGCCGCCGGAGTCCTCACGATGGCCAGTGGGCTTCTCATGTGGCGGATCGTCGGCTACACCGCGGACCTGGGCACCGGGGTTTCCTTCGAGCCGAGCTCGATCACAAATTGGAGCGTGCTGCTCTCTGTCGCGCCCGCAGGTGCCGGGATGCTCGTGGCGGTCGCGGCACTCGCGCTCAGGGGACGTGCCCGCTGGCTGCGCTACCTGCAGATCGGCCTGTGGCTCTTGGCGCTGGCCAGCTCCGTCTACATCGTCGATACCTGCGCCCCGCTCATCGGCCTCGGGCCGTTGTACGGGCTGCTTGTCGTAGGCGATATTTCCGGGGTCGCCGCTATCGTGTTCCTGATCTTGAGCCTGCGCCGTCCCGCCAGCCGCCAGCCGCGCTGGCACCTGGCGTTCGTCCTGCTGGCGGTGGCCCTGCCTTGTGTTGCGGCTGGCCGCGGCGCGACATACCCGGCATACGGGCCGGGCTCCGGGCATCCTCACCGGAATCGTCACGCCATGCTCACCGGCTGAGGAGAAGGCAGCCGGGGGCTTGGATCCCTCCCGGGTCGTGACCGTGACCGCGCAGAACCCAGGCCGGGCAGACCGTAGCCTCTCAGCGCCTGCCATTCAGGACGTCGGGAGCCCGCTACCGCATGAGACTGCCGCGGGGGACCTATTCGATCAACGCGGTCTCAGCACTGGGAGCTAGCGCTGGCGATACGGTGTACGTCCCGGCGGACAAGACAAACGAAGAGGACTTCAACGATCCTGGCATCAGTAGCTGCGTGCTGTGACATCTGCGCCTGCCCAGCTTGGTTTTAGGCGCAGGACCTGGGATCTGACCCCAATTTGGCTGTGGCCAGCTGAGCCGGAACAGCAGCGGCCACGGCTAGGACGACGCTGACCACCGTGTTATACAGCCCGGTGTAATGATCGACTATGTAGGTCTCGAATCGCTCGCGCAGCGGATCCTGATCCACGTCGGCAGCCAACACGCACCCCGTGTCGGCCTACCTCTCGACGAGGATCGGTCGGGCCCGTACCTGAGACCCGATGGTTAGGCGTCAGGGACCAAATCAGACTGCTGCGGAGTTCGATCTTCACGCTGACCGCAGTGGTCACAAGCGTCGTAGCGGTACGGAGTAAGAGAAGAGGGCGGTGCTTTATTCCCGGCTAGCGCCGTCATCGCGAGCCTTGCCGACCTCTTGGCCGATGGACAGGCCCCACCCTGGCTTGTTCGGGTTGGGACGCGCCTCGCGCTTCACTGCCCGGCCGGCAACCGCGGGCTGTGTTGTGACCGTCGCGGCCTGCTGGTCCAGGAGCCCGGCGGCCCCCTCTTCGCGCTTCATTCCCTGGTCGGCAACCGCGGGCTGTGCCGTGGCCATCCCGGCCTGTTCCTTCAGGAACTCGGCCGCCCCTTCGTCGCGATGCTTCCGGGCACCGCCGCGAAAAAACCCTATTGCGCTGCGAAAGAAACCCATGGCGTGATCATAGGCCGTCGCCTTGCGGAGTTCCCCATCCGCGCTTCACGTGTCGCAGATGAACTGGTGCACGGCTGTCGACCACGCTCCGGTGCACGTCAGGAGCGTGTAAGGGTGAGCCGGCCTGTAGGCCGGTCTTGTGCGCGGGTGTTCCTGACCTTGGCGGATGCTCAGCTTCTGCGGGCTGCCAGTCGGCCCAATGTCTATCACGGCCCCCGGGTGTGCTGCTCATGGTCCCGGTGGGCGATCCGAGCTTCGATCTACTTTCCAGCCTTCCCTTTAATGTCGATAGGCGGCTATCGGCGGTTGTCGCGAGATTTATCTCCGTTCCGAGCCCGTCCGGCGTAGAAGCGATGGACCTCCGCGCCGCGTGGGGCAGACTGATCCCTGTCAGGCTTAACCCGTTGGCCAAGGGCGATCCGTTCCTGCTAGCCGGCCGACTCCACGAAGTCCTCTGCTCGCCCTGGGCACCGGCTACGCCCTGGGCCTCTTCATCACCGCACCTACGCCGACATGATCGTCGGCTCCACCTCGTCCGCAGGCCGCGCACTCCGCAGACACTGCCCTCCCCTACGGCGCCAGGCCTTCGCAGGCAGTCAGCCCGCCGTTCCCTAGCGCCCCGCCTTCCCCACAAGGAAGCCACTAGGGGCGCAGCCAGCGATCGAGCAAAACCGTCTGCAACGAGTTCGCTGGGAGCCAAGCGGGAAGCCAATAGCGGTGGACATGGCGCTACACAAGGCCTTGCTGGACGTTCCATATGTTGGCTTGGACTGCCTTCTAGTCACATTGAGCTCCGCTGGCCGACTTTGGAAGCCTCGTTCACATCGGGGGGGTTAGTTCGGTTTCCGAACCAATGTCCGCGACTTTGGCTAACCTAATCCGACCAGTTGCCTCGGCCATGCGCCGTCACCCGCATCACTGGTCGCCTTGAAGCCTGGCAAGGCGACTCGTCACGCTTGTCCGGACAACCCGTACGTACATCGAGGCGTACGCCTCCGACCCTTCCGGGTTAATGGCTTTCACATCAGCGGGCGCCGAAAAGAGGCTGCCGAAGGGACGAGTTCCCGCAGGTAGGGCGGGTGTTTTCGCAGCTTGGCGCCAAAGCGGAAGCTAGCCTCTACGCGTCCATCATCGAGGGCCAGTTGGAGTGGCCGACCTCGCCATCACAGACTGGCAGCGCATCCAAGCCCTGGTCGGCAGTTACGCTGACTTGCGGCTGGGCGGGACGGACGCATCCCTGATCGCGCTCGCCGAACGACAGGGCGCGGTCAGGATCGCCACGCTCAACCGCCGCCACTTCTCCGTCGTCCGGCCACGTCACGCTGACGCGTTCGAACTGTTGCCATAGCACTGCAAGCCCCTACGTCCGCAGCGCTGGATCCGTGCCTAGTCGGTAACCGTGATTCGAACCGGCTCGTTCCTATTGAAGGGCGACGTCGGACTCCCCGGAGGTGGCTGATGTGTGAAGCCCACGAACGGGACACGGGCGACGACGCAGACACCGAGCCAGACAGCAGACCGGACGCTGCCGCAGGACGTGGCAGCGACTCTCGCCGACCGGCCGTCCCGATCGTGCAGGACTCGGCACTTGCATAGCGCTGGCGCTTGAGTACCGCCAGCGTGTAGAGGAAACGCGGGTCGCATCCGGCGCAGCGGGCACCGATCCCCCGGGACGACCGGGAGGACCGCACGCCTGACAAGGGCGACCAAGTCTCCGACCCGCCGCCTGGAAAGGACACCGGGGTCCAAGGCGATGATCACCACGGGGAGAACGCGCGTTCCGGGGAGCTGGCCCGGCGGACGGCGCGGGGAGCCGACCTTCCCGTCAATGCACGGGAGCTGCCGAACGCGCGGGACGTCTTGCCGAACCTGGAGAGGGCCGAAATCGACGAGCGGAAGTTCAGCGAGTACTCAATGAACCCCGGGCACCCGGACAATAAGGGGAAAGCAGATGGCTGGCGGGCACTTGGCTACGATGTGGATAACCCGCAAGCACGCCGGGAGGCAGCCCGCGAGCTACGCGACCTGACCCTGGAAGAGTCGCTAGCGAACGGGAAGGTAACCGAAGTCAGGAAAGACTCCTACGGGCCCAGGCCCAAGGTCATCAGCGGCATCACCGGGCCGAACGGAAAAAATGCCACGTTGGTCACCTGCTGGCTGATTGAGGATCGGTCAGGCACCGCTATTCCCCGGCTTATCACGACTTGGGTGCAGCCACATCGCGACAAGGAGACAGGGCAATGACCGCAGCACGGGAATATGACTCGGTCCGTACGACCACAGACATCGTGAGCGACGACGGGCGCACCATCCCCGCCGGGATAAGGGGGGCCGTCCTCGATGCCAAGCCCGACGGGACCTGCCTAGCCGAGTTCGCCTTCGTGCCGCAGTCCGCCGACACCGACGGCGACTTTGTCCAGGCCGTTCTCACCGAAGGCCAGTACGAGATCATCCGCGCTTAATCATCGGGCTGCACAGCGCCCTCGAGTGGTGCGGGGCCAGCCGCGCAGAGCCGCTTCCCGTGGAGGGACTGCGCGAGCGGTACCTGCCCGAGTGCGCCTTCCGCGAACGGCAGAACGCCAAACTCCGTACGCGGTCCTGACCGCAGCAGCCGCCCACGTGGGACCGAACCGAACCTGCTTGACGAGGTCGCCTCGTGGCAGGCCGATGACTTCTGGCAGCACACCATGTACGCGGCGAGCCGCCTATAGCCGTGCCGCCGCCAGCCGGGCCGGCATCTCAGTGCCCTAGACATCCAGGAGCTGGACTTGAACAGGCCGACATCGAGTTGCGCTCGTAGCCCCGGCCAATTCTCTTGGGGATTCCCAGGACTGACAACCCCGTAAGCGGAGGGTCAACAAGCACTGTGCACATCGAGCAGACGGCGCGCCCGGCTCGGAAAGATGGCGTTTCCGCAGTTCAATGACGATATGTGGTCAGGGACAGGATCGAACTGTCGACCTTCCGCTTTTCAGGTCAACCGCGCTAAGCGCTGTACGGACCTGCGAAAACGGACGTCATTGACAAGCCGAACCCCGCTAGGCGGAAGGTGCAGCATCTAAACTAGCACGGCCGGATTTGGCGTATAAGCCGTGCCAACAAGGCTATCTGCCACCGGGTACCTGGCCTGCCCCGCTGACGATCCCGGAGTCCAGGATCGCGGCGCTTTCCATGATCGCTGCGGCGCTCGGGTGAGCTAGGAGCGCGTCAATGGAAGGATGCCCCTTGATCGCGATCGACATGGTGCCCATGTAAACGTAAGTGTGTGGGTTGACGATGATCTCGACGACTTGGTCGCCCTGAACCCAGTACAAGCCGACGCCCAGCCGTCCAGCGGCGTCCACCGCGTCGCGGGTGAAACGAACGCCGGGCAGGCTGACCAGCATCGTGTACAGCTCGGCCTGGAACCGCGCAGTCACTACAAAGTTTCCGAAAAGGTTAACGATGGCCGTGAAGGCCGCCCGGGGTCGCCATGGTTGTTAGCCAGGATGATCTTCCGCAAGGAAGCGGGCTGAGTTGGCAGCGCCGCCAGGAACTGGTACATGGTGCTCCAGTTGGGACCCGGCCAGCCTCCGAGCTCGGCTCCCGGGCCGCCCCCGGTGCCTCGGGTGAGCTTGCCGTGCTGCCAGGTCGCGGCAACCTGGGTGGTGCCAACCTGCTGCCAGGTTTGCGAGGTACCGGTGGCGCCCGGCCCGGCTATGTTGGGGCCGAAATACGTCTCGAAGTACGTCCAGTCCTGCGGGCCCGGCACAAACGCCGGTGTTGACATGGCCGACCGCGTGGCATACGCCACCAACTCGGCGGCGCTGGCGGCGACCCCCACGGTGGGTCCGCGCTGGAAGCCGGCGGTATCGCCGCCAGCGGCCGGGACGCACCGGGCACCGTGACCGCGATTCCAGCGACGGCGGCAGCGGCCGTCACGGCCGCTGCCGCTGTGACCCATCCCCGAGCCTGCCACGGCGGCCGGCGGTCGCGGTGCTGCGGCGGGCTGGTGGCTGGCTGGTCCAGGATGCCGTGCAGCAACTGGATGGCGTCAGGGCTCGAAGCGGCGTGGAGCATGTCTTCATGCCGGACGGGGTTCCACGCCGCCAGGCGCTCGTCAAGATGGTTCATATCCCGGTCTCCTTGATCGCGGTCCCGCGGGCGAGAGGGTGCAGTTCCAGTTGCGAGACGGCGGTCCCGAGCCGTTGGGAGAGGCGCCGGCGGGCGCGGTAGAGGCGGGCCTCGGCCGCGATACCTGAGCACCCGACGACTGCCCCGATCGCCTCGGGGCCCAGGCCTTCCCAGGCGGCGATCCGGAGCACTTCCCGGTCAGCCTCGCTCAGTGCCCGGAACGCCGCCGCCAGCTCTATGTCGGCTGCGACAAACTCGGCATGGTCAGGGGCGGTGACACTGGGCGCTTCCAACCGTGCCCGGTCATCCAGCCGACCGCGGCGGGCGAGGGTCCTTCGGTGGCCGGCTACCGCGTAGTGCGCCGCCCGGTACAGCCATGGCAGCGGCTCCCGGCGGTCAGTGGTTGCGGCGTTCCGGTCAGCCATGAGGACCGGGCTTCACGTCCGGTCCAGGAGGCGCTGCCCCGCGTCCCCGGCTCAGATCGAGGCGCAGACCCGCGTTGTCAGACCGCCGCCAAGGCAAGTCCTGCTCTAGCGCTGCGAGCTGCCTTCGATCAGACGAAGTCGGGAGTCACCGTCGGCTGTCAGCCTGGCGGAGCATCGCGTCGAGTTCGGGGTCGCCCCGATCTCCCGGACCTCTTGCGCGCAGCGGCAGGCGACGGCGATCTTGGCAGCCCACTGCAGCGCCTCCTCGCGTGAGGGCACGTCGACGAGCGTAAATCCCGTGCTCGCGGAGATCATCGCCGCTGCCGCCGACTACGAGCAGTCCAACCGCACTCATCAACCGCCGCGGTAGTGGCGTCAGTTCGGCTATGCCGCCGAGCAGAACTGGGGCATCTGCTCACAGGTGCCGTGCTGTGGCAGACCGAGCGTCAACCGCGAATTAAGCGATTTGCGTGCTTGGTGTGTCCTTCGGGATTGGTCGGGGGAGCAGGGATGCGACGCGGACCGAGGGGTATCGACTGGGGAGTTTCGTGTCCAGGGTTGCCAGTGTGGCGTCGCTGGCCTGGGCGAAGGCGGCGAGGTAGTCGTCGGTCCACAGCTTGTGGCTCTTGTCGTCGCGCGCCGAGATCGCGCGCCATACCGCGTCCAGTTCATCCGGCTCGTCCGCCCACAGGACGCGCTCCTCTGCCCATAGCTGGTCAAAGGTCCGCCATGCCTGGCTACGGTCGACCGCGTCGTCGCCCATGATGGCGGAGTTGGACAGCAGCCGGAGCAGGCTCATCTGAGTGACCCGGCAGAAGACGAGGTCGTCGGTCTGTCTGCCGAACCACTCCGCCGTCGCCGGATGGTGCGCGTGACGCCCCCAGACTGCGGCGAGCCACACTCCGACGTCCAGCAAGATCATTGCGCCTCGTGAGCAGACGCCGCCCGTCAGTGGCCGACGGTCAGACGTGGAGGATCAGTGGCTCCCCCGGCAGACGGTAAGGTCGCAAAGGAGTGACTACAACTCTCCCAGGAGGCGGACCATGGAACTGGGCGGCGCGCTTGAGTCGTCGAGCCTGGTCGAATTGACGCTGCGGCGGTTGCAGCACGAGATCCTGAGCGGCGCGTTTGCTCCTGGCGAGCGGCTCGTCGAGGAGCACCTCACGCAGCGGTTCGGCACAAGCCGCGCTCCGCTGCGCGAGGCGCTGCGTCAGCTCGCGGAGCAGGGGCTCATCGAGTACCTGCCCCGGCGCGGTGTCCGGGTGGCCGAACTGTCCGCCGCCGACTCCGACGAGCTGTTCGCGCTGCGGCACGTGCTCGAGCGGCACGCCGTCCAGGCCGCATTCGCCCGGCCTGGAGGGGCCAGCCTCGCGGGCGTGACCTCGGCCTGGCAGCTGATGGCCGAGGCGGCGCGGACCGGCGACGCGTTCGTGGAGAACAACGCCCACCAGCGCTTCCACGTCGAAGTGGTGGCCCTGGCCGGACAGCGCCACCTTCTGATGGCCTTCGAGCCGGTGATCCTCAAGCTCCAGCTGCTGATGGCCGCCAACCTGCGGCTGGAGTCGGAGCAGCGGGACGCGGACGAGGGCGTCGCACGGCACCGGCGGCTGCTCGACTCCCTGGCGACCGGTGATCTCCAGACCGTCCTCGATGCCCTCGACGGCCACGGCGCCCGCACCTACATCGGCTGATCTCCCGCCGCCTCAAACAGGCCGCCCGCTCGCGTTACACATGCGTAACAGTACGCACCATCCTCAGTCATAAATTCTGTCGACAATCGACGAAAGGCACTCGGGCTGGGTCAGCGCGAGAACCGAGCGACTCGAGAGGAGACTCCCATGCCAGGACCGGTGACCGTGCCGGCGGACCCGTACCCCTTCGTGTTCGACCCCGCGCATGCCGCGCTGCTGGTGATCGACATGCAGCGGGACTTCGTCGAGCCCGGCGGCTTCGGCGAGACCCTCGGCAACGACGTGAGCCAGCTGCGTGCGGTCATCCCGCCGCTCCAGGTGGCACTCGCGGCGACCCGTGACGCTGGCATCACGGTCATCCACACCCGCGAGGGACACGTGCCGGACCTGAGCGACTGCCCGCCGGCCAAGCTCACCCGCGGCGAGCCCGCGCTGCGCATCGGCGACCCCGGGCCCAAGGGCCGCATCCTGATCCGCGGCGAGTACGGCCACGACATCATCGACGAGCTCGCCCCGGCCGACGGCGAGCTGGTCATCGACAAGCCGGGCAAGGGCTCCTTCTACGCCACCGGCCTGGATGACGCGCTGCGGTCCACGGGCATCACCAGCCTCGATCGTCACCGGCGTGACCACCGAGGTGTGCGTGCACACCACCGTGCGCGAGGCCAACGACCGCGGCTACGAGTGCCTGGTGCTGGCCGACTGCGTCGGCTCCTACTTCCCCGAGTTCCAGCGCTACGGCCTGGCGATGATCGCCGCCCAGGGCGGCATCTTCGGCTGGGTCGCCCCCTCCGACCAGTACCTCAAGGCCCTGTCCTAACCGCCCCATCCAGCGAGCCCTGACCGACGAAGGAGCAGACTCCCATGACCTCGACAGCGACTCTCGCGCCGGCCAAGTCGGCCACGCCACCGAAACTCCCGCTGTGGACCAGCGGCGACACCAACGCGTTCTTCGGCCTCGGCTTCAACGTGATGGTGAACGTCCTCGTGCTGACCGGCCTGTGCCTCGGCGTGGTGCACATCCCCGGCAGCGACGTCTTCGGCGTGATCCTCCCCGCCATGGGCATCCAGCTGCTGATCGGCAACGTGTACTACACCTACCTGGCCCGCCGCCTGGCCCGCCGCGAGGGCCGCGACACCGTCACCGCGATGCCCTACGGCCCGTCGGTGCCGCACATGTTCATCGTCACCTTCGTGATCATGCTGCCCACCTACCTGGCCACGAAGAACGCGTTCGACGCCTGGGCGGCCGGCCTGGCCTGGTGCTTCATCATCGGCTGCATCGTGCTGATCGGCGCGTTCATCGGCCCGTACGTCCGCAAGTACACGCCGCGGGCGGCGCTGCTCGGCACCCTGGCCGGCATCTCGATCGCGTTCATCTCGATGCGCCCCGCCGCCCAGATGTGGGAGGCGCTGTGGATCGCCCTGCCGGTGCTGATCATCATCATGATCGGCTTCTTCACCGACCTCAAGCTGCCCGGCAACATCCCCGTCGGCCTGGCCGCGCTGCTCGTCGGCACCGCGATCGGCTGGATCGGCGGCTACATGCACCCGGCCGACGTCTCCGCCGCCGCGCACGACGTCGCGTTCAGCCTGCCCGAGCTTCAACTTCGGCCGCCTCGGCCACGGCCTGTCCGAGGTCTCCCCGCTGCTGGCCACCGCGATCCCGCTGGGCATCTACAACTTCACCGAGGGCATGTCGAACGTCGAATCCGCCGCCGCCGCCGGCGACAACTACAACCTGCGCTCGATCCTGCTGGCCGACGGCACCGGCGCGATCGTCGGCTCGGTGCTCGGCTCGCCGTTCCCGCCCGCCGTCTACATCGGCCACCCCGGCTGGAAGGCGGTCGGCGGCCGCACCGGCTACTCGATGGGCAGCGGCGTGGTCATCGCGATCCTCTGCTTCTGCGGCCTGTTCGGCCTGCTCGGCGCCATCTTGCCGAACCCGGCGATCGTCCCGATCCTGCTCTACATCGGGCTGCTGATCGGCGCGCAGGCGTTCCAGGCGGTGCCCAAGCGGCACGCGGTCGCCGTCGTCATCGCGATCATCCCCAACGTCGCCTCCTGGGCCCAGGGCCAGATCGACGACGCGCTGGCCGCGGCGGGCACCACGGCGGCCAAGGTCGGCTACGCCAACATCGCGGCCAACGCGGCACCATCTACAAGGGCACCATGCTGCTCGGCGGCGGCGCGGTGCTGGCCGGCCTGCTGCTCGGCGCGATCACCGCGTTCCTCATCGACCGCAAGTTCTTCTGGGCCGCCGGGTACTCGGCCGCCGGGGCGCAGTCCTCGGCTTCATCGGGCTGGTGCACGGGGCCAAGGTCGGCTGGGACATCGGCCCGCAGATCGCCCTCGGCTACCTGTTCGCCGCGATCATCCTGGCCGGGTTCGGCCTGCTCACCAGGGGTCAGAAGGTCGAGCTGCCCAGCGACGAAGAGGTCGAGTCGGCGATCGCCGAGGGGACACCAGTCGACGGCGGCGACCCCGTGGTCAGCACCGACGGCGTGCCCGTCGAGGACCGCCGTCGCCGCGCCCCGTTGCGGCCGAGATCTCCCGCTGCGCCCGAGAGCACGGCCGAATCTCCCGCTACCGCCGAGACGGTCGTGACCGTCATGACCGAATCCATGAGCGCTCCCGCCTACGGCCAGCTGCGCGGCCGCAGCCCTACGCCTGGCCCTACAACGGCAGCTTCGACGCCGCGCACACCGCCGTGATCTGCATCGACTGGCAGTTCGACTTCTGCGGGAAAGGCGGCTACGTCGACGCGATGGGCTACGACCTCGAGCTCACCCGGGCCGGCCTCGGGCCGACCGCCCGGGTCCTCGACGCCGTGCGCTCCCGCGGCTTCACCGTCATCCACACCCGGGAGGGCCACCGGCCCGACCTCTCCGACTGCCCGCCGAACAAGCTGTGGCGGTCCAAGTCCATCGGGGCGGGCATCGGCGACGAGGGACCGCAGGGCCGCATCCTGGTCCGCGGCGAGCCCGGCTGGGAGATCGTCCCCGAGGTCGCACCGCTCGACGGCGAGCCGGTCATCGACAAGCCGGGCAAGGGCTCCTTCTACGCCACCGACCTGGACCTGATTCTGGCGACCCGCGGCATCACGCACATCATCCTCACCGGGATCACCACCGACGTCTGCGTGCACACCACGATGCGGGACGCCAACGACCGCGGCTACGAGTGCCTGCTGCTGTCGGACTGCACCGGCGCGACGGACTACGGCAACTACCAGGCCGCCCTGGCGATGATCGAGATGCAAGGCGGCGTGTTCGGCGCCCACGCGCCGTCCACAGTGCTGCTGACGGCGCTGGAAGCCAGCTAGAACAACAGGTGCCGCCGCTCGCGCCCAGGCGCGGGCGGCGGCGCGAGAAACCGCCGTGGAAGAGATAAAAGACGATCATTTAGAACGAGCGCGGCTTACTCCCCATCAGTCCCGGGCTCCCGGCAGCTCGCGGGACCCGGCCGCTGCCTGCCGTTCCGGCGTTCCCCTTCTCCCTCTGAGCGGGTCCTTGACTGCCGCTCCGGCGACCCGCAGGCAGCGGATCGTTCCTGTTAGCCGAGCTGAGCGGCCGTGCGGCCGATGACGGCGACGAAGGCGGCGGGATGGGTGAGATGCACAGCGTGGCCAGCGTCAGCGATGACCTCAACCGAAAAGCCGAACTTATCGGCTAGGCGGGCGGCGGACTCGTGCCTGATCGCCGGGGAGCGCTCGCCGACCGTGATGATCACCGGGCCCACCTCCTTGGCCGGGGCGGCAGGCTCGAAGCTGGTGAACATGACCAGGTCACGGGCCACGGCGCCCGGGTCAGCCGGTGCCTCGGCCGTGGTCCAGGCGGTACCGTACAGAGCGCGGGCGAACGCGAGGACGCCGCCTTCCGCATAGGCGGCGCGGACCTGGTCGAGCAGGCCGGGGAGCAGCGAGCCGACGGCCGGCTCGTGCAGGACGGCCGCCGCCGGCACCCCGGCCGTCGCGAGTGCCAGACCCAGGGTCGCTCCGCCGCTGACGCCGACCACCACGGCACCCGCACAGGACGGCCGCAGCGCCGCCGCCTCAGTGGCCAGGTCGCCGGTGCACGGCCGGTCAGGGACAGCCACCGCTAGCGGGCTGCCGTCGGCTAGCAGCGGGACCACGTGACGCCACACACGGCTCGTCGTCGCGGCGCCGTGGATCAGCGCCAAGCGACGCACGGGCATCACTCCCAGATCTCGCAAGGCTTCCCTCTCAGGTCTCGTTCCCCGACCTGTCTCAGCCAACCGTCTGTCTCCGGGAGCGGCCGACAGTAGCAATGCGGCGGCGCGCGTCAGAAAGCCGACGGTTACGCCGACCCTCAGCCGCCCTGGATCCGTGCGAGGCCGTCGAGGATGAAATCGAGCGCCCTCCAGAGAGCTCTGCCCAACCTGCGGTCACTCTCGCTGATCGCCCTCGTGATGGTCGCACGGTGCAAGGAAGCTCGACAAGCGCTGTGCACGTCGAGCGGACGGCGCACCCGGTTCCAGCATGTCGCGTTCCCGCAGATCAGAGAGGCTGTGTGGTCAGGGACAGGATCGAACTGTCGACCTTCCGCTTTTCAGGCGGACGCTCGTACCGACTGAGCTACCTGACCTTGGCGATGGAGCGCAAGGCTTGTACCGCGGCGGTCCTGACGGGATTTGAACCCGCGACCTCCACCTTGACAGGGTGGCGAGCACTCCAACTGCTCTACAGGACCATCTGTTGCTGCCCACCTTAGCGGACAACGCGCCCTTACGGGGCTTGGCGCGGAAGCCGTAACCGCCGACGCCTGACAGAGCATATCACCGGAACACCCGTGGTTGAGTCCGGCTGTCCGCGCCGCTCCTAGTGATCGGCTGGGGCGCCCACTGGGTCACGATCCGCAGCCGGCCAGGCGGTGACCGGGCCGCCGACCGTCAAGACGACCTCGTCGCCCTGACAACGGCGGCTCCGCGCCACCGTGCAGACCCTCGCCACCCAGTTCTGGAACTACCAGCAGAAGCTCGCCTACGGCCAGGCCGCCCCGTTCGCCCTGCTGATGATCGCGATCGCCGCTGTGCCAAGCTACGTGCTCGGCCGCCTCTTCGACCGGTACCCGGTCAGGGGAACCCGGTTCTGGAGACGACGCAACTCTCTGTAGAGACCTCTCCGCCTTTGTCGGCTCGCAGTGCCTCTAAACGCACGAGTCACTGGCTGGCGTATTCGTCGTGGCGATGGAACCACGACACGTCGCCCTCATTGCGACCGAGCGGGGCCCGGTCAAGCCACTGCCACATGGCCCAGAGCGCGTCGAGGCCCCGTGAGTACGCGGAGTAGGTGTGGTAGACGACACCGTCGTCGAACGCGAACGCGCTCATGCCGGGCTGTTCGCCCGACCAGTCGCGCCACGCGATGTTCGCCTGCTCGAGCTGGGCTTGGTTCCGGTAGTTGTATTCCACGGGCGTGACCGACGGGTCGATCGTGACATGGAAGTCGTAGTTGAAGTCGCTGCGTCCTGACGACGCCCAGGGGAAGCTCCATCCCATCCGGTCCCGGTACGCGAGCAGCTTCTCCAGGGGCGCACGCGACACGGCGGTGAAGGCGACGTCATGATTCTCCAGATGCAGGTACGTCGTGTCGAAGCCGTCCGCGATCGCCGAGCAGCTCGGGCAGCCTTCGTCCCAGTCAGGGTCGAGCATGAAGTGGTACACCAGCAGCTGGGAACGGCCGCGGAACAGGCCGGCGATCGTCGCCTCGCCGCTCTCGGTGTCGAAGCGGTAGTCCTTGTCGAGGCGAACCCACGGCAGCTCCCGTCGCCGACGGGCAAGGTCGTCGTTGAGACGGGTCAGCTCCTTCTCGGCTTGGAGCAGCTCCAGGCGGGCGGCGCGCCACTCTTCCCGTGTTCCGGTCTTGTGCTCAGCCATTGTTGTCCTCCCTGCAACTCTCATCACGACGGGAACGGAACGGACTGTATATGCAACCGACGGTAGCACGTCAAAAAGAGACCTGCAACCGATGATTGCAAGTTGTCTGTATCTCCGCTGAAGTTAGGGTAACGATGCCAGAACCTGCCCTGACCTGCACCGCAACAGGGCCGAACGGCGAAACGTGGGTGCCCCCAACGGGATTCGAACCGTGCTGCCGCCTTGAAAGGGCGGTGTCCTAGGCCACTAGACGATAGGGGCGATAGCGCAGCGACAGATCCTGCCGCGTGACTCCCACATACTCCGCCGCCCTGCCGACGAAGGACTCCAGGATCGAGCCGCCCTCGCCCTCCTCGGGCAGGACCGCCCAGGCGAGCAGGTAGATCAGCGCGCCAAGCCCGTAGAAAACCGTGAAGACCCCGAACGCGAGCCTGACAAGGTTCACGTCTACCCCGAAGTACGCGGCGACCCCGACACAGACGCCGGCCACCATCCGCCCATCCCGCAGCCGCAGCAGCCGCTTGCCTCCGCTGCCGCTGCCGTTGTTCTCGCTCATGTCTGTGATCATGCCCAGTCGCGATGCGCTCTGTCATCAGGAATCACCCGCTGATTACCCTGGAAGCCGACCCAATCCACCCTGGGACCCGCCCGAAGGTGACTGGTATATCCGTCTGCCGCCGACCTTCGGTACGCTTCATTCGGAGTGTCGGCTGCAGGGCGACACTGCGGGGTGCTAGCTCAATGGCAGAGCAGTGGACTTTTAATCCATGGGTTCAGGGTTCGATCCCTGGCGCCCCACCGAGCTTGAACTGGCCTTTCATCACAGATGACGGGCCTGCAGCAGGGTTTCATGGAATGGCTCGTGGAATGAACGGGGGTTTTCGGCCTATCCTTTGGTCATGAGCGTGACGCCGAGCGGTCACATAGAGGAACTGCCGAGCGGGTCGTACCGGGTCCACGTCTACGCCGGCACCGACCCCATCACCCGCAGGCCGTGTACTTCGGGAGACCGCGAAGAACCTCGTCAAGCGCAGATCGCGCTCGGGAAGCTCCTCGAGCGGGCGCAGGCCGGCAAGGAACCCGAGTCCGGAGCGACCGTCGGGCAGCTCCTCGACCAGTACATGCTGATCGCGGACTGGGACGTGTCGACCCGGGAGGGGTTCGAAAGCTACGTCCGCCGGACGATCCGGCCTGCCTGGGGCACCTGAAGGTCCGCAAGGTGCAGGGCCCGATCCTCGACACCCTCTACTCGCGGTTGAAGAAGTGCGGCGACCTCACCTGCGCAGGCAAGCCGTTCACCGAGCACCGGAACGTCCCCGACCTCCGGCCGTCGGCGGACGATCGCCGGTCAGCTGGAGCAGGTGGCGGGCAGACTAGATCGGCGATCGAGTCAGGAGCCCTGTCGGCCAGCGCGGACATCCCGTCCGTTCGCGATCTGCAGGCGCTGCAGGGCATCCCCCGGTCCACCTTGCAGCGGGCTTTCCGCGAGCTCGCGGGCGACGGGCTGATCGTGGTCCGCCAGGGCCGCACCGCTGTCGTCGCCGGGGAGCCCGCTGAGGACGAGCAGCCCGGCCTGCGCCGCGGCGCCCGGTTCCCGGGCACGACTGCAAGTTGGCCGGCTGCCAGCGGCATGTCTGCCACCCGATGAAGCCGGGGACGATCCGGCAGATCCACAGCATCCTGTCTGGCGCGTTCCAGGCCGCGGAACGCTGGAACTGGGTCGACGGAAATCCCGCTGAGTCCGCGAAGCCGCCGACCGTCACGCAGGTGAAGCGCCCAGCGACATCCCCCGAGGACGTCGCCAAGGTGATCGCAGAGGGCAGGTCCCGCGAGATGCATCAGATCGCGCTGTACCTATGGCTCGCGGCGATCACCGGCGCCCGCCGCGGCGAGCTCTGCGCGGCCCAGATCTGCGACATCGACCTCGACCACGGGATCCTGCACATCGCATTCAACTACATGGTGAAGAACGGGCAGAAGATCCGCAAGGACACCAAGACCCACCAGGAGCGGTGGAACGCGCTCGACGACGTGAGCGTCGCGTTCATCCGCGAGCAGCTGGACGCAGTCCGCGCGGCCCTGGCAGCGGTCGGCCTCGACCTGGCACCGGACGCATTCCTATTCTCCAACGACCCGGTGCACGCGGTCGCGTGGAACCCGGACTGGGCCTCGCACAAGGTCAGCGACCTGGCCGACGCGGCCGGGGTCGACCTTAACATCAAGAAGCTGCGCCACTACACCGCCAGCCAGCTTCTCGCCGCCCGGTTCGACCTGCAGAACACCGCAGCCCGGCTTGGCCACGGCGGCGGCGGCGCCACCACGCTGAAGCACTACGCGGACCCAGTTTCCGAGGTCGACCGGCGGGCAGCTCGCCTACCTGGCCGACCTCACCCGCGCCGCAACCGCCCCGCAGGGGGCGTGAGGCGGCGCAGGACGCGACGTGTGGACTGCGTGTCGATCTTCATCCTTAACCGATGATGGCGTTGAGCAGCGTGATGACGGCAGCGCATGCCGACTCGGCCGCGAGGTAAGCCTCGGGCAGGCTAGCCGACGCGAGGTAGGTCAGGATTCCGGTCACGCCCGAGGCAACCAGGGCCGCCATGAGGATGACGGCCGCCCGCAATGTCAGCAACGTTCCGGCCTGGTAATAGAACCCTTTTTACCTTTAGTAACATTCGTTCCTTTACTGCTCATCTTTCCTCCTAGTCCGTGACGGCCGACCGTGATCAGGAATACGAGCGTGATGCCTTGAGGGTTATTCAGGCCGTCCGGTAGAAGTGCAGGCCGACGACCGCTGAGATGGTCGTCTCAAATGTTTTAAGCGGGCGCCGGTAGTCGGTGTGCATGATGGTCCAGTTTTTGAAGTGGGAGATCACTTGCTCGATCATCCAGCGTATCTTGTTAACCTCGGAGTTGTATTCCTTCTGCCAGTCGAGCAGATCGCCGCCCGCGGGCTTCCTGAAGGGAGTGATCATGTTGTTTCCGATGTACCCTTTGTCGCCGACCCAGTTCTTCGGGTTCATCGTCAGCAGAACACCGGATTCTTCGCGGCAGTGGTTGTCGTGGCGGCTCCCGTTGACCGGGTCGGAAATCCAGGCGAGCTTACCGTAAATGGTGCAGGCGACCTGGACGTTCATTCCGGTGGTCTTGTGCTTTCCTGAGTACAGCTCCTTGTGCCCGTCCCATGACCAGCATGGCAGCAGCGTGCCGTCCAGGATGTACTGGGTATCCGCGTCAAGGTCGTCGGCGGTCGGTACGAATTCGCGCGTCGCTTCCGGAACGAGCGGCGTTATGGCAGATATGGCGCGGCTGATAGTCGGCTGGGATACGCCGAGAGACTCACTGATTTCCGCCTGTGTGCGATTGTGCCGCATGTAGGTCAGCGTGGCCACTACTGATTTGAAAAGACCGAGGCATGGCGGCCACTTCTGGGATCCCGCACCAGTACGGCAGCCGCATTTCGGCCTGTGACCTGCGGTTAAGTGTCTTCTGCGCGGTCTGGCGGGTTCGCCGGACATGGGGCAGCCGCCTCGTGATCATGTGCTTGTGAGAACAACAAGTTCAGAGGCGGCTGCGGAAGCCAGGATAGGCGCGAAAACCGCGGGACGGAAACGGGACGAGCTGCTTGGGCTGATGCGGCCGTGCTTCGGGCGGATCGAGACGTTTTTGCAGTTCAGGAAGTACCTGGCTGCGGTGATGAGCGATCTTCCCGAGTGCAACGGGTGGAGCATCGCGAAGTTTGCCGGGGACAGAACGCCCGATAAGACGCAGAGGCTGCTTAACCACGCATCCTGGGATGCGCTTGAGGCGATGGGCGCGGTGCGCAGGTTCGGCGCGGACGGTCTGGAGGCCGCGGCGCGCAAGCGGGGGAAGCGGAAGGGCCGGCTGAGGATCCTCGCGCTGGACGAGACGGGGCAGGAGAAGAAAGGCGAAAGCACTGCCGGCGTGAAACGGCAGCACATGGGGTGCGCGGGCGGCGTCGAGAACGGGATCAACACGGTGCACGCGGCCTGGATCCGGGAGGGAACCGGGCAGGTCCTGGCCGGGTTCCGGCAGTGGATCCCGGAAGAGCACATCAAGGACCCGGTGAAGTCCCTGGTCACAGCCCTGCCCCTGGACCTGGCGTTCAAGACGAAGGGCGAGCTCGCCATCGGGATCCTCGACGACGCCGTCGCGGACGGGCTCGTCCCGGACTTCGTCTGCGGCGACGAGGTCTACGGCAGCTGCACGAAGCTGCGGGAGCACCTTGAGCAGGCAGAAACAGGGCTACGTGCTGCGCGTGCCGAAGAACTTCCGCATCACCATGGGCGACGGGACCGTCCTGGCCTGCGAAGACGCGGTGAAGAAGCTGCTGAAGGGCAGGCGCCGCTGGGAGGTCCGCTCCGCGGGGAAGGGATCGAAGGGCGACCGCTGGTACGCGTGGGCGTGGATCGGCACCGCCTCATCCGGTCACTCCCTGCTTGTCCGCCGTCACCTGAAGACCGGTGAGCTGGCCTTTCACTACTGCTACGTGCCCGATGGGCAGCCCTGCGCCAAGGCGCGGCTGGTGCGGGCCGCGGGCCTCCGGTGGCCGGTCGAAGAGGAATTCGAGTTCGGGAAGGGCCAGTTCGGGCTGGACCAGTCCCAGGTCAGGCTCTTCCACGCGATCGCCCGTCACACCGTGCTCGCCTGCGCGGCCCTCGCGATCTGCGCCGTCACCGCCGCTCTGCTGCGTGACCGGACGGACACGCAGGCGGCATCGCCGGTCCGGCCGGACCAGCCGCCGCCCGCCGATCCCGGGCTGATCCCGCTCACCGTCCCGCAGGTCAGGCGGCTGCTCGCCGCCGCCACCGCACCATCATGGCCACCAGGCCACGTCGAGCACTGGGACGAGTGGACCCGCCGGCACCAGGCCCGCGCCCGATGGTTCCACAAGCGCACGAGACTCGGCCGCGACGCCAAGATCTCCCTGGTCAGCTAGCGAAATGCGGCTGCCGTACTAGGCTGCACGGAATTTATCCGGATGCAGAGGTCGATGACTTCTTCGCGGTCGAACCCGGTGGTATGATACACGTGATGGCCTGTTCTATGGATTAAGTATGGTAACTCAATCCTTTCGTGAACGGGCCATCTTTTTATTGCGCCACACCGCTGGACAGGATAAACTTCACATAACGTTTCTGTCGCCTGAATAACCCTCCTTGTCAACCCCCGCCGGGCCCATACGGGCAGGTAAGACGCGGACAACCAAGACCAATTGCCGGACAACCAGTAATGTTTGCCGCGTGACGATCAAAAGCGGCCGCAAGCGCGCCGAGCTTCGCGGCGAATCCGCCGGAGCACGCGAACTGGCCGCCGTCCTGCGCGATCTCGCGGACAGTCACGGTCGCACGCTGCGCGACCTCGAGCAGGGGATGCCGTACTCCCGGACCACGATCTCCGCGCGGCTGAACAGCGAGACCAGGCCTGACTGGAAGTTCGTCGTCCAGTTCCTGCAAGCGTGCACCGGCAGTGACCGCCGCGCGATGGCACAGCTCGAAGGCAAGGTGCGCCCGTTGTGGGACGCCGCCGCTCCCCGCCGGGCGCGGCAGGGTCCCCTCACCTTCTTCATGGGCGCCGGACAACGGTTACGGTGCTCACGGGAGTCCGGTGGTGCCGGTATGGCTCTTTGCCCCCTGCAGTAGTCATGGCCTGGGGGGTGTTGCCGCCGGCATCGCTGGTGCGTGAACCTCTGATGGGGACATGCGGCGCGGCTAATCGCTCGTTCGTAAGGTGGATGGCGGCGAGCGCACCGCTGTCGGGCTTCCCAGCAGGACTCAACGGGGTTTCTTCGACGCAGGGGGAAGGATCGCAGGTGGCGACGCCTGAGCAGGTAAGCGTGTGGGTCGGCCTGGACGTGGGCAAGGAGACCCACTTCGCCGACGTGCTGGACAACGACGGGGAGCGGCTGTTCTCCCGGCCCATCGGCAACGACCAGGGCGACATCGAGGCCCTCATCGCCCGGGCCGGCAAGCACGGCGTGCCGGGCCTGGCGATCGACCAGCCCGGCTCGATCGCCAGGCTGGCGCTGGCCGTCGCCGCGAAGCACGAGGTCCCGGTGGCCTATATCCCGGGCCTGGTCATGCGGCGGGCCGCTGACCTCTACCCGGGCGAGGCCAAGACCGACCGGCGCGACGCCTACATCATCGCCGACACCGCCCGCACCAGGCGCAAGCAGGTCCACTGGCTCGACGCCGGCTCGGACGAGCTGCTGGAGCAGCTGCGGGTCCTCAACGGGCTCGACACCGACCTGGCCGAGGACCAGACCCGCATCACCAACCGCGCGCGCGACATGCTGACCAGCATCGGCCCTGCCCTGGAGCGCGCGATCGGCGGCAAGCTGGCCCATGCCGGCGTCCGCGACCTGGTCTCGGCGTTCCCGACGCTGACGGCGCTGCGGGCCGCCGGGCAGGACAAGATCCGGGCCGCCATCGCCCGCAGGTCCCCCCGGCTGGCCGGGAAACTGACCGAAGCCGTGATGAAGGCCCTGGCCGCCCAGAGCGTGACCGTCCCGGCCGAGGCCGCGACCGGCCGGGTCATCGCCGAGCTGGCCCGCGAGCTGGACCGGCTTCACCAGCGGCGCGACGCGCTGGAGAAGGAGATCGAGGAGGCGTTCCTCGCCCACCCTTTCGGTGAGATCCTCGCGTCCATGCCAGGAATAGGCCCCCGCACCGGCGCGAGGATCCTCGCCGAGATCGGCGACGGCTCCCGCTTCGCCAGCGGCGCCAAGCTTGCCGCCTACGCCGGCCTCGCGCCCGTGACCCGCCAGTCCGGGACCAGCCTCAACGCCGAGACCCGCAGCCGCCGCGGCAACCACCGGCTGAAGAACGCCATGTTCCTCGCCGCCTTCGCCTCGCTGCGCGACCCTGCCTCGAAGGCCTTCTACGACCGCAAGAGAGCCGAGGGCAAGCGCCACAACGCCGCCCTGATCTGCCTCGCACGCCGACGCTGCGACGTCATCCTGGCCATGCTCCGCAACCGCGAGCACTACCAGCCCGACCGCTCCCAGGCCGCCCGGGCCGCCTGCCTGCACGCCACCGCACCCGCCTGCGCCGGAACGCCCGGCACAGGCGGGCCTCCGTGCTGCCCAGCCCCGCCCTCCCGCCAGAACCGCGCAAACATCACAAATCGCCCGACATCCCAGAGCCAGGGCAAGGAAAGCGGACAAGCCCGCTAAGCCCGAAACCCTTGACAAGGAACATGGGGACACCCCCGGGCACCTGCCGTCCCCGGCCAGTTGCCGGCGGACATCGGTGACTGGGTCACGACTATGCGCGAGACCGCCGCCGCCCAGCAGGTCGTGGCCAAGCTGCAGCTGTCCGCCAGCCGGAGCATGACGATGGTGCAGGGCCTGACCGACATGCTCGCAAAGCTCACGGCAGCCGCCCAGGTTCTCGCCGAAGAAAGCGATGACCTCCGCCGTGAGCTCGTGACCCGCTCGGACACCGCCAACGAACTGCTCCGGACAAGAGCCCTGCTGGAAGACACCCAGCGGCGCCTCGAGGCCGCCGAGCGGCTGCTCGCGCAGACCGCACGCAGGCTGGATGAAGCCAGCCGCCAACGCACGGAAGCCGAGCGGCTCAAGGACACCGCCTTGCTGCAAGCTGCCGCAGCCCGCCGCCGCCTGGCAGCGATCGAGCAGCACGCTGTTGCCTTCGCCGAGCAGGTACGGGCCGGCAACGCGATGGACAGCGAGGACGCGGCGCTGATGGGCGGGCTGGACCAGTCGGTCGCCGTGCAGGTGCTGAGCCGCGTCGATGACGCGCTTGGCGCCGAGGCCTCCAACCTCGACCAGCTGCAAGGAGAGCTGGCGGCGGCGTCCGGTTCGGTTGTCCGGTTGTCCGCCGGCCAGACGGACAACGCCTCTCCACCCGATCGCGGCAATCTCCCTGAAGTGACCGCTGAGCGGTACAGGGCGCTTGTCCAGGGTGGTGCACAGATCGTCTGGGTGGCCACCCCGGACGGGCAGATGGCCGAGGATTCCGCCGTCGGCCTCCCAGGCCGGCGCGCCGCCCGCGCTGGCCGCACCGGCCAGCTTTTCTTATGACCGAGCGGTCTCTCTCGACCGCACCGATTCTCACGACAGGACCGTCGCCGCTGGCTTGCCGCTGGCCGAGAAGGTCCGGCTGCTGACCGGCGCGAACAACTGGGAAACCCACGGTCATCCCGGGATCGGGCTGCGTCCCATGGTGACCTCAGACGGCCCGGCAGGGGTCCGCGGCATCACCAGGGACGAGCGCAGCCCCTCCACGAGCCTGCCGAGCCCGTCCGCGCTCGGTGCCACCTGGGACGCCGCCTTGGTCGGGCGGCTGGCCATCGCGCTCGGCGTCGAGGCCAGGAGCAAGGGCGTCGACATTCTGCTCGGGCCCACCGTCAACCTGGTTCGCACCCACTCGGCGGCCGGGGGTTCGAGTTCTTCTCCGAAGACCCGGTGCTTACCGCCCGCCTTGCCAGCGCCTACGTCCGCGGCCTGCAGAGCGAGGGCGTCGCCGCCACCGTCAAGCACTACGTCGGCAACGACTCCGAGACCGGTCGCTGGATCTACGACGCACAGATCGACGAGACCACGCTGCGCGAGGTATACCTGCTGCCCTTCGAGGCGTGCGTGCGCGAGGCCGGCGCCTGGTTGATCATGGCTGCCTACAACAAGGTCAACGGCACCCGGGCCACCGAGAGCCTGCGGCTGCTGCGGGACGTGCTGAAGAACGAGTGGGGGTTCGACGGCGTCGTCGTCTCCGACTGGGACGCGGCCCGCTCCACCGTGGAGACGGCCCTCGCGACCCTCGACCTGACCATGCCAGGCCCCGGCGACCCCTGGGGGGAGAAGCTCGTTCAGGCGGTCCGCAGCGGACTCGTCGGCGAGGAACTCGTCAACGACAAGACCGCCCGGCTGCTGCGGCTCGCCCGCCGGGTCGGCGCGCTTGGCGAGCCCGGCGCGCCCGCGGATGACGCACCGGAGTCTCCCGTCGCGACGGCGGATTCCGCCGGGGCGAACGGCTCGACGGCGCGCCGCCCCGGGCTCATCGAGGCGGACCTGGTGCGCGCGGTCGCGGCTGACTCGTTCGTGCTGCTGCGCAACGAGGGCGACACCCTCCCGTTGCAGCTACCCGGCCTCCGCCGGGTCGCGCTGATCGGCCCGAACGCGCTGTATCCCGTCGTCCAGGGCGGCGGCAGCGCCGGAGTGATGCCGGCCAGCGTCAGCAGCCCGGTCGATGGCCTGCGCGCCGCCCTGCGCGGCAAGGCCGAGCTAGTGACGGCCGTGGGCTGCCGCACCTGGCATATCCTGCCCGAGCCTCCGCTCAGCGCGCTTCGCGACCCGGAAACCGGGGAGGAAGGCGTCCGACTTGAGTTCCTCGACGGCGATGGCACCGTTCTCGCCGCCGAGCACCGCCGCTCGGTGAACCTCGCCTGGTGGGACGCCCCTGAGGGCGTGGGCTGGGGGCAGCCGGGCCGGCTCGTGCTGCGGACGGTGTACCGAGCGCAGACGACTGGCAGCTACGAGGTCGGCGCTGCCGGAGTCGGCGCGCTAACGCTCACCGCTGACGGAGTTGCCATCATCGACGGCGTCACCGAGGTCCCCGAGGACCCGGTGGAGGCGATGACCAGGCCGGGCGAGCTCCGGGGCGGCCTCTATCTGGAGGCGGGCAGCAGCACCGCACTGCGACTGGAGTTCCTGCCCGCCGCCGACGGCGCCGGCCCGCTGACCTTCCGGCTTGGCCTGGTTCCGTCCGCCAGCGACGAGACGCTGCTCGCCCAGGCGGAGGAAGCGGCCCGCGGCGCTGACGCGGCGATCGTGGTCGTGGGGTCCGCCGAGCTCACCGAGAGCGAGGGGTTCGACCGGTCGTCCCTGTCGCTGCCCGGCCTCCAGGACGAACTGGTGCGCCGGGTCGCCGCCGTCAATGACCGCGTGATCGTCGTGGTCAACTCCGGCACACCGGTACTGACCCCATGGGCGGATCAGGCGGCGGCGCTCCTGCAGGTCTGGCTGCCCGGGCAGGCGTTCGGGGATGCTCTGGCCGACGTCCTGCTCGGCGCCGCCGAGCCCGGCGGCCGGCTGCCGGTGACGCTGCCGGCCGTGGTGGAGGATGCCCCGGTGCTGCACGCCGTTCCTGATCCGGATGGCGCGGTGCACTACGCCGATTTGATCGCGCTGAACCGGGTGATCGCGGTGCTGCCCCGCTCGCTCGTGGAGCCGGTTCCGGCCGGCCTGGCCTGCGTCCCGGTGACCGACGCGCCGCCCAGCCACCTGGTGCTCGCCTGGAACTCCCGTGACCGTCGGCCCTTGGTCGCCTCGTTCGTCACCGCGGCGCTCGCCGCCGGGGACTTGAACCCCGAACCCGCGGATTAAGAGTCTCGTGCCGGATAGCGCCGGCTTGTACTGCCCTCTGCCGTGAGCGCAGAGTCGGGCAGGAGCCGGATTACCATACCGGGCGCAGTGCCGGAACCTTCTCCCCGATCAGCACGCGGACCAGCTTGGCGAGTTCCGCTCGAAGCACGGCGAGGTGCGCGTCATCGAGCTGCGCCGCCAGCTCCGCTTCCAGCTGGTATAGGACGGGCCCCGCGGTGGCGAGGTGGTCTAGAGCCTTGTCAGTGAGCACCACGAGCCGCCACCTCCCCCCGTTGGGGTGCTCCTTGCGCTGGACGTAACCGTTCCCCTCCAGATCGGTGACGATCTGGCCGACGGCCTGCTTCGTCATCCCGAGCCGTTTCGCCAGCTCGGTGCTTGTACGTCCGCCGTTCTTCAGCTCCTGGAAAATGATGCCGTGCATCGGTCGTAGCTCGGCGTAGCCTTTCTCGTCGAGTCGCCGAACGAACTCGGCAAGGACGACCTGGAACGCCAGGCCGAGCAGGAGAGTCAGCTCGGCATCCTGAAGTGGATCATCTTCCACGTGCGCGAATCCCCTTGACGTATTCGAGTAAACCTACTTTACTTGACTCATCGACCAGCTGTCACGCACAAGCATAGGAGCAAGAGTGCAGGTCATCACCGAAAGCCAAGAGCGGACTGTCACGACACCTGTCGCCGTCATGACTGGGCTCGCCGCTCCCAGCCAGGGCAGCACTGAGGTGAGCACCTGGCGAGTCCGAATGAATCCCGACGCCCCTTCCCCCATGCACGTGATCAACCGCGATCAGGTCTGGATGCCCCTCAGCGGGTCGTTCGAGTTCACAGTGGGTGATGAGGTCGCGAAGGTGGCGGCAGGCCAAGCCTTGGTAGTGCCGGGCGGGTCCACCCGTCAGTTCCACGCGATCGGCGAGACGGCCGAAGCCATAGTCTGCATGCTCGCGGACGGCGGGGTCGGCGCTCCGGGCAGCAACGAGTTCCAGCCCATCCCCTGGGCCATCTGAGCAGAACCGCAGGTCAGGCATCTCCAGTCAGCAGGGCAGGTCTCTTCAGGCTGCCCGGGAATTCCCAGGGCAGCGCGAGGACCGGTCAGCTGGCTGCGGGATGTCTGTTCGAGAAAGTGAAGGCATCATTGTCCACCTGCCCCAGCCGCGCGAGCGCGCCCTGCAGGCTCTACCGCCGACCCTGACACCCGGGCCGGTGTATCAGATCTACGCCGGACTCGGTAACGACGACGCGGTGCCGAGCTGGCCGGAACTGGACGCCGTGTACTTGCCCGCGGCGGGAGAACCGCAGATGGTCCGGGTGGAAGCGGACGGGCCATGCTCCTCGCGGGAGCGGCAGTGCCTGCTTGGCGGGCCAGTCACTCACGTGGAGCTCGATAGGAAGACACGGATGCTTCTCCGGGCTGGGGCACCCGGCGAAGCAGTTGTGAACGCGGCCGCCACAGCGCTCCTGAGCAGGTACCTAAAAGCGGCCTCCGCAGACCCGGTCCACGGAGGCGTGCTGCTCATCGGCATCTGTAGCGACGGCACTGAGGCGGACGCTCCCGGTGAGGCCGTCCGGCACCTGGCGGGTCTCGGTTACCCGGTCATACCTCGCGAGGACTCTCCCTAACCCGCACGCCCGGTTGCCCGGGTCACTGGCGCAAGGGGACGAGCGCCGCAACGCCGGTAACGCCACCCCCCGGAAGGCGGACAGCTCGCCGCCTGCCTCGGGCGTGCGATCGGTCGGACCGCCAAAACACGCGGCCCGAGGCTAGTCGTCCGCCATGTCCGAGATCTTCGCCGAGCGGCTCACCGCTGTGGGCGAAGGTCGCGCTCCGGGTCAGAACAGCGATCCGCGCCGCTGCTCACGGACCTCGTCGAGCGCGGCGCCCAGGAGCGGGTGGACTCGGCGCGGTCCGCGGTCGGCGGCCGGGCGCGCATCACGGATCGCGGCGGGGCTGCGGCCCTGGGTCTGCGGTCGGCTGCTGGCTCGCAGGACTAGCGGCCTGTAGGCTGATCGTAAGCAGGATTCGGCATGTCCTTGGTGGTTCTTGGGCTGCTCCTGCCTTTTCTGCCAGTCGGCTGGTAACCGTGCTGGTGGTTGGTTCATTGAGGGAACCTAACAGGCCGACGTGGGATGGTGACCTGCGTCGGCCTGTTGCTTTCCGGGGATTCCCGACGGGCTGGACACCCCGTTGCGCTGGTATCAGCCCTACGGTGGGTAGTCCGTAGCGGGGGAGAGCGAGTCTCGCTACACTAGGTCACATGTTCGGATGGGTTCCGGCAGCCCGCTTGACGGGCGTCGGTCGTGGTGCCGCAGATGGCTGGCGGCGCGGCGTGGCGCGCCTGCGCAGGCTGGCGGCCCGTCGGCAGGCCCCGGCCACGAGGCACCTGAGGCCGGTGGTGGTGCCCGCGAGCCTTGACGACCTCCGCGGGCCCGCGTCCGGTGTCGTGGAACTGCCGGTCCGCCTGTACTGGTCGGGTTCCCGTCAGTTCGACCTGGCGGACCCGCACCAAGCCGCCGACCTGTGCGAGGCGGTCCTCGACACGGCGGCCACAGCCGGTGACATAGCCGACTGGCTGAACGCTGACCTGCTGATCCGCGCCTGGCCGGTCCTCGGCATGGGCCGCGCGAAGCGGGACGCGTGGGAAAGCCGGTTCCCGGTTCTGCGCCGTCAGCGGCTCGCCGCGGCGGCCTAGTTGATCCTCGACGACCGGCATCGCGATATCGCCCGCATCGCCCTTGCCGCTGCCGGGCGCAGGTACGAGGTGGCGTTCGCCGGCGGCGGCGCGCTGCAGGTCCATGACGTCAGTGCCCGCCGCACCCAGGACGTTGACCTGTTCGTCCGCAAGGCCCGGAACGTCGTGAAGGCCGCTGGCGTGATAGCGGACGCCCTCGAGCGCGCCGGGTACGGGGTGGAGGCGGTCACCGCCGATGCCCCAGGATGGGCAGACCTGAGCCGGGAACTGCGGGAGTTCGAGGTGTACCCGCCTGACGGCGGGGATCCGGTGCAGGTGCAGGTGGCGTTCTTCGCCTACACCGGCACGGTGGCCGCAGACGTAGGCCCGGTCGTCACCCTCGACTACCTGGCCGCGCGCAAGACAGTCGCTCTGATGGAGCGCCACCGGGTACGGGACTACATCGACATCGCGTCGCTCGCGGACGCCGGGTACAAGATCAGGCAGCTACTAGATATGGCGTTCACCGAGGAACCCTCGCTGACCCCGGAAGACGCCGGGGATGCCGGCGTGCACCTGGACCAGATCGCCGATGAGCGCCTGGCCCGCGAGCTACCGCCCGGGAAAACACCGGCCTGGGTGCGCGAGGTCTTCGCCGACTGGCCACGTCACCCCGTGCACCCCGACGACCCGCTCGGCTGACAGGGTGCCAACAGCGTCGGTCTCCAACGCGGCCCGCTTGCGGCGTTCCATGCGTATCCCGTCAATCGGCGATTGCACTGCGGGGACGCGGCGACTCATTCGCAGCCACCTTCAGGCCAGCGAGCCCGGTACGCCTGGGCGATCGGCGTAGCTGTAAGCGGACATTACATTTCTCCTGTTATCCGGTGTTTGCCGGGCAATTGGCGTTTGAGGGCGGCCAGTTCCGCCTCGATGTCATACGTGGCCGCAGTGGCTCGCGCTGGGGCTTGACCGGACAAGGGAGTCGGTGACGTATTTCCGTCGGCTTGCCCGGCAGTGCTGGCTGCTGGGTCGGCCTTCGCGTAGGTGAGGAACAGGAGTCCGCTGCCCACGACAACCACAACCCAGCCCCAGTGCCCGTTCAGTGCGTTCCAATCGTTCAGCCCGTGCAGGATGCTCGCCATCGCTAGGCCTATCCAGCAAACCTTGAACCACTTGTACCGGCCGCTGACGGCCAGTCCGATAAAGTACCCGGTTATCCCTGCCCAGCAGGCGTGTGTGATCGGATCGGTGGGAAACCGCCACACGTACTCGAGTGCCGCCACAAGATCCAGGGTCGCGCCTTGCCCCAGCCCCACGCCGCTGGTCAGGTAATGCTCCGCCTCGCTCGCCCCGAACACCAGACCGCTCACCGCCCCGAGGAACAAGTAATCAGATGGCTTAAGCCGGCGCCTGGCAACCAGTGCGATCACGATGACAGGGATCGCCTTGGCGAGTTCTTCGGGAACCCCGATCGTAAACACGCTCATGAACAGGTTCGAGTTGCCGCTGTGCAGCACATCTTCCAGAGTGATGGCCAGCGGAACCTGGGTGACCAAAGCGACTGCCACCACCGCGATTAGCAGCAGCATGGATATCCCAGCGGGCCGGACTATTACGTAGATCAGCAGCAGCCAGGCCAGTGCGAAGTACGCGGCGAGAATCCATGCCGCCTCATCGAATGTCGACAGGCCGGGGTTATTGTAGAAAACGACTATCGCCACTGGCGGAATAGTAACCAGTATGACGAAGACCAGCACAGGCCAGCTCCGCAGCGACGAGCTGCGGACCCATGCTCCCAAGGGCAGAAACGGCTCCACGAATACTTCCTCTTGACGACACCGATTCCCTCATGTGAGGGGTTTTGTCCCGAGGTAACGGTCGCGATCGACCGCCTGCAGGCCTTCCCGGCCGACTGACCGTGCAACTGGACAGTCCGAAATCATGTCAATAGCCTCAAACAACCTCAAGAAGGCGGAAAGGTGATATATCCCATATAACGCACGACCCTGGCCGCCTCGCCGGGTTCCGGCAGTGGATCCCGGAGGAGCAGTCCACGTCCTCCTCGACCCCGCTCCGCACTGACCAGACGCGCAACGCTCCTCGATCGCCTGGGCGCGCCTGTCCGTTCCGTTAGCATTTTGCCAGAATCTCCCGAAGTCACACCGTCACAGGTCCCGCAGTAGCAACCACCTGCCATGCCCCGCTCCTTGGAGGTCAGCTTGCTGGCGGGTCCGGGCCGCGTCGGCGTGATGGTCGCCGCCGTCCTCGGCATACCGCTCCGGAACGGACCGCATCGCAGTCACGGCATTCGCTCTACTACAACTGCGCCTGCATGGCGGATACCTTCTCCAATGATGGAGTTGAGATAAGTATTTAATTGTGCACAAAATCGTTGCCTAATTTTCTTTGGAGTCAGGGACTCTGGCCCTCTTCACACGACCCAGCCCCTTCAGGCCCAATACCGAATATAATCCAGTCCACTACATGCATCCAGAACGTCCTGGCCATTCGGCGCCGACCTCAAAATATATTCCTTACGGAATCCTTCCAAATCAGGCCGTGTTGTGCAATCATTGGATCATGGAGACGCTCATTAGACAATATGGCATTTCAGGGATTGGCTACGAGGGGCAGCATCTCGACGAATTCATCGCGAGACTCTCCCTGAGCGGGACCCGTATTCTGGCCGATGTACGACTGAATCCGATCTCACGAAAACGAGGGTTCAGCAAGCGACTGCTGGCGGCGTCACTGGCTGAGGCGGGGATCGGCTACCGGCATGTGCCGGAACTGGGGAACCCCAAGTGGAACCGGGCAGGATTCGGCGGGAGTCCGGCCGAGGTCCTGGCGGCGCGGGAGCGGTTCGCGCACATGATAGACGGCGACGCCGCCGGACTGCGGCTCGATGAGATCGCGGATGCGGCCATGGAAGGGAGCGTGGCAGTGATGTGCTTCGAGGCTGACGAGCAGGCATGTCACCGGTACGTGGTCCTGCGGGAGCTTGAGCGCCGCCTGGAGCTGTCGGAGGCGGCGGTCCTCTAGGCCGCTAGCGTCGGGGCTCGCGCGGAGGATAGAACACACCGAGGACCATGAAGCCCTGGGGCCGCTTCTGCTGGTTTCCGACGAAGAACACCAGGTCGTTGGACGGGGCGCAGATCTCGTCGAGGAACCTCGTCCGGAGCGCCGCGCGGGCGTCGGTGTCGCTGCGGCCGGCGAGCTTGCGCTGGAGGAGGACCCACTCCCAGTCGTAGATGCCCTGCCGGTGCTGGCCGCAGGCAGGGGCCTGGCAGACGTATTTGTACCAGCCGCGGAACCGCGGCGCCTCCAGGGCTGTCCTCGGCCCCCGGCCGATCCCGGGCAGCTCGAGCTGGTTCACGTAAGCGTCGATCTTGCGCTGCTCGTCAGCTGTCCACGGCCCGTGGGGCTCGATGTCGATCCCGGTCACCTCGCGGGGCCGGATCGCGGCCAGCGACCTGGCCGGCGGGCTGCTACGGGCAGCCTCGATGAGGCCGCACATCGTGCCGTCAACGTGCTCGTCAATGAACTGCTGCCGGCGCTGCCAGGGCGGGAGGTGCCCCTCTACCGTGAGGGTGTCTATCAGGGGACGCCAGCTCTCGGCGCGCGGATCGCCCGGGCTGGGCCTGGCCATCAGGGACACCACGTCGTACTTGCGGAACTTGCCGTCGCTGTCGAGCTCGCGGAAGTTGACCGGGTACAGCCGCACCCAGCCCGCCGCGTCCAGGTCAAGCCGGAGCCCGGCGACGCAGACGGTCTCCCCGTACTTCTCCGACGGATTGGGCGCCGCCTTGACCGTGATGAGGACCCGCATGCCGACCGGACGACCGCCGGCCGGCTTCGCCGGCGCAGCACCCGGCTCCGGGCCGAACAGCGAGGCCTGCCCCGGGCCAGGATTATTCCGATCTAATGTCACATACGATAGGTAACCATGCCAATACAGGCCCGTCAACTGCGGCGTCATGCTCGCGGCGGTTGGGGCAGGTGGCAGGCTGCCTGGCGCCGGGAGCCGAGAAGCTCACGGTTAGTAGTCACGCTGCGTGGGCGGCAGTGCGGGCCGGTGATCAGGTGCCGTGGAATGGGCCGTGGAATGACAAGCCCGCGCAACCCAGGGATTTCAGCCATCCCAGGGCGACAGCGCGGGACGTTTGCCCAGCTAGGGACGCCAGAACGCTGGAGCAGGCTACTTTTAATCCATGGGTTCAGGGTTCGAATCCCTGGCGCCCCACCTAGTTTGACCTGGCCGGGGTCGACGACGAACCGCTGCGCATGCGGCTGGAGGCGTCCCAGGCCCGCGGCAGTCAGCCGCGCGAGGAGAGCACCGCCCTCGAGCGCCGGACGGGACTGAGAACGTCGAAGCTGCTCCTGGGCGGGGAACGCCCTTCTTTCCCCGGCGCCTCGCCGCCCGTCGGGATGTGACCTGACGGGGGTCCTTGCCCTCGGCTACCGACTTCGTGACGCACATTACGGGAGATAAGGTGCGGTTGCCGGACCGGAGGAGTTCATGTGAAATGGGTCGTACTTTTCCGGACTTCCGCCAGGCTTGGCTGGGTCGCCGACCGGCGGCTCGGGCCGTTCGAACACGCACAAGGGGTCACGCAGTGACGGGTTTTAAAGCCTTCCTCATGAGGGGCAATCTCATCAGCCTGGCGGTTGCCGTCGTCATCGGCACGGCGTTCACCGCCATCGTGTCGGCGCTCGTCGCCGACATAATCACACCGCTCATCGCGGCGATCGCAGGCCAGCCCAACTTCGGCAGCCTGACGTTCACCGTCCACCACAGCAAGTTCCAGTACGGCTTGTTCCTCAACGCCTTGCTGTCGTTCCTGATTATCGCCTCGGTCGTCTACTGGCTGATCGTGGCGCCGACGGTGGCGCTCACCGCGCGGCTGACGAAGAAGGCGGACGCGACCACCAAGGATTGCCCTGAGTGCCTGAGCACCATCCCGATCGCGGCGTCGCGGTGCATGTACTGCACGATCGAGCTCCCGACAACGATCACCGCGCAAGCACCGGCGACCGCCGCGGCAACGGCAACCGGTGCACAAGCACCGCGGAGCACCGGGCGGCACAGCTCAGGCAACTAACCAGTACCAGTGGGCTATTGCGATGCCCGCAAGGAACGAGCAAACAGAAAACGTCTGGACTCGGGCCGGGGCCTGGCCGTCCCGAGTCCAGACGTTCTGCACAGCGGCCTCAGTTCGGCCTCTGTGTTTATAGTCTGGCACTGCTTCCTGTCAGGAAGCTGTGGCAACGCTGCAAACCAGCTAACTGGCTTGTAGCGGCCAATACATCGGTCTTGGCGGTGGAAGCGACTGCGAGCAGCTGCGCCGCCGGCTGGTCAGGAACGTGCCGTTGAGCCAGCTCAATGGCGTGGTGGTCGGTGTTGCCCCGCTCAAGAAACTCCGCCAGCCGCTCGGCCTCTTCGGCGCTGAAGCCGATCACGGCACGCGGCTGTCCCCACGGCTCGCTGAGCGCGTAGCCCACATAACCTACAACCGGCTGAGCCGGTGTCTCCCCGAGCCCCTGGAGCGCTCTCCAACGCTCCCAGGCTGATTCCAGACGCGCGGCCGCGCGTTGTGCACGGGCGACCAACTCTGGATCACGCATCGTGCGATCCCCCTAAAAAGTTTTGTGCCCGGATTCGCTCCGGACCGGTCCCAGCGCGGCGAGCGCCGCTTGCGCCAGAATCAAGACCCCGTCAAGATCACTCGCGCGAACTGCCCTCGCCCGCTGGGACTGACCCCCCAGCCCTCCGGACGAGCTCCGCCATAAGCATGGTCGACGGCATAGAGAACGTGCCGTCCTCCCGGCCATGCTCCAAAGGCGGGATGCTACTCGGAACGCTGCTGCGGAATACCCGCGAGCAGTGCACGGACCTCGGTCTCCCGGTAACGCCGGTGCCCCCCAAGCGTACGGATTGACGTCAGCTTGCCGGCCTTCGCCCAGCGTGTGACCGTCTTGGGGTCGACACGGAACATCGTGGCGACCTCGGCCGGGGTCAGTAGCGGCTCGGCCTCTGGAGTGCGTGCGGACATTGGTGCGGCCTCTCCTCCTGGATCGGTGAAGCGATCCTCGCGTTGTTCTTGTCTGGCCTTGGTGCCCCGAAGGAGCTTGTGGTGGATATCCCCATATGGCCCATAGGGGCCATCATGCCATCACCAGCGGTGACTAGTCGATAACTCTCTGCACATTTTCTGCTTCTGGCTCTAGATGCCCCGTTGCCCCCGCTGGCTGCTCACTGTCAGTGATTCTAGCGATACTTATCGTCGCATCGGGCCAGATTCGGAAAAACTGCCCTGCGCGTTGCGCTTTCGCGCAGCTCACCACCGCCCTCCCCGGTGGAGTCCGCGATCTCAGCCGCTGTAGCCCCCTAGACACTGACTGTAACCTACCACGACTGAATCGGTATATAACCAGACACTTGTCTTTGTTAACCACGATGGTGCGACAGGTACCGCGCGTCAACCCCGGTTCCTACCCAGTTTTTGCAAGTGCGCCGCCTGCAAGAGCACCGCGCCGAGGGGACCGCTGCGGGGTGCGGAGGGCTCCTCCCCCGCAAGGAACCCGCAAGGAATACAGGTGAGTACACCGTGACAGCGGATCGGCGTAGTCATCAGGGCCGCAAAGCAGGTACGGTTATACCTGTACGGATGCTGGCCAAGCGCCGAGGTCCCTGAGGGGGATCTACGGCGGTTCTGTGTGTGTCACAGGCGTGCCAGCAACAGAGGCATCGTGGGGCCGCACGGCTCCGGACGTTCGAGGGGGTCGAGCCAATGGGGCGCGGCCGAGCTAAGGCCAAGCAGGTCAAGGTTGCTCGCCAGCTCAAGTACAACGGCGGCGGCACGGACCTTGACCGGCTGCGTGCAGAGCTGGGCGTCGCATCAGAGTCGCGGAGCGCGGACCACGACAACCCGTATGCCGTGTACGACGACGAAGATGCTGACGACACCGTTGACGAGGACGCTGGCGAAGAAGACGACGACGAGGACGACTGGTCGTCATCGCGCTAGTGCACGCTATCGCGCAGCGGCAGGACGCTTAAGCGCCTGCCGCTGCCGTTTGCTGCCCAGCAGTTTTAGGCACTCACCGCTGGTTCAAGCACGCCCTTGCCGCGTTCGCTCTCCGGGACCGGCACCGGGTAGTGCCCGTCGAAGCATGCGCGGCAGAGCGATCCCGTCGGCTGCTCCGTCGCGGCGACGAGTTCCTTAAGCGACACGTAGCCGAGCGAGTCGGCGCCGATCGCAGCGCGGATCTCCTCGACCGAGCAGTGCCCGGCGATGAGTTCATCGCGCGATGCGAAGTCGATGCCGTAGAAGCACGGCCACTTCACCGGCGGGGACGCGATCCGCACGTGCACCTCGAGCGCGCCCGCCTCACGCAGCATGGCCACGATGGCCTGCTGGGTGTTGCCCCGGACGATCGAGTCGTCCACCACGACGATCCGCTTGCCCGCGATCACGTCGCGCAGCGGGTTCAGCTTGAGCCGGATGCCGAGCTGCCTGATGGTCTGGCTCGGCTGGATGAACGTCCGCCCGACGTAGGAGTTCTTGACCAGCCCCTGCCCGTAGGGGATACCGCTCGCCTCGGCGTAGCCGATCGCGGCCGGCGTGCCCGACTCCGGCACCGGGATCACCAGGTCCGCATCGGCGGGGAACTCCGCGGCGAGCCGACGGCCAATCTCCACCCGGGTCACGTGCAGCCCGCGGCCGCCGATCGTGGTGTCGGGCCGGGCGAGGTAGACATACTCGAACAGGCACACCTTAGGCACGGCCGGGGCGAAGCGACGCGACCGCAGCCCGCGCTCGTCCAGCGAGATCAGTTCACCGGGCTCGACCTCGCGCACGAACTTGCCGCCCACGATGTCGAGCGCCGCAGTCTCGCTTGCCACCACCCAGCCGCCGGCTGCGCCACCGAGGCGGCCGATCACGAGCGGCCGGAATCCCTGCGGGTCACGCGCCGCGTAGAGCGTGTTCTCGTCCATGAAGGCCAGCGAGTAGGCGCCGTGGACCACCGGCAGGATGCGGGCCGCTGCCTCCTCGACGCTGCCGTAGGCCGCGGCGCCGCCGGCGATCAGCTCGGTCAGCACGTCGGTGTCCGAGGTGGCGTGCAGCGCGGAGTAGCCGCTCTCGGCGGGCAGCATGGCCGCCAGCTCGCGGGTGTTGGTCAGGTTCCCATTGTGCCCAAGCGCGATCGAGACCACCGGCGTGGAGCGGAAGGTCGGCTGCGCGTTCGCCCAGATCGGAGCGCCGGTCGTCGAGTAGCGGCAGTGCGCGACGGCGATGTCGCCGCGCAGTGCCGTCAGCGAGGGCTCGTCGAAGACCTGGGCGACTAGGCCCATCTCCTTGTGCACCACGATCCGCCTGCCGTCACTGACGGCGATGCCCGCCGACTCCTGGCCGCGGTGCTGCAGGGCGTGCAGCCCGTAGTAAGCGAGCTTTGCGACGTCTTCGCCGGGAGCCCAAACACCAAAAACTCCACAGGCATCTCTCGGCGGACTGTCATTGGGATCGAGATCGTGCGTAAGACGCCCGTCTGGCTTGGCCACAACATCAGTCTATTTGCTCTCCTGACCTGCGGACACCCCCGGTTCCTGCCCGATGGCAAAAGCGGCCAGCGTAGCGGGCGCGCATCCGGTCTCCCTCGGGGGGACGGACTTCCCGCATGGGGGGCGCCCGCCCCATCCCTCTGGCCCCGGCCCCCCCCGAAGTGACACTTCCGTTCAGGCCAGTGGAAGGTACTCCGACAGGTCCGCGCGGGCCCCGCTGGCCCTGACCGCGCCGCTGCGCACCGCCTCGGCCCAGCCGAGCCGCCCGGTCGCCAGCCTGACCCAGGTCAGCGGGTCGGTCTCCACCACGTTGGGAGGGGTCCCGCGCGTGTGGCGCGGGCCCGCAACCGCCTGCACCGCCGCCACGGGAACAACTCTGACTTCTACTGAACGACCGGGTACTTCGCGTTCCAGCGCAAATAGAAGATGACGGGCGGCGGCGCGGACGGCCGCTTGCGGCGGTTCCTCCCCCCGGTCAAACGCGGCCGCCACAGCGGCCACAGTCGCCTCCCCGTCCGGGTCTGCCTTACGCTGCGGCACGGCCCGCACCGTGATCACGAAGGATCTGTGCACTCTTGCGCTGCGAATCCTTCGTAAAGAACAAAGTCTTCGCGATCATGACGCCTCCGCTGCCCGATATGGGGGAAATGAGCCTTTTGCGCGGCCTGCCGACTGAAGATCGGCCTGCCGACTGAAGAGGGGTCTGCTAGCCGAAAAGCGCGGGAAGCGTGGCCTGCCAGACTCGCAGCACCTCGTCGAGAGGTACCGCGAAGGTACCGTCGACGGCTAGGGCGTCGCCGCCGGTGTCGCCGAGCGCTGTCGCGGGCACCCCGTGGGCCGCGCAGAGGGCCGCGAATTCATCCTCGCGGCCCGGCACGACCGAGACGATCGCGCGGCCCGCGGACTCGCTGAACAGTGCCGTGGCGACGTCAATCGGCGTTCCCGCGGCTGGGGCGGAACTCGACGTCGTACGGGAAGATAGTGGATCGTTGTCTACACCCGCATGTACACGGCGATCCATCATCATGGAATCTGCGGACTCGCCCGCGGCCGACGGGCCGACGAGCCCCGCTAGGTTAATCCGGCAGCCAACGCCGGCCCGCAGGCAGGACTCGGCCAGGGCCACCGCCAGGCCGCCCTCGGAGAGGTCGTGGGCGCTGGCCAGCACGCCTGCCGCGGCAGCGGAGCCGATGAGAGCGGCCAGGTTCTGCTCGGCACCGAGATCGACGGCCGGCGGGCGCCCGCCCAGGTGCTGGTGGACAACGTTCGCCCACGCCGACCCGCCGAACTCTTCCCTGGTCGACCCGAGCAGCACGATCCGCGCGCCGTCGGCGGCGAAGCCGGTGCCGAGCCGCTTGCGGACGTCGTCGTGGACGCCGAGCACCCCGATCACCGGGGTGGGGTTGATCGCGGTGCTGCCCGTCTGGTTGTAGAGGCTTACGTTGCCGCCGGTCACCGGGATGCCGAGTGTCTTGCAGCCGTCGGCCAGGCCTCGGACGGCCTCGGCCAGCTGCCACATGACCTCCGGGTCCTCGGGGGAGCCGAAGTTCAGGCAGTTGGTCACGGCGACCGGGCGCGCCCCCGTCATGGCGACGTTCCGGTACGCCTCGGCCAGTGCCAGCTGGGTGCCCTGGTACGGGTCGAGGCGGCAGTAGCGGCCGTTGCCATCGGTGGCGAGCGCGATGCCGAGGCCGGTCTCCTCGTCGATCCTGAGCAGGCCGCCGTCCTCGGGCATGGCGAGGACGGTGTTGCCGCGCACGATGTGGTCGTACTGCTGGGTGACCCAGCGCTTGTCCGCGAGGTCGGGCGAGCCGATCAGCTCCAGCAGGGTCGCGCGGTGCGCCCGGCCGTCCGCCGAGCGGACCAGCGTCTCCGGGCCGTCGGCGGCCACCGCGTCGAGGCCGAGCGGGCGGACCATCGGGCGCTGGTAGACCGGGCCCTCGGCTGCGGTCTCGGGCGGGATCTGGACGACCGTGGTGCCGCGCCAGGTCATCGTCAGCAATCCGTCCTCGGTCACCTCGCCGATGACGGTCGACAGCACGTCCCACTTCGCGCACACCCGGAGGAAGGCCTCGACGTTGGCGGGCGTGACGACCGCCATCATCCGTTCCTGCGACTCGCTCATCAAGATCTCGGCCGGGGTGAGGCTCGGGTCGCGCAGCGGGATCGCGTCCATGTTGACCTGCATGCCGCCGTCGCCACCCGCGGCCAGCTCGGTGGTCGCGCAGGCGATGCCGGCCGCGCCCAGGTCCTGAATACCCTCGACGAGCCCCTCGGCGTATAGCTCGAGGCAGCACTCAACCAGCAGCTTCTCCAGGAACGGGTCGCCGACCTGGACCGACGGCCGCTTGGCTGCCTTCCCCTCGGCACCGAAGGTGGCGCTGGCCAGCACCGACGCCCCGCCCACGCCGTCAGGGCCGGTACGCGAGCCGAACAGCACGACCTTGTTCCCGGCACCGCTCGCCACCGCGGCCTGCAGGTCGCCGTGTCGCATAAGGCCCACGCACAGCGCGTTCACCAGCGGGTTCCCGGCGTAGCAGGGGTCGAAGACGAGCTCGCCGCCGATGTTGGGCAGTCCGAGGCAGTTGCCGTAGAACGAGATGCCGGAGACGACTCCCGGCAGCACCCGCGCGGTGTCGTGCGCGTCCGCCGGGCCGAACCTGAGCGCGTCCATGACCGCGACCGGGCGCGCGCCCATCGCGATGATGTCCCTGACGATGCCCCCGATTCCGGTCGCCGCGCCCTGGTGCGGCTCGACGAACGACGGGTGGTTGTGGCTCTCGATCTTGAAGGTCACCGCGTAGCCCTGGCCGATGTCCACGACGCCGGCGTTGGCGCCGATGCCCGCCAGCAGGTGACGCGCCTGGTCGGCGTCGGGCGCGAGGTTGCGCAGGTGGACCTTGGACGACTTGTACGAGCAGTGCTCGCTCCACATGACCGAGTAGAGGGCCAGCTCGGCGGCGGTCGGCCGACGGCCGAGAATGTCGCGGACCTTTGCGTACTCGTCGTCGGTGAGGCCGAGCTCCTTGTAGGGCTGCTGCTGGCCGGGCGTCTGCTCGGCGACCTCGACAGTGTCGGAACCGCTCACTGGGCCGCCCCGGCTCCGGCGCCTGCGGCCAGTTCTGACCCTGCGAACGCCGCGACGGCTGAGGTGAAGAAGCCAAGTCCGTCAGCGGACGGGCCGGTCAGCGGCTCTATCGCGTGCTCGGGGTGCGGCATGAGGCCGACCACGTTCCCTTCCTCGTTGCAGATGCCCGCGATGTCGCGGGCGGCCCCGTTGGGCGCCCGGCCGGCGTAGCGGACGACCACGCGGCCGGACCGCTCCAGCTCGTCCAGGGTGGCCTCGTCGGCGGCGAACGCGCCCTCGCCGCTCTTGAGCGGCACCGTGAGCTGCTGGCCGAAGGCGTAACCTGAGGTCCACGGCGTCGTCGCATTCCCCACGGTCAGTCGTACGTCCGTGTGGATGAAGCGGCGCCTGGCGTTCCGTGTCAGCGCGCCGGGCAGCAGGTGCGCCTCGCACAGGATCTGGAAGCCGTTGCAGATGCCGAGCACTGGCAGCCCCGCCTTGGCCGCGGGGATGAGCTCGGCCATCACCGGGGAGAACCGGGCGATCGCGCCGCACCGCAGGTAGTCGCCGTAGGAGAAGCCGCCGGGGAGAATCACCGCGTCCACGCCGCGCAGGTCGGGGTCGGCGTGCCAGAGCGAGACTGGCACCGCCCCGGCGTAGCGCACCGCGCGGGCCGCATCAGTGTCGTCGAGAGAGCCAGGGAACGTGACAACGCCTATCCGCACGTAAAGCAGACTACCCGGCGGCGGTCACTCTCGGCGAAACGCACAGCTCAGCGCGGTGCCGGCGTTACGCGCTGCGGCCGATTACGCGCTGCGCGCGAGCGGCGGATTCCAGGCGATGCGCTTGGCAAGCACCACGTGGGTGCCCTGGCCCGGGGCCGACCGCAGCGTCACCTCATCGACGCAGGCACTCATGATCGCGAACCCGCGCCCGGACTCCGCCAGCCCCCCGTGGTCGCGGGTTTCGCGTTCCGACAGCGTGCCATCGGCTGCGCCGTGCGCTGGTCTGCTCAGGCGGCGCTTGCCACGCGGCGCGCGGCAGCCGCGCCCGGCGTCGGTGACCTCGACCCGGCAGGCCGCGTCGTCCACGGTGGCGGCCACCGTATAGGCCGCGGCGGATTGGCCCGCGTGCAGGACGACGTTGGTGCACGCCTCGGTGGCCGCGAGCAGGATGTCCGTAACTGACTCTTCGTTGAGGCCGATCCCGCGCAGAGTGTCCCCGAGCACCTGGCGCATGACCGGGATGCTCAGTACCTCACGCTCAAACACCAGGCAGAACCGAACCTCCGGCCGCGCATCTCGCTGCGTTCTCACACGTGAGGGATTTCCCGCGACACGCGGTAATAATCAATTTTTTTGGTCCGGGACTTGACAGGTCAGTCCGTGATATGCAAGGAGAACTCCTCGATCACCGGGTTGGCCAGCAGCTCGCGGGCCAGCTCCTCGACGGAAGCGAGCGCCTGGCCGTCGGCCGGGCCGTCCAGCTCCAGCTCAAAGCGCTTCCCCTGGCGCACCCCGGTCACGGTCCCGAAGCCCAGGCGATGTGACGCGCTCAGCACCGCCTCACCCTGCGGATCGTGAATCTCTGGCTTTAGCATGACGTCGACAATCACTCTGGCCACGTATCCCTCCAAGGCAAACAGGGCATATAACGTCAGGTGCGAGAACTACGCCGTCCCGGCAAGCGGCAACCGCCCATGAAGCGTACAGCCGCCGGGACGGCAAGCCTGGTCAGGCCGGCGACGGCGATCCCGCTGCCGACCACACCGAAGGGAGTCACAGGTAACCGTGGAGACCATCCAGCTCCTTACCCCCGAGGGCGAGCGGATTGACCATCCGGAGTACCCGCTCGGCGACGTTGACATCAAGGGCATGTACCGCGACATGGTGCTCGTACGTCGCATCGACAACGAGGCGGTCGCGCTCCAGCGCCAGGGCGAACTCGGCCTCTGGGTGCCCCTGCTCGGACAGGAGGCCGCGCAGATCGGGTCGGGGCGCGCGCTCTCCCCCAAGGACATGGCGTTCCCCTCCTATCGCGAGCACGGCGTGGCATGGTGCCGGGGTCTCGACCCGCTCCGGGTGCTCGCGCTCTACCGCGGCGTTAGCCACGGCGGCTGGGACCCGGAAGAGCACAAGTTCCACCTCTACACGATCGTCATCGGCGACCAGACGCTGCACGCCACCGGGTACGCGATGGGCATCAAGAGCGACGGCGTCGAGGACGAGGCGGTGATCTCCTACTTCGGCGACGGCGCAATCAGCCAGGGCGTCGTGAGCGAGGCGTTCTCCTGGGCGTCGGTGTTCAACGCGCCGGTGGTGTTCTTCTGCCAGAACAACCAGTTCGCGATCTCCGCGCCGGCTGAGCGGCAGAGCCGGGTCCCGATCTACCAGCGGGCGAGCGGTTTCGGCTTTCCCGGCGTCCGGGTCGACGGCAACGACGTGCTTGCCTGCTACGCCGTGACCAAGCAGGCGATGCGCGCCGCCCGCGAGGGGCAGGGCCCCACGCTGATCGAGGCGTTCACCTACCGGATGGGCGCGCACACCACGACCGACGACCCCACCAGGTACCGGCTGGCCAGCGAGGTCCAGGCCTGGCGGCTGCGGGACCCGATCGACCGCGTCCGGGCGTACCTGACCCGTACCGGCGAGGCCGACAGCTCTTTCTTCGAGCAGGTCGATGCGGAGGCCGACGCGGAGGCGGCGCGGCTGCGGGCCGCCTGCCTCGCGCTGCCCGATCCGGCGCCGCTCGCGCTGTTCGACAACGTGTACGCGGGCGCAAACCCGATCCTCGACGCAGAGCGCGCGGATTACGCGGCATACCTGGATGGATTCGAGGATGCCGACGTCACCGTCGGGTCCGGCGTGGAGGAGGGCCGATGACCACGATCACGCTTTCCCGCGCGCTGAACGAGGGACTGCGGCGGTCGCTCGAGTCCGACCCCAAGGTGATGATCATGGGCGAGGACGTCGGCAGGCTCGGCGGCGTCTTCCGGGTGACCGACGGGCTGCAGAAGGACTTCGGCGAGCACCGCGTGGTCGATACCCCGCTCGCCGAGGCGGGCATCGTCGGCACCGCGATCGGCCTCGCGCTGCGGGGCTACCGGCCGGTGTGCGAGATCCAGTTCGACGGCTTCGTCTTCCCCGCGACCGATCAGATCGTCACCCAGCTGGCCAAGATGCGCTATCGGTCCCAGGGCAAGGTGGCCCTGCCCATCGTGATCCGCATCCCGTTCGGCGGCGGGATCGGGGCGGTCGAGCACCACAGCGAATCCCCCGAGGCCTATTTCGCGCACACGGCCGGGCTGCGCGTGGTCGCCTGCGCCGACCCGGCCGACGCGTTCGCCATGATCCAGCTCGCCATCGCCTCCGACGACCCGGTGATCTTCTTCGAGCCCAAGCGGCGGTACTGGGACAAGGGCGAGGTCGATACCGCGGCGCCCCTGTCGTCCGCGCTGCCGCTTGACCAGGCCAAGACCGTGCTGCCCGGGGATGACGTCACCCTGCTCAGCTACGGGCCGCTCGTCCGGACCTGCGTCGAGGTGGCGATCGCGGCCCGCGAGGACGGGCGATCGGTCGAGGTGATCGACGTCCGCTCGCTGTCACCACTGGACATGGCGACGATCACGGCCTCCGTGACGCGCACCGGGCGATGCGTGGTCGCCCACGAGGCCCCCGTCTACGCCGGGCTTGGCGCCGAGATCGCCGCCCGGGTGACCGAGCAGTGCTTCTACCACTTGGAGGCGCCCGTGATGCGGGTCGGCGGGTTCGCGACCCCCTACCCTGCGGCCAGGTCAGAGGATCACTATCTGCCCGACCTGGACCGCATCCTGCACGCGGTGGATCGCACGTTCGCCTTCTGAGCCTCGGAGATTTTGGCATGAACAAGGAGTTCAAGCTCCCCGACGTGGGGGAGGGCCTCACCGAGGCCGACATCGTGTCCTGGCACGTCAAGCCCGGTGACACAGTCACGATCAATCAGGTCATCGTGGAGATCGAGACCGCCAAGGCGGTGGTCGAGCTGCCCAGCCCCTACGCGGGCACCGTCAGCGCGCTGCTGGCGGACGAGGGTCAGACCGTCGATGTCGGCACGCCGATCATCACGATCGACGTGCCCGTGGCAGGCGAAGCCCCGGCCACGGACCCCGCCCCCGGCGCAGCCCCCGCCGAACCGCAGCACCCGGCCGCAGCCCCAGCGGCACCGCCGGCCCCGCCGGCCCGCCAGCCGGTTCTCGTCGGCTACGGCGTCAAGCCAGGCTCGACCAGCCGCCGGCCGCGCAAGAGCGCCCCGACGCGCCCCGGCTCCTACCCCACCACCCCCTCCGCCCCTCCCGACGGCCCCCCGCCGCCCGAGGCCGGCCCGGTACCGCCGCAGGTCACGGGTTTCCTCGGCAGCACTAACAGAACCCCCACAACCCCGGTCCGCGCCTCCGGCAACCCCCGGGTCCGACCGGCGCCTTCTGCGGGCGGGGCCCCCAGGGGGGCGCGGGGTCGCGGCGGGGGTCTCCCCCGAGTGCGCAGCGGGGTCTCCGGGGGATCGTCCCCCGGGAGTAAGCAGAGCCATCGCCAAGCCGCCGGTCAGACGGCTTGCCCGGGATCTCGGCATCGAGCTCGGCGGGCTGACGGGAAGCGGGCCAGAGGGCTCTGTCACCCGAGACGATGTGCAGAGGGCAGCAGGCGAAGCACGGGACCGTTCCAAATTCCCGTCTTCTGAAAACCAGGCGGACGGCCGACAGGCGCCTTCGGACCTCAGCTCGGGGGGACCGGTAGCTTCCGAGGAGCGAATTCCGGTGCGCGGGGTGCGCAAGCACACCGCCGCGGCGATGGTGGCCAGTGCGTTCACCGCGCCCCACGTGACGGAATTCCTGCAGGTGGACGCCACCGAGACGATGGCCGCGGTCCGGCGGGCGCGCGAGCTACCCGAGTTCGCCGGTGTCAAGGTTTCGCCGCTGCTCTTCGTGGCCAAGGCGCTGCTCGTCGCGGTGCGGCGCAACCCGATGATCAACTCGTCCTGGGACGAGGCCGCGCAGGAGATCGTCGTCAAGCGGCGGGTCAACCTCGGCATCGCGGTCGCGGCCGAGCGCGGGCTGCTGGTGCCGAACGTCAAGGGCGCCGAGGCGCTTGCGCTAGCCGACCTGGCTCGGGCGCTTGACTCGGCCGCGGCCACCGCGCGGGCGGGTAAGTCGACGCCGGAGGACCTGGCCGGAGGCACGATCACGATCACGAACGTGGGGGTATTCGGCGTTGATGCGGGTACGCCGCTTTTGCTCCCGGGTCAGGCCGCTATCCTCGCCTTTGGGCTGGTCCGTGACCTACCATGGGTAGTAGACGGGGCGATCGCGGTGCGGAAGGTAACGACCCTCTCGCTGTCTTTCGACCACCGGATCGTGGACGGAGAGCTAGGCTCAGCCGTCCTTCGCGACGTAGGGTCGATGCTAGAAGACCCGGTCCGGACGCTCGCCTGGTCGTGAGCGCCCACGCCACCGACTCGCCTAGCGCGCCAAGAAGAGAGATGCCCGGCATGACGGTACATAAGCTGCGCGACGCGGTCGTGGTGATGGTCGGGTTCCTGGCGCTGATCTGGGCGCTCCAGGTGTTCAACTGGGCAGACGGGTATCGGCTGGACGGGGACTTCGGCATCTTGCCGCAGCACCTGTCCAGGCTGCCGGACATTTTCACCGCGCCGTTCCTGCACGTCTCCTGGCAGCACATCGAGGGCAACAGCCTGCCGTTGTTCGTGCTCGGCGTCCTCGCCGCCTACCGGTCCATCGCCCGTTTCCTGATCGTCTCGCTGATCGTGGCAGTGACGAGCGGGATGGCGGTATGGCTGTTCCAGTCGAGCGACGAGCTGACGGTGGGCGCCTCGGGGCTCATCTTCGGGTACTTCGGGTATGTCTTGATTCGCGGGTTCCTTGACCGGAACCCGATCGACATCGGGATCGGCGTCGTGGCGGGCGTGCTCTACTGGACGATCCTCCAGGTCGCGCTCCCGGGCACGCCCGGAGTCAGCTGGATCGATCACCTCGGCGGGCTGGTCGGCGGCATACTCGCGGCCTGGGTGGTACGGACGCGGCCGTCGATCAAGCCGCGCCAGCGCCCGGCGGTGGACGGATGGGTTCCCGGTGGGCGTCCGAGCGCGCCCGCCGCGCAGCCTGCCGGATCCTCCGGCAAGTCGACTGACGACCTGCTGCGCGAGCTTAAGGAACAGGGCTTCTAAGCTCGCCGCTGAGCACCGGCGGGTGGACTAGAACGCGCCCTCGGAGATGTCCATGAGGTCGGTCGTGGTCTGCTCGATGATCTTCCTGTCGCTCTCCAGGCGGGGCAGCACCGTCGTGGCGAAGAACCGGGCGACGGCGAGCTTGCCCGTGTAGAAGTCGCGGTCAGCGTCGGTCAGCGCGCCGGAGTTGTCGAGCGCGCGCAGGGCGACCTCGGCCTGCCTGCCGAGCAGCCAGCCGATGATCAGGTCACCGACCGCGAGCAGCAGCCGCACCGAGGTGAGGCCGACCTTGTAGACCTCCTCTGGCCGCTCGGCCGATGCCCTGGCGAAGGCGTTCATCGCGGTCAACGCCGCCTCCACGTGGGCGACGCCCTCGGCGATGGCGGCCCGCTCGGCCTTGAGTCGGCCGTTGCCGTTGTCGGCCGCGGCGAAGGCCGCGATCTCCGCCAACAGCGCCTTGGCGGTGGCGCCGCGGTCGCGGCCGATCTTGCGGAAGAAGAAGTCGAGGGACTGGATGGCCGTGGTGCCCTCGTACAGGGAATCGATCTTCGAGTCCCTGATGTACTGCTCGATCGGGTAGTCCTGGAGGAACCCCGAGCCGCCGAGCGTCTGCAGTGACAGCGTGAGCGTCTCGTACGCACGCTCGGAGCCCACGCCCTTGACCAGCGGCAGGAGCAGGTCATTGCGGGCGGCGGCGGCCGCGTCGAGCTCGCCGTTGGCGGCGGCGATCTGCACGGCGTCCTGCTGCGTGGCGGTGTAGAGCATGAGCGCCCGCAGCCCCTCCGCGTACGCCTTCTGCAGCATCAGCATCCGGCGCACGTCCGGGTGGTTGATGATCGTCACGCGCGGCGAGGCCTTGTCGTTCTGCCTGCTCAGGTCGGGGCCCTGCACCCGGTTCTTGGCGAACTCAAGCGCGTTGAGGTAACCGGTGGACAGGGTCTCGATCGCCTTGCTGCCGACCATCATCCGCGCGTGCTCGATGACCATGAACATCTGCCTGATGCCGTCGTGAACGCCGCCGATCAGGGTGCCGACGGCGGGCCTGGCCGGATCCCCGCCGAACGTCAGCTCGCAGGTCGTGGAGACCTTGAGGCCCATCTTGTGCTCGAGGTTGGTGACGCGCGCGCCGTTCCGCTCGCCTAGCGTGCCGTCGGAATTCACCAGGTACTTGGGCACGAGGAACATGGACAGGCCCTTGGTGCCGGGTCCCGCGCCCTCCGGCCGGGCGAGCACCAGGTGGAAGATGTTCTCCGCCATGTCCTGGTCGCCGTTGGTGATGAACCGCTTGACGCCCTCGATGTGCCAGCTGCCGTCGGGCTGCTCGATCGCCTTGGTCCGCCCGGCCCCCACGTCGGACCCGGCGTCGGGCTCGGTCAGCACCATGGTGGCGCCCCACCCGCGCTCGACGGCAAGCTCGGCGAAGCGCCGCTGCTCCGGGGTGCCGAGCGTCCACAGGATGGTCGCGAACGACGGCCCGTTGGAGAACATCCAGGCCGCCGGGTTCGCCCCGAGGACGAAGCTCGCCACCGCCCAGGAGAGCGACCTGGGCACCACGGTGCCGCCGAGCTCGGGCGGCACCGAGAGCCGCCACCACTCGGCGTCCATCAGCGCGCGGAACGACTTCTTGAAGGACTCCGGCATCGTCACGTTGCCGGTGGCGGGGTCGAAAACCGGCGGGTTGCGATCGGCGTCGGCGAACGACTCGGCCACCGGCCCAGTCGCGAGTCTGTTGACCTCGGCCAGCATGTCGCGCGCCGTCTCCTCGTCCACCTCCGTGAACGGGCCGGTGCCGAGGACCTCCTGGCGGCCGAGGACTTCGAAGAGGTTGAACTCGATGTCCCGGAGGTTGCTCTTGTAGTGGCTCATGTATCGCTCCGCAAGATGGGTGCCTCGTTCCCGATCCATGTTACTCGCTAGTAGCAAGCGAGCATCAGCCGGCCCGGCCCGCATTTGCGCGCGGATTTTCGCCTGCGCACGGCCGCGCGATGCTGCTACAGTGCGTCAGAAGCTGATAACAGAACCCATCCCTCGTTAGCCTGTTTCAGCACTTTTACGGCACAAAGGACACCTTGGCACTAGGCTTCCGACTCGTGACGGACGCACGTGACCCCTCGGCGGGGCATCCCGATGCGGCAGCCTAGCGACGGCGTGCCCTCCCGGCAGCCGGGTGGGCCGACGTCCGCTCGCCAGTTCACCGGAGATCTGCCCGAGAGGCACCCGACTGCGGGCGCCCCGGGCGACTTCAGCGACCGCGGCGGTTTCGCTGACCGCGGCGACCGCGGCGGCTATGGCAGCGACCGCGGCTTCGGCGGCGACCTGCCCGACCGCGGCCCGGCCCGCGGCGGAGAGGCGTTCCCGGTCCGCCAGCCGACCATGCGCCTGCCTCGGACAACAAGCGGCGGGCGGCACCGGCGCGCCGTCCCGGCCAGCCTGCCGCAGACCGCCCCGGCTCTCGTGCTCGCGGTCCCCGGCATTGACACCGACCTCACCTCCGGCGCGGCCGGGGAACTAACCGCCGTGCTCCGGGTGGACAACCCGGCGGTGGAGGTGCGGAACGCGCGCATCGACGGCGGCGGGCCCGGCGACCCGTCCGACCTGAGGGCGGTGCTCGTCGACGTGGCCAGCCCGGCGACCCGACGGCCCCCCGTGCGCCGTCGTGATCCCCCTGATCGCGACGGTCAACCCCCCGGTGATACGCAGGCTGCGCGAGTCGGTGGCCGCCAGCGGGGTGAACGCCATCGTCAGCGGGTTCCTCAACTCGAACGCGATGATCGCCGAGGCGTTGCACATCCGGCTCGCGGAAGCCGGCCTCGCCCGGGCCGACCGGGTGCGCCTGTTCAGCATCGTCACCGCTGCCGACGGCGTCCTCATCGCGACCGTGGGCGGCGCGAACGCGGCCGCGTCGGCCAATGTGACCTCGGTGCTGCTCGCGGCCCGGCTCGCGCTCCCCGTCATCACCGCGTCGATGGACAGCGCGCCGTCCGTCCAGGAGGGCGTGATGCGGCTGAAGGAGATGGGCGTCAACCGGCTGGCGATCGCGCCGTGCTTCATCGGCCCTGAGGCCAACCGGGGGGACCTCGATTCCCTCCTCGCCGTTGGCGCCGATTGCGCGGCCCCCATCGGCGCGCACAGCAACATCGCCAAGCTCGCCGCGCTGACGTACGGCCAGGCGATCAGCTCGCTGGATCTCCCGTCCCCGGGTGACCAGGACAAGCACGGCCAGCACGAGTAACTCGCGTACGCGACCAGCGGCGCGCGAGCGTCGCCCACACGCGTTACTCGTGTCACGCGGCGTGCCCGATTCGTACACATCGGCCTGACTAGGCAATATTTCGACATATCCTCGCAACCATTGCCGCTTTGCTGGCGATTTGTCGGACAGCAGAGTGAGATGTAGCGATTGCGGGGAATCCTGTATGCGTGCGGTATCAAAGGCGCTCGGCGCCATCCTGACGGTGTCTGCCCTGGCCGGCCTCGGCACTGTCGCGGCCTTCGGCGGCGCGACCTCAGCCGACGCCGCGACCACTGCCAGCGCCGCGACCACGGCCAGTTCGCCGAGCTTCGCTTTCGGAACCGATAGCTGGCCGACGTCCGTCACCGGCAGCGGCCCGTACCGCGAACCCGTCATCGGGGGCGACTACAGCGGCTACATCGGCATGGCCGGGAACTGGGCGCGCACGGAGGGCTGCACGACCGGCAACTTCCTCGCCTGGTCATCGACCAACAGCGCGCAGGCGAACATCAACTACACCAAATACCACCTCGGCGTCGGCACCGGCGCCTACTGGTACATGGGCGGCCCCGGAGTCGATCCGCACTGGAACGGCACCGCGTCGGAGGCGTCCAAGTGGGGCGCGCTCCAGGCGGCGGATGCGCTCGCGGCCATGAAGAAGCGCCCGATCGCCTACCCGGTGGTGTGGGCCGACATCGAGACGCCGGGGATCGAGCCGGCCCTCGACAACGGCTGGAACAGCGTCTACTCCTCGCCCTGCAGCGAGCGGGTGGTGCAAGGCTACGTCCCGGCGAGCGTCGATCGGGCGGAGTTCAACGGCTTCGCGGATTACATCACCTCGCACTCGAAGTACAAGGTCGGCGTCTACTCCTCCGCCCCGGTCTGGAACAGCATCTTCGCGACCGGCACGGAGTCGCGCATCCCGAACACCTACGAGTGGACCTACCTGCCGGAGACCTCGTCCCTGTCCAACGCCCCCTCCGGCTGGTGCCTGCGCAGGTCAGCGGGGTGCGCGCAGTTCTTCGGCGGGCAGTCCTCGTCGAGCAAGTACGCGCTGATGTGGCAGTGGTCGGGCGGCGGCGGGGTCACCAACGGCTACGGCGACTTCGACCAGATCGACATCGCGCGGCTGAAGTAGCCAGCCCGCGATATCCCGCTGCGGTAAAAGGCAGCGCCCGCGACTACGCCACCGTGCCGGCCAGCAGCGGCTCGAGCCTAAGCGACGGGTTGTCCCGCTGGATCGCGTTCAGCCGCCACTTGTCGGCGAACAGCGCGAGCAGCGCCCCGTCGAGCCGCCGCGTCAGCACCTCGGCCCCGCGCGACGCCGGCCAGCACCGCGGCGGCCGACTCATCGGTCAGCCGCGCGAGCTCGTAGCCAGGCCGGTCGAGTTCGGAACGCGCGCCGAACTCATACTCAAGCCGGTGCAGTACCACGTCGAACTGGAGCGGACCGACGGCGGCGAGCACCGGCGCCTGGTCGCCGCGCAGATCAGAGGCGAGCACCTGCACCACGCCCTCGGTATCGAGCTGGTCGATGCCGCGCCGGAACTGCTTGTACTTCCCGGCGTCCTTGCACCGGACAACGGCGAAGTGCTCGGGCGCGAACGACGGGATCGGCGGGAACGAGACCGGGAGATCCGCGTATAGCGTGTCGCCCGGCCGCAGCGCGCCCGCGTTCACCAGCCCGATCACGTCGCCGGGGTAGGCGACCTCCACCGTCTCCCGCTCCTGCCCGAACATCGCCTGCGCGTACTTGGTGGCGAACGGCCGCCCGGTCGCGGCGTGCGTCAGCACCATTCCGCGCTCGAACCGACCCGAGGCGATCCGCACGAACGCCACCCGGTCCCGGTGCGCGGGGTCCATGTTGGCCTGCACCTTGAAGACCAGGCCGGAGAACGGCGCCGCCACCGGCCGCTCGTCGCCATCGGTGGACTGCCGAGGCGAGGGCGCGGGCGCCAGCTCGCACATCGCGTCGAGCAGCCGCCGCACCCCGAAGTTGGGCAGCGCCGCCCCGAACAGCACCGGCGAGGACTCCCCGGCGAGGAACGACGGCATGTCGATCCCGGCGCCGATCTCGTCGAGCAGCTCAAGCTCTTCCTCGGCGGCGTCGAAGGCCGCCCCTTCGCGTTCCCGCGCCTCATCGGTGCCGAGCACCGACTCGAGCGCCCGCTCCGCACCGCCCGGCATCCGGGTGTACGCGGTGTACACGCCGGTGGCGCGCTCGATCAGCCCGCGGAAATCGCCCGCGATGCCCACCGGCCAGTTAACCGGCGTCGGCCGCAGCCCGATCCGCTGCTCGATCTCGTCGAGCAGCTCGAGCGGCTCACGCCCGGGCCGGTCCCACTTGTTCACGAACGTCACGACCGGCACATGCCGAGACCGGCACACCTCGAACAGCTTCAGAGTCTGCGGCTCAAGGCCCTTGGCCGAGTCGAGCAGCATGATCGCACAGTCCACGGCCTCAAGCACCCGGTAGGTGTCCTCGGAGAAGTCGGCGTGGCCCGGCGTGTCGAGCAGGTTGAGCACGTGCCCGTCGTAGTCGAACTTCAGCACGGCCGAGGTGATCGAGATCCCTCGGTCCTTTTCCATGGCCATCCAGTCCGAGGTGACCCCGCGCCGCCCGGCCTTGCCGTGCACCGCGCCGGCGGTGTTGATCGCCGCCGCGTGCAGCGCGAGCGCCTCGGTCAGCGTGGACTTGCCCGCGTCCGGGTGGCTGATCACCGCGAAGGTGCGCCGCCGCGCCGCTTCATCCCGCACGACCGCGCCCGACGCGGACCGCTTCTCAACATCTGTCACCGACACCGCGTCAGCACTCCTTAACTCAGCGCGTCTCACTCAGCGCGACGCCCCAACCCCCAACAGGAGAAGATCAAGATCTATTCTCCCGAACGGACGCGTGGTTCCACGCCAACGCACCATGACCGCACGACGCAGGCGACCGAAAGTCCAGCCCGCACCCGGCAGCCCATGAAGTCTGCCCACCCGGCAACGCACAGCCTACCCGACCCCCGCCACCACCACCGCCCCCCGGCCATCGCGACCCGCCCCCGACCAACCCCGAGCCCCCCGCTCACCGCCACCGCCCCCCGACCACCGCCCGACCACCGCCACCGCCACCGCCACCGCCACCGCCACCGCCACCGCCCACCGACCCCGCCCCGCGGCCATCGCGACCGCCACCCGACCACCGACCGCCCCACAACCCCGCAGGGACTAGCCAGGACCACCAACAACGGCATCCCGACCACAACATCCAGCCCCCCGACCACCGCCACCCCACCACCGCGACCGCCACCCCACCACCGCGACCACCCCACGGCCCCGCAGGGACTAGCCAGGACCACCAACAACGGCATCCCGACCAACGCATCCAGCCCCCGAGCCCCTCCACCGCATCCGAGCACCGCCAACCGCATCCCGCGAGCGAAACGCCCCGGCCTGTCATCGCCTTCCTATCAATTTTGACCACTTACGAGCATCTTCCTATCGGTTTTGACCACTTTCATGACCGATTTGTCCGTAATATGCCACCAAAACTGATAGGAAGCGGAGGCAGTCACGCCGCCGCCTCCCCTGAAGCGATGAAATGGGTCCGTGCCGTAGCGTCAGAGGTCGCAATAGGAGACTGCGGAGGGGGACTAGTGCTGATCTACTCGGCGATCGCGTCGCTGGACGGGTACACGGCCAATCGTGAAGGGAAGTTCGACTGGGGCGAGCCGGACGAGGAGGTACTCCGGTTCATTAATGACGTGGAGCGCCCCATCGGTATGTACCTGTACGGCCGCCGGATGTACGAGGTCTTGCGGTACTGGGAGGACGCCGATCTGGCCGGCCGGTCAGCCGCGGATCAGGAGTACGCCGACATATGGCGATCGGCGGACAAGATCGTCTACTCCACGTCGCTGCCAGGGACGTCCACGGCTAGGACGCGGATCGAGCGAAGCTTCGATGCGGAAGCCATCCGCGCGCTGAAGCATGCGGCCGATGTCAGTATCGGCGGACCGACCCTCGCGGCCCACGCGATCAAGGCCGGGCTGGTGGACGAGTACCAGCTCTTCGTGACACCGGTCATCGTGGGCGGCGGCCTGCCCGCTCTCCCCTCGGGGGTACGGGCTTCCCTGGACCTAGTCGACCAACGCCGCTTCGCCAGCGGCATCGTCTACCTTCGCTACCGCGCGGGCACCCCGGGCAGATAGCCCAGATAAGCGATAGAAACTCGCCCAAACGCTGTCGCTAGCCGAGTGGAAGACGTCGAGATCGTGGACTGCACGGGGCCCGTACCCCATTGCCGTCATCGCCCTTTGAGTCCGGCTCCCCGGGCGGAGTTCCTCGCAAACACGGTGGTGACCGCTGCCACCACGGTTCCACCGACCACAACCGTGAGTGCAAGCGGCAGGTTCCCGGGGTCGTTCCGCGAGGTAAACATCAGGCCGGGGAGCCCGAGTACGACCAGGAAGCTCCACGTCACGGCTATCGCCATCTTGCGGTTAGTGTCGATCTCAGTCGCCTTCCTCCACTGCTGCAACCGCTTCGTCTCAGTGCGGGCAGATCGTCACGCCAGCCTACTTGCGGCCCTGGAGCGGGCGCGTCGGGCGTTGCCAGACCATCCCCTCGGCCACTCGTGGGAAAGGACTGCTGCTGTCAGCACGTGCCGGTGCGGTCATGATCGTCGGCACAGAGCCGATCTTCACCGTGTGGGGACACTTTCTAGCACGGAACCAGGCGGGGCGCCGGGGGCGTCCAAGGGGCATGACTCGTAATGCGCGACGACCACTGCTGCTGCTGCTTACGGGGGCGGTTGCCCCGGTCTTCGTCCTGACCGCCTGCGCTTCAGCGTCGTCCACGGCGCCGGCCGACGCCCACGAGGCGATCCCGGCAGCCGCCCAGACGGTCACGCTCAGCCTGAACTACGGCGGAAACGCCGACGGCCGGAAACCGCCCGCGCCGGTGACGGTCATCAGCTCAGCGAAGGTCAGCGAGGTCGCCGTACTGGTCGCGGGCCAGCCACCGCGGCAGCCACCAGGCACGATCGACTGCCCGGCCAGCGACGGCAAGGCCCTCACGCTCGTTTTCCGCGCTGACCCCGGCGGTCCGGCGCTGGCGACCGCGATCTTGGGCCTGGACGGCTGCGGATTTACCGACCTGACGGTGAGCGCCAAGGACCACACCCTGGGCGAGTACGGCTCGGCCCGTTCCATGGCGACCAGGGTGCTCCAGGTCGCCGACGTGGCCTGGAAACTCCCGCCCTTCCAGTGGCCGACGGCCTAGGAACCGCGGCCGCACTCCTGGCGCTCGTCGACGAACAGCGCCAAGACGACGACGGGGACGGCTCAGCCTGGGCTCTCGTGCCCGCCTAATGGCACGACGGCCCGAACGGGCCGCAAGACGAAAGGCCAGGTTTCGGAAATAGCTTCCGAGCTGGCCTTTTGCATGAGAGCGGATGACGGGAATCGAACCCGCACTGTCAGCTTGGGAAGCTGATGTTCTGCCATTGAACTACATCCGCAGGTCTGCCAGGCGCCGCCGTGGCGAGCTCCTAGGCCGTCCTTGCCCACACATCGTACAGGAACAGGTAGCTTGCTTGCGTGCTCCTCTCCGATCGTGACATCAAGGCCGAGGTCGAGTCCGGGCGGGTCAAGCTCGACCCGTACACGCCGGAGCTTGTCCAGCCCTCCAGCGTCGATGTGCGGCTTGACCGGTACTTCCGGGTGTTCGAGAACCACCGGTACCCGCACATCGACCCGGCGGTGGAGCAGGCTGACCTGACCCGCCTGGTGGAGACCGACGGCGAGGAGCCGTTTGTCCTGCACCCGGGCGAGTTCGTGCTCGGCTCGACCTACGAGATCGTCTCTATCCCCGACGATATCGCTGGTCGGCTCGAGGGCAAGAGCTCGCTCGGACGGCTGGGGCTCTTGACCCACTCGACGGCGGGATGGATCGATCCCGGCTTCACTGGGCACGTGACGCTTGAGCTGTCCAACGTGGCGACCCTGCCGATCAAGCTCTGGCCCGGGATGAAGATCGGCCAGCTCTGCCTGTTCCGAACCAGCTCCCCTGCCGAGCACCCATACGGCTCGGCCGTCTACGGCTCCCGCTACCAGGACCAGCGCGGTCCCACCCCGTCGAGGTCCTACCTGAACTTCTACCGCACCAAGGTGTGAGCCGCGGGCGAGGCCACTTCCGCGAGCTCATCGTCTCGTCAAGCGCGTCCCTACGGGTCCGTTGCATGACGGCCATGGTTCCAGCCTTAGCGGCGGCGAGGAATCCCGCCGAGATAAAGACAACGTCCGGGCTCCGCCATTTGCCACAACCGACAATGCGATGGTGCAGCCCGGACGCCAACGACCAGGGTCAGAATCAGCCGATCGGGAAATTACCCGTGCGTGCAGCATTGAGGAATGAACGCCAACTGTTGGCGGGATAAAGGAGTACTAGAGAGCGCGGGTCTTGCGAGTCCCTGACCACGACAGTCCCGGCGCTCGACGCAACTTCAGTGCAGTTTCCCGCATTGATGCTGCGCGCGGACTTCCGCCAGTTGAGCCGATTCATTTCATATTCGGGCACCGGCATATCCATATGTTTACGCTCCGTGTTTAAGCAGGCTTCGAATGTCATACAAGTAGCCTGTGGTTTTGAAAATGCATTATCGTTCCAGGGTGCCTGCGTCATGTGCAGCGAGAACGGCGGCGCGGTCGTATTGCGCTGCCGTTTCAGCGATCAGTTCGATTGACTCTTGTGGACTCAACGCTACATCACACAGACGTTCAAACACTTCTTCGTACCTCAGAAGGTCCTGTGGCCGCTCAAGATACATGTACCCGATCAAGCCCTCAACATACACCAGACTCGGCGTTGGTGCGTTGAATCCAAGGATGTCGAAAGAGCTTTCCATGGCCGGATGAGCGCCCGCGCTGAATGGGATTACCTGAATCGTCACGTTGGGCAGTTGTGCGGCATCAACCATTCGTTGTAGTTGGTCCCGCATAACGTGAAAACCACCGACAAGGCGATGCAGCACAGGCTCGTCGAGTATCGCCCAGAGCCGCAAAGGAGCATCCTTGGTAAGTGACTGCTGGCGCTTCAGTCGAGCCTGGATGATTTTTTCAATTCTCTCGGGAGTGAACTCTGGAACACCGGACTCGTGCATCGCCCTAGCATAGTCCGCCGTCTGCAAAAGGCCCGGGACGGTCGTGGACTGGAAATTCTTGGTCGCTGTCGCGTCTTCCTCTAGCCCGACATACGTCGCGAAATAATCGAGTTCATATGACTGCCACCAGCCCTGCTGCTTTCCCTCGGCCGCGAGTCTGGTCATCCGCGCCCGTTCCTCAGGGTCGGTGACAACATAGAGCTCGCACAGGTCGCGGACGTCCCTGGCCGTAGCACCGCGCTGACCGGTCTCCATGCGGCTGACCTTGGAAGGTGAGCACAGCAACTCAGCCGCTACTTGTTCGACCGTCATGCCCCGCTCTGTGCGCAGAGCGCGGAGAAGAGTTCCGAGTTCCCGGCGGCGAACCGTGGGGCTGCGCACTTCCGGCACTGGAGGTCGCTCCCTTCCGCTTCCGGCATGCAGTGATCCTTGGGCCGACACCACAGGTTCCCGTCGGAGGGGATGATGCCGACGGTACCTGCCACTGGCACTTGCATTTTGGCACTTGCCAACTGCACGAGCCAGAGGCACCATTAAATCAGACCGCAGAAGGCATCCTCAAGCGACCCGCCGACAACGGGGTCGAGCGGTGACCTAAGGGTTACCGATCCAGAGATCGCTAGCCACTAGGCCTCGCGCGAGCCGGCGATTTTAACAGGAGGCACTGCCATTCCACTGCATTCACTGCGTCCGCCTCCGCTCTGCACGAGCGTACGCCCCACTACCAGCCCACGTAGGCATAAACGTCCCGATCCGGGGAGACCGGCGGTTACTCGCTGCGAGATTCCCCGGAAACACCGCTGGGTCGGTGCTGCCACACCGACCCAGCGAAACACCACCCGTCCTCAGGAACCACCGAGAAGGGCTAGTGACGTGATTAACGCTACCAACATGCTCGGAAAATACAACCCCAGATGGCCGATTGGTAACGCACTGGAAACGATAAAGGTGCAGGTTACCGGAGGCGCACTCGGTCTGACGGAGCCGGGACGCCGTCCGCGGCCGCCTACCCGGCTCCATCTCCCCGAGCTCCCCATTGGGGCACCCTTCCGCTCCGCCACCGCCTCGCTCACCGGGTGGCTGGCCAGCCTCCCGCACCGTCTCGGCGCGCGACTGTTCGCGATGAACGACACGGAGGCGGGCTGGCGCGGCTGGGAGATCACCGAACTACGCTGCGGCCTCGCCCGGAGCTACCACGACCCGCGGTTCGACCTGCTGCGCGCCCTGCGGGCGCTCGACACGCAAACGCCGGACACGCCGGACACGCCGAACTGGCCGGTCGCGGACTCGCCCAAGACCGTGCGCCCAACCGGCGGCTGGGACGACGGGCACGCCTGGCCCTGGGACGGAGAAGGGTGATGGCGTCGGGCCGGCCGCGACGGCCGAACGACCCGAGCGTGATATCCAGCCTCGAGTCGGCCGTGCGGGAGATCCGCCGTCCGGGTCCGATCGAGTCCTGCTGGAACTGGCGGTGGGAACTGGGGATTGGTTTCGCCATCGCCGGACTTGGCGGCCTTATAGCGGCCAGCTTCGGCCTCATCGGGCTGGCCGCCGCCGCGGGGGCCGGGCTGGCGGCCAGCGGCGCACTGCTGTGCTGGCCGCCAGCCCGCAAGCGGATCGTCGCCCAGGCCTGGTGCATCATCACCCCGCACCGGATCCGGGTCGGCTGCATCAATGCCTGGGTGCAGACCAGGCGCGGCAGGCTGCCGATCGTCATGTACACGGTTCCGACCTACTACGGCGAGCGGGTCCAGCTCTGGTGTCGAGCCGGCATCACCGCGGCCGACCTGTTCGCCGCGCGGCAGGTGCTCGCCGCCGCCTGCTGGGCAACGCAGGTGCGGGTCATCCCCAGCGTCCAGCACGCGCACCTCATCACGCTGGAAGTAATAAGAAACCCCCATCCCGAACGTACCGGGGTGATCCCACAGGGCCGGCCAAACCTCCGTCAGGTGGAAGCCGGCGCCGCGGGTGACCCCGAGGAGCCGACCTCAGTGGGCGTGCGGGGGAACCAACGGCCCAGCCTTATAACGTCTGCCCGCCGCCGCTGGAGTCGGCCACGACGGGAGTCGGCCACGACGGGAGTCGGCCATGACGGGTGTGTGGGGAGGCAACGATCCGTTCGGGAGATCGCCTTACTCCGGTCGTCGAAGCCGGCGGCACGCGTGACCCCGAGGAGCCGCCCGGAGCGGGCCGGTTGGGGGAACCACCGGTCCGTTCAGGATGATCGGTTTTGGTCTCTTTAAGCCTTGGTTCCTTCCTCGCGCTCGCGGAGGCGGACCGAGCGCACGAGGAGCTGGGCGACGTCGATGACCTCGAGGGAGTCCTTGGCCTGGCCGGCCGCCTTCTTCTCGTTGACGGCGTCGCCGAGCATGACCATGCAGTAGGGGCAGGCCGTCGAGACCGTGTCGGGGTTGAGGGCGAGGGCCTCGTCGATCCGGTTGTTGTTGATCCGGGTGCCGATTCGCTCCTCGAGCCACATGCGGGCGCCGCCGGCGCCGCAGCAGAATCCCTGGCCCTTGCAGCGGTGCATCTCCTCGGCCTGGGTGCCAGGGACGGCGTCGATGATCGCCCGGGGCGGGGTGTAGACCTTGTTGTGGCGGCCGAGGAAGCACGGGTCGTGGTAGGTGATCTTCTCGTTCACCTCGTTGACCGGGGTCAGCTTCCCGTCCTCGACGAGCTTGGCGAGCAGCTGGGTGTGGTGTATGACCTCGTAGTCCCCGCCGAGCTGCGGGTACTCCCGGGAGATGGTGTTGAAGCAGTGCGGGCAGGACGCGATGACCTTCCTGCCCTTCTCCTTGGTGGCGCCGGCCTCGTTGAGGGTCTCGATGTTCTGCTGGGCGAGCATCTGGAAGACGAACTCGTTTCCCAGGCGGCGGGCCGGGTCGCCGGTGCAGGACTCGGCCGGGCCGAGGACGGCGAAGGCGACGCCCGCGGTGTGCAGCAGCTCGGCGATGGCCTTGGTGGTCTTCTTGGCCCGGTCCTCCAGGGCGCCCGCGCAACCGACCCAGAACAGGTACTCGATGCCGTCGGGGATGACGCCGTCGACGACCGGGACCTCGAAGTCAAGCTCGGTGATCCAGTCGGCGCGGCGGTCTTCGGCCATGCCCCAGGGATTGCCCCTGCGCTCGAGGTTGTTCAACATGGTGGTGGCCTCGGTGGGGAACGCGGACTCCACCAGGACCTGGTGGCGGCGCATCCCGTCGATGTGGTCGATGTGCTCGATGTCGACCGGGCACTCCTCGACGCAGGCCCCGCAGTTGGTGCACGACCAGAGCACGTCGGGGTCGATGACGCCGTTGACGTCCGCGCCGCCGACCAGCGGCCGGGCGGCCTCGGCGAGCACGTCGGCCGGAAGGTGCTCGCGCTCCTCCTCGGTCGCCAGCAGGTAGGGCGCCTTGGCGAAGGCGTGGTCGCGCAGGTCGAGGATGACCTGCTTGGGCGAGAGCGGCTTGCCGGTGACCCAGGCCGGGCACTGCGACTGGCAGCGGCCGCACTCGGTGCAGGTGCCCAGGTCGAGCAGGCCCTTCCAGGTCATGTCCTCGATCTGGCCGATGCCGAACACGTCGGTATCGGGGTCGGCCTCCTCGAAGTCGAGCACCTTGCCGTTGCTTCGCATGGGCTCCAGCGGGCCGAGGGCGTTCGGGCGGCGGGAGAACATGATGTTCAGCGGGGCCAGGCCGATGTGCAGGTGCTTGGAGTAGGCGACCACCACGAGGAACGACAGGACCACGCCGAGCTGCAGGAGCAGGAAGACCACCTCCAGGACGCTGTTCACCCCGTACCCGAGCGGGTGCAGCGCCTGCGCGAACACCCAGGACGCGAAGGCCCAGGCGCGTGGGTAGGGGAAGACCCCGGTGTTCTGCTGGGCGCCGCGGTAGAGGAGGAGCGTGATGATCACCAGCGCGATCATCGACAGGACGACCCAGGCGGCCCTGGTGTGCGAGCCGAAGAACCGCGACCGCCGGCCTTCCTTGTGCGGGTCGTTGCGGAGCCGGATGACGGTGAAGGTGGCCAGGCCGCACAGCACGCCGACCGAGAAAAAGTCCTCGAGGAATCCGATCACCGCCCAGTGCCCGATCCCCGGGATCGCGAACGTGCGGGAGAACAGGTCCCCGTACGCCTCGATGATCGTCAGCAGCAAGACGATGAAGCCCCAGAAGGTGGCCGCGTGGGCCGCGCCAGGCACCGACCATTTCAGCAGCTTCCGCTGCCCGATGACCTCTGTCAGCTGCGTCCGCACGTCGCCCGGGACGTGCGCCTTCGCGTACTCGAGCCGCTCCGGCGCGGGCTGCCCCGACAGTGCCAGCCGCTTGAGCCACCACAGCCGCCGCCCCGCGACCGCGAACGCCACGATGGTCAGCGCCAGGCCGATGATCATCCGCAAGACCACGCGTAACCTCCTCATGTACCTGGGGATCAAGCGTAACGGCGTGGTCAATGGGCCCCAAGCCAGGGGATGGGGGGCGGGAGCCCCCATGCAGGAAGATCGCGTGCCGTACGTGGGTCAGTGGAAATCATGCCGAGG